>CAWFVZ010000017.1:0-801947 GCA_963819355.1 uncultured Alphaproteobacteria bacterium | reverse complement strand
GTGAAGGTTTGCGGATGCCGGCCCCATGACGGTGGCGCGGGGTACACCGGGGCCGGCGTACGCAAACCTCCAAGGGAGATGCTATGGGGCGGCGGCGAGGATATTGCATCCATCGTTGCTGATGTGAACCGATGGAGCACCCCATGCAGAAGTGTAACGATCTGAGCCGATCGCTAAATCCCCTCGATCCGGACGCCACGCTGATCGTCGTTGTCGAATTGAGCCTGTCGAGCTGGCTCGTCGCTGGCATTGTGCCTGGCGTCGAGCGCCAGCCGTTGAAGAAACTCGCGGCGGACGAGAGCGCATTGCTGAAGTTGCTGCATCGATGGCGAGAGGAAGCGGTGAAGGCAGGGCATCGGATCAAACGCACTGCTGTCGCTTTCGAGGCCGGCCGTGACGGCTTCTGGCTGGCGCGTTGGCTCAAGGCGCGCGACATCGAGGCCCATATCATCCACGCATCGAGCGTAGCCGTATCGCGCGAACACCGACGCGCCAAGACCGATCGGCTCGACACAGAGCTGCTCAAACGCGCCTTTCTCGGCTGGCTGCGCGGCGAGCGTGATCACTGCAAGATGGTGGCGATCCCGACAATCAACGACGAAGATGCCAAGCGGCCTAACCGCGAGCACGAGAGCCTTGTCGGAGAACAAAGTCGGATCGTCAACAGAATGAAGGCAACGTTGATCCGGCTCGGCATCCGCGGCTTCAATCCCAAGCTGAAGAAGGCCGCCGAACGCCTTGACGGTTTGCGCACCCCCGAGGGGGAGCCGATCCCGCCCAATACCCTGGCTGAGCTGCGTCGCGACATGGTGCGCCGGCGGCTCATCAGTGATCAGATAAGGCAGATAGAGGACGCTCGCCTGGAGCGGCTTAAGCAGGCGCCCAGTGATGGACCACACGCAATGGTTCGCCTGTTGGCGCGGGTGATCGGGGTTGGCGTCGAGACGGCCGACATGCTGGTGCAGGAGGTGCTGTCGCGCAGCATGCGCGACCGACGGGCCGTAGCGCGTTATGCCGGCCTAACGGGCTCGCCCGACGAGAGTGGCAGAAAACGCCGGGAGAAAGGGCTGGCCCGTTCCGGCAACGCTCGGGTTCGACGAGGCATGATCCAATTAGCGTGGCGATTTCTCATGTTCCAGAAGGACAGCACCTTGGCGCAGTGGTTTCGAGCCCGCACCGAGAGCGCCCGTGGCACTCGCAAGACCATGATCGTGGCCTTGGCGCGCAAGCTACTGATCGCGCTGTGGCGTCTCGTGCGGGAGGGCGTAGTACCGGACGGCGTCGTTCTGCGGCCGGCATAATAAGCGGAGGTCAATGAAGGACACCCAACAGTATCGGCCCGATCCGTCCGCTGGTAACGGGTCGCCGATGACGGTTCGAGGTGGCGGAATCCCGACGTGTTTCCTTGGCTTTCAATGCCGAAAGGGAGAATGGGTCCGCCGCTTCGGAGCTTCGCTGCCGATGCGTATGACTGCATCATGGTTCGGGTCTTCGGACCCACCGAATACAAGGTTGTGGCGCGACTGATCCGCGCCCGCAAGCGGGCTCCCCTCTGATCGTCATCCCGATCGCACCCGGCGTGCCGTCGTGCTCGAAGCTGTCAAGGTGTGGCCTGGCAACGGCGGAGCTTGTCGCAAGATTGGTGTGGCGGCCAACCTTGACCGCTTCTGCGCGCGACGGCGCAAGCGAAGTGCGGGTCGGGACGAAGAAACGGGCTCTGAGATCGAACGAAGAAACTGACGAAGGACAACAGATTCGTGGGCTCTGCGAACTCCTTGACAAAAAAAGCCCCATACAAGGAAACCGCGGGAGGGGCACGTGGGTGGCGCGGCGTGGGCTATGGGGATTTGAGTGCCGCGGATGAGGTGGGTGAATGGAGTTCGAGGCGCTCCAGCAAGCCGGTGGACGGTGAAACGGTTGCTGGATGAGCGGCGGGTCGCGTCGAACTCGATAAGTTGTCGGACGATTTGTGACGACAGGGGGATGTCTGGGCGCGCTCTGCCGTGGCCGGTCGAGAGGCAGCGGGTGCAACGATCAGATTTGCGGGGATGTGACGCGGTCATGAGGTGTCGACCCTAATTGCGATGGATGGAACTGTCGACCGATGCCGTGGCGTTGCACCGCGCTCGAAGACCTCGATGATGATCATGCGGCCGCCGCAGCATGGACAAGTCGGCTTGCCGGGATCGACGTCGGCACCGGTGGGCTCGGCCTGGGGGGTTGAAACGGCGAGCAACTCGCGCGCCCGCGTGAGGTTGTCGGCGCGCGTGCCGCTGGCCAAGAGGCCGTAGTGGCGGATGCGGTGGAAGCCGTGCGGCAGGACGTGGATCAGGAAGCGGCGTATGAACTCGCCGGTGGTCAGCATCATAACCTTCTGACGATCACGACCTTCGGCGCGATAGTCCTTCCATCGGAAAGTGACGCTAGTGCGGCCACAGGCGATCAACCGGCTGTTGGCGATGGCAACGCGGTGGGTGTAGCGCGACAGATAGGCCAGCACCGCCTGTGGCCCGCCGAACGGACGCTTGGCATAGACGACCCATTCGGTTCGGCGCAGCCGCGTCAGGTGAGCCGCGAACGCCTGCGGATCGGCGAGAGCAGTATGATCGCCGAAGAACTTCAGGCGGCCGGCCTGGTGGGCGGCGAGCAGCCTCTCCAGGAACAGCCGTCGGAACAGGCGCGACAGCACGCGCACCGGCAGGAAGAAGCCGGGGCGGCACGCCACCCAGTGCTCGCCATCGAGCGAGATGCCGCCGCCCGGCACGATCATGTGCACGTGCGGATGATGGGTCATGGCGGAGCCCCAGGTATGGAGGACCGAGGTGATGCCGATGCGGGCACCGAAGTGTCTTGGATCGGCCGCGATGGTGATCAGAGTCTCGGCCGAAGCCTTGAACAGCAAATCATAAATGACAGCCTTGTTCTGGTAGGCGATGTCGGCGACGGCCGCCGGCAGTGTGAACACGACGTGATAATACGGCACCGGCAGCAAGTCGGCCTCGCGCGCCGCCAGCCAGTCCTTTGCCGCCGCGCCCTGGCACTTCGGGCAGTGCCGGTTGCGGCAACTATTGTACGAGATCTGGCTGTGCGCGCACTGCTCGCAGCGCGCGACATGTCCGCCGAGCGCCGCCGTGCGGCAGTTCTCGATCGCCGACATCACCTTGAGTTGGCCGAGGCTGACATGGCCGGCATTGGCCCGGCGCCATGTCGGACCGTGGCCACGGAAGATGTCCGCGACCTCCAGCGATGGACGCGACACGACGCGGGTCAGGCGGGCGGTTCGACGCCCTCCTTGAGCTTGCTTGTAATGCGATCGAGCGGGCTCATGATCTCCCGGATGATCTTGGTGGCGACACGCGTATAGAGCGCGGTGGTGTCGAGCTTGGCATGTCCCAACAAGACCTGGATCACCCTGATATCGGTGTTCTGCTCCAGAAGGTGCGTCGCAAAGCTGTGACGAAGGGTGTGCGGGGACACCTGCTTGCCGATCTCGGCCATCTGGGCCGCGGTATCGCAGGCGCGCCTGAGCTGGCGGGCTGACATCGGGTTGACCGGGTTCATTCCGGGAAACAGCCACCCCTGTGGACGTGCCGCGTTGTACCAGGCGCGCAACAGCTCGAGCAGATGCGGCGAAAGCATAACGTAGCGGTCTTTGTGGCCCTTGCCCTGTTCGATCCGGATCACCATGCGCTTGCTGTCGATGTCGGATACCTTCAGCGCGACCACCTCGGACACGCGCAATCCGGCTCCATAGGCTACACTTAATGCCGCTTTGTATTTGAGCCCCGGTGCCGCATCGAGAAAACGGGCGACTTCTTCCGGGCTCAGGACCACCGGCAGCTTGCGGGGCACGTGGATAAACTGGGTGTGGTTCACGATGTCGGCGCGCCCGAGCGTGATCTTGAAAAAGAACCGCAGTGTCGAGACGCTTTGGTTGAGGGTCGGAACGCCGGCGCCGCTCGTCGCCAGATGAAGCTGATAGCGGCGTACGTCTTCGAAGCTCGCCGTGTCGGGCGAGCGGCCGAGGAAGGCAGCGAAGTTCTTGACCCTCTGCACGTAGTCATGCTGAGTCTTCGGCGCTAACTTGCGGATCGTCATGTCTTCGATCATGCGCTGCCGCAGCGGGCTTATGGCCTTATCGGTCATGAGGGATGCTCCTGTCTTGATGGAGGTTGCGAACCCCTCATCTCAAGACAGGACGCCCCGTCGCGCTATCCCATTGGCCCCAGCGCCCGCCGCAGTGCCCTACCGCGCGAGCGGTTTAGTCCTCTGGCACGAACCGGACCAACCGCGCTCTGACGATGTCCGCGGTTTGGGTTAGAGCGGAAGTCACCGCCAAGGGGCAAAACGTCGCGAATGACCCCGAGCAGACATTGGGTCGTCATAGGCTCCAAACAAGAAACAGGATATCAGGGAGACAAGAGGTTCGGGACGGATACGTAGTGGCTGGAGCTGGCCGGTGGCCGCGAACTGCGAGGAGGAATACTATGACCCGCGATGTCTCCCGGTTTCTCGCGCCGGATTTCCTGTCGCTCACAATCGGCATCGTGGTCTATTTCGTCGGCGTTCTGACCACGCAGCGCGTGAAGTTTTTGCGAAAATTCAGTATTCCCGAACCAGTGAGCGGAGGGTTTATAGCGGGTGTCGTTATTTCGTTGGTCTACCTTGTTTTCAACCTCGAAATTGACTTCGACCTCACGACGCGCGACCGGTTGCTGGTGATTTTTTTTGCTGCCGTCGGCATCAATTCACGGCTGGCCGATCTTGTGGCGGGCGGACGGTCGATGGTTGTCCTGTGCGTGATCTCAGCGGTGTTTGTCATCATTCAGAATATCGTCGGCACCGCTGGCGCGCTCGCCTTCGGTATGCCCTCTGCAGCGGGGGTGCTCATGGGCTCCATAGCCTTGTCCGGAGGCCATGGGACCACCATCGCCTGGGCCCCCGTCATTGCAACCGAGCATGGTTTTCCAGCGGCGATGGAGACTGGCATCGCGGCGGCAACGCTCGGCCTGATCATCGCCTGCGTGTTAGGCGGCCCAATCGCAAAATACCTTATCGAGAAGCACGGCCTGCAACCTTCCTCGGCGGACCCGGTGCCGGTCGAGCCAGCACCGGAAGACGACAAAGCCCCAATAGACAAAATGGGAGTGATGCATGCGATGCTTGTGGTAAACATCGCAGTCATCCTTGGCTATCTGGTGCACCACTGGATTTCCAACGCTACCACGATAAAAGTACCTTTGTTTGTGCCTTGTTTAATCATGGGCATTGTCCTGTCCAATACTTGTCCGAAACTCTTTCCCCGTTGGCCGTGGCCAGCACGAACAGCGTCGCTCGATCTTATTTCAAGCTATTCGCTGTCAATCGTCCTCGCCATGTCACTGATGAGCATGCAGCTTTGGACCTTGGCCAAGATTGCGGGGCCGCTGCTTGTTATCGTGGGCGTACAGACGCTGCTGGCAGTCACATATACCTTGCTCGTGGTCTTTCCTGCACTTGGGAAGGACTATCAGGCTGCGGTGCTGAGCGCCGGGTCCTACAGCATATCGCTTGGCTCAACAACGACGGCCATCGCAACCATGACGGCGGTCACCAAACACTACGGACCATCGCCCAATGCTTTCGTTATTCTGCCGCTGGTATCAGCTTTGTTTGTCGGTCTATTCAATGTCGCCGCGATTACGTTGTTTTTATCTTTATGAACGGGCGTAATCGACGTGTGGGAAGAGCACCTTAACTTGCTCGATCCAACCGCCGGGCCGCGCGGCTTGGTTGTGATCGGCGGGTTGTGACCCCAATTCGGACTTCAACTCCACCAGGTCTCCCACGACTTTCTCCACGGAGGTGCCGGGGCGGGGAAGTGTCTGGAGTTGCCGCGTTTGATCCAGATCAATTGGGGCCGGCAGCGGTTGCTCAACCTCGGGTGGCCCGGAAATCCGTCCGGATGCTCCGAGAGCGGGTGGCGGGGGGAATCTCCCGGCACGCAGCATCTCGGCTGGGGGAGCGCAATGGTTCAAGCGGCCGTTGAAGCGAACAAGGCCTCTCCGCACCATTCGGAGCACAGCCTCGCCGGGTTGAGTTTGGCTGCTCTCGGCGTGGTTTATGGCGATATTGGCACGAGCCCGCTCTATACGCTCAAGGTCGTGCTCGGTGCCGCGGGCGAGCATCCCGCGCCGGAGGCCGTTCTTGGCTCGGTATCGCTCATTGTGTGGACCCTCATCATCATCACGACGGTCAAGTACATCGTCCTGGCGCTTCGGGTGGACAATGAAGGCGAAGGCGGCGTTCTCGCATTGATGGCGCTGCTGAGCCGGAAGCCGGGACGGCGCTTCGTCCTGCTCATCGGCATGTTCGGCGCGGCGCTGGTGTATGGCGACTGCGCCCTCACGCCGGCGATCTCGGTGCTGTCGGCATTGGAGGGGCTGGACGTCATCGCACCCGAACTCGAACGCTTCGTGCTGCCGGGGACCGTGGTAATTCTCGCCGCCTTGTTTGCCGTACAGCAGCGTGGGACGGCTGTGCTCGGTCGGTTCCTGGGCCCGATCATGGCGATCTGGTTCGCGGTACTCGCCTTGCTCGGCCTGTGGGGAATCGCACAGTACCCGGCCGTGCTATGGGCTCTTAATCCGGCACTGGGCCTGCACTCCCTGTTTTCCGGTGGTGGCAACGTCATGCTGGTGCTCGGCGGCGTGTTCCTTTGCGTCACCGGGGCGGAGGCGCTCTACGCTGATCTCGGCCATTTCGGCCGGGCGCCGATCCGGTTGGGCTGGTGCGTGGTTTTCCCCGCACTGGTCCTGAATTATGCAGGGCAGGCGGCGATCGTGCTGGCCGGCGGGCCGGTCGAGGGAAGCCTCTTCTTCCACCTTTGCCCCGCGCCGGTGTTGTTGCTGCCGTTGGTGATGCTCGCCACGATTGCAACCGCCGTCGCGAGCCAAGCGGTCATCACGGGTGCCTTCTCGATGACACGCCAGGCGATCCAGCTCGGATGCCTCCCGCGGTTGCGAATCGTCCAGACGTCGGCGGCAGGATTTGGCCAGATCTATGTGCCGGCGGTGAACTGGCTGCTGATGATCGCGACGCTCGCGCTTGCCATCAGCTTTCGAACCTCCGAGAACCTGGCCGCAGCCTATGGAATAGCGGTGTCGGCGGACATGGTGCTGACAACCTTCTTCCTTTCGATTGCCCTGCGCGAGATCTGGGGCTTGCCGCTGCCAGCGACGATCGCAATCGGCGCGGGGTTTGCCACGGTGGAGGGAGCCTTCCTGTCAGCCAATATGTTGAAGTTTGCCGACGGCGGATGGGTGCCTGTGCTGTTTGCCATCGTGCTGTTCGCCCTGATGCGGATCTGGCAAACGGGCAGCGCCGCGGTGCAGACATTGGCGGATGAAATGCAGATTCCGATCGGCGATATCGTGGCGCAAATCGACCGGGGCGAGATTCGGCGCGTGCCGGGCACTGCTGTGTTCGTGGCACGCATCACGCGCGATATTCCGCCACTCGTGGTCTGGCACCTCAGACACATTCGCGCACTCCACGATTCAATCGCGATCTTGAATGTCGTCACCGAGATGGTCCCCTACGTGGCAGAGGAGGACCGGTTGGAAGCACACCAACTCGCTTCGCAAGTGTGGCGAGTCCATGCTCATTACGGTTTTATGGAGCAGCCCGATCTTGCTGCCCTGGTGGAGCGATCACGCGCAAGCCGCAACGAGGTCGATGCTTCCCCGGTGACCTATTTCATCGGGCGGGAAACGGTCGTCAGGCGCAAGGATGGCAAGGCGCTGCCCTGGCTGGTCGAGGCCGTGTTCTCGTTCATGCTGCGCAATTCGAGCGAGGCGATCGACTATTACCACCTGCCGAGGGATGAGGTTGTCGAGATTGGGCGACAATTTGCGATTTAACCCCGGCAGCCGACAATGCCTCCGTAAAGCTCATTAGCCGATCTTACTTGATCTTGGCGACTTGACCGCTTGCGCGACGATTAGGCAGGCAGGAGCGAAGACTGGTCGTGCTTTGATCGCCACGCGGAAGCCTGGCTCTCCAGTTCGAGGCGAACGTGGTCCACGACGCTCGCCCAGTCGCCTCTCCTGGGTTGCCTGAACAGCCTCATGGAGCGATACCACGGGCTGTCGTCGCGGGTGAGCAACCAGCGCCAATCCGGGTTGAAGGGCAACATCGTCCAAACCGGCGCGCCTAGCGCGCCGGCGAGGTGAACGACGCTGGTGTCGACCGAGATCACCAGATCGAGACAGGACGTCAGCGCCGCTGTTTCGCTGAAGTCCGTCAGATGTTCCGTGAGGTCGACGATGTCACGGCGTTCGGCAAGGAAGGCCTGGTCCTGATTGCGGACGCCTTTTTGCAGGCTGACGAACTGGACGTCGCAATCGAGCAGCGGCGCAAGCGCGCGCAGTGTCATCGATCGATTGTGATCGTTCTTGTGATCCGGATTGCCTGCCCAGACCAGACCGACGCGGAAGCGGTTGCGGGGGCCAAGCCGGTTGTCCCACGCCTTCACGCGCGCCGCCGGAGGCGCAGGAACGTAGCCTTCCGCGAGCGGGATCGTATCGAGCCGCGTCTTGAACGCCAACGGCAGCGTCCCAAGAGGGCAGTGCAGGTCAAACGCCGGTGGAGACGACCGGCCAACACACTCTGCGACCCCGGCGATGCCGCCCAGAAGCTGCTGGATCGGAGGTTCGACCTCCAGGATGACCTTGGCTCCGAGCGCGGCCACCAAGGGTACATAGCGCGCGAACTGAATCGCATCGCCCAATCCCTCGTCGGAGTGCAGCAAGATGGTCTTGCCTTCGAGCGGCTGGTCACCACGCCAAAGGGCTTGCGAAAAGCCGCGATCGATCAGACCGACAGACGGAAGCCGCCAGCGCGCCTCGCGCGCAAGCCAGCCGCGCTCGAAGTCGCCGGTCAGGAGCTGGAGCGTTGCCAGATAGAACAGCGTCTGCGCATCGTCGGGAGCGGCCGCCAGCGATCTCTGCAGGGTCGCGAACGCTTCGTCCAGCAATTGCAGATGCAACAAGACCACGGCCTTGTTGTTGAGCACGGCATGAAAATCCGGGCGAAGGGCCAGTGCCCGGTCGAAACAGGCAAAGGCCTGTTCCAGTCGGCCAAATCGCCAATGCAGCAGGCCGAGATTGTTGTGCGTCTCCGCGAGGCTCGGATCCAGCGCAATGGATTTTTCGTAGTCCGCTTGCGCTTCCTCAAACCGGTTCACAGCCGAGAGGCAAACGGCCCGCATTTGGTACAGGGCTGCAGATGGATTCAGCTTCTCGGCGACGTCGAAGCATTTTACGGCTTCCGCATGCCGGCCGAGTTCGAGCAGCAGCATGCCGCAATTATGTGCGGCCTCCCAATATCGCGGATTCAGCGTCACAGCCTGCTGCAAGTGCAGCGCAGCCTCGTCCTTGCGTTCGAGCTGCCAGAGCAGATTGCCGAGGTGATTCCAGAGGCCTGCATCATCGGGCTTGAGGCTCAAGGCGTGGCTGTAGTATTGCCGTGCTTCCTCGAGCCGACCCTGCCGCTCCAGCACCGTGGCGAGACTCAAGAGATACTCTGCCTTCGGTGCCTGCTGGATCGCGCGTCCGATCCATTCCGCGGCGGCGTCAGGCTGCCCCGCCTGAAAACAAAGTACGCCCAACAAATGGAGGGCATCCGGGTGTTGCTCGTCCAGCGTCAGCGCTTGCCGGCAACACAACTCGGCGTCGGCAATTCGTCCCGATTGAAAATGCGCGAAGCCTGCCTGGCAGAGCGCCGCCGGCGTGACTGTTCCGGATTGTTTGGCCGCGGCCCGGCGCTCTCTGCGATTCATGAACGGCTGGAAAATGATCCGAAATCAGTCTGCATCGCTAGACGATTCTCGGAATCGCGTCGATGTGTTGAGGGCGACGGCGTAGCCGGGGCTTGCGCTTGCTTGCGTGAGGCTTGTGTTTGCTTGCGTCAACTCAGGAGCATGAAGCGGACGTATGGTGCTGTGTTGCTTTCTGGCTCCCGGCTTGGCGCAGCACCGTTGTCGGACGATGCTGCGCATCACCTGGGCTGCGGCGCGTCCGGGACACGAGAGAGGGCCAAAATAAAAACGGGGCCCGAAGGCCCCGTCAAAGTCCGTAGCTTATCCCGCGATCTTACTTGATCTTGGATTCGCGGAATTCGACGTGCTTGCGCGCCACCGGATCGTACTTCTTCTTGACCAGCTTGTCGGTCATGGTGCGCGAATTCTTCTTGGCGACGTAGTAGAAGCCGGTGTCAGCCGAGGACACGAGCTTGACCTTGATGGTGACCGCTTTGGCCATGTTCAGGACCTCAAAAATGAAGGGAATCTGGAGCCGGCCAAACGGCCCGCGTTGGCCGGCAACCTAGCCAGAAACCGCCTGATGTCAAGGTTTTAGGGCCAAAAAACCACTCAAATCGGGCCCATTACCCCTCGAAGAAGCGGTTTTTCGGCCGTGGCAGGCCCAGATTCTCCCTCAAAGTGGGCCCTTCGTATTCTTTGCGGAAAATCCCGCGCCGCTGCAGCTCCGGGACCACCTTGTCGACGAAATCGTCGAGGCCTGCGGGCAGGAACGGGAACATGATGTTGAAGCCGTCGCAGCCGCGCCCGACCAGCCATTCCTCCATCTGATCGGCGATGGTTTTTGCCGTACCGATGAAGGCGAGCCCGCCATAGCCGCCAACGCGCTGGGCGAGCTGGCGTACGGTGATCTTGTCGCGGGCGGCGAGATCGACCATGCGCTGCCGGCCGCTCTTGCTCGCATTGGTCTCGGGGATTTCGGGGAGTGGGCCGTCCGGATCGAAGCCGGAGGCATCGGTGCCGAGGATGACGGAGAGCGAGGCGATGGCGCTGTCGTAATGCACGCGGCTGTCGAGCAAGGCGCGCTTCTCCTTGGCCTCATCGACGCTGTCGCCGACCACGACGAAGGCACCGGGCAGGATCTTCAGGTGCTCGGGATCGCGGCCGATCTTCTCCATGCGGCCCTTGATGTCGGCGTAGAGTTTCTGGCCGTCGGCGAGGCTGCCGCCGCCAGTGAACACGGCTTCCGCCGTCTCTGCCGCGAGCTGCCGCCCGTCTTCCGAGGCCCCGGCTTGCACGATCACCGGCCAACCCTGCACGGGGCGGGCGATGTTGAGGGGGCCGCGCACCTTCAGATATTTGCCGCTGTGGTCGAGCACGTGCATCTTCGACGGCTCGAAGAACAGGCCACTCTCGACGTCGCGCACGAAAGCGTCATCGGCGAAGGAATCCCAGAGGCCCGTGACCACGTCGTAGAACTCGCGGGCGCGCTTGTAGCGCTCAGCGTGCTCCATGTGATCGTCGAGGCCGAAATTCAGCGCCGCGTCCGGGTTCGATGTGGTGACGATGTTCCAGCCCGCGCGTCCGCCGCTGAGATGGTCGAGCGAGGCAAAGCGGCGTGCCACATGGTAGGGCTCGTCGAAGGTGGTCGAGCCCGTCGCGATCAGGCCGATGCGCTCGGTGACGGCGGATAGCGCCGACAAAAGCGTAAAGGGCTCGAACGACGTCACCGTGTGGCTGCGCTTGAGCGCATTGACCGGCATGTTCAGCACGGCGAGGTGATCGGCCATGAAGAAGGCGTCGAACTTGCCGGCCTCGAGCTTTCGGATCAGTTGCTTGATGTGACCGAAATTGAAATTGGCGTCGGGCCAGGCGCCGGGATAGCGCCAGGCGCCGGTGTGGATGCTGACCGGGCGCATGAACGCGCCGAGCTTGAGTTGCCGTTGTGCCATCGCCCGTATCCGTTCTGGGTGTCGTTAGGAAAGACATAGGGACGCGGAGGAACTCTGCCATTGGGAAGGGTAGGAACATTTTTCGTTTTTCGATCCATCCTCAGCACAATCCCGTCATTCCGGGCTCGCCGCTAACGCGGCGCCCCGGAATGACGGAGGAGGGACCTCGAACCAATCAGCGGCTCGCTCCGACCAAGCCATGAACCGCGAGGAAACATGACATGGCTGGCGCAATGACCGTGGACGGCAGCATTGTCCGGATCGACCGTCCGATGCCCTGGTTCGGCCGGCTGCTGTCAGTGCCGCTGCTGGCGGCGAGCGCCTATCTCTTGTGGAATGTCGCGCTCGGCCTGCGTCAGGATTTTTCCGGGTTCGGAAGGCTTGCCGACGACCTCGTGCCGGTGCTGGTGTTCACGGGACTCGGGCTGCTCGTCGGCATTCCCGGCGTGATCCTGCTCACCTTCCGCTATTTCGTCGTGCTCAACGAGGCGCTGCGCCAGATCGTCATCACCCGGCAGTTCGGCCTGCTGAATTTTCGTTCCGCGCGAGATCTCGCCGATTATCACTTCATCAGCATCACCGACGATTCCGATCCGCAAGCGACGAGCTACGACGTCAATCTCTGCGGCAACAAGGGCACCGAGCCGATCGCGCTCGTGAGCTTCACCAAACGCGAGGATGCCAACCAGCTCGCAGGCGAACTCGGGCGAGTGCTGAAACTTCCGGCGCGCGACTATGTCGGCACCGAGCCTGACGCGGATGCATCGGATGCTGCGCGCTAGGCGCGCAGTGAATTGATGATGTCTGGTTGGCCCCCGATAGCGGCTCAGCAGCAGATAGTGCGCGAGGTCCGAGTATGGACCCATATGCGACATTGGCCCCCAGCAACGCCCGCGAACCGGTGGCCGCAATCCGCCGACGCAACCGGCGCCTCAAGTCACTCGAACCGTTATTGCTAATTTCGCGAGAACAGCGGACTTACTTACCCGGTGGGGCGCCGCCGAAGAGCGCGCGTGAGGTGCTGCGGACCCGCGAAGCCATATGCCGTGGCGATTTCTGCGAGCGGCATGGGCGGGCGATGACGCAACAGGCCATTGGCTTATTCCGTACCAGCAAGAGGTCGCAGGGCGCTAACCCGCGACCTCATCGTTGGCTTTCTCAGGCTATCTTTCGGCTCTTTCGTCCGCGCGTGCCCCTGTTCCGTATACTGCAATGCATCCGGTCAAGCAGTCGGGAAACACGTTATTGGCGCCAAGCGGAACGAACACATGGTTGTTTTGGGCATTGGCAGCAACCGAATGGGCGGTGCTCGCTGCATGAACGAGCGGGCCCGTGGTCACCGCAGGCACGTTGAAGGTAGGCACCAGCTGCTTCAGGGTCTTATCGCGCGCATCGATGACGCCGAGTATCGCAGCCCCCTGAGCGGTCAGGGGGGTTGCGCCGATGACCTCGGTCGGACGCAACGGGCTGGTCGAGGAGGCCGTGTAGTAGTTTCCGTCACCCTTGTTGAACCATACCTCGTCGCCAACACCGACGCCGGGCACGATCTTGTCAATTGCACCCGTCCTGGCGTCGAGAATTACCTAAATCGGCGCCGCCGTCACGTTCTTGGTCGAATTCCAGAGATTGCCCGCGGTGTCAAAAACCGTGTTGCAGCCAGCGAGCAGATCGACGTTGGGGCCCACGGTAAGGCCTGCCGGTTGGCAGAACTCGATCGGATATTGCACTTCCACGGTGCCGGCAGGTGATATCCGAATGACGGCCCCATCCTTGGCATTTGGGCCTACCTGCGGAATCGACAGATAGAACTTGCCCGTCACCGGCTCCCACACCGGCTGTTCTGCACCATTGGTCGCGTCGACCCCGGTATGCGATGTGTCAAAAGTTATTCGCTTTCCGACCGTGAGGGCGCCGGTCGTTTTGCTGACGTGGATCAACGTCGCAAAGGGTGGCGTGTCGGCGTTGTTGATGACAAGCAGCAGTCCGTCGTTGGCGTCATATGCCAATTCGTCCGCACGGAGGCCCGGCGCGCCGCCGGTAGATACGTCGCCCACTGTATTGCCAGTCCTCAGATTGATAGAGACCACGCGGCTGTTGGCGTCGGTCACAAAAAGCCACGGAAACGCCGCAACCACTCCGTTGGGCCCGGAGGTGCCGTTGTCGCCGGTAAAGCCCTTGAACGCAGGCTTGGCGCTTATCTGCGAAATCAGCGCGTTGGTTCTTGTATCAACGACATCGACGACGGCGTTGGAGCGATCGGCAAGATAATACGTCTGCGTCGTCTGATCGACGAAGCTAATGTCGAACACGTACATGTTGCCGCCGGTCGTGTTCGCCTTCGTTCCAGGAATGGGAACGGTGGTCAGCAAACGGACCGCCCCGTCCCTTCCCTGACCCTCCATCGAGAATGCGTCGGTTGCAAACACCGCTGCCACGATGATGCTGACGGCGGTGCACAACAATGTTCGGTGTCCAAGCATTGCTTCGCTCCCTTGTTTGTTTCGAGCCGGTTCTCTCGGCTCTCGGATACCCTTCTCCTTTCTGGATGAAAGTTCAACCAAAGGTTTATCTCGGGGGTGTTTTGGAACTGTGATGCTGGCAGGGGCGCCCGCGTGAGTCCGTTCTGCCCTCGGACGTTTGCTTATGGGTAATATGATCGCTTGCCAGCTCGGACCCAGTGCAATTCCAAGGGATCAGGCGCTGACGGGACGCAAGGAGGATTGCTAAGCAGTCAGGGACCTCAATCCCACATTGCGGAAACGTGGATTCCGGGCTCGCGCCAAGGGGCGCGCCCCGGAATGACGAGTCAGCTCAAAATATCCTTCTGCATCTTGCCGCCGTAGAAATGGAAGAACGGCACCGGCGCATCGTGGCGCAGCGGGCCGGTGGCAAGGCGCATGTCGAGCTCGTTGAGCACATTCCGTGTCATCGGATGCAGATCAGCGAGCGGCTTCGAGCCGAGCTCGACCCAGACCAGCTCGACCAGCTCCGCATCCGCGTGGATCACGCCCTCGACATGGTGCGTGATCGCGGAGGCATCCGCGGTGAAGAAGCGCGTGTCGAACCGCTTGACGCGGCCCGGCGGGGTGATGGCGCGTGCGATCAGGAACAGGCTTGAGGGGTCGGGGAGGAGGCCCGCATCGGCGAACGGCTTCCAGGGGCCTTCGAGCTTGGCCTTGCCCTCGCTCTGGCGCCCGAGGCAGAGACCCGTCTCCTCGCAGGCTTCGCGGATCGCGGCAATCGCCAGCGACTTCGCGCGCGAGGCCGGCGTCTTCGGGCTGCCCTTGGCGAGATTGGCTTCGAGCTCAGTGGTGATGGGGGCCGCGACCGCCACGCGATAGTCGTCCTTGTCGACGCGGCCGCCGGGGAAGACGAATTTGCCGGGCATGAACACCACCTTGTCGTGGCGCTTGCCGACCAGCACTTTTGGGACGGCGCCGCTGCGGTCGACCAGGATCAGCGTCGCCGCATCCTTCGGGCGGAAATAGGGATGGTGGTCGGCTTCCTTGCCCTCGTGGATCTTTGCCTTTTCCGCCTGCGCCGTGTCCGTCATGTCCTCACCCAAACCGCTTTTTGATTATTTTGCTTACACAGGCGGAATACCATCCGGAGGGGTGTCGTCAAACCCGTGCATGCGCAGGGCCCATTGCAATCCGACCACGGCTCCCTTCACCGGCTGCAATAGTCCAAGCGAGGCAAACAACGTGAAGGGTAAATAGGCCGCAAAGGTGAGCCAGCCCGGCGTCGTATAATTGGTCTCGATCCAGAGGATCGTCGGTACGGTGATATGGCCGACGATGACGATCACGAGATAAGCGGGCAAATCGTCGGCGCGATGCGGCGTGAAGTCGAGGCCGCAGGCCGAACAATGGTCCGCGGTCTTCAGGAAGGCGCGGAACAGTTTTCCCTGGCCGCAGCGCGGGCAGCGGCCGCGAAAGCCGCGTCTCATCGCAGCCCAGACGTCGCGCTTCTCGACGAGGCCGGTCTCGCGTGTCCAGATTTTTGGGGGCGTGCTCGTCGTCACCATGCCTTGCCCTTTTGGCCCTTATTTTTCCCTTTGCTCTTCTTACCCTTGCCGGGCTTCTTCTGCTTCGCAGGCTTGCGCGTCTTCGCTGGACTGCGTCCGGGATGCACCTTGAACGAGGGGCGGCGTTGCGGACCCGATGGCCTGCGGCCCCGCGGCGCGGTCTCGCCGGTCGACGACAGCAGCTCGAAGCGCAGCGCACCTGCGATCGGTGCTGCTTCTATCAGACGGACGTCGACCACGTCACCCAGCTGATGCATGGTGCCGCTGCGCGTGCCGACCAAGGCGTGGCGGCCCTCGTCATAGTTGAAATATTCCGTGCCAAGGGATCTGATCGGGATCAGGCCGTCGGCGCCGGTCTCGCTGAGCTTGACGAACAGGCCGGCGCGCGTGACGCCGGAGACGCGGCCCTGGAACGTCGCGCCGATGCGGTCGGCGAGATGATGCGCGATCAGGCGGTCGACGGTCTCGCGCTCCGCCTTCATCGCGCGCCGTTCGGTCACCGAAATGTGGGCTGCGACCTCGCCGAGGCTTTCCGGCGTCTCGCTGTCGGGCAGGGCACCTTCGCCGAGGCCGAGTGCGCGGACCAGCGCGCGGTGCACGACGAGGTCAGCATAGCGGCGGATCGGCGAGGTGAAATGCGCGTAGCGGCGCAAATTCAGGCCGAAATGGCCGTAGTTCTCGGCGGAATATTCCGCCTGCGCCTGCGCGCGCAGTACGACCTCGCTCACCAGCGGGAAGTGGTCGTGGCCCTCGAGTTGCGCCAGCACGCGGTTGAACAGCGCGGGGCGCAACGCGCCGCCTTTGGCGAAGGGGACGTCGAGTGTCTGCAAAAACTCCGAGAGCGCGTGGACCTTCTCCAGCGTCGGCTCGTCATGCACGCGGTAGATCAGCGGGAGCGACTTCTTCTCGAGCATCTCCGCCGCCGCGACATTGGCCAGGATCATGAACTCTTCGATCAGCTTGTGCGCATCCAGCCGCTCCGGCACGATGACGCGATCGACCGTGCCGTCGCTCTTCAAGAGGATCTTGCGTTCGGGCAGATCGAGATTGAGCGGATCGCGCTCGTCGCGGGCGCGCTTGACGCAGGCATAGGCGGCGTAGAGCGGCCTCAGGATCGGATCGAGCAGGGGACCGGTGGTGTCGTCCGGCCGGCCGTCGATCGCGGCCTGCGCCTGCGCATAGTTCAGCTTGGCCGCCGAGCGCATCAGGATGCGGTGGAAGCTGTGCGAACGCTTGCGGCCATCAGGGGCAATGATCATCCGCACCGCGAGCGCGCCGCGCGGCTCGCCCGGCACCAGCGAGCAGAGATTGTTGGAGATGCGCTCGGGCAGCATCGGCACGACGCGGTCGGGGAAATAGACCGAGTTGCCGCGATCGAGCGCGTTACGGTCGAGCGCGGTGCCCGGCCGGACGTAGAAGCTCACATCCGCAATGGCGACGTCGACGATGAAGCCGCCCTTGTTGTTCGGATCGGGATCGGGCTGCGCATGCACCGCGTCGTCGTGATCCTTCGCATCCGGCGGATCGATGGTGACGAGCGGGACGTCGCGCCAGTCCTCGCGCCCCTTGAGATTGGCCGGCTCCGCCGCCTCCGCTTCGCGCTCGGCCGCGGGCGAGAATTGCAGCGGGATGTCATGGGCGTAGATCGCGATCAGGCTGATCGCCTTCTCGGACTTGACCGAGCCGAGCTTCTCCTTGACGCGGCCTGAGGCGAGGCCAAAGCTGCGCGAGCGGACGATGTCGACGCTGACGAGATCGCCGTCCTGGGCGCCGTGTGTCTCGGTCGGGGCGATGTTCAGCTCGCGATCGGCAGACTTCTTGTCGACCGGGATCAGCCGTCCGCCGCCTTCAGGCAGGCTGCGGAACACGCCGAGGATGCGGCTCTTGGTCTTGTCGAAGACCTTGATGATGTGGCCGCGATAGGCCGGGCCTTCGGTCTCGTCCGAGCGCTCGACACGCAGCAGCGCGCGATCGCCGACGCCGGCCGCGGTGCCAGGCTTCGGCCGGCGCGGCATCGCGATGAGGATTTTTGGCGGCTCGCCGCCTTCGACCTCGTCCCATTCGGTGGGGGAGGCGATCAGCTCGCCGTCAGGGTCGCGGCCGGTGATGTCGGCGACCAGCGTCGGCGGCAGGCTGTCCGGCTCTGAAATGGTGTGGCGTTTTTTCTTGATGGTGCCGTCGTCAGCGAGCTCGCGCAGCATGCGCTTGAGCTCGATGCGATCGGCGTTCTTCAGGCCGAACTCGCGCGCGATCTCGCGAGTTCCGACCTTTCCAGGGGTTGCCTTGATGAAGGCGACGATGGCGTTCCGGTCGGGAAAGCCATGGTCATTCTTTCGTTTCACTTAACCTCTAAGTCGTGCCGGCGCTTTTCTTGGCCGGAGCTTTGGCGCCGGAGGCCTTGGTCGGCGACGTCTTGGCCGTCGACGACACGGCTGCGCGCGCCTTGCTGGTGGATTCGGATTTGGTTTTGGCCGCGGCTTTCTTCGCGGCCGGTTTCTTCGTCTTTGGTGCGGCGTCCTTGCCGGAGGCGGACTTATCAGCGCTTTTGGTTGCCTTCGCCTTCTTCGCCGTCTTGGTGGCTTTCTTGGGCTTGCCGCCACCCTTGGCCGCGCGCTCGTCGATCAGCGCGATCGCCTGCGCCAGCGTGACCGCGTCCTTTTCGAACTCGGCGGGAATCGTGGCGTTGACGCCGCCCGCAGTGACGTAGGGACCGTAGCGGCCGCCCTTGACCGTGACGGTCCCGAGCGTCGGATGATCGCCGATGGCCTTGCCGGGATCGGCGCCGAAGCGGCGGCTCGGACCCTTGGCAACCTTCTCCGCGATCAGCGTGACCGCGCGATTGAGGCCGATGTCGAAGACCTCGTCGCCGGCCTCGAGGCTGGCATAGGTCTTTTCGTGCTTCACGAACGGCCCGAAGCGGCCGAGGCCTGCGGTGATCGGCTCACCGGTCTCCGGATGCTTGCCGATCTCGCGCGGCAGCGACAACAGTTTCAGCGCAAGCTCAAGCTCGACATCGCCGGGCGAGGTGCCCTTCGGGATGCCGGCGCGCTTCGGCTTCTCGCCTTCCGCGTAATCCTTCTGCTCGCCGAGCTGGATGTAGGGGCCGAACCGGCCGGCCTTGACCCAGACGTCGCGACCGGTGTCGGGATCCTGGCCCAGCGAGCGGTCGGCGCTGGCTTCGCCATCTGCAGCGAGCTGACGGGTGTAGCGGCATTCCGGATAGTTCGAGCAGCCGACGAAGGCGCCGAACTTGCCGGCCTTCAGATTGAGACGGCCGTTGCCGCAGCTCGGACACTGCCTGATATCGCCGCCGTCGGTGCGGGGCGGATAGATGTGCTGTCCGAGCATGTCGTCGAGCACATCCAGCACCTGCGCCACGCGCAGATCCTTGATCTCGTCGACGGCGCCGATGAAGCCGCTCCAGAAATCCTTCAGCACCTGCTGCCAGGAGATCTCGTTGTTGGAGATGCGATCGAGCTGCTCTTCCAGATTGGCGGTGAAGTCGTATTCGACGTAGCGGGCAAAGAAGCTTTCGAGGAACGCGACCACGACGCGGCCCTTGTCCTCGCCATGCAGGCGCTTCTTCTCCAGCTTGACGTAGCCGCGGTCCTTCAGGACCTGGAGGATCGAGGCATAGGTCGAGGGCCGGCCGATGCCGAGCTCTTCCATGCGCTTGACCAGCGAGGCCTCCGAGAAGCGCGGCGGCGGCTCGGTGAAATGCTGGGTGACGGCGAGCGACTGGCGCTTCAGCGCGTCGCCCGAGCTCATCGCGGGCAGGCGGCGGGAGTCCTCGTCCTCCTCGTCGTCGCGGCCTTCCTGGTAGAGCGCGAGGAAACCGTCGAACTTGATGACCTGGCCGGTGGCGCGCAGCTCCAGCGTGCGGCCGCCGACCTTCGCCGTGATGTCGACCGTGGTGCGCTCCAGCTCGGCCGATTCCATCTGGCTCGCGATGGTGCGCTTCCAGATCAGCTCGTAGAGTCTCGCCTGATCGGAATCGAGCTTGCGGCTCATGCTGTCGGGCCGGCGCGACATATCGGTCGGGCGGATCGCTTCGTGCGCTTCCTGTGCGTTCTTGGCCTTGGCCTGGTACTGGCGCGGCGCGTCCGGCACATAGGCATTGCCGTAATCCTCGCCGATCACCTTGCGCGCCTGGGTGATCGCGGACGGATCGATCTGCACACCGTCGGTACGCATATAGGTAATGAGTCCGGTGGTCTCGCCGCCGATGTCGATGCCTTCATAGAGGCGCTGCGCAATCCGCATCGTGTGCGCGGGCGCAAAGCCGTATTTGCGGCTGGCTTCCTGCTGCAGCGTCGAGGTGGTGAAGGGCGCCTGCGGATTGCGGCGGGCCGGCTTGGCGTCGACCGCGGTCACCGCGTAGGCGGCGGCTTCCAGCGCCTTCTTGAAGTCTTCGGCTTCTGCGCCGGTTCCGATGTCGAGGCGCTGGATCTTCTTGCCGTCGGCGCCGACAAGGCGGGCCTCGAAGGCATCGCCACGCGGCGTCAGCAGGGTCGCGATCAAAGACCAATATTCACGCGCGACGAACTTCTCGATCTCGAGCTCGCGGTCGCAGACGAGCCGCAGCGCCACCGACTGGACGCGGCCGGCCGAGCGCGCACCCGGCAGCTTGCGCCACAGCACCGGGGAGAGGGTGAAGCCGACCAGATAGTCCAGCGCGCGGCGCGCCATATAGGCGTCGACCAGCGCGCCGTCGATCTGGCGCGGATGCTTCATGGCGTCCGTGACCGCCTGCTTGGTGATCGCGTTGAACACCACGCGCTCGATCTTCTGATCCTTCAGCGCGCGCTTCTCTTTCAGCACCTCCAGCACGTGCCAGGAGATGGCTTCGCCCTCGCGATCAGGGTCGGTCGCCAGAATCAGGCGGTCGGCGCCCTTCAGGGACTTGGCGATGTCGTTGAGCCGCCCGGCCGCCTTGGGGTCGATCTCCCAGATCATCTTGAAATTGGCGTCGGGATCGACGGAACCGTTCTTCGCCGGCAAGTCGCGGACATGGCCGAACGAGGCCAGAACCTCGTAGGACGAGCCCAAATACTTGTTGATCGTCTTGGCTTTCGCCGGCGACTCCACAATGACGATATTCATGTAGTTCCAGTAACTTATGGGGAAATTTTGGGCCGAATTCGACGAGATTCGGGTCGGCCGTTTCGACCCGAACATGGGTGGTGAGGCCCTCGCTGTCAAATCGAAGGGTGTTGAAAGCCCCCGGATTGGGAAAAGTTTCATATCGAGAAAGTTGCAAATTACCACCTTGGAGTTGCGATCGATGTCGGCGTAATGTTCCCCGGGGCATGGATTCGGGTGGGGTCTGGTGGCAAAGCCAGGAAAGAAACGGGCGCGGGCCGCATCAGGCGTGCGGGGAGGCTCGCGCAACGAGGAACCGGGCGAGGGCGGGGTCGATGAAGCCGTTGCCTTCATCGCCGAGCAGGTGGCCGCATTGCGCAAGCTCGCCGAGCGACACAAGCTCGACGTGCTGCATTATCTCCTGGGCATGACCAAGCTCGAGGCCGACGAGCACGTAAGGCTGCGGAGCAAGCGCAAGCTGTCTTGAGGGTGCGGCTCTAGAGCGGGGCGCGCCGTTATCCCGCCGCCCGCCGGCGCGGTGTCGGCCTTGGCTTCAGCATGGTGTCGGCGGGGCTGAGCAACCGCCCATCCTCCGCGCGCATTTCGAGCTTCTTCACCGGACGGCCTTTCTCGCGATCGACCAGAATGGTTGCGATCTCCTCAGGGCGATCGTCGAACGCCTCGCTCCATTGCCGGAGCGCGACCAGGATCGGGAAGGTGCCGCGCCCCTTCGGCGTCAGTACATATTCCTGATAGGCGCTGCCGTCGGAGGCGGGGGCTGTTGCCAGAATGCCGTGGTCGACCAGCGCGCGCAGCCGCACCGTCAAAATGTTCTTCGCCATGCCGAGCTTGCTTTGAAACTCGCCAAAGCGGCGCACGCCGAACAGGGCCTCGCGGATGATCAGCAGCGACCACCAGTCGCCGATCGCCTCCAGCGACCGCGCGATCGGGCAGGCATCGCCTTCAAAGCTTGTTCGTTTCACCATCGTCTCGGTCCTGTCGCGTTCGCCCGATCTTGGCGTCGATCACGCGCTTGTGTGGTTGCATCATAAAACCATATGCCCTAGATGGCAAGCATAGTTTCATTATGCAACCACAGGAGGCGAGCGTGAGGCTCAAGGACAAGACGGCACTGATCACCGGCGGCAACAGCGGCATTGGACTTGCGACGGCAAAACTGTTCGTCGCGGAAGGCGCGAAGGTGGTGATCACCGGGCGCAACAAGGAGACGCTGGAGGCGGCCGCAAAGGAACTCGGCCCGAACGCGCTGGCGGTCGCTGCCGACGCCACCGACATCGCCGCGACCGAAGCCGCGATCAAGAAGGGCACCGAGAAATTCGGCAAGCTCGACATCGTGTTCGCCAATGCCGGCATCCCTGGCGGCACGCCGCTTGGCTCGGCGACGCTGGAGGTTTTCGAGAAGGTCATCAGCACCAACCTTACTGGGGTGTTCTTCACCGTTCAGTCGGCGCTGCCCTATCTCAACGACAATGCCTCGATCATCCTCAATGGTTCCGTGATCTCGGTGCTCGGCATTCCCGGTTACTCCGCGTACGGCGCGGCGAAGGCCGGCGTGCGCGCGATGGCGCGGATCATGGCCTCGGAACTGTCGCCGCGCGGCATCCGCGTCAACGTGGTCGCGCCGGGCGCGATCCGTACGCCGATCTGGGGCGCTGCGATCGCAACGCCGGAAGCCGAGAAGGCGTTCGAGAAGCGCATCGCGCTATCGACGCCGTTGGGGCGCATTGGTGAACCAGATCACATCTCGAAGACGGTGCTGTTCCTCGCCTCCGACGATGCCGCGCACATTCAGGGACAGGAGATCTTCGTCGACGGCGGCGCTGTTGCCTCTCCGAGCGGCGCGCCGATCTATCGCGGTTGATCATTTCAGATGCAAATTGAATCGGTCGGCGCGCGCAACGCGGTTGCGCCGGCCGGTTCCCGCATCTCGCGAGATGTATTTTGTGAACCTTGCGTGAGGCGTTGAACCTTCGCTTGCGCTGCAAAGACACTTTTACGAGCAGGGGGGCATAAGACTCATTTTCAGGGAGCCCGTGATGCCAAAAGCAGCTCGCATTTTTTCATCCATTTCAGCACCGCGCATTTACACCGAACGATCCGCCGTACCGGCCAAGCGCTCTGGTGCATCCGAATTCGTCGGGGTGGCTCTTTTCTGCTGCGTCGGGCTGTTCATCTCGCTCGTCGCCGTCATCCTGGGTGTCCAGGGCGCCTGGTTTTAACCCGACGGAGCATTGGCTGATCCGTCGGCCGCCGCCGGCATGCGGCAGCGGCAGGTGCGACCGACTTGAACTCTACGCCGCGTGCAGGCTCGTTGCCGCCTGGAGCGCGGTCGCCAATGCCTTCTCGCGGTGCTCCGGGCCGACCTGGATGCCGTCGGCGAAAATGAACGCGGGGTTGGTGACGCCGATGAAGCCGAAAACCCAGCGCAAATATGTTTCGAGATGCTCACCGAGCGCGGCCGGCGTGCCTGCGCCGTAATAGCCGCCGCGTGAGATCGCCACGATCACGCGCTTGTTGCCGGCAAGGCCCTGCGGCCCGTTCGCGTCATATTTGAACGTCTTCCCCGCCACCAGGACACGGTCGATCCAGGCCTTGAGCTGGCTCGGGACGGTGAAATTGTACATGGGCGCCGAGCATGACGATGTCGGCATCGAGGAACTCGTTCAGCACGGCGGCGCTTGCGGCAAGGTCGGGACCGAGTTCCGCAGGTGCGGGCTTACCTTGCGCGGACTGGAGCGCGACGGCCTCGTCACGCGCACGATCTTCCCGACCATTCCGCCGCGCGTCGATTACGAGCTGACCGATCTCGGCCGCGGATTGCAGCAGCCGGTGAAGGCGCTTGGGCAGTGGGCGATGGAGCACCAGGAGCAGATCGCGGCGGCGCGGGCGCGATTTGACGAGCGGAACAACACTTAAAGCAACGAGACGAGACCGCCGCCGTGGCGTTCGAGCCGGCCGGCCAGCTCTAGCTCCAGCAACACCGTGCGCACGATCGCGGGCGAGGCGCCGGACATCCGCACGAGATCGTCGATCGAGATCGGGGCAGGGCCGAGCAGGCCGGTGATCTGCTCGCGGTCGTGCCCTTGCGGATCGTTCTCGAACGGCTCGCTGTCGGGCTCGCCGGCGGAATGCATCAGCGGCCGCTCCATGATCGGCTGGACCGCGTTGATGATGTCGGCGGCCCCGGTGACGAGGGTTGCGCCCTGCTTGATCAGGTCGTTGGTGCCGGCGGCGCGCGGGTCGAGCGGGGAGCCGGGGACGGCGAACACTTCGCGGCCCTGTTCGGCGGCCATGCGCGCAGTGATCAGCGAGCCCGAGCGATGCGCCGCTTCGACGACGACCACGCCGAGCGCGGCACCGGAAATCAGCCGGTTGCGGCGGGGGAAATCGCGGGCGCGCGGCTCGTGGCCGAGCGGCATTTCGGAGATCGCAGCGCCGGTCTGGTCGAGGATCGCTGCGAGCAAATCGCCGTGCTCGGGTGGATAGATGCAATCATGGCCGCCTGCGAGCACGGCGATCGTGCCGCTCTCGACGCTCGCGCGATGCGCGGCCTGATCGACGCCGCGCGCGAGCCCCGAGATGATGATAAAGCCGGTTTCGCCGAGTTCGTGGGCGAGTTGGCCGGCGAATTTCAGCCCCGCGCCGGAGGCGTTGCGCGAGCCGACGATGGCGATCATCGGCCGCATCAAAGTCGCGCTGTCGCCGCGCACGGCGAGCAGCGGCGGCGCGTCGTCGAGCGTCGCAAGCCGCGCCGGATAGCCGTCCTCGCCCGGTGCGAGCCAGGCGATGCCGAGCTTGCGGCTTGCGGCCAATTCGGCCTTCGCCTCGTCCGCGCTACAGATGCGCCCCGATCGCGCCGCGCCGCCACGGCGCGCCAGATCCGGCAGCCGCTCCAGCGCGGCGCGCGCGGTACCGAAATGATCGACCAGCGAACGGAAGGTGCGCGGCCCGACATTGTCGGAGCGGATCAGCCGCAGGCGGTCGACCCGCTCGGTCTCGGTCAGCTCCACGCTTGGATTGATGGCGTCCACGGAGGCTCCTTGCAGGTACAGCATGAAACAACCTGAGGGCGTGGGCAACAGCTCCGTGCGCTTGCGCGACCTTGTCGCGATGCTAAAAGCGATCCCAATAAAAGGGTATTGCCATGATCTCAGTTGCCGACCTCCAGCGCCGCATCGAAGCGGGCGAGCTTTCGCCCGATGACGCCATCGCCCAGTCGCTCGCGGCGATCGAGGCCAAGGAGAAGGACGTTCACGCCTTCGTCCGCCACGACAAGTCGGCGAAGGCGCAAGCGTCCGGGCCGCTGCGCGGCATCGCGGTCGGCATCAAGGACATCATCGACACCGCCGATTTCCCGACCGAGATGGGTTCGGAGATCTACCGGGGCTGGCAACCGCGCGCGGATGCGCCGGTGGTGATGATGCTGAAGCGGGCAGGCGCCACCATCATCGGCAAGACCACGACCACGGCGTTTGCCTCGCGCGATCCGACCCCGACGCTCAATCCGCACAATCTCGGCCATACGCCGGGCGGCTCGTCCTCGGGCTCGGCTGCAGCCGTCGGCGCCGGCATGATTCCGCTGGCGCTGGGCACCCAGACCGGCGGCTCGGTGATCCGGCCGGCAGCCTATTGCGGCGCCGCCGCGATCAAGCCGTCATTCCGCATGCTGCCGACCATCGGCGTGAAATGCTATTCGTGGGCGCTCGACACGGTCGGCCTGTTCGGATCGCGCGCGGAAGATCTCGCGGGCGGGCTTTTGGCGATCACCGGTCGCACCGAATTCTCCGGCATTGCCCCGGCCAAGGCACCGCGCATCGGCGTGGTCCGGCAGGAGTTTGCGGAGGCGGTCGAGCCGGCGGCCGAGCAGGGCTTGCAGGCTGCGATCAAGGCGGCCGAGCGCGCCGGCGCCAGCGTGCAGACCATCGACCTGCCCGAGAAGGTGAAGGAAGCCTGGCGCATCCATCCGATCATCCAGGATTTCGAGGCGCATCGTGCGCTCGCCTGGGAATTTGACGAGCATCACGACGAGATCGCGCCGATGCTGCGCGAAAGTCTCGACGCCACCGTCGGACTGACGCCGAAGGAATACGATGACGCACGCCGGGTCGCGCGTCGCGGCCGCCGCGAGCTTGGCGAGCTGTTCGAGGGTGTCGACGTGCTGCTGACCTATTCGGCGCCGGGCACCGCGCCGGCCAAGGAGCGCGCCTCGACCGGCTCGCCCCGCTACAACCGGCTCTGGACGCTGATGGGCAACCCGTGCGTCAACGTGCCGGTGCTGAAGGTCGGCGGCCTGCCGATCGGCGTGCAGGTGATCGCGCGCTTCGGCAACGATCCCGGCGCGCTTGCGGCGGCGTGGTTCCTGGAGGATGCGCTGGCGAAATCAGGCTAGCGCGGGCTCGGCTGAGACAGTGCGCTGAACTGACATCGGCGGCGCGACGTCGGCGTTTGCGCCTTGCCTGATCCAGCGCTCCGCGGCCTCGCGGCCGCTTCCGTGCAGCAGGCGAATGAAACCGCGGCCGAGATCGGTGGACGAGCGTTGCGCAAGTCCGTCAACGGAATCTTCGGCTGCGATTTTGGAGAGTCGCAGTGCGGGCATTGCGTGAGATCGCGCCCATTCGATCGCCGCGATCTCGGCGTTGAGGGCGGCATTGGCGGCGATCTGGTCGAGCCGGCGGTCGATCGCGGCAAGTGTGATCGGCACATAGCTGTCGCGGGACGGGGTGACCTGGACCAGCAGCACGTCCGTCGCCGCCGTCTCCTGCACCAGCTTCACCAGCGGCGGATTGCCGCCAAAGCCGCCATCCCAATAGGCCTCGCCGTCGATCTCGACGGCGCAGTGAACCAGAGGCGGGCAGGTCGAGGCCAGCGCGACATCGGCGGTGATCGTGTCATTGCGAAAGATCTGCTGCTGCCCGTCGCGAATCCGCGTCGCCGCGATCTGGAGTCTTGGGCACCTTGCGTCGCGCAGTGCGGCAAAATTGATGTCGCGCGACAGCGCTTGCCGCAGCGGGTCGAGGTCGAACGGATCGAACTGGCCGGAGCGCAGCGTCGGCCCGAACGCGACCGAGCTTCCCGACGGCGAGAAGCAGCCGACCAGCATCAGCGAGCGGAACGAGGCCTCGTGCATCAGCCGGACCCAGAACCGGTTCAGCCGCGCGCGGGCGCCTTCGCGGCCGCCTTCGACAAGGCCGCAAGCGAGCAGCAGCGCATTGATTGCGCCGGCGCTGGCGCCGCTGATCGTGTCGAAGCCGATATCAGGCTCTTCCAGCAACCGCTCCAGCACACCCCAGGTGAAGGCGGCAAAGGTGCCGCCGCCCTGGAGCGCCAGCGACAGTTTTTTCGGCGGCCATTGTGTTGACGGGGCCGTCTGCGCTGCCGCGACGGGCGCGGCGACAGCTGCGGGCTCGACCGCATCAGCAATCTGCACGACAGGAGCAGGTGGCCGCGCCGGCACGGGGGCAGGCTCCGTCGCGGGAGGCGGCGAGGGCGCACTGGACCAGATGTCCGTTGCCGAGAGCAGCCGGCTTGCCGCGGTGCGCGCAGCACCGTGCAGACCACGCCCATCATGCTTGCCGACAATCTTCTCGCTCATTCTGAGCAACCGCGTAACGCCATTTCCGCTGTCAGGATGACAGGCATGGAACCCGTTCGCCAATACAACCGTGATTCGGTCGAAAGTTGCGAACAGGAATTGGCATATAATGGCGGAGGCCCTGCGGCGGTATCCGTACTTTTTCCGGCCTTATGCCTTCTCGCCGATCCGGCTTTCCTTGCCGGATTGCAGCCGCTTGATGTTCTCGCGATGCGCGTAGAACAGCAGCAGCGTCAGCACCACGGCCAGCGCTGCGAGCGCGAGGTGGCCGAACCACCACAGGAACAGCGGCGTAATGAACGACGCCACCAGCGCGGAGAGCGAGGAATAGCGGGTGGTGAAGGCCGTCGCGAGCCAGAGCACGCAGAACACCACCGCGGCCGGCCAGAACAGGCCGAGCAGGATGCCGATATAGACGGCGACACCCTTGCCACCGTTGAACTTCAGCCAAATCGGGAAGAGATGACCGAGGAAGGCGCCGAGCCCAGCCACCATCGCGGCATTGGGGCCTGCAATGTAGCCAGCGATCACCACGGCCGCGGTGCCCTTGAGCGCGTCGAGCAGCAGGGTTGCCGCGGCAAGGCCCTTGCGCCCCGTGCGCAGCACATTGGTGGCGCCGATGCTGCCGGAGCCGATCGCGCGCAGATCCTGCGTGCCGGCGAGCTTTGTGAGAATCAGCCCGAACGGAACCGAGCCGAAGAGGTAGCCGATGACAAAGGCCACCGGCAGGAATGCTTCAAGCCCCATGGTTGTGTCTCCATGTCCGACATAACCAGCGCCCATGATCTGGTCCTGACGTGTTGCCGCGACGCGAGACGAGGCCCGCGTCGCTGAAATACGGCATCTTAGACATGCTCAAAAACCGTCCGTCCGCCAACGATGGTCCGGACCACGCGGCCTGTAAAGCGGGCTTCGTCGAACGGGGTGTTCTTGCAGGGCGATTTGAGGTCGGCGGGATCGACCACCCAGGGGACATCGGGATCGATCACGATGACGTCGGCCGGCGCGCCGGCGCGCAGGGTCCCACCGGGCAGGCCCAGGATCTCGGCCGGCCGGGTCGACATCGCCCGGATCAGCGTCTTGAGGTCGAGCTCGTCATTGTGGACCAGCCGCAAGCCCGCCGGGAGCATGGTCTCGAGCCCGATGGCGCCGGGTGCTGCTTCCGCGAACGGCAGGCGCTTGACCTCGACGTCCTGCGGATTGTGGTCGGACATGATGACGTCGATGAGGCCGGAAGCCACGGCTGCGACCAGCGCGCGGCGGTCGTCCTCGGTGCGTAGCGGCGGCGACAGCTTCAGGAACGAGCGGTAGGGGCCGATGTCGTTCTCATTCAGCGCAAGATGGTTGATCGAGGCCGAGGCGGTCACGGCGAGGCCGGCGTCACGGGCGCGCTTCAGGATTTCGAGCGAGTCGATGCAGGTCAGCGAGGCCGCGTGATAGCGCCCGCCGGTCAGCGCGACCAGGCGCATGTCGCGCTCCAGCATCACGGCCTCCGCCGCGTTCGGGATGCCCATCAGGCCGAGCCGCGACGCGAACTCGCCCTCGTTCATCACCCCTTCGCCTACGAGATCGGGATCCTCGGTGTAGTGCACGATCAGCGCGTCGAAATCGCGGGCGTAGGTCAGCGCGCGGCGCATCACCTGCGCATTGGTCACGCTTTTGTCGCTGTCGCTGAAGGCAATCGCGCCGGCGGCCTTGAGGAGGCCGAACTCGGTCATCTCCTCGCCGTGCATTCCCTTTGTCAGCGCCGCCATCGGCTGGATGTTGACGATCGCGGTGTCGCGGGCTCGCCGCATCACGAAGTCGACCGTCGCCGAGTTATCGATCACCGGAGAGGTGTCGGGCTGGCAGATGATAGTGGTGACGCCGCCGGTCGCAGCCGCCTGGCTTGCGGACGCAAACGTCTCGCGATGGCTGAAGCCGGGCTCGCCGACGAAGGCGCGCATGTCGATCAGGCCGGGCGCCACGATCTTGCCGGCGCAGTTGACGACGTCGGTGCCCTCGGGGACGCCGGCAGCACCAATGCCGCGGCGGGTCTCGCGGATGATTCCGTCCGCAATCAGGACGTCGCCGGGGCCGTCGAAATCCCGCGAGGGATCGACGACGCGGGCGTTGGCAAGCAGGATTGGTCGTCGATCGGTCAACATGAGCATCACGCGTTCGGCAGGTTGCGGGCGAGCGCTTCGAGCACGGCCATGCGCACGGCCACGCCCATCTCCACCTGTTCGCGGATCAGGGATTGCGCCCCGTCGGCGACGGCCGAGTCGATCTCGACGCCGCGGTTCATCGGGCCGGGATGCATGACGAGCGCGTCTGGCTTGGCGTAAGCGAGCTTCTTCTGGTCCAGTCCGAAATAATGGAAGTACTCGGAGGTCGAGGGCACGAAGGAGCCGTTCATGCGCTCGCGCTGGAGCCGCAGCATCATGACGATATCGGCGCCGTTGAGCCCCTCGCGCATGTCGCGCGCAACCTCGACGCCCATCCGCTCGATGCCGGGTGGCAGCAGCGTGGAGGGGCCAACGACGCGGACGCGGGCGCCCATGGTGTTGAGCAGGATGATGTTGGAGCGGGCGACGCGCGAATGCAGCACATCGCCGCAGATCGCGACCACGAGACCCTCGATCCGGCCCTTGTTGCGGCGGATGGTGAGCGCGTCGAGCAGTGCCTGCGTCGGATGCTCATGCGCGCCGTCGCCGGCATTGATCACGGAACCGTCAACCTTGCGGGCCAGGAGTTCCACCGCGCCGGAGGCGTGATGCCGCACCACCAGGATATCGGGGTGCATGGCGTTCAGCGTCATCGCGGTGTCGACCAGCGTCTCGCCCTTCTTGATGGACGAGGAGGACACCGACATGTTCATGACGTCGGCGCCGAGCCGTTTTCCCGCCAGCTCGAACGAGGACTGGGTCCGGGTCGAGGCCTCGAAGAACAGGTTTACCTGCGTCCGTCCACGCAGGACGGTGCGCTTCTTGTCAACCTGGCGGTTGAGCTCGACATATTCTTCGGACAGGTCGAGGAGGCCGGTGATGTCGGCCGCGGAAAGGCCCTCGATGCCCAGCAAATGCCGGTGGCCGAGGACGAAGGTCGATTTCGATGTCATTAAAACGAGAGCTATAGGCGGGGATGGCGGGGGGAGCAAGGGCCAAAGCCGGGGCGGGGAGTTATCCCCTGATCTGTCGGGTCTTGCCGTCATTCCGGGGCGATGCGAAGCATCGAGCTGCGGTGCGGGCTCCCGCACCGGAGAATCTCGAGATTCCGGGTTCGGCTCTTCGCGCCGCCCCGGAATGACAGGGAAGTTTAGATGCGCGCCATCAAGTCAACTTTGATCGCACTTTTAGCAATCGTAGCAATCGCCTCAATCTCACCGGCCCATGCCCAATCGCTCCCCGGCGATTTCGTCTATCTTCGCGACGTTGACCCCAGCATCATCCAGGACATCCGCTACGCCACATCAAACAATTTTATCGGCCGTCCGATGAGTGGTTACGGCGCGGGCGAATGCGTGGTGAAGCGGGAGGTGGGGCTGCGACTGAAAGCAGTTCAGCAGGAGTTGATTGCACAAAACCTGTCGCTGAAGATGTTCGACTGCTACCGGCCGGCACGGGCCTCGCTCGACATGGTGAAGTGGTCGCAGAACGGCCACGAGACCGCCGCCGAGCGGCGCTACAATCCGAAGATCCCCAAGACCGAGCTGTTTCGCCGCGGCTACATCGCGAACCGCTCGCAGCATTCGACCGGTGCCGCGCTCGACCTGACGCTGGTCGATCTCAAGGCCGACAATTCCACCAAATTCGCTCCCTCGAAAACCTACGCCGATTGCACGGCGCCGGTCGAGGCGCGGCTGCCGGAAGGCAGTGTTGACATGGGCACCGGCTATGACTGCACGGATGCGAAGGGACATACCGCAGCACCGTCGATCACGCCGGATCAACGTGCCTGGCGCAAGCGGTTGGTCGCTGCGATGGCGAAGCAAGGCTTTGTGAACTATTCGAAGGAGTGGTGGCATTTTTCCCTGCCGGGGGCGGGCGGGGCGGCCTATGATTTCCCGATCCAGCCGCGGCGGAACTGATTCCGGTCGCAGGAAAGCGCCATGACTGAGACTGAGACTGGGCCCAGCCTTGCGACCTCTGAAGTCTTCAACGATCCGCCGCTCACCGTGACGCCCGCGGTAGCCACGCCGCGCGTGTGGAAATTCTGGGGCACGGCGCTGTGGGGCCTGCTCATCTTCGTCGCGATGTTCGTCGGCCAGGTCGGGTCGATCCTGCTGCTGGCGGCGGTGCGCGGACTGCCGATCGACATGGCCTCGATCCAGCTTATCGGCCGCGAGCCGCAGGCGCTGGCGCTGTCGGTGATCATGGGACTGCCTGCGACGCTTGCAGCGGTGTGGCTTGCCATCCGCACCAAGAAGGCATCCTTCGTCGACTATTTGGCGCTGCGCTGGCCGTCCTGGATGCAACTCTTGCTCGGCGCCGTCGGTCTCATCCTGACGGTGCTGGCCTGGGAGATGGTGTCGCGATCCCTCGGCCGCGAAGCCACGCCGGGCTTCATGACTGATCTCCTGAAATCGGGGCGCGACAAGGGCGCCGCCTTGCTGCTCCTGTTTGCTTTTAGTGTCGCTGCGCCGATGTCGGAAGAGGTGCTCGCGCGCGGCTTCCTCTTCCGCGGCTGGTCGGCGAGCTTCCTGCGCGTGCCCGGCGCGATCATCCTGTCGTCACTGGTGTGGACGGCGGTGCATCTGCAATACGACTTGTACTTCCTCGCCGAGGTCTTCTCCATCGGCCTGTGGTTCGGCTACATGCGCTACCGCGCCAACTCGCTCTGGCTCACCATCGTGCTGCATGCGCTGAACAACATGACCGCGGTGGTGCTGACGATGTGGCTGGGGAGCTAGACACGAGTTCTAGGCCACCAGCGCGATTGCGATCGGCATCGTGATCGCTGCCAGGATCGTTTGCAGCGTGATGATCTGCGCCAGCAGGGGCGCATCGCCGCCCATCTGGCGGGCGAGGACATAGGCGCTTGGCGAAGTCGGCACCGCCGCGCAGATCGCGACGATGGCGAGGCTATCGCCGGAGAGGCCGAACCACGTCGCAAGAACCAGCGCCAGTACCGGCATCAGCACCAGCTTGAACGCCACGCCCAGGGTTGCGCCGAGACTCGGGCGGAGCAGGCCCTTGAGCTGGAGGCCGGCGCCGGTGACGAGCAGGCCGATGGCGAGCGAGGAGCGGCCGAGCGCGTCCGCGACCTCGTGCCAGATTTTTGGCAGCGGCAGATGGATGACGTTGGTGAAGAGGCCGATGGCGCAGGCCCAGATCAGGGGATTGCGGATCACCGTCATGACGATCGCGCGCGCCGACTGCTTTTCCGGCGATGCATAGTGCGCGAGCACGGCGACGCTGAACACATTGACCAGCGGGATGATTGCGACCATCGCCACGGAGGCGAGCGCCAGCCCGACGTCGCCGTATAGATTGGCGGAGACGGAGAGCGCCACATAGGTCTGCCAGCGCGTCGCGCCCTGGAAGATCGAGGTGAAGGCGGGGCCGTCGATATCGAGCCGCGCCAGCGCAGGGCGGAGCGCGAGACAGAGCAGTGACATCGCCAGCGCCGATAGCAGCAGCGCGCCGCCGACGCCGGCGACCGGCACTTTTGTGAGGTCGGCCTTCACCAGCGTCTGGATCAAGAGCATCGGAAACAGCACGAAATAGGTCAGCCGCTCCAGTCCGTGCCATTGCGTGTCGAGCCGCATCAGGCTGTGCCGGAGCACGACGCCGAGCACGATGAGAATGAAGACCGGCAGCAGCGCCGCGATCACGACGGCCATGGCGGGCGCCTATTCCTTTTTCAGCACGAAATCGGCCCCGCGCGTCCCAAAGCGGGGGCCCCTTGGCGTGATGGTGTGCTTTGGGTCCATCCAGTCGCCCGTGATCTCATTGTCAGCGCTGAAGCGCGCGACATAGAGTCCGCCGAGGACGGCGTCCTCGCCCTTGATGTATCCGGTCTCAGTCCATTTGATCAGCGGGCCCTCGACCATTCCCTCCACTTTTGTCGTCGTGTCGAAGGTCGGCCACTCCATCATGCCGGTGAATTCACTGCCCGAGATCGCATCGATGGTGAGCTTGACGGCAAAGCTGTCGTTGATGTCGTGCGAATATTGATTGAACGTACCGGACCAGGCGCCCTTGAGCTCCGAGGCGGCATGATCCGCCGCCGCAAACGAACCCTGGGCGGCGAGGAGAGCAAAGAGGAGGGCGCCGATCGACATCTTTGCTCGAGGCAGTGCCATTCGTCGCTTCCAATCAGCCTTGCCGAAGATTGGCGAGCCGGTCGAGCGCGCCTTGCAGGATGAAGATCGCGGCGTGCTCGTCGATCACCTCGGCGCGCTTGGCGCGGCTGACATCCATGCCGATCAGCTCGCGTTCGACCGCCGCGGTTGACAGGCGCTCGTCCCAGAGGCCGATCGGAAGCGCGGTCAGGTTGGCAAGGTTGCGGGCGAAGGCGCGGGTCGACTGCGCGCGGGGCCCTTCGCTGCCGTCCATGTTGATGGGCAGGCCGAGCACGAAGCCGACCGCCTTGCGCTCGGCGGCGATCGCCAGCAGACGGGCGGCGTCCTGCTTGAACGCCTTGCGCTGGATGGTCTCGACGCCGGTCGCGAGCCGCCGATCCGGGTTGGACACAGCAACGCCGATGGTCTTGGTGCCGAGATCAAGGCCGACCAGACCCCCACGTTCGGGCCAGTGGGTTGCAGCATCGATCAGGGGCAGGATAAGAGCCGGCATGGTTTAGCGCATATCACGCGTCGCGCTGCGGAGTGAACCGGGAACATGGATGCGCTGACATTATTCGGTCTGTTTGCGGTGACGGCGATGCTGGTCTGCTATGCCATGGAGGACCGCAGCCACTGGTTCGTGCTGTTGTTCGCTGCCTCCTGCGCGCTCGGCTCGGCCTACGGCTTCCTGCAAGGGGCCTGGCCGTTCGGTCTCGTCGAGGCGATCTGGGCGGTCGTTGCGTTGCGACGATGGTTGATCAAGCCGCAATGATTTCGTCGTCCTTCGTCAGGCAGGACAGGAAGCCACTGAGCGCGCTGTATTGATGGCCGGCGCGGCGCTGGATGAAGAGCGTCTCGACACGGGCATGCTGCGGGCTCAGCGTGTGCATCGTCACGCTGCCGTTCGTCGCGCTGCGCTCGACCACGGCGCGCGGCAGCAGCGTGACGCCCATGTCGGCGGCGACGCAACCGATCATGCCGTCGAGCGTGCCGAGCTCGAAGCGCGCGGCCGACGGCCAGCCGAACTCGACGAAAATCTGTTCGAGCCGCTGCCGGTAGGTGCAGCCGGTGCGGAACGCCAGCGCGGTCGGGCCGGATTCCGGCGTGCCGGCGCGCAGCTCGGCGAGCGAAGCCCAGCGCCGCGCGCTGACCAACACCAGCTCTTCGCGGAACGCGCTGGTCGCGGTGAGGTCGGCATGCGCGATCGGACCTGCGACGAAGGCGCCGTCGAACGTGCCATCGAGCACGCCGGCGACGAGATCGGCGGTGGTTGCCGTGCGCAGGCTCAGGCGCACGGACGGGAAGCGGCGGTGGAAATCGGCCAGCAGCGGCGGCAGCCGCACCGCAGCCGTCGTCTCCATCGAGCCGATCGCGAGCGGGCCCTTCGGCTCGCCATCATCGCGCGCGGCGAGCACGGCCTCGCGTGACAGCGCCGCCATCCGCTGCGCGTAGGGCAGAAGCCGCTTGCCAGCGCCGGTGAGCGTCATGCCACGGCTGTGTCGCTCGAACAGCGGCGTGCCGATCTCGGCCTCCAGCGCCTTGACGCGCTGGGTGACGTTGGATTGCACGGTGTTGAGTTCTTCGGCGGCGCGGGTGATGCCGCCGGTGCGGGCGACCGCGGCGAAGGTCTGGATGTCGCTGAGTTCCATGGGGTCGTTTCGCTTTTGTGATGGCAGCGTTCGCTAGAATTCAATTTTCGAGAATGCTATTCGCGCCTAATGTTCCTGTCCAGAGGGGGAGGACCCATGTCGATCACCACGCCGCTGACGGACCTTCTCGGGATCAGGCATCCGGTCATGTCGGCTCCCATGGACACGATCGCAGGCAGCCGGCTGACCCGCGCCGTCAGCGATGCCGGTGGCTTCGGGATCCTCGGTGGTGGCTACGGCGATCGTGCCCGGCTTGAGGCCGAGACCAGGGAGCTCAAGGGCTTCGCGCCGTTCGGGATTGGCTTCATCACCTGGAGCCTGGCAAAACAGCCCGAGCTTCTCGACATCGCGCTCGATGCTCGTCCGCAGGCCATCATGCTGTCATTCGGCGATCCCGCGCCGTTTGCGCCGCGCATCAGGGCGCACAGCGCGCGTCTGATCTGCCAGGTGCAGAGCGAGGACATGGCGAAGCAGGCGCTCGATGCCGGCGCGGAGATCCTGATCGCGCAGGGCACCGAAGCCGGCGGCCATGGCGCATCGCGCACCACCGTCGACATCGTTCCGGCGATCGTCGATCTTGCAGCCGGGCACGTGCCCGTCGTTGCGGCCGGGGGGATTGCCGATGGTCGTGGCCTTGCGGCGATGATGATGCTGGGCGCATCCGGCGTGCTGGTCGGTACGCGTTTCTATGCGAGCGTCGAGGCCAATGGCGCCGCGGAAGCGAAGGAGTGCATCCGCACGGCTGATCCAAACGACACGGTGCGCGGCGTCGTTCCCGATTGGTCGCGGAGCCTGTTCTGGCCGGCGCCGTTCACCGCGCGAACACTGCTCAACGATCACATCAGGCGGTGGACCGGCCGTGAGGTCGAGCTGATGCAGCGCTCAGTCGAAATTGCCAAGGAATATGCCGCGGCGAAAATGGCGGGCGATTTCGAAATCGCGGCCGTCTTTGCGGGAGAGGCGGTCGGCCTGATCCATGATATTCCCCCGGCAGCCGAGATCGTCGAGCGGATTGCGACTGAAGCCGAGCAGCTGCTTGCCGGCCGGCGCAACTCGATCGCGTCCATTGCCTGAACCAAGAGAGAAAACCTATGTGGCCTGACCGTCGACTGATCGATCTCTTCAAGACCGAATTTCCGATTGTGCTGGCGCCGATGGCCGGCGTGATGGATGCCGAGCTGGTGATCGCGGCGGCGCAGGGCGGCGCGCTGGGCTCGCTGCCTTGTGCAATGCTGTCGGGGGAGAAGTTTCGCGAGCAGGTTAATATCATCCGCCAGCGCGTGAAGGCGCCGGTCAATCTGAACTTCTTCTGTCACACACCGGTTGAACTCACCGCCGCGGCCGAAGCGCGATGGAAGCAGCGCCTCGCCGGTTACTACAAGGAGCATGGCCTCGATCCGGCGGCGCCGGTCAATGCCGCCAACCGGGCACCGTTCGATGCGGCGACCTGCGCTGTCGTGGAGGAGTTGAAGCCGGAGGTCGTGAGCTTCCATTTCGGCCTGCCCGAGAAGGCCATGCTTGATCGCATCAGGGCCGCCGGCTGCCTCGTGATCGCCTCGGCGACGACGGTGAAGGAGGCGGTCTGGCTCGACCAGCGCGGCGTCGACGCCGTCATTGCGCAGGGCGCCGAGGCGGGCGGCCATCGCGGCATGTTCCTGACCGAGAAGATCGCCGAGCAGCCCGGCACGTTCGCGCTGGTGCCGCAGATCGTCGACGCGGTGAAGGTGCCGGTGATCGCAGCCGGCGGCATCGCCGACGGACGCGGCATTGCGGCGGCATTCACGCTCGGCGCATCCGGCGTGCAGATCGGCAGCGCCTATCTGCGCTGTCCGGAATCCACGCACGCGCCGGCAGGGCGGGCCGCGCTTGCGGAGGGGCGGGACGATTCCACCGTGATCACCAATGTCATGACCGGGCGGCCCGCGCGGGGCGTCCAGAACCGCCTGATCCGCGAGGCCGGCCCGATCTCGCCCGATGCTCCGCCATTTCCCCATGCCGCAACCGCCCTGGTGCCATTGAAGGCGGCAGCCGAGAAGCAAGGCCGCGTGGACTTCACCAATCTCTGGGCGGGGCAGGCGATTGGCATGGGCCGCGAGCTTCCGGCGGCCGAATTGACCCGGGATCTCGCGAAATCGGCGCTGGCGCGGCTCCGGCAGATGGCCGGGTAGCTCCGCCGCCGGTTGCGGCGCAAAAGCGGCCTCTGCTATACGGCACATAGGTTTTGCCGTGAGAGGCCTTATATAATGTCCGTCGACGCCGCTACCGTCCGCCGCATCGCGCATCTGGCGCGCATTGCGGTTTCCGAGGGCGAGGTTCCGCACCTGCAGGGCGAGCTCAACGCCATGCTCGCTTTTGTCGAGCAGCTCTCGGAGGTCAATGTCGAGGGCGTGGAGCCTATGACCTCGGTCACCCCGATGCAGATGAGGGAGCGGCAGGACGTGGTCAATGACGGCGAGATCGCCGACGATATCGTTGCCAACGCGCCCGCGACGGACGGTCACTTCTTCCTGGTGCCCAAGGTGGTCGAGTAACTCTTAGGACCAAGTGCGATGTGCATGCTTTGCGACGATGAGAAGGCCTACCAGGCCTACATGAACTATCTCGACAAGATGGAGCGGCAGGGCAAGGCTGCCGATCCCAATGTCGCCGTCAATGCCGTGCTCGACGAGATCGAGGCCGCTGCGAACGCCGCCGCCAAGAAAAAAGACGACCCGGCCAACGACAAGACCCTGTCTCCTTTCTTCTGCAGCCCGATCAATAAATGACCGATTTGACATCGCTGACGCTCGCCGAGGCCCGCAAGGGCCTCGCGGCCAAGACTTTCACGTCACTCGAGCTGACCGACGCGCATCTGTCCGCGATCGAAGCTGCGCGCGTGCTCAACGCCTTCGTCATGGAGACGCCCGACCAGGCGCGCGCCATGGCGCGCGAGGCGGACGCCAAAATCGGGAAGGGTGACGCCGGTCCGCTCGCCGGCATCCCGCTCGGTATCAAGGACCTGTTCGCGACCAAGGGCGTGCGCACCACGGCGTGCTCGAAGATCCTCGGCAATTTCGTGCCGACCTATGAGTCCACCGTGACCTCGCAGCTCTGGCGCGACGGCGCCGTAATGCTCGGCAAACTCAACAATGACGAGTTCGCGATGGGCTCGGCGAACGAGACCTCGTGCTTCGGCCCCGTCGGCAATCCCTGGCGACGTGACGGAAGCAACACCACGCTGGTGCCGGGCGGCTCGTCCGGCGGCTCGGCTTCGGCCGTGGCGGCGCTGCTCTGCATGGGCGCGACCGCGACCGATACCGGCGGTTCGATCCGGCAGCCGGCGGCGTTCACCGCGACCGTCGGCATCAAGCCGACCTATGGCCGCTGCTCGCGCTGGGGCGTCGTCGCCTTCGCCTCTTCGCTCGACCAGGCCGGCCCGATCGCGCGCAGCACGCGCGATGCCGCGATGCTGTTGCGCTCGATGGCCGGACATGACCCGAAGGACACGACCTCGGTCGACATTCCCGTGCCGGACTACGAGGCCGCGATCGGCAAGTCCGTGAAGGGCATCAGGATCGGCATCCCCAAGGAATATCGCCTGGACGGCATGCCGGCCGAGATCGAAAAACTCTGGAGTGAAGGGGCGGCCTGGCTGAAAGCGGCGGGCGCCGAGCTCGTCGAGGTGTCGCTGCCGCACACGAAATACGCGCTGCCGGCCTATTACATCGTGGCGCCGGCGGAGGCCTCCTCCAACCTCGCCCGCTATGATGGCGTGCGCTACGGCCTGCGCGAGCAGGGCAACAACATCATCGAGCTCTACGAGAACACCCGCGCCGAAGGTTTTGGTGCAGAGGTGCGCCGCCGCATCATGATCGGCACCTATGTGCTCTCGGCCGGCTATTACGACGCCTATTATCTGCGCGCCCAGAAGGTGCGCACGCTGATCAAGAAGGATTTTGAGGATTGCTTCGCCAAGGGCGTCAACGCGATCCTGACGCCTGCGACGCCGTCGGCCGCCTTCGGCATCGGCGAGAAGGGCGGCGCCGACCCCGTCGAGATGTATCTCAACGACATCTTCACGGTGACCGTGAACATGGCGGGCCTGCCGGGCATCGCCGTGCCCGCCGGCAAGGACGCGCAGGGCCTGCCGCTCGGCCTGCAGCTGATCGGCCGTCCCTTTGACGAGGAGACGCTGTTCTCGCTCGGCGAGGTGATCGAGCAGGCGGCCGGCCGCTTCACGCCTGCGAGGTGGTGGTGAATGTCGCGGCGTTCATCGCGAGCCTCGACGGCGCGGCGCCCGCGCCGAACCTGAACGCGCCGCTCGCCGGTCTCTGGTGGGCCGGCAAGGGTGACTGGGACCAGGCGCACAAGATCGTTCAGGACGACAACGGCCGCGACGCCGCCTGGGTGCACGCGTACTTGCACCGTGTCGAAGGCGATCTCGGCAATGCCGGCTACTGGTATCGCCAGGCCGGGAGGCCCGCGGCAAAGGATTCATTGAAGGCGGAGTGGGAGCGGATCGCTGCCACGCTGCTCGGGAGCACGACATGAGCACGGCCACGCACAAGCTTCTCAAAGGCGCCACCGGCGATTGGGAGATGGTCATCGGCATGGAGATCCATGCCCAGGTGACCTCGAGCTCAAAGCTGTTCTCCGGTGCCTCCACCGCGTTCGGCGGCGAGCCGAACTCGCATGTGTCGCTGGTCGACGCCGCGATGCCAGGCATGTTGCCCGTCATCAACGAGGATTGCGTCAGGCAGGCTGTCCGGACCGGGCTTGGACTGAACGCAAAGATCAATCTGCGTTCGGTGTTCGACCGGAAAAACTATTTCTATCCGGACTCGCCGCAGGGCTACCAGATCAGCCAGTACAAGTCGCCGATCGTCGGCGAGGGCGAGGTGATCGTCGAGCTCGACGGCGGCAGGACCGCGGCGATCGGCATCGAGCGGCTGCATCTGGAGCAGGACGCCGGCAAGTTGCTGCACGACCAGTCGCCGTCGCTGACCTTTGTCGATCTCAACCGCTGCGGCGTGGCGCTGATGGAGATTGTCTCGAAACCGGACATCCGCGACGCCGAGCAGGCCAAGGCCTACGTGACAAAACTGCGCTCGATCCTGCGCTATCTCGGCACCTGCGACGGCGACATGGAGAAGGGGAGCTTGCGCGCCGACGTCAACGTGTCCGTGCGCAAGCCGGGCGCACCGCTCGGCACCCGCTGCGAGATCAAGAACATGAACTCGATCTCCTTCATCGGCCAGGCGATCGAGTACGAAGCGCGGCGCCAGATCGAGATTTTGGAGGACGGCGGCGCGATCGACCAGGAAACGCGGCTCTACGACCCAAACAAGGGCGAGACGCGCTCGATGCGGTCCAAGGAAGAGGCGCACGACTATCGCTACTTCCCCGATCCGGATTTGTTGCCGCTGGAGTTCTCGCAGAGCTTCGTCGACGAGTTGAAGGCGAAGCTGCCCGAGCTGCCGGACCGGAAGAAGACGCGCTTCGTCGCCGATTTCGGTCTGTCGGACTATGATGCGAGCGTGCTCGTCGCCGAGCGCGAGAGCGCCGTATTCTACGAGACGGTGCTCGACAGGCTCGCCAACCGCGCCCGCGATGGCAAGATGGCGGCGAACTGGGTGATCAACGAGCTGTTCGGCCGTCTCAACAAGGAAGGCCGGGATATCGCGGGCTCTCCGGTCTCGTCCGAGCAGTTGGCTGCGATCATCGACCTGATCGGCGAGGGCACCATCTCCGGCAAGATCGCCAAGGATCTGTTCGAGATCGTCTGGCAGGAAGGCGGCGATCCCCGCGCGCTGGTCGAAAGCCGCGGCATGAAGCAGGTCACGGATCTTTCGGCGATCGAGAAGGTGGTGGACGACATCATCGCGGCCAATCCCGACAAGGCTGCGCAGGTGAAGGACAAGCCGCAGTCGCTCGGCTGGTTCGTCGGCCAGGTCATGAAGTCTTCGGGCGGCAAGGCCAACCCGCAGAGCGTCAACGAGCTGCTCAAGTCCAAGCTCGGCATCTGACTCACGCGTTCGGACGAGGTGACGGACACGCATGGTCACCTCGCTCAGGGTTCGCGATGCGACGCCGTCGTGCGTCATCGACGGCAAACATCACCCCGTTCAAGCGCGATGTGGGCGGCCGAATCGCCGTCGCGCGATTCGCGCAAAACGGCGGCTTGCACACGCTCTGACGAGCGCTCCCGCCGTTAAGCATGAAAATATTTTCGTTGCCAAAATTCGCGACTCAGAGTCCGCGAACTCGCCTCCGCGAGGCGATGGAGCGAAACGCGACGCACATCACCGCGTTGATCATGCGCAATATGCAAGTGCAGAATAATACTTGCTGCATAGAGTTTTCTTACAATCGCTACGCGTGCCGACATCGATGCAGCGACTGCTCAACGCGATCGCAAGCACACGTCTCCGCGAGCAGGCGCATCGCGCTCGCCAAGCGCACGCGCGCTGCGTCGTCAACACTTCCTTAAGTGAGAAGATGTTTTTTTCGTCGCGTTGGTGTATTCGGGGTGAGTGCATTCGATCCCCGAATGTACGCAGCAATTAAAGCCATCTCACACATCGGAGGGCAACATGGCCAAGAAAGCAAAGAAGGCGAAGAAGGCGAAGAGCGCAGTGAAGAAGACTGCGAAGAAGACCCGCAAGGTCGCCAAGAAGAAGAAGTAACTTCGCTTCTGAAGTTGCCGGCTCCTAGAGAGCCGGCACGTCATCAGCACCTCTCAAAAGGTTCTGGTCGACGATAGAGGGTGTCGGCGAGACATCAGGTCAACGGTCGGATCGTCATCTTTCGCGAGCTTGCTCGTCAAAGTGCGGTCCGGCAGAAGAAACGAGTTTTCTTCGTTCGGTGCGGGTCTTCTTCATAAGGGCTCCGCAATTTCACAGGCGGCCTTCGGGCCAACGTGGAATCTGGTCCTGACGTGTTCGCCGACGCCCTCGTTCCCTGAGGCCGGGGTATTGCCGGCATTCCTATCCCGACATTGCTGATCTGATCGCGACGTGGCCGCGCTGCCCTGAGGCAGGCGAGAGCTGCGGCGAACTGTCGTTGCCGCGACGGTCGTCGCTCGGGCGCAATGCCAAACCATCGCACCGCCAGGTCTCGACCTTCGCGGCCTGCCGGTAAGACTACCGCGGGCGGGCATCCGCAGCGCGAGACGACCATGCGGCCGTTCCAGCGCGCCGCCCCTGCACATTGTAGCCACAGGACACGCGCCACCGCGCGCGATGGTTATCGATGTCCCAAAATCCCAAGGTAAACCGAATCTGACGAATCGCAGAAGTGCCTGCAAATCAGGGATTTCTTGAATTGCCGGCGCGTGGGGCGCGCCCTCGCGTTTACGTCTGCTTCATCGCGATACTTAAACTGCCATTCAAATTTGCCCGCCATCATCGCCTCCAACAAGCCGGCAAACGGCATGGGCAAAAAGACTCGGGGATGAGTTGAGCAGCGCACGATCCCAGAAGGGATCATGCAGTCAGAGTTGGACGGGAGCCGCGCTCGGGGGAACGAGGCGGCAAAAGAAAAAAGGGGATGCGTTATGTTTCAGGGTACTTTCGATCTCGATACGGCGACGCCGATCGACGCAAGCGCGCTGTCGGACGTGCTGTTCGAGCGCGGGATCTATTGGGCGAGCGGCCGTTCCGGCCTGGTCGATCTCGTCGCCGCGCACAAATGGTTCAACCTCGCTGCCCTGAAGGGCCGCAAGGACGCCGTCACGCTGCGCCAGGAAGTCGCTGGCCAGATGTCGGACGCCGAGATCTCGGCCGCGCAGCGTGAGGCGAGGGCGTGGGTGTCCGCGCACTGAGCGGAGACGAGCATCCGGCTCCGTGTTTCACGGGGCGATCCGGTTGCGCTGATGCAAGTTCCTGCGTCGGGCCGTCACGAGACCCGCGCAGCATGAGCGACGCTGACAAGAATGACCCAGGAATGGGTCCAGAACCAAGTCAATGACTGCCGATTTAGATCGCGCCCGACGATTGCCGTGCCGGCGCAGGGCCGGCGTCTGGTTCAATGTCTTGGACAGGCGAGGCGGTGCTGATCGCGCCCTCGCATTGGCGGATATGGCGATCCCGCCGCGAGATGTGGACACATCTATATAAGGAGAGCGTGAATTGGGCTGAGATCAGCCGCGCGGATCCTTGCGCCAGGCTTCCGCGCCGGCTTCACGATCGCTTTCAGCTGTAGGAATGCACAGACCTTGATTCTGCCACTGGGTGGCGGAGAGGGAGGGATTCGAACCCTCGATACAGCTTGAGACCGTATGACGCTTTAGCAAAGCGTTGCCTTCAGCCACTCGGCCACCTCTCCGGTGCGAGCCTTATGCATCTAATTGCTTGGGCGGGTCAATTTCGAAGCGTGTGTTTTCGCTCGAATATTCCCAGCGAATTTCGAAACAAATCGGATTGCTCTCGGCGCGAGAACGTAGCGCTGCGAGAGCGGACGGAGAGCTGGAGCGTCTGGCCCATGCAGCAAGGATGATTGTCACGTATGAAAGCATCTCTGCTCTCGCAAGTTATTGAATTTACGTCGAAAATAAAGGGAGTGGCTTGCGCGGGAGAGCGCCTGTCGAGGATTCGAGGCTCTCCGTCTCCGCCAGCCGCGCTGCCGGCTCCGATCCCCAAGTACGGCTGCTGCCATTAAAGAGAGCTCGCTGTGCACCTTGAGCACCGCCGTGAGACCGTGCCCTGCGCAAGTTAAAGGGTCGCAGAGATGAGGCTGTGCCTTCTCCTTGAGTCTCCTCCTGATTCCACGATTCGAGTGCCTCAAAGCCCCGTTTCAGGTCGAGGTCGCATCTGCCGCGTCCCATGGGGGAACCTTGCGAGCAAACGGAGCCGCCTCAGAAACATAAGTATAAACAATGAGTTATGAAGCCGCCCCGATCACATCTGCGTGTTATTTGTGCAACACTCTTCGGGAAACGCGCTTCGTAAGTCCGTTTCGAAGCGTTCTCTTGTTGTGTGTGCAAGGACGTTCGGTAATTGTGAACGGGCGACGGAGGTGGCATCCCTATGTCGTCCCGTTTAGTTGGTTAAGAGCCTTTTGCTCGGCTCAGCGGCGGGTCTTATCGCCGTGGGCGGAGCGCAGGCAGCCCCGATCTCCCCGTGAAGGCCAAAGCGGTCGAATACGTGAAGATCTGCTCCCTGTACGGTGCGGGTTTCTACTACATCCCGGGCACCGACACCTGCATCAAGCTGGGTGGTTACCTGCGCGCTGAAGTCGCACTCAACTCGAACAGTGACTTCAATCTGCAGAACACCGGTAACAACGGTGCGCGCAACCGCCTGACGAACTACTTTTTCATCCCTAGGTGTGGAGCCTCAAGAGGTTGTCCTTGGTCAAACCGAGCCTGCTGATCGGCGTTTGAGATTTTATACCACCGTGGGGTCGGTGCCAGTTGTATTGGTGCAGCCAGATCGGCAGCTCTTGGGCGCGCCGATCTGATGTTGGATAGGCTTGGGCATAGGCCCACTCCCGAAGCGCGGTCTGAATGAAGCGCTCGGCCTTTCCGTTTGTTCTGGGCGTGTAGGGCTTGGTGCGGATGTGCTTGATGCCCAAGTCCCGGCAAGCGTCGCGGAAGGCGAATGCCTGGTAGCAGCTGCCATTGTCGGTCATAACGCGCGTGACGGTGACGCCGAGGCTTTTGTAATAGGCCACAGCCGCCTTGAGAAAGGGAACAGCGCTGTTCGCTGTCTCGTCGGGCTTGATCTCGGAGAAGGCGACGCGGGAATGGTCGTCAATGCAGACGTGGACGAAATCCCAGCCGGCACCGCGGCTCTTGTTCGGACTGGTCCGATCGCCGGTGATGCGGTGGCCGACACGCTCGAAACGCCCGAGCTTTTTGATGTCGATGTGAATGATCTCGCCAGGGTTCTCGCGCTCATAGCGGCGTTCCGGCTCGGCCGGCTCCAGATCGCGTATCCGGTTTAGTCCCAGGCGGCGCAGGACACGGCTGACAGTGGCCGGTGATACCTCGACCTCGACCGCGATTTGCTTGCCGGTGTGGCGCTGCCGGCGCAACGTCTCGATGGCCGTGCACGTGGCTGGCGGAGTTTGGCTTGGCAATGAATGGGGTCTGGAGGAGCGATCACGCAATCCTTCCACACCTTCTGCGCGGAACCGCTTGACCCATTTGGCGACGGTCTTCGGCGTCGTGTTGAACTGGTAGGCCGCGTCCGCTTTGCTCAGCCCACCCTCCACCACGCTTCGGACCATCGCCTCTCGACCTTTGGGCGTCAGAGGCGCATTCTTATGGGTGTTCATCTGGTCTCTCCTTGGAACACTGAAGCTTCGCAACCTCAGCTTCCTCGGTTCAGACCAGATGGACAACCTCCTGAAAGACCACACCTAGGTCGTCCCGTTTAGGTCTTTCGCTTAAGTCCCTCGCGTTCATGCGGGTGTGTCCGAAGACGCGAAGGTGGCCAAGGCGGTGATTTAAAGGGGGTTGGGGAATTGGCCGTTCGGGTCAGTGACCTTCCCTGAAGAGCAACTTGGAGGTTTAACATGAAGTTTGCGTGTTTCGGTAAATCCGGGACAGCGATTTCGGTAATTCGCGGACGGGGATTTCAGTAATTCCGGGACAGGGATTCCGCTAAATCGCGGACAGTTGCGGAGGTTGGTTTTCGGGGGCGCCGTTCAGGCAATGTTCTCTCTCAAGCTGGATTTTGAGAGGGGCAATGCCGAGACGGAAGCAAGCGAAACGGACCACCGTGAAGGACCTACGATCGATCCTGAGGCTGACATACGAGCAGGGCCTATCGGTACGGGCGATCTCGGAACGACTGCAGATCAGCAAGACCTCGGTTGCCACCTACCTGCTGCGGGCGCGTGAAGCCGGCCTGAGCTGGCCGCTGCCGCCGGTTTACGAGGGCGAGGCTGCGTTACAGCGGGCCTTGTTCCGGCGGGTCGGGCGGCCCCCGCAGGACCTGAGCGAACCTGAGTGGCCGCGGGTGGCCCAGGAGCTCAAGCGCAAGGGCGTGACGCTGACGCTGCTCTGGCAGGAATACCGGGCGGTCCATCCCGACGGCTATGGTTACACTTGGTTCTGCGACAAGTTTGCGGTCCATCAGCGCCGGGCGAACCCGAGCTTCCGTCACTGCCATGCAGCAGGTGCGGTGATGCAGACCGACTACGCCGGCCCGACGCTGGAGGTGATCGATCCGCAAACCGGCGAGATCCGTCAGGCACAGATATTTGTCGCGGTGCTCGGGGCCTCGTCGCTGACCTACGCTATGGCGAGCTTCGGTCAGCGACTACCAGATTGGATCGAAGGCCAGACCCGGGCCCTGTCGTACTTCGGCGGGGTTCCCAAGGCGATCGTCTGCGACAATCTGAAGGCCGGGGTCGTCAAGGCGCTGTGGTTCGAGCCGACGATCAATCAAACCTTTGCCGCCATGGCCGAGCACTACGACACGACGATTTTGCCGACCCGCAGCCGCAAGCCGCGCGACAAGGGCAAGGTTGAAGGCGCGGTGCTGATTGTCGAGTGCTGGATTCTGGCCCGGCTACGCCATCGGCGGTTCTTCAACCTGGCTGATCTCAACGGCGCGATCGGCGGTTTGTTGGAGGAGCTGAACGATCGACCGATGCGCCATATCGGTAAATCCCGCCGGCAGCTGTTCGAGGAGATCGAGCGCGAGGCCCTGGCGCCGCTGCCGAGCGAGCCATTCGAATACGCGGAGTGGAAGACCGCCAAGGTGCATCCCGACTATCACGTCGAAGTCGACAAGACGTTTTACTCGGTGCCGCACCGGCTGATCGGCCGTCGGGTGGACGTGCGGCTCACTTATCGGGCTGTCGAGATCTTCCAGGATCACACGCGTGTCGCCAGCCATGTACGCCGCTCTCAGCGCGGCGGCCATGTCACTGTGAACGAGCACATGCCCAAGGCCCATCAGCGTTACGCCAACAGGACGCCGGCGAGCTTGATCACGATGGCGGCGCGGATCGGGGTCAACACCGCCACCCTGGTCGAGCGGATGATGCGTGAGCGCCCGCATCCCGAGCAGGGATATCGCTCCGCCATGGGGATCATCGCGCTTGCGCGGCGCTACCAGCGCGATCGTCTGGAAGCGGCCTGTGAGCGGGCTCTGACCATCAACGCGATCAATTACTCCTCCGTAAGCGCCATTCTCAAATCCGAACTCGACCGTGCGAGGCCGGCCGCCGAACCCGTCAAAGCCACTCCCTCGCACGGCAACATCCGTGGTGGAGACTATTATCAATGAAGCAAAGGAAGATCGTAATGCTGACCCACCCAACTCTCGAACAGATGCAGGTCCTCGGTCTTGCCGGAATGGCGGCGGCCTATCGGCAATTGGCCGAACAGGACCAAGCCACCGATCTCAGCCGCGACGAATGGCTCGGCTTGATGCTGGATCGCGAAGCCGCCATGCGCGCCGACCGGCGCCTGACCAATCGGCTGGCTGCGGCCAAGCTGCGCTTCGTCGATGCTTGTATCGAAGACATCGACTTCGCATCCCGCCGCGGCCTTGACCGGCGCAATACCCTGCAGCTGGCGCAAGGTGCCTGGTTAAAGGCCTATGAGAACTTCATCATCACCGGCCTGACCGAGCCCGCTTCATAATGCTCACCTTTCTATCTCGTTAGACTTCCAGTTCTTTTTGTAGCGGAGTGCCGGACGGCGGACGTCTGAGGCGCCGCGCGGTGGCGGCTCGTTTGACGTCAGCACGCTCAAGATCGGCTGCTTTGATGATCCAAGGTGCCCCTTTGCAAAGGTGGCCCGCCGCGAGCTGGTCGTCCTTGATCAGACGTCGCACGGTTGATGGGCTGACGGAGAGGGCCGCGGCCGCCTCGTCCAGAGTGACCTCGCCGCGGTCGTGGCGCTCGCCTTCACGATAGGCTGCGACGTCGTTGTGGCTACGCAAGCTGCACACTCGCGACTTGGTCCAGCCATTGCCGCGCCCCGTGGTCTTGCCGGAGCGGTTTAGCACCGACGCGATCGCTTTGTCCGGCATCTGCCGCGCCAGCACGCGCACGAGATCGACTGTCTCTCCCGCTGCGCTCCAGCGGTGCTGGCCGGAGCGATTCTTCTTGACCTTGAGAGCGGAGTGGTCACCGCCGTGCCAGCGGATCACCAGATCGAGCGTGGTGTCCTCGACGCGGACGACGATCTCGTCGATCAGCGTTCGCACGATCCGCTTGCGCGTCTCGGGGGCCACGCTGGCACTCGACCAAGCACGCTCCAGGTCGGCGCCTAGCGTCATCAGCCGCTCCCGGTCGGCGGGTGTGAGATCAACAGCGGGCGAAGCCGTCAGTGCGTCCAGCTCGGTCTCCAGATTGCGCGCGACCGCCAGCCGGTCATTCCATCGCTTTTCCAGCTCGGCGGCGACGAGACGATTGGCGGGATCGACGGCATCGTATTGGCGGCGCGCCCGCCCGACCTCATAGCGAGCCTGCTCCAGCGCCAGTTCGACTTGGCCGCGTTTGTCTTCGTTCGCACGGCTGCGCGCAGCCTGCGCGGCGAGTGCCGCCTCGATACCGAGCGGCTGCAGGCGCTCGACCACCTCGGCGGCCACGTCACGATCGATCCGCATGCCGCCGAACGAGATGCAAGGGTCACCGCCATGATTGTTGGCGCCGCCCCGACAATGGTAGCGACCGGTGTTGCCGTCCTTGCCGGAGTAGGCGACGTGAAGTTTGCGACCACAATGGCCACAGCGCAGCAGGCCGGCGAGCAGAGCCTCACCTCGGCGCAGGGCACCGCGGCTCATCGGGTTCTTGCCGTTGGCGTTATCCGCAATCAGGCCGAGGTTCCTCTCATGGTCCGCCCAGCTCAGATAACCCTCATGATGGTTCAGAATCAACACCTCCCAATCCTTGCGCTCCCTCTTGAAGCCGCGAACCACCTTCTTGCGGCCGGCCTCGATGCTGATGCGGCTGCCAGTGCGCCCGAATGCATACGCGCCCGCATAGATTGGGTTGGTCAGAATGTGCAGGATCGTGTTGTAGACCGGCAGCTTCCACTCAACCAGGTGGCCTTCGGCGCCATAGGTGACGGCCGGCAGCGGAACGCGCTCGTGTCTGAACCAGAGGTGCACCTGACGCACCGACTGCATCTCGGTGAACTTGGCGAAGACGAGCGCAATCGCCTCGCCGACGCGCCGATCCGGGTCCTTCTCGATACGGTTGTGGCCGACCCGCACGTAGCCGACGGCGACCGTCATGAACAGCTCGCCCCGGCGCGCCTTCTGCTTCAGCGCTTCCAGCGAACGCTGGCGCAGTACCGACAACTCCATCTCGCTCATGGTACCCTTCATGCCGAGCAGTAGGCGATCGTTGGGCTGTCGCGGATCGTAGACGCCGTCCTCGTCGGCGATCAGTGTGCCGACGAGACCGCAGAACTCGAGCAGGGTGTGCCAGTCGCGACCGTTGCGTGCGAGCCGCGACGCTTCGATCGAGACCACAACTCCGACGCGCACCTCACAGATGGCGGCCAGCAGCTTCTCGAAGCCGGGCCTCGCGACGCCACCGCCGGAGCGGCCGAGATCGTCATCGATGACGGCAACATCGCTCCAGCCCAGCTGTCGCGCGCGCTCCGGCAAATTGTACTGACGGCGCTTACTTTCCAGGTTGTTGGCGACCTGATCAGGCGTCGACTGACGGATGTAGACGACGGCCTGACGGGCGAGGTGCTCAGGCGTGACCTTGCTCATCAGCGGCCTCCCTCGTCTCTGCGGTTGGCGTGCCCGTCTCGATCTTGGCGCCGTCGGCGAGGGCCTCGACCAGCAGCCTCTCGATCAGGCGGACGAGCGTGCTTCTCTGCGACACCGGAATCGCCGGCGTCTGGCGATCCTTCTCGAACAGGCTTCGTTGCAAGTAGCGTCTTGGTTGCATGATCCCCTCCTTCACGCAGGGGCCACGCCCCGCCTCGAGAGGCGATCAGCGCATCGATCCGCGCCCGCAGCTCGACGAGCCTTTCGACAGCCAACCGAGGGCTTGCTGTGAGCGTTGCCGAGCGAGCGATATCCTCGCTCATCCAGGCCGGGGTCAGGGCGAGTGTCCCGTCGGCTGCACCACAACCAGATGGTCCTCGCCGGCGAAGCGCTTGCGGTGCTCGACCTGCACCATCTGCCCAGCCCGAGGATGGAACGGATAGAGGATCAAAACCTCGAACGCCAGACACCCGGCATTGTGACGCTGTCTCGACCGGGACTGGCAAAACCTGGCTGGCTTGTGCATTCGGCCGCCAGGCGGCCAGGCTTGATCATTCTGTCCTCTATTTGCGGATGCCACGCCTGTTCGAAGACCTCGCAATGGCCCGTCTCGACGGCCGCTTCCCGCGTCTCGTCGACAAGCTCGCACGTGTCCAGTTACTCATCCTCGACGACTGGGGCACCCACACCCTCAATGACCAGCAGCGCCTCGATCTCCTGGAAATCTTCGAAGAGCGCTACAGGCGCAAATCCACCCTGATTACCGCCCAGCTACCTGTTGCCCAATGGCATGACATGATCGGCGAGCCGACCATCGCAGATGCCATCCTCGACCGGATCATCCACAACGCCCACCGCATCGCCCTCGAAGGAGACAGCATGCGAAGGAAAAAAGCCGCACGCCCCTTGACCGATATCGAAAACAGCGAAACGAATACCAACTGACTTTAACAACCAGGCAACCAAAACTCGTCGCCGCCACGCTGTCCGCGATTTAGTGAAACTGCTGTCCGTCAGTTAGCGAAATTACTGTCCCGTTTTTGCGAAATACGCACGTGAAGGCCAAAGCGGTCGAATACGTGAAGATCTGCTCCCTGTACGGTGCGGGTTTCTACTACATCCCGGGCACCGACACCTGCATCAAGCTGGGTGGTTATCTGCGCGCTGAAGTCGCGGCTCAACACGAACGTCGACTTTCACACTGGCAGCAGCGGTACAACGGTGCGCGCGAACCGCCGCTTGACGAACTACTACACCATCCGCGCTCGTGAAGACCTCAACTCGACACGCGCACCGCGACCGAATACGGCGTGGTCCGCACGTTCTTCGACGGCGTCTTCTCCGTGGACGACCGGCAACTACACCGGCACCGGCAGCGCGCACCGGCACGACCGCCTACAGCGGTACGCTGGCTCTCAACACTCTGGTGCAGCCCCGGCGCTACTGGTCCGTACGATGCCAACGGCACCGACGGCAACACCTCGGCCGGTTCGCTCGGCGTGTACTACGCCTTCATCCAGTTCGCTGGCTTCACGATGGGTAAGGCCGTCTCGCAGTTCGACGCGCCCTGGACCAACTATCCCGGCAACAACTTCGACGGTCTCGTCGGTGGTAGCGGCACGGTCACTGGTATGACCCAGTTCACCTACACCGCTGACTTCGGCCAGGGCGTGACGGCGTCGTTCTCGGCTGAAGATCCGACTGCTTACTATGCAGGCTGGCAACCTCAACCTGGCGGCGCGGCTGGCACTTAGCGGCGCTGACTGGCGCGCTTCTGGTTCGAACGCCATCGGCGGTACGCGTTCTCCGAACCTCGTCGCTCACGTTGCGTGTCGACCAGGCTTGGGGTCTGTTCCAGGCGTCGGTTGCGGCGCATGACAACCACGTTGCCTACTACGGCGCGACTCGAGCCGACTGGCCATCCCGACGACAAGTGGGGTTGGGCGGCTCAGCTCGCTTTGTCGATCAAGAACATCCCGACCGGCGCGGGTGACGTGATCAACGTTCAGGCCGTCTACACCGACGGTGCGACCCGCTACAACTTCCAGAACCTGGCTGCGGTAGCCGGTTCGTATACGATGTATGGCGGCACCAGCCTTGCTGGCGCCTATCAGAGCGTTGGTTCGGCAATTGCTCCCGACTCCGTGTTCGTCACGGCCGGTCGCAGGAACCGATCAAGACCTGGGGCTTCCGTGGCGCTTACACCCACAACTGGGATCCCTACTGGAACACCTGCGATCTACGGCGCTTACGCCCAGGCCCAGTTCGGCACCGCTGGCTAAGACCTCGATCTGCGGATCGGCGGGCACCGGTGGCTCGTTCGGGCGGTCTATGTCGCCGGCGTTGACCGTCTGCAACCCGAACTTCGCCATCGGCTCGGTTGGGTCGCATCACCCGCTGGACCCCGGTCAAGAACCTGACGTTCTCGGCTGACCTCGACCTGGACGCGCCTTGACCAGAAGTATGCCGGCAGCGTTCTCAGGCTGCCGAGCGCCGCGTCGCCAAGCCGGCTGCTGTGTACGAGCTGAAGGATCAGGACACGGTCGTTCTGCTCCTCCGCGCTCAGCGCAACTGGTAAGTTCGGTCTAACGACCTGACTAGAGAGCCCCGGCGGGAAACCGCCGGGGCCTTTCTTTTGGTTGATCAAGGTGGATGACGCGCAATGCTTCGGATGCAAGACGTGACATGGTCTCTGCCCTCGAAATCGAAAGAGGCCGCCTGCTGAGGCGGCCTCTCGAATTCCAAACCCCCAACCGTCCGTTATTCCAGGTCCCGGGCCTCGGCAATCGCAATGGAGCTGTTCAACGTCATTCCAGCCCGCGCTGCCATCCGCGGGATGATGCCTGCGGCAGGATCTCGTAGTACACGTGCCATTGCCGTTTCTCGACCTACGACAGCGTTGCGCCGCCGATTCTGGGACCGACGCGTGCCTGGATTAGGAAGCACGTCGGGACCGATGCCCGCCTTGGCCGTCGCGTTGATGGGGGGGCGCTCGCTGCGCGATCGACGAGGCAGCAAGAGTTAAAACGGACCAAGCCAGCATCTTCGTTACAGCTCGCGAAGCATCCCACTTCAATCCAGGCAGGTTACCGCCGAGTCGATTGAGGCGGCCTGCGTCCGCTTGAGAGGGGAGGCGGCTACTCCACGCTGCCGGAGCCGCGGCGCAAATCGGCCTCGATCTGCAATCGCGTGCCGCCGCCGAAGCGGGCGCGGTAGACCTGAAGGTTCTCCATGATCCGCTGCACGTAATTGCGCGTCTCGGAGAACGGAATGAGCTCAACCCAGTCGACCGCATCGACCTTCGCATCGCGCGGGTCGCCATAGCGGTCGACCCACTTCTTCACGCTGCCACGGCCCGCATTGTAGGCGGCGAAGGTCATGATGTAGGAGCCGCGATAGTCCTCGAGCAGCCCGCCGAGCTCGGCCGAGCCGAGCGTGGCGTTGTAGGCCGAATCGCTCTTCAGCCGCGATAGGTCGTAGGTCCCGCCGTGGCGCTTGCAGACATAGCGCGCGGCGTCCGGCGTCACCTGCATCAGCCCGTAGGCCTGCGCCGGCGAGACCACGGTCGGATTGAACGCGCTTTCCTGCCGCGCTATGGCGTAGACGATGCTGCGCTCGACCTCGGGGCCGATCGGCGTGAACTGCGGAATGCCGTTGACGGGATAGGCGTAGAAGTCGAACGGCAGCCCGCGATTGAGTGCGGCCTTGCCGACCAGCAGCATGCCGCGCGCGTCGCTGTAGCGCTGGGTCAGCTCGCCCAGGCCGGTGAGCGCCTCGGGATCGCCGTTCTCGCCCATGTCGGCGAGCATCGGCACCGCCATCTCGCGCTCGTCGAGCTCGTAGAGCAGTTGTGCGGCGCGCACGATCTCCAGCCGTTCGGCGCCGCGTCCGCGCGGCTGGCTGTTCAGCGCGATCTGCGGCAGGCCAAGTTTTGCGCGCGCGAGCTGGCCGTAATAGCTCGTGGACTGCTCGGCCGCCCGGGCATAGGCGTTGTGCGCCTCCTGCTGGCGGCCCGCGGCTTCAGCCGCGCGGCCCTGCCAGTAGCCGGCACGCGCCAACGTGGTCGGGTTGACGCTGCCGACGCCGATGCGGGCGAAGTGCTGGGCGGCAGCCGCCGGATCGTTGAGGAAGCGCAGCGCGATCCAGCCCGCGGTGAATTCCTGCTCGGTCTTGTAGATATCGCGCGAGGGGAGGGCCGCGTCGCGCGCGATCAGATAGGCGCTACGGAATTCCTCGGTGTCGATCATCTTGCGCGCCAACAGGCGCCGCTCGATCCACCATTCGTCGACATTGTAGAGCCGGTTCGGATCCTTCGGCGCCGACAGCATGAGCTGGGCGGCCTCGGCAAACTTCTCCTCGCGGCGCAGGAGCTGGATCTTGCTGAAGATGAAGCCGGGATCGCTGTGCAGTTCGCGCGGCACCTCTTCGAGCAGCGCGCGGGTGTTCGGCGCCTTCCTGAAGGAGGCGATGCGGGCCTTGGCGAGCGCGACATAGCCGGCACCAAGCCGCCTGGCGGCGCGCAAAGCTGCCTCGGTCTCGCTGCCATAGAGCAGCGTGTCCATTCGCGCCTTCTGGTCGCCTGGCGTCAGCAGGGCACCGAACTGGTCGAGCGCGTTGTTCTCGGTGTCCTCCGACATCGGGTCACTGCGCCAGGCCTCGCGTACCAGCCGCTCGGCATTGGCACGGTCGCCGCGCGCCAGCATCGCCTTGGCGAGCGTGAAGCGGCCCTTGGCCGAGACCGGGGATTCGTTCTCGAACCATGACCAGGCGACTGAATCGTCGCGCCTGTCGTCCCACATCGCGGCCTCTAGGCGCCGGCGCAGGAAGGTCTGCGACGGCCAGCTCGGATTGGCTGAGAGGAAGGCGCGGTAGCGCTCCACTTTCGCGCCATTGTCCTCGCTGCGCAGGATGATCCATTCGGCGAGCTTGCGGGCGACCGGATCCGAGATCGAATCTGCGTAGCTGGTGGCGTCGCCCGGCTTGCGCTTGCGCACGAGCTCGATGACGTTCTCCAGCGTGTCCTTGTCGGCTTGCGACGTCGATGAGGTCGCCGCGACCGCCGCCGGTGTGACCGGCTTGCGCGGCGCGGCATGCTGGCGGGTCGCAGGCGCCAGCACGGGCGTTGCGACGGGTCTGGCGGCGGCTGGGGCTGAAGGTCTGACGGTGGTCGTCGCCGTCGGCGCGGCCTGGGGGGCGACGCGTTGGCGGCCGGCCGTGATTTGGGAGCGGGGGCCGCAGCTGCGGGCTTCGGTTTGTCCCGCGCGGGTTCCTTGCCGGCGTCCTTGCTTGCGTCCTTGGCAGGCTTCTTCGCAGCATCCTTGGCGGGGGCGGAAGCTGCCCCCGTGCTCGCGCCCTTGGCTGTTTCCTTGCCTGTTCCCTTGGGTGCTTCCTTGGCCGATCCTTTGACAGGCCCCTTCGCCGCATCGTTCGTGGGTTGCTTGGCAACTGGCTTGGCAACTGGCTTCGCGGTTCCCTTGGTGGGGTCCTTCGCGGCGTCCTCGGTCGTCTCATTCGACTTGGCCAAGGCGGCGCAGCCGACGGAGAGCCCGGCCATCAGGCACATGACCAGACCGGCAGATCGCCATGCGGTACGAGGAAAGGAGGTCACGGCGTTACGTCGCCCCGAATCAGTCAAGTGGCTCAAGAGATAGCTGCATTTGATTGAATATGCGGACAAAATACCAACAGCCGCTTACCTCCGCAGGGTTTGCACCACCACCGCGGCAAAATCGCGGCCTAAACGGTGCGCCAGACGGAAGCGGCCCTTTTACCGGCCGGATAGACCCGATATGAAGGGGGCTTGCTCTAAAACTTGCCGCGTACGGAGGAAGTCCATGGCAGCCAAGACGAAATTCCGGGGGTCGTTCACTGCCTTGGTCACGCCGTTCAAGAACGGCTCGCTGGACGAGGCGGCGTTCCGGTCGCTGGTCAACTGGCAGATTTCCGAGGGCACCAACGGCCTGGTCCCGGTCGGCACCACCGGCGAGAGCCCGACGCTGAGCCATGACGAGCACAAGAAGGTCGTCGAATGGTGCATCGGCGAAGCCAAGGGCCGCGTGCCCGTGATCGCGGGCGCCGGCTCCAATTCGACCAAGGAAGCGGTCGAGCTCGCCCAGCATGCCGAGAAGGCCGGCGCCGACGCCGTGCTGGTGGTGACGCCGTACTACAACAAGCCGACCCAGGAAGGCATGTATCAGCACTTCAAGGCGATCAACGATGCGATCGGGATTCCGATCATCATCTACAACATCCCGCCGCGCTCGGTGATCGACATGTCGGTCGACACCATGAAGCGGCTGTGGGAGCTGAAGAACATCGCCGGCGTCAAGGACGCCACCGCCAGCATGGTGCGGGTGTCGCAGCAGCGCGCCGCGATGGGTGAGGACTTCAACCAGCTCTCGGGCGAGGACGCGACCATCCTCGGCTACATGGCGCATGGCGGCCATGGCTGCATCTCGGTGACCTCGAACGTCGCGCCGCGGCTATGCTCGGAATTCCATATCGCCTGGCAGAAGGGCGATCACGCCACTGCCCTCAAGCTGCACGACAAGCTGATGCCGCTGCACAACAACCTCTTCATCGAGAGCAATCCGGCGCCGATCAAGTACGCGCTGTCGCTGCTCGGCAAGATGGACGAGACGTTGCGGCTGCCGATGGTTCCGGTCTCCGAGCCGACGCGCATCGCGGTGCGCAGCGCCATGGTTCATGCCGGCCTGATCAATTGAGCAATCGGTTCAAAGGGACGTGCTCGTGAGCAAGGTCGAGGAAAAGGGCATGCAGATGCTCAAGGAGTTCCGCGAGTTTGCCATGAAGGGCAATGTCGTCGACCTCGCGGTCGGCGTCATCATCGGCGCGGCCTTCGGCGCCATCGTCACTTCGCTGGTCGGCGACGTCGTCATGCCTCTGATCGGCGCGGTCACCGGCGGGCTGGACTTCTCGAATTATTTCACGCCGCTGTCGAAGGCGGTGACGGCAAGCAACCTTGCTGACGCGAAAAAGCAGGGCGCTGTCCTGGCTTGGGGCAGCTTCCTCACTCTCACGATCAACTTCGTCATCGTCGCCTTCGTGCTGTTCCTGGTGATTCGCGCCATGAACAACCTGAAGCGCAAGGAGGAGGCCGCGCCCGCGCCGCCGAAACCGAGCCGCGAGGTCGAGTTGCTGACCGAAATCCGCGATCTCCTCAAGAAGTCTTGACGCGCGCGCTTCATCCAAACTGTTAGCGTGCGCGCGCATCCCGCTCAGGTTCCTTTGCCATGGCCGATAAGAACGAACGTCCTATCAAGGTCATGGCGGAAAATCGCAAGGCCCGCTTCAACTATGCGATCGAAGATACGGTTGAGGCAGGCATTGCGCTGACCGGCACCGAGGTGAAGTCGATCCGCAGCGGCAAGAGCACGATCGCGGAATCGTACGCCGATTCCAAGGACGGCGAGATCTGGCTGATCAACGCCACTATCCCCGAATATCTCCAGGGCAATCGCTTCAACCACGAGCCCAAACGGCCGCGAAAACTGCTCCTGCACCGCAAGCAGATCAACAAGCTGATGGGTGCCGTGGACCGCGAGGGTATGACGCTGATCCCGCTCAAACTGTACTTTAACGAGCGTGGCCGCGCGAAATTGCAACTCGCGGTGGCAAAGGGCAAGAAATTGCATGACAAGCGCGAGACCGAGAAGAAGCGCGACTGGAGCCGGGAGAAGGGCCGGCTGATGCGGGCCAGGGGATAACGAGATGAACCAGAAAAACCTGATCGAGGTCGATTGGACTCAAATTCCAGCGCCCGCCGATGACGGCGGCGCCGCGCATCTGACCGGCATGACGCTGCCGGCGATCGGCCTGCTCGCGACCGACGACAATTCGGTCACGCTGTCGGCGCTCTCCGGCCGCACCGTGGTATTCGCCTATCCGCGGACGGGCGAGCCCGGCAAGATCTCGCTGGTCGACGATTGGGACATGATCCCGGGCGCGCGGGGCTGCACGCCGCAGACTTGCGCGTTTCGCGACCTGTTCGCCGAGCTGAAGGCCGCCGGCGCTGCCCAGGTGTTCGGCCTATCGACGCAGAGCAATGCGTACCAGACCGAGATGGCGTCGCGGCTGCATTTGCCGTTTCCGGTGCTGTCTGATGAAAAGCTGGCGCTCACGCACGCGCTCAATCTGCCGACCATGAAGGTCGCCGGGCTCACGTTGATCAAGCGCCTCGCGCTGATCATCGACGATGCGAAGGTCACCCACGTGTTCTATCCGGTGTTTCCGCCCGACCGGAACGCCAGCGATGTCCTGGACTGGCTGAAGGCCAATCCCGCCAAAGGCTGATTATTTTGACGCGTTTTCTTTACGCGAACCGGTATCCACTTCGCTCCAAAACGCTCTAATCGAGGTCGGCCTTGATCCTGGCGAACACGCTGCGGAACATGTCCGTCGTCAGCACGCCGGTGTTCGTGTTGTAGCGGGAGCAGTGATAGCTGTCATACAGCCTGAACGCGCCGGCCTGGTGTATTGCGCCGTGGCCGAAGGGCGCCTGCGAAGCCTTCAGCTTCAGCGGCTTGAGCACGGTGTCGTGCGCGATCCGCCCGAGCGCCACGATCGCGCGGAGCTTCGGCATCGTCTCGAGGTTCGCGGCGAGGAACTGGCGGCAGGTGTTGATCTCAACCGGCAGCGGCTTGTTCTGCGGCGGCACGCAGTGCACGGCATTGGCGATGCGGCAATCGACCAGCTTCAGGCCGTCGTCGGGCCGCGCCTGATAGGTGCCCTTGGCAAAACCGTATTCGAGCAGCGTGGCGTAGAGCAGGTCGCCGGCATAGTCGCCGGTGAACGGCCGGCCCGTGCGGTTGGCGCCCTGCATTCCCGGCGCGAGTCCGACGATCAAAAGGCGCGCCTTGATATCGCCGAAGGGGGCAACCGGGGCGTTGTGCCAGGACGGCTCGCGCGCGCGGTTCGCCTCGCGAAAGGCGACCAGGCGCGGGCAGAGCGGACAGTCCCGATCGGGTACGAGGGTGCGGGGGGCCGGGTGGCTTAACCGGGCCGCCTCACTCCTCGAAGTCGTCATCGCCCCTCGGCGCCATGGTGGTCGCGCGCTGGAGGAACTGCGGGGCGTGGTGACGTGCTTCGCGCTCGCCGCGATCGCGCGGGGCGGGGCGCTCGGACGGATCGCGGCCAAGCTTGGACTGCAACTCGACGAGGTCGGTGAAGACGTCGGCCTGGCGGCGCAGCTCGTCGGCGATCATCGGCGGCTGGCTGGCGATCGTGGAGATCACGGTGACCCGCACGCCGCGGCGTTGCACGGCCTCGACCAGGGAGCGGAAGTCGCCATCGCCCGAGAACAGCACCATCTGGTCGACGTGCTCGGCGAGCTCCATGGCGTCGACCGCAAGTTCGATGTCCATGTTGCCCTTGACCTTGCGGCGGCCGGAGGCGTCGATGAACTCCTTGGTCGCCTTGGTGACGACGGTGTAGCCGTTGTAGTCCAGCCAGTCGATCAGGGGGCGGATCGAGGAATATTCCTGATCCTCGATGATCGCTGTGTAGTAGAACGCCCGCAGCAGTGTCCCGCGGCTCTGAAACTCCTTCAGCAGGCGCTTGTAATCGATGTCGAAGCCGAGAGTTTTCGCTGTCGCGTAAAGATTGGCCCCGTCGATGAAGAGCGCGATCTTGTCGGTGGAGGAAGGTGACATTCAGTTTGCTCGCGTAGTGATCGTGATAAATCGTTTATTGTTGGCCGACGGCAGCAAGCCGCGCAGTTCAAAGTCCTGCCGAAACCCGTCGAAACCGCAAATCCGGAGAAGTCGGGGCAATCAAGGTATAGTTATGGCCGACTTTCATACACCCGGCGCCGCCCGTAGCGGCAGCCCGGGAAACCACCCATCTCAGCCCCAATGTGGGGTTATCAGAGCCGTTTGGCGAGGCCAAATCACAAATTGGCCTTGCGAAACCGGCCTGGTCCCTATAACTAGCCCCAATCATCCACATATTTCGTCCCACCCATAGCGGAGCGACAGTTCATGGCTCGCGTCACCGTAGAAGATTGTATCGACAAGGTCGACAACCGGTTTGACCTGGTCCTGCTGGCCGCCCACCGTGCCCGCATGATTTCGTCCGGTTCACAGCTAACGGTTGACCGCGATAACGACAAGAACCCTGTTGTATCTTTGCGCGAAATTGCCGACCAGACCATCTCGCCGGAGGACCTCCGCGAGGAGCTGGTGCACTCCCTCCAGAAGTTCGTCGAGGTCGACGAGCCCGAGCCGGACACGGTGCCTCTGATCGGTTCCGCCGGCGCCAGCGTGGATGCGGACGATACCGAAGTTGCTGTGGAGCGCATGACCGAAGAGGAGCTCCTGAAGGGCCTCGAAGGCCTCGCGCCGCCGGAAGAACAGCCCGAGGAGGACGAGTAATCGTCCTGTCGCGATCGTTGAATTCTTGTGATCTTATCAAAGGCCCGAACCCGCGTTCGGGCCTTTGCTTTTGTTGACGTTTTCGTGGTTACCATAGCGTTGGCGGTTTGCGCCGCGCGCCTGTCACCGAATTGATCGGCCGCGTCCGCGATCGGAGCTAGGATGTATACAACGGGCTGTTTTATGGTCCGTTTGAAGGCAGGACGGCATGGTGTATCGACGCCGCAAACCAACGCAGATGCAGGGCGCAACCGAATTGGTTGCCGTGGCCCCGACTGCGCCGGTGGCACGGCCGGCGAAGCTGCGCGCGCGCATGATGCGTCAATATGACCTCGTCGAGCGCGTTCGGTCCTACAATCCGAACACCAACGAAGACCTGCTGAACCGCGCCTATGTCTACGCGATGAAGGCGCACGGTTCGCAGACCCGCGCCTCCGGCGATCCGTATTTCTCGCACCCGCTCGAAGTGGCGGCGATTCTCACCGACCTGAAGCTCGACGACGCAACCATCGTCGCGGCGCTGCTTCACGACACGATCGAGGACACCGAGGCGACACGCGCCGAGATCGACCAGATCTTCGGACCGGAAATCGGCGCGCTGGTCGAGGGCCTGACCAAGCTGAAGCGGCTGGAGCTGGTATCGCGCGAGGCCAAACAGGCCGAGAATCTGCGCAAATTGTTGCTGGCCATTGCCGACGATGTCCGCGTGCTCCTGGTGAAGCTCGCCGACCGCCTGCACAACATGCGCACGCTGGAATTCGTGCCGACGGAATCGCGGCGACGCATTGCCGAGGAGACGCTCGACATCTACGCGCCGCTGGCAGGGCGCATGGGCATGCAGGAAATGCGCGAGGAGCTGGAAGATCTGTCCTTCCGCACCCTCGATCCCGAAGCCTATTCGGTGGTGATGCAGCGGCTCGATGCGCTCGCCGAGCGCAACCGCAATCTGATCGGCGAGATCGAGGACCAGCTCTCCAACAATCTGCGCCACAGGGGTCTCGGCGCGCGGGTCTATGGCCGCCGCAAGAAGCCGTTTTCGATCTGGACCAAGATGGAGCGGAAGTCCGTCGGCTTCGAGCAATTGTCCGATATCTTCGGGTTCCGCGTCGTCGTCAACGACATCGAGTCTTGCTATCGCGCGCTCGGCATCGTCCACACCACCTGGCCGGTCGTGCCGGGGCGTTTCAAGGACTATATCTCGACGCCAAAGCAGAACGACTATCGTTCGATCCACACTACCGTGATCGGCCCCGGCAACCAGCGCGTCGAGCTCCAGATCCGCACCGAGGCGATGGACCAGATCGCCGAGCGCGGCATCGCCGCGCACGTCTTCTACAAGGAAGGCGTGGGCTCGCCGACCGAATTCCTCAAGCGCGAGTTGAATGCATTCGCCTGGCTGCGCCACACCATCGGCATCCTCTCGGAGAGCGCCAACCCGGAGGAGTTCCTCGAGCATACCAAGCTCGAGCTGTTCCACGATCAGGTGTTCTGCTTCACCCCGAAGGGCAAGCTGATCGCGCTGCCGCGCCATGCCAACGTGATCGACTTCGCCTATGCCGTACATACCGACGTCGGCAACAGCGCGGTCGGCTGCAAGATCAACGGCAAGTTCGCACCGCTGTCCTCGGAGCTCCAGAACGGCGACGAGGTCGAAGTGCTGACCTCGGAAGCGCAATCGGCGCCACCCTCGGCCTGGGAAACGCTCGCGGTCACCGGCAAGGCGCGCGCCGCGATCCGCCGCGCCACGCGTACCGCGGTGCGTGATCAATATGTCGGCCTCGGCCGGCGCATCGTCGAGCGCCTGTTCGAGCGTGCCAAGATCGAATACGCCGACGACAAGCTCAAGGGTGCGCTGCCGCGGCTTGCGCGCACCTCGATCGAGGACGTCATGGCCGCGGTCGGCCGGGGCGAGATCAAGGCCTCCCACGTCGCGCGCGCGATGTATCCCGACTACAAGGAGGAGCGCGTCGCGCGCTACGGCGTCAAGAAGGGTCTCGCCGCCAAGCTCAAGGAGAAGGCGCCGGAGCCGTCGCGCAGCCCGGTTGCGATCCCCATCGGCGGAAACAATTCCGAACTGCCGGTGAAGTTCGCGCCGAACGGCGGCGCCGTGCCGGGCGATCGCATCGTCGGCATCGTGACGCCGGGCGAGGGCATCACGATCTATCCGATCCAGTCGCCGGCCCTGAAGGATTTCGAGGAGGAGCCGGAGCGCTGGCTCGACGTGCGCTGGGACATCGAGGACTCCGTCCCGCAGCGTTTCCCGGCGCGCATCAAGGTCGAGAACGTCAACGAGCCGGGCGCGCTGGCGCAGATCGCGACCGTGATCGCCGAGCATGACGGCAATATCGACAACATCAGCATGCAGCGCCGCTCGCCTGACTTCACGGAGACGACGATCGATCTCGAAGTCTACGATCTCAAGCATTTGAGCGCGATCCTGGCTCAGCTGCGCGCCAAGGCGGTCGTCGCCCGCGTCGAACGTGTTAATGGATAGGCGTCTTCCGTATTCGCCTGTTCCTCCGATCTCGTGAGTCCTGAAATGCCCGCTCTTCCGCTCCGCCTCGGCGTCAATATCGACCATGTCGCGACCGTCCGTAACGCGCGCGGCGGCCGCCATCCCGATCCGGTGCGCGCCGCGCTGCTTGCGATCGAGGCCGGCGCCGACGGCATCACTGCGCACTTGCGCGAAGACCGCCGGCACATCCGCGATGAGGACATGGCGCGGCTGAAGGCGGAGATCTCCAGGCCGCTGAATTTCGAGATGGCGGCAACCGACGACATGATGCGCATCTCGCTCGCTACCAAGCCGCATGCGGTGTGCCTGGTGCCGGAGCGCCGCCAGGAGGTGACGACTGAAGGCGGGTTGGATGTTGTCGGCCAGCACAATGCGCTCGCGCCCTACATCGCGCGGCTCGGCGATGCCGGCATCCGCGTCTCGCTGTTCATCGCCGCAGACCCTGCGCAGATCGAGATGGCGGCGCGGCTGCGCGCGCCGGTGATCGAGATCCACACCGGCGCCTGGTGCGACGCCGTGGTTGATGGCCACGCCGACAAGGCCGAGGCCGAATGGCGGCGGATCGTGGCGGGCGTGAAGCTCGCGAAGGACGCGGGGCTCGAGGTCCATGCCGGGCATGGCCTCGACTATGCGACGGCGGAGACGATCGCGGGCCTGCCGGAGATCATGGAGCTCAACATCGGCTACTACATGATCGGCGAGGCCCTGTTCGTCGGTCTTGCCGAGACGGTGCGTAGCATGCGCGCGGCGATGGACCGCGGCCGGAGCCGGGCATGATCATCGGCATCGGCTCCGACCTGATCGACATCACCCGTGTCGCCAAGGTGATCGAGCGTCATGGCGAGCGTTTCCTCAACCGCATCTTCACCGAGGCCGAGCGTGCCAAGGCGGAGCGGCGGGCCAAGAACGAGAAGATGGTGGTGGCGACCTATGCCAAGCGCTTTGCCGCCAAGGAGGCCTGCTCCAAGGCGCTCGGCACCGGCATCCGGCGCGGCGTCTGGTGGCGCGACATGGGGGTGGTCAACCTGCCGGGCGGCCGGCCGTCCATGCGGCTGACCGGAGGGGCGCTCGCCAGGCTCCAGGCCCTGACGCCCGAGGGGTTCGAGGCGCAGATCGACCTGACGATCACCGACGACTGGCCGCTGGCGCAGGCCTTCGTGATCATTTCCGCCGTTCCGCTGGCCAAGCCCTGACGGCCTGGCGGTAATTTTATAATTCTCATTGAAATTCAACATCTTACGGGTTTTTGATGCGATCCTTGATTGCGTGGCCCCCGACAACCGTCTAAAAGTCCGCGAACGCAAATCAGCCTGGGCGAATTCGGCTTTACGCCGGAATTGGCCCTCACTATCAGAATCAGGACAATCTCCTTGCGCCGCGCAGCGATGGGCCGTTCGCGCGGGAGGAGGGCGCTCTGTGACCGCCGGTCGGAATTGAGAGAGCAATGAGCGTGACTTCGGGAACAAAAACTGAGAGCGGCGTCGGCGAAACGATCCGGGTCGTGATCCACGCTCTCCTGATCGCGCTCGTGATCCGCACCTTCCTGTTCCAGCCCTTCAACATCCCGTCCGGCTCGATGAAGGCCACGCTGTTGGTCGGCGACTATCTGTTCGTCTCGAAATATTCCTACGGCTACAGCCACTACTCGGTCCCGTTCTCGCCGCCGCTGTTCTCGGGACGGATCTGGGGCTCGGATCCGAACCGCGGCGACATCGTCGTGTTTCGGCTGCCAAAGGATGACTTCACCGACTACATCAAGCGCGTGATCGGCCTTCCCGGCGACCACGTCCAGATGAAGGAGGGTCTGCTCTACATCAACGACACCCCGGTCAACCGCCAGCGCATGAGTGAATATGTCGGCGAGGATCCGTGCGGCTCCGAAGGCGGCGGCATCTCGCGGGTGAAGCGCTGGAAGGAGACGCTGCCGAACGGCGTCTCCTACGAGACGCTCGATTGCGCCGACAACGGCTACATGGACAACACCAACGTCTACACCGTACCGCCCGGCCATTTCTTCATGATGGGTGACAACCGCGACAACTCCACCGACAGCCGCTTCCTCGGCCAGGTCGGCTACGTGCCGCAGGAGAATTTGATCGGCCGCGCCCAGATGATCTTCTTCTCGATCGGCGAGGGCGAGCATGCCTGGATGTTCTGGCGCTGGCCGTGGGCGGTGCGCTGGAATTGCTTCTTCAAAATCGTCCGATGAAAGACGAAGCCAAGGACATCGCGACCCAATCGATCGAGGCGCAGGCCGCTTCTGACGGCGAGGCTGCGACCAAGACGCTTGCGACCAAGACGCCTGCGAAGAAGAAGCGGGCCCGGAGCAGCAAGGCCAAGGGCTCGGATGCGAACGCGGCGCTTGAAGCGCGCATTGGTTACAGCTTTGCCGATCCGAACCTCTTGATGCAGGGCATTACCCATGTCTCCGCTTTGAAGAGCGGGCGCAAGCGCGGCGACAGCTATCAGCGGCTGGAATTCCTCGGCGATCACGTGCTTGGGCTCGTCGTCTCCGACATGCTCTTTCATGCCTTCCCGAATGCCGACGAGGGCGAGCTGTCCAAGCGGTTGGCCGAGCTCGTGCGCAAGGAGAGCTGTGCCGACGTCGCCAAGGCGCTCGGTCTGCTCGACGACATCAAGCTCGGCTCGGTCGGCTCCAGCGCCGATGCCCGCCTGCGCAAGTCCGTCCTCGGTGACATCTGCGAAGCCGTGATTGGCGCCATCTTCCTCGACGGCGGCCATGCAGCGGCGGACGAGTTCGTCAAGCGCAACTGGACCGAGCGCATGCACAAGCCGCGGCGACCGCTGCGCGATCCCAAGACCGTGCTCCAGGAATGGGCGCAAGGGAAGGGACTGCCGACGCCGGTCTATCGCGAGGTTGAGCGCACCGGCCCACATCACGATCCGCAGTTCCGGGTCGCGGTCGACCTGCCGGGGCTCGCGCCGGCCGAGGGCATCGGCGGCAGCAAGCGCGCTGCGGAAAAGGTCGCGGCCTCGGTCATGATCGAACGCGAAGGCGTTGGCGGCGGTAATGATGGCTGAAACGAGCGAAACGCCTGCCGCGACGCGCTGCGGCTTCGTGGCACTGATCGGCGCACCCAATGTCGGCAAGTCCACGCTGGTCAATGCGCTGGTCGGGGCCAAGGTCACGATCGTCTCGCGCAAGGTGCAGACCACGCGCGCGCTGATCCGCGGCATCGTGATCGAGAACAACGCGCAGATCATTCTGGTCGACACGCCCGGCATCTTCCTGCCGAAGCGCCGGCTCGATCGCGCCATGGTCTCAACCGCCTGGAGCGGGGCGCATGACGCCGATCTCGTCTGCGTGCTGCTCGACGCCAAGAGCGGCATCGACGAGGAGGCCGAGGCGATCCTCGCCAAGGCGGCGAGCGTCAAGCACGACAAGATCCTGGTGATCAACAAGGTCGACCTGGTCCAGCGCGAGAAGCTGCTTGCGCTGGCCCAGGCTGCCAACGAGCGTATGACCTTCGCCAAGACCTTCATGGTCTCGGCGATCTCGGGCGATGGTGTCGACGATATTCGCAGCACTCTCGCCGAGATGGTGGCGCCGGGTCCGTTCCTCTATCCAGAGGACCAGATGTCGGATGCGCCGATGCGACATCTCGCGGCCGAGATCACCCGCGAAAAGATCTTTCGCAAGCTGCACCAGGAATTGCCGTATCAGTCGACAGTCGAGACCGACAAGTGGGAGGAGCGCAAGGACAAGTCCGTGCGCATCGAGCAGACAATCTTCGTCGAGCGCGAAAGCCAGCGCAAGATCGTGCTCGGCAAGGGCGGCGCCAGCATCAAGTCGATCGGTGCGGACTCGCGCAAGGAGCTTGCCGAGATTTTGGGCGTGCCGGTGCATCTGTTCCTGTTCGTCAAGGTGCGCGAGAACTGGGGTGACGATCCCGATCGCTACCGCGAGATGGGCCTGGAATTCCCCAAGGAATAACCAAGAAAAGATCGGTATTTGATGAGCGTTCCCACGAACGTCCGGCGCTTCGAAGCGTTGCTCTATGCATCGCTGATGCTGGATGCCCTGTCGGTCGCGGTGCAGGACCGCACGCCCACCATCGACATGACCGAGCAGATGATCATGACGGCGACGCTGCTCGCCGGCTGCATGATTTCGCTGCTGGTCTATTTCGTCTGGCTCGCCGCGCATTGGCGCAAGAACTGGCCGCGCTGGGTGCTGGCGGCCGCGCTGGTGCTGTCGGTGATCTCGCTTGCCCAGATCATCGGCGACAGGGGACTGGAGCTCGACAGCGTGATCGAGATCGTCTCCTGCGTGCTGACGGCGTTCGGGCTGTATTTCTCCTTCAGCGGGGATGCGAAGGGCTGGTTCAACGCGTGAAGCTGCGTAGGGTGGATTAGCGAAGCGTAATCCACCACTTACATCTAATGCAATCTCCGGCTTGGTCTTGAACTTGATTTCCTTCGGCACCGCGGCCTTCTTCCGCCGCACACGATCCTTCGTCCAAGCTTCCGGCAGGTACAGCCGATAGGCCACCGGAAGGCTGGCGGCATGATTGGCAATCGAGAGCGACACCGCCACCTGGCAATTGGCCTGCTTGCCGAGTTGACCGCAATATTGGTGGTGTACGCCGACCGAATGCTTGCCTTGCTTGGGGAACGAGGTGTCGTCAATGATCCATGCCTCGATCGGTCCGCTCCTCTCGATCGCCGGCAGCACCATCTCGCGGACCTTGGACAGCACGGCCTCGTCCGACCAGTCTGCGACGCCGACAAAATGAAGCAGCGATTGATGCTGCGCCGACGTCCTCGCTGGAGCCGTACGCGCCGCCATCGGTTCCACGCTCTTGCGTTCTCCAGGCAACATCAAGCCGGTGCAGTAGTCGCGCAGCGGCCTCATCCGCTCCGCGTGACCAATCACGCTTCCAAGCCCCGCTACATATTCTGCAAACCGCGTTTCGCTATCTCCACCCTGATCGAGATTTATCTGGCCCTCCGCGCGCCAAACAGTGAATCTCCTCAAATACTTGATTCTTCGGCCTCAAGGACTGCGGCCGTCTGACTCAGTAAGATTAGCGAAGCGTAATCCACCACTTACATGCATGTACGCCGGCGGCGGATTACGCCTTCGGCTAATCCGCCCTACGGTTCCTCGAAATGCGCTAGACTTCCGCTCATGGAATGGACCGACGAAGGCATCGTGCTGGGGGTGCGGCGGCATGGCGAGAGTAGCGCCATCGTTGAGCTCCTGACGCGTGCGCACGGCCGGCACCTCGGCCTCGTGCGCGGCGGCGCCGGCTCGCGGATGCGGCCCTTGCTGCAACCCGGCAACAGCGTCAGCGTGGTGTGGCGGGCGCGGCTCGATGAGCATCTCGGCACCTATGCGATCGAAGGGCTGAAGCTGCGCGCGGCCACGCTGCTGGGATCGTCCCACGGTGTTTATGGCGTCACCCACCTGGCCTCGATTGCGCGGCTCTTGCCGGAGCGCGATCCGCACGAGGATATTTTTGCGATGCTCGAGCATTCGCTCGACGATTTCGACGACATCGGCAGCGCGGCCGTGCACGTCATTCATTTCGAACTGGCGATGCTCGGCGAGCTCGGCTTCGGCCTTGCGCTGGACAACTGCGCGGTGACCGGGGAGACCACGGACCTGATCTACGTCTCGCCGAAATCCGGCGGCGCGGTGTCGCGCACCGCGGGCGAGCCGTGGCGCGATCGGCTGTTGCGGCTGCCGCCGTTCCTGCGCCAGGGCGAAACCGCGAACGAGCTCACCGACGAGGATCTCCAGGACGGGTTTCGGCTGACCGGCCTGTTTCTGCTGCGACATGTGCTGGAGCCGCGCGGGCAGGCCCATTCCGATGCGCGCGCCGGCTTCATCAACGCCCTGACGCGACAGCAGGCGAGGGCGGCAATTCCGGCGCCATGACGCCAGCGCGCCTCTGCATTGCCCAAACAGGCAGCAGTTTGCGGAACAATAGTTGGGTTCCCGGACTTGCCCTTGGGGTTCCAATCCGGGGATAATCCTGATGCTGATCAAGGGAATTCTGATATCGGCAGCGCTTGTCGCGCTGGCGCCGGACGCCATCGCAGGCGAGCAACCGGGCGTGTTTCGCCGGGCCTCCTGCACGGTCGTCAGGTTTTATGTGGCCAAATATTCCGCTGCAGCCGCAGAGGCATGGGCCCGATCCAAGGGCGCGACGGACGCTGAAATCGAGACGGCCCGCCGCTGCGTTGCCAACATGCCGGTCACCGCGCAGACCAAGGTCCAGCCGACCGTGTCCGCCGGCTGGGCAGGCCAATAGCCGCCCCCAGGGAACCAATCCATCCTTGCCCGATTCGCTTCCACGGTTTAACCGGGCGGCATGGGAAAACGATTGATTCCGCCGGAAGAACCGGCCGAAATTCACGAGGTGCCGCTGCGTGAGGCGCTGGAAGAGCGCTATCTCGCGTATGCGCTCTCCACCATCATGCACCGCGCGCTGCCCGATGCGCGCGACGGCCTGAAGCCGGTGCACCGGCGAATCCTTTACGGCATGCGCCTGCTCCGGCTCGATCCGGGCACGGCTTTCAAGAAATCCGCCAAAATCGTCGGCGACGTGATGGGCTCGTTCCATCCGCACGGCGACCAGGCGATCTACGACGCTATGGTGCGCCTCGCGCAGGATTTCTCCTCGCGCTACCCGCTGGTCGACGGCCAGGGCAATTTCGGCAATATCGACGGCGATAATCCCGCCGCCTACCGCTACACCGAAGCGCGCATGACCGACGTCGCGCGGCTTCTGCTCGACGGCATCGACGAGGACGGCGTCGAATTCCGCCCCAACTACGACGGCCAGTCGAAAGAGCCGATCGTGCTGCCCGGCGGCTTCCCGAACCTGCTCGCCAACGGCGCGCAAGGCATTGCAGTCGGCATGGCGACCTCGATTCCGCCTCACAACGCGGCCGAGCTCTGTGACGCCGCGCTGCATCTGATCGAGAAGCCCGACGCGAAATCCAAGGCGCTGCTGAAGTGGGTGAAGGGCCCGGATTTCCCGACCGGCGGCATCATCGTCGATTCCAAGCAGGCAATCGCTGAAGCCTACACCACCGGCCGCGGCTCGTTCCGCGTCCGGGCCAGATGGGAGCAGGAGGAGGGCGCCCGTAGTACCTGGGTGGTCGTCATTACCGAGATCCCGTGGCTGGTGCAGAAGTCGCGCCTGGTCGAGAAGATCGCCGAGCTGCTGGACCAGAAGAAGCTGCCGCTGGTCGGCGATGTCAGGGACGAGTTGGCCGAAGACGTCCGTCTCGTCATCGAGCCGAAGTCGAAGAACGTCGATCCCGCCCTGATGATGGAATCGCTGTTCCGGCTGACCGAACTGGAAAGCAAGATCCCGCTGAACCTCAACGTGCTGCTGAAAGGCCGCGTCCCCAAGGTGGTGGGCCTTGCCGAAGCCTTGCGCGAATGGCTCGACCATTTGCGCGACGTGCTGATCCGCCGGACCAATTATCGCAAGGTGCAGATCGAGAACCGGCTGGAAGTCCTCGGCGGCCTTCTGATCGCGTATCTGAACCTTGACGAGGTGATCAGGATCATCCGCACCGAGGATGAGCCGAAGCCGGCGCTGATCAAGGCATTCAAGCTCACCGAGGTGCAGGCCGAAGCCATCCTCAACATGCGGCTGCGTTCGCTGCGCAAGCTCGAAGAGATGGAGATCCGCACCGAGGACAAGAACCTGCGCAACGAGCTCAAGGGCGTCAACGCGCTGCTTGCCTCGGAGCCTGAGCAGTGGAAGAAGGTCGGCGAGCAGGTCGGCAAGGTCCGCGACATGTTCGGACCGAAGACGCTGCTCGGCAAGCGCCGCACCACCTTTGCGGACGCGCCCGAGCACGATCTTGCCGCGATGGAGGAAGCCCTCGTCGAGCGTGAGCCGGTGACCGTCGTCGTCTCCGACAAGGGCTGGATCCGCACCATGAAGGGGCATGTCGAGGACCTCTCGGGCCTCGCCTTCAAGCAGGACGACAAGCTCGGCTTCGCTTTCTTCGCGGAGACGACGTCGAAGCTGTTGCTGTTCGCCACCAACGGCAAGTTCTACTCTCTCGATGTCGCCAAGCTGCCGGGCGGCCGCGGTCATGGCGAGCCGATCCGCCTGTTCATCGATCTCGAGCAGGACGCTGCTCCGGTCACGCTGTTCGTCAACAAGGGCGGGCGCAAGTTCCTGGTCGCGAGCCACGAGGGCCAGGGCTTTGTCGTCAACGAGGACGATTGCGTCGGCACCACCAAGAAGGGCAAGCAGGTCCTCAACGTCGAGATGCCGAACGAGGCGCGCACGGTCACCGAGGTGATCGGCGACACCGTCGCGGTCATCGGTGAGAACCGCAAGATGTTGATCTTCCCGCTCAGCGAGGTGCCGGAGATGGCGCGCGGCCGCGGCGTGCGCTTGCAGAAATACAAGGACGGCGGCCTGTCCGACATCGCCGTGTTCGACGCCAAGGCGGGCCTGACGTGGAAGGACTCCGCCGGTCGCGAGTTCTCGGCGACCATGAAGGAGCTCAGCGAATGGCAAGGCACCCGTGCCGACGCCGGCCGCCTGCCGCCGAAGGGCTTCCCGAAGTCGAACAAGTTCGGGCGGGTGATCGAGTAGGGCCGCTCTCGCGTCCCGGACGCGCTGACGTCACGGTGCGTTTAACTGCGCCGACTTCATCGGCTGGCAATATGTACGATCAGGCGCCCGCAATTCCGTGGGGCGAGTTCGCGCAGCCGGGGCGGTCTATCGCGCGACTTTGCGCGGTCTGATACCCTCCGCCATCCCGGTATTCCGGAACGTTGAGAAGTAACCCGATGTACGATGTCATTGTAGTCGGCGGCGGTTCGGCCGGCGCCGCTGTTGCGGCGCGGCTTTCCGAGGATCCCGCACGGCGTGTCCTGCTGCTGGAAGCCGGTCTCGACTGGCGCGCCGACGAGGCGCCCTGGGAGGTGAGGACGCCCAATCCGATCCCGATCATCCACAAGCGCGAGTATCAGGAGAAATGGCAGTGGCCGCATCTCCTGACGCGCCGGGTGACGGAACAGGAGCCGCGTTTCTATTGGCGCGGCAAGGGTCTCGGCGGCTCATCGATGATGAACGGTCAGATCGCGATCCGCGGCGTTGCCGACGCGTTCGACGAATGGGCGGCCAATGGCTGCACCGGCTGGTCGGCCAAGGAGGTGATGCCGCTGTTCTCGGTGATCGAGGATGATCTGGAGTTCGGCGACGCCGAAGGCCATGGACGTGGCGGACCGTTGCCGGTCTATCGCGCTCCGCCCGAGAAATGGGGCTCGATCGATCGCGGCTTGCGCGATGCGGCGCTGGCGAGCGGCTATCGCTGGTGCGTCGACGTCAACGGCCCGGACGGCGAAGGCGTCGCCTGCTATCCCATCAACAGCCGCGACAGCCGCCGTATCACCACCAATGAGGGTTATCTCGAGCCCGCGCGCGGCCGCGCCAATCTGGAGATCCGCGGGCATGCGCTGGTCGATCGCGTGCTGATCAGCGACGGCCGGGCGACCGGCCTCCGCGTTCACATCGAGGGGCAGGGCACCCACGAGATCAGCGCGCGTCAGATCGTGCTGTGCGCCGGCGCGATCCACAGCCCGGCGATCCTGCTGCGTTCGGGCATCGGACCGGCGGACGAGTTGAAGGCGATGGGGATTGCGGTGGAGCGCGATCTGCCGGTCGGCCGCCATTTCTTCGACCACCCGCTGTTTCGCGCCACGATCCAGCTCCACGAAAATCTCAGGCCGACCGATCCGGACACCCGCCACACCAATTGCTGCGTGACCTATTCCTCGGGCCTCGCCGACGGTGGCAAGCGCGACATGATCCTGATCGCCTTCAACCACCGCGGCATCGGCGTGCCCGGGGCGATCGGCGCCGGGCTGTTCAACGCCTATTCTCGCGGCACGCTCAAATTGGCCTCGACCGATCCCGCGATCGATCCGATCGTCGAGGAGAACATGCTGGCCGATCTCCGCGACATGCTGCGCATGAAAGATGCGGTGAAGCGGCTGGCCGTGATCACCTCGCAGCCGGCGCTCGCTGGGATCGCCGACTGGATCAGGCTCACCGACACCGATTTGACGCTGCCGCAGGCCGCAGCGCTGCCGGATCACGAGCTCGACGCGCTGCTGCGCCGTGAAACCGGCGATATCCAGCACGCGGCCGGCAGTTGCCGCATGACCGGCGTCAATGATGCCGATGGCGTGGTCAATCCCGACGGCACGGTAAAGGGCATCTCGGGCCTGCGCGTCGCCGACGCCTCGATCATGCCGTCGGACTGCCGCGCCAACACTCACTTCACGACCGTGGTGATCGGCGAGGCGATCGCGCGGATGATGATGCGCCGGCGGGAATCGTCAATCGCCGGTTTTCCTGATTCGTGATCGTGTATTTCCTAACGCTTGATTATGATTTCTTTCGTTGTGCCGAAAAGTGTAGCATCTCTCGCAACTTGCTGTTGCCGTTTGAACACGCCGCGAGGCTTTCGCGCGGCGCACGCTCAACGCGAGATAGCGAATCACCAATCTCCGTGATTCCATTCGCGCCAGGATATTTTGGGAATTTCGTTGGGGACTGGGAATGGGGCCGGGATCGAACACGGGGCCGCGTACGCCGCGCTGCCTGCGCTTTGCTGGTCTTCTCGGCGGCGTCTCGTTCATCGTACTGACCGGCCGCGCGCTCGGTGCCGACTTGCCCATAAAGGCGCCGCCGACGCTGGCTGCATCCTGGGCGGGCTTCTATCTCGGCATCCATGGAGGGTATGGCTGGCAGCGCGACGACTTCTCGCAGTCGGAGGCGTTTGCGCTGGCGACGCCGCAATCGATCAACGGCATCCGCGGCAAGGGCGCCGTTTATGGCGCGCAGGCCGGCCACAACTGGCAGTTCGGCCGCGCCGTCACCGGGCTCGAGTTCGATTTTTCCGTGGCCGACATCAAGGGCAGCAACGCGGTCAGCCAGCTCCTCGGCGGGACGGACGCGACGACCATCACGCTCAGCGAGAAGGCGCAGTATCTCGGCAGCATTCGCGGCCGCCTCGGCTGGCTGCCGGCCGACAATGTGCTGCTGTATGGGACCGCGGGCCTGGCCTGGGAGCGGCTCGATTCGACATCGCAGACGTTACGGACCTCGACGGCGCCCGTCGGCATGTCGCTGACGTCGACGCGCACGCCGACCGACAAATTCGGCTGGGTCGCCGGTGCCGGCGTCGAGGCGATGCTGGGCAGCCCGAACTGGGTCGGCCGGATCGAATATCTGCATTACGATTTCGGCCAGAACGCTGATTCATCGGCGCTGACGGCTGCGATCGGTCAGGTGAACTCGACGTCGGGGCCGCAGACCATCGACGTCGTCCGCGCCGGCGTGTCCTACAAGTTCGGCGAACGGGTGCGGCCCGCACCGGTGCCTTACGTCAAAGCGCCGGCGATGGCGTTGGCGCGCAACGGGTGGGCCGGCTTCTACGCAGGTGCCCATGGCGGCTATGGCTGGGGCGATGATCCCGCGACTTTGCCGCTGGCGCTCCTGGACTTTGCACCGGACGGCGCGCTGACCGGCGCCAAGTCGCAGGGCTGGGTCGCGGGCGGCCATTTCGGTCATAATTGGCAATATGATCGCGCCGTCGCCGGCCTCGAGGCGGACCTCAGCGCGGCCGACATCAAGGGCAGTACGTCGACGGGCTCGATCGCGTTTCCCGGCTTCGCCTCGACGCTGAAGTTCGACGAGAAAGTTAAATCTCTCGGCTCGTTGCGCGGCCGCCTCGGCTGGACGCCGACCGAAACCATATTGCTCTACGGCACTGCCGGCCTTGGCTGGGAGCGGCTGGAGATTACCCAGGTGCAGCAGGACACCACCGCGACGGGCGTCACGAGCACGCGAACGGCCACGCCGAGCGACCGCTTCGGCTGGGTTGCAGGCGCGGGCGGCGAAATGATGCTCGGCAGCAGCAACTGGATCGGACGGCTGGAATATCTGCACTACGATTTCGGCCGCGTACGTTCCGATTCCAGTCTGACCAGCGTCTCCCCGCCGTTCACGAATTTTGCCGCCGCCACCTCCGTTGGCCGACAGACCATCGACCTCGTGCGAGCCGGCGTGTCGTACAAGTTCGGGCCGGACGCCGCCTTGCCCGTGTCTGCGCTTGCCTATGCCAAGGCGGCCCCCGTGCCATCGCTGCAAAGCTGGTCCGGCCTCTATCTCGGCGCCCACGGCGGCTATGGCTGGAAGCAGAACGATTTTTCGAACGGCTCGCTGCTCGGCGGGGTCACCATCGGCGACATCAGGTCGAAAGGTTGGCTCGGCGGCGGCCAAGCCGGCTACAACTGGCAGTATGCTAGCGCCGTTGCGGGTGTCGAGATCGACGGCGGCGCCACCGGTATCAAGGGCTCGACGCAAACCGTGCTGGCGGGCACCGTCAGCGACACGCTGTCGGACAACGTCAAATACCTGGGCACGGTCCGCGGGCGTCTCGGCTGGACGCCATCGAGCGGCTGGCTGCTCTATGCGACCGGCGGTCTCGCGTTCGAGCGTGCGCACCGCATCGATTCCTCGGCCAACTCGGCCCCCAGTCCGATCACCGCTGCCGTGGTCGAGACGGCGCGCAATCATTTCGGGGTTGCTGCCGGGGCCGGTGCCGAGGCCTTCCTCGGTAATTCGAACTGGATCGGCCGCATCGAATATCTGCACTACGATTTCGGCACAGTTGAATCGACCACCAACATCGCCACGACCGAGCCCGGCGGCACGCCCACCACCGATCGTGGCGGCCGGCAGACCGTCGACACCGTCCGCGCCGGCGTGTCGTACAAGTTCGCGCCGTAAAGGCGCGAAGCCTAGATCACCCCTACCTGCCGCAATGCCACGCCGGCGGCGCAGCTGCCGGCAAGCACCGTCAGCATGCCGAGCCTGAAGCGGAAGATCGCGGTGGCGGCCGCGATCGACAACAGCAGCGCCGGGACATCGACGCTGGTCAGCACCGGCATGTCGAAGTCCAGCGGGAAGGCGTGCACCGGCACGGTCTCGCGGAACAGCGTGTGCAGCGCGAACCAGATCGAGAGGTTGAGGATCACGCCGACGACGGCGGCGGTGATCGCGCCGAGCGCGCCAGCGAGCGCGGTATTGCCGCGCAGCCGCTCGATGTAGGGGGCGCCGACGAAGATCCAGAGGAAGCAGGGCGTGAACGTGACCCAGGTCGCGAGCAATCCGCCGAGCGTTGCCGCGAGCATCGGCGACAGGCCGCTTGGATCGCGGTAGGCAGCCATGAATCCCACGAACTGGAGCACCATGATCAGCGGGCCCGGCGTGGTCTCGGCCATACCGAGGCCGTCGAGCATCTCGTGCGGCTTCAGCCAGTGATAATGCTCGACCGCCTGCTGGGCGACGTAAGCCAGCACGGCGTAAGCTCCGCCGAACGTGACCAGTGCCATTTTTGAGAAGAACAGCGCGATCTGGCTGAACACGCTGGCCTGTCCAAGGAGCAAAAGCAACGCGATCACCGGCACCAGCCACAGCGCAAGCCAGAGCGTGCCGGCGCGGATCGCGCGCGCGGTATCGGGCCGGACGTGATCGGGCACGGCCTCGCCGAGCATGCTGTCGATTGCGGCGCTGCTGCCGCCATGACCGTGAGCGGCGGGAGCAAATTCCGGCCGGCCGCGTTTCGCGCCGGCATAGCCGATGACGCCGGCGGCGATGATGATGATCGGGAAGGGGACCGCGAAGAAGAAGATCGCGACGAAGGCGATTGCGGCGAGCGCGATCATGATGCGGTTCTTCAGCGCGCGCTTGCCGACGCGCACCACGGCCTCGATGACGATTGCCAGGACTGCGGCCTTCAGCCCGAAGAACAGCGCCTCGACGAAGCTGACATTGCCGAAGGCGGCGTAGATGTAGCTCAATCCCATGATGGCGATGATGCCGGGCAGGATGAACAGCCCGCCCGCCATCAGCCCACCGGCGGTGCGGTGCATCAGCCAGCCGACATAGGTCGCAAGCTGCTGCGCCTCCGGTCCCGGCAACAGCATGCAATAGTTCAACGCGTGCAGGAAACGGCCCTCGGAGATCCAGTTCTTCTCCTCGACCAGGATGCGGTGCATCACCGCGATCTGGCCCGCGGGCCCGCCAAAGCTCAGGCAGGCGACGCGGAGCCAGACACGAAATGCCTCGCCGAAGCTGATGCCGTGACCGGCATCAGCTCCTGCTTGGGCGTTACGGATATCCATTACGCCTTCACCTTGTTGGTCGGCCAGTTGTGGGTCTCGCCTGTAGCGTCGCGGCACCAGCGGTAGAAGGCATCGTAGAGCAGCATGCCGGCCTCGAGTTGTTCGAGGTCGTCGTCATACATGCGCGATAGTCCGAGGGAAGCCGCAAGCAGACCAGGCGCCTCCGGCGCGAGGTCGGGCCGTGCGGTGTCAGCACCGCGCACCAGTGTTGCCAGCCGGAGCAGTGCCGGCGTGGCGATCCCGAACTCCTCGATCATGACGTCGAAGGTACAGAGCTCGCCGCGATGGCTCCAGAACACGTCCTCGATGTCGAAGGGGATCGCTTTGAAGCGCTCGCCGACGGCAACAACTTCGGAGGGGGCCACGAACAGGAACACCGCGTTGGGATCGACGAAGCGGCGGATCAGCCAGGGGCAGGCGATGCGGTCGACCTTCGGCCGCGCCCGCGTGACCCAGACGGTGCGCCCTTTGGCGTCACGCGGCGGCAGTTTTGCGGCATCGACCAGCGGCAGCTTTGCGTCCTTCCAGCCCTCGAAGCCGCCCTCCAGCGTCTCGGCCTGGACCCCAAGCTGCCTGAGCCAGGCCGCCGTGCCCTGCGCGAGCTTTGCGCCGCGCAGGCAGGAGACGATCGCCGTGCGGCCAGCGAATTCGCCGCCCCATTCCGGAACATTGTCGTGCCTGAGCTTGATGGAGCCGGGGATCAGCCGCCGGTCGGCGGCAAAATCCGCGTCCGTGCGCACATCGATCAGGGCAGGGCTATTCGCCGTGCCGATCAGCCGTGCCAGTTTGTCAGATGATATCGTCGTGTAGGAAGACATGATGCGCCCTCGTAAAATAAACGGGACGCGATACTTGGGCATGTCGCCTCGTGGGGAGATCGCTCAAATCCCCATGAGGTTTATTACACCGAAACGGCCCCCACCTGTCAATCGGCTCGTTTCATCGATTTCGTCAACAGGTACCGCAGGTCTATATTGGGGCCAACGAACCTGACCTTTCGGAGATCGCCGATGCACTCCCATTCCATCGAACAATGGACCCATGACCACGCCTTCCTCGGCGACAAGCACGACGAGAACGAGCGGCGCACCTGGCTGGTGGTGGTCCTGACGCTGGTCATGATGGTCGGCGAGATCGTCGCCGGCTCGCTGTTCGGTTCGATGGCGCTGCTCGCCGACGGCTGGCACATGGGCACGCATGCGGCGGCGCTCGGCATTGCCGCGTTCGCCTACCGTTTTGCGCGGCGGCACCTGGGGAATGCGCATTTCACCTTCGGCACGGGCAAGTTCGGCGATCTCGCCGCCTTCTCCAGCGCGATCATCCTGGGATTGATCGCGGTCGAGATCGCCTATGAGAGCGTGCTGCGGCTGTTTACGCCGGTGCCGATCGTCTATGGCGAGGCGATTGCGGTCGCAGCCCTCGGCCTCTGCGTCAATCTCGCCAGTGCGTGGCTGCTGCGCGGCAGCCATGATCATCACCACCATGGCCATGATCACGGCCACGCGCATCATGATCATCGACGACGACCATGATCGTCACCACCACCATCACGACAACAATCTTCGCGCGGCTTACGTCCATGTGATGGCGGACGCCGCGACCTCGGTGTTGACGATCGGCGCGCTCGTCGTTGCGATGTATTCGGGATGGGTCTGGGCCGATCCGGCCGTCGGCCTGATCGGTAGCGCTGTGATCGCGAGCTGGGCGTTCGGGCTCGTCAAGAGCTCGGGCGCAGTGCTGCTCGACGTGCGCGCCGACGAGAAGCTGGAGCGGACCGTCCGCATGCGCATGGAAGTCGGCGACGATCGCGTCACCGATTTGCATCTGTGGCAGGTCGGGCCCGGGCATTGCGCCGTGCTGGTCTCCGTGGTGTCGGACCAGCCGAAGCAGCCGGCCGTCTACAAGAAGCGCCTCGCCGGGCTGAAGGGGCTGAGCCATGTCACGGTCGAGGTCGAGACCTGCCTGCACTGACGTGATCAGCAGGAACGGAATTCTGCGGCGCGGCCGGGGTTGATCCTCGGTCGCAGCCCACCCAATCGCTGCAAGGAGGGACCAAGGATGATGTCCAGGATCAAGTTCGCTCTCGCGGCCGCTGTCCTCGCTCTGTCCGGCCATACGGCCGTGGCACAATCGGAAAAACCGGCGGTCGAGAAGCTCTACATCCTCAATTGCGGGGAGGGGGTTGCCGGCGACATCGGGCGCTGGTCACCCGGGGTGAACGAAGGCCAGTCGATGGATTTCGTCGACACCTGCTATCTCATCAAGCACAAACAGGGCTGGTTCCTGTGGGACACCGGCATCCCCGACGCGGTTGCGTCGATGCCGAACGGGCTTGCGCCGGCCGATCCCAAGGCCGTCACCTGGCGGCGTCCGAAGACGCTCGCGGCGCAGCTCGAGCAGATCGGCGTCAAGCCCTCCGATATCAAGGCGATGGGCGTCTCCCACACCCATCCCGACCACATCGGCAATGTCGAGATGTTCCCGCAGGCGACCCTCTACGTGCAGAAGGCTGAATATGATTGGCCCGGTACCAACAACGAGCCGCGCTTCAAGCCCTCGCATCCCGTCGAGTTGCTGTCGGGCGACAAGGACGTGTTTGGCGACGGCAGCCTGACCATCCTGTCGACGCCCGGCCACACGCCGGGACACCAGTCGCTGCTGGTGAAATTGCCGAAGACCGGCCCGGTCGTGCTGTCGGGCGACGCCGCCCACTTCAAGAGCAATTGGGAGAACCGGCGTGTTCCCGTCAACAATGTCAGCAAGGATCAGTCGCTTGCCTCGATGCAGAAGATCGCCGACACGCTCGACAAGGAGAAGGCGCAGCTCTGGATCAACCACGACAAGGCCCAGCGCGACAGCCAGAAGATGTCGCCGGAGTTCTACGAGTAAGAGGTGGATCAGCTCTTCGGAGCGGTCACCGCCGGCGGGCTTGTGTCCGGCGTCTTCTTCGGCTTGAGCGTGCCGGCATAGAAGGAGATCAGCCAGACAAGGATGATGGCGAGCAGATAGACGCCCCAGGCCTGCGGCGGCGTCATCGCCCAGCGCAGGAGGCCTTTGAACGTGCGGGGCGGGCGCGTGTCTTCGATCATGGTTCGCTTGTGCGCGAAAGCCGCAAGCCCGTCAATCCGGCCGCTGCCCGGCGCGGATCAGGAACAGCGCGGCCAGTGCCGAGAGGCTGAGCGCGGACGAGACCATCAACACCCTGGTCCCCATGACGTCGATCAGCAGGCCAAAGGCCAGCGGCGCCACCGCCTGCGCCATCCGCGCCGGCGCGCCGATGATGCCGAGGCGGTAGCCAAAATCCTTTGGACCGAAGATCGACAGCGGCAGCGTTCCGCGCGCGATCGTCAGGATGCCGTTGCCGGAGCCGTGGAGCAGCGCAAATGCGCTCGCGGCGGGCGCGCCAAGGATGGCAACGACGGCAGCTCCGATCGGGTGGGTGAGGCAGGCGAGCCGCGTCGACCACAGCGGATGGAAGCGGCTGAGAAAGCCTGCTTCGAGAAGGCGCGCCGCCACCTGCGCCGGGCCGATCAGCGCGCCGGCAGCGATCGCCTCGACATGCGTCGCGCCCATGGTCTCCAGGATGCGCGGGAAATGCACGGCCATCGCACCGGTGACGGTCCAGACCGCGGCGAAGACGAAGGCGAGCAGGATCATGGTGCGGTCGAGCGGCACGTGCGGCTTGACCGCCGTCGCCGCCGCCTGCTTCGCGCCCTTGATCGCCGGCAGCATGAAGAAATTGAGAGGCAAGCCGATCAGGATATTGGCGGCCGCCCAGGCAAAGCAGGTGTCGCGCCAGCCGATATGCGACAGGCCCCAGGCGGTGAGCGGCCAGCCGACGGTCGAGGCGAAGCCCGCCATCAGCGTGATGCCGGTGATCGAGCCGCGCGCTTCGGTGCCGTAGATGCGGCCGAGCGCTGCGAAGGCGGCATCGTAAAGTCCCATCGCCATGCCGATGCCGAGCACGAGCCAGGCGACTGCCATCACCACGACCGACTGCGAGACGCCGAGTAGCACGAGACCGGCGGCAATCGTCAGGTTCGAGGCCGACAGCACCTGCCGGCCGCCGACGAGATCGATCTGCCGGCCGATCCGGGGGCCGAGCATCGCGGAGATCACCAGCGACGCCGAGAACGCGCCAAAGATCCAGTTGGACGAGACGCCGAGGTCGTGCGCCATGGGATCGGCGAGCAGCGCCGGCAGATAATAGCTGGAAGCCCAGGCCAGGGTCTGCGTGGTGCCGAGCGCCAGGATGATTGGAAGCTGGCGCTGGCTCATATTCCAGTGTTTCTGGTCGGCGGTGTCATCGGTTGCATTTGCGGCCCGCGGCGCGCGCGCGTCAACAGCGTTCGTGGCATATTCGATCTGCTGCGGGCGGGAGCCTTGGTTGCGCAGCGATCAGCGCGCGGCCTTTCGCTCGTCATGAATGCACGCCATAATGGCGCATGCAATTGACCTCGCGCCTCGCGCTGATGAACTGGCTGACCGGCCAGGGGCTCACGGGCCTGCCCGAAAGCGAACTGCTCCGCGGCTTCTGCGAGCGCTGCCGCGCCGAAGGCCTGGAACTGTCGCGCGGGCTCGTCGTCATCGACACGCTGCATCCGATCTATGAGGGCCGTGGTTTCCGCTGGAGCGACCGCGCCAGCAATGAGAGCGAAATGTTTGAATATGGCTCGACTGCCGAAGGCGATGCCGCCGAGAGCTGGCGCCGCTCGGTGTTCTTCCACATGCTCGAGCACGGCCACGACGAGATGGTGATCGATCTTGCCGACGCGCCGTCGATGGATTTCTCGCAGATTGGCGAGCTCGCCGAGAAGGGCCACAAGCACTATCTCGCCTTCGTGCATCGCTTCGGCGAGAACGGCGCGCTCGGCCTGATGGACTGCCTCTATTCCTGCTGGACCACGCGCCGCCCCGAAGGCTTTGGCGAGGCCGAGCTCGTCGCGTTGCGCGACCTCGTGCCGGTGCTGGGGCTTGCGATCAAGTCGGCGCAGCAGGTCGACATCGCGCGCACGCTCGGGCGCGTCTATCTCGGCCGCGGTGCCTCCGAGCAGGTCTTGGGCGGACGCATTTCGCGCGGCGTGACCGAGCGCATCAACGCCGTGCTGTGGTATTCGGATTTGCACGGCTCGACCGGGATCAGCGAGAGCATCGGCCCCGACGAGATCATCCCGTTCCTCAACGACTATGCCCAGGCCGTGATCGACGCGATCCACGACGCCGGCGGCGATGTGCTCAAGCTCATCGGCGATGGCGTGCTCGCGATGTTCACCGGCGAGGACATGGCGGATGCCCGCCGCGCCGGGTTACGCGCCGAGCATCTGTTCCGCAAGAACGTCGTGGCGCTGAACGCGCGCCGGGCAGCCGATGGACGTCCGACCACGTCGGCCTATATCGGCCTGCATGTCGGCGAGGTCTTTTACGGCAATATCGGCAGCGAGGACCGGCTCGATTTCACCGTGGTGGGGCCGACCGTCAACGAAGTCAGCCGGATCGCCTCGATGAGCCGCTCGGTTGATCGTGAGTTGCTGGCGTCAGCGGAATTCTACAGGGGCCTGGATGCCGCCGGCCGCCGCTATCTGGTCTCCACCGGCCGCTACGCGCTCCGCGGCATCGGCCGCGCGCAGGATCTCTACACGCTCGATCCGGAGGTCGACGTGAGTGAGCCGGTGACGGGGAGTTACGAGCGGTATCTGGCGGGCTAGCACCGCGCCGCCGCGCCGTCCCCCACCATGTCAGGCTGCCGATCCATCGCCACTGCAGGCGAGAGCCAGATCACCAGCGCCTGCACGCCGAATACGGCGGCGGCGAGATAGAGGCAGGCCTCCGCGCTCCAGAAGCCACCGACGATCGCGCCCAGCGCCGAGCCGAGCGGGCGGGCGCCGTAGCTCATGATGTTGATGGCGGAGACACGCCCCAACAGCCGTGGCGGCGTCACCGATTGGCGCAAGGTCGTGGTCGAGATCACCCACAGGATTGGCCCGACGCCGAGCAGGAAGAAGCTGAGGCCCGCAAGCCACGGCGAGGGCACCAGCACCGTCAGCGCCATCACCACCGCGGCGATGAAACCGGTGACCGGGCCTAGACCGACCACGGTGCCGAAGGCGATGCGCTTCATCACCCGCGTGGCGAGCAGCGCGCCGATCACCATGCCGACGCCGTACATCGTGAGCACGGTGCCGACGCCGGCGGCGGTCAGGCCGAAATGGCGCACGGCGTAGGGCACGAACACCGCAATCTGCAAAAACCAACCGGTGTTGAAGATGAACTGGGTGATGAACACCGGCCGCAACAGCGGATGGCGGAACACGAAGCTAGCGCCTTCGCGGATGTCCTGGAACGGATGGCGCCGCGGCACAGGAGCACGCGCGGGCTCGTGGATGCCGGAGAGCAGCACCACGGCGATCGCCGAGAGCGCGGCAGCGAAGCCGAAGGCGGGGCTCGCCCCGAGCCAGCCGACCAATGCGCCGCCGACCGCAGGGCCGCTTGCGAAGGCGATGGTGCGCGCGAGCTCGATCCGGGCATTGGCGGCCGGCAGCATGTCCGAACTCACCAGCGAGGGCACCAGAGCAGGTGCGGCCACGCTGTAGACGACGGTGCCGCACACGGCTGCAAAGCCGAGCAGCGCCAGCAGCGACAGGTTGAGCGCGCCGAGCGCGAGCAGCAGCACGATCGCCGCCAGCGCAGCCGCCCGCAGCGCCTCGGCGCCCGCCATCAGCGAACGGCGCGAGATGCGGTCGGCGAGCAGGCCGGCCGGGATGGCAAACAGGACAAAGGGCAAGGTGAGGGCGGTCTGCAACAGACCGGTCTGGCCTTCCTCGACGCCGAGCGTCAGCACGGCGACGATGGGCGCGGCCGCGAGCGCGACCTGCTCAGCCGACTGCGCCGCGAGATTGGACCAGGCGAGGCGGTTGAATGTGTCGGGGAGGCGCAGAGGATTTGACATGGCTCATTTCCTGCAAAGTCGAGTTTGCGCCAGTATCGGCCCCTGAGGACGGCCAAACCCACCCGCTTTCCGACAGACCGGCATAACCGGGCCGAAGGGGAACCGATGCTTCTAGATGCAGTTGCAAATGAGTTGCAATAAAGACTCGACTTCGGTATTGTCGCCCCATGGATGCCCGATCGCCTGATCTGACCCCCGACACCGGCGGCTGGCGCGCCGACGCGCCCACCACCAAGAGCCTCGCCGAGGTGAATTCCACGGTGACCGTTCCGGCCGGGGGCCGCTGGTGGAGGCGACTGCTCGCCTTCGTTGGCCCGGGCTACATGGTCTCGGTCGGCTACATGGATCCCGGCAACTGGGCGACCGATCTCGCCGGCGGATCGAAGTTTGGCTACACGCTGCTCTCAGTCATCCTGCTCTCGAATTTGATGGCGATCCTGTTGCAGGCGCTGGCAGCACGGCTCGGCATCGTCACCGACCGCGACCTCGCGCAGGCCTGCCGTGCGACCTATTCGCCCGCGACGAACTTCATGCTTTGGCTCGCCTGCGAGGCGGCGATCATCGCTTGCGATCTCGCCGAGGTCATCGGCACCGCGATCGCGCTCAAGCTGCTGTTCGGCATTCCCCTGGTCGGCGGCGCACTGCTCGCGGCGCTCGATGCCTTCCTGCTGCTCGTGCTGATGAACCGTGGCTTCCGTCTCCTGGAAGCCTTCGTCATGGCGCTGCTCGCTGTGATCGCGGTTTGCTTCGCGGTCCAGATCGCAGCGGCATCGCCGCCGGTCGCGGAAGTCCTGCACGGCTTCATGCCGAAGACCGAGATCGTCACCAACCCCGAGATGCTCTACATCGCGATCGGCATCATTGGCGCCACCGTGATGCCGCATAATCTCTATCTGCACTCCTCGATCGTGCAGACGCGCGCCTATGAGCGCAACGACACCGGCCGCCGCGAGGCGCTCAAATGGGCGACGACGGATTCAACCATCGCGCTGATGCTGGCGCTGTTCATCAATGCCGCGATCCTCGTGGTCGCCGCTGCGACCTTCCACAAGAGCGGACATTCCGACGTCGCCGAGATCGGGCAGGCGTTCGAACTGCTGTCGCCGCTGCTCGGCCTCGGCATCGCCTCGACGCTGTTCGCGGTGGCGCTGCTCGCCTCGGGCCTCAATTCAACCGTCACCGCGACGCTCGCCGGCCAGATCGTGATGGAGGGCTTTCTCGATTTGCGCCTGCCGAGCTGGGCGCGACGCCTCTTGACGCGGGGCATCGCCATTGTTCCGGTGATCATCGTCACGGCGATCTACGGCGAGCGTGGCACTGCGGATCTGCTGGTGTTCAGCCAGGTCGTGCTGTCGATGCAGCTACCTTTCGCTGTCATTCCGCTGGTGCGCTTCGTCTCCGATCGCCGCAAGATGGGCCAGTTCGCGATTGCCAAATGGGTCGCCGCGATCGCGTGGATCGTCGCTGGCGTGATCGTGGTTCTGAACGTGAAGCTGCTGGCGGATGCGCTGTTCGGATAAGACGGCTAATCCTGCGGCTCGGACGCGGCATCGCCTTGCGCGTCGATGCGCAGCCAGCCTGACGGTGCAAGGCGCTGCTGCGGCAGGAAGCGGGCCTTGTAGTCCATCTTCTTCGAGCCCTCGATCCAGTAGCCGAGATAAACGTAAGGCAGGCCTTGCCGGCGGGCGCGCGCGATGTGGTCGAGGATCATGAAGGTGCCCATCGAGCGGCTGACCTGGCCCGGCTCGAAGAACGAATAGACCATCGACAGGCCGTCGCTGAGCACGTCGGTGAGTGCGACTGCGATCAACTCCTCGCCGCGGCCGGTGATGCCGCTATCGGGGCCGCGCTTGCGGTACTCGATGATGCGGGTCTCGACATGGCTGTCCTCGACCATCATGGCGTAGTCGAGCACGGTCATGTCGGCCATGCCACCATGGCGGTGGCGGGAATCGAGATAGGCGCGGAACACCGAATATTGTTCGGAGGTCGGCACCGCGCTGCGCTGCTCGCCGATGATGTCGGAATTGCGCGCCATCACCTTGCGGAAGTTGCGGGACGGGCGGAATTCGTTGGCGACCACCCGGACCGAGACGCAAGCGCGGCACTGGTCGCAGGCCGGCCGGTAGGCGATCGACTGGCTGCGGCGGAACCCGCCATGGGTCAGGAGGTCGTTGAGATCGCCGGCGCGCTCCCCCACCAGGTGCGTAAACACCTTGCGCTCATGCCGGCCCGGCAGATACGGGCAAGGCGATGGCGCCGTGAGGTAAAATTGGGGGGTGTCGCGCGAGTGCTGGGTCAAGGGACGTCGTGGGCCTCCGAAATGGGTGTCAGCATCGCGCTACGAAGGCCCCCGGTCAATTGGTCCGCTTGGCAGGTCAGATCAGTCAGCTTAGCGGATCCTGGTTGATAGGTCCTTGATCACCAGGTTCTGGCGGTCTGGGGCACGGGCGCGCGAACGGAATTGTTGATCACGACCGTTCCCAGCACGAGATCGTGCAGTAGGCGGCGGCGGCCGTTGAACAGGCCGACCAGCACGACAAAGGAGACAGGAACGAGACCGTCACCCAGAACAGCACCGCATGGGTCGCGCCGAGCACGAAATAGCCCGGCGCGCCGTACCAGGTGCGCAACTCCAGATCCATCACCCGCATCCCGATCGTCGCGGACGAGGGGCCGCCGATGCAGGCGCCGTAATAGACGATGGCCCAGACCACCGAGGCCGGCCAGGCCAGCCAGAACAGGGCCCAGCCGATGCCGAGCGTGACCACGCCGAACACCGCGATGAAGATGTAGCCGAGGATCACGGGAACGGAGATCACCACCATGTCGATCAGGAACGCGAACACCCGCCGCGTTGCGACGCCACGGAACAGTTCCGGATGCAGATAGGGATCGTAGGCGTGAGCCGCACCGTTACTGCGCCAAGCGTCCCCTTGGGAACCTGAATTGCCCGAGTCCGAATACGACATGTCCGTTCTCCCAGGGGAAACTCCCGTGGCAGGACATGGGAACAGGCCATTCCCCTGCCAAGGGCGCGCTGGCGTTAACAAGCGGAAATATTCGGGCGATTCCGGCGGCGGGAAGGGCGCTGGCGCCACACCCCCCAACGTCGTCCCGGCGGAGGAGCGTGCCTTTACCCCTGCGCCCGCAGCTTCTCCGCCGCCTTCGGCGCGAAATAGCTCAGCACGCCATCCGCGCCGGCGCGCTTGAAGGCGAGCAGGCTCTCCATCATCGCGCGCTCGCCGTCGAGCCAGCCGTTGTTGGCGGCCGCCGCGATCATCGCGTATTCGCCGGACACCTGGTAGGCGAAGGTCGGCATCGCAAACGTGTCCTTCACGCGCCGGACCACGTCGAGATAGGGCATGCCGGGCTTCACCATCACCATGTCGGCCCCCTCGGCGATGTCGAGCTCGACCTCGCGCAGCGCTTCGTCGGTGTTGGCGCTGTCCATCTGGTAGGTGCGCTTGTCGCCGGTGAGCGTCTTGGCCGAGCCGATGGCGTCGCGGAACGGGCCGTAGAAGGCGGAGGCGTATTTGGCCGCATAGGCCATGATCTGCACGTCGAGCAGGCCCGCGCGGTCCAGGCCCTCGCGGATGGCGGCGACGCGGCCGTCCATCATGTCCGAGGGCGCGATGATGTCGCAGCCGGCTTCGGCCTGCACCAGCGCCTGGCGCACCAGCACCGCGACCGTCTCGTCGTTCAGGATCTTGCCGTCGATGATCAGGCCGTCGTGGCCGTGGCTGGTGAAGGGATCGAGCGCGACGTCGCAGAGGATGCCGATATCGGGAAACTCCTTCTTGATCGCGCGCACCGCCTGGCAGACCAGATTGTTCGGGTTGGTCGCTTCCGAGCCTTCCTCGTCGCGCAGGGAGGGGTCGGTGTAGGGAAACAGCGCGAGGCAGGGGATCGTCAGCTTCATCGCACGCTCGGCCTCGCGCACGGCCTGATCGACGCTGAGGCGTTCGACGCCGGGCATCGAAGCGATCTGCTCGCGCTTGTTGTTGCCGTCGATCAGGAACAGCGGCCAGATCAGATCGTCGGTGGTGAGCACGTTCTCGCGCACCATGCGCCGGGCCCATTCGGCCTTGCGGTTGCGGCGCGGGCGGATGGTCAGATCGAGGGCAGGGGAACCGCGGCAGTCCCGCGCGAAACCTCGCGCAATTCGATCGGACGTCCGTATTTGATCGCCATCACTCTTCCTCCGGCTGGAATTATTCTTATACCAGTTCGCATGGTTCCCGTCACCGCGGCTTGACCTCCCGCAAGGTGATGGCAGCCGATTGATTTTGCGGGGCGAAACAGCCAGAAGGGGGCCATGTCCGAGATCTCCACCCGCGATGCAGCCCGCGACAGCGCCAATGCCAGGGACGCCGTCAGAGATAGCGCCCGAGACAATGCGATGTCAGTGGCGGCGATCTCGTCGGAGCGCCCGGAGTCCGACGACAATGTCTGGACGCGCCGGCTGGTGCTGTTCCTGCGGGTGATGGCGCTGCTGTCGATCCTCAAGGGCCTCTATCACTGGGCGCAGGTGACGGGCTTCGTCGGCGGCGAGGACGAGGCGTTCGAAAACCAGTCCATGGCCTGGCAGGCTTCGACCGTCTACTTCGCCGTGATCGAGCTCGTCGCCGCCGTCGGCCTCTGGCTCGCCACGCCCTGGGGCGCGGTGGTGTGGCTGACGACCGTGGTGTCGATGGCGGTGATCGAGCTGATGTTCCCCGGCATCTACGGCGGCAGCCTGGTCGTCGTCGGTGTCGAAGCCTTCATGCTCGCCGCCTATCTCGCACTCGCCTGGATGGCAGCGCGCGAACGCCCGCCGTAGCGCGTACGGGCTCTCGTGCCCCGGACGCAGTGCGGCGCGCCGCACTTGCGGCGTGATGCGTCGCAGAGCCGGGGCCCATTCTCTCGACGATCTCGCTTGTGGCTTCTGGGTCGCTGATCTGCGCTTCGCTTGTCCGGGACACGAGAGCGGAGGCAGCGCAGTTGTGTCCGCTTGGTTGACCGTTGGTTGCGTAAAATTTGCCGTAACTTTTCGCTAACCAGCGCGATCCGCCACAGCTGTTACGCGTGCGTTTCGAAACGGGGCGGGGCTGTTCTGGAATGCGACAGAATGGGCGGACGGAGGGTGAACAGGGCCTTGCGACGGTCAACAGAGGGTTGCGAAAAGTGCTTGTGGCACAGGCTTAATCCGCAATTCACTGTCTTAAATTCATGATCTCTTTATTCTCTTATTTAAGCCGATCTTCAAACGCCCCCCTTAAGTTGAACCTATCAGACGGGACACAAGTTTCGTCGAATAAGTGTCGATAAAAACGACAACAGGGGAAGTGTCATGATGAAAGCCGTCGCAACTGCGGCAGATACCGCGGAACGCGTCTCCGGCCAGCAGGGCTCGGTGCAGTCGCTCTATCTGGAAGCGTTGACTTTGGTGGAGCGGCTGCATCGCCGGCTCCTCGACGTGATCAAGGACGAGTTCGATCGTCGTGGTCGCGCCGACATCAATTCGGTGCAGGCGCTCCTGCTCTACAACATCGGCGACAAGGAGCTGACCGCGGGCGAGCTGCGCACGCGCGGTTACTATCTCGGCTCCAACGTCTCCTACAATCTGAAGAAGCTCGTCGAGCTCGGCTTCCTCGATCATCAGCGCTCGCGCGTTGACCGCCGCTCGGTGCGCATCCGCCTGACGCCGCAGGGCCAGGAAGTCCGCCGCATCGTCGACTCGCTCTACCAGAAGCACGTCAAGACCGTTGAACAGGTCGGCGGCATCTCGGGCGAGGAGTTCTCGACCCTCAACAAGTCGCTGCACCGCCTCGAGCGGTTCTGGACCGACCAGATCCTGTATCGGCTCTGAGCTCTCCAAGGGATTTGGCCAAGCCGGCCCATAACAAGACCGGCAAGCCATCCCGAACGTGCCTGAACTTCCCCAAGCGCGCCGGCCCGGCTTTGCCCGGACCGGTGCGTTTTGTCGTCTCGCGGTTGCGAAAAATCGACGGCCCCGGGGGAACCAGTTCCCTGCGTCGCGGTTATGTCTCCTGATCGGAGGATGCGATGCTGGTCGAACGCGGGTTGCAGGCTATGAACGTCGAACTCGTGAGCGATGCGTACGCCATCGCCGCGAACTATCTCCGCCGCTCCGGCGCGATCCCCGACACGCTCGCCACCAATGAGCATCTGCTCGAGATCATCATCGAGCTGCTCCAGCACGGCGAATTCAACAAGATCAGACTGGCCAACAAGGCCATTGTCAGGTTCGAGGCGCAGTCCGGTGCCAGAGCTGCCTGATCAAGACTCCCAAAATCGCAGCGAACCAGAGGGTGCCATGGAAGCCGCCATCGACCGCATCATGCAGACCTATGACATGCTCGCCAACCGCACGTCTGCGGCGAGCGCCGAGGCGCGCCTGAAGGTGACGGACTACCTCAGCATCTTGATGGAAGCCGGCGAGAAGGACACCCACAGGTTGACGGTGTGCGGCCTAACCTATCTGCGCCAACTCGACGGCAGCGTGGACCCCGTGAAGGCTGGGTATACCGGGCTGTAAACAGGGACGGGCCGCCCTCAGGTGGGTGCACACGGCGTTAAGGCCCAAGGCGACCCTTCCTGGACAAGGGGGCACCGGATGGTTCGAAAGAACCAGCGGTGATCAGAACCCTTCAATCCCCACCATATCTTGCATAAATATCAGGCCCGACCCGCAACTACTTGGCCGGGGGCGGGCGATGTGGTAGATCCCGCTCGCCGCTTCCGATCACCCACCAGACCCGCCCGTAGCCTGCCAAAAGGCTGCGGCGGTGGAGATATTCGCAAGATGACGTCAGCCAGAACCGCCTCCGCGCCCGATTCGTTTTTCACCGCCTCGCTCGAGCAGGCCGACCCGGAAATCGCCGCCGCCATCAAGGGCGAGCTCGGCCGGCAGCGCCATGAGGTCGAGCTGATCGCCTCCGAGAACATCGTCAGCCGTGCCGTGCTGGAAGCGCAGGGTTCGGTGATGACCAACAAATACGCTGAAGGCTATCCGGGTGCGCGCTACTACGGCGGTTGTGAGTGGGTCGACGTCGCCGAGAACCTCGCGATCGATCGCGCCAAGAAGCTGTTCGGCGCCAACTTCGCCAACGTGCAGCCGAACTCCGGCAGCCAGATGAACCAGGCGGTGTTCCTGGCGCTGCTGCAACCCGGCGACACCTTCATGGGTCTCGACCTTGCGGCTGGCGGCCATCTCACCCACGGTTCGCCCGTCAACATGAGCGGCAAGTGGTTCAAGGCCGCGCACTACACCGTACGCCGCGAGGACCAGCTCATCGACATGGACGCGGTTGCCAAGCAGGCCGAAGAGGTCAAGCCGAAGCTGATCATCGCCGGCGGCTCGGCCTATTCGCGCACCTGGGACTTCAAGCGCTTCCGCGAGATCGCGGACAGCGTCGGCGCGTATCTGCTCGTGGACATGGCGCACTTCGCGGGCCTCGTCGCCGGCGGCGTGCATGCCTCGCCCGTGCCGCATGCCCACGTCACCACCACCACCACGCACAAATCGCTGCGCGGTCCGCGCGGCGGCCTGATCCTCTCGAATGACGAGGCGCTCGCCAAGAAGCTCAACTCGGCGATCTTCCCGGGTCTCCAGGGCGGCCCCTTGATGCATGTGATCGCGGCGAAGGCGGTCGCCTTCGGCGAGGCGCTGCGCCCGGACTTCAAGGTCTATGCGAAGAACGTCGTCGAGAATGCCAAGGCACTGGCCGAGACGCTGAAGAGCCACGGGTTCGATATTGTTTCCGGCGGCACCGATAACCATCTGATGCTGGTTGACCTCCGGCCGAAGGGCCTGAAGGGCAACGTCTCGGAGAAAGCGCTGGTCCGCGCCGCCATCACCTGCAACAAGAACGGCATTCCCTTCGATCCCGAAAAGCCGTTTGTGACCTCCGGTCTGCGTCTCGGCACCCCGGCCGCGACCACTCGTGGTTTTGGCGTTGCCGAATTCCAGCAGGTCGGCGGCATGATCGCCGAGGTCCTGAACGCGATCGCGCAGTCCGACGACGGCAAGGCGCCGCTGGTCGAAGCCGCGATCAAGGAACGGGTCAAGGCGCTCACCGATCGGTTCCCGATCTATCAGTAAGGTCCAAGTAAACTGGTCAAGGTAAACGGATGCGCTGCCCGAACTGCAACAGTCTCGATACGCAGGTAAAGGACTCGCGTCCGACCGAGGACTTCGTCCGTGATCCGCAGGCGGCGCGTGTGCGTCGCCTGCAATTTCCGCTTCACCACATTCGAGCGCGTGCAGTTGCGCGAGCTCACCGTGATCAAGCGCAACGGCCGCCGCGTGCCGTTCGACCGCGACAAGCTGATGCGCTCGGTGTCGATCTCGTTGCGCAAGCGCCAGGTCGAGCCGGAGCGGGTCGAGAAGATGGTCTCGACCATCGTGCGCGAGCTCGAGACCGGGGGCGAGGCCGAAATCTCTTCCGAAGTGATCGGCGAGACCGTGATGGAGCATCTGCGCACGCTCGACGACGTCGCCTATGTGCGCTTCGCCTCCGTCTACCGCAATTTCCGCGAGGCCAAGGATTTCGCCGATGTGCTCGGCGAGCTCTCCGGTGAGGAGGAAGCGCGGCTCACCGCGATCCGCAAATGATCTTCCGGATCCTGGAAGATCAGTTCGCGCAAAAGGCCCGCGAGTCCAAGGACGCCGATCGCCGCTTCATGCAGCTTGCGCTTGCGTTGGGTCGGCGCGGGCAAGGGCGCACCTGGCCCAATCCGGCCGTGGGCGCCGTCATCGTCAAGGACGGCATCATTGTCGGTCGCGGCTGGACGCAACCCGGCGGCCGTCCGCATGCCGAGCCTGAAGCGCTGCGGCGCGTCGGCGAGGCGGCACGCGGCGCCACGCTCTACGTCACGCTCGAGCCTTGCTCGCATTTCGGCAAGTCGCCGCCTTGCGCAGACGCGGTGATTGCGGCCGGTATCAAGCGGGTCGTGGCGGCGATCGAGGACCCCAATCCGGAAGTTGCGGGCCAGGGGCATGCGCGCCTGCGCGCCGCCGGCATCACCGTGGATGTGGGTCTGTGCGCAGCCGAAGCCGCCTTCGACCATGCCGGCCATTTTCGTCGCATCAGGGACAAGCGCCCGCAAGTGATCCTGAAGCTCGCGGTCTCGCCCGACGGCAAGATCGGTGCGACCGGCGGCAAGCCGCTCGCGATCACAGGCGAGGCGGTGCGCAACCGCGTGCATCTCTTGCGCGCCTCGAGCGACGCCATTCTGGTCGGCATCGGCACAGTGCTGGCGGACGATCCGCTGCTGACCTGTCGCCTGCCGGGCATGGAAGCGCGTACTCCAGTGCGCGTCGTGCTCGACCAGAATTTGCGCATTCCGGCTACGAGCCAGCTTGTTCATTCCGCGCGAGAGACACCGGTCTGGGTGGTCGGCTCCGAGCTTGCAGAAGCTGCGGCCGCGACGCGCCTTGGGGCTGCCGGCGTGCACGTCATCCGCATACCGCCGGGAAACACGTCGGGGCTCGATCTTCCGGCCGTGCTGCATGCGCTCGCCGAGAAGGGCATCACGCGGCTGATGGTCGAGGGCGGCAGCCGCGTTGCGGGATCGTTCGTCGCCGCCGACCTTGTCGACGAGATCTGGCTGTTCCGCGGAGTGGAAGAGGTGGGTCCCGGCGGGGTCGATGCGCTCGATGCATTGCCCCTGTCGAAAATCACGCAGTCGCAGGCCTACAAGGTTCATGCTAGCGAGACATTCGATCACGATACTCTCACCGTCTACGAGCGCACCTAACATGTTCACCGGCATTGTCACCGATATCGGCGAGATCGTCAGCTTCACGCCTGTGGCACAGGGCCAGTTGCACCGGCTGCGCATCGCCTGCCGCTACGATCAGACCACCATCGCCGACGGCGCCTCGATCGCCTGCAACGGCGTCTGTCTCACCGTGGTCGCCTCCGGCGTCGCGGGCGGCAAGGACCCTTCTCAAAAGACCTGGTTCGACGTCGATACCGCGGCCGAAACGCTGGCATTGACGACGGCAAAGCACTGGAAGGTCGGCACGAAGCTCAATCTTGAGCGCGCGCTCAAGATCGGCGACGAGCTCGGCGGCCACATCGTCGCCGGCCATGCCGATGGCATCGCGACCATCGTCAGCCGCGAGGACCTGCCCGACATGGCGCGGTTCGAACTCTCCACCACGCGGGAGCTGGCGCGCTTCATCGCCACCAAGGGCTCGATCACGCTCGATGGCGTCTCGCTGACCGTAAATACGGTGAAGGACGTGACCTTTTCGGTGCTGATCATCCCGCACACGCTGACGGTCACGACGATCGGCGGCTGGAAAGCGGGGACTGAGATCAATATCGAGGTCGATTTGATGGCCCGCTACGCGGCGCGGCTGACGGAAATGAAGTGACGGCTTCTTAGAACTTGGCTTGCCGGCTCGCGGCGACTACATAACGGCCCGACCCAGAATAGACGGATTTTGACGATGGCAGACGCGCGACGCGCACCCCTGAAGGACCAGACCGACATTTCCGGCGCACGCGCGCTGATTGTCGAGGCGCGGTTCTATGACGATCTTCAGGACGCGCTTCTGGGGGGCGCCGTCGCCGAGCTGAAGGCGGCCGGCCTGACGCATGACGTCATCACGGTTCCCGGCGCGCTGGAGATCCCTGCGGCGGTGGCTATCGCGGTCGATGCGGCTGCGGCCATTGGCAAGCCCTACGACGCGGTCATCGCGCTCGGCTGCGTGATCCGCGGCGACACCATCCATTTCGAGATCGTCTCGCAGGAATCCTCGCGCGCCCTGATGGATCTGGCGGTGGCGCGAAAGCTGCCGCTCGGCAACGGCATCCTCACCGTCAACAATGAGGACCAGGCTTGGGCGCGGGCGCGCGCCAGCGAGCTCAACAAGGGCGGCGATGCCGCGCGCGCGGCAATCGCGATGTTGCGCATCAAACGCCGGCTGGCGAAGGCTTGATCATGGTCGACAGCAAGAAGCCGCCGGCTGGCGCGGAGAAGAAAGCAAACCGGCGCGGTGCCGCGCGGCTCGCAGCCGTCCAGGCGCTGTACCAGATGGACATCGCTGGTGCCGGCATCAACGACATTTTTGCGGAGTTCGAGAGCCACTGGCTCGGCAACGAGGTCGAGGGCGACACCTACCTGCCGGCGGAAGCCGCGTTCTTTCGCGACGTGGTCTCCGGCGTCGTGCGCGACCAGAAGAAGCTCGATCCCCTGATCGACGAGGCGCTGTCGAAGGGCTGGCCCTTGAAGCGGATCGAGGCGATCCTGCGCGCGGTGCTGCGGGCAGGGGCCTACGAATTGGAGCACCGCAAGGACGTGCCGGGCCGCGTCGTGATCTCCGAATATGTCGACGTCGCGAACGCCTTCGTCGACCGCGAGGAGACCGGCATGGTGAACGCGGTGCTCGACCAGATCGGCCGCCAGTTTCGTGGTGACGAGTTCGGGCGGGGGTAGGATCAGGCGATGACCCTAGCAGTAGCCGTCATCCTGAGGTGCCGTAGCGAAGCGGAGGCCTCGAAGGGGGGCGGCGTGCCGCTGAGGTTCCACCTCGGCCGTGCATCCTTCGAGGCTCGTAGGAGCTCGCACCTCCAGCGACAAAAGCTTCGCTTTTGCGCGGGGATAACGGGTCTGCTATCGTGACGCAGGACAAAAACCAGGCGTCCGGCGAAGACTCCCTCATCGCGCGCTACTTCAAGCCGCTGGCGACCGATCCCGGTGCGCTCGGATTGGTCGATGATGCCGCGATCCTGTCCTCGTCCGGCGACGACATCGTCGTCACCACCGATGCAGTCGTCGAGGGCGTGCATTATCTTGCCACTGATCCCTCCGACACCATCGCGCGCAAGGCGTTGCGGGTGAACCTGTCCGATCTCGCCGCCAAGGGCGCGAGCCCGGCCGGCTTCGTGCTGACGCTGGCGCTGCGCGGCAAGGAGGATGCCTGGCTCAGGCCGTTTGCGGACGCGCTCGGCGAGGACGCAAAGACTTTTGCCTGCCCGCTGCTCGGCGGCGATACGGTGTCGACGCCGGGGCCTCAGATGATCTCGATCACCGCCTTCGGCCGCGTGCCGAAGGGGCGGATGGTCGGCCGTACCGGCGCGCGGCCCGGCGACCGCATCATGGTCACGGGGACGATCGGCGACGCCGCGCTCGGCCTCGACGTGCTGACGGGCGGCGCGGTAGCTGGCGCGCTCGCGTCCGACCCGCAAGCGCGGGAGATGCTGGTCTCACGCTATCGTGTGCCGCAGCCGCGCAACGTCCTGGCGCAGGCGGTGCGCGACCATGCGTCAGCCGCGATGGACGTGTCCGACGGGCTCGCCGGCGATCTGACGAAACTCTGCGCGGCGTCCGGCGTCTCGGCCACTGTCGAGGTCGCGAGCATGCCCCTCTCGGCCGCGGCGGTCGGCCTGATCGCGCGCAACGCTATTTGCGTTGAGACGCTGCTTTCCGGGGGAGACGATTATGAGGTGCTGTGCACGGTACCGCCGGCACAGAGCGATGCGCTGATTGCCGCGGGGCGGGCGATGGGCCTTGCCGTCACGGCGATTGGCACGATCGTCGCGGGCCATGAGCGGCCGCGCTTCCTGGACGGACAAGGCCAGGAACTGGCCTTGAAGCGCCTGTCGTACAGTCACTTCTGAATTCAAACCTCGACCCCGATCTGTGCTCTGGCTTGTCCGGGCCGCAATCCCCGCGACGCCCAACAGATGTATCTGCGTCCATTGATGCAAAAGTAGCCAATGGATCCGTTTCGATGACGGCGGCCGTTTCGGGTTTGAGCGAGGCGCTGGGTGCTCCCGAGCGGGAGTGCGGAAGCTGCATGCTCTGTTGCAAGGTTTACAACGTGGCCGCGCTCGGCAAGCCCGCCGGCAAGTGGTGCTCGCTTTGCGAGCCCGGCCGGGGTTGCACGATCCACGACAGACTGCCCAGCGAGTGCGCGGCGTTCAATTGTCTCTGGAAAACCATGCCGGCGTTGCCGATGCACTGGAAGCCCGATCAGTCGAAGATGGTGCTGACCGTGCATCCCGAGACCAACAACATCCAGGTCGTGGTTGATCCCGGCCTGCCATCGGTGTCGCTGGAGGCCGGCCCCAGTGGTAGCGTCTACGGGGTCAAGATCTTCAACCGACGCAGAACAGCCGACGGGCAGGCCTTGGAAATGGCATCGACATCCCGCTATCCCGTGAGGTCGGCGGCCTAGGCGTAGCCGCAGCCAAGCCTCGCCCGTTCGGCGGTCGCTTCCCGCTGCTGCGCCAAGCCGGCAGCCAAACGCTCAGGATAGGTCTAAATACATGCCGAGATCGGCTTTTTCCGCCTTATCCGGCGTTGCACCCTCAATTTGATTTTGGCAAGCTTGTGACCGACCAGGGCCACACCTTCGTGCAAGGGGCGGCCCTGTTCAACATAATGGCGCCGCACCGCATGACGGAAAAACAAGAGGCGCCAAGGGTACGTACATCAAGGATCTGAGGCAAAAAATCACATGACAGCATTATGGTTGATTGTGCTCTGCGGAGTGCTTTCCGTCGTCTACGCGATTTGGGCGACGTCTTCGGTGTTGAGTGCGGATGCGGGGTCACCGCGCATGCAGGAGATCGCGGGAGCTGTGCGTGAAGGCGCACAAGCGTATCTCCGGCGCCAGTACACCACGATCGGCATCGTCGGCATCGTCATCTTCGTGCTGCTTGCCTATTTCCTTGGGCTCTATGTCGCGATCGGCTTTTTGATCGGCGCCATCCTGTCGGGGGGGGCCGGCTTCATCGGCATGAACGTCTCGGTCCGCGCCAATGTGCGCACCGCCCAGGCCGCGACGACATCGCTCGCCGGCGGCCTCGAGCTCGCCTTCAAGGCGGGCGCGATCACCGGCATGCTGGTCGCCGGTCTCGCGCTCCTAGGCGTGACCCTTTATTTCGGCTTCCTGGTCTTTTCGCTCAAGCTTGCACCTGACAGCCGCACCGTGGTCGACGCTATGGTGGCGCTCGGCTTCGGCGCTTCGCTGATCTCGATCTTCGCCCGTCTCGGCGGCGGCATCTTCACCAAGGGTGCGGACGTCGGCGGCGACCTCGTCGGCAAGGTCGAGGCCGGCATTCCCGAGGATGATCCGCGCAACCCGGCCACCATCGCCGACAACGTCGGCGACAATGTCGGCGACTGCGCCGGCATGGCCGCCGACCTCTTTGAGACCTACGCGGTGACGGCGGTCGCCACCATGGTGCTCGCGGCGATCTTCTTCGCCAAGACGCCGATCCTGATGAGCATGATGACGCTGCCGCTCGCCATCGGCGGCATCTGCATCATCACCTCGATCATCGGCACCTTCTTCGTCAAGCTTGGGCCGAGCCAGTCGATCATGGGCGCGCTTTACAAGGGTCTGATCGCAACCGGCGTCCTGTCGCTGGTCGGCATCGCCGGGGTGATCTACACCCTGATCGGCTTCGGCAAGCTCGACGGCGTCGAGTTCACCGGCATGGCGCTGTTCGAGTGCGGGATCGTCGGCCTCGTCGTCACCGCGCTGATCATCTGGATCACCGAATACTACACCGGCACCGACTATCGTCCGGTGAAGTCGATTGCGGCGGCGTCGGTGACCGGCCACGGTACCAACGTGATCCAGGGCCTGGCGATCTCGATGGAGTTGACCGCGCTGCCGGCAATCGTCATCATCGCCGGCATCCTCGTCACCTACAGCCTCGCCGGCCTGTTCGGCATCGCGATCGCGACCGCCACCATGCTGGCGCTCGCCGGCATGGTCGTCGCGCTCGACGCGTTCGGTCCGGTGACCGACAACGCCGGCGGCATCGCCGAGATGGCGGGCCTGCCGAAGGAGGTGCGCAAGTCGACCGACGCCCTCGACGCGGTCGGCAACACCACCAAGGCGGTGACCAAGGGCTACGCGATCGGCTCTGCCGGTCTCGGCGCGCTTGTGCTGTTTGCGGCCTATAACCAGGACCTCAAATTCTTCATCGCGGACTCCGCAAACCACGCCTACTTCAAAGGCGTCAATCCGGACTTCTCGCTGAACAATCCCTACGTGGTTGTGGGCCTCCTGTTCGGCGGCTTGCTGCCCTATCTGTTCGGCGCGATGGGCATGACCGCGGTCGGCCGCGCGGCGAGCGCGATCGTCGAGGAAGTGCGCCGGCAGTTCCGCGAGAAGCCGGGCATCATGCAGGGCACCGACAAGCCGGATTACGGCAAGGCGGTCGACCTTTTGACCAAGGCGGCGATCAAGGAAATGATCATTCCGTCGCTGCTGCCGGTGCTGTCGCCGATCGTCGTCTACTTTCTGATCTACGCCATCGCGGGCGGCGGCGCGGCCGGCAAGTCGGCGGCGTTCTCGGCGGTCGGCGCGATGCTGCTCGGCGTGATCGTGACGGGCCTGTTCGTCGCGATCTCGATGACCTCGGGTGGCGGCGCCTGGGACAACGCCAAGAAGTACATCGAGGACGGCCATTACGGCGGCAAGGGCAGTGATGCCCACAAGTCGGCGGTGACCGGCGACACCGTCGGCGATCCCTACAAGGACACGGCCGGCCCGGCGGTGAACCCGATGATCAAGATCACCAACATCGTGGCGCTCTTGCTGCTAGCGGTCCTGGCGCACTGAACCTGGGACACGCGTCCTGCGACAAACCCGCGGTGCAAGCCGCGGGTTTTTTGCTGTCGGTTTTTACAGGGGACCGTCGCCATGACGTTCGAGACGACCAAGTGTATGCGGTGCGGCTGCGACATGTTGGCGGCCGACACCGTCTGTCCGAGTTGCGGCAAGGTGCAAAGAGGCGCCCGGCAATCCGGTGCTCGCACAATGCTGGCGGTCGCGCTGGCGGCGGCCGTCCTCATCGCTTTCAACTGGTTCAAATCCCCTCCGCCTCAGGTGGGGCAGGCTACTGCACATCCATCTGAAGTCCTTCCTTCGCGATGATGCCGGCGAACTTCTTCGTCTCGGCGTCCACGAAGTCGGAAAACTGTTGCGGGGTGCCGTAGTCGGCGCGGGCGCCCATGGCGGTGATCTGCTTCTTCATGTCGTCGCGCTCCAGCATTGCCTTGACCTGGAGATTGAGCGCTTCGAGCACGGGCGCGGGGACGCCTTTCGGCAGAAACACCGAGAACCAGGACGACACATCGAAGTTCGCAAGCTCCGGCGCGCTCTCGCGCATCGTCGGCAGGTTCGATGCGAGGTCGCTGCGCTCGGTCGTGGTGACGCAGAGGCCGTTGAGCGTGCCGTTCTGCACCTGGGGCAGGCTCGGATAGAGATTGTCGAACAGGATCTGGATGTCGCCGGCGAGCGCGGCCTGGAGCGCGGGGCCGGCGCCTCGAAACGGGATGTGCGTCATCTTCAATCCGGTGAGCTGCAAAAACCAGGCACCGGTGAGGTGAGGGCTCTGGCCGACGCCGGAGGAAGCGTAGCTGAGCTTGTCGGGGTTGGCCTTGAGGTAGGCAATCAGTTCGGCGACCGATTTGATGCCGGTCTTCGGGTGCGCCGAGACGATGTTCGGGATCCGGATCATGTTGGAGACCGGCTGGAGCTGGTCCGGCTTGTAGGTGAGATTCTTGAAGATGCTGTAGGCGATCGCGTTCGGCCCCGGATTGCCGATCAGGATGGTATGGCCGTCGGCCTTGGAGCGAACCACTTCCGCCGTGCCGATAGTGCCGCCGCCGCCCGAGCGATTCTCCACGACCGCAGTCTGACCCCAGGCGGATTGGAGGTGGGCGGCGAGCAGCCGGCCCATGACGTCAGTCGAGCCGCCCGCTGCGGCCGGCACAATGACGCGGATATTTTCGGTCGGCTTCCAGTCCGCAAGGCTCGATCGCGGCAGGATGGCTGCGGCTGACAGACCGGCGGCGCCGGCAAGCATGTGACGACGGGACAGAATTTTGTTGGGCACGAATCCACTCCCTGCTTCTTTTGCAGAGAGCGTATGGAACCCGGCGTGCAACGGCAAGTCGCACGCACCGGCAAGTGCCGCGCGAAGGGCGGCACGACGCCGCAGGATGAAGACTCAGTTAAAGCTGAGCAGCTTGAACAACGGCGCGAGGTAGCTCATCTCCTGACCCGACGTCGGCGTAGTCCGGCTGATGGAGTCGAAGATCTTGCCGTCCTGGAGCCCGTAATTCGCAAGCCGGCGCACGCGCCGATTCTTGTCGAAATAGACCGCGATCACGCGCTGGTCGACCACCCTCTGGTTCATGAAGGCAACCATGCGCTCGGAGCGCTGCGAGATGTAGTAAAACACCTCGCCGTCCAGCGTTGCGACGGTGGAGGGCGTGCCCATCACGATCAACACCTGATCCTGGCTCGCGCCGATCGGAATCTGCTCGAGGGCGCCGGGCGGCAGGATGTAGCCCTTCTGGAATTGCTCACCGGCGCAGCCTGCGAGCGCGGCGCCGACCAGCGTCACGGCCGCGAGCATGCGCAAGGCGCGCCAGCACCAACGAAGGCCGCGCGGTCTGTCGGCGCGCAGGCGGGTCTGGTTCGTTATGGTCATTGCGGAACTGATTCCGTCCCCTTGCGTCGCGCGAGGCGCTGAAGTACCGGGCGGAGGCTCTGAATGCAACTCGCGCGCCCCCGCTTGCGGAAATCACAATGCTTTGGCCGTTCAATCACTTCAGGAAACCCCGGCTAACCCCGGCCGGCACCATTGAGGCCATCTATGGCATGATCGTGACGCAGGCGCGAGAACCCATATTTTACCGGGACTTGGGCGTGCCGGATACGGTTAACGGCCGTTTCGACCTGTTGCTGCTGCATCTCTGGCTGTTGCTGCGGCGGTTGCGGACCGCTGCCCAAGGTGGGGCGGAGCTGTCGCAGGCCCTGTTCGACCGCTTCTGCGAGGACATGGACGACAATCTGCGCGAAATGGGCGTGGGCGATCAGACGGTCCCGAAACGGATGCGGGCCTTCGGCGAGGCCTTTTACGGTCGCGTCCAGGCTTACGACCAGGCCATCGATATCGGCGGTGAGGCGCTGGCGCAGGCAATCTGCAAGAATATCTTGAATGGTGCCGGGATGGACCAGGCGCGACGGCTCGCCGCTTACGCAGCGGCCGCGGATGCGGAACTCGGCCAGACCGGCGATCCCGCGCTGCTGCTCGGATCTTTCACGTTTCCCGCACCGCTTCGCGAGGATGAGACGCCATGAACCGACCGATGACTGGATCTGTACCCGACCCTTGGCGCGCGCCCGTGACGGTTGCGCATATTCCCGACACCGGCCTGCACCGTGAGCTGGAGGCCTCGGCTGCGGAACGACAGGCCATGGCCGGTCTCGCGGGCGTGCGCGACATTCTGGCGGCTCAGGCCGCCTTCGACGTGGTCCCGAAGAGCGGCGGCCGGCTTCAGGTCACCGGCCACGTCCGTGCCCGGATCGGCCAGACCTGCGTGGTTACGCTCGACCCGATCGAAAGCGAGATCGACGAGGAGATCGACCTGACGTTCGCGCCGGAGGTGGAGGCGCGGCGGCTGGCCGACCTGATCGAAGAGGGGGAGGACGACAAGGAACCACGGGAGGTCGCCGATCCGCCGGAGGCCATCGTCAACGGAATCATCGATCTCGGCCGGATTGCGACCGACGCACTATTCCTGGCGATCGATCCCTATCCGCGAAAGCCGGGGGTGGTGTTCGAGACGGAGGTCACCGCGCCCGACCCCGAGGACCATCCGTTTGCGGTGCTGAAGGCGCTCCAGGACAACAAGCAGGGCAAGAAGAAAGGCCGATAGCTTCGCATCCGGCGGCGGATCGTTCTGTGATGAAGCGTGAGGCGGTTGCCTGGTCGACTTGAAAGATCGGATTATCTATCTGATTTATATGGATTTAACGCGAATTTCTGGCGTCGCGGCCGGGTCGTTCTCGATCCAAAAGGCTGGGGGCAAGAGGTTGTTTCGGGATAACAAAACGCTATTGTCCGCCCCGGTCCGGGCGCGGCGTGGCGCTTGGCTGGTCGCCATGTCCATGGCGAACCCATTTCGCGGCTCTGCTCATTGACGACCGCGCCAGACCAGGTTTCCGGGATTTTGATGCCAAGCAAGGTTCGTATCGCGCTTGACGCCATGGGCGGCGACGTCGGCGCCGCCGTCGTTATTCCTGGCGCAGCCATCTCGCTCGGCAGGCATCCCGAGAGCGAGTTTCTGTTGGTCGGAGACCGCGCCAGGATCGAGCCCGAGCTCGACCGGCACCCCAAGCTCAAGGCCGCCTCCCGCATCATCCATACCGACGTTGCGGTCAGTATGGAGGACAAGCCGAGCCAGGCGCTGCGGCGCGGCCGCAAAACCTCCTCGATGTGGCTTGCGATCGACGCGGTGAAGAAGGGCGAGGCGGATGTCGCGGTGTCCGCGGGCAATACCGGCGCGCTGATGGCGATGTCGCGATTCCACCTGCATACGCTGAAGGGCATCGACCGCCCGGCGATTGCGGGCATATGGCCGACCACGCGCGGCGATTCCGTCGTGCTCGACCTGGGCGCCAGTATCGGCGGCGATGCGCACCATCTGGTGTCGCTGGCCGTCATGGGCGCGGCGATGGCGAGCGTGCTGTTCGACAAGCCGCGTCCGACGGTCGGCCTGCTCAATATCGGGGTCGAGGAGATCAAGGGCCACGAGGAGATCCGCGAGGCGGGCGAAAAATTGCGCGCGATGGACCTGCCGGAGCTCGACTATCTCGGCTTCGTCGAGGGGGACGGCATTGGCAAGGGCCTTGCCGATGTCATCGTGACCGAGGGTTTCAGTGGCAACATCGCGCTCAAGACCGCCGAGGGAACCGCACGCCAGATGGCGGAATTGCTCCGCAACGAGATGCAGCGGAACTGGATGTCCAAGCTCGGATATCTCTTCGCCCGCGGCGCCTTTCAGGCCCTGCGCGACAAGATGGACCCGAACAAGTCCAACGGCGGCGTATTGCTGGGATTGAATGGGGTCGTGGTCAAGAGCCACGGTGGAATCAGCGCGGAAGGCTTTGCCTATGCGATCGAGGTTGGCTATGAGATGGCAAAATTCGATCTCCTGAACAAGATCAACCAGGTGCTCAACCGCGACGGGGGTGCGCTCAGTTCCGTGCCGACCGCGCCGGAGGATGTTTCGTGACTCAAATTCGTTCGGTCGTGCTGGGCTGCGGCTCTTATTTGCCGGAGCAGGTGGTGACCAACGCCCAATTGGCGACGCGTATCGACACGTCCGACGAGTGGATCGTGCAACGGACCGGCATTCGCGAGCGGCACATCGCGGCCGAGGGCGAGTTCACCTCCCATCTTGCGATTAAGGCGGCGCAGGCTGCGCTTACGGATGCCGGCCTGGACGCGCAGTCGATCGACCTGATCGTGCTCGCGACCTCGACGCCGGACAACACGTTTCCCGCGACCGCGGTCGCCGTGCAGCATGGGCTCGGCATCAGTCACGGCGCGGCCTTCGATCTCCAGGCGGTCTGCTCGGGCTTCGTGTTCGCGCTTGCAACCGCCGACAATTTCCTGCGCACCGGCGCCTTCAAGCGCGCGCTGGTGATCGGCGCCGAGACCTTCTCGCGCATCCTCGACTGGAATGATCGCGGCACCTGCGTGCTGTTCGGCGATGGCGCCGGCGCGGTCGTGCTGGAGGCACAGGAGCAGCCGGGCAAGGCCGCAACCGACCGCGGCGTGGTGACCACGCATCTGCGCTCCGACGGCCGTCACAAGGCAAAACTGTTCGTCGACGGCGGGCCGTCCTCGACCCAGACCGTCGGGCATCTGCGCATGGAGGGCCGCGAGGTCTTCAAGCATGCGGTCGGCATGATCACCGACGTGATCGTCGATGCCTTCGAGGCGACGGGCCTGAATGCCGACAGCATCGACTGGTTCGTGCCGCACCAGGCCAACAAACGAATCATCGACGCTTCCGCCCACAAGCTTCATATCGCACCGCAGAAAGTGGTGCTGACGGTCGACCGTCACGGCAACACTTCAGCCGCCTCGATCCCGTTGGCGCTGTCAGTGGCGCGCAAGGACGGCCGTATCAAGCGCGGCGACCTGGTTCTGCTGGAGGCGATGGGCGGCGGCTTCACCTGGGGCTCCGCGCTGGTGCGCTGGTAAGCCACAGTTGATAAAATTTTGCCGGAATTGGCGTAGATTATCAATGCGTCTGCATTGATGAGCGGTGTTGACCGCCGTCTCGTAAGCTCATAATTTCAGACAACAATTGTTCGCCGTGATGTGGGGCAGGGCGATGACCGATACAAGTAAAACCGTAACGCGCGTTGATCTCTGTGAGGCCGTCTACCAGAAGGTGGGGCTGTCGCGCACGGAATCGTCCGCTTTCGTGGAACTCGTGCTGAAGGAGATCACCGACTGCCTTGAGAAGGGCGAGACGGTGAAGTTGTCCTCGTTCGGGTCCTTTATGGTCCGCAAAAAGGGCCAGCGGATCGGGCGGAACCCGAAGACCGGCACCGAGGTCCCGATCTCGCCGCGCCGGGTGATGGTGTTCAAGCCGTCGGCGATCCTGAAGCAGCGGATCAACGCCCAACATCGCACCAATGGCGATGCCAGCAAGGCTCAACCCGAGGCGTAATCGCCTGCGCAAAGGATTTGGCATTTGGACAAGGCGCCGGATGCGTTCCGAACGATCAGCGAAGTAGCGCAGGAACTCGACATTCCCCAGCACGTGCTGCGGTTCTGGGAGACGCGATTCACCCAGATCAAGCCGATGAAGCGCAGCGGCGGCCGCCGCTATTACCGCCCCGACGACGTCGATCTGCTCAAGGGCATCCGCCGTCTGCTCTACGGGGAGGGCTACACCATCCGCGGGGTGCAGCGGATCCTGAAGGAGCACGGCGTCAAATCGGTGCAGGGCCTGGCCGACGGCTCGGCCGCAGTCTCGTTCGGCGCCATCGAGGACGCCATCGGCCAGAGCCTGATGGAGCCGGACAACGAGGCTCCCATCAAAGGCGTCACTGATGCCGATGAAGACGACTACCAGGGCGACGAAGAGGAGGGCATCGACTTTCGCTTCACGGAGGTCGACGACGAGGACATCCTCACCACCTTCCGCAAGGGCGGCACCCCCGCCGCGCCGGCCGGCCCCAGCGCGCTGGACCGCGAGCGCCTCGGACGGGTCCTCGCCGACCTCGTCGCTTGCCGGGAGATGCTCGATCAGGCGCTAAAGGACGGGTGAGGGCGGTTTTCGCGAGCTTTGCGGGCAGTTCCGGGGGCTTTGGGCGGAGACGCCAAAATGGTGTGGCCTCGCCTTGCGCAAAGCGGCGATCCTAGCTAATGGAACGACGTTCGGAGCGTGGCGCAGCCCGGTTAGCGCACTAGTCTGGGAGACTAGGGGTCGGAGGTTCAAATCCTCTCGCTCCGACCAACTAAATCAAGGTGTTAGCTTAAGTTCGGAAATCGCCGAAACCGCCTTGGCTAAGGCTGGGCTAAGGACATCAAAGAATCCTCGCAGAAAATCCAAACGCCCGGCTCTGAGGCCGGGCGTTGGCTTGTCGGAGTGCTGTCGCTGTTGTTACGCCGCTTGCGTGCGCTCGCTCTGCCAGGCCACCACCTCATCCTCGAACCAAGCGACGCGGCGAACCGCGATCTCGTGCGACTGCGGGAAACGGCCGGCCTTGATTTCGCGCTTCAGGGTCGCCAGCGAAAACGGCACCAGCACCTGCTCCCTCGACAACATCTTGCGGATTGTAACCTGCTCACTCACTGCGAATGCTGATCGAATAGTGACCCCCATCGGCGCCGTCGGGACCCCTTCAAGCCATTGATTTCGCCAAATGGGATGATGGGACCCCTACGCCGATCATGGTCGAGACCCCGCGCCGAAACACACTAGGACAGCCGCTCTCGCCTCTTCGCCCGAAATATCATCGGGCGCGGTCTTGAGTTCCAGCGTTCCGCGTCGCGCCGAGAAGCCCCACATCACGTACTCTTCCGGATCATAGCCGTCGTGGTGGTCCTGCAGGTACTCGACCGCCCCAGCGAACATGAAGCCGCCCCTCGGCCCTAGGATGAGGGGCGGGCCCTCGAAGAACTCCGCGGGCGTCTCGCGGCGAACGATCGTGTGGAGGGGAATTCTTGCCTGAGACGCCGATGAGCCCGGTGTCGATACGCTGAGCGTGGGCAGGAGCTGCCGGCGCACGCGAGAACTTGCGCCATCGGCTCCAACGAGGACGTCCCCCTCAGCGCTCGACCCATCCTCGAAGCGCGCACTTATCCGTCCTTGTGGCGTCGTCCCAAAACCCTCGAAAGTCTTGCCAAACTCAACAGCGTCTTCGAGGCCCTTGAGCAGGATTTGCCGTAGCGCGATGCGGCTGATCGGTCTTGCGGCATCAGGGGTTGATTGACTAGTCGTTGGAAGCTCGATCGACAGTAGCCGGTGAAGTTTATGGTCGAAGAAGCTCACGGCCGTGCTGATCTTGGCCGAGGCTTCGATGTAACACTCGAAATTGGCTTTGGGCAGACACGACTGCAGTGCGCGAGCGCCACCTGCGTTGATCGTCAGTCGATATCCCTGCGGCCGATCGATCGGCGTCCGGTCACGCTCGAAAACCCGAACATCGACGCCCTCAAAGCGAAGGCCGTGAGGGAGACTGAGCCCGCCTGTCCCTGCGCCAACAGTGGATCACCTTTCGCTTCGAGAGCGTGGTCGGCCTCTAGGACCGACGGCCTCGATCGCAACAAGAACGTTCGCTCGCATATGTCGGTTCCTATGTTCTGCCTCTTGACGTTCGAGCGGTTAGGCGGCGCTCTGTAGCCCCAGGCCAATCGGCTTTTGCACTCCTCAGCCCGGGGGCGGTCAGCGTTTTGGATTTCGGGTTCGAACGCGGACGACCGGCAATGAGGCCCGGTCGTCCAAGCGATCTCGGCGCGAGAAGCCCAGTGTTACTCGACGGTCACCGCTGTTACCTGTACCCAATCCTGACCGTCGAACTTTTGTACGACCAGTCGCTTGAACGGAACGTAGTTGTCGGGCGTTGTGTTGTAAGCCGTGCCAGGCAACAGCGACGGCGCTGGCACGTTATTCAAATGGGTGGCCTGGTTGAGCAGGTTCTCCCGTGTCAGATTATCTCCGCAGGCCTCGATGATCTTTCCCATGATGTAGGCGAAGGAATAGACGGCAAAGCCGATCTCGTTCTTGGGGTCTTCGTTCGGGAGATATTTCTTCATGAATGCTTGGTAGGCGACGACATCGGCATCTTCAGCCCATTTGGGACTCGAGACCTGTTTGTAGGGGGTGGCTGCGATGATCCCGTTCACAGCATCGAAACCTGCTGCCTCCAGGAACTGTCGGCCTACGGACGGACTGACGACGAGCTGCAGCGGCTTCCAGTCGAGCTCGTAGGCCTTCTTCATCGATTGCGAAGCGGCCTTGCCGAGCGAGACATTGAAGAACACATCGGCGCCCGATGATTTGAGTTGCGCCACCGGTGAATCCATCGTGGGATCGGTTAGCTCGTAGGTAACCTCCTTGACGATCATGGTGGATGCCTTGTCGCCCAGTCCCTTCTTGAATCCAGACACGTAGTCGCGACCGAAATCGTCGTTCTGCATGAGGATGGCGACCTTCGCGTCCGGCTTTACGGACAGAAGGTACTTTGCGAGTATCTCACCTTCCGTACCATAGAGGTGGAAGGCCGGCGTGGACCATTTGAACGCCTTGGGCTGATTCCACTTGTTCGCGCCCGTTGAGACGAGAAGTTGGGGCACTCCCTTGGAGTTCAGATATTTCTGCACGGCCGATTGAGCCGCAGTTCCGGATGATCCGAACAGCGCGAGCACGCCGTCGCTCTCCACCAGTTTGCGGGTTTGCTCGACGGTCTTGGGAGGCGAGAACGCGTCATCGAGGGAAATCAGGTTGATTTTGCGGCCATTGATGCCGCCTTTCTCCTCGTTGAGCATCCGAAAATAGGCGACCTCGGTACGTCCCTGTATTCCGTGGATCGACAAGGGGCCGCTGTAGGGCATGGTCTGACCGAGCTTGACCTCGGTATCCGAGGCGCCTTCGTCGTACTTCTTTTCCGCAGCAGCCGCGCCGGTGGCAAAGAGGAGCCCGGCCGATAGGACCGTCATTGTCGACAAGAATCTTTTCATTTCGTCCTCCCGATTACGTCTTATTTTTCACCCTTGGCCGGGTGACTTGCCTTTGCCGCGAGTTCTTCGCGGAGTTGCCTCTTGACGATCTTGCCGCTCGCGGTGCGCGGCAGCTCCTCGACTCGGATATCGACATGGACGGGCAGCTTGAAAGCGGCGAGCCTCGGCCGCAAATGATCGATGACCCGTTCCGACGTCAGGTGTGTTCCGGTCCTTGCTCGAACGACGGCTCCGACCAGTTCGCCGAGCACGCGATCGGGAATTCCGACGACGGCCGCTTCCAGGATATCGGGATGACCGAGCAGGGCGTCCTCGATTTCGACGCAATAGATGTTCTCGCCGCCTCGTATCAGCATGTCCTTCGCGCGATCGAGCAGATAAACGAAGCCTTCTCCGTCCATCCGGACCACGTCGCCGGTTCGGTACCAGCCGTCGCGGAACGCAGCTGCGGTCGCCTGCGGATTGTTCCAATATCCCTTCACGACGTTGCCGCCGTAGATTTCGAGCTCGCCGATGGCGCCCGTGGGCAGCGTGTTTCCCGCCTCGTCGATGACGCGCAGATCGCATCCGGGAACAGCCGGACCGACGGAATCGGGCCTTGCGAGATAATCCTCAGCACCGTTCGACGTCGAGACCGAGGACGTCTCGGTGGCGCCATAGCCTGTGCCTCCAAACTTGCCCGGGAAAAGCGCGGCGATCCTCCGGGTAAGCTCCGGCGATGCGGCGGCGCCTCCGTAGGACAGGCCCTCGAGGCTCGAGACGTCTCGGCGTTGGAAGTCCGGCGACTCCAGCAATTGCCACGTCATCGATGGCACGCCGGACATGCCGTTGATGCGCTCGCGCTCGATCAACTCGAGGGCCGTTTCGGCATTCCATTTGTACATGAGCACGATCTTCGAGCCGTTCGCCACCGCCGGGATCATGGCAGAGTGGCAGCCCGTGACATGAAAGAACGGGACCGGGAGAAGGATCGCCTTCTGCGCATCGGCGGGTGCGGGAAGGGGATCGCCGCGCCGGATCGCAGCGCGAGCGCCCGTGAACGTGATGTTCACGAGATTGCACATGATATTACGATGCGTTCCCAGCGCTCCTTTGGGGCGTCCGGTTGTGCCGGAGGTGTAGAGAATGGTCGCATTGTCGTCCGGCTGAATATTCCGATCGGGTGGCGCGAGGTCCGGCAGAGCATCGTAACTCGACGGCGCTCCGATCAAGTCCTCCAGAGCCGTTGCTTCGCCGCGGACATCCGGCGAAGCGCGTACCGCGATGAGCGCGGCAGAGTGATCACATGAGACGAGTGGCTTGAGACGCGCCAGGCGTTCGCCATCGACGATGGCGACGCATGCGCCGGAATCGCGAAGTCCGTAAGCAAGATCGTCCCCGGTTCCCCAAGCGTTGAGCGGAACTGCAATGGCGCCGATGATTGTCGTAGCCCAGAAGGCAATAGGCCATTCCGGCAAATTTCGCATGGCGATCGCAATGCGATCTCCCTTTCTGACGCCGTAGTCATCCGCCAACCGCCATGCAAGCGCGGACGCAGCGCGGTGGTGTTCGCGAAAGGAGAGACGCTCGTTTTCGAAGGCGATGAAGGTGCGGTCGTTCCATGCCTTGCTGGCTTCGAAGATCGAGCGGAGGTCTCTGTGGGCTCTTTTGTAAACCCGGATGGGACGTCCTGCGACGTCGATCGTCTCCATCTCGAACGGAGCGCCTGAAGCAGTCAGGATGCGGTAGGTTTCTTCGAGCGAGGTCGCCGGCCAGTTGCGTTGCTGTTTTTTCATGGCAGCAACCCGCCAGGCAGGGTTACGGGTAGCGGCATGCGCTCTTCTCCGTTGCACGGCTAATCCAAGCACCGAGCATTGTTGGCGCGGCGCAATTCTCGAAAGCGCCGCGCGACAAAAGCTTGAGCGATCGCTTGAAATGTGGCTTGCGTTGAGCTGCTGGCAAGCCGACGCCCATGCGCGAGAAGTGATGTGCAAGTGGTACCCAATGAACGCGGGTCCCGTGCAAGCGATCGTTTCCGCACCTCTGTTTACTGCGGCTCGGTTCCTGGCGCTTTGATCTCTTTGCCGTCAAGTCCCGGTGCTCTCCCAGTTCTTGCCGTTGAAGCGCTCGAGGGTCATGAACTTCACGACGCGGTAGTCGGTCGGACTGGTGTTGATCAGGCTACCCGGCAGTAGTCCCGGATTGCGGAAATCCTTCAGATTGGCGGCTTGGCGCATGATGTTCTCGCGGGATAGGTCGTCGCCGCACTGACGCAGCACTTGCACCAGCATTTGACTGAAGGTCCATCCCGACAGGAAAAAGGTATCGGACGAATTCGCAGTCGGCAGGTATTCCTTGAGCCATTCGTAAAACGGCTTCAGCTCCGGATCCTCGCGCCATCTCGGATCGGAGGGATCCTTCATGTAACGCACGGTCTTGATGCCAACGCAGCGCTCGAGGCCGGCGGGTATCAAAGTCGCACTCATCGACGCCGACCCCGAATGCAGATAGGTGTCGGGTTGCCAATTCAATTCGTAGATCTTCCGGATCGCCTGGGCGGCCTGCTTGGCATAGGCAAACAGCATGACGGTGTCGACGCCGACCGACTTCAGCTTGACGATTTGCGAATCAATCGTCGGATCGGTTGGAGTAAAGCTCTCGGTCGCAATGATCGCGCCCGCTTTTGATCCGAGGCCGTCGGAAAGACCAGACAGCATTTCCTTACCGAAATCGTCGTACTGGTAGAGCACACCGATCTTGGGGTCGGCATTGACGGCCAGGATCTGCTTACCGAAAAAAGTGCCCTCGGAACGCAGCGTTGGCTGGAAGCCGATGGTCCACGGAAACTTCTCGGGATTGGCAAACTGCTCGGAGCCTGCGGCAACGAACAGCTGCGGCACCTTATGCGTGTTCAGATAGGAGCGGGTGGCAAGGTTCAGCGGCGTGCCGAGCATTCCGAACATCAAGGCCACCTCGTCCTGCTCGACCAGGCGACGGGTTTGCTCGACGGCCTTCGGCGGGCTATAGCCGTCGTCGACCGAGATGAAATTGATCTTGCGGCCGTTGATGCCGCCGCGATCGTTGATCGCCTTGAAAAAGGCAGCCTCGGCCTGGCCGAGCTGGCCATAGGCGGAGGCCGGCCCGCTATAGGCGATGGTCTGTCCGACCTTGATCTCGGTGTCGCTCACGCCGGGACCGTATTTCTTCTGAGCCCAGGCGCGGTCCTTCGGAGCGAGCGTGGTGGCAAGTGTAGCAAGCGAGGCGAGCGCGATCGTTCGCCGCGAGACGTCCGGCATGATACCCTCCTTGTGCTTCCCTACGTCGTCCGCCCGTGCGGTCCGCGCGGGCGGATCTGGCCCTAGGCCCTCTTGTGGGGGCCCATGAAACCAAACAGATAGCCCGCCACCTTGCGCATCTGGATCTCCTCGGAGCCCTCGGTGATCCGGTAGCGCCGGTGATGGCGGTAGATGTGCTCGAATGCCTTGTGGCGTGAATAGCCGATGCCGCCGTGCACCTGCATGGCGCGGTCGGCTGCTTCGCAGCACAGTCGGTTGGCCCAGTAGTTACACATCGAGACCTTGTCGGAGAGACGCTTCTCGACTTCAGGATGGGGCATGCTGTCCATTTCCCAAGCCGTCTTGCGAATGAGCAGGCGGAGCATCTCGATCTGGGTGGCGAGCTCGACCAGTGGGAACTGGATGCCCTGGTTGACCGACAGCGGTTTGCCAAACGGTTTGCGCTGGTTCGCGTATTTGACGCTCTCGTTGACGCAATAGGCGGCCGCGCCGAGCGAGCTTGCGGCCTGGCGGATGCGGTTCTCGTGCACGAAGGCCTGCGCGAGCGCGAGGCCGCGGTCGATCTGGCCGAACATCGTGCTCTCGGGCACCCAGACATTGGTGAAGCTGACGCGCGGATGGTCCGTGGGCATGTTGAAGGTCCACATATACTCCTCGACCTTCACGCCGGGGAAGTCCGCCGGAACCAGGAAGGCGGTGATGCCCTTCGCATCGCCGTCCTCGCCGCTGGTGCGGGCGAACAGGCAGCAATGGCTCGCGGTGTGCATGCCGGTGGTCCACATCTTCTCGCCGTCGATGCGCCAGCCGGCGACGCCGTCGCGGGTCTCGCGGACAGCACGGGTTTCCATATGCGTGGCGTCCGAACCGTGATGCGGCTCGGTCAGGCCGAACGTGACGCGGATTTTTCGAGCGAGTGACCCGCGGATGAATTTCTCCTTCTGCTCCGGCGTGCCGAAGTCGCGCAGCATGACGATGAAGGGGAAATTGCCGACCACCGAATGTTCGTTCTGCAGGTCGTTGTGCAGGCCGAGGCCCTGGGTCGCCAGATGCTCGCGGATCACGGCCATCCAGAGATTGCCGCCGCCCTGTCCGCCGAACTCCTTGGGCAGCGAGAAGCGGAAGAAGCCGGCCTTATCGGCCAGCGCCTTGGCCTTTTCGAGCAGCGCTTCCCATTCGGGGCGGGGCAGTCCGTCTTTGTCGAAATCGGTCCGCGCCCATTCGCGGCGATGGTCGAAGAAGCGCTCATTGTCGTCCTGCGCCTGCAGCGGCTTGATCTCGGCCTCGACGAAGGCGTCGATCTTGGCGAGATAGTCCACGAGATCCTTGGGAATGCTGAAATCCATCGCGGCTAATCCTTCTTCTGGGGTTGTTGTCGGCCGGCACGCAGCTCCAGCGCGCGGCGATAGCTGGCGTAGCTGGGCTGGTCGATCTTCATCTTGTCGAGCGTGGTCTGCCAGAGATGATCGGCAAGTCCGTCGCTCTGCAGGTCGAGTTCGCCGCGGCGGATGCGGCCGGAGAGGTCGGTCTCCAATTCTTCCAGCGAGCCGGCGCGGCCAAGCAGTGCCTGCAACCGCGTCAGCGCCTCGCGCTCGACAGTGTCGACGAAACTGATTTCACGGGCGACGAGGTCAACCGCGTTCGCCGCAACCCGCGCCTGGAAGGCGGCGTTGGCGGGTAGCTGCGGCATCAGCGTCTCGCGCAGCAATTTTGAGACAGCAGTGAGGATGTCGGCCCCATGGGGTTGATCCAGCATGTCAGTCGGTCCTAGTCAGGATGCGCATCAGATCGAGCTCGTTTTCGGAGACGCGGCGCGCGATCATCGCGCGCTCAACACTTGGGTCGCGCCCGCTGGTGAACCAGTCCAGCATGCTGGCGCAGCTCACGCCCCAGCGCAGGCTGCCGAGCACTTCCCAATAGTGCACGCGGGCGGGATCGACGCGCTCGCCGCTGGCCGCCTCATAGGCCTCGAACAATTGCTGCCGAGAGCCGAGGCCGCCGACCGGACGGTCGAGCTCGCCAAAGCGCCATGGCGGCGTCGAGATCCAGGCGAGATCCTCGGCGGGGTCGCCGATATGGGCGACCTCCCAGTCCAGCACCGCGCGCACGCCCTCGCTGCCGAAGATGATGTTGCCGTTGCGGTAGTCGCCATGCACCAGGCGATAGGTTTCGAGCGGTGCCGGCGCGTTCTGTTCCAGCCAGCGAAACGCGAGATCGAACACCGGCCGTGCCACCCCGAGACTGTCGTGCCGGCTGGCGAGCCGCGCCACGATGATTTCGGCCGGCTTGAATGGCAGTGACGGCAGGCGCGCGCTGTCGACTTTTGTCATGGTGCCGCGGATCGTGCCGAACTGCGTTGCGAGGTGAGGGCGGATCGCGGCAAATTCCCTATCGCGCAAAACCTTGCGCGCGATCGTCTCGCCCTCGATCCGCGTCATCAGAAAGCCGTCGCCGAGCCCGTCCGCAGGGATCAGTGTGTGCACGACGGTCGCTACCGGCACGCCGCTGCCGTCGAGTACGCGGATCAGGTCGGCTTCGGCCTCCAGCGACAGCGATTCCGTGCTGCGCAGGCCACCCGGCGAGCGGCGCAGGATCAGCGGATGCAGCACCGCGTCTCCGTCAACTGCGTCGAACGACCACGTCTCCAGGGTGGCGCCCGCCGACAGCCGCCGCAGATTGGCGATGCCGCGCGCGCCCGGCACGATGCGGGCCGTCATAGCCTCGAGGGCGTGGCTGAAGCTATTCTCCATTGCGTTCATGTGTCTCGCGCCGGCGTCGCCGCCTGCTTCCTGCGCCTGCTGCCGGCAACAACGGCCTGAGCTGCCTCCGGAGTGAGCTGCCGATCCGGATCGGTGTAGACCGCCCGGCACCAGATCTCGGTCACCTCCGTGCAGAGCTTCTTCAACTCCAGCGGCCGTTCGAACGGCTCCATCTTCAGGACGGCAAAGGATTGCGCGGTGCCCTCGACCATCATCGCCAGCGACAGCGCGGCTGCGTCGGGATCGATCGGCAGGCAGCGGCCGAGCTGGCGCTGGCGTTCGAGATGATCGCGCACCCGGATGATGTAGGCGCTGCGCATCTCGGCGCGCTTCCGGCCGATCTCGGGATCGACATAGCTTGCCTCGAAGAAGGCGCGCAGCAATCCGCGGTTGGCGCCAAAGATTTCGAAATAACGCAGATTGTTCTCGTAGACGCGCTGGCGCAGCGTGTTGCCGGAGCGGACCCGGGAGGAGGCGACGATGTCGTCGACCACCTTCGTGATGGTGCGGACGAAGATGTCGTCGGTGCTGCGAAAATACAGGTAGAAGGTGCCGCGGCTGAGCCCGGTGGTCTCGATGATGTCCTGCACGGTGGCGCGGATGTAGCCCTTGTCGGCGAACACCCCCCTCGCGGCATCGAGCAAAATCTGTTCGGTGGTCTCGGCCGAGTTGCGGGTCCGCCGCAACTCTCCCGGCAGCGCGCCACGGCGCACGGCGGCCGAACGCGTGATGCGTCGCTTCCCTGTCACGTCTCTTCCCCTGTCGCGTGCATGGATGCACGTCGTCGCTTGCTTGGTCATTAAACTGACATTGATGTCAGTATCAGTCTTGCGTCTTGTCGTCGTCCTTAGCGGTCATTCTGGTCATCGTCAGGCGGTCGTTTCCGCGTCGGCCATCCGGCCGGCGCTCTTCGCCGGGAGAGTGGGGCACTGCGCTTGAAACACCTTCAATCGCTTGAGCATCAGTTGCTGTCCCTTCGTCGTAGCCGCGCCGCGCAAGGCGAGCGCGTAGCCGTAACCGACCGCGGGCTGGATATCCTCGATCTCGATCTCGGCGATGACCCAGTGCAGCATCACCGAGCGAAACGTGTAGTCGAGGCTGCGCATCAGCACGGCGGTTTCGATGTCGGGCAGTAGCAGGCCGTCGTCGACGGCGTCGTCGAGCAGCTTTATCCAAAAACTGTCGCGCTTCTGGTTGAAGATCGCGCTGCGCTCTTCGGATGCCGATGCCGCCAGAATGCTGGTCCACAGCGCGCGATAGAACACGGGGTCGGCTTCGTAATAGCTGACCGCGAGCTTTGCGGCGCGCAAGATTTGCTCCAACGGATCGAGCGATTTGAAGCTCGCGAAGCGCGTGCCGAATCCCTTGATGTCCTCGAGCACGGCAACCAGCACCGCGCGCTTGGAGCCGAAGAGATTATACGGCGTAGCGAGGCTGACGCCGGCCTTGGCTGCGAGCGCGCGCATCGAGAGGCCGGCATCGCCGGTCTCGCGGATCAGGTCGCGCGCCGCCTTGATGATGCGCGAGCGCCGCTCCGCCTTTGCCGTGTCGCGTCGGTTTTCCATTCTCGCCTGCCTGCCGTGCCTCTCGCACGAACGATAACGGCTGGTTGACTCCCTGACAAATCTATATCACGTTATAAGAACGCGTTATAAAAAAATATCTCGGCGGGCGGTCGCTGACCGAAAATCGCCGCTACGGGAGAAATGCCATGCGTATCTGCAATGGATCGTGGCCGGCGTCGTACGCCTGCATTCTGCTCGCGGGCGCGGCGCTGGCGATCGCGTCACCCCTCCCGGTCCGCGCGGAAGCCGCGAAGGCCGACATCAAGATCGGCAACATCGCGCCCTATAGCGGCCCGGCATCGGCCTACAGCGCCTTCGCCAAGACCGAGGCCGCCTACATGAAGATGCTCAACGAGCAGGGCGGCATCAACGGCCGCAAGATCCAGTTCATCTCCTATGACGACGCCTATAGCCCGCCGAAGGCGGTGGAGCAGGCGCGCAAGCTGGTCGAGCAGGACGAGGTGGTGGCGATCTTCCAGGCGGTCGGCACGCCCTCGAACGCCGCCATGATGAAGTACATGAACATCAAGAAGGTGCCGCAGCTCTTCTCCGCCACCGGTGCAACCAAGTTTGGCGATCCCAAGAATTTTCCCTGGACGATGGGCTTCTCGCCCTCGGTCTACCGGATCGAGAGCGCGATCTATGCGAAGTACATTTTGGCGAACTACCCTGAGGGGAAGGTCGCCGTGCTGTTCCCGAACGACGACTATGGCCGCGATATCTACGGCGGCTTCAAGGATGCGCTCGGCGGCAGGGCCAAGACGACGATCGTGGCAGAAGCCTCCTACGACAGCGCCGAGCCGACAGTCGACTCCCAGATCAGCAAGCTGAAGGCGTCGGGCGCCGACATCTTCGTCAACTTCTCGACCCCGCGCTTCGGTGCGCTGGCGATCCGCAAGGTCGCCGAGCTCGGCTGGAAGCCCGTGCATTTCATCAACACCACGGCCTCGTCGATCTCGACCGTGTTCAAGCCGGCGGGTCTGGAGAATGCGGTCGGGGTCATGACGGCCCAGGCGATCAAGGAACCCAACGATCCCCGCTACGTCGACGATCCCGGCGTGAAGGAATATCTCGATTTCATGAAGCGCTACAACCCGGAAGGCGACGTCGCCAACGCTCAGAACGCCTACGGCTTCCTTGCCTCGCAGGTGCTGCACAAGGTGCTCGAGCAGTGCGGCGACGACGTTTCGCGCGACAACATTATGAAGCAGGCGACCAACCTCAAGGACGTCAAGTTCGGCCTGCTGTTCGAGGGCATCAGCATCAACACCAGCCCGACCAACTATTTCCCGATCACCCAGATGCAACTGATCCGGTTTAATGGTGAGAGCTTTGACAAGGTCGGTCCGATCATGTCGGAGACCGTCATGGTGCCGGAAACGCGTGATTGAGGGGGAGCACCGATGACCGTGCCGCCAAAGATCTCTCCGACCGACTTCCAGTGCCTGAAATACGATGTGACCGACCACGTTGCGGTGGTCACGCTGAACCGGCCGGAGCGCCGCAACGCGCTCAACCGGCGCGCCTATGACGAGGTCGAATCCGCCTTCCGCGCGGCATCCATCGATACGCACGTGCGCTGTGTCGTCGTCACCGGCGCCGATCCCGCCTTCTGCGCCGGCGAGGACGTCAAGGAGATGATGACCGGCGAGAAGCGGACGACCACGCCGGTGGTGCGCCGTCCGCCAACACCGGCGGCGATGGCTGCGCTCGAATGCCAGGTGCCGGTGATTGCCGCCGTGAACGGCTCGGCGGTCGGCTGGGGCATGGAGCTTGCGCTCTACGCCGACATTCGGCTCGCCTCCGAGAAAGCAAACTTTGCCGAGCTCTTCATCCGCCGCGGACTGATCTGCGACGTCGGCGGGCTCTTGCGCCTGCCCGCCATCGTCGGCCCCGCCAAGGCGGCGGAACTGCTCTATACCGGCGACGTCATCGACGCGCAGGAGGCCGCGCGCATCGGTCTGGTCGGCGAGGTGACCGCACATGCCGATCTGATGCCGAAGGCCATGGCTCTTGCGGCACGCATCGCGCGTAATTCGCCGCTGGCGCTGCGCTTCATGAAGGAGGGCCTGCGCCGAGCCACCCATGGCGATCCCAGAGAGACCGGAAGCTGGGCCATCGAGATCATCTACAAGCTGTTCGACACAGAGGATCACCGCGAGGGCGTGCGCAGCTTCCTCGAGAAGCGCGAGCCCGTGTTCACGGGCCGTTGATATCAGAGACTAGCGGGGACGGGACGCTGCCCTCGCCAAACGCTGGAACACCGCGACAAGCGGGGACTGCAACAGGGCCGGGAGGCGCGCGATGAGTTCGTGGGTCAGGATTGGCGATCGCGTCAAGACCAAGGCGGAGATGGACTCGCGCGCCCAGCGCGCCGCGCGCGGCTATGCCAGCCTCGGTGTTGGCTCCGGCGACGTCGTCGCGGTCTATATGCGCAACGACTTTAGCTTCATGGAGGCCTCGCTCGCCGCGGGCCTGTGCGGAGCCTATGTTGTGCCGGTGAACTGGCACAACACGCCGGAGGAGGCCCGCTACGTCATCGAGAATTCCGGCGCCAAGGTGCTGGTGATCCACGCCGATCTTTGGCGCAACATCGGCCATGCCGTTCCCGCTTCGGTCGCCGTGATCGTTGACGAGACGCCGGCAAGCCTGCGCGGCCCTTATCGCGTCAGCAACGAGGCGGCAAAAGTGCCGGCCGGGATGAACGACTGGGAGAACTGGCTTGCGAGCTTCGAACCCGCGGTGCCGCCGTTCCCGACCTCGCCGGGCTCGATGATCTACACCTCGGGTACCACCGGCCATCCCAAAGGTGTGCGCCGGCAACCGCCGACGCCGGAGCAGGCGCTCGCGAGCCAGCAGATGATGCGCATGGTGGGCGGCCTGACCGGTTGGGCGGATCGCCTGAACGATGTCGTGCTGCTCATTCCCGGACCGGCCTATCACTCCAGCCCGAACGGCTGGATGTTCTCGTTCTACAACATGGGCGCCAACATCATCGTTGAGCCCCGCTTCGAACCCGAGCGGATGCTTGCGACGATCGCAAAACATCGCGTCACCCATGCGCTGGTCGTGCCGACCATGTTCGTGCGGATGCTGGCGCTGCCGGCCGAAGCCCGGTCGCGCTACGATCTGTCGAGCCTGACCTTCGCCATGCATGTCGGCGCGCCCTGTCCGCCGCACGTCAAGCGCGGCATGATCGACTGGTGGGGACCTGTCATCACCGAGCACTATGGCTCGACCGAAGTGGGGGCGGTGACCTTCTGCACATCGGATGAATGGCTGGCCCACCCCGGCACCGTCGGGCAGCGGCTGCCCGGCTGCACCGTCGTCGTCATGGACGAGGAGGGCAGGGAGCTGCCGCTCGGACAACCTGGCGAAATCGTTTGCGGACGCGACCTCTACCCGAACTTCACCTATCATGGCGATCCAGACAAAAGGCGAAAGTCGGCGCGTGGCGACCTGGTTGCGACCGGTGATGTGGGATTCTTCGACAAGGACGGGTTCCTCTATCTATCGGGCCGCGCCAGCGACATGATCATCTTCGGCGGCACCAACATCTATCCTGCCGAAATCGAGTTGGAATTGATGAAGGTGCCGGGCGTCGCGGACTGCGCGGTGTTCGGCATTCCTGATGACGAGTTCGGAGAGAAGGTCTGTGCCTTTATCCAGCCGAGCATCGGTGTCGTACTCGACGAGGAAGCCGTTCGCGCGGATCTGAAGCCGCGACTCGCCGGTTACAAGATTCCGCGACAGATCGAGTTCGCGAGCGCGCTGCCGCGCGAGGATACCGGTAAGATTTTCAAGCGCAAATTGAGGGAGCCGTTCTGGCAGGGCGTCGGTCGCTCGATCTGAGCAACGTGTCAGCAATCGAAGGGAGTTTTGTCGTGGATCAACAGGGTGTCACTTACAGCGTCATCACCTGTGAGATCGACCGCACGATCATGGTCATCACGCTCAATCGTCCGGACAAACTCAACGCCTACACCGGCGCGATGGGTTCGGAGATCGAGGATGCATTCCGGAGGGCCGACGTCGACGACAACGTTCGTGCCATCATCGTCACCGGCGCGGGCCGCGCATTCTGCGCCGGGGCCGATGTGTCGGGAGGTGCGGCGAGCTTCGATACGTCGGGAGCGCACGGAGCGGGCGTGTTTGGCAATCGCCTCGCCAGCGGTGCACCACGTTCGGGGAGCGGGTTCGTTGATGCCATCTTCCGGTGCCGAAAGCCCTCGATCGCTGCCATTAATGGGCCGGCGGTCGGCATCGGCATCACCATGACGCTTCCAATGGACATTCGCATCGCGGCCAAGGGATCCAAGATCGGCTTCATTTTTGCGCGCCGCGGCCTGGTCCCGGAGGCTGGAAGCGCCTGGTTTCTTCCAAAATTGGTCGGACTGCCCCAGGCGCTGCGCTGGGCGATTTCGGGCCGCACATTCGGCGCTGATGAGGCGTTGAGCGGAGGGTTGATTAGCGAGATGATCGAACCCGAACAACTTCTCGCCCGCGCCAAAGAGATCGCACTGGAATTGACGTCCGAGACTTCCGCCGTGTCGGTCGCACTCACCCGGCAGATGCTGTGGCGCTTCGCAGGCGCTCCCGATCCGTTCGGACTTCTGGCGATCGACGGTCCCATATCGAGAGAACGCGGCGGTCATGCCGACGTCCGTGAGGGCGTAGCATCATTCCTTGAGAAGCGGCCACCCGCGTTTCCAGGCAAGGTCTCAAGCGATATGCCCAGTCAATATCCATGGTGGACCGAGCCTTGAGCATTTCTCTGGTGCACAAACTTACGTAAGCGCGAGCCGCAGCGCAACCGGATCGTCCGGATCGCGACTGGGGCCGCACGCCACGGCAGCACGCCGGAGAGGACGGCAATGACAACCGCGTCGTCATCCGGAAGGTCGTCGGGGATGGCGACGCGGATTGACGTTGATCTGCCGTTCAACGGTTGGCGGCATCGGCCGCCATATCGCATTCTGTGCCGACTGCCGCACCGGAAACCTTAAAACCGCCTTATCGCCAGAAGGGCGAGCAGAACGACGCCCGACGCGGCAGTGATAGCAGCCATAGTGAATAGGTTGTGCCTGGCCAGCGACAGTGCCGAGAACACAAAGGCGACCGGTTGGCCTTTGCCTTCTTGCACTTTGATTTTTGTGATGCCCGCATTGCATTCCCGATACGGCGCGTCAGGCTGCTTGGCAGCCTGACGCTGACGCGTTCCCTGTCCAGTGTTTGTCCACGATCTGCGAGTCATCGTGGCATGGCTTCAACCCTGAAAGCTTAAGAAATGCTTCTTCCGGTTGGATCAGTGCCAGAAAGCGGGCTGTCGTCAGCGGTACTTGCTGGTCGTAGCCGAGAACCTATGCGGTCGAGTTTCGCGTGGTGCGCCCGGACGGCCAGGAAATGTGGTTCGAGGAAACCGCAACGGCCGCGTTCGACCCTGCCGGGACATGCCTGCGCACCAGGGGCTTGACCGTCGACGTCACGGAACGCGATGACGGTGGCTCTCGGTACCGGCCGATTGAGACTGGTGACAATACCAAACATGACGGGGTCACCGCCGATCACGAAGACGATGGGAATTGTCGAAGTCGCCGTTTTTGCGCAACCCGCAGACCCCGGTCGGGGTGTCGTGCGCGCGATTGCCGAAAGGCAAATCGCCTTCGCACCTCGAATGGCGCGATGAAGTCGCCCTCCGGCCGCCTTCTCAAACCACCTTGCCTATGCTCGTGCTCCGCCTGTCGTGACGACGGGCTAGTCCAGAATGCTCTTGTAATGCTCCGAGAAGACATCGCGGCCGATGATGAGTTGCATCACTTCGGAGCTGCCCGCCAGAATCCGATTGACGCGTGCGTCGGTAAACATGCGACTGATCGGATATTCATCCATGTATCCTGCGCCGCCGTGCAGCTGTACGCCAAGATCAAGCATCTTCCACTCGACTTCCGACGACATCATCTTGGCCTTGGCGCCCATATTGCTGGTCAGCCGTCCCGCATTATGTTCGGCCACGCAGTGATCGACATAGACCTGCACGAGGTCGATTTCGGCATCCATCTCCGCCATGCGGAACTGGGTATTCTGCTGTTCGGCGAGCGGTTTGCCGAACAGCTTGCGCTCCATCACATACGCGCGCGTGATGTCGAATGCCTTGCGGCCATTGGCGATCGAGCCGACCGCGGAGATCAGCCGTTCCTCGGCAAGTCCTTCCATCAGATAGTAGAAGCCCTTGCCGGGCTCTCCCAGAACGTTGGCCTTGGGAACCTTCACGTTCTGAAAGAAGAGTTCGGCCGTATCCTGTGCCGGCATACCCATCTTCTTGAGATTGCGGCCGCGTTCGAAGCCTTCCATCCCCCGCTCGACGATCAGGAGCACCATGGCATGCTTCTTCTCGGCGCCGGCGAGCCTGGCTGCCACGATCACCACGTCGGAGTTGATGCCGTTGGAAATGTAGGTCTTCGAGCCATTGAGCAGGAAATGATCGCCCTTGTCCTCCGCCGTCGTCCGCATGCCGGCGAGGTCCGAGCCCGCGCCGGGTTCGGTCATGGCGATGGCCAAGATCGTCTCGCCGCTGACGCATTTGGGCAGGAACCGGTTCCGCTGCTCGTCGGTGCCGAAGCGCTTGAAATAAGAGCCGACCAGGCGGCTGTGCAACGTATTGAACCAGCCCTTGCAGCCGGAGCGCGCGGTCTCCTCGATGATGATCTGCTCATAGCGGAAGTCCGCATCGCCCATTCCACCGTATTTCTCCTCGGGCCAGATCATCAGGAAGCCGAGGTCGCCGGCCTTCTTGAACGCGCTGCGGTCGACGATGCCGGCCTCCCGCCATTCCTCCATATGAGGGGCGATCTCGCTGGCGAGGAACTTCCGGTAGGATTCGCGGAAGATGACCTGATCTTCGGTAAAGCTGCGCATCATTCACCCAATAGCGCTCTCAAGCGACGTGGATACCGGCCGGCGTGCGGCGAGGCACTGACACAAGAATTTGGAGCGTCGGTTCTGCTTCAACCAAGACCGACGCTCCGTCATCGAAACAGTCGATGCCTTACTTGCCCCTCCAGTTCGGAGCGCGCTTTTCTGCAAAGGCAGCCGCGCCCTCGCGGGCATCCTCGGACACGAAGACAGGAGCGACGATCTCCTGCTGCTTCTTCCACATCTGGTCTTCCGGCCAGAGCTGGGATTCGACGATCACCTGCTTGGAAGCCTTCACGGCGAGCGGACCGTTGGCGCCGATCGCTGCTGCAAGCTCAAGCGCAGCGTCGAGGGCCGCGCCATCGGTCACGCGGTTGATGATGCCGAGCTCGTAGGCGCGCTCCGCGCCGAAGAACTCGCCCGTCAATGCAAACTCCATCGCCACACGGAACGGCATCTGACGCGGCATGCGGATCAGCCCGCCAGCCGCGGCGGCCAGCCCGCGCTTCACCTCGGGGATCCCGAACTTGGCGTTGCGGTTCGCGACGATCATGTCGCACGCCAGCGCGATCTCCATCCCGCCAGCGAGCGCGAAGCCGTCGACGGCCGCAATCAGCGGCTTCTTCGGCGGCGCCTCGGTGAGGCCGGCGAAGCCGCGACCGGGGATCGACGGCCGCTCGCCTTTCAGGAACCCTTTGAGGTCCATGCCCGAGCAGAACGTGCCGCCGGCCCCGGTGATGATGCCGACGCCAAGCGCATCGTCGGCGTCGAGCCGGTCAAGCGCCGCGGCTACGCCCTTGGAGAGGGCGAGGTTGGCCGCGTTCTTGGCTTCCGGCCGGTTCAGGGTGATGATCAGAATGGGTCCGCGGACTTCGGTCAGGACCGGAGTTTCTTCGGACATCGCTCTCTACTCCTGTTGCTGTGCGCAATCGCCTAGCGCGGGGCCATGCGGATGGCGCCATCGAGCCGGACGTCTTCACCGTTGAAGTAGCCGTTGGTGATCATGGTTAGCGCCAGCTGCGCATATTCTTCCGGCAAGCCAAGACGCTTGGGGAATGGCACCGAAGCGCTGAGGGCGGCCTTGACGTTTTCCGGGGCACCCTGCAGCAGCGGCGTATTGAAGATGCCCGGCAGGATGGTGTTGACGCGGATGCCTTCGTTCATCAGATCGCGCGCGATCGGCAAAGTCATGCCGACGACGCCACCTTTCGAGGCCGAATAGGCCGCCTGACCCATCTGGCCGTCCTCGGCCGCCACCGAAGCGGTGTTGACGACCGCACCGCGCTCGCCGTCCTCCAGCGGGGCCAGCGACAGCATGCCCTTCGCCGACTTCGCGATGCAGCGGAAGGTGCCGACGAGGTTGATCTGGATGATGCGGTTGAAGGCGTCGAGCGGGAAGTGGGTGGCTTCGCCGGTGGTCTTGTCTCGGCCCGCGGTCTTCGCCGCGTTACCGGTGCCTGCGCAGTTCACCAGGATGCGCTCCTGGCCGTGCGCCGCGCGGGCCTTGACGAAGGCTGCATCGACCTGCTCGTCGGAGGTGACATCGACCTTGCAGAACACGCCGCCGATTTCCTTGGCGACAGCTTCGCCTTTCTCTTCGTTGAAGTCGAAGATGGCAACTTTCACGCCATGCGCGGCGAGCGCCCGCGATGTGGCTGCGCCGAGGCCGGAAGCGCCGCCGGTGACAACGGCAGCGACCGATGAATCGAGTTTCATTGCACTATCCTTTCCTGGTCAAATGCGTTCGATGATGATGGCCGGCGCCATTCCGCCGGCGGCACACATGGTGACAAGACCGTAGCGTCCACCGCTGCGCTCGAGTTCGTCGAGCGCCGTGCCGATCAGCATCGATCCGGTCGCGCCGATCGGATGGCCGAGCGCGATGGAGCCGCCATTGATGTTGACCTTTGTCCGATCCAGCTCGAGGTCGCGGATGAATTTCTCGGCGACGACCGCAAATGCCTCGTTGATCTCCCAGACGTCGATGTCGTCCTTGGTCAGGCCGGCCTTGGCGAGAACCTTCTTGGCCGCTGGAACCGGGGCGTTGAGCATCAGCGTCGGATCGTCGCCCTGATTGGCATAGGCCACGATCCGGCCGCGCGGCTTGAGGCCGTGCTTCTCGGCATACTCCTTCGACGTGATCAGGACCGCAGCGGCCCCGTCCACCACGCCCGAACTGTTGCCAGCATGATGCACACCCTTCCAGTCGAGGTCGGGGTAGCGGCGCTGGATCTGCTTCTTGAATGTCACCCCGTTGCCGAGATCAAAATCGGCAAGCTGCTCGAAGCTGGGCTTCAGCGAAGCAAGTCCTTCGGCAGTGGTCTCGGGGCGCGGAAACTCCTCACGATTGAGGGCGACGCTGCCGTCGTCGTTGAGGACCGGAATCACCGACTTCGCGAAGCGGCCCTCATCGATTGCCCGCTTGGCCCGTTGCTGGCTGACCAGTGCGAGGGCATCGCAGGCCTCGCGGCTGATTCCCTCGCGCGTGGCGATGGCGTCGCCGCACACGCCTTGGTGAGACTGCGGGTGAACGTCGTCGAGCGCAGCATTGCCCGAACCCATCATCCGCGCCGGCTGTCCTGCCTTGGAACGCTCGGCCGCGAGGGTCTGTTGATAGCTCATCATCTCGGTGCCGCCGGCGATGACGCAATCCTCCATACCCGACATCACCGAAGCTGCCGCGAGGTTCACCGACGTGATGCCACCGCCGCAGAAACGATCCAGCGTCGTGCCGCTGGCGTTGATGTCGTATCCGGCCGCGAGCGCCGACATACGTCCAAGATCGCCGCCCTGCTTGCCTTCCTGGGTCGATGTCGACCAGATGATGTCATCGACCGTCGACGTATCGAGCTTGTTGCGCTCCTTGAGCGCACTGAGGACCGTTGCCGCCAGATGCTGCGGGTGCAGGTGCGACAGTGCTCCCTTGCCCGGCTTGCCGATGCCCCGCGGGGTACGAACAGCGTCGATGATGTAAGCTTCAGACATGCGCTTCCCTTCGTTTCGAGCGTTCTTGCTTCATTGAGTAGTGACGATGATTCCGACTGTGTGCATCATGCGACCGTGTCGCCGATGCCGGCTCGACAATTGCGCTGCGCTGATCTTCGAAGCACTCAAAGCGCGAGTTGATCCTCCGCCACATGGACGGTCGCGCTCTTGTGGGGCTGCGGTTCTCCAGCACAGGCCGCCTCGTCGCAACTCTCCGCAAATGATGCGGCGCCGAGCGCGATGGCTTGTGGACCCAGAGCATATTTCTGCGCATGCGGCAGGTAGATCAATTGGCCGATCCGGGTGAGGGTCAACGTGAGGCGAGAGACCGTCGATCGAGGAAGACCGCAACGGTCGGCAATTTCCCGGTTGCCGAGACGCATGCTTCGACCTTCGAAGCAGCGCAAGATATCGAACGAGCGCGATACGACCTTTATTACTTGCCCATTTTCAGTGGTGTCCGAAGGACTGCCTTGCGCCATCAGTTTCGTAGATCGACGTCCCATTGCTAACGCTCCAAAACAACTGCATCGTATTCTTCGTACAGGCCAACGAATCCATCGTGGTTCGAGCAACCCAAGATTCTGCAACCCGTGTCGTTTAGCGAGAGGCATCAAATCACCGCCGCCAACCGCGTCGCCTGATCGATCGCGCGCTTGGCATCGAGTTCTGCTGCCTCGAAGGCGCCGCCGATGAGACTCGCTTCGACGCCATGCGTCTGAAGCTCGTCGTAGGGCTTTCGCAGCGATGTCTGACCGGCACAAACAATAACGATGTCGACGTCAAATAGCCGGGGCTCGCCGTTGACGCGGGTGTGCAGACCGGCGTCGTTGATCTTGAGATACTTAACACCGCCCACCGTGTGCACACGGCGCCGCTGCAGGACCAGCCGGTGCGTCAAGAATGCGGCCTGCCGAATGAAGCCATTTTTCGCCTCTTCCAGCCCGGTGTGCATGGAGCCCATTAGCGTCAGGTTCTTCAGCGTGGTGAAGCCGAGATCGGCGAAAACAGCTTCGAATATCGCTGGCCGGACGGCATGAGGCGCATTCTCCCGCTACCGATTTTAATCGGAGGTCTTAATTAAGCGATTAATTAGTTGATCAGATGAGTAGATTGGCCACAGCTCAGTGTCAACCGGCCTTACTTGCAGCGCTCCTACCTAAAGGGCGCCTGCCAGCCCCGGGGGGGGGCATGCCTGTCCCATCTTGAGGCCAATAGCTTCCGGGCCGTTGGGCGAAGCCGACATCCCGGTTGAGCATCCGTGACGGCAGGAGGTCCGCCGCGAGACGCCGGCTGGTGCAGCATTCGGGGCCTGAAGCTAGGGATTGGACCCGGATCACGCCCCTTGAAACTTCCAGTCCAACAGCCATGTGACATCCATATACCATCCCATTGGCTGGTAAAATGGAGCGCTTTATGGCCAACAACGTGCGCGAGCTGCGACCCCGGACCCCCGACACCGAGAAAATCACGGTCAACCTCGGCTATGTCGACCTCGGTCAGGTCGACCTGATGGTGCAGGAGGGGTTCTATTCCAACCGGACCGACTTCATCCGGACGGCCATCCGCAACCAGCTCGAACGGCACTCCGACGTCGTCAAGCAGTCGACAGCGCGAAAGAGCCTTGACCTCGGGCTGCGCAACTACACCCGCGCGGATCTCGAAGCGGCGCAGCGCGCCGGCGAGATGCTCCAGATCAACGTGCTCGGCCTCGCCACCATCGCCCACGACGTCACGCCCGAACTGGCCCGGGCCACCATCGCCTCGGTCTCGGTGTTGGGGGCGCTTCATGCCACGCCCGCGGTCAAGGCCGCTCTCGCCGACAGGACGAGGTGAAACGATGCTGAATCCAGACATGGTCCGCGAAGCGACCCGCCTTACGCGTTCCGGCCAACTGGTCGAGGCCACCGCGCTCCTGCAGCGCATGCTTCGCGGCGAGAGCGCCGCAGAACCGTCCGGCGGCACGACCCGTACCAGGCCAGCGCAGCTCGAGCCGCCGACCATCGACTTGAAGGCCAACGTTGTCGAGGACAAGGAAAGCCGGCAAACCACGCAGGCCAATTCTGTGCAGCGGCGCAAACGCCCGACGTCGCTCGATGGCATGCGCGAGTTCTCCGGACTTGGCCTGCGCGGTGCGATGACGCGCGCTCCGGCCTCCACGACGGATATCGCACCCGAGGGAACGCAATTCATCGCAGGCACTTTCCGCAGCGCCGCCGGAAGCCGGACCTACAAGCTGTTCATCCCGAGCCGCGCTCAAGGAGAACGGCTTCCCCTGGTGGTCATGCTTCACGGCTGCACGCAGTCGCCCGACGATTTCGCGGCCGGCACACGAATGAATTTCCTGGCGGAAGAACAGAACTGCTTCGTGGTCTATCCGGAGCAGCCCAGCGGAGCCAATCAGTCGAAATGCTGGAACTGGTTTCGCACGGGCGACCAGCAGCGGGATGGCGGCGAGCCTTCGCTGATCGCCGGCATCACTCGCCAGGTCATGCGGGATTATTCGATCGACCCGAAGCGCGTCTACGTTGGGGGACTATCGGCGGGCGGGGCGGCCGCCGCCATTATGGCGGCGACGCACGCCGATCTGTACGCAGCCGTCGGGATTCATTCCGGCCTGGCCTGCGGCGCCGCGCGCGATCTTCCCTCTGCGTTCGTCGCGATGCGGCAGGGAGGTGGGTTCAAACTTGCGGATGGCAGACCGTCCGTGCCGACCATCGTTTTCCATGGCGACGGCGACACCACCGTGCATCCGAACAACGGTGACCGGATTCTCGAGCAGTCCGCCAAAGCGGCGAGTCCGACGGCGAAGGTACTTCGTGGCCGAGTGCCGGATGGGCATGCGTATACGCGGACGATCCTTGCCGACGCCGGCGGGCGGGCGATCTCCGAACACTGGAATATCCATGGTGCCGGTCACGCGTGGTCGGGCGGCAGTCCCGCCGGGTCCTACACCGATCCGCGCGGACCGGACGCGACGAGGGAGATGCTGCGTTTCTTCCTCGAGCATTCGCTTGCCGGATAGTCGAGCTTCACAGCCTGTGAATGTTGATCGAATAGTGACCCCCAATCGGCGCCGTCCGGACCCCTTCAAGCCATTGATTTCGCAACACAGTCTGACGCTGAATGTTCTTCACAACTCGCTCTGCCGGCGCTTTATCCGGCCCGGATTTCTGTTTCATCTTCGCTCCTTGCGGCTACGATGAACCAGAAATCCTCCTTTCGTGAAGACCCTCAATTTGTCTCATGGGTGCTGACGGGGAACACGGGGCAAAGGTTTACGAGGTAGGGGTACCCCCTCCTGTTGGCGAATGCATCAAACCAGCATCCGCATCCGGCGCACAGTCAAAGGACCAGGACCAATATCGTTCATTCCTGATCTAAGTTGAAATCGAACCTTTGGGCAGGCGGCCCCTTGTGAACAGCGGCGAACTGCTTGAGCGGCAGAGTTACCGAAGCCCTGGAGGAGTTAAGGTCGGTTAGTTCAAGTTTGAGCTGTTGACCGGCTTCCATTTGAGCAGCCACGGTTCGGTCGATTGGGCGTGCCGCGATGCAGATATTGGTGAGACACCAGCTGAAGGGAACTTCGGTAGGTCTACCCTGATCGACTGTTACCTTGACCCCGTGCTGCAAATTCGCTCCTTGCGGAACGAACAGCTGCAAGCGAGCCGGACCGTCAGCTCGTTCGATCAAGTCGACACGCACCAATACCTGATCGAGGTCGGATGATGTCGTTCGGCATAGCTTGGTGCCATCGGATGAGTCGAAACAAATTTTTTGCCAGGTTGAGTATTTAATGTTTCCAGGCAGCTGCAGTCGCGGCGGCCTCGCCGTCAGCTCCTCTCGCTGGGGCGAAGAGCTGCTGACTTGCTGTCCTGGCGGCGTGGCTGAATGCTTCTCTAGAAATTGAGTTACCAGGGGCGACCATATCGGCACAGCGTCCGCCGAATCGATCATGAAGTGCCCGTCACTTCCGAAGGGGGGCAGCACATGATATTCGGCATTTCCGCCCGCTTCGACAAAGGCTTGATGCATCCGCTTCGTCAACTCCGGCCCGAAGTAGGTATCGTTTTCCGCGTAGATCATAAGCATCGGTATGCGTGCGGTGTGTCCAAATTCGCCGGTAGCGGCAACGAGCTTGTCTGGAGCACAATTGTTGTTGGGTTTGCCATCAACTCGGCCCCCACGGCCAGCTGCAAAAGTAATGATAGCCTGAACTGATGGCGGGTTCCGGCTTGCAAGAGCAATCGAGCCCCATCCGCCACCCGACTGGCCAACGACCACAACCTTACCAGGCTGGATCATCTTCTTCTTGCTCATGTAGTCGATGACCCACTCGTTCAGAGTCGCGATGGCGAGCCCGGGACCACGGAAGTTCGGGTCGTCGCAGCTACCGACGTGGGCAAAGACGGCTCCGTAGAGACCCTGATCTTTGTCATCAAGACCACTGGCCCCGTATCTTATAGGCGAGACGACCATATAACCGCGTCGCGCAAACCAACGTGCCGCGTCCCGGTACTCGATCATCGGAAACATCGCCCGCTGATTGGCGTCGAGCGAAATTCCGTGGTTCATAATCACCAGGGGAAACGGACCATCTCCGACCGGCCGTACTATGAAGGCAAGCATAGGTAGTGGAAACGGCAGCCCCCACATCTCCTCCTGGATTTGTGGTTCGGCAGTTCGGTCATCGGCGACGGCAGCGGAATGGAGTGCCGAGACGACTAGCGAAAGAAGAATGACCAGCAAGCGCTTCAGCATCTTCCTTCTCCGACGATGCGATCCAGTTCAGCGCTAGGACTGGTGGGCAGAAGTCCATTGATTTGGATCAAAGAACTGACCGTGAGGTGCCAGTGACAAGCCGTCGTTCAACATGACCCGCGCGAGGTCGTCGCCAAGCCTGTCTTAAGGCACTGACAATTACCGCGACGGTGTTCGGGTCGCGCATCCATGCCTCTCCGGTTGCCCCCAAAACTATACATTTTTGGCTCTAACGGATCCTCGCTGTGAATGCTGATCGAATAGTGACCCCATCGGCGCCGTCGGGACCCCATCAAGCCATTGATATCGCTAATGGGATGATGTGACCCCCACGCCGATCATGGTCGAGACCCCGTGCCGAAACACACGCAAATACCCCACCAGCATCCGCGTCGTCTCGTCTACCAGCGTCCTCACCATTTTCTCCGTGAGCATCTCCGCCTGGTTCAACACCGTGTTGTGCGCGACCGCTTCGATTGTGCTGACGCAGATGAAGGTCGCGACGTCGAGGTCGATCTTGCGCATTTCCTTGCGGTGGCTGTCGAAATAGGCGCGGACGAGACTATGGACCTCGCGGTTGAAGGCCTCGACGTCGAGCTTTCCGGCGCGCGGGATCTGCTCGGCGAGGACGCGATGCAGTTCGGGATTGATGCGGTGAGCCTCGATCGCGACGGTGACGAGGCGGCGCACGGCTTTGTCGATCGGCATGTCCGTGACTTCGGTCAGCGCTGAACGGACGATGCCCATGATCTCCTCGTTGTGACGATTGATCACGGCGGCGACGAGCGCCTCCTTGCTCGGGAAATACTGATAGAGCGAGCCGACGCTGACGCCGGCGATTTCGGCAATCCGGTTGGTGCTCGTCTTCTCAAAACCTTCGCGAACCAGAATGCGAGCGGTTGCCTCGACCAGCGCGTCGACGGTGGCGCGGGATCGCTCCTGCAAGGCATTTTTCCGGGGGTTTGTCGGCGGCTTGCGCGCCATGGGCTTGTGGTCCGAATGCGAGTTGGAAAAGCGAGCGAATGCTCGCATTATAGGCGCGGTCGGTCGCCGATGGATAGAAGCAAGTTGGTGCCGGCCGGGCGCAGCAGGTGAGGGCAGGAGCATGAGCGTTGCGAAGATGCTGTCGATCGGTCGGCTTTGCGAATGCAATTTCTCGCAGGTAAAGCCTTCAAACGATCCCGCGCCGAGCTTGCAGAGCCGGGTCTTCAACTTGCTGCTGCGGCAGCTTCCCTACAAGGAGCAGCTTGCCTCAGCCGAGGGCGTGCAGGCGCATGTGCAGAAGCTCGCATTGGAGCCGGCCTCGCATGAGCCTACGGGGCTTGGCCGCGGCGTCGAGGTGACGCTGACGAAGATGGGCGGCTGGCCGGTCTATTACACGGCGCCGTCATCGGGGTACGAAGGCTGCAATCACGTGATGTTCCTGCATGGTGGCGGCTACATCAACGAGATCGTGCCCGCGCATTGGCGCTTCGTCGGCCAGATGACGCGCAAGGCGGGCGTCGTCTGTGTCGTGCCGATCTATCCGCTTGCGCCGCGCGCGACCGCGAAGGATGTCGTGCCGAGGACGGCGGAGCTGTTGCGGATGCTGCTCGAGGATGCCGGGTCGGCAAAAGTCACGGTGGTCGGCAATTCGGCCGGCGCGGGCCTGGCGCTCGCCGCATGCCAGTGGCTGCGCGATCGCGGGCATCGGCAGCCGAACCGGCTGATCCTGATCTCGCCCGCGGCCGATGCCTCGGTGAGTCGCCCGGAGCAGGTCGAGATAGCGGCGCGCGATCCGATTCAGGACATTCCGGGAATCATTGAGGTGGGGCGGCTCTATGCCGGCGAGCTCGATGTCGGCCATCCCTTCGTCAGCCCGTTGAACGGAGCCTTTCGTTCGCTCGCACCGATGACGATCTTTTCGGGCACGCGCGATCTGCTCTATCCCGACAGCGTCGATCTCGCCGCGCGGGCGAGGAGCGCGGCGGTGCCGGTCGAACTGCATCTGCTCCGCGACCAGCCGCACAATTATGCGCTGATGCCGACGCCGGAAGGGCGGCAGGCGCGTGCGAATATTCTGCGGGCGGTGGCTTAAGGGGAAGGCGTGATCGTTGTCACGCGGCGCGCCGCCGCAATGGGTCTGGCGCTAGCTGTGCTCGCGCGGGGGAAAGGCGGCCCCGGGCGTTTCCTCGATAGACGTAGTTTGCGGGGCCTTAGGCGTGGCCCTTGATCTCGTAGTGACCCGGCACGCATTTGTAGCGCTCGAGGCGCCAGTTGGTGTGATAGATCGGATGCTCGCCCATCCATTTTGCGAGCGGGGCCTGTGCGCCGACCGCACACGCCATCATCGACATGTCGGGCGTCATATTGCTGTCGGTCACGATTTCCTCGACACAGCTGCCAGAGGCAGCGGCGCCAAGCCGGCAGAGCACGGCAACGACGGTTATGAACATTCCAGTCACCTCATCGGTAGTTTCGACCACGAGGAGGATGCAAGCCGAGTGCCACAGCGTGTGTCGGAAACGACACGCCGGCCATGCCTACTCGCCCCAGCTTTCCTCCATTTGACGATTCGGATTGTAAAAAACTTCCCCTTAATCCGAATCCGGACAACTACGGGGAACCCGACGGGCCGATTACCTGTGGCGGCAGGGTCACGGCGGCGGGCTCGCATCGGGCCGCGGGCGCCGGCGGGCTTCGGTGCGCGCCTAGCGAGATAGTATTATAAAACACATCCTGAGATTGCGCGCGACCTCGCAATCTGCGGACAAATACTCCGCGCGTCGAAATAAGGAACGTCGATCGCCGCCGCCGCGCCGATCCGCTTTTACGCGTGGATGAAGCGCTGCTACATTTTGCGCGCGGCCCGATGGGCGCGCGCACGGACGAAAGAAACATGCCGATAAGGGGAGGGGCCGAAGTCCCATGAAGGAATTTGCTGGAAAGATCGCCGTCATCACCGGTGGCGGCACGGGCATGGGGCGGGAACTCGCCAGGCAACTCGTTGCCGAGGGCTGCAATGTCGCGATGTGCGACATCTCGGAAGCCGCGATGGCTGAGACCAAGCGACTCTGCGAGGTCGAGAAGCTGCCGCAGGGCCTGCGCGTCACGACGCATGTCGCCGACGTGTCGATCGAGGATCATCTCAAGCGCTTCCGCGACGAGCTCGCCGAACAGCAGATGACGGACAAGATCCATCTGCTGTTCAACAATGCTGGCATCGGTGGCGGCGGCAGCCTGTTCACCAACACGCGCGAGCAGTGGGAGCGCACCTTCAACATCTGCTGGGGCGGCGTCTATCTCGGCGTCCGCACTTTCCTGCCCATGCTGGTCAAGGCGGACGAAGCGCACATCATCAACACCGCCAGCGTCAACGGCTTCTGGGCCTCGATCGGCATGAACCAGGCGCACACCGCCTACAGCTCAGCGAAGTTCGCGGTGAAGGGGTTTACCGAGGCGCTCGTCAACGACCTCCGCCTGCACGCCCCGCATGTCAAATGCTCGGTGGTGATGCCCGGCCATATCGGCACCTCGATCGTCTCCAACTCCCGCAAGGTGCAGAGTGGCGACGGATCGGCGGGTCTCAACGCCGACGAGGTCGTGCTGACACGCAAACGCATGGTCGCGGCTGGCGTGCCAGATGCTGACAAGATGTCGGACGACGACATCCAGGCGGCATTTGCCGAGCGCGCCCGCAGCTTCCTCGAGGACGCGCCGACGACGGCGGCGCAGGCCGCCAGAATCATCCTCGACGGCGTGAAGGCGGAGCGCTGGCGCATCCTGGTCGGCGAGGACGCCAGGCTGCTCGACGAACGCGTGCGCGCGCTGCCCGAGCAGGCCTACGACCGCGCCTTCTATGAAAGTTTTACCCAGGAAGTCGGCTGGCGGCTTGGCTGAGACTGTCAACGATCGCGCGCCGATATAGGTATGATGGTCATCATCGCAAGAGCTGCGCAGGTAATTTTACGCAGGTAACTTTACTTGCCGTCTCCCGCGCGCGTTCGTTCTCTTATGACGATACCGAATGTCACGCATGCGGCATGTGACATGCGTTCAAGCGATGGTGATCTCGAACGGGTCTCATTCGGCGCAAGCCGGCTTGGTTGGCGAACTGAAATAGTTTAGTCAATCAGGGGTAATGCCACGATAGAGCGTAGCTCCGATGATACCCGCTTGCCTCTCCGACGATTTTGTCCTCTGCCCGGAGAGAGAGGATATCTCCGCTGAATTCACGCGGCTGCTTACCGCGGCCCAGGAGGGCGGCGCCACGATCGCCGAATGCCTGATGATCGCGCGGCAACTGAAGCGTGGCGACGAGCAGTCCTGGCATCGCGAGTGGAAGAAGCTGGCACAGGCCAACCGGCATCGTGCCGAGGCCGCGTTCGCGGAAGGCCACATGGTGACCGCGCAGCGCAACTGGCTGCGCGCAATGAACTACTACGGTGCGGCCGCAATGCCGCTCGATCCGGTCGACGAGCGCCGCTGGGTCGCGGTGCTCGCGATGCAGGAATGCGCCCGACGCTTCCTCTCGGCGCGTGGGCCGGCCGGCGAAGTTGCGACGATCCCCTGGGTCGAAGGACATGCGCTGCAGGGCTATTTCCTGCCTGCGGCATCGGCGAACGGACGTGCGCCGACTGTGATCTGCATCGGCGAGCCCGGCCATCGCAAGGAGGAATTCCTGGTCAAGCTCGCACCGCATGCGCGCGAGCGCGGATTCGCGATGCTGGCGCTCGATCTGCTCGGCGACCAGCGCGACGATTACGCCGACCTGCTGTTGCAGCGCCGGGATCTCGAGAGTTCGATCGCCAGCGTGATGGATTACCTGGAGACGCGCAGCGACGTCGATTTCGATCGCGTTGCGATCGTGGCGGACGGGTGGGGCTCATCGTTTGTTGCGCGCGCGGTGTTGCAGGAGCCACGTTTTGCTGCGGCCGTCTGCGACGGCGGCCTCTGGGATCTGCACGAGCGGTCCTTCTTTGCCGGCCGCTTTGGGATGAGCGACCTCAGCATCGTCCCAGTGCCGCATGCGCCGCTGATGGCTTCGAGCGCTGAATGTCCGGTGCTGATCACGCTCGGCGAGGACGGCTGGCTCGAGGCCGACCGGGCGCGTCAGATCGTGCAGAAATCCCGGCTCGGCAGTTCGGATGTCGTGCTCAAGGTGTTCACCGCGGCGGAGACCGGGGCGGCGCAGGCTCATGCGGACAATCCGAGCCTTGCCAACGAATACATCTTCGACTGGCTCGAATCGCAACTCGGTGCTGCCGGCAGACGGATCTGAGCGCGGCCTCTTACCTCGGAAAGAACTCGGCCCTCAGAGGTCGAGGGAGATCCTGACGCAGGCCTTTTCAAGCCGGGTCTTCAGCGTCGCGAGCTTGGTGGTGAATTCGGTCAGTTCGTTCTCATCGAACTCCTGGAAGACGAATTCGCGAATCGTCTTGTACTGCTCGTTGAGGCTTGCGATGTGCTTCTGCGTCTTTTCCACCAGCGACAGCCGCACCACGCGGGCGTCAGTCGGTGAGGGGCGACGACGGAGCAGGCCCTTCTTCTCCAGCAGCTTGGACTGGGTGGTGACGAAGGACGGATCGACATGAAGCAGCTTGGAGACCACGTTGACGGGCACGCCGTCGTCCTTGTCGAGGTCGGAAATCGCCATCAGGATCAGCCATTGCGGTCCGCTGATGCCGAGTGTTCTCGCCCAGAATTGACGCAGCTCCTCCAGATGCATGTTGATCGACGATATTTCCCAGGTGAATCGCCTGATGATATCGAGATTGCTGCCGGAGCGGAGGCGCGCCCCTTCTTTCCTCGTCGCTGACACAGCGTCACTCCCGCAAGCTGGTTCATTCTGGCCGGTGTTCGCGGCGGCCATAGTCCACGCAAGTCTGCTCTGACGCAAGTGCAGGGCAGGGTAATTTTGTCACGGAAATTACAAATATGATCAGATCAGCATTTTGGCCCGGTCCCTGTGTTGCGCCACGGACACAGAGTTAGCGAAACTGAAAAGCTGATCTAATAAACTATTTTGATTAACAGAACGACGCAGGCATATTGATCCTGACGGTTGGGGGTACTCGATCGTCCCGTTGCAGGTGGTTCGCTCACGTCCCTCGCGTCTCAAGCGGGTGTGTCCGAAAGCGCAAAGCAGCCGAGCGGATTTTAAAAGACGGGGATCTGGGGGGCCTCAGGGTCCGGTCTCCGTAAAATGAGCAACTTGGAGATTTTAAATGAAAATGGTGAAGAGCCTTTTGCTCGGCACTGCGGCGGGTCTGATCGCCGTCGGTGGAGCTCAGGCGGCTGATCTTCCGGTCAAGGCCAAGGCGGTCGAATACGTGAAGATCTGCTCGCTCTACGGCGTGGGTTTCTATTACATCCCGGGCAGCGACACCTGCATCAAGCTCGGCGGCTACCTGCGTGCGGAAGTCGCGCTCAATGCCGGCGGCAACTACAGCGCACAGTACAGCGGCGTGTTCGCGGCAAACAACCGTCTGACCAACACCTACGCGATGCGCGCTCGTGAAGACCTCAACATCGACACGCGCACCGCGACCGAATACGGCGTGGTCCGCACCTATTTCGATGCGGTCTTCACCTGGACGACCGGCAACTATGCGGCGCCGGCTCGGGTACGGGTTCGACCCAGTACAGCAGCACGCTCGGTCTCAACGCTGCCGGCACCGGCCTCATCGGTTCGAGCGGCGGCGCCGTCAACGGCACCGACGGTGCGATCTCGGGCGGCTCGCTCGGCGTCTACTACGCGTTCATCCAGTTCGCCGGCTTCACCATCGGTAAGTCGGTGTCGCAGTTCGACGCGCCCTGGATCAACTATCCCGGCAACAACTTCGACCAGCTGGTCGGCGGCAGCGGCACCACTCAACGGCGTCACCCAGTTCACCTATACGGCCGATTTCGGCCAGGGCGTGACCGCCGCGGTCTCGGCGCAGGACCAAACGCAGGTCTTCCAGACCAACATCTGGAACACCGCCGGCATGTCGACCTCAAGCGTCCTCGGCGGCGCCTACGGCTCGAACGATCTCGGCGGCACCAGGGCTCCCGACATCGTCGGCATGGTCCGCGTCGACCAGGCCTGGGGCCTGTTCCAGGCATCGGTCGCCGCGCACAACAACCATGTTGCCTACTACGGCGCGTCCGAAGCCACGGGTCATCCTGACGACAAGTGGGGCTGGGCTGCCCAGCTCGCTCTGTCGATCAAGAACATCCCGACCGGCGCAGGCGACCTGATCAACGTGTCGGGCGTCTACACCGAGGGCGCGAGCCGCTACAACTTCCAGGAGCTGGCCGCGACCAGCTACTCGATGTTCGGCAGCTCGAACGCCGCGTATCAGAGCATCGGCTTTGCCGGCGTGTCTGACGCCGTGTTCGGTCCGGGTGGCGGCCTCGAGCTGACCAAGACCTACGGCTTCCGTGGTGCCTACACCCACAACTGGAGCCCGTACTGGAACACGGCGCTCTACGGCGCGTGGGCTGCTGTCAACTACAGCGGCACGGCCAAGGGCCTGATCTGCGGCAGCGCTTCGTTTGCGACCCTGACCGGCACCTGCAACCCGGACTTCAACATTGGCCAGGTGGGTGTCATCACCCGCTGGACTCCGGTGAAGGGTCTGACCTTCTCGGCTGATTTCGTCTACAGCCACCTCGACCAGAAGTACTCGGGCACGATCACGACGCCGGCGCTCACGTCGGTTGCCAAGCCCGCGGCGACTTACGAGCTGAAGGACCAGGACACCTACAGCCTGCTGCTGCGCGCCCAGCGCAACTGGTAAGCTCGGGTCTCTGACGATCTGATGATGCCCCGGCGGGACACCGCCGGGGCTTTTTTCTGGGTGGGATGCCGATTTCGAAAATCGGAAATCTCCTGCGCAAGCGGCGAAGACGAGCTATGCGAAATCGATCGTCGTCAAATTTATTTACTTACCTTAGTTGCTCAGCTATATTGTCTCTTGACCGGTTTCGAAAGTCACGGCTCTTAGCTTCACGCTAAGCCTCCAGAAACCTCCGGTAGTGCCCTGCCGGAGGTTTTTCGTTGTGTGGCAGGGCGGCTTTCAAACGCGCATGACGCGCGCGCGGGAGTTCGGCCGGTAGGCGAGGCGACAGTGGCCGGCGCAATAGGACTGGCCGTCGCGCGCCGCATTGCCGCAGAAGCAGAAATCCTCCGCACCGGGCGTCGAGATCGGCCAGCGGCAGCGGTTTTCGCCGAGCTCCATCAGCGAGCAGCGATTGGCTTCGTCGATCGGCGCGGTGGCCGCGGGCGCGTCCGCTTCGCCGTAGATCGAGGCGAGCATTTCAAATTGCAGCCGGGGTACCGCTTTCGGCGCGCGCGGCGCGCAATTCCTGTCCCGGAGCCTGCACTCGTCGACCGAGCGGCCGCGCGTGAGATTCAATCGGGACAGCTTGCCGATCACGGCGTTGCGGCTGACGCCGATGTCGGCCGCGATCTCGCGGCAGGACAGGCCGGCCTCGAAGTGCCGCTTCAGGAGTTCAATTCGTTCGTTGGTCCAGGTTGATGAGAGAACGGGCATTTGTAACGGTCCCAGGTTGCAGATGTCGGCCATCCGCCCGCGAGATCCGTCCGCCTCACGTCCGGCGCGCGCTCACGTCCTGCCATTGTCGCAAATCGACAAAAGCCCGTCCTTGATGGCGAGACGGATGCCTTCCTCGATCAATGTCCGTGCGACGCCGGGAACGCTGGTGCCATGGGTGCCCTGTCTCACCAGTTTCTCGAGATAGGTGATGGTCGAGAGCGCCAAGGTTACGGGAATGCGGTCAGTCTCGGCTTTTTCGGTGGCCATGGTCCGAACGCTAGCCTCATACGCAGGTACATAAAAGTAACGATTAAGACTCTATTTAGGTTCGGGGGTGGAAGTCAAACCCGGTCTCGGACCGCTTCCGAGGTTATTGGAATCGCTGAAGAAAATAGCATGGCCCGGCACGCCGCGCCGGTGTGCCGGGCAGCGACCGAGCAGGTCTGGAGGGGGGAGGGGCCGGCGGAGCTAGCCGTGCACGATGGCCTTTTCGATCATGCAATGGATGCCCTTGGAGCCGTTGACGGTCTGGGTCACCCGCAAATCGGCCGCGAGACTGCACAGCGTATAGGCGTCTTCGCGCGACAGGTTTCGCTTTTCGCCGAGCAGCACGATCATGTCGCGCAGCGCCCGCACCACGCATTGATCGAGGTCGGGGTCCATCGCCATGGTCATGTAGTGGGTCGGCGTCTCCGCGCGGGGATAGTCGAGCCTGAGGTCCTTGCGCAGCGTAAGGCGGAAGCGGCCCTGCAATGCGGTCTCGATCGCGGTGACGCAGACCTCGCCGTCGCCCTGCACGCCATGGCCGTCGCCACAGGAGAACAACGCGCCCGGCACGAACACCGGCAGATACAACGTGGCGCCGGCGCCGAGCTCCTTGTTGTCGAGATTGCCGCCCATGGCGCGCGGAACCAGCGACGAGATGCGGCCCCAGGCCGGCGGCGGCGAAACGCCCATCACGCCGAAAAACGGTTTCAAGGGCAGGTCGAGGCCCCACGGCATCCGGCCGACCATCCGCGACCGGTCCAGCGGGATGTTGAGAATCCGCGTCTCGTGGAAGTCATCAGGCAGGGTGCCGGACAACGGCTTGATCATGTTCCAGCCCCAGTCCTGGCGAAGCTGGACGTCGAGGATGTCGATTTCCAGCACATCGCCGGGTTCGGCGCCTTCGACCGCGATCGGGCCGGTCAGGATGTGGCCGGGAAGCATGCGTTCGTTTTTGGCATGAACCTCCAACATCTCCGGCGGAATGTGAAACTTGCTGCGGTCCGGCAGCATGTCCGGGCCCCCGCTGATGGTGTCGACGGTCACCTCATCGCCGCTGGCGATGGTGAGGACGGGCTTGAGCGCGGCTTCGAAGAAGCCCCAATGGCAGGTTTCGGGACTTGAATGCAGATGGCGATGGGTCATTTGCCGCGTCCAATCGGTTTCATCAGAACTCGTCATGAGATCCTGTTATGCCCGGACTTGACCGGGCGATCGATCCTCCTTCAAGAAGATTTCTGGAGATAAGCGGGCCGGTCAAGCCCGCGCACGGCACGATCATTCCAGCGAGGCATCCTCCTGTTCTTTGTTCTTTCCAAGACTCTGGGTGCCGCGCTGCTGCCGATCAATCTTCTGGTCGAGCTCGGAGTCATCTCGGTTCGTGCTGATGGCAACGCGATTTGGCGGGCTCGGCCGGAAATTGGCCGCGACCACGCTGGTCCTGCTCGCGCTCACCGCCTTTTCGCCGCTCGGCAATCTGCTGCTCTATCCGCTGGAGTCGCGCTTTCCCCCGTGGGATTCGTCGCGTGGTGTGCCCGATGGCATCATCGTGCTGGGCGGCTCCGTCGATACCGATCTGTCGGCGGCGCATCACACACCGGTGGTTTCGCACGCGGCCGATCGCCTGTTTGCACCGGCCGAGCTTGCGCGCCGTTATCCGAATGCGCGTATCGTCTTCACCGGGGGCTCTGCGAACCTGGTCGCAGCCGACGGCAGGGAAGCCGACTATTCGGCGCCGATCCTGGAGAATACCGGCATACCGAGGGAACGCCTGATCCTGGAACGGGAGTCGCGCAATACGTTCGAGAACGCGATCTTCACGAAGCGTTTGGTCGCGCCGAAACCGGGCGAGCGGTGGCTCCTGGTCACCTCGGCTTTCCACATGCCGCGTTCGATGGGGATATTCCGCAACGCCGGCTTTGACGTCGAAGCCTATCCCGTCGACTGGCGGATGGGCGGGCGCGACGATTTGTTCTCTTTCACCTATAACGGCGCGGACGGTCTCGGCCGAACCGACGTGGCCGCGCGCGAATGGATCGGCCTATTGGCCTACCGCCTGATGGGCAGGACCCAGCGAGTTGCTCCCCGGGCCGGCCAAGGACTAGAAGAGGCCGTCAGAAAACGCAACGATCCGCGTCGGAACCGCGGCGCCGGGAGGATGCCATGCAGCAGCAAGCCGCTGATACGATTGATCTTGCCGGCCTCGTCGCCGATCTCAACAGCCTGCTGCGGCTGAAGACGACGGTGATTGGCATGAAGCTGTTCGCGCGCGTCGCCGACATGGAGGCGATCCCGAAGATCCGTCGCCCCAATGCGGTCCATACCACTGACCAGATCGTCAGCATGGCCTCGCGCCTGGGATGGACCGTCGGCATCACCGGCGACGATCTCGTCGGCGCGCAGTGCCGCGCGGTGATTGGTCTCGCGCCGCAGGACGACAAATGGCTCGCCGGCGAAAACTATGTCGGCGTCTGGCATGGCACCGCCGAAGACGCGCGCAAGCGTCAGGAGGCGCTGGACGTGGTTCCGTTCGGCCAGTACCAGGCGCTCGCGGTGAGCCCGCTTGCGAGCGGCCGGCTCGATCCGCCCGACATCTGCCTCGTTTACGCGACGCCGGGGCAGATGATCATCCTGATCAACGGGCTGCAATATACCGGCTACAAGAAGTTCGAATGGGGCGTGGTCGGCGAGACCGCTTGCGCGGATTCCTGGGGGCGCGCGCTGAAAAGCGGCGAGCCGAGCCTGTCCTTGCCATGCTATGCCGAACGGCGCTATGGCGGCGTGCCGGACGAGGAGATGCTGATGGCACTCAAGCCTGCGCATCTCGCCAAGGCAATCGAGGGCATGAAGGCGCTGGCCAAGAACGGCCTGCGCTATCCAATTCCGCCCTATGGGATTCAAAGCGACGTCCGTGCGGGCATGGGCGTGAGCTACGCAAAGAAGTAAAGGCCGACCATGAGCTCTGCGAAATTCGACATCGTCGTCTACGGTGCGACCGGCTTCACCGGCCAGCTCGTCGCTGAATATCTCACTCAGCATTACAAGGGCGACCACGCGCTCAAATGGGCGATGGCAGGCCGTAGCCTCGGCAAGCTGAAATCGGTGCGCGACGCGATCGGCGCGCCCGGAAATACGCCGCTGATTGTCGCGGATGCGTCGGACGCGGCCTCGCTGAAGGCGATGGCGGAGCAGACGATGTCGGTGATCACCACCGTTGGTCCCTATCAGCTCTATGGTGAGGAACTACTCGCGGCCTGCGTCGCCACCGGCACGGATTATTTCGATCTCTGCGGCGAGCCGATCTGGATGCGGCAGATGATCGACAAGTACGAGGCGGAAGCCAAGGAGAGCGGCGCGCGCATCGTGTTTTCCTGCGGCTTCGATTCCGTGCCGTTCGAGCTCGGTGCGTTCTTCGTGCAGGAAGAGGCCAAGCGTGTGCTTGGCGCGCCGGCGCCGCGCGTCAAGGGCCGCGTGCGCGACATGCGCGGCACGCTCTCGGGCGGCACTGCGGCGAGCGCGAAGGCGACGTTCGATGCGGTGGCAAAGGACATCAGCCTATCACGATCCTGAACGATCCGTTCGCGCTGACGCCCGGGTTCACCGGCCCGAAGCAGCCGAAGGGCAACCGGGCGGCCCTCGAGGAGGATCTGCAATCCTGGGCTGCGCCGTTCATGATGGCGCTGATCAACACGCGCAACGTCCATCGCTCGAACATGCTGATGGGATTCCCTTACGGTCAGGAGTTCGTCTACGACGAGATGGTCTTGACCGGTCCCGGCGAGAAGGGCGAGGCCAACGCGAAGCGCGTGATGGCTGCAAACGCCGAGAAGACCGGCCCGAACGCACCGAAGCCGGGCGAGGGACCTTCGAAGGAAGAGCGGGACAACGGCCGCTTCGATCTGCTCTATGTCGCGATCGGGCCCGACGGCCGCCAGGTCCGCGCCGGCGTCACCGGCGACCGCGATCCCGGCTATGGCTCGACCTCGAAGATGATCTCCGAATGCGCGATCTGCCTGTTGCGTGATGTGACGGATGTCCCGGCCGGCTTCTGGACGCCGGGCGCAGCGATGCGGCACAAGCTGATCAAGCGGCTGCAGGAGCATGCGGGGCTGACGTTCGAGGTGGAGAAGTAGGCCTCGTTTGTAAGGTGGCCTTACACCGCCCTTGCATCATACGCATACATGAACTCCATGCTCTTCGAGCCCAGCGGCAACAGCCATTTCATCATCTGATTCCTGACCCATGCGCCGGCGGCGCTGAATTCGCGCTTGCTGTTGCCGTTGCGGCGGGCCATTGCGACGATCTTCTCGGCGCGCGGGCGCCGCTCGGATTCGAAATTCTGGAAGGTGACGCCAAGCTCCTGGCCATCCTGCATCAGGCGGGCGAGCCGCATCGCATCTTCCAGCGCCAGCGAGGCACCCTGGCCGGCATGCGGGCTGGTCGCATGCGCGGCGTCCCCAATCAGCAGCGAGCGCTTGCGCGACCAGGTCGGCAGGGTCGCGACGTCGAGCGTGTCGGTGACCACGATGTTCTCGGCCGCCTCGATGATGGCGGGGATCGGATCGTGCCAGCCGTGATGGAAGCCGCGCAGATGCTGCTTCAGCGTCTGCTCGTCGAGCGCGCGGAACATCGCGGCATCCATGCCATGCGCGGGCTGCGTGCTCCACCACATCACGCCGTCCTTTGGGTCCGGGCTGCAATAGCCATAGCCGAAGAAGCCGCTCTGCCCGAATGTGGTCTCGACATGCCGGCCGATCGGCCTGCCGTCGAGCACGGCGTGCGGCACGAAGCCGCCGAATCCGATCAGCCCGGTGTTGAAGGGCGTTGGTCCGTCCGGCACCACCTGGCGCCGCGTGATCGAATGCACGCCGTCGGCACCGATCAGGAAATCGCCCTCGGCGGTGGTGCCGTCGGCGAAATAGGCGATGATCTGCTGATCGCCGCGGTCCTCGATCTTGATCAGGCGCTTGTCAAAATAGAGCGAGACGCAGGCGCACCAGGCCTTGTCGACCAGCATCTCGTTGAGCGTTGCGCGGCTGACATTGACCGCAGGCTGGCCGAAGCGCCGCGCCATGTCGCGGTTGATCGAGCCGAGCCTTTGGCCGCCTTGCGAATAGAAGTCGAAGGACTCTGCGATCGAACCGCGGCTGATCAATTCGCCGGCGAGCCCGATCTCGTCCATGACTTGCATGCCGTTCGGCGCGATCTGGAGACCGCCGCCGATGCCCTTGGAGTAGGGCCAGGCTTCGTAGATCGCGGATTCGATGCCGGCGCGGCGCAGCAGGATCGCGGCAACGGGCCCGGCGATGCCGGCGCCGATGATGAGGGCTTTGCGGGGACGGTAGGACATGGCTTGCTCCGGACGCTTCCGTGGTGATAGGAGAAATTAAGGTCGCTAAATCTCTTAGCGACTAAGATATATGTTCGCTAAGATATGAGGTCGGCCTTGTCAAGGGCAAAAGTGCGCGCGACGTTGTTGCAGGAACTTGAGGAGGCGATGCGCCGGTCGTCCGCGCAGGGCGTGCTCTATGGCCAGACCGTTGCGAACGTTGCCGGAATCGCCAATTCCGACCTCGAATGCATGGACATCCTGTACCTCGAAGGGCGCGTGACAGCGGGTCGGCTCGCCGAGGTCACGGGGCTCACGACTGGCGCCATCACCGGCGTGGTCGACCGGCTCGAAAAGGTCGGCCTGGTGCGGCGCGAGCGGGATGAGACCGATCGCCGCAAGGTCTTCATCGCCGTCGTGCCGGAGACGGCGATGAAGATCGGCCAGCTCTATGTGCCGATGCAGCAGGCGATGGAAAAGGTCTGGAGCGCCTATTCCGACGAGGAACTACGCCTGCTGCTGCGCTTCGCCAACGAAGGCTACAAGGGCGTGCTCGCGGCGACCGCGGCGCTGAAGGGCCTGCTCGACACGCCGCCGGAGAAGCGCCCCGATCTCAAGCTGAAGAAGCGTCCTGGCCGGTCTTGACCTTGTAGGCCTGCGCGGCCGCGATCATGCCCCACATCGCGCCAAGCATCATCCAGAAGTGCCGCCAGTGGTCGGTGTCGATCACAAAGCTTTCGCCGACGGTGCCGACGAAGGCCGAGAACACCGCGAGATAAGCGCGCTGCCAGGGCACGCGGACGAAGATGTGGCGGAAGCCCATGATCACGGTGGTGAACACCAGCGCGGGATAGCACACGCCGGAGAGCCAGCCGCCGGACATGAAGGCGTTCAGATAGGAATTGTGGGTGTCTTCGGGGAAAAAGCGGTGGAATTGCAGGGGGCCGATGCCGAACGGCAGGTCGAGCGCCATCTCAGCGCCGAGAATGTGCCGGCCGAACCGGCCGAAGCGGCCTTCGTCATAGCTCTGGTCGAAGCTTGCGCGCTGCTTGAACATCTCGGCGATGGAATCGAACGACAGCAGCACCGCGATCAGCGCCAGGCCCAGCACCACCGCGACGATCGCCATGATGATGATGCGCGAGCGCTGCGCATTGGTGCGGCTGGTCAGCACCATCAGCGCCAGCATGAAGGCCGAAGTCAGCACCAGCCCGCCCCAGGCGGCGCGGGAGAAGGCGAGCAGGATCGCCAGCGACATGATGCCGAAGGCGATGACGTTGCGGAACGCCTTGGCCAGCTTGTCCGAGACCACGCTCTGGAGCGCAAACAGCGCCGGCAGGATCAGGAAGGCGCCGAGCACGTTCGGGTCCTTGAAGGTGCCGCGCGCGCGTTCGTAGAGGGTCAACAGGTCGTGGCCGCCGGGAACGAGGTTGAAATAGCCTGCGATCGCCGAGAGTGAGGCGACCATCGCGCCGACCAGGAGGCCGCGGCGCAGCATGTCGAGCCTCGCCGCCGTGTCCTCGGAGGTGACCATGGCGAAGAACACCACGGTCACCGCCATGTACCATGAGGTGGCGATCCAGCTTGCGACCTCGGACTGGTCGAGCAGCGGGATCGCGCTGATGGTGTAGCCGACATTGAGCAGGACCAGTGCCAGCAGCAGCGGCATCAGCACGAGCTTGAGCCGCAGGCCCGTGGCGAAGAAGGTGACGGCGGCGAGCAGCGTCATGATCTCGTAGGGGCTCGGCTCGATGAAGACAATCGCACCGGACGCGCCGACCAGCCACACCAGCGCGCGCTGGAGGGCCAGGACGCCGGGCGCAGCCGGTGCGGCTACGTTCATTCCGCCGGCCGTTGCCGCATACACCATCACACGCTCACGCTACTCGCACGCCCTGAAACACCGCTGTCATGCCCCGGCTTCGCGGGGGCCTGACGGAAAAGCTCGACTCAATACGCGTTCTCGTTCTTGGTCAGCAGCGAGAGCGGCGTCTTCAGGAGAATGTAGAGGTCGAACAGCACCGACCAGCTCTCGATGTAGTAGAGGTCGAACTCGACGCGCTTCTGGATCTTCTCTTCGTTGTCGATCTCGCCGCGCCAGCCGCTGATCTGGGCCCAGCCGGTGATGCCGGGCTTGACGCGGTGGCGGGCGAAATAGCCGTCGACGGCCTCGTCGAACAACCGGCTCTGGAGCTTGCCCTGCACCGCGTGCGGACGCGGGCCGACCAGTGAGAGATTGCCGGAGAAGACCACGTTGAAGAGCTGGGGCAGCTCGTCGAGGCTGGTCTTGCGGATGAAGCGGCCGACGCGGGTGACGCGCGGATCGTTCTTGGTCACGACCTTCGACGCCGTCGGATCGGCCTGGTGATGATACATCGAGCGGAACTTGTAGACGTCGATGCGCTCATTGTTGAAGCCGAAACGCTTCTGCCGGAACAGCACGGGACCGGGACTGTCGAGCCTGACCGCCAATGCCACCAGCGCCATCACCGGGAGCGCGGCGAGCAGCGCAAGGCCGCCGACGACGCGGTCGAACAGCCACTTCGTCACCAGGTCCCAGTCGGTGATCGGCGCTTCGAACACGTCGAGCGTCGGCACTTCGCCGAGATAGGAGTAGGAGCGGGGACGGAAGCGCAGCTTGTTGGTGTGCGCGGACAGGCGGATGTCGACAGGCAGCACCCAGAGCTTCTTCAGCATCTCCAGGATGCGCGTCTCCGCCGAGATAGGCAGCGCGAACAGCACGAGATCGACGCGGGTGCGGCGGGCGAATTCAACGATGTCGTCGACCTTGCCGAGCTTGCGTGCGCCGGCGCAGGTGTCGAGCGCGCGGCTGTCGTTGCGGTCGTCGAACACGCCGAGCACGTGGATGTCGGAATCTTCCTGCGCGTTGAGCGCCTCGACCAGCTCCTCGCCGTTGCGGTCGGAGCCGACGATGATGGTGCGGCGATCGAGCCGGCCCTGGCGCGCCCAGTTGCGCACCAGCGAGCGCAGCACGAGACGTTCGCTGATCAGGGCGGCGAAACCGAGGAAGAAGAAGGTAGCGAGCCACAGCCGCGACATTTCGCCATCTAACTTCGCGAAAAACGAAATGCCAATGAACAGCAGAAAGACGAACGACCAGGACGAGATCATCCGCGTCATCTGCCGGAGTTGCCCGCGGAACACTTGCACCTGATAGATGTCCGCGGCCTGGAAGCAGACCACGGCGGCGACCGCGACGGCGATGATCTCTGCAGGATAAATCCAGCTGAAGCCGATGAGCGGCATGACGTAGCCGACATAGAGCGCGATGCCAACGAGGCTCAGCAGCGCGAAGTCGGCAAGGCGCACGATGCCGGTAATCACGATCGGCGAATAGGCGCGGGCGACCTTCTGGTTGACGACATCGAGTGCCGCAGGTGTGAGCCGGCGGCGGCGTTCGACGAAAGCCGTCTCAGCCGGCTTGCCCGCGGCGCTGGTCGCGGCATCGAGCATAGAGCGTGCGTTGAGCAGTTCCACGGGCGTCCACGTCCATTCCAAAAACCCGCGGGCGCGGCTTTGCGTCCCCGGGCATGCATCCCATGGCCCTTCGATTATCGGACAAATCGGAAGATTCTCTAAAGCGGCCTTAAGGATGGTTAATGGTTGGCGAATGCATCGCGGTAACCCGCGAGCACGCCGTCGACCATCGCCTGCTGGGAGAAATGCGCCGAGATGCGCTCGCGCAGGGCGGATGCACGCTGCGCGGTCGCCTGCTCGTTCTCGATCGCGGCCGCGATCGCCTCGGCCATGGTATCGGCGTTGCTCGCCGCAAACAGGGCGGGGCTCTCCGGCCCGAAAATCTCCGGGATGCCGCCGACGCGTGCCGCGATCATGGGAATGCCGGCCGCGCCCGCCTCGATCACGACATAAGGCATCGAATCGCCGCGCGAGGGAACGACCAGCAGCCGTCCCTTGGAAAAGCCGTAGCGCGCCTTGACGTGGCCGATGAAGCGGATCGCGCCTGTCAGGCCGAGCCTCTCGACCTGCGCCTTCAAGGCCGCCGTCTCCTCGCCGTCGCCGCCGAGAGTCAGCGTCACCTTCTTGCCATTCTCGCGCAGCCGCGCCACCGCATCGACCAGGAGGTCGGCGCCCTTGATGTGCCTGAACTCACCGACATAAGCGAGATCGGTGGCATCATCGGCGATGACGACGGGCTCGAACTCCTCCGGCGTCACGCCGTTGAAGACGCAATGCACCACGCCCTTCGGCGTGCCGACGATGCGCTGATAGGTATCGCGGGCAAAGGCGCTCTCGAACAGGAATAAATCCGTCGCATCCATCAGCTTGCGCTCGAGCCGCGCGTAAAACTCACCCTTCAGGGTGTTGAGGGGGTAGTGCAGCGAGCCGCCATGCGGCGTGTAGATGCGGATGGTGTCGTCGGCGCGCCGCCGCATGCGGACGAAGGCGCCGGCCTTGGCGCCGTGGCCGTGCATGACGTCAGGCTTGAGCTTGTCGATCAGGCGTCGCATCCGCAGCCAGACCATGACGTCGTCCGGCGACGGCTCGCGGTGGATTGCGAGACGGTACACGCCAAGCTTCAGCCGCGGAGCGAGCTCGGCCAGAGCCTTGTCCGCGCGCTCGCCGCCGGTGAGGCTGTCGGCGAGAATCCCGACATGGTGGCCGCGATCGACCTGGCCGTTGGCGAGGTCGAGGATATGCCGGAAAATGCCACCGACGGGCGCGCGTACGGCGTGCAGGATGCGGAGCGGCTGGTCGGGAGAGGGGGGCATGATCAAAACCAGCGCTCGACGGCGAATGCCGAACAACGTTCTCGAAATATCGAGACGGATTAAGAGCCCTCGTGGTTAAGAAACGGTGACGAGTGCGAATGCGACGGTCGCGGGATGTCGCGATTAACCCAGCAGCAACCTTAATGGAGTGTAATCGCCCCGGTTTAGGCAGATCAGTGGCGTTGCCCTGCGGGAGTGTTCGATGCGTTTAGCGTTCTGGCGTGACGGCAAGGACAAGGCCGTCGTCGAACGGGCCGTTTCGAAGGCCAAGCCCGCGTCGGCTGCCGTGAAGCAGACGCTAGCCGAATCCGGTGACATCGATCTACACGCGCTTGGTGGCGCGCTCGCGCGCAAGCGCGGCTGGATCGTCGTGCCGACGTTGCTGGCACTCGTTGCGTCCGTCGCCGTCGTCAATCTCATCACGCCGCGCTACAAGTCCGAATCGCGCATCCTGATCGACGGTCGCGAGAACGTCTTCCTGCGGCCGAGCAGCGACCGCAGCACCGAGGAGCGGCAGGCGCTCGACCCCGAGGCCGTGACCAGCCAGGTGCAGCTCGTGCTGTCGCGTGATCTGGCACGCGAGATCATCAAGAAGAACAAGCTTGCAGAGCGCCCCGAATTCGATCCAGTGCTGCAAGGCGTTTCGCCACTGAAATCGCTTGTTGCGCTGGTCGGCATCGGCCGCGATCCGTTCTCGATGACGCCGGAAGAGCGCGTGCTCGACGCCTATTACGATCGCCTCCAGGTCTACGCCGTCGACAAGTCGCGCGTCATCGTGGTCGAATTCCAGTCGCAGGATCCCGAGCTTGCCGTGCGCGTCGCCAATTCGATTGCCGACGGCTATCTGGTGCTGCAGCAGAATGCGCGTCAGGACCAGGCACGCAATGCCAGCCAGTGGCTCTCGGGCGAGATCGAGAATCTGCGCAAGAAGGTTTCCGAGGCCGAAGCCAAGGTCGAGGACTTCCGTTCCAAATCGTCGCTTTTCGTCGGTACCAACAACACCACGCTGTCGAACCAGCAGATGGGCGAGGTCAACACCCAGCTCAACAATGCGCGCGCGATGAAGGCTGATGCGGAGTCCAAGGCGCGGCTGATCCGCGAGATGCTCCAGAGCGGCAAGCCGATCGAGGCGTCCGAAGTGGTGAATTCCGAACTGATGCGGCGGTTGTCGGAGCAGCGGGTGACGCTGCGGGCCCAGCTCGCCGAACAGTCATCCACGCTGCTCGGCAATCACCCGCGCATCAAGGAGCTGAAGGCGCAGCTCGGCGATCTCGACAATCAAATTCGTGACGAAGCGGCCAAGATTTCGCGCTCGCTCGAAAGCGACGCGCGGATCGCCGGCGGTCGGGTCGACGGCCTGATCGCGAGCCTCGAGCAGCTCAAGAAGCAGGCGACCTCGACCAACGGCCAGGATGTGCAGCTGCGTGCGCTCGAGCGCGAAGCCAAGGCGCAGCGCGACCTGCTCGAGACGTATCTTGGGAAGTATCGCGAGGCCAGCACCCGCGAGAACATCAATTCCGCGCCGGCGGAAGGCCGCATCATCTCGCGCGCCATCGTCTCGAACACGCCGGCCTATCCGAAGAAGCTGCCGATCGTGCTGATCGCGACGCTGGCGACGCTGCTGCTCTCGTCCGGTCTCGTCGTCACCGGCGAGCTCCTGCGTCAGACCGCACCGCGCGCGGTGGCTGTGTTCACGCCAGCGCAGACGCAGGCGCCCGTTCGCCGGGGGGCGATGGTCGAGCCGGTGGTCGCGCCGATCATGGCAGAGCCCGCGTCGCTCCAGCCGGAGATGACGGCAGATGCCGATGTCATCGAATTCGCCGAGATCGAGCAACTGGCCGACAGGCTGCGCGCCGCCGGCGCTGCGGCGAAAAAGGTTACGGTGCTTGGCACTGCGGCCGGCGAGGCCATCACTTTGTCGACGCTGACGCTCGCCCGGCATCTGGCGCGCGACGCGCGCGTCGTCGTGGTCGATCTCGCCGCCTCCTCTCCGACCATGGCAGCCATCTCGGTCGACGCTTCGGCGCCCGGTCTAGCCGAGCTGATGCAGGGGCAGGCCTCGTTTGCGCAGGTCATCACGCGCGACAAGCTCTCGCGGTTGCATCTGGTCATGGCCGGCCGTCCCGGCTTCGACCGCAGCCTGCTCCAGTCGCCGCGGGTGGCGCTTGCGATCGACGCCTTGCTAGGCGCTTACGACTACGTGTTGCTCGACGCCGGCAGTGCCGAGGACTTGCCTGCCGAACTCCTGACGACCAATGCCCGCGCTGTCGTGGTACCCGATGTGTCGATGGAGTCGGATGCGCGCACGCTGATGTGCGAGCAGCTCAAAGCCGTCGGCTTCAGCGAAGTGACGATGCTGAGCCGACCGGTGCAGCCGTCGGATGCCCGCGAGCCCGCCCCGCGCGTCGCGGCGGCTTGATCGTTCGTACCTTCCTCCCGCAGGAGGAGAAGGTAAGGCGGCTCGCAAGCGGATAGAGTTTGTGAAGGCTTGGGCCTGCTATCCGAACGCCTGCTATCCAAGCGCCTGGCGCAGCCTTCGTGCCAGGTCGAAGAGCATCTGGTTCTGCTTGACCAGGCGCTTGCCGTGGTTGAGCGATGACATCGCCATAGCCGCGAGCTTGCCGCGCGAGGTCAGCGGGATAAAGCTGTCAAAGATGTCCTCGTCGTCCTTGCAGAACATGCGCTTGTAGTCGTCCGAGCCGATGCCGAGGTCGAGCCAGCGGTAGCCGCGCTCGGCGTAGCGGTCGATGATGTAGCGGATCAGGATCAGGCCCGGGCTGTAGCGGGCGTGCTCCGACATCGTGTAGGTGTTGAACATCATCGAAAAGCGCTGGCCGTCGGCGACGCCGGCGAAGATCGCGATCACGTCATCGTCGCATTCGAGCGCATGGATGTCGATGACACGGCCTTCGCCGCGCGGCGCAAGGCAGGCGCTGCGGATGAACTGTTCGACGCCCGGTTCGGCGAACACGTTTGGCAGCCTCTGTTCGGCCATCCTCGCCGGCTTGACGCGGAAGAACCAGTCGAGCAGGCGGATGACGTCCGCGTCCGTTGTGGCAGGGTGATAGCGATAGCCGGCGAGCGCCTGGAGTTTCTTCTCCTTGCTCTTCAGCCGGCGGCGGAAGGAATTGCTGATCCGGGTTGAGGGCGGGCCATCTGGCTCCGTCACCAGCAGCGGGCAGCCATTGACAGCGCTTTGCTGCGGCAGGAGTGCAAACGGATTTTGCTGGTCGTTCCAGCGCTTCGGCTGCTGCGTCAGTGCGAGCACGTCGACCTGATCACGCAGCGGGGCAAACAGCGTGTCGAGATCGGCGGCGACGGCCTGCGCTGCGAACTCGGCGTTCCACAGCCCCATGTTGAAGGTCGTATGCTTGCCACCCATGAAGCAGGCCGTGCGCACGCTGTGGCCTTGACGCATCGAGAACGGCAACAGCGCAAGCGGCCTTTGCTCGGAATCGCGGGCGATCACGACGAAGGGGCGGGCGCCTTCGATTTGGCCGACGAGCCGCTGCCAGGGGCTCAGCAGATCGAACCGTTGATACGGCGTGGAGAGGTGACCCGGTTCCTCGAGAGCGCGCCAGACCGGCTCGGCCTCGGCAAGATCGCCGACGATGTCGACCTGCGCGATGCGGCTCGCTTTTGACCGCGCTGGCAATTCTGCCGTCCGGCTTTGCATCGCCGCAGCCATGGTCATTCGCGAAACCTGTCGAGAAAACGAAAAATACGTATTTCGGCCCGTGGCCGACCTTTGCAAAGAAATGTCAACAAAGGGTAATGACAATGAGCGAGCGAGCCGGCCGCCGGCGAACGCGAAGGTGGGATATTGGCATCCGACGACAGATGGCTGGAGCGGTTGCGGCTTGAACTGGCCTGGTTCACCGGGCAGCCCCTGCTGCGCAGCCGTGGCGCTGGCGCAATCCTGCGCTTCGAGCGCGTACGGCCGCGGCGGAGCGGCGCGTTCCAGCCGCTGCGCGAAAACGAGATCGCGCCGCATTTTCTCGATCGTGCCATTCGCGCGCTGAAACGCTGGAACTATGATTTTCTCGGCATGGACGAGGTCTGCCGGCGCGCGGTAACGCTGCCGGAGAAGCGGCGCTTCGTGGCGCTCACCTTCGACGGCGCCGCTAAAGACCTCATCACCTTCGCCTATCCGGTGCTGGAGCGCCACGCCGTGCCGTTCACGCTCTACGTTCCAACCGCTTTTCCCGACGGTGTTGGAGAAGCCTGGTGGCTCGGGCTCGAGCAGGTGATTGCGCGCGAGAGCCGCATCAGCCTGATGATGGGCGACAAGGAGCAGCGTTTCACCGTCACGGGAAATGCCGAGAAGCAGGCGCTGTTTTCGTTCCTCGAGAACTGGCTGCGCTCGCTGACGCCGGCGGATCTGTCGGCCGCGATCGCCGATCTCTGCACCCGCTACCGGATCGATCTCGCCGCACTCTCGCGCGAGGCGTCGATGGATTGGGAGGATCTGGCCAGGCTCGCGGCCGATCCGCTGGTCACGATCGGTAGCGCGACCGTGAACTATCCCGTTCTCGCCAACATGAAGGACGTGGCCGCGCTGCGCGAGATGACGATGGGCAAGGCCGTCGCCGAAGCGTCCTTCCGCCGCGAGATCCGGCATCTGGCGTTTCCGTTCGGCGACCGCAACACGTTCCGGCGCGATCACGTCGTGATGGCGGCGGAGGCCGGTTTTGCCAGCGCGGTATCGACCATCCCGGGAATCGTGGATGCGGAAGGACGTACCAATCTGCGCGCGCTGCCGCGGATTTCCTGGGATGGCCGGGTGCGCTCGCTGCGCATGATGCGCGTGCTGGTGTCCGGCGTTGCCTTTGCGCCGGTGAAACCGACGGGCGCTATTGCGAGCTAGATTTCGTGCGGTCCGGCCGCTGCATCCAGCTCACGATCGGCATCGCCGGCAGCACCCAGCCCATGCCGACCACCACATAGTAGATCGCCTGCCGCCAGCCGGACTCGGCGATCCACGGCATCTGCGCCGCCGCCATGCCGAGCAGGGCCCAGACGGTGGCCAGCACCAGGAGCAGGATGGCGCCGAGGAACTTGCGGGTGCGGATCGTCATGGAGGAATATCGCGGCTTTCGCGTAACTTGCGCTGCGGGAGCGGGGGACTATAAGGGGCACGCAGTCCGGTTCAAGCCTCATTGGTCCAAGTCCTGGTTTTTGCTCTAGATGGCGATGATTTCCAGACCGTCCGAACCGCATCGTGCCGTGCGCTGGTGGCTGATCTCCGTGGCCGCCCTGATCGCCCTGATGGTGCTGGTCGGCGGCGCGACGCGGCTGACGGAATCCGGTCTGTCGATCGTCGAGTGGAAACCGGTCACCGGCAGCGTGCCGCCGCTGTCGGCGGCGCAGTGGACCGACGCCTTCGAAGCCTACAAGAAGATTCCGCAATATCGCGAGCTCAACGCCGGCATGAGCCTGTCCGAGTTCAAGCAGATTTTTTGGTGGGAATGGAGCCATCGGCTGCTCGGCCGGTTCATCGGCGTCGCCTATTTGCTGCCTTTCCTGTTCTTCCTGTGGCGCGGCGGCCTGTCGGGTGAGTTGAAGCGACGGCTGTGGCTGTTGTTTGCGCTCGGCGGTCTCCAGGGTGCGGTCGGCTGGTGGATGGTGGCATCCGGGCTGTCTGAACGGGTCGAGGTGTCGCAATATCGGTTGGCGACGCATCTGGTGCTCGCGCTGTTGATCTTCGCCGGCATCGTCTGGACGGTGCGGCGGCTCGCCGAACGGCCGCAGATCGCGGTCCCGGCGCGGCTGCGCTTCACCAGCGCGCTGATCCTTGTTGCGACCTTCGTGCAGATCTATTTCGGCGCGCTGGTCGCGGGGCTGCGCGCCGGACGCGCTTACAACACCTGGCCGCAGATCGACGGCGCGTTCATTCCCTCAGTGGAGCGGCTGTGGTTCGAGACGCCGTGGTGGCGCAACATGTTCGACAACGTGCTGACGGTGCAGTTCGAGCACCGCATGACGGCCTATGCGCTGTTCGCGCTCGCGGCGTTGCATGCGTTCGACGCGGTGCGCTCGCGTGCAGGCTCGGCGGCGGGTGGCGCGCTCTGGCTGTTCGCAGCCGTGAGTTTGCAAGCGGTGCTCGGCATCCTCACGCTGCTCAACCAGGTCCCGATTGACATCGCGCTTTCGCACCAGGCGGTCGCGATCATGGTGCTGACGCTTGCGGTGATGCAGGCGGAGCGGCTGGCTGCGCGGCAGAGCGCGCAAGCGCGGCCACATGCGGTTCCGGTCAGTCAGGCCGGCTGATCAGATCAGCAATAGCCGTAGATGCCGCACGAGTAGGGCAGCCGCCAGAAATAATCGACCTGCTTCCCGCCGTAATATGCGCCCTGATAATCATAGTCCCAGGGCCGGCCGTAATAGCCCGGCAGCGTATGCGAGCCCGGCAGCAGCGGCGTGCCCGGGAGGTTGCGAATGTAGCTGCCGATGCCGTAGGCCGGCGAGATCAGCGCATCCGGATCGGTTTCGACATAGACGTTTGGCGGTTCCTGCGGCGGAGCGGCGGCCCATCGCTTCGGCGTTGCCGGCAAATCGGCGGCCAGCGCGCTTGAGAGCGTCAGCATCGCCGCAAGGGCAGGCACCATCCAGCGCAGCATTGTCGGCTCCGAATCAAAAGGGACAGTCTGGAGACGATGTATGCGGCAGATATGGTTAATGACTGTTAACCGGGGCCCATTCCGGGGCGCTTTTGCATGCCCCGGAATGACGCGGAAAACTACGCGCTCAGCGCCTGCTCCAGGTCCGCGATCAGGTCTTCCTTGTCTTCGATGCCGATCGAGAGCCGCACCACGTCGGGACCGGCGCCGGACTTGACCTTGGCGGCGTCGTCGAGCTGGCTGTGCGTGGTCGAGGCCGGGTGGATGACGAGCGAGCGGGTGTCGCCGACATTGGCCAGGTGCGAGAACAGCTGCAATTTCGACACCAGGCTGACGCCGGCGTCATAGCCGCCCTTCAGGCTGAAAGTGAACACGGCGCCCGCGCCCTTCGGCGCATATTTGCGCGCGAGTTGGTTGTACTTGTCGCTGGCAAGACCGGCATAGTTCACAGAGGATACCGCCGGGTGGCCGGCGAGGAATTCGGCAACCGCCTTGGCGTTGTCGCAGTGCTTCTGCATGCGCAGCGGCAGCGTCTCGATGCCGGTGAGGATCATGAAGGCATTGAATGGCGACAGCGCCGGCCCGAGGTCGCGCAGGCCCAGCACGCGGCAGGCGATCGCGAAGGCGAAATTGCCAAACGTCTCCTGGAGACGGATGCCGTGATATTCCGGCCGCGGCTCCGAGAGCATCGGATATTTTCCGCCGGTCGACCAATCGAAGGTGCCGGCATCGACGATGATGCCGCCGAGCGAATTGCCGTGGCCGCCGAGGAACTTCGTCAGCGAGTGCACGACGATGTCGGCGCCGTGGTCGATCGGGCGGATCAAATAGGGCGAGGCCAGCGTGTTGTCGACGATCAGCGGCACGCCTGCCTTGCGCGCCACCGTCGAGATCGCCTCGATGTCGGTAATGCTGCCGGCGGGGTTCGCAATAAACTCGATGAAGATCGCCTTCGTGCGCGGCGTCACCGCACGCTCGAAGCTCGCGACGTCATCGGGATCGGCCCACACCACGTTCCAGCCAAAGCTCTTGAACGCATGCGCGAACTGGTTGATCGAGCCGCCATAGAGCTTTCGCGCGGCGATGAACTCGTCGCCGGGTTGGAGCAATTGCTGCATTACCACAACTTGCGCGGCATGACCCGAGGCCACCGCAAGCGCGGCCGTGCCGCCTTCAAGCGCGGCGACGCGTTCCTCGAGTACCGCGTTGGTGGGGTTGCCGATGCGCGTATAGATGTTGCCGAACGCCTGCAGGCCGAACAGCGAGGCGGCGTGGTCGGCGTCGTTGAAGACGAAGGACGTCGTTTGATAAATCGGGGTCGCGCGCGCACCGGTCGTGGGATCGGGCTGTGCACCGGCATGCACGGCGAGGGTCGAAAATCCCGGAAGGCGATCGCTCATTGGGGGCGTCCTGTTCTTGTGGTCTGAAATCGCGCGGCATGCTGATCGGCGTCGCGCCCGGCGTCAAGCCGCGGCTTCACATCGCAACGATCGTGCTACGCATTGTCGCGTTCGCGAAATGAATCCTTCGCAATCGCATCAGCTCTGCTCGCTCTTGTTTTTGGCGGCGCGATCGGAGGCAGCGGTATCGCCGCCGCCGACACTCATCCGATTGAGGGATAGACGCATGCCTTGCGTGGGTGCCGGCGGACGCTTGGAGCTGAGCGTGCGCGAGTTGACGCCCATCCAGGAGATCTCGGACGACAGCCGGCCATATTCGATCTTGGGGCAGCGATTCATCACGACCTTGATACCGGCCGCTTCGGCCTTTTCCGCCGCCGCATCGTCGCGCGCACCAAGTTGCATCCAGATCACCTTCGGCAGCGGATCGAGCGCCAGCGCCTCCTCGACCACCGGCATGATGTGGCTGGAGTTGCGGAAGATGTCGATCATGTCGACGGGACGTCCGATGTCGGAGAGCGAGGCGACGAAGGGCTTTCCGAGCAGGTCCTTGCCGACATGACCGGGATTGACCGGGATCATGTCGTAGCCGCGCTGCGCCAGATATTTGAACGCGAAATAGCTCGGCCGCACATTGACCGGCGAAGCGCCGACCATCGCGATCGACTTCACACTGTTGAGGATGCCGCGGATGTAATTGTCGGGATAGGAATCGTGGTTCATGTGTTGTCTTTTTCTTGTTGTCACTCATCCCGCCATGTGGGCGTGCGCTTCTCGATGAAGGCGCCGATGCCTTCCTCGGCGTCGCGGGCCATCATGTTCTCGGTCATCACCTCTGCCGCATAGCGATAGGCATCCGCAAGGCTCATCTCGGCCTGGCGATAGAACGCCTCCTTGCCGAGCTTGACGGTGTAGGCCGATTTCAGCGCGACCTGTTTGGCGAGCGCAATCGCGGCCTCCCGCTCGGTGCCGGCGGCGACCACGCGGTTGACGAGGCCGATCTCGCGAGCGCGTGCGGCCGGGACAGGCTCGCCGGTGAGCAGCATCTCCATCGCCTGCTTGCGCGGCACGTTGCGCGACAGCGCCACCATCGGCGTCGAGCAGAACAGGCCGATGTCGACGCCGGGCGTGGCGAAGCTCGCCGCCTCCGACGCGATCGCAAGATCGCAGCTGGCCACGAGCTGGCAGCCGGCCGCGGTCGCGATGCCCTGGACGGCTGCGACCACCGGCTTTGGCAGGTGCACGATCGCCTGCATCATCGCGCTGCAGGCGTTCATGGTATCGGCGAAGAAGGCGCGGCCGCAATCGGGATCGCCGCGGCGCGCGGTCAGCTCCTTCATGTCGTGACCGGCCGAGAAGGCGAGGCCGTTGGCCGCAAGCACGACACCGCGGACGGCCTTGTCGTCGCGGATCTCATTGAGCCCGGCATGCAGGCTTGCGATCATCGCGACTGACAGGCTGTTGCGCGCGGCCGGCCGGTTGAGGGTCAGCACCGCGATGGGGCCTACCATTTCGCGCAGCAGAATTGGCGGTTGCGGGGAGGGGGCGCGGGCGGCCTGGGCGGACATTGAAGCGTTTCCGGTTGGATTATTGCACTTGGATGACGCAGATGGATGATGCAGATAACCTAATGTAACAGGGCCCGTGAAGCGAGGGTGAGGCGTGGCATGGCGTTAGCGAAAATGAGCGTGGCGGAGCTCGAGCAGTTTCTCCGTGACGAGTTTCCCCAGGCCTTCAGCGGCAACGACATCACGATCGAGAGCGCGGACGGCCAGGCCTGCCTTTTGCGCCAGCGCTACAGCGAACGGATGCTGCGGCCGGGTGGAACCGTGTCCGGCCCGACGCTGATGGCACTCGCCGATTTCGCCATGTACGTGGTGCTCCTGTCGGCCATCGGGCCGATCGGGCTCGCGGTGACCACCAATCTCAACATCAATTTCCTGCGCAAGGGCCAGCCGGGGCAGGACGTGCTCGCCGAGGCGCGGCTGCTCAAGCTCGGCAAGCGCCTCGCGGTCGGGGAGGTGAACCTCTTGTCGGGGACTTCGCCCGATCCCATCGCTCATGTCACATCGACCTATTCCATTCCAAATGTTTGAGCTTTTTACAGGTAGTATAGCACCATATTTTTAAACTACTGATTTTACTTATGTAATTTGCGTCGCCGGGCATTGACCGTTGCGCGTCTCTTCTCTAGAAAACCGCGCAGTCCGGCGCGGTGTTCGCGCCGATATCTCCCCGTCCACGGAAACTCCGATATGAAAACCTTTTCGGCAAAGCCGGCTGAGGTGACGAAGAAGTGGGTGCTGATCGACGCCAAGGGTCTGGTCGTCGGCCGTCTCGCCACCATCGTCGCCATGCGTCTGCGCGGCAAGCATCTCCCGACCTATACCCCGCACGTTGATTGCGGCGACAACGTCATCATCATCAATGCGCAGCATGCGGTCCTCACCGGTCGCAAGCGCGAGCAGAAGACCTACTACAAGCACACCGGTTACGTCGGCCACATCAAGGAGCGCACCGCGCGCCAGATCCTTGAGGGCAAGCATCCCGAGCGCGTGCTCGAGAAGGCCGTCGAGCGCATGATCCCGCGTGGTCCGCTCGGTCGCGTCCAGATGGGCAACCTCCGCGTCTATGGTGGGGCCGATCATCCGCACGAGGCCCAGACGCCCGAGAAGATCGACATCGCCAAGTTGAACCGCAAGAACACGAGGGCCGCATAATCATGGCCGAATCCATTCAGTCGCTTGACCAGCTCTCGCAGCTCAAGACCGCGGTCGCGCCCGATGCGCCCAAGCACGAGAAGAAGGTCGACAAGTTCAACCGCGCCTACGCCACCGGCAAGCGCAAGGACGCGGTCGCCCGCGTCTGGATCAAGCCGGGCGCCGGCAAGGTCACGGTCAACTCGCGCGAGGTCGAGGTCTATTTCGCCCGTCCCGTGCTGCGCATGATGATCGAGCAGCCGTTCTCCGTGGCCGCGCGTTCCGGCCAGTACGACGTGATCTGCACCGTCGCCGGCGGCGGTCTGTCCGGTCAGGCTGGCGCTGTTCGTCATGGCATCTCCAAGGCGCTCACCTATTTCGAGCCCGAGCTGCGCACAGTGCTCAAGAAGGGCGGCTTCCTCACCCGCGACTCCCGCGTGGTCGAGCGCAAGAAGTACGGCAAGGCCAAGGCCCGCCGGTCCTTCCAGTTCTCGAAGCGTTAATCGCTTCGGTCACATTCGCCGCGAAAGCGGCTTCAATGCGATGCAAAAGGGCGCTGATTTCAGCGCCCTTTTTGTTGTTCGTTTGTACGCAAATTAATGACGTGTTTCCCGAAAACTTGGCCTCGCGCGAAAACCTGAATGGAACGCGCGGGACATAGCGTCGCATCTGGAAGGGCGCGCAAGTCGGCTGGGCCGATCGCGTAACTGCTATGTTCAAGAGGGGGCCGACATGATGTCGCTCGATAGCATCACGCTCTATTTGGTCGCCACGATGGTTGCCGCATTGCTCGGCGCCATGATGGTGTTTTTCGGCAGGCAGGAGAACAGCCCTGCGCTGAAATGGTGGGGCACCGCGTATCTCCTCGGCGCGGCGTCCGTCGCGCTGTGGACCGCGACCGGCGACAAGCTCGGCCCGCACCTTTATCTCGCATTGAACGCGGTCGGCTTCGTTGCCTGCGGCATGGTTTGGAATGCGGCGCGCGTCTTCCACGGCCGCAAGCCGAACTGGCCCGGCCTCGTGCTCGGCGCGCTCGCCTGGGTCGCGACGGTGACGTTGCTCGATCCCGCCGCGTCCATGCTGCGCATGATCATCGGCGCCGGCATCGTCTCGATCTATGCGGCACTAACCGCGAGCGAGCTCTGGGTCGAGCGGCGCAAGAGTCTGCAACGGCGCTGGCCGGCCTTCGTCGTGCCCGTGATGCACGGCTGCGCGCTGATGCTGCCGATCCTGCTCGGCAGCTTCCTGCGCCCGAACGATGCCGGCTTCTCCGGCAGCGTCTGGGTCACCGTGTTCGCGGTCGAGCTCGTGCTCTATGCCGTCGGCACCGTATTCGTGATCTTCATGCTGGTGTCGGAGCGTACCGTCACCGCGCACCGCACCGCAGCCTCCACCGATCCGCTGACCGGCATGCTCAACCGCCGCGGCTTCTCGGAAGCCTGCGCGCGGATGATCGAGCGCGAGGCCAAGGGCGGCCGCCCGGTCACCGTGATGATCCTGGACATCGACCATTTCAAGTCGATCAATGATCGCTTCGGCCATCCCGCCGGCGACGAGATGCTGAAATTGTTCTCGACCGTCGTGGTCAGCAATCTGCGCATCTCGGATCTCTCAGGCCGCATCGGCGGCGAGGAGTTCGCGGCCCTGTTGCCGTGCTCGCTGGAGGAGGGCGTGCTGGTCGCCGAGCGCGTGCGCGAGGCGTTCGAGACCTCCGGCGTCGTGGTCGATGAAGGCCCGGTCGACACCACCGTCAGCATCGGTGTAGCCGGCGGTCCTGCCGGCACCGAGCTCGAAGTGCTGCTGGCCTCGGCCGACACCGCGCTCTACCAGGCCAAGCGCGGCGGCCGTAACCGCGTCGAGGCGGCGGAGGAGTTGCCGCTGTCGTTGGAGAACTGGCGCCGCCAGAGCGCCGCGCGGATCGCTGTGCCCAAGACACAATCCAAGGCAGAGCCGGCGGCCGCCTGAGACGAGGGGGCCTCGCGCTAATCGTCTGTTTACCATTCGGTTCCTACCATCGCGGTCATGGAATCGATCCGTCGACAGAACCCGCAGGCCGCCCTGATGTCGCTCGAAGCCGCTGCGGCCTCGGCACGCGGCGGCTTCGCCTGTCTGTTCTCGACCGCGGACGAATACGAGACGGCGCTCATCGCCGAGCGCCGCGCCCAGGGACGCTACACGCAGGGTCGCAGCTATTGGCCGATCGCGCTGTTCCTCGGCTGCGCGCTCGTTGTTGCAGGGACCGTGCTGCTGTTGGCCTGAGAAGCCGCATTTTCGGCCGGGCAGGGCGCCGTTTCGGCGTCTTTTTCTTTGGTCCCGGCTGCGGTAGATACGTCCATCAAACAAAAGGGTGGAAACCGATGATCACCGAGATCGCGCAAATCGACGTCAAGCCGGGCAGCGAGAAGGATTTTGAGGCCGCCGTCGCCAAGGCCAAGGCCGCCTTCGGCCGCTCCAAGGGCTTTCACGGTTTTGAGCTCCACAAGTCGATCGAGAAGCCGCAGCGCTACCGGCTGATGGTGAAATGGGCGACGCTGGAGAACCATACCGTCGATTTCCGCGGCTCCGAGAATTTCACCGAATGGCGTGGCCTCGTCGGTCAGTATTTTGCGTCGCCACCCGAGGTCGAGCACACCGAGACCGTGCTGACGACCTGAGGGCTTTATTTCAGGAACATGATCTCATCGGAAAACCGCTGCACACTTTTCCGGATCATGCTCACGCCGCCTCTGCCAGGGGCGGCGCCTCATACGTCTTGAAATGGTCGATCATGACCTTGGCGATGGCGACCAATGGCAGCGCCAGCGCCAGGCCCCAGATTCCAAAGACGACACCGAGCAGGATCTGGAACGCAAACAGCGTGGCGGGCGGAATGTCCAGCGCCTGGCGCTGGAGCAGCGGCGTCAGCACATAGCTCTCCATCGCATGTACGCCGAGGAAAAGGACAAGGGCGGATAACGCCGCGATCCAGCCCGAGGCGAGGCTTGCCAGCACCACGACGACGCCGGCGATGATGGCGCCGACGGTCGGGATGAAGGCGAGCAGGCCGGCCTGGATTCCCAGGATGAACGAGCCGGGGATGCCGATGATGGCCAGCCCGATCCACGTCACCACACCGACCGCGAGCATGACAACGATCTGCGCGATGAGCCAGCGCTCCAGCGTCTCGCCGATGTGGTCGATGATGAGCCTGGCGCGGGTGCGATGCCTGGCCGGCGCGAGGGCCAGCAGGCCGTCGTGATAGACGCCCGGCTGGGCGGCAAAGGCAAGCCCGAGAAATAGCACGATGAAGATGTTGCCAACGGCGCTGATCGCACCGAACAGCAGCTTGAAGGTCTGGCTCACGATCGCCCCGCCGCTGGAGGCCAGCGCGCTTGCGCCCGGCAATGCGCCGTGCGGGGCAGGCGTCGCAGCTGCGTCGTTGGTGGAGGATGCGGGCGCGGCGTTGCCGAGATCGAAGAAGCTGGTGTCGATGCCGCGGTTGTCGAGGAAGGATTTGACGTGTGCAATCTGCGATTTGATGGTGTTGCTCAGCAGCGAAGCCTGCTCCGCGATAGTGGCGCCGCCGAGATAGGCAACGCCCGCGAGCACCAGGGCCAGCGCGACACAGACGATCGCAAGCCGCAAGGGATGCGGCAGCGGCACGCGACGGCCGAGCGCATTGGTCAGCGCGTTGAGCCCGACGCCCAGCAGCATCCCGGCGAAGATCAGGAGCAGGGTGGCGGCAAAATGCCAGGTGAAGACCAGCAAGGCGGTAAACAGCACGACGCCGATGCCCCCGACCGAAATTGCCCAAGCCAGATCGGTGCGGGTCCGGGGGCGTTCATCTGCGGGATTGGTCACATTGTTTCCTTTTCGGAAGGCGGCAAGGCCACTCTTTCGTGAAATGCTGCCAGGGAGCAAGCCGGAGCCGCGCGCCGGTTTGACGCGTCTGCGGTCCTCCTGGGGCCAACGCCGGCCAGGTGAAGGAGTGCCATGGCCGCCACCTGATGGGCATTTGGGCGAAATAGCATTGCCGTCCCGCGATCCCTCCTGTTGAATTTGCTCCCTCCGAGGGGCATGTTTGGAGAATATTCTTGCGGGAGGTCGGAACGGGAGATGAGAAAGCCGGTCGTCGGCGTGATCGGGAACGCCCATCGCGTCGAAAATCGATTTCAGGTCCAGATGGTCGGCGAGCGCAACTTGCGCGCCGTGGCCGAGGTCTCCGGCGGCTTGCCGGTGATGTTCGCGGGCTCGCCCGACATCACCGATATCGCCGCACTGCTCGATGCCGTCGACGGCATCGTGCTTACCGGCGCCCGCGCCAACGTGCACCCGACCCGCTTCAACGTCGACCCCTGCGAGAAGCACGAGCCCTACGACATTCACCGCGACGAGGTCGCGCTGGCGCTGTCGGTCGCCTGCGTCTCGCGTGGCATTCCGTTGTTCGGCATCTGCCGGGGCTTGCAGGAGATGAATGTCGCTTTCGGCGGCTCGCTGCATCCCGAGATCCGCGAAATCCCCGGCCGCATGAACCACCGCATGCCGCGGCTGGAGAACGGCGAGATCCATCCCGATCCGACCGTGGTGTTCGCCGACCGCCACGACGTCGAGCTTACCCCGGGCGGCGCATTCGCAAGGCTGCTCGGCTGCGAGAAGATCCGCGTCAATTCGTTGCACGGGCAGGGCATTTTGGACCCCGGCAAGCGCGTGCTGATCGAAGGCATTGCCGAAGACGGCACCATCGAGGCGATCCGCATCGCGGAAGCCCCGACCTTCGCGCTCGGTGTGCAATGGCACGCCGAATACGACCCCCAGCAAAATCCCATCAACCGCAAGCTGTTCGAGGCGTTTGGCGAGGCGCTGATCGAGCGGCAGCGCGCAGTGGCCTGAGCCGTCCGCGCAACGGAGGCAGTTTGGCGCAAGCCTGTCGCTGCTTTGTCATTGCTTCGCTGCGCTCGCAATGGCGGGGAATTGTGCCGAGCCGACCTCGCGCGTTACTTTGCAGTCCTGATTTTCAGACTGGAATTGCATCCCGATGATACGCACCGTCGCCGTCACGACGCTTGTCCTGCTCGCCGCCCCCGCATTGGCCCAAACCGCTCCGCCGCAGGAAGGACCGATCACTTGCGCTTCGCCCGTGACGCCCGGCGACACGACAAAAACGCTGATGCAGCGATACGGCAAGGAGGCCGTGGTGCAGGACCTGCCGGGCGCCGAGGGCGAGAAATACAAGGGTCTCGTACTGTTCCCGAAGGCGATGGACCGCCGCATCGAGATTGCCTTCACCGACGACAAGGCCAAGCGCGCCTCCGGCTTGACCCTGCGCGACACCGCCAAGACTAGCCGCTGGAGCGTTGGCGGCATCACGATCGGCTCGAGCCTCGCCGACGTGCAGAGAGCCAACGGCAAGCCCTTCCTGGTCAACGGCTTCGAATGGGATTATGGCGGCTTCGTCACGGACTGGAAGGGTGGCGCGCTTGGTCGTCCCCTGCAAGGCGGCTGCACCGTGACGGTGCGGTTCGACAAGAACGCCGCTGCGCCCAAATCGCTCCTGGGTGACGGCGTGAAGGCGGCCTCCGACAACGCGACGCTGATCAGATGGGCGCCGGTCGTGACGGAGATCGGGGTGAATTTTCTGAACAAGTGAAACGGGCCTTTTGCTTGTCCGTAGATAGACCCCCTCCATTGCATCGCACAATCGCAACTGCGGACGACAAGCCTCCGCATTGAGGTTTGGGAGACGAACACCATATCTTCGGCAAGGGAGCCCTTGCCGTGCAGACCATGAAGGCGGCCCTCGTTGCGGCGATCGGCATCGTCGCTTTTCTTTCCTGTCTCCGTCCCGACTCAGCGGAGGAGGATCGCCGTCTTGCACTCACCGTCACGATCGATGGAGCCATTGGCCCGGCGTCGGCGAGCTACGTGAAGGAGGCCCTGGTCACGGCAGGCGAACGACGCGCCGAGATCGTGATTCTGAGAATGAATACGCCCGGCGGTCTCAACTCCAGCATGCGCGAGATCATCGCGGATGTGCTCGGCTCGTCCGTTCCCGTTGTCGGCTACGTCGCGCCAGCAGGCGCCCATGCGGCAAGCGCCGGTACGTATATCCTCTATGCGGCCCATATCGCGGCGATGGCGCCAGGCACCAATATTGGTGCCGCGACGCCGGTGCAGATTGGCGGACCGCTTCCCGGCCTGCCGAGCGGCGCACCCGACAAGGACAGCAAGGACAAGAAGGATGAGCCGAAGGACGCGATGACGGCGAAGGTGACGAACGATGCCGTCGCCTTCATCCGCAGCCTCGCCGAACTGCGCGGCCGCAATGCCGATTGGGCCGAGAAGGCGGTCCGAGAGGCCGCCACGCTGTCCGCCAACGGCGCGTTGCAGGCGCACGCCATCGACCTCGTCGCGCGCGATGCGGCCGACTTGCTCAGGCAAATCGATGGTCGCGTCGTCGAGGTCGCGGGCGGCACGACGCAACGCCTGGCAACGCAGAACGCGGTCATCGAAGCCGTCGACCCCGGGTGGATCTCCCGATTCCTGGCGGTCATCACCGATCCCAACGTCTCGTTCATTCTCCTGATGGTCGGTATCTACGGCCTGATCTTCGAGTTCATGTCCCCCGGTGCCGTGGCTCCGGGAGTGGTCGGAACGATCTGCCTGCTGCTCGGCCTCTACGCCCTCAACCTGCTGCCGATCAATTATGCCGGACTCGGCTTGATGCTGGTCGGGATCGCGCTCCTCGCCATCGAGGCGTTCAATCCGACCGTCGTGATCGGCCTTGGGGGCGTCGTCGCCTTTGTGCTGGGCGCCATCATGCTGGTCAGGGTCGAAGCGCCGGGCTACCGGCTGTCGTGGTCGGTCATCGCCGTCGTCGCGGCGATGTTCACCGGTTTCGTTCTGGTCGTGCTTGGCGCGCTTCGGCGCGCCCGCCGCGGTCCGCCACGGGTTGGCGCGCAAGCCATGCGAGGCTTGGCCGCCGAGGTCCTCGACTGGAACGAGAACGAGGGACATGTCTTTACGCATGGCGAACGCTGGCAAGCGCGCGGCGCCGACAGCTTCAAGCCCGGCGAGAGGGTCGAGGTCGCCAATATCGTCGACTTGACGCTGGTGGTTCGGCGTCCAAGCCCTGCGAGCGGCGAGGGAGGTCAACTCTGATGATTGAATATTCGATGTACGCAGTGCTTGCGCTGATCGTCATCCTGTTTCTCACCCAGGCCGTTCGCATCCTCAGGGAATACGAGCGCGGCGTTATCTTCACGCTCGGCCGCTTCACCGGCGTGAGGGGGCCGGGCCTCATCATCCTCATTCCGATCGTGCAGCAGCTCGTCAAGGTCGATCTCAGGGTGATGGTGCAGGTCGTGCCGCCCCAGGATGTGATTTCGCGCGACAACGTCTCGGTCAAGGTCAATGCCGTTCTCTACTTCCGCATCGTCGATCCCGAGCGCGCCATCATCAAGGTCGGCGACTACATGGCTGCGACCAGTCAGCTCGCCCAGACCACGCTGCGCTCGGTGCTTGGCAAGCACGAACTCGACGAGATGCTCGCCGAACGCGACCGGTTGAACGCCGACATCCAGGAGATCCTCGACAAGCAGACCGATGTCTGGGGCATCAAGGTCACCGGAATCGAGATCAAGGACGTCGATCTCAACGAAACCATGGTGCGCGCGATCGCCAAGCAGGCCGAGGCGGAACGGCTACGACGCGCAAAGGTGATCAACGCGATGGGCGAACAGCAGGCCGCCGAAAAGCTGGTCGAAGCCGGCCGGATTCTCGCGCAGGAGCCGCAGGCGATGCAGCTGCGTTATTTCGCGGCTCTGCACGACATCGCGGGCGAGCGGTCGTCGACCGTCGTGTTTCCGCTGCCAATCGGCCTGCTCGATCATTTGATGCCGCGGCGTGAGAACCCGTAGTCAGAAGGTCCTGCGCTCAAAAACGAAAAGGCGCCCCTCTCGGAGCGCCTTTTGCTTGTCTTGTCCTGATCGGGCCGATCAGCCCGAATAGTACATGTCGAATTCGACCGGGTGCGGGGTCATTTCGAAGCGGGCGACCTCGGTCATCTTCAGCTCGATATAGGCGTCGATGAAGTCGTCGTCGAACACGCCGCCGGCCTTGAGGAAGGCACGGTCCTTGTCGAGGTTCTCGAGCGCCTCGCGCAAGCTGCCGCACACCGTCGGGATCTGCTTCAGCTCTTCCTTCGGCAGGTCATAGAGGTCCTTGTCCATCGCCGGACCCGGGTCGATCTTGTTCTTGATGCCGTCGAGGCCGGCCATCAGCATCGCGGCGAAGCCGAGATAGGGATTGGCGAGCGGATCGGGGAAGCGCACCTCGACACGCTTGGCCTTCGGCGAAGCGGTGTAGGGGATGCGGCAGGAGGCCGAGCGGTTGCGCGCGGAGTAGGCGAGCAGCACCGGGGCCTCATAGCCCGGGACCAGGCGCTTGTAGGAGTTGGTCGACGGGTTGGTGAAGGCGTTGATCGCCTTGGCGTGCTTGATGATGCCGCCGATGTAGTGGAGGCAGGTCTCCGACAGGTCGGCATATTTGTTGCCGGCGAACACCGGCTTGCCGTCCTTCCAGATCGACTGGTGCACGTGCATACCCGAGCCGTTGTCGCCAAAGACCGGCTTCGGCATGAAGGTGGCGGTCTTGCCGTAGATGTGCGCGACCTGGTGGATGCAGTACTTGTAGATCTGCATGTGGTCGGCCATCAGCGTCAGCGTGTCGAACTTCATGCCGAGCTCGTGCTGGGCGGAGGCGACCTCGTGGTGATGTTTCTCGACCTTGACGCCCATCTTGGCCATGGCGCCGAGCATCTCCGAGCGCATGTCCTGCACGGAGTCCTGCGGCGGGACCGGGAAGTAGCCGCCCTTGGTGCGGATGCGGTGGCCGAGGTTGCCGCCCTCATATTCGGTGTCGGTGTTGCTCGGCAGCTCCGAGGAGTTGAGCCTGAAGCCGGTGTTGTAGGGGCCGGAGGAGAAGCGTACGTCGTCGAACACGAAGAACTCGGCTTCGGGGCCGACGAAGACGGTGTCGCCCACGCCCATCGACTTCACCATGGCTTCGGCCTTCTTGGCGATGCCGCGGGGGTCGCGATTGTAGGGCTCGCCGGTGGTCGGCTCGAGCACGTCGCAGGTGATGACCATGGTGGTCTCGGCGAAGAACGGGTCGATCGTCGCGGTCACCGGATCGGGCATCAGGCACATGTCGGACTCGTTGATCGCCTTCCAGCCGGCGATCGAGGAGCCGTCGAACATCGTCCCTTCGGCGAAAATGTCGTCATCGATCATGCTGATGTCGAACGTCACGTGCTGCCACTTGCCGCGCGGATCGGTGAAGCGCAGGTCGACGTATTTGACGTCGTTGTCCTTGATCGATTTCAGGACGTCTTTGGCGGTCTTCATGCATACCCCTTTTGGCTCTGCGGGTCGGTTTCCAGATGAGCAAAATTATTATCGCTTTGGGCGAGTTTTGCGCGACCGCATAAACGAAATCAGGCCGCCGAAGCAGCCTTATTTCTTGTCAGAGTGTCGCAAAGTGCGGGATAGCACCCGGCTCAGATAGCGTCCAGCCCGGATTCGCCGGTCCGGATGCGGATCGCCTCCTCGATATTGGAGACGAAAATCTTGCCGTCGCCAATGCGCCCGGTTTGCGCAGCGCGGCGGATCGCGTCGATGGCGCGCTCGACCAGGTCGTCGCCGATCACGATCTCGATCTTCACCTTGGGCAGGAAGTCGACGATGTATTCTGCGCCGCGGTAAAGCTCGGCATGACCCTTCTGGCGGCCAAAACCCTTGGCCTCGGTCACGGTGATGCCCTGCAGGCCGACTTCCTGAAGCGCTTCCTTCACCTCGTCGAGCTTGAACGGCTTGATGATGGCTTCGATTTTCTTCACTGCGCGCCTCCCGGCCTTTCGATCAAATAGCAACGTCTTCGTCAGGATGCGCTTTGTCTCACGCAAGATCTTGTCTTCGCCATGCCGGGACCCCTGACCAGTCCGGCAACGACGGCCGGCCACACTCAGATGATGCCAGTGAGCACGACGAACCGAAGCGGCTTCCTCGAAAGCAGGGTCTATGCCAAGTTGCAAATGCCCTGATTATTGGAGCTTTATCAGCCTTTTGACGAGCATCTCTGATAGGTGGAGCCGATCGGCCCAAAATAGCGAAGACTGCGAAATAGGCAAACGGTCAATGTGTGTGCAGATCATTGTTCCGTGTATGGGATTGGCGCAGAAGATGCCTGTTGAAGAGGCGTTTGTACCAGAGAAGTGGCATGGAAGTTCTGACCAACGCTGAAATGCAGCGGGCTGATCAGCTCTCGATAGCGGCCGGCACGCCCGGCTTCAAGCTGATGCTGAGCGCGGGCCAGGCGGTCGCGGAAGCTGCGAACGCGCTGGTGGAGCAGGGGCCGATCCTGATCGTGGCCGGCCCCGGCAACAATGGCGGTGATGGTTTTGTCGCGGCCGCCGAGCTTGCGGCCCAGGGCCGCGACGTCTCGGTGATCCTGATGTGCGAGCGCGACCAGCTCCAGGGCGACGCGGCCTCCGCCGCGCGCGGCTGGAAGCATCCGGTGCTGCCGTTCAATCCGCAGGCGATCGGCAAGCCCGCGCTGATCATCGATGCGCTGTTCGGCGCCGGCCTCAGCCGTCCCGTCGACGGGGACGCGCGCGCGATGATCGAGGCGATCAACGCCAACGGCGCGCCGGTGCTGGCCGTCGATCTGCCGAGCGGTATCAACGGCACCAGCGCGGCCGTGCTCGGCGTGGCGGTGAATGCCGCCGAGACAGTGACCTTCTTCCGCAAGAAGCCGGCGCATCTGTCGCTGCCCGGCCGCATGCATTGCGGCCACGTCCGTGTCGCGGACATCGGCATCGATGCGCAGGTGCTGGGCGAGATCGGGCCGCAGATCTTCGAGAACGATCCGGATTTCTGGAGCGCCGCCTTTCCGGTGCCGCGCATCGATGGTCACAAATATGCGCGCGGCCATGTGCTGGCGGTCTCGGGCGATGCGGCCGCGACCGGCGCTGCGCGGCTCGCCGCGCGCGGCGCGTTGCGCGCAGGCGCTGGCCTGGTGACGCTGGCGACGCCACGCGATGCGCTCGCGATCAATGCGGCCGCGCTCACGGCCGTGATGGTTCGCCCCGTCGACACCGTGGTCGAGTTCGCCGAGCTGCTCGGCGACACGCGCTACAACACCTGCATGATCGGTCCGGGCGCGGGCATCGGCGATCGGACCTGCGATATCGTTCACACCGCAATCAGTGCGCAGCGCCACGTCGTGCTCGACGCGGATGCGCTGACGAGCTTTGCCGCAAATCCCGAGCGGCTGTTTGAAGTCGATCAAGTCGTCGCAGGACAATGCGGTGGTGCTGACCCCGCACGAGGGCGAGTTTCCACGGCTGTTCTCCGACCTCAGCAACAAATATCCGGGACGTTCGAAGCTCGAGCGCGTGCGTGCCGCGGCCGAACGCTCCGGCGCTGTCGTGCTCCTGAAGGGGCCTGATACCACCATCGCGGCGCCCGACGGCCGCGCCACCATCGCCGCTAACGCGCCGCCCTGGCTTGCGACTGCCGGTGCCGGCGACGTGCTCGCCGGCATCATCGCAGGCCTTTTGGCGCAAGGCGTGCCGGCGTTCGAGGCCGCCAGCATCGGCGTCTGGATGCACGGCGAGGCGGCAAGCGAAGCAGGGCCCGGGCTGATCGCGGAGGACCTGACCGAGACGCTGCCGGCGGTGCACCGGCGGATCTATAACGCACTTGGGATCGCGTACTAATGCTCAGGCCGCTCGCGCTCATCGACATGGGCGCGGCGGCGCAGGTATTTCCGAGCTGCCGCGTGTGGGGCCGCTTCGATGAGGATGAGCTGGGCGGGATCATCGCTTTCCGCCACGGCTGGATCGAGCAGCTCTACGTGCGCCGGCGCGGCGCTTCTACGAAGCGCGCGGGTCCATGTTGGCCGAGGAAACCGACGGAACGCGGAACGAGGAGAAGGAGCCCGACGCCCGGTACATTTGGACGCGAACGGGCCGATAGCTCACTCCACCGCATACCACCGCACCAGCCGCGGTGCCGCCCAATCCGTCGCGACGGATTCGATCAGCCATCGACCCGGTGAGGTCGCGGCGAATGCGATGCGCTGGGTCTGGCCGGGCTCGATGGCGAGCGTGTCGAGCCAGTAGGGCTTCCAGCCATCGTCGAGCCGGTCGAGCAGGCGGAAATGGTGGCCGTGCAGGTGGAAGACGGTGGCGGTCGGGGCGGGGTTCTTCAGGGCCAGTACGACGGTCCGGCCGGCCTTGGCGCGGAAGGCAGGAGCGGAGGCGGTGGAGAAACTGGCCGGCCGGGTCCAGCCGGCGTCGGTTGCGCCGAGCGCGACATCGAACCGCAGGGCGCCTTTCAGGTCGAGCTGGCCAGGCAGGTCATTCGGAGGGAGCCGCTGTGGTGCTGGCAGCGGCGTACGCCGCTCCAGTCTGCCGGAGACGGCGAGGCGCCCGACCGGGTAGGCCTCCCTGCCGTCATGCAGCACGAAAGCGGCCGATGTGGCCGCATCCACAAAGGCGTCGGCGCGCGCGCCGGGGGCCAGCACCAGCGCGCCGTTGCGGGCCGGGAACGGCTCGGCCGGCTGTCCGTCCAGCGCCATCACCTGGACCTCGTGGCTTTCCAATTTGATCGCCAGAACAGAACGTTGGGAGCCGTTGATAAAGCGCAGCCGCAGCCGCTCTTCAGCAGCAGCTGAGAGTTCGAATGAAGTCCGCCCGTTGATTGTATAGAGCGGGGTCGTGTCTGTGGGGGCGCTGCCCGGGGGAAGCGCGGTGCCGTCCGGCCGCAGGCGCCATTCCTCGATCAAAAGAACCACATCACGATCGACGGCGATCCGGTTGGTCTCGGCGGCGATGATCGGAAGCGGGCGCGCAGGCAGCTTCTGGCCGTCCTCGAAGAGCCGAAAGTCGGCCAGCAGGGTTCCGGCGTTTGGTATTGAAATAATTGATGTTTCGGTGGCGTTCGGCGCCGCCGGCGCACGTCCCTGGAGCGGATCGGTCACGGCCGGGGCATTCAGGCCGTACCAGACTGGTGCAAGCGGCACAGGAAGGTCGTTCCGGAATACCACCTCGCAGCGGTCAAAACGCCTGAGACGCACGTCCCCGACATGGCTTACCGCGGCCAGCTCCCAGATTGGTGTAGCCGGCTGTCCCGGCTTGAGCGCCAAAGTTGCCGGCCTTGCCTGGAGGGCGAGCTGGGCGGTCATCAGCGGGACCGCGCCGCCCGCCCCGAGCCCGGCCACCGAAGCTCCAAGAGAGGCTCCAAGTGCGGCCAAAACCTCACGCCGATTACGGTCAGAAATCCGCGGTTTCATGGGCTCGATCCGGACCACGCCGCGCTGGATAAGTCCAGCCGTCGTGCCTAGTTGAAGCCTGCCTCCGACCGGCCATTTTTTTGCTGCGAACAGGCGGGCACATGCTATAAGCCCGCCGCTCGCGGCATCGCGGCCGGTCTTGATGCAAATTTACGCGGGCGTGGCGGAACTGGTAGACGCGCTGGATTTAGGTTCCAGTGACGAAAGTTGTGGGGGTTCGAGTCCCTCCGCCCGCACCAAGCGCTTTCAGCGTTTGCACGGATTAACGAAGGGCCTCGCACCGCACGGATGTTTGTCCGTCCGGAGCAGGGCTCTGATGAACCCACCGGCGCAGGGGCGTTGGCCTCGCGCGCCGGACCGATTGATGACAGCGTCCCGACGCGCGAGCGTGCCGGGACCGAACGAGAAGAAGATTGGACGCCATGCAGGTCACAGAAACCCTCTCGGAAGGATTGAAGCACGAGTTCAAGATCAGCGTTCCCGCGTCTGATCTCGACGCCAAGGCTGGCGCGAAGCTCGTCGACCTCAAGGACAAGGTCCGCCTCAACGGCTTCCGTCCCGGCAAGGTGCCGGTCGGCCACCTCAAGAAGGTCTATGGCCGCTCGGTGATGGCCGAGACCATCGACCAGACCATCCGCGACACCAACACGCAGCTGTTCTCCGAGCGCGGTTTCCGCCTCGCGACCGAGCCGAAGATCACCATGCCGACCGAGCAGGCCGAGGTCGAGGAGCTGCTTTCGGGCAAGTCCGACCTGACCTACACGGTCGCGATCGAAGTGGTGCCCGCGATCGCGCTCGCCGACTTCAAGAGCTTCCAGGTCGAGAAGCCCGTCGCCGACGTGTCCGATTCGGACGTCGACGAGGCGATCAAGCGCATCGCCGACACCAATCGGGGCTATGCCGCCAAGGCCGAGGGCGAGAAGGCCGCCTCCGGCGACCGCGTCACCATCAACTTCAAGGGCACCATCAACGGCGAAGCCTTCGAGGGTGGCGCCGGCGAAGGCATCCAGGTCGTGATCGGCTCCAACACCTTCATTCCCGGCTTCGAGGAACAGCTCATCGGCATCGGCGCGAACGAGGCGCGCACGCTGAAAGTGTCGTTCCCCAAGAACTACATGAGCGAGAAGCTCGCCGGCCAGCCGGCCGAGTTCGAGACCACTGCGACGCTGATCGAGGCGCCGCAGGATCTTGCGATCGACGACGAGTTCGCCAAGACGCTCGGCCTGGAATTGCTGGACAAGCTGAAGGAGGCTGCGCGCGAGCGGCTCACCGCCGAGTACGCCGGTGCGACGCGCCAGCGCGTCAAGCGCGCGCTGCTCGACCGTCTCGACGAGGCGCATCGCTTCGAGGCGCCGCCTTCGCTCGTCGACGAGGAGTTCAACCTGATGTGGAACTCGGTCAAGGCCGAGATGGATTCGGCGGCAAAAACCTTCGCCGACGAGAACACCACTGAGGACGCCGCCAAGGAAGAGTACCGCAAGATCGCCGACCGCCGCGTGCGTCTCGGCCTCGTGCTCTCCGAGATCGGCGAGAAGAACAAGATCTCCGTGACCGACGATGAGGTCGGCCGCGCCGTGATCGAGCGGGCGCGCTCGATGCCGGGCCGCGAGAAGGAAGTCTGGGACTATTACCGCAGCAACGCCCAAGCGTTGGCCCAGCTTCGTGCACCGATCTATGAGGACAAGGTCGTCGACTTCATCCTCGAACTCGCCAACGTGACCGAGAAGAAGGTCTCGCGCGAGGAGCTCTACAAGGACGACGAGGCGGAAAAGACCGCCGCCTGAAGGCTTTGAGAGAGCCTTCTATTAAGGATGATCGGGAAAGAGGCCCAGCTAGCCAGGTGGCCGGCTGGGCCTCTTCGTGCGAATCAGCTTCAACTGCCGCTTGGATTAAGCCTTAATTCGTTCCGCACTTGTCTGGCGCGAATTGGGCTATATCTGTCGCTACACCCTACCAAGTCTTCTACCTGAAAAGTCCTGCATCACGTGCGTCCATCGGCCTTCCGGCAAATCCAGCCAAGCGACTGGCAGCCGAGACTGGCGATGTCCGCCTCCGAAAACCTAGGTAACTCATGCGCGATCCGGTTGAAACCTACATGAACCTCGTGCCCATGGTGGTCGAGCAGACCAACCGTGGCGAGCGCGCCTACGACATTTTCTCGCGCCTGCTGAAAGAGCGCATCATCTTCCTGACCGGACCGGTCGAGGACGGCATGTCGACGCTGGTCGTCGCGCAGCTGTTGTTCCTTGAGGCGGAAAATCCGAAGAAGGAAATCTCGATGTACATCAACTCGCCGGGCGGCGTGGTGACGTCGGGCCTTGCGATCTACGACACCATGCAGTTCATCCGCCCGCCGGTCTCGACGCTGTGCACGGGGCAGGCGGCCTCGATGGGTTCGCTGCTGCTCGCGGCCGGCGAGAAGGACATGCGCTTCTCGCTGCCGAACGCGCGCATCATGGTGCACCAGCCCTCCGGCGGCTTCCAGGGCCAGGCCACCGACATCATGCTGCACGCGCAGGAAATCCTGAACCTGAAGAAGCGGCTCAACGAGATCTATGTGAAGCACACCGGCCAGACCTACAAGGCGATCGAGGACGCGCTGGAGCGCGACAAGTTCCTCACCGCGTCCGACGCCAAGGAGTTCGGCCTGGTCGACAGGGTGATCGACAAGCGCGCCGAAGAACCGGCAGCGAAGCCTCAGTAACGCGACCGGGGCAGCAACATCGTTCCCTGGAATACCTCTTGGGGATTCCCTGTGGATCGTCGGGGCGACGTTGACGTTATCGGCGCACTTCGTGCGGGCGCAAAAAGCAATTTGCGCCCTGCGACAGGCAGAAAGTTCCGCTTTCGTGCTTGTTTTTCGTGGCAATCCAGCAACGCCGGGGTGATTTCGATCACTTCGCCCGTGCCAAGACGTGAAATCACGGTATTGTACGGGTAGCCGACGACCCCCGATTAGCGAATTCTTGATAGTCGGGTGACAGCATGGTTGGCTACGTATGGTCGGCTATGGTCGCGGAGAATCGAGTGACCGTGATTCGCACGGTATGTGACGCCTAGGGTCTTTTTTGGTACGGAATTTGCTCTATTTGAAGGTCTATGCCGGCTGGTGTGCCGGAATAGAGCGATCGAGCGGTCGGGATCGAACCGCGGACGGAGACATGAATGAGTAAGGTCGGCACGAGCAACTCCAAGAACACGCTATATTGCTCGTTCTGCGGCAAGAGCCAGCACGAAGTCCGCAAACTGATCGCGGGTCCCACGGTCTTCATTTGCGACGAGTGCGTCGAGCTCTGCATGGACATCATCCGCGAGGAAAACAAATCCTCGCTGGTCAAGTCGCGCGACGGCATTCCGACGCCGAAGGAAATCTGCAAGGTCCTGGACGATTACGTCATCGGCCAGAGCCATGCGAAGAAGGTCCTGTCGGTCGCGGTGCACAATCACTACAAGCGCCTCAACCACCAGACCAAGCACAACGACGTCGAGCTCGCGAAGTCGAACATCCTGCTGATCGGTCCGACCGGTTCGGGCAAGACTTTGCTCGCGCAGACGCTCGCCCGTATCCTGGACGTTCCGTTCACGATGGCGGATGCGACCACCTTGACCGAAGCCGGCTATGTCGGCGAGGACGTCGAGAACATCATCCTGAAGCTGCTCCAGGCCGCCGACTACAATGTCGAGCGCGCCCAGCGCGGCATCGTCTATATCGACGAAATCGACAAGATCAGTCGCAAATCCGACAATCCCTCGATCACGCGCGACGTGTCGGGTGAGGGCGTGCAGCAGGCGCTGCTGAAGATCATGGAAGGCACGGTGGCTTCGGTCCCGCCGCAGGGCGGCCGCAAGCATCCGCAGCAGGAATTCCTGCAGGTGGACACCACCAACATCCTGTTCATCTGCGGTGGTGCGTTCGCCGGTCTCGAAAAGATCATCTCGGCGCGCGGCCGGTCGACCTCGATCGGTTTTGCCGCCCAGGTGATGGCGCCGGAAGACCGCCGCACCGGCGAGATCTTCCGCCACGTCGAGCCTGAGGATCTCCTGAAGTACGGCCTCATCCCCGAGTTCGTCGGCCGTCTGCCGGTCGTCGCGACGCTTGAGGATCTGGACGAGATCTCGCTGAAGAAGATCCTGACCGAGCCGAAGAACGCGCTGGTGAAACAGTACCAGCGGCTGTTCGAGATGGAGAACATCGAGCTGACCTTCGCCGACGAGGCGCTTGGCGCGGTTGCCCGCAAGGCGATCGAGCGCAAGACCGGCGCGCGTGGCCTGCGCTCGATCCTCGAGGCGATCCTGCTCGAGACCATGTTCGACCTGCCGGGCCTCGAAGGTGTGGAAGAAGTCGTGATTTCCCGCGAAGTCGTGGAAGGCACGGCGCGTCCGCTCTACATCTACGCCGATCGGTCCGATCGCGCCGTCGAGAACGCCAGCGCCTGATTTTGCGGCGCTGGAACGCTCCAATCGTCTAGAGAAATGGCCGCTGCGGAATGTTTCTCCGCAGCCGGAATTGCGTCGCTTACCCGCGTGCGTAAGCGCCTGATGGCGCGTGTTTTTCAATGACTTGACACCCCCCGGGTCGATAGCCACCTAATGTGGGCGGGGCGAGCGAGATTTCTGTTCAAGATTCGCCTCAGTTCCGATTCGGCAAGCCCTGTCCAACCTTCGAATGGTAGACCGGGTTTGTGAATCACCTCGGCACCTTGTGGCGGTTGCGCATGAAGGAAGCGGATTGCGTGCGAGGGGGCAAAGCAAAAGGAAAAGGCCATGACTAATCCCAAACCCCGGCCAACCATCGTTCATGGCGAGACGCACGCTTACCCCGTGTTGCCGCTGCGCGATATCGTCGTCTTCCCGCACATGATCGTTCCGCTCTTCGTCGGTCGCGAGAAGTCGATCCGCGCGCTTGAAGAGGTGATGAAGAACGACGCGCTGATCATGCTTGCGACGCAGAAGAACGCGTCCGACGATGATCCGGCGCCCGATTCCATTTACGAAACCGGTACGCTTGCCAGCGTGCTCCAGCTCTTGAAGCTTCCCGACGGCACCGTGAAGGTGCTGGTCGAAGGGCTCGAGCGTGCGCGCGTGCAGAAGTACACGGATCGTGCCGACTACTACGAAGCAACCGCAATTGCGCTCGCCGACACCGATGCGAAGTCGGTCGAGGCGGAAGCGCTGTCGCGTTCGGTCGTGTCCGACTTCGAGAGCTACGTGAAGCTCAACAAGAAGATCTCGGCCGAGGTCGTCGGTGTGGTACAGGCGATCACCGATTTCGCCAAGCTTGCCGACACGGTTGCTTCGCATCTTGCCGTCAAGATCGCGGATCGCCAGGGCATCCTGGAGACGCTGTCCGTCACCACGCGCCTGGAGAAGGTGCTGGGCCTGATGGAGAGCGAGATCTCCGTGCTGCAGGTCGAGAAGCGCATCCGCTCGCGCGTTAAGCGCCAGATGGAGAAGACCCAGCGCGAGTATTATCTCAACGAGCAGATGAAGGCGATCCAGAAGGAACTCGGCGACGACGATGGTCGCGACGAGCTCGCCGATCTGGAAGAGAAGATCTCCAAGACCAAGCTCTCCAAGGAAGCGCGCGAGAAGGCGCAGCATGAATTGAAGAAGCTACGCCAGATGTCGCCGATGTCCGCGGAAGCGACCGTCGTGCGCAACTATCTGGATTGGCTGCTGTCGATCCCGTGGAACAAGAAGTCCAAGGTGAAGAAGGACCTGGAATTGGCGCAAGCCGTTCTGGACTCCGATCACTACGGGCTCGAGAAGGTCAAGGAACGCATCGTCGAGTATCTCGCGGTGCAGTCGCGCGCCAACAAGCTGACGGGACCGATCCTGTGCCTCGTCGGGCCTCCCGGCGTCGGCAAGACCTCTCTCGGCAAGTCGATCGCGAAGGCGACCGGACGTGAGTTCGTGCGCGTCTCGCTCGGCGGCGTGCGCGACGAGGCCGAGATCCGCGGTCACCGCCGCACCTATATCGGCTCGATGCCCGGCAAGATCATCCAGTCGATGCGCAAGGCGAAGTCGTCCAATCCGCTGTTCCTGCTGGATGAGATCGACAAGATGGGCGCCGATTTCCGCGGCGATCCGTCCTCGGCGCTGCTCGAGGTCCTCGACCCTGAGCAGAACGCGACCTTCAACGACCACTATCTCGAGGTCGACTACGATCTGTCCAACGTGATGTTCATCACGACCGCGAATACGCTCAATATTCCCGGACCGCTGATGGACCGCATGGAGATCATCCGGATCGCGGGCTACACCGAGAACGAGAAGGTCGAGATCGCGCGCAAGCATCTGATCCCGAACGCGGTGTCCAAGCACGGCCTGGACTCCAAGGAGTTCTCGATCGACGACGACGCGCTGCTGCTTCTGATCCGCCGCTACACCCGCGAAGCGGGCGTGCGTAATCTGGAGCGCGAGCTCTCCACACTCGCCCGCAAGGCGGTGAAGGAGCTGATGATCTCCAAGAAGAAGTCGGTCAAGGTCACCGAGAAGACTCTGGAAGAGCTTTTGGGTGTGCCGAAGTATCGCTACGGCGAGATCGAGAGCGAGCCGCAGGTCGGCATCGTCACCGGCCTTGCCTGGACCGATGTCGGTGGCGAGCTGTTGACCATCGAAGGCGTCATGATGCCGGGCAAGGGCAAGATGACGGTCACGGGCAATCTGCGCGACGTGATGAAGGAATTGATCTCGGCGGCGGCGTCCTACGTCCGCTCCCGCGCGATTGTTTACGGCATCGAGCCGCCGCTGTTCGACCGGCGCGACATCCACGTGCACGTGCCGGAAGGCGCGACGCCGAAGGACGGTCCGTCCGCGGGCGTGGCAATGGCCACCGCGATCATCTCGGTCATGACCGGCATCCCGGTCCGCCACGATGTCGCGATGACCGGCGAGATCACGCTGCGCGGCCGCGTGCTGCCGATCGGCGGCCTGAAGGAGAAGCTGCTCGCCGCTGCCCGCGGCGGCATCAAGACGGTGCTGATCCCCGAGGACAACGCCAAGGATCTCACGGAGATTTCCGATGCGATCAAGGGCGGCATGGAGATCATCCCGGTCTCGCGTCTCGACGACGTCGTCGCGAAAGCGCTGGTGAAGAAGCCCGTGCCGATCGTCTGGGAAGAGGACACCAAAGTGACGGTGAAGCCGGACGGCGACGAAGCCGCCGGCGGCCTGACCGCTCACTGAGATCGCAGCCCGGAAAGATGATAAAGCGGCGCCTTCGGGCGCCGTTTTTGTTCTGGGGATTGGTCATGCAGGTCGACGGGCAATGCCATTGCGGCCAGATCACCTTTGAAGCCGAGGTCGACCCTGAGGCGGTCTCGGTCTGTCACTGCCGTGACTGCCAGACCCTGACGGGATCGCCGTTCCGGGTGACCGCGATCTGCACCAAGGCCGACGTCAAGCTCACCGGCGGCACGCCAAAAATCTACGGCAAGCACGGCGACAACGGCCGGATGCGCTTCCAGCATTTTTGCGGCGACTGCGGTTCCCCGCTGTTCACCAGCGGTGAGGGCGACCAGGCCGACGATTGGGGCATCCGGTGGGGCTCTATCCGCCAGCGCGATGTTCTGCGGCCTTCCAGGCAGATCTGGTGTCAGTCCGCGGCGGTGTGGATCGATGCCGTGCCGCTGCTGCCGGGCCGGCCGGGGGATTAAGACGGGGCTTGCCAAGCCGTAGCCTCGCGAAGCAGGCGAAGGCTGGTGGGCGGTCACGGATTCGAACCGCGGACCCTCTCGGTGTAAACGAGATGCTCTAACCAGCTGAGCTAACCGCCCCACGTCGCCTCTTTAGCCCTGCGGCGGGGGCAGGAGCAAGGGGTGGCCGCATCGCAAATCCGGCTCATTTGAGCGCTTAAGCGGCCTTCGGCGTGGTATCACCGCCCGTCAAAGCGAGAGAGCATCCGATGCAACAGCCCACCGGACACGAGCAAAACGCCGACCAGATCGCCTATTGGAACGGACCGAGCGGGCAGCGCTGGGCCGATCGCCATAAGGTGCAGGAGACGCTGCTTGGACCGATCGCCGATGTCCTGATCGAACGGGCGAAACCAAAGCCCGGTGAGCGCGTCATCGACGTCGGCTGCGGCTCGGGCGCAACGACGGTCGCGTTCGCGAAAGCTGTGGCACCGAACGGTTTCGCGCTCGGCCTCGATGTCTCCGATCCGATGCTGTCGCAGGCGCGTGCCATGGCGCCAAAGGGACTGCCGCTCGATTTCCTGCTGGCGGATGCGACGGTGCATCCGTTCGAGCCCGCGAGCTTCGATCTCCTGGCCTCGCGCTTCGGCGTGATGTTCTTTGCCGATCCGATCGCGTCCTTCACCAATCTCCGCCGGGCGCTGAAGCCGACCGGGCGGCTCGCTTTCGCCTGTTGGCGCGAGCCGAAGGAAAATCCGTGGATGATGACGCCGCTGATGGCGGTCTACAAGCACGTCCCCAAAATGCCGCCGGTCGGGCCGGAAGAGCCGGGCCCGTTTGCCTTCGCCTCCGAAGAGCGCGTGATGCGCATCCTGAAGGGGGCCGGTTTCGTGGACGTGGCGATGGAGCCGCATAATCTCGCCATGGACATCGCGATCGGCGGCGGCCTCGATGCCGCCGTCGACGGCTCGCTCCAGATCGGCCCCGCCAGCCGCGCGCTCCAGGGTCATCCGCCGGAGACCTACGCGGCTGCAAAAGCCTCGATCCGCGAGATGCTCGCGCCGTTCCTCAAAGGGCAGTCGGTGGCGTTGCAGGGCGCGATCTGGATCGTGACGGCGAAGGCGGCGTAATCCTCACACCACGTCATCAGGGGCCAGCGCGCAGCCATTGTCCGGATGCGTCTCGACCTGCAGCGTGGTGTGGCCGATGCGGAAGGTCGTTCTCAGCATTTGCGCCGTCTCCATCAGGAACGCATCGGCGGTGCCGGCGGGCATTACGAGGTGGCAGGTCAGCGCCGTCTCGGTGGTGGAGATCGGCCAGACGTGGAGGTCGTGGATCCCAGAGACGCCCGGCCGCGCCAGCAGGAACGCCTTGATCGCGGCGAGGTCGGTGCCCTTGGGGGCTGCCGCCATCGACATGTCGATGGAGCCGCGGAGCAGACTGGTCGTGCTCCAAAGGATGCTCGCGCAGATGACCAGGCTGGTGAGGGGATCGAGCCAGAGCCAGCCCGTCCAGATGATCAGCGCCGCCGAGACGACGACACCGAGCGAGACCGCGGCATCCGCCGCCATGTGCAGATATGCGCCTTCGATGTTGATGTCGTCCTTGCGGCCGCGCGCGAACAGCATGGCCGTAAAACCGTTGATGAGGATGCCGAGGCCGGCAACCACCATCACGGTCACGCCCGCGACGGGCTCCGGTTCGCGCAGGCGCAAAATCGCCTCCCAGCCGATCGCACCGGTCGCGACCAGCAGGAACACGGCATTCGCCAGCGCCGCCAGGATGGTGGAGGCACGAAAGCCGTAGGTGAACCGGCCGCTCGGCGCGCGCCGCGCCGCGATCGAGGCGCCCCAGGCCACGACCAGGCCGAGCACGTCGGAAAGATTATGGCCGGCATCCGCGAGCAGGGCGGTGGAGTTGCCGATATAGCCGTAGACCGCCTCGGCCACGACCAGCGCGGTATTGAGCGCAATGCCGATCGCGAACGCCTTGCCGAAACTGGCGGGCGCATGAACATGGCCGTGGCCGTGGCCGTCGTGACCGTGATCATGCCCGTGGCCGGCATGGTCATGGTGGCGTTGACCGCGATGGTCGTGGCTGCCCATCTCTAGCGCTCCCCGGAAGCCGGCAAATCAGGCGCCATTGTAGGCGTTTCGCTCACCGCGTCACGCCGGAACAGCACGTAGAGCACCAGCAGCGCCAGCACGGTCGAGGAGATGATGCCGCCGATCACCACGACCAACGCCGTCATCAGCACCGGGCGCAGCCGCGTCAACGCGCCTTCGCGCACGGCATCCGTGCAACGCTGGGCTAGCTTCCGGATTCCGGAGCCGGCTCACCCGGCTTCGGCCGGTCCACAGCGCGCTCGAAGCTCGTGCAAAGGAGCTCGACTTCGTCGGCTGCGATCGGCGCGCGGTGAAGCCGGCACTGAAGCCCTGTGCTCGTCCGCGCCCTGCCGGTGAGTGTCCGCCTTGCGCCAGCTTCGGCGAGAAACATGCAATTGCGGCAAACGCCGGCACTCGGCCAATGATCAGCCGCATCGATTTGATTCAGGATTTTGCCAAGCGAGTCCCTCAGCCTGAGGCATTCTTCGGGGACGAGCGCAGCAATTGCGTTCAACAAACCGTTGAGCGGGTCGCGCTGGGTGAGAAGCCTCTCACCCTGTGAGGTCACGGCGAGCGTCACCGAGCGTCTGTCCTGTCGTGAAGTTCTTCGCGCCAGGTAGGACTTTGCCTCCAGGATTTTCAAGATCTGCGTGGCGGTGGCTCTCGTCGTGCCGATGAAGGTGGCCACTGCCGAAGGAGTTCTTGAAAACCTGTTGGCGCGCGACAGGAAACGCAGCACCATCCATTCTCGATCGCGCAATCCCGGTCGATTGTCTTCGAAATGAAAGAATCTCGCCGCCTGAACCAGCAACTCAACGGTCTCGCGCTCCGGTGCCAAGATCTTTGTCGCGCGAGGCCTCGGTTCTACGGGATGTCGAGGGGGGCTTTGCACTGCGTTCTCGCATGTGGCCGGCGGTCAATTTCGTTGACCCAAATCAACAAAGGTCGTCGTCATCGCGATTTCGTGGAATCAGCGCGCGAAGCGGTCAGCCTCTCGTACGGGAGGGTCGGAGGACCGTCTTGCGATCACGGGCCGAAAATTTGGCCTTTTGAGCCAAGCTGCTGAGACACGCCCTGCCATGCGCGACGTCAAACCCGATCGTCTTGGCGCCGTACCGAGCTCGACGGGCGGGATCGCGCGGCTGGCATGCGAGCGGGTTCGCAAAGCCGGGAAGGACCCGGCGCAATTGGTGTCGAGGGCAGGACTGACGCTCGAGGCGATCGACGATCCCAGTCATCGCCTCGCGGTGGATCCCCAGATCAAGCTGCTCGAAGCAGCCGCACGCGAGTTGCAAGACGAGCACCTGGGGTTTCACCTGGCGCAGGATTTCGATCTCCGTCAGATCGGCCTCCTGTACTACGTCATGGCGTCGTCGGAGTGTCTTGCCGAGGCGCTTCGACACGCCGAGCGTTACTGTTCGCTCAACAATGAGGGCGTTCGCATCAGGGTTAATTTCGACCGCGCCATTGTTGTCACTCTCGAGTATGTAAACGTGGAGCGCGGCTCGGACCGCCATCAGATCGAGTTCTGGTTCGTAGCCTTGATCCGCGTCTGCCGGCACTTGACCAGCCGCCGATTGACGCCCCGCAAAATCAGAGCGAGGCACCATCGCGTGAGGGTGCCTCTCGACGTTCGTGCATTTCTGGGCTGCAGCATCGACTTCGATGCAAGCACCGACGAGATCGTGTTTGCCGCCGCGGACGCGTCGCTGCCCTCCGTCGGCGCCGACGTCTATCTCAACCGGCTGCTGCTTAAATACGCGAATGAGGCACTTGGCAGGCGCAAGCCTCCCCAATCCAGCCTTCGCTTCCGCGTGGAGGAGCTGATCGTCCAACTGCTGCCCCACGGCATGGCGAACGCAGAAGGCGTTGCCGCTCGCCTCGGCACGAGCCGCCGGACGCTCGCGCGAGGGCTGGCGGCGGAGGGAGCCACGTTCTCCGAGCTCCTCGACCGGCTCCGGGCCGCGCTGGCCAAGCGTTACCTGCGGGAGCGCGAGCTGTCGATCTCTCAAATCGCGTGGCTGCTCGGGTACCGCGAGACCAGTTCCTTTACGAATGCCTTTGCCCGGTGGACCGGATCGACGCCAGGGCGGTTTCGGGCAGATCACGACATATCGCGACCCGTGAACAAGAGACCCGCGGGCGCAGGTGCGCCCAGCTGATCCGTTAAGGTCGGACGTTTCGGAGAAGTGGAGTCCGTATCGGGCGCAATCCCCGGGGACACCGGCAACGCATAAGGGGACGGGGGTCTCACTCGGCTGCCTCTGAAATGTGGGTGGACATGGTCGCGTCATCCGACGAACGCAGCCCAAAGCCCTTCACCAGCCCGAAGATCGCGGGGATCACGATCAGCGTCAGCAGCGTCGACGAGATCATGCCGCCGATCATGGGCACGGCAATGCGCTGCATGATCTCCGAGCCCGTCCCGCCGCTCCACATGATCGGCAGCAGGCCAGCCATGATCGCAACCACCGTCATCATCTTCGGGCGGACGCGTTCGACGGCGCCTTCCATGATTGCCGCGTTGAGATCGTTGCGGGTCAGGGCGCGGCCTGTGCACGCGCACTGCGCCCGGGCCTCGGCGAGCGCCTGGTTGAGATAGATCAGCATCACCACGCCGGTTTCGGCCGCGACACCCGCCAGCGCAATGAAGCCGACGGCGACCGCGACCGACAGGTTGAAGCCGAGCCACCACATCAGCCACAACCCGCCGACGAGGGCGAAGGGCAGGGACAGCATCACGATCAAGGTCTCGGTGACCGAACGGAAGTTGAGATAGAGCAGCAGGAAGATGATCAGCAGCGTTACCGGCACGACGATCTTCAATCGCGCAGTGGCGCGTTCCAGATATTCGTACTGTCCGCTCCAGACCACATAATAGCCTGGCGGAAACTGGATGCTCGCCTGCACGGCGCGTTGCGCGTCGGCAACGTAGCCGCCGAGGTCGCGGTCGCGGATGTCGACATAGATGTAGGTCGCGAGTTGCCCGTTCTCGGTCCGGATCGAGGTCGGCCCGCGCGCCGGTGTCACGCTCGCGACCTCGCCGAGGGGCACGCCGCCGCCGCCCGGCATCGGCACCAGGATGTCGCTGGCGATCGCCTTCGGATTGTCGCGGAGGTCGCGGGGATAGCGCATGTTGACGGTGAAGCGCTGCCGGCCTTCCACGGTCGTCGTCACCGTCTGGCCGCCGAGCGCGGTGGCGATCGTATCCTGGACGTCCTGTACCATGATGCCGTAGCGCGACAGTGCTTCGCGGTCCGGCGTGATCTCGAGGTAGTAGCCGCCGAGGCCCCGCTCGGCATAGGCCGAGGAGGTGCCGGGCACGGCCTTGAGCACCGTCTCGATTTGCCGGGCAAGCCTGTCGATCCCGGCGAGATCGGTGCCCATGACCTTGACACCGACGGGCGTGCGGATGCCGGTCGAGAGCATGTCGATGCGCGCCTTGATCGGCATGGTCCAGGCGTTGGAGACGCCGGGAAACTGGAGCGCCTTGTCCATCTCGGCGATCAGGCTGTCGATCGTCACGCCCGGGCGCCAGGCGTCCTTTGGCTTGAGGTCGACGATGGTCTCGAACATCTCCGACGGCGCGGGGTCGGTCGCGGTCGCCGCGCGGCCGGCCTTGCCGTAGACCGAGGCCACTTCCGGAAACGAGCGGATGATGCGGTCCTGGGTCTGCATCAGCTCGGCCGCCTTGGTGACGGAAATGCCGGGTAGCGTCGTCGGCATGTAGAGCAGGGTGCCTTCGTTGAGATTCGGCATGAACTCGGAGCCAAGCTGACGCGCCGGCCAGATCGAGACGGCGAGCACGCCGAGCGCGAGCAGGATCACAAGGAGCCTCGCCCGCAGGACGCCTGCGATGACCGGCCGATAGATCCAGATCAGGAGGCGGTTGATCGGGTTCTTGTGCTCCGGAATGATCCTGCCGCGCACGAAGATCACCATCAGCGCCGGCACCAGCGTGACCGACAGCAGCGCCGCCGCGGCCATCGCGAAGGTCTTGGTGAAAGCAAGCGGGCTGAACAGCCGGCCCTCCTGCGATTCCAGCGTGAAGATCGGCATGAACGAGACGGTGATGATCAGCAGGCTGAAGAACAGCGCCGGGCCGACCTCGGCCGCGGCTTCGATCAGGATTGCCACGCGCGCGCGTCCGGGCGCGGCGCGCTCGAGATGCTTGTGCGCGTTCTCGATCATGACGATCGCGGCGTCGATCATGGCGCCGATCGCGATCGCGATGCCGCCGAGGCTCATGATGTTGGAGCCGATCCCCAGCAGCTTCATCGCTCCGAACGCCATCAGCACGCCGACCGGGAGCATCAGGATGGCGACCAGCGCACTGCGGACATGCAGCAGGAACACGATGCAGACCAGCGCAACGACGATGCTCTCCTCGAGCAGCGTGTGCTTCAGCGTATCGATCGCCGCGTAGATCAGGTTCGAGCGGTCGTAGACCGGAACGATCTCGACCGATTTCGGCAGGCTGGTCGCGATCTCCTTGAAACGCTTCTTGACGTTCTCGATGACGTCGAGCGCATTCACGCCGAAGCGCTGGAGCACGATGCCACTCGCGACTTCGCCTTCGCCGTTGAGCTCGGCGATACCGCGCCGTTCGTCCGGCCCGAGCTCGACACGGGCGACGTCGCGCAGCTTGACCGGCGTTCCGTTGTCGGTCTTCAGCACGATGTTGCCGAGATCGTCGATGCTCTTGAGATAGCCCTTGCCGCGGATGACATACTCGAATTCGGAGAGCTCGACGGTGCGGCCGCCGACGTCGGCGTTGCTGGCGCGGATGGCGTCGCGCATCTTCTGCATGGTGATGCCGAGATCGCGCATGCGCTGCGGATCGAGGATGACGTTGTATTGCCTGACGAAGCCGCCGACGCTGGCGACCTCGGCCACGCCTTCGGCCCTGGCAAGCGCGAATTTCAGGTTCCAGTCCTGGATCGTCCTGGTCTCGGCAAGGTTCAACTCCTTGGACATCACCGCATATTGGTAGACCCAGCCGACGCCGGTGGCGTCCGGGCCGATCGTCGGTGTGATGCCCGCGGGCAGCCGCGCTGCTGCGCCGTTGAGGAACTCAAGCACGCGCGAGCGGGCCCAGTAGATATCGGTGCCGTCCTCGAAGATGACGTAGACGAAGGAGACCCCGAAAAAGGAGAAACCACGCACCACCTTCGATTTCGGCACCGTCAGCATGGCGGTCGTGAGGGGATAGGTGACCTGGTCTTCGATCACCTGGGGCGCCTGTCCCTGATATTCGGTGTAGACGATGACCTGGGTGTCGGAGAGGTCGGGGATGGCGTCCAGTGGCAAATGGAGCAAGGCATAGAGGCCGGCGGCGGCCGCAAAGCCGGTGCCGAACAGCACCAGCAGCAGGTTGCGTGCCGACCAGGCGATGATGCGCGCAATCATGGCTTGGCTCCCATGGCCTTGTCGGTGTCCCGCGCGTTGCCGGCTTCGGCAAAACCTTTCAGCGCCGCCTTCAGATTGCTCTCGGCATCGATCAGGAAGTTGGCGGAGGTCACGATCGCATCGCCCTCGGCGAGGCCGTCGCGGATCTCGACATAGCCGTCGCCGTGCCGTCCGAGCTTGACTTCGCGCGGCTCGAAGCGGCCTTGTCCCTTGTCGACAAGGACGGCCTGCCGGCTGCCGGTGTCGAGCACCGCGCTCTCGGCGACCGCGAGCACCGGCACCGGGGTGCCGGTGTCGATCTCGGCATCGACATACATGTCGGGAAGCAGCGCGAGGTCGGCGTTTGTCAGTTCGATCCGCACGCGTGCGGTGCGGGTCTCCTTGTTCAGCTGCGGATAGATGACGCTGATCCGGCCCTTGAAGTCCCGGCCGGGATAGCTGCGCGCGCGCACCGTCACGGGTTGGTCGACGGCGATGCTGCCGAGGTCGCGCTCGGCGACGTCGACGGTGGCCCACACCAGTGCGATGTCGGCGATGCGGAACAGCACGTCGCCGGGCTGGGCGCGCATGCCCTCGATCGCGTTGCGCTGGAGCACGATGCCGTCACGCGGGGACGACCATTGGATGGTGATCGGCGCCGAATGGCTTTTCTCCATCTCGGCAATGACGGGCTCCGGAACGTCGAGATTGACCAGTCGCTGCCGGGAGCCCCGGCCATAGGGTTCAATGCTGGCCGTCGTCTTCGAGGTGATGGTCGCGAGATATTCGGCGGCCGCGGACGACACTGCGGAGCTGTAGATCTCCATCAGCGGCTGCCCTTTCGTCACGCGGCTTCCCGTCGTGACGTCGGCGACCTTCTGCACAAAACTCTCGGCGCGCATGGCGACCACTGAGATGCGCCGTTCGTCGAGCTGGATCGTGCCGGGCGCGCGCACCGACGTTCGGATGCGACGCAATTCGGCCGGCTCGGATTTGACGCCAGTGCGTTGGATCTTGCCGGGCGACAGCTTGACCGAGCCATCGTCGCCGGCGTCGCCCTCGTAGACGGGGATGTAGTCCATCCCCATCGAGTCCTTTTTCGGTACTGGCGAGGTGTCGGGCAGCCCCATCGGGTTACGGTAATATTTGATCTTGCGCTCGCCCTTGGGGTCGGCTGCGTTCATCGGCGCAGGCTGATCGGGCGCATCGGCGGCCGCCGGCACGGCGACATAGTCGCGACCGTCTTCCGTCTTCTTCGGCGTCGGCGAATAAAGCGGCTTGCCGTCCGGGTCCTGATAATAGAGCGGCGCGGGCGTCTCCGCCGCGTTCGCCACGGATGCGGTGGGGCCATCCGTCGGGTGCTGATATCCGACGAACAGCGCGGCGCCTGCCGCTGCGATGATCGCTGCGGCCGTGCCGATGAGGCGGTTGCGGCTCATTGCTCGGCCGTGACGACGAGCTTGTTTTCGACCGTTCCGGTCTCGCCTTGCACCTTGGCGCCGAGCGAGAGTTGCCAGCGCCCGGCCATGCCGAAAGTCGCCTTGAAGCGGTAGGTGCCGGGCTCGGCGCCCGGTATCGGCGAGACCTTGGTGGCCATCTCCTGCATGCCGTCCGGCGTCATGTCGAGCCGGCTGGCGAAGATCACCGCACCCGGCACCGCCTTGCCGGAGGTCTTATCGACCAGTCGCACCGTCACAATGCGATCGGCGCCGGCCTTCACGGTCGGCTGAACGAGCTGGAATTCATAGTTCTTGATTTCGGCGTGGGCTGCGCCCGCAACGGCAGCACCAATCAGCGCGGCCATGGCGGCGCGCGCGACGTTGGATGGCTTCATAATTGCAATTCCTAGATGGGTCCGATGGAGCCGCCGTGACCGCGCGCAACAGGCTGGCGCGCAGCAAGACGGCAGGCAGCTACGTGCGCGCCGACTATCGACGCGCACATTGATCAGGCGCGCAAGCGCCGGTCAGACCTGGGTTCGAGGCGGATGGTCGGGAGGCTTGGCGCCGAGCCCGTCGATCAGGAGATCGTCGCTCACCGCGAGCGAATTGTGTCGGGCGTGGCGCTCGATCAATGCCATGGCGCCGGACGGGGCAGGGAGAGAGGCGCTCAGCAGGCACAGCGCCACGAACGGGCACGACCCGCAGTCCTTGATCCCGGTTTGACCCGGGCAGCAGGGCATGTCGTCAGCCATGGCCTGAGCGTCATCCGACATGGATTGCACGTCGTCAGACATCCCCGGCAAATCGTGATGATGCGAGGCGCTTGAGGCAGGTCCGGCCAGCACAGGGGCTGCCAGCGGCGCGAGCAGGAGCCCGGACGCGACCAGCAACGTCACCACAGCATTGGCAAACCGCTTCATGACCATGCACCCTTGTCGCATGCCAGGACGGAACCCGCAAACCGGGCCGCCATCACGATTTAGCCAGCCGGACGCGAAAAGGCCCCAGCCCGGGGCTGACCGGCTGAGGCCTTCTGCGCTCACAATCTCTATCCTTGGGACTTGGACTTCCAACGAGCCTTGTGCTGGATCGTTCCATGGACGGCAGCGATTATTTTGCGCCCGTCGACGCGACGTGCTCGTGTTCCAGGATCGGGGGCTTCAGCCTCGGGAGGGCAAGCCATGACCAATTCAAATCAACGGACGCATTGGGAAAACGTGTATGAGAACAAAGGCGAGCGCGAGGTCAGCTGGTTTCAGGAAAGCCCGGCTCCCTCGCTCGACCTCATTGCTCTCACGGGTGCCACGAAGTCGTCCGCGATCGTGGATATTGGTGGAGGTGCATCGAGGCTTGTCGACGCCCTGCTGGCCACGGGACATCAGGACGTCACGGTGCTCGATCTGTCCAGCGCGGCACTCGCGGCGGCGCGCGAGCGACTTGGTCGCGATGCCGATCAGGTGAAATGGATTGCCGCAGACGTCACCGCGTGGTGTCCGGCGACGAAGTACGATGTATGGCACGACCGGGCGGCTTTCCACTTTCTCAACGCGCCCGAGGAGCAGGCCGCTTACATCGAACGGCTTCGGCAAGGACTGAAGGTCGGTGGATACGCCATCATCGGCACGTTCGCGCTCGACGGACCCGAGAAGTGCAGCGGCTTGCCGGTGACGCGGCATAGCGCCGACACGATCGGTGCGTTGCTCGGTTCCGCGTTCACACTGAAGGACACCCGCCGACACCAGCACAAGACGCCGTGGGAGTCGGTCCAGAACTTTCAGTTCAGTACTTTCCTCAGAATCGAATAGTCGGCAGCGAATGCATCGGGTGGCCTCTTCCCTACAGTCTACGAGCAGCAATCTCCGGCCTGGATGGGTGGACAGGGCACCGATCCAAACGAGCAGAATACGCAGCAATCGCCAGCCTTCGGTTTCAGTCGCTTGCCGCAGCCCTTGCAGTCATAGAAGAACTGGCAGGCATCCGTCGGCATGGTCTCGCGCGTTTGATGGCCGCATTCCGGACAGGTGAGTATCGATTCCAACTGCATTCGCGATGAACTCCAAGTTGCCTCGGCACCTGACTTCATTCGTCGTCGCCTCGGGTGAGCCCGCAGGGCAATGCCTACGCCTTCTCCTCCCAAATCATTGCAAGGTGCACAATCGTCTGCACCGCTTTCTCCATGTCCTGCCGGCTGACCCATTCCAGACGCGAATGGAACGCGTGCTCACCGGCGAAGATGTTGGGGCAGGGCAGGCCCATGAAGGAGAGGCGCGAGCCGTCGGTGCCGCCGCGGATCGCGGTGCGCATCGGACGGAGCCCGGCGCGGCGGATCGCCTCGATGGCGTATTCGAGGATGTGCGGGTGACGGTCGATCACTTGCTTCATGTTGCGGTACTGCTCCCGCACCTCGAACTTGTAGGTCGAGCGCGGGTAGTCCTTCATCACGTCCTTGACGATGCCCTCGAGCAGAACTTCCTTCTCCTTCAGCCCTTCCTCGGTGAAGTCGCGCACGATGAAGGAGAGGGTCGCCTGCTCCAGCGCGCCTTCGATGCCGACCGGGTGGAGGAAGCCTTGCTTGCCTGACGTCGTCTCCGGCGAGCAGCCTTCCTTGGGCAGGCGCTCGACGATGGCGGCCGCGATCTTGATCGCGTGCTCCATCTTGCCCTTGGCATAGCCGGGATGGGCGCTGACGCCGGTGATGGTGATGGTGGCGCCGTCGGCAGAAAACGTCTCGTCCTCGACGGAGCCGGCGCTCTCACCGTCCATGGTGTAACCGAAATCGGCGCCTAGCTTCTTGATGTCGACATTGTCGACACCGCGGCCGATCTCTTCATCAGGCGTGAACAGGATCTTGATGGTGCCGTGCTTCACGTCGGGATTGTTGATGAAGAAATACGCGGCATCCATGATCTCGGCGACGCCGGCCTTGTTGTCGGCGCCCAGCAGCGTGGTGCCGTCGGTGGTGATGATGTCGTTGCCGATCTGGTTCTTCAGCGCGGGGTGCTCGGCGAAGCGGATCACCTGGCTGGTGTCGCCCGGCAGCGTGATGTCGCCGCCGCGATAATTCTTCAACACTTGCGGCTTGACGTCCTTGCCGGTGACGTCGGGTGACGTGTCCATGTGCGAGCAGAAGCAGATCACTGGCACCTTCTTGGTCGTATTGGCCGGGATCGTTCCGTAGACATAGCCGTAATCGTCGAGATGGGCGTCGGCGACACCGATGGCCTTGAGCTCGGTAACGAGCACGCGGCCGAGATCCTTTTGCTTCTCGGTCGAGGGCGAGGCCGGAGATTCCGGATCGGACTGGGTGTCGATGGTGACATAGCGCAGGAAGCGCTCGGTCACGGTATGCGTGAAGGTGAGGGAGGACATTTCTGGTCAAACCGCCGGGGTCAGGGGGAGTAGGCGATATACCAGAAAAGCGGGCCGCGTTGCGGCCGGAACGAGACCGGATCAGGCTTCACAAAACGTAAGCAGCTCAGATCGCCTCTTTCAGTTCCTTGACCGGTCGGAACGCGACCTTCTTGCTGGCCTTGATATGGATGGGCTCACCGGTGGCGGGATTGCGGCCGGTGCGGGCGGCGCGCTTGCGGACCTGGAGGATGCCGAGGCCCACGATACGGACCCGGTCGCCCTTCTTCAGGTGCTTGCTGATCAGGTCGACCATATCGGTCAGGACAGCTTCGGCACGCTTCTTCGAGAGGTCCTGGCTCTCTGCGATATCAGCTGCGAGCTGCTTCAGGGTGATGGTGGCGGGAGCGGCTGCCTTCTTCGCCATGTCTGGCCCCTTCGGTTGTCCAATGGCGGGAATCCGCGGAAATGCCGAGAAATGTGCGGGATCCTCTAAGTCCCAGCAGGACCTAGACGATTCGCGCGCGGGCTGACTATGCCGCCGGTGCGGACCAAGCAGTCGAGTTGCGGATTTCTGTTCGGCGGGCTGCAGGTTCGAGCCCTGCCGGGATCGCCAATAATGTCCCGCCGCGAGCACGCGCAAAAGGCCGCTGCATTTGCTCAGCGGCCTTCCGGGAAAAATGATTTCGAGATCAAATAATCTCTGGCCCCGGCGCGACTTAAGTGTGGCGACTTGTCGTCAGAAATTGGAGTCTGAAATGCGTTCCGCATAGCGGAACAATTGTGACGTTGCTCCCGCGCCACAGCGACATGTTCCAATCTGCGCGAGGGTGCCTGACCTCGTGTCAAGCCGCCCCGGCCTTCGGATACATGATCCGCCGATTGAACCCGCCCAGGTCATCGCTCCCAGCTGCTTCGCCACGTCCTGCTCATGCTCCTCGGGCTGCCGCTCAGGCGTCACAAGCTCGCCCGACACACCGGCCGGCCGTATGCGTGCCCGTTGCCATCAAAGGTACCGCGGCCGGTGTATGTGTCGCCGATCAGCAACATCTCGCGACAATAGCGGCGCAAGCACTGGCCGGCGAAGAGCGACTCGGAGAAACGGGTTGTAGCCTTATGGCAGTCAAGTTTACTCATTCGGAAATACGCGAGCTTTCTGCAGTTCGGGCGCTGCAAAAAAAATTACTCAGGGGCAAATTATGCAGCATTCTCGGTTCGGCAGCACGACGTCGCTTGGATTCACCTCATCGCAATTCGCGAAGCGGTGTACCGGCATGCTCCTGCAAACGACTGCATTGGTGCCGGTCGTCGCATCGCGGCGCACGTCGCGATGGTTCGCCTTGTCGCTCATCTGCGCGGGAAGTCTGTTCGCCACCGAGGCCATGGCGATCGACGTCGCCAACCAGACCGATTGGAATACCGCTGTTGCAGCGGTCGCGGCCGCCGGCGCAGGCTCCACGGTCAGCATCAACATCACCAGCGGATTCACGTTGACAAGCTCGCTGGCGCAACTCCAGGCAGGCAACGCCAACGTCACCGTGAACATCACCGGTAACAGCCAGACCATCGACGGCGCGGCCGCGTTCAGGGTATCCAGGTCAGCGGCACCAACGCGCCGACCGTGAATATCTCCAGCCTGGCGCTCACCAATACTGCTGCGCTCGGCGGCGCCGGTGGAGCTGGCCAGTCCGGCTTCTTCAGCCCCGACGCTGTCGTACGGATCGGGCGGCGGCGGCGGTGGCGGCCTTGGCGCGGGCGGCGGCTTGTTCGTCGGAGCCGGCGCCAATGTGACTTTGGCGACGGTGACCTTCACCAATAGCAGTGCCACTGGCGGCACCGGCGGCAATGGCGGCGTCGCACAGAACACCGCGGCGTCTCCCACCGGCGGTAACGGCGGCGACGGCGGCGCACTGAACGGCGGCGGCGGCGGCGGTGCGGGCGGCCTCGGCGGCAATACCGGAACGCAGGGCACCGCGGGAGCGGCGGGCGCAACGCTCGGTGCGGGCGGCGGCGGCGGCGGCGGCTCCGGCACGACCGCCAGCACCGCTTACACCCCGAACAACAACGGCGGCGCGGGCAATGCCAACGGCGGCAACGGCGCCCAGGGCGGCGATGGCGTCACCAACAATAACGGTAGCCAGGGACCCGGCTCGGACGGCGGTTCGGGCGGCAACGGCGGTGCCGGCCAGGGCGGCGCCATCTACGTCGCCACCGGCGGCACCCTGACCATTCTCGACACGGCGATCTCCGGCGCGGCCGCCACGGGCGGCACCGGCGGCGCCCAGGGAGTCGGCCAGGGTCCAAGCGCCTTCAGCGGCTCGCCGGGAGGCGACCGGCGCGGCCGCGGGCGCCGGAATATTCCTGAGCAGCGTCACGGCCAATATCGGCGTCAGTCCACCGGCAACGTGACCTACGCCAACACCATCGGCGGCACCGGTCTCGCCGGTACAGCGATCAACAAGACCGGCGCCGGCATACTGGCGCTGTCCGCGACCAATACATTCACCGGCAACGTCAACGTCACGGCCGGCACGTTGTCGGTCGCGGGCACGGCCAATCTCGGCAATGTCAACAATGACGTCGCGATCTCGAGCGGCGCAACGTTCGGCGTCACCGCCACTGCGACATTCGCGGCCGGCCGTGCATTCAGCGTCGCCGGCACGTCCACCTTCGACATTGCGGCGGGTACCACGAGCACGATCCAGGGCGTCATTTCAAACGGTGCGTCGACCGGCGATTTGGTCAAGGCCGATTCCGGCACGCTGGTCCTCTCGGGGGCCAACACCTATTCCGGCGCAACCCTCGTGACCGGTGGTACGCTGCGCGCCGGGTCTGCCGGTGCGTTTGGCACCAGCAACGCATTCGGGATCGCAAGCGGGGCGACGCTGGACCTGAACGGCTTCGACCAGACGTTCAACCAGTTGGCCGGCGCCGGCACCGTGACAGGCGCCAACAGCACGATCAGCGGCACGTTTACGCCCGGTGACGGCACGCCCGGCACATCGATGGCGATCGTCGGCAACCTCACGCTCCAGTCGGCCGCGCACTATGTCGTGTCACTCAATCCGACCACATCGGCCTCTGCGGCCGTGACTGGCGTGGCGACGCTCGGCAACGCCGGGGTGATCGCAAACTTCGCGCCCGGGGCCTACATCCAGAAGCAATACACCATCCTGACCGCCACGGGCGGCGTCAGCGGAACATTCAGTGGGGTGACGTCGACGGGGACGCCGCCCACCAACCTGCATTCGACGCTGAGCTATGACGCCAACGATGTGTATCTCAACCTCGTCCTGAACTTCGGCACGACTGGCCTCAATGCCAATCAGCAGGCCGTCGGCAACGCCCTGACGAATTTCTTCAATACCACCGGCGGCATTCCGGGGATCTACGCCTCGCTCTCACCGGCCAGCCTCTCGCAGGCCGCAGGCGAGACCGGCACAGGATCGCAGCAGACGACCTTCAGCGCGATGAACATGTTCATGGGCATGATGGCCGATCCGTTCATCGCCGGCCGCGGCGACGTCGGAAGCGCGGGCGGCGGTGCAACCGGCTACGCCGACGAAGAACTGGCTTATGCGGCCAAGCGCGAGCCGAACGACGCGCTGGCAGCGATCTACACCAAGGCGCCGCCGCCCGTTCCATTCGAGCGGCGCTGGAGCGTCTGGGCCGCGGGCTACGGCGGATCGCAGACCACCGACGGCAATGCCGCCGCCGGCGCCAACACCGCGACCTCGCGCATCTACGGCACCGCCGTCGGCGTCGATTATCGCTTGTCGCCGTTCACAATCGCCGGCTTCTCGCTCGCTGGTGGCGGCACCAGCTTCAGCGTCGCCAACAGTGGATCCGGCCATTCGGACTTGTTCCAGGCCGGCGCGTTCATCCGGCACAATCTCGGCGCCGCCTATTTCTCCGGCGCGCTGGCCTATGGCTGGCAGGACGTCACGACCAATCGCACCGTGACGATCGCCGGCGTCGACCAGTTGCAGGCGCGTTTCAACGCCAATGCGTTTTCGGGACGGGTCGAAGGCGGCTACCGGTTCATTGAGCCCTGGATGAACGGCGTCGCCATCACGCCCTATGCAGCCGGCCAGTTCACCACCTTCGATCTGCCGGCCTATGCCGAAAGCGTCGTCTCCGGCGGAGGGGCGTTCGCGCTGGCCTACGGCTCGAAAAGCGTGACCGATACGCGCAGCGAACTCGGCGTACGCACCGACGAGTTGTTCGCGATGCAGGACTCCGTGCTGACGTTGCGGGGCCGTGCAGCCTGGGCGCATGACTACAATCCGGATCGCGGCATCGGCTCGACCTTCCTGGCGCTTCCCGGCGCGTCCTTCGTCGTCAACGGCGCAGCGCAGGCGAGCAACTCCGCCCTCCTGACCGCCGCCGCCGAAGTGAAGTGGCTGAACGGCTGGTCCGCCGCAGGCACCTTCGAAGGCGAGTTCTCCAATGTCACCCGCAGCTACGCCGGCAAGGGAGTCGTGCGATACAGCTGGTAGCCCGGACCGAGCTGGGCGCTTCCATCTCGACCGGTGCATATCGCACCGTCGCCAGCGACCTCGCGCTGACGGCGAGCTTCGACACTGGCATTGGTAACGTTCAACGTTGGCCGCGACCGGCGTGGCTGGTCCCGCGCGGGTGAAGTGAGATGCGACCCCGCGCGGGTTCGGTGCTGTCCCAATTGGGACACCCGCGGTCCTGAATTAGGACATGGTGTTTTGTGACAAAGCGATGGCAATGAGTTGCGCTGCGTTCTGAGCAGGCGCCACTCGCAAAGGCCTCAGCCGGCGCCAGCCCCGGGCTGAGGCTTTTTGTCGTGCAGAGGCAAAAACGCCGCCCGCTTAAATGAAGCGCAGGCGGCGACTTGCCAGCCCCGGGAGGGAAAGAGCAAAATCCCGATAGCTGTGTGTCAGCACGCATCGTGCCAAGGTTCATTGCGCCGGGATGGGACACCCGCGCTGGGGAATTTGGACACTCGATAAATCTTGCCCTCTAAAGAGGCTGCCAACCGAGGCGAATCCGAAGGGGGGTTGCCAAGCAGGCCAGCGCTCGCGAATGGAACCGGACAAAAAGTGTCAGGGCGTCGGCCCTGCTGACACTTTCGTCCAGAAAGGTCCAAATCGGTCAAATTTAAGTGATTGATATTCCGCCATAAAATGGCGCGAGAGACGGGGCTCGAACCCGCGACCTCCGGCGTGACAGGCCGGCGCTCTAACCAACTGAGCTACTCCCGCGTGCTGCGTAAACGCTCGCGGAACGAGGGGGGACTTAAAGGCGGGGCTTGGCGAAGTCAAGGATGTTGCGCTTCACCAGGGCGCCCCGGCTAAGTATTGCTCTGGAAAACGAAAAGGCCGCCCGGAGGCGGCCGTCGGTCTGCCCGAAACAGGGCGTGTCAACGGATCTCCGACGTCCCCGAGCTCGTGATCACCACCGGCTTGCCGGCCTTGATCACGTGGGTGGACTGGGCGGTCTGGCTGTAATCGGCGTTGGTGCGGGCTGCGATTCCGAAGGCGGCCACTGCGATGCCAGCCACCAGCGCCACCACCACGATCTTCAGGTGGGTACCCCGATCTGCAGAGTGAATTGAGTGGTTCATCAGAGCCTCCCGACGGGCTTTGCCCCGTCTGTTGGATCTTGTCTTAAGGGCCATCTGTTTCCGGATCGTTTCGCGGGTCCCGCAAAATGGTTTCATCTGGCCATTTGGATGCCGGAGCGGCGCCATGAGCGGTCTTACCTGCCGCGTAATCGCGGACGCGAAATCCCTTCGTCATGATCGTTTCCATCGGCCGCGACCGATGGGCCGACTGACCGGCAAGGGAGAAGCACGATGAACCGTCGAACCGTCCTCGAAGCCACGCTGCTCGGAACCGCCTTTGCGGCGGCGTCGGGCGCGAGCGCGCCAGCGGCAGCAACTCAGCAGACTGCACGATCGCCCTATGTGACGGCCAGGGACGGCACGAAGCTGTTCGCGCAGGATTGGGGACGCGGGCAACCGGTGCTGCTGCTGTCGGCCTGGACCTTCGACGCCAGCATCTGGGGCAGCCAGATTGCCGCGCTCACTGCCAAGGGCTTCCGCTGTGTTGCGCCCGACAGGCGCGGGCATGGCCGGTCCGAGATGCCGTCCACCGGTTATGACCTGGACACGCTGACCGATGACGTGGCCGCATTGATCGAGGCGCGCGACCTGCGAGACGTGACGCTGGTCGGCTTCTCGATGGGGACGGCGGAGGCGGTGAACTATCTGGGGCGCTACGGATCGGCGCGGATCGCAAGGCTCGTGCTGGTCGCGCCGACGACGCCGTTCCTGGTCAAGACCGAAGACAATCCCGATGCGGTTCCGAAGGCAATGATCGAAGCTGACAACGCGACCATCGCGCGCGACTTCGCGAAATGGATTGCGGCGAACGAAGCACCGTTCTTCACCGCCGAGACGCCCGAGATCACGCGGACCTGGATCCGCCAGATGATGCTGAGCGTGCCGCTGCCGGTGGCGCTGGCGTGCCGCCAGGCCATCGCGTTCGCCGATCTCCGCAAGGCCGCCGCCGGGATCGATCGCCCGACACTGATCGTCCATGGCGACAAGGATGCCAGCGCACCGCTGCCGCTGACGGGTGCCAAGACCGCCAAACTGATCAGGGGCAGCAAGCTGATCGTCTATGAAGGCGCGCCGCATCCGTTACCGCTGACGCATGGCGACCGCCTGCTTGCGGACATGCTCGCGTTCATGAGCGCCTGAGCGCGGCTAGCTAGCTCGCCCGCGCGATGTCGGCCCGGATGGTCCGCGCCGCCCAGATGAACAGCAGGGCGCCGAGCGTGGTCGTGATCGCCGCGGAGAGCAGGGAGTAGCGCACGGCGTCAGCGCCAAAACTGCCCTTGAGGGCGTCGTTGACCACGCCCACGGCGAGCGGGCCGACGCCCTGGCCGAAGCAGGTTGCGGTCAGCGCAATGACGGCCGAGGCCAGCGCCCGCATGCTGGGCTTGGCCACCGTCTGTGCGATCGCGAAGATCGGTCCGAGGTGGAAGCCTACCAGGAACGAGGTCAGCGCCAGCATCGCCACCATCATCGCGAAATCCTGCGTCAGCATGCACAGCGCGAACACCGGGCCGGCAAGCCCCGAGGTGATCGCGGGTGCCCACAGCTTCCAGCGGTCGTCGCGGCGGCTGATATTGGCCACCACGAAGCCGCCGAGCAGGGTGCCCGCCATGCCTGCGAGCCCCTTGAATGTGCCGGCATAGGTGCCGATCTCGGCGCTCGACAGATGGTGCACGCGGGCGAGGAACGGCGGGATCCAGGCTGCGGTCGCGTAATTGGTGTAGGTCGTCAGGCAGAAGCCGATCAGCATGATGATGAAACTTCGCTGCGAGACCAGGAAGCGCAGCGTCGGCGCGAGCGGTTCGGGCACGAAGGCCTCCTGCATCGCACCGCGCTTCGGCTCCGAGATCGTCAGCCAGAGGATTGCGGCGAGCAGGATGCCCGGCAGGCCCGCGACGTAGAACGCCGCCCGCCAGCCATAGTGCTGGTTGACATAGCCGCCGACGAAATAGCCGAGGAAGACGCCGAGATAGGTGCCGATGGCGTAGACGCCGAGCGCCCGCGGTCGCTCGTTCTTGGCGAAGAGATCGGCGACGATGGATTGCGAGGCGGGGGAGCCAGCGGATTCGCCGATGCCGACGCCAATTCGGGCGAACGCCAGCGCGGTTACGCTCGAGGCCATGCCGCACAGCGCCGTCATCGCGCTCCAGAACGCGAACGCCAGCGCCACGATGTTGCGGCGGTTGAGCCGGTCGGCGACGCGCGCGATGGGGATGCCGAGCAGGGAATAGAACAGCGCGAAGCCGAAGCCTGCGAGCAGGCCCATCATGGTATCGCTGAGCTGAAACTCCTTCTTGATCGGTTCGATCAGGACATTGAAGATCGTGCGGTCGAGGAAGTTCAGCGCGTAGATGATGGTGAGCAGCCCCAGCACGTAATAGCGCCGCGCCGACGGCGTTGCCGTGGCTGCCGTTTGCACCGACATTTGTGACGTCACATCGGCCATCGCTTCCCCCAATTTGTCTTTGTTATTGTCGTTGGTCCAGTCCTTGTGTGGGCTGTCAGCCTTCGCGGATGTAGTTCCCCGCTTCGAACTCGACCGGCGGCGCGCTTGGGTCGAACGAGACGCCGGTCGGATCGCGGCCTGCTTCCATCGCATCGAGCTGATCGCCCAGCATGCGCCGGATCAACAGGATGCCGCGGTCGCTCTGGCCGAAATGCTCCTCGGAATGCATCGTCGTCGAGCCCTGGCCGACCTGGGCCTCGTAATCGCCCGGGAATTGCTGGTGCTCGGCTTCCGTCATGTCCCACCAGAACTTGCCGTTGAACTTCGAGCGCATGCGGCCGATGTCGCCGGAATTCTTGACGCGGCCGGCGACGTAGATGCGGAACGAGGTGTCGTCGATCGGCAGCGTCCAGCCGATCGACTCGACGCGGGCAAATTGCGCCACGCGCGGGTTCGGCACGACGCGCAAGGTGGGGAGGGCGGCTTCGGTGACGCGGTAAAACACCTTGCCGTCGTCCTGCTTGCGGATCGAGCGCACGGCGATGCCGCGCGGCGTCTTGTCGAACTTCACCTCCGGCATCGAGGCCATCATGTTGGTGAACTGCGGGCCGAGAAGGAGCCGTGCAGCACCGGCACGTGATAGGGATCGACCACGTTCTCGAAATGCTGGAGCCAGTTGCAGGGAATGATCGCAGGCCCGCCGCCGCCGATCGAGGAATTGTCGGCCTCGACGAACTCGCCGTCGTCCATGTTTTCCAGGCACTCATAGCGCGGCAGCACCGGGCGCTTTTCCGCCGGGCCCATATAGGCGAAGATCAGCCCGTAGCGCTCCTCGACCGGATACCAGGGCTGGCGCACCTTGTCCTTGAACTGGCCGCCGTCGGGCTCGCAGGGCTGCTCCAGGCAATGGCCTTCGGTGTCGAACTTCCAGCCGTGATAGCAGCAGCGGATGCCGTCTTCCTCGACCTTGCCATAATAGAGCGTGGTGCCGCGATGGCAGCAGCGGGCATGGAGCAGGCCGACGCGGCCGTGCTTGTCGCGGAACAGGATCAAATCCTCGCCAAGCGCGCGCACCTTCTTCGGCGTATCGGTGCGTCGCCGGTGAGCCCGACCGGATGCCAGTAGCGGCGGAGCAATTCGCCCATCGGCGTGCCGCGCACGACCGAGGTGAGCTCGGTGCGCGTGTGCGCCGGCTTCATCGCATAGGCCGTGCCGAGATCGCGATCCCGCTGGGTAATCGTCATGCTTGTTCCTCCCGCTGCAGGCCTTGGTGGCCGGGTCGTTTTTGGTGCGGTGGTCCAGTGAAAAATAATTCGATGACAAAGTCAACGATATTCCGGAGTGCCTCTTGGTCGCATTCGCGTCAGGTTGGGGAGGTTGCGCTACCAAGACTTGGCACGTCTTGGCTTTCTTGGCAGAGGTGGACCATGAGCCAGACATCGAGCAGGGACGGGCGTGCGTCGTCCGATGCGGACGATAATCACTCGCCGGCGCCGATCACCGTGATGTTGTCGTCGCGGCTGATGGTGCTGGCCAACCTGCTCAAGCGCGGCGCGATCCTGCGCTACAAGCGTCTTGCCGGATTGTCCTCGGTCGAGTTCGGCCTGGTTGCTTCGCTTGGACGGCGGCCGCCGATGAGCGTGGCCCGGCTCGCCGAAGCCGTCGGCCAGGACAAGGGCCAGATCAGCCGTGCGCTTGCCGGGCTCGTCTCGCGCAAGCTGATCGCGAAGTCAGCCAATCCCGAAAGACAGTCGCGAGGTGCTGGTGTCGCTGACGCCGGCCGGACTCGCCGCGCATGATGCGATCGTCGGCGGCGCGCAAGAGCGCAACCGGCTGCTGCTCGAGCAGTTGAGCAAGGACGAGTTCGAGACGTTGCTTGCGCAGATCGAGCGTCTCACGGCGACTGCGGAAGCGATGCTCGAAGCCGAGAAGGTATCGCGCTGATCGCTCGGAAATTTCCAGACATGTTCGAGCTGTTCTAAGAACTTCTCTAAGAGCCTTTCAATTAGGGAAATCGCGCGCCCTCACATAAGCGTCGCCGCAAGCGCATGCCGTCCTGGGACGGCGGCATGACGCATGAAACATGCAGCTTTTGGGGTGGCGCGTTGAACAGTCTTCGTATGTTGCGGTCGGCCGTGTTGGCGACCGCGTCCGCTTGGGTTTTGGTGCCGCAGGCATCGCTCGCACAATCATCAGCACAAGGTGGCGCGCGGACCCTGCCGCCGGTGGTGATCGCAGCGCCGGAGCAACGCCGTCGCGCCGCCGCAGCGCCGCGCCGTGCGCAGCGCCAGGTGCAGACGGCTGACAGCCGGAAACCGCAGCCTCAACGTGACGTCGGCGTCGTCGAGACTGCCCGTGGACCTGTGCACGGCTACGTCGCCAAGCGCAGCTCGTCCGGCACCAAGACCAACACGCCGATCATGGAGACGCCGCAGTCGGTCTCGGTGATCGGCGCAGAGCAGATCCGCGACCAGAAGCCGAACAAGCTCGACGAAGTCCTGCGCTACACCGCCGGCGTGCGCGCCGGAACCTACGGTGCCGACACCCGCAACGACTGGTGGCTGATCCGCGGCTTCAAATCCGATGACGTCGGCCTGTTCCTGGACGGCATGCAGCTGTTCTACACGTCCTATGCAAGCTGGAAGCTGCAGCCGTTCAATCTGGAGCGCGTGGAAATCCTGCGCGGCCCGTCGGCGGTGTTGTATGGCGGATCGAGCCAGGGCGGCATCGTCAATGCAATTTCAAAGATGCCGCCGACCGAGCCGATCCGCTACGTCGAGACCGGCATCAACAATTTTGGCAACGCTTACCTGGCGTTCGATTTTGGTGGACCGGTGGCGACCGCAACCGAGCAAGGCAAGCTGCTCTACCGCATCGTCGGCCAGGTACAGAACGGCGGCACCCAGGTCGACTTCACGCCTGACAACAACTACTTCATCGCACCGTCCGTTACCTGGAAACCCGACGCAGACACGTCGTTCACGGTTTTGGCGTCGGCCTCCAAGCAGGATACGCGTGGCATTGGCTTCTTGCCCTATGTCGGTACGGTCGTTGACGCGCCCTGGGGCAAGATTCCGACCAGCCGTTTCGTCGGCGATCCCAGCGTCGACAGGTTCACGCGGGAGCAGGAGATGGTCGGCTATCTGTTCGAACGCAACCTGTCCGATAGCGTCACGTTCCGCCAGAACGCACGCTTGGCCCATGTCGATGTGACCTATTCGACTCTGTATGGCCTTGGCTACGCGACGACGGCGGCTGCCGCCAATCTCGCGCGCGGCAACTTCTTCACCAATGGCGTCGCCAATCAGGCCAATCTCGATAACCAGCTCGAATATCGCTTTGCGACGGGACCGCTCCAGCACACCTCATTGTTCGGCGTTGACCTGAAGCACTACACGATCGACGACTATCAGGGGTTTGGCGCGGCGACGTCACTCAATCTGCTCAATCCCGTGTATACGCCGACGGCGACGTTCAGCGGTGCGCCGTATCAGAATGCCACGCTGACGCAGAAGCAGGCCGGCGTCTACGCGCAGGACCAGATCAAGCTCGACCGCTTCACACTCGTGTTGTCCGGCCGCAACGACTGGGTCGATACCCACAACGACAACCACATCGGCACGAGCATGGGCCGCGACGACAGCGCATTCTCTGGCCGCGCCGGCCTGATCTACAATTTCGATTTCGGATTGGCGCCCTACGCCTCCTACGCGACGAGCTTCAACCCGATCATTGGAACCAACTTCACGCTCGCGCCGCCCCAGCTCTATTTGCCGGAAACCGCCAAGCAGACGGAAGTGGGCGTGAAGTATCAGCCGCTGGGCTTCGACGGCCATTTCGGCGTCGCCTTCTTCGACCTGAAGCGGACGAACGTGCTCACGACCGATCCGAACAATTCGCTGCGTTCTGTGCAGACCGGGGAGGTCACCTCGCGCGGCGTCGAGCTCGAAGCGGTAGCAAACGTGATGCCGGGCCTGAAGGTGACGGCCTCTCATACGGTCTACGACATCTTCGTCAGTCGCGATCTCGACGCCACGCTGATCGGCAAGGTGCCGACCAACACGCCGAGCCAGCTCACGTCAGGCTGGGCCGACTACACCATCCAGTCCGGGTTCTTGACCGGGCTCGGCTTTGGCGGCGGGGTCCGCTATGTCGGCAAATCCTACGCCGACAATATGAACACGCTGGTCGTGCCGTCTTATCTGTTGGGCGACGCTGCCATTCAATACGAGTGGCAGGGATGGCGATACGCGCTCAACGTTTCCAACATCACGGACAAGATCTTCGTGGGAAGCTGTTCCTCGTCAACGGCCTGCTTTTATGGCGACCGTCGCCGGGTGACGGCCAGCGCGTCTTACAAATGGTGAGAACGGGCGAAGGGAGGACTTCGTGAAGGCGCGCACGGTCAGGCTCTGGTCCGTGGTCCACACCTGGACCAGCCTGACCTCGACCGTGTTCCTGCTTTTGCTCTGCCTGACCGGCCTGCCGCTGATCTTCCATCACGAGATCGATGAGCTCCTGGGCTACGCCCCCAAGCCCGATGCTCATGCAAGCGCGGCGCGCGCGACGCCCCAAGTCGTCGCCGCCGCCGCGCTCGCCGCCGATCCCGGCCGCGTGCTGCAATATATCTCCTGGGACAAGGACGAGCCTGGGATCGTGACGGCGTTCACCAACAGCGCGCCGGGCGGTGCGCCCGACAATGCGACCGTCCGCGCCTTCGACGCCGTCTCGGCAAAGCTGCTCGGGCCGGTCGGCGTCGGGCCGATGCTGATCGTGCTCAAGCTGCACACCGACATGTTCGTTGGCCAAGCCGGAAAGCTGTTCCTCGGCGCGATGGGGCTGTTGTTCGCCACAGCCTTCGTCTCCGGCGTGGTGCTGTACTGGCCGTTCACCCGCCGCCTGCGCTTTGCCACCATCCGCGACACCGCCTCGCGCCGCGTCCGCTGGCTCGACTGGCACAATCTGATCGGGGTGGTGACGGTGGCCTGGGCGCTGGTGGTGGGCCTAACCGGCGTCGTCAACACCTGGGCCGAGCTGATGCTGAACCAGTGGAAGGTGACCGAGCTCGCCAGCATGGTCGCGCCCTATGCCGGCAAGCCGCCGCCGACGCATCTTGCCTCGCTCGACGACGTCGTCGCGCGTGCCAGGCAGGCGGCACCAAGCATGGAGGTCGCCTTCATCGCCTTTCCCGGCACCCCGTTCACGTCCTCGCACCATTTCGCCGCCTTCATGCGCGGTGACACGGCCCTGACGGCGCGTCTCCTCAAGCCGGTGTTGCTGGATGGTGAGACGGGGGAGGTCGCTGACAGCCGGGCGCTGCCGGTCTATCTCCAGGCACTGCTGATCTCGCAGCCGCTGCATTTCGGCGATTACGGCGGGATGCCGCTCAAGCTGATCTGGGCCGCGCTCGACATGCTCACCATCGTTGTGATCGGCAGCGGCCTCTATCTCTGGCTGGCCCGGCGGCGCAAGCGTGCGCCCGCCCGAACCGACGCATTCGCCAGGCGAGCCCCGGTCCCGTCGTGATGCATGGCTCGTTTGACCGCTCGCGCCTGTGGATAGGTGTCTTTGCTGCACCTATCCTGCTCGCTGTCGCTACCATCGCCGGCCTGCTGGCCGCGCTGCTCTGGGGCACGGTTGGCCAGTATATCGCCTGGGTGACAGTCGGGGCCCCGGTGTTGGTCGTCGCCTGGGTTTGGGTGCGCCGCCGCACCAAAAAAACCGGGCAATTTGCGCAGACGCTACGCGGCAAGTAGATGTCCGGGCCCGTGCGCCGCAATCTCAGAACTGCTGCCTTGCAAAATCGTGGCCGGCCTTGCTGGGTCTGGCAATCTGCTCCATACCAGCGCGGGGATGATTCCGGGATTTTCACCGTTCCGGGAGCGGCAAAGGGCGTGAAAAGAGCGTGTCTTGCGCCCATTGGTGCACTGCGCTAAGGCTCAGAATAATTCCAAACTGGACGAATCCGTGGCTGTCCCGAGGCTGCGGGAAAAAGGGCTCGTCAATGAGCGGCATTCTACAGAACTATCTTCCACTCGTCGTCTTCATAGGGGTCGCTGGCCTCATTGGCCTCGTACTGCTGATTGCCCCCTTCATCGTGGCGTTCCAGCAGCCGGACCCGGAGAAACTCTCGGCGTATGAGTGCGGCTTCAACGCCTTCGACGACGCCCGCATGAAGTTCGATGTCCGCTTCTATCTTGTCGCCATCCTCTTCATCATCTTCGACCTCGAGGTGGCGTTCCTGTTTCCCTGGGCGGTGGCGTTCGGCAAGCTTGGCGCCACCGGCTTCTGGTCCATGCTGGTGTTCCTCGCCGTGCTGACGGTCGGGTTCGCCTATGAATGGAAGAAAGGCGCACTCGAATGGGATTGAACCCTGCACCATCAGCCGGTCCGGTTCTCGCGCCGGCCCCCAAGGGCATCCTGGATCCGTCGACCGGCAGGCCGGTCGGAGCCAATGATCCGTTCTTCCTCGAGGTCAATTCCGAGCTGTCCGACAAGGGCTTCTTCGTGGCTGCGACCGACGATCTCATCACCTGGGCGCGCACCGGCTCGCTGATGTGGATGACCTTCGGTCTCGCCTGCTGCGCGGTCGAGATGATGCAGGTCTCGATGCCGCGCTACGACGTCGAGCGCTTCGGCTTCGCGCCGCGTGCATCGCCGCGTCAGTCCGACGTGATGATCGTCGCCGGCACGCTGACCAACAAGATGGCGCCGGCGCTGCGCAAGGTCTACGACCAGATGCCCGAGCCGCGCTACGTCATCTCGATGGGCTCCTGCGCCAATGGCGGCGGCTATTATCACTATTCCTACTCGGTCGTGCGCGGCTGCGACCGCATCGTGCCGATCGACATCTACGTGCCGGGCTGCCCGCCCACGGCGGAAGCGCTGCTCTACGGCGTGCTGCTGCTGCAGAAGAAGATCCGCCGCACCGGCACCATCGAACGTTAAGGTTTTACGTCATGGACGACGCCAAGCTCGACGCCCTGGGGCAGACGATCGTGAGCGCGCTTCCGGGCGCCGCCACCGGTCATTCGGTAGCCTTCAACCAGCTCACGGTTGATGTCGAGGCCAGCAAGATCGTCGAGGTGGTCAAGTACCTCCGCGACGACCCGAATTGCCGCTTCGTCAACTTCACCGACATTACGGCTGCGGACTATCCCTCGCGCGAGAAGCGCTTTGACGTGATCTACCACTTCCTGTCACCGACCCTGAACACCCGCGTCCGGCTCAAGGCCCAGGCCGACGAGACCACGCAGGTGCCGTCGCTGATCGATGTGTTTCCCGGCGCCGACTGGTTCGAGCGCGAGGCCTACGACCTCTACGGCGTGTTCTTCGTCGGCCATCCCGACATGCGCCGTCTGCTCACCGACTACGGGTTCGAGGGCCATCCGCTGCGCAAGGATTTCCCGACCACCGGCTTCCTCGAGGTCCGCTATGACGACCAGGAGAAGCGGGTGGTGTACGAGCCGGTCAGGCTCAACCAGGAATTCCGCAAGTTCGATTTCCTCTCGCCTTGGGAAGGTGCGGACTATCCGCTTCCCGGTGACGAGAAGGCGGGACCGAAGGTCTGATCATGAACGAGCAACCCGAAAACCTTCGCAATTTCACCATCAACTTCGGGCCGCAGCATCCGGCCGCGCACGGCGTGCTGCGCCTGGTGCTGGAACTCGACGGTGAAGTCGTGGCTCGCGTCGATCCCCATATCGGCCTGCTTCACCGCGGCACCGAAAAGCTGATCGAGCAGAAGACCTATCTCCAGGCGATCCCGTACTTCGACCGGCTCGACTACGTCGCGCCGATGAACCAGGAGCACGCCTTCTGCCTCGCCGCCGAAAAGCTGCTCGGCATCGAGGTACCGCGCCGCGGCCAATTGATCCGCGTGCTCTATTGCGAGATCGGTCGCATCCTGTCGCACCTGCTCAACGTCACGACGCAGGCGATGGACGTCGGCGCGCTCACTCCGCCGCTGTGGGGTTTCGAAGAGCGCGAGAAGCTGATGGTGTTCTACGAGCGCGCCTCGGGCAGCCGCATGCACGCAGCCTACTTCCGCGTTGGCGGCGTGCACCAGGACCTGCCGCAGAAGCTGGTCGACGACATCGAGGCCTGGTGCGATCCGTTCCTGAAAGTGGTCGAGGATCTCGACCGCCTGCTCACCGCCAACCGCATCTTCAAGCAGCGCAACGTCGATATCGGCGTGGTGTCGCTGAAGGAAGCCTGGGAGTGGGGTTTCTCGGGCGTCATGGTGCGCGGCTCGGGCGCAGCCTGGGATTTGCGCAAGTCGCAGCCTTATGAATGCTACGCCGAGATGGATTTCGACATCCCGATCGGCAAGAACGGCGACTGCTACGACCGTTACCTGATCCGCATGGAAGAGATGCGCCAGTCCGTGCGCATCATGAAGCAGTGCATCCAGAAGCTGAATGCGCCGGAGGGGAAGGGCCCCGTCGTCGTCGAGGACAACAAGGTCGCGCCGCCGCGCCGTGGCGAGATGAAGCGCTCGATGGAAGCCCTCATCCATCACTTCAAGCTCTACACCGAAGGCGTCCACGTGCCGGCCGGCGAAGTCTACACCGCGGTCGAGGCGCCCAAGGGCGAGTTCGGCGTCTATCTGATCTCTGACGGCACCAACAAGCCCTACAAGTGCAAGATCCGCGCGCCGGGCTTCGCCCATTTGCAGGCGATGGACCACATCTGCCGCGGCCATCTGCTCGCCGACGTCTCGGCGATCCTGGGCTCGCTCGACATCGTGTTCGGAGAGGTCGATCGGTGATGGCGCAGGCGCCAATCCAGTTTGACCGTGCCTCGGGGGCCCTTGAAGGGGCCAACCTGTGGGAGCGGACGGCTGCCTTGGCGCTGATGACGGGATCGAAGATCTCCTCGCACTTCTCGCATATGGGCTACATCGCCTGCGCCAATCTGCTGCGGAAAACGCTGCCCGAGCGCAACATCGCGATCAAGCTCAACCCGGACGCCGTGTTCGAATTCCCCTACGGCGACGGTTACTGGAGCAAGCTGCTCAACCGCTCCTATTGCTACGAGGACGAGCTGGAGCTGTTGTTCGCCAACTCCATCGACGTCGACTACACGTTGCTCGATTGCGGCGCGAACTACGGCTACTGGTCGGTGCTAGTGTCGAGCAAGCCGTTCGGCTCGCACAAGGCGATCGCGATCGAGCCGTCGGGACAGAACTATCTGAAGCTTGCCAACAATGCCCGCATCAACGGCAATCGCTTCGAGACCTTGAAATGCGCGATCGGCGCCGCCCGCGGCACCGCGCGGCTGTCCGGCACCAAGCACGAGGCCTTCAGCATTGCCGGCGCTCCGTCGGATGGCGGCGAGGAAGTGCCCGTTCTCGCGCTCGACAATCTGATCGACGACGGCAAGGTCGCGGCCAGCGGCAAATACCTGATCAAGCTCGACGTCGAGGGCGTCGAGATCGAGGCGATCAAGGGCGGCGCCCGGCTGCTCCAGACCGACAGCGTCATCATGTGCGAGGAACACGGCAGCGACCGCTCTCATGCGGTATCGCGCTACATCCTCGAGCAGACCCCGATGAAGCTGATCGTGCTCGATCCGCGCACCAACCGGCTGGAAAGCGTGACCGAGCTGTCGATCCTCGACCGCATCAAGGTCTCGACCCACGTCGGCTACAACGTTTTCGGTACCGCAAGCGCATTCTGGCAGGACAGGATCAATGTCCTGAATGCGAAAACCGCGCGCCGCATGCAGTGAGAGAATAAGAGATGTCCGTCCGCCGATTAGCGCCCCAGGAAGTCCAGCCCGCGAGCTTTGCGTTCACGGACGAGAACCTCGCATTCGCCAAGCAGCAGATCGCGAAATATCCGGCCGGCCGGCAAGCCTCCGCCGTCATCGCGATCCTCTGGCGCGTCCAGGAACAGCACGACGGCTGGGTGTCGGAAGCAGCGATCCGCGTCGTCGCCGACATGCTCGACATGCCCTATATCCGCGTGCTCGAAGTCGCGACCTTCTACACGATGTTCCAGCTCGCACCCGTGGGCAAGAAGGCCCATGTCCAGGTCTGCGGCACCACGCCATGCCGCCTGCGCGGCGCCGAAGAGCTGATCCATGTCTGCGAGAGCCGGATCCATCACGATCCCTTCCATCTCTCCAAGGACGGCAATTTCAGCTGGGAAGAGGTCGAGTGCCTGGGCGCCTGCGTGAACGCGCCGATGGTGCTGATCGGCAAGGACACCTATGAGGACCTGACCAAGGAGACCTTCGGCAAGGTGCTCGACGGCTTCGCCTTGGGCAATCCGCCCAAGCCCGGTCCGCAGAACGGCCGCCAGTTCTCGGCGCCGACGGGTGGGCCGACGACGCTGAAGGAGACCTCCTGATGGGTCTTCCGTCTCGGGCAATCGGAGGGATCGAAGCCGTGAAGAAATGGGGCTTGGTCGCCATGCATGCCGCAATCGCGGCCGCCTTCATGTTCCTGCTGCAGCGCTTCGCGCTGCATGAATCGCAGGAAACCAGTCTGCTCTGGGCGCTGACCTTCGCCGTCTGCGCCGCCGGGCTTGCCTACAAGCAGGCCAATCGTTGATCGGAAAGCCCTGATATGCTCGAGGACAAGGACCGCATCTTCAAGAACCTCTACGGCCTCCACGATTGGGGGCTCGAGGGCGCGCGGCGCCGCGGCGCCTGGGATGGCACCAAGGCCATCATCGACAAGGGCCGCGACTGGATCATCAACGAGATGAAGGCGTCGGGCCTGCGCGGCCGCGGCGGCGCCGGCTTCCCGACCGGGCTGAAGTGGTCGTTCATGCCGAAGGACTCAACCGACGGCCGGCCGAGCTATCTCGTCGTCAACGCCGACGAATCCGAGCCCGGCACCTGCAAGGATCGCGAGATCATGCGGCACGATCCGCATCTCCTGGTCGAGGGCTGCCTGATCGCGAGCTGCGCGATGAACGCGCATGCCTGCTACATCTATGTCCGTGGCGAGTTCATCCGTGAGCGCGAGCATCTCCAGGCCGCGATCGACCAGGCCTATGAGGCCAAGCTGGTCGGCAAGGACAACGTCAACGGCTGGCCGTTCGACATCTATGTCGCACACGGCGCCGGCGCCTATATCTGCGGCGAAGAGACCGCGCTGCTCGAAAGCCTCGAGGGCAAGAAGGGCCAGCCGCGGCTGAAGCCGCCGTTCCCGGCCAATGTTGGCCTGTACGGCTGCCCGACCACCGTGAACAACGTCGAGTCCATCGCGGTTGCGCCGGACATCCTGCGCCGCGGCGCGGCGTGGTTCGCCGGCATCGGCCGTCCGAACAATGTCGGCACCAAGCTGTTCTGCATCTCCGGCCATGTCGAGCGGCCCTGCAACGTCGAAGAAGCCATGGGCATTCCGTTCCGTGAGCTGATCGAGAAGCATTGCGGCGGCATCCGCGGCGGTTGGGACAATCTCAAGGCCGTGATCCCCGGCGGCTCCTCGGTGCGCATGGTGCCGGCCGAGCAGATCATCGACACGCCGATGGATTTCGACTCCTTGAGCAAGCTGCGCTCGGGTCTCGGCACTGCGGCCGTGATCGTGATGGACAAATCGACCGATTTGATCCGCGCCATCGCCCGCATCTCCTATTTCTACAAGCATGAGAGCTGCGGCCAGTGCACGCCTTGCCGCGAAGGCACCGGCTGGATGTGGCGCGTCTTGACCCGCATGGCCGATGGCCGTGCCCACAAGCGTGAGATCGACATGCTGCTCGAGGTGACCAAACAGGTCGAAGGCCACACCATCTGCGCGCTCGGCGACGCAGCCGCCTGGCCGATCCAGGGCCTGATCGCGCATTTCCGTCATGAGATCGAAGCGCGCATCGACCAGTATTCGCACAAGGCCGACATCGACGATGCCGGCGTCCGCGATCCCGTGAACATGGTCGCGGCGGAGTAGAGAGAATGACCAAGCTCATCATCGACGGCAAAGAGATCGATGTCCCGGCCGAGTACACGCTGCTCCAGGCGTGCGAAGCGGCCGGCGCCGAGATTCCGCGCTTCTGCTACCACGAGCGGCTGTCGGTCGCCGGCAATTGCCGGATGTGCCTCGTCGAAGTGAAGGGCGGCCCCAAGCCGGTCGCAAGCTGCGCCTGGGGCGTGCGTGATTGCCGTCCGGGTCCCAAGGGCGAGCCGCCGGAAATTTCCACGCGGTCGCCGATGGTCAAGAAGGCGCGCGAAGGCGTGATGGAATTCCTTCTCATCAACCATCCGCTGGACTGCCCGATCTGCGACCAGGGCGGCGAGTGTGATCTGCAGGACCAGGCGATGGGCTATGGTGTCGACACCAGCCGCTTCGCCGAGAACAAGCGCGCGGTCGAGGACAAATATCTCGGCGCGCTGGTCAAGACCTCGATGAACCGCTGCATCCAGTGCACGCGCTGCGTCCGCTTCTCGGCGGAAGTCGCCGGCGCGCCCGAGATGGGCGCCACCGGCCGCGGCGAGGACATGGAGATCACGACCTATCTCCAGCACGCGCTGACGTCGGAATTGCAGGGCAATCTCGTCGACATCTGCCCGGTCGGCGCGCTGACCTCGAAGCCCTATGCCTTCGCCGCGCGCCCCTGGGAGCTCGGCAAGACCCAGTCGATCGACGTCATGGACGGCGTGGGATCGGCGATCCGCGTCGACACCCGCGGCCGCGAGGTGATGCGTGTGCTGCCGCGCATCAACGAGGCCGTGAACGAGGAGTGGATCTCCGACAAGACCCGCCACGTCGTCGACGGCCTGCGTACCCAGCGGCTCGACCGACCCTATATCCGCGAAGCCGGCAAGCTGCGCGCGGCGAGCTGGCCGGAGGCTTTTGCTGCGATCGCTGCCAAGGCGGCGCGCACCGACGGCAAGCGCATCGGCGCGATCGCGGGCGATCTCGCCGGCGTCGAGGAGATGTTCGCGCTGAAGGATCTGCTGGCCAAGTTCGGCTCGGCCAATCTGGCGGTGCAGGGTGGCGACGCCTTCGATCCCGCGCTCGGCCGCGGTTCCTACATCTTCAATCCGACGCTCGCGGGCGTCGAGCAGGCGGACGCGCTGCTCATCGTCGGCGCCAATCCGCGCAAGGAAGCGGCGGTGTTCAACGCCCGCATCCGCAAGCGCTGGCGCGCCGGCGGCTTCAAGGTCGGCGTGATCGGCGCCAAGGCCGATCTGACCTACGACTACGACCATCTCGGCGCGGGCACCGAGACGCTCGGCGAGCTCGCGGCCGGCAAGCACTCCTTCATGGACGTGCTGAAGAACGCCAAAAACCCGATCATCCTGGTCGGTGCGGGCGTGGCTGCACGTTACGACGGGGCCGCCATTCTGGCAGCTAGCGCCAAGCTCGCGCTCGACGTCGGCGCTGTGAAGGACGGCTGGAACGGCTTTGGCGTGCTGCACGAGACCGCCTCGCGCGTCGGTGCGCTCGATATCGGCTTTGTCGCCGGTCAGGGCGGGCTGAATGCGGCGCAGATGACGACGTTCGGCACGCTGGATCTGCTGGTCCTGCTCGGCGCCGACGAGATCAAGGCGCCGGACAGCACCTTCGTCGTCTATATCGGCACTCATGGCGACCGCGGTGCGCACCGCGCCGACGTCATCCTGCCGGCCGCCGCCTATACCGAGAAGTCCGCGATCTACGTCAACACCGAAGGCCGCGTGCAGATGACCGGCCGCGCCGCGTTCCCGCCGGGCGAAGCCCGCGAGGACTGGGCGATCGTCCGCGCGCTGTCGGAAGCGCTTGGCAAGAAGCTGGGCTACGACTTGTTGTCCGCGCTGCGCCAGGCGATCTTCAAGGCGGTGCCGCATCTGATCCGTCTCGACCAGATACAGGGTGGCAGCGCCGACCAGATCAAGAAGCTGGCGGGGAAGGGCGGCTCGCCGGAGAAGGCCCCGTTCAAGGCCCTCGTCGAGGACTTCTATCTGACCAACCCAATCGCGCGTGCGTCGGCCGTGATGGCGGAATGCTCGCGGCTTGCCTCCGGGCAGATGCTGACCGCAGCGGAGTGAGCTCATGGAATTCTTCGCAAGCGCATTCTGGACCGGTTTTCTCTGGCCGCTGATCATCATGATCGCGGAGAGCGTACTGGTGCTCGTCGTCCTCCTGGTCGCGATCGCCTACATCCTGCTCGCCGACCGCAAGATCTGGGCGGCGGTGCAGATCCGCCGCGGCCCCAACGTGGTCGGGCCGTGGGGCCTGTTCCAATCCTTCGCCGACCTGCTGAAGTTCGTGCTGAAGGAGCCGATCATCCCGTCCGGCGCCAACAAGGGCGTGTTCCTGCTGGCGCCCCTGGTGTCCTGCGTGCTCGCGCTCGCAGCCTGGGCGGTGATCCCGACCAATCTCGGCTGGGTGATCTCCGACATCAATGTCGGCGTCCTCTTCATCTTCGCGATCTCGTCGCTGTCGATCTACGGCATCATCATGGCCGGCTGGTCGTCGAACTCGAAATACCCGTTCCTGGCCGCGCTGCGCTCGGCGGCGCAGATGGTGTCCTACGAGGTCTCGATCGGCTTCGTCATCATCACGGTGCTGCTCTGCGCCGGCACGCTGAACCTCTCGGCGGTCGTCGAGGCCCAGCATATCCGCGGCCTCGCCAGCCTGATCGGGCTGCCGCAGCTCACCATCCTGAACTGGTACGTGTGGCCGCTGTTCCCGATGTTCGTGGTGTTCTACGTCTCGGCGCTGGCGGAAACCAACCGTCCGCCCTTCGACCTCGTCGAAGCGGAATCCGAGCTCGTCGCCGGCTTCATGGTCGAATACGGCTCGACGCCGTACCTGCTGTTCATGCTCGGCGAGTACGTCGCGATCGTCACGATGTGCGCGATGGCGACAATCCTGTTCCTCGGAGGCTGGCTGCCGCCGGTGGATCTGCCGCCCTTCAACTGGGTGCCGGGGATCATCTGGTTCTCGCTCAAAGTGTTCTTCATGTTCTTCCTGTTCGCGATGGCAAAGGCGATCGTGCCGCGCTACCGCTACGACCAACTGATGCGGCTTGGCTGGAAGGTGTTCCTGCCGCTGTCGCTGGCGATGGTGGTCGTGGTGGCCGGCGTCCTGCAGTTCGCCGGCATCGCGCCGAAGTGAGGGCCGTCATGGGTATCAACATCAACGCCACTGCACGCTCGCTCCTGCTGTCGGAATTCGTCTCGGCGTTCTTCCTCGCCATGCGCTATTTCTTCCAGCCGAAGCCGACGCTGAACTATCCGTTCGAGAAGGGCCCGATCTCGCCGCGCTTCCGCGGCGAGCATGCGCTGCGCCGCTATCCCAACGGTGAAGAGCGCTGCATCGCCTGCAAGCTGTGCGAAGCGATTTGCCCGGCGCAGGCCATCACCATCGAGGCCGGCCCGCGCCGCAACGACGGCACCCGCCGCACCGTGCGCTACGATATCGACATGGTGAAGTGCATCTATTGCGGCCTCTGCCAGGAAGCCTGCCCGGTCGACGCCATCGTCGAAGGCCCGAACTTCGAGTTCGCGACCGAGACCCGCGAGGAACTGTTCTATGACAAGGCCAAGCTGCTCGCCAATGGCGACCGCTGGGAACGCGAGATCGCCAAAGCGATCGAGCTCGACGCGCCTTACCGGTGAGATGAGAGCATGATCCTTCCCGCGCTGTTCTTCTATCTCTTCGCCGGCGTCTGCGTCGCCTCGGCGGTGATGGTGATTGTCTCGCGCAATCCCGTTCACTCCGTGCTGTACCTGATCCTGGCCTTCGTCAACGCCTCGGGCCTGTTCGTGCTGATGGGGGCCGAATTCCTGGCGATGATCCTGATCGTCGTCTATGTCGGCGCCGTCGCGGTGCTGTTCCTGTTCGTGATCATGATGCTCGATGTCGACTTCCTCGAGTTGCGTGAGGGCTTCATCGAGTATCTGCCGGTTGGCCTCGTGATCGGCGGTATCTTCCTGTTCGAGCTCCTGCTCACCGTGGGCTTCTGGGTCATCAACCCCACCGTCAGCAAGACGATCACGGCGGCGATCCCGACCAACGTCTCCAACACCGAGGCGCTCGGGCTCGTGCTCTATACGAAGTATATCCACTACTTCCAGCTCGCGGGCATGGTGCTGCTGGTCGCGATGATCGGCGCCATCGTGCTGACGCTGCGCCACAAGGCGAACGTGAAGCGGCAGGACATCAACGTTCAGAACGCGCGCACGCCTGAGATGGCGATGGCGATGCGCAAGGTGGCGCCGGGGCAGGGGCTCCAGGACAGCGACGCGGCGGAGTGGGTGAAATGACGATCGGGCTCGGACACTATCTGGCGGTCGGCGCGATCCTGTTCACGCTCGGGATCCTCGGCATCTTCCTGAACCGCAAGAATATCATCGTCATCCTGATGTCGATCGAGCTGATCCTGCTCTCGGTCAACGTCAACCTCGTGGCGTTCTCGACCTTCCTCGGCGACATCGTCGGCCAGGTCTTCGCGCTTCTGGTGCTGACGGTCGCTGCTGCCGAAGCCGCGATCGGTCTCGCCATCCTGGTGGTCTATTTCCGCAACCGCGGCTCGATCGCGGTTGAGGACGTCAATCTGATGAAGGGCTGAGCGCAGTTATGGTTCAGGCAATTGTTTTCCTGCCGCTGCTGGGCGCCATTTTGGCCGGGCTCATCGCCGTGTTTGGCGCACACGCCCGCAACCCCTCAGGCGACGAGGTCGAGCATCACGGTGACCATGGTCACGCCGACGCCCATGCTACGGCGGCTCACGATGATCATGGCCATGACGATCACGCGCACGATGACCACGGCCACGGCCCGGTCGAGCCTGCGGCTGCGGGATCGCGCGGCGCCGAGCTGATCACCACAGCGCTGCTGTTCGTGGCGGCCGCGCTGTCCTGGATGACGCTGGTCGATGTCGGCTTCAATGGCCATGACGCCCGGATCCAGCTGCTGCCCTGGATCTTCTCCGGTGACCTCCAGGTCTGGTGGGCGCTGCGCGTCGATACGCTCACCGCCGTGATGCTGGTGGTGGTGACGACCGTGTCCTCGCTCGTGCACCTTTATTCCATTGGCTACATGGATGAGGATCCGTACCGGCCGCGCTTCTTCGGCTATCTCTCGCTGTTCACCTTCGCCATGCTGATGCTGGTGACGGCGGATAACCTGGTGCAGATGTTCTTCGGCTGGGAGGGCGTGGGCCTGGCGAGCTATCTGCTGATCGGCTTCTGGTACCAGAAGCCGTCGGCGAACGCCGCCGCCATCAAGGCCTTCGTGGTCAACCGCGTTGGCGATTTCGGCTTCGCGCTCGGCATCTTCGCGATCTTCTACCTGACGAGCTCGACCGATTTCGAGACCATCTTCCATGCTGCGCCCGGCCTGACCGGCAAGACCATCAACTTCCTCGGCTGGCATGCCGATGCGCTGACGCTGACCTGCCTGCTGCTGTTCATGGGCGCGATGGGCAAATCGGCGCAGTTCCTGCTGCACACCTGGTTGCCGGACGCGATGGAAGGCCCGACGCCCGTGTCGGCGCTGATCCACGCCGCGACCATGGTGACCGCCGGCGTCTTCATGGTGGCGCGCCTGTCGCCGCTGTTCGAACTCGCCCCGAACGCGCAGGCCGTCGTGATGTTCTTCGGCGCCACCACGGCGTTCTTCGCGGCGACCATCGGTCTCGTCCAGAACGACATCAAGCGCATCGTCGCCTACTCGACCTGCTCGCAGCTCGGCTACATGTTCGTGGCGATGGGAGCGGGGGCCTATTCGGTCGGCATGTTCCACCTGTTCACGCACGCCTTCTTCAAGGCGCTGCTGTTCTTGGGCTCCGGCTCGGTGATCTACGCGATGCACCACGAGCAGGACATCCGCAACATGGGCGGCCTCTGGCGCAAGATCCCGTATACGTTTGCTGTGATGACTGTGGGCACATTGGCGTTGACCGGTTTTCCGCTGTTCGCCGGCTACTTCTCCAAGGACGCGATCATCGAGGCCGCCTATGCCTCGCATAACCCGTTCTCGACCTACGCCTATCTGCTGACGATCGCGGCCGCTGGCCTGACCTCGTTCTACTCCTGGCGTCTGGTGTTCAAGACCTTCTTCGGCGAGCCGCACGATCAGGAGCATTACGAGGCGGCGCACGAGAGCCCGATCTGGATGCTGATTCCGATCGGCGTCCTGGCTGTGGGTTCGATTCTCGCCGGCTTCCCGTTCAAGGAGGTCTTCGCTGGACCTCACGGCGTGGAAGAATTCTTCCGCGAGTTCGTTAAGATGAATCCGCATATCCTCGAGGATATGGAGCACATGCCGCATCTGTTGGGATGGCTGCCATTCGTGATGATGGTCGGGGGCTTCCTTGTCTCGTTCACGTTCTACATCCGCAAGCCCTATCTGCCGGTCGAGCTCGCGAACACCCAGCCGATGCTCTACAACTTCCTGCTCAACAAATGGTACTTCGACGAGCTCTACGACTTCATCTTCGTCCGTCCGGCGAAGTGGATCGGCTACCAGCTCTGGAAGAAGGGCGACGGCGTCATCATCGATGGGCTCGGTCCCGACGGCATCTCGGCCCGCGTGCTGGACGTTACCCGCAACGTCGTGAAGATCCAGACCGGCTATCTCTATCACTACGCATTCGCCATGCTGATCGGCGCCGCCGGCCTGATCACCTGGTTCATGTTCGGCTTTGGAGGCCAGTAAATGACAACCTGGCCCATTCTATCGGTCACGACCTTCCTGCCGCTGGTCGGTGCGCTGATCGTTTACCTGAGCCGCGGCGATGACGAGGCGGCCAAGCGCAACTCGCGCTGGATCGCGCTGTGGACCACGCTGATCACCTTTGCGGTGTCGGTGCTCCTGGTCATGCGCTTCGACCCGTCGAATGCCGACTTCCAGTTCGTCGAGAAAGCGAACTGGCTTGCCACCGGCATCACCTACCACATGGGCGTGGACGGCATTTCGCTGCCGCTGGTGATCCTGACCACCGCTATCATGCCGTTCTGCATCATCGCGAGCTGGAAGGCGATCACGAACCGCGTCCGCGAATACATGATGGCGTTCCTGATCCTGGAAACGCTGATGATCGGCACCTTCTCGGCGCTCGATCTCGTGCTGTTCTATTTGTTCTTCGAAGGCGGCCTGATCCCGATGTTCCTGATCATCGGCGTCTGGGGCGGTCCGCGCCGGGTCTACGCGTCCTTCAAGTTCTTCCTCTACACGCTGCTCGGCTCGGTGCTGATGCTCCTCGCCATCATGGCGCTGTACTGGAACGGCGGCACCACCGACATCCCGACCCTGATGCACACCGCGGTGCCGCGGTCGTTGCAGACCTGGGCGTGGCTCGCCTTCTTCGCCTCGTTTGCGGTGAAGATGCCGATGTGGCCGGTACACACCTGGCTCCCCGACGCGCACGTCGAGGCGCCGACGGCCGGCTCGGTGGTCCTCGCCGCGATCCTCCTGAAGATGGGCGGCTACGGCTTCCTGCGCTTCTCGCTGCCGATGTTCCCGCTGGCCTCGCATGACTTCGCGCCGCTGATCTTCACCATGTCCGCGATTGCCATCATTTACACCTCGCTGGTGGCGCTGATGCAGGAGGACATGAAGAAGCTGATCGCGTACTCGTCAGTGGCGCATATGGGCTTCGTCACCATGGGCATCTTCGCCGGCACCATACAGGGCGTCGCCGGCGGTGTGTTCCAGATGGTCTCGCACGGCATCGTCTCCGGCGCGCTGTTCCTTTGCGTCGGCGTCGTCTACGACCGCCTGCACACCCGTGAGATCGCGGCCTATGGCGGCCTCGTCAACCGGATGCCGCTCTACGCGCTGACCTTCATGATCTTCACCATGGCCAATGTCGGCCTGCCCGGTACATCCGGCTTCGTCGGCGAGTTCATGACGCTGCTCGGCACCTTCAAGGTCTCGATCCCGACCGCGTTCTTCGCCACCTTCGGCGTGATCCTGTCGGCCTGCTATGCGCTGTGGCTCTACCGCAAGGTCGTGTTCGGGGCGCTGGTGAAGCCGTCGCTGATGAGCATGAAGGATCTCACCTTCCGTGAGTGCCTGACGCTGTTCCCGCTGATCGCACTGACGATCCTGTTCGGCGTCTATCCGAAGCCTGTGCTCGACATGTCGGCCGCCTCGGTCCAGCAACTCGTCAACAATTACAACACCGCTGTGACGGCCGTGAAGGCCGCCGCACTGCTCCAGTGAGCGGGCAGGTCAGGATATCGCCATGAGCTTTTCGACTGCAGGTTATCAACTGGCGCCGGTGCTGCCCGAGCTCGTGCTCGCAATCGGCGCCATGGCGCTTCTGATGCTGGGTGCCTATCGCGGGCAGGGGACGACGAGCACGGTCACGACGCTCTCGGTCCTGCTCCTGATCGTGGTCGGCGTGCTCGAATACACGCTGCCCGCGGGCAAGCAGGTCACCTTCGGCGGCAGCTTCATCGTCGATGATTTTGCCCGCTTCATGAAGATCCTGGCCCTGATCGGTTCGGCCGTGACGCTGGTGCTGTCGACGGAGTTCCTGTCCGACCCGTCGCGCCGCATCTTCGAATACGCGATCCTGGTTCTGCTCTCGACGCTCGGCATGATGGTGCTGATCTCGGCCGGCGACCTGATCTCGCTCTATCTCGGTCTCGAGCTGATGTCGCTTGCGCTCTACGTCGTGGCGACCTCGAACCGCGACAACGCCAAGTCGACCGAAGCCGGCCTGAAGTATTTCGTGCTGGGCGCGCTGTCCTCGGGCATGCTGCTCTACGGCTCCTCGCTGATCTATGGCTTCACCGGGACCGTCAGCTTCGCCGGCATCGCGTCGGCTGCGACCGCCGCGAATGTCGGCCTCGTCTTCGGCCTGGTGTTCCTGCTCGCCGGCCTCTGCTTCAAGGTCTCGGCCGTGCCGTTCCACATGTGGACGCCCGACGTCTATGAGGGCGCGCCGACGCCGGTGACCGCGTTCTTCGCTTCGGCCCCGAAGGTCGCCGCGCTCGCGGTCTTCACCCGCGTCACGCTGACGGCTTTCCCCGGCATCGTCTCGCAGTGGCAGCAGATCCTGGTGTTCGTGGCCATCGCCTCGATGGTGCTCGGCTCCTTCGCCGCGATCGGCCAGAGCAACATCAAGCGCCTGATGGCGTACTCCTCGATCGGCCATATGGGCTTTGCCCTGGTCGGCCTAGCCTCCGGCACGGTGGAAGGCGCACAGGGCGTGCTGATGTACATCGTGATCTACGTCGCGATGACGCTCGGCTCGTTCTCGATCATCCTCGCCATGAAGCGCAACGGCCAGGCGGTCGAGCAGATCAGCGACTTCGCCGGCCTGTCGCGCACCAATCCACTGCTCGCCTTCATGTTCGCGATGCTGCTGTTCTCGCTCGCCGGCATTCCGCCGCTCGCCGGCTTCTTCGCCAAATGGTACGTCTTCGTCGCCGCCATCAAGGCGAACATGTTTACCCTGGCCGTGATCGGCGTGCTCTCCAGCGTCGTGGGCGCCTACTACTATCTCACCATCGTCAAGACGATGTATTTCGACGAGCCGGCCGGCCAGGTCGATCCGGTGCGTGTCGAGGTGAAGACGGTGCTGGCGGTCGCGGGCCTGTTCAACATCCTGTTTGCGCTGTTCGCGGGTCCGGTGGTGAGCGTCGCCTCCGCCGCCGCCAAGTCGCTGTTCTAGGATGGGGTTCGCGCTCGGTCCTCGCGCCTCGTCGGCGGGCTACAAGCTCGCAGCTTTAGAACGGACCGGCTCGACCAATACCGACGCGATCGAGCGCGCGCGCGCCGGCGAGCGCGGCCCGATCTGGTTCGTGACATCCGAGCAGACGGCCGGTCGCGGCCGACGCCAGCGTGCCTGGATCTCGCCGCGGGGTAATCTGGCGGCCAGCGTCCTCGAGGTCGTGGACGTTGCCCCAGCGGTTGCCGCCACGATCGGTTTTGCGGCGGGGCTGGCAGAGGAAGCCGCGCTCGAGAAGGTCAGCCTCGAGGCCGCGCTGCGGCTCGGCCCGGATCGGCCCCGATACGCCCTGAAATGGCCAAATGACATCCTCGCCAACGGCAAGAAGCTCGTCGGCATCGGGCTTGAGGCCGAGGCGGTCGGGGATCGCCTCGCCATCGTCGTCGGCATCGGTACCAACATCGTGGCGGCGCCGGAAGGCACGCCGACGCCCGCGGTGTCGCTCGCAGCGCTCGGCGTCCAGATCAGCGCGGAAGAACTGTTTTCGGCGCTCACCGATGCCTGGGTCGAGTTCCGCGGCATCTGGGACAATGGCCGCGGCTTTGCCGAGATCCGCAAGGCTTGGCTGGAACGCGCGGCTGGCCTCGGCGAGCGGGTCGCGATCAACACGGGAACGATGACACTGGAAGGCATTTTTGACACGATCGACGACACCGGTTGCCTGATCGTCCGCACCACTGACGGCCGACGCCTCCCGGTGGCGGCCGGCGAGGTGTTCTTCGGCTCGGCCGCCTCCGTGGGAGCTGCGTGATGGCGAAGCCTGACGAACTGGTATTTGCGCCGCTTGGCGGCGTCGGCGAGATCGGCATGAACCTGTCGATCTACGGCCTTGGCAACCGCCAGCGGCGCGCCTGGCTCGCGATCGATCTCGGCGTCTCCTTCGGCGACGAGGAGCATCTGCCGGGCATCGATCTGATCATGCCCGACATCAGCTTCCTGGAGAAGGAACGCAAGAACCTGATCGGCCTGGTGCTGACCCATGCCCATGAGGACCATTTCGGCGCCATCATCGACCTCTGGCCGAAGCTGAAATGCCCGATCTATGCGACGCAGTTCAGCGCCGCGCTGTTCGAGGCCAAATGCGCCGCCGAACGCAATGCGCCGAAAATCCCGGTGACGGTGGTGCCGTCGGGCGGGCGCGTCGATATCGGCCCGTTCAACGTCGAGTTCATCCCGGTCGCGCATTCGATTCCGGAATCGCATGCGCTGGCGATCCACACCGAGGTCGGCACGGTGCTGCACACCGGTGACTGGAAGATCGACCCGACCCCGATCATCGGCCGCCCGACCGACGAAAAGCGGCTGCGCGAACTCGGCGAGGAGGGCGTGCTCGCCCTGATCGGCGATTCCACCAATGCGGTGCGCGACGGCCGCTCGCCGTCCGAAGCCGAGGTCGCCAAGACCATCGCCGGGCTGGTCAAGGCCGCCAAGGGCCGCGTCGCGGTGACGACTTTTGCCTCCAACGTCGCGCGCATCAAGGCAGTCGCCGACGCCGCCAAGGCCGCCGACCGCGAGGTCGTCGTGGTCGGGCGCGCCATGGAGCGCGTGTCGCAGGTCGCGCGCGAGACCGGCTATCTCGATGGCGTGCAAAGCTTCCGCTCGACCGATGTCTACGGCCATCTGCCGCAGGACAAGGTGCTGGCGCTCTGCACCGGCAGCCAGGGCGAGGCCCGCGCCGCGCTGGCACGCATCGCCAATGACGACCATCCCGAAATCACGCTCAACCGCGGCGATTGCGTGATCTTCTCCTCGCGCACCATCCCGGGCAACGAGAAGGCCGTCGGCTCGATCATCAACAATCTGATCCTGCAGGGTGTCGAGGTCATCACCGACCGCGACCATCTGGTCCACGTCTCCGGCCATCCCCGCCGCGACGAGTTGCGCGACATGATCGCCTGGGTCAGGCCGCAGCTCCTGATCCCCGTCCATGGCGAGGCGCTGCATCTGCACGAACACGCCAAGCTTGCCCGCGCCGCCGGCGTGCCGCGCGTCCTGGTCGTCCGCAATGGCGACCTGATCAAGCTCGGCCCGGGCGACCCCGGCATCATTGGCGAGGTGCCCTCCGGCCGCCTCTACAAGGACGGCACGATTTTGGAGGATTCCAAGTCGCGTGCGGTGGTCGAGCGGCGCCGGATGGCGTTTTCGGGCTGCGCCTTCGTCGCCGTCGCCATGACCGAGCAGGGTGAGCTTGCCGACGATCCCGAAGTCGATCTCGTCGGCATCCCCGAGAAGAACCGTGAGGGCGAGCCTTTTGACGACCTGGTCTTCGATGCCGTGGTGTCCACGATCGAAGGCCTGCCGAAGGCGCGCCGCCGCGATCCGGGTGCTTTGGCGGAGTTGGTGCGACGCGCCGTCCGCGCCGTGATCAACGAACATTGGGGTAAAAAGCCCCCCTGTCTGGTACACGTCCTGACGGTTTAAGGGAGACGAACATGCTCGGCCGGCTCAACCATGTGGCGATCGCCACAAAGGACGCCATCAAGGCTGCCAAGATCTACGGCGCGGCATTCGGCGCGCAGATCTCCGAGGCCGTCGCGCTGCCCGAGCATGGCGTCACCACCGTGTTCGCGACGCTCCCGAACACCAAGATCGAGTTCATCGAGCCGCTCGGTGAGGCCTCGCCGATCGCGAAGTTCCTCGAACGCAATGCCGACGGCGGCATCCACCATGTCTGCTACGAGGTCGTCGACATCATCGCCTCGCGCGACACCCTGGTGAAGGAGGGCGCGCGGGTGCTTGGCGACGGCGTGCCGAAGATCGGCGCCCACGGCAAGCCGGTTCTGTTCCTGCATCCGAAGGACTTTTCCGGCGCGCTGGTCGAAATCGAGCAGGCGTAGGCCGACCCATGGCCATCCAGATATCGACCGCGCTCGCGATCTACTTCGTCATCTGGTGGATCGCGCTGTTCTTGACGCTGCCGTTCGGCGTGCGCAGCCAGCACGAGGACGGCGTCGGCGCGCCGGGCACTGATCCCGGCGCACCGATCCTGACCGGCATGAAGCGCAAGCTGATCTGGACCACGATCATCTCGGCGATCATCTATGGCCTCGGGCTTGCGGCCTATCAGGCCGGCTATCTCTCGATCGAGCGGTTGTCGAAACTGATGGGAATGCCGTTTTAGGCTTTCCTGCTAAAGTTCTTTTCCGGATTTTCCGTGTTGCGTTGTTGGGGGGAAACGAATGACTTTTCAGAGGATCGTCGTCGCGCTTCTGGTGCTGATCGTCGCCGGTCTCGGCGCCGTCGGCTATGTCGAGTGGAAGATGGCGGTGCAGGTGCGGACGTTGAAGGCGTTCGTCGAGGGCTATGTCTTCAACGAGGCGGTGATGGCCTGCGAGCAGGCCAAGAGCTCGACGCCGTTCAAATGGAACGGGGGCAAGAGCACCTCGGTGATCGGGCTGAACTCGGTCAAAACAGACAAATACACGGTCAGTGCCAGCTACACGCTGGTGGCGGACAGCGTCTATTGCGATTACGATCCGATCAAAAGAAAGGCCGAGATCGGCTCGAGCTTCCTGGAGCGGGAGTAACGATCCGGCCCATACAGATGGGATGGGATCGTCATGACCGGGGACCGGGCAGGGGACTATCGGATTCTGCATGAGGCGGCCCTGCGGGATTATCTCGCGGGGCTGACGGATATCGCGGCGCTTCTCGGCGCCGAGCCGGCTTCCTGGTCGATCACCGAGGTCGGCGACGGCAATCTCAATCTCGTCTTCATCGTGAAGGGCGACCGCGGCGGTGTCGCCGTGAAGCAGGCGCTGCCTTACGTCCGCCTGGTCGGCGAAAGCTGGCCGCTACCGCTGTCGCGGGCCCATTACGAATATCTCGCGCTGACCCGGCAGGCCCAGCTCGCGCCCGGCCTGGTGCCGGCCTTGCTGCACCACGACGAGAAGCTGGCGCTGACGGTGATGGAGCTGCTCGAGCCGCACATCATCATGCGCAAGGGGCTGGTGGCGGGCACGCACTATCCGCGCTTCGTCGACGACATCACCACCTTCATGGCGCGGACGCTGTTCTTTACCTCCGACCTTGCGCGCTCGGCCGCGGAGAAGAAGGAGGCCATTGCGGCCTTCGCCGGCAACCATGCGCTGTGCAAGATCACTGAGGATCTGATCTTCACCGATCCCTACCGCATCGCCGAGCAGAACCGCTGGACCGCGCCGTATCTTGATGGCCTGGCTGCGTCGTTGCGCGAAGACATGGAGATGCATGTCGCCATTTCCCGGTTGAAGCTGAAGTTCATGGCAAGCCCCGAGGCGCTGCTTCATGGCGATCTCCATACCGGCTCGATCATGGTGACGGAGAGTGAGACCCGCGTGATCGATCCCGAATTCGCGTTCTATGGCCCGATGGGTTTCGACGTCGGCGCGGTGCTGGCCAATCTTCTGATGGCCTATTTCGCCTCCGCCGGCCACGAGCGCACGCCGGGCGAGCGGCGCGCATTTGAGGCCTGGGTGCTGGAGACCGTGGAAACGGTGTGGAACGGGTTCGCCCGCAAATTCCTCGACCTCTGGCGGACCGAAGCCCGCGGCGATGCCTATCCGGCCGCGCTCTTCGCCGGCGAGAAGGGCGCCGCGCGCCTCGAGGCCGAGCGGCAGGCCTACATGCAGCGCCTGTTCACGGATACGGTCGGCTTCGCCGCCGCCAAGACCATCCGCCGTATCTTCGGCCTCGCCCACAACATCGACTTCGAGCTGATCGAGGACCCGAAGAAGCGCGCGACCAGCGAAGCCCGCGCCGTGCGGCTCGCACGCGGAATGATGGTGGAGGCGGGGACGTATCGGACGATCGCTGACGTCACGGGCGCTGCACGAAAGCTACGGGACTGGATGCCGCAATTGTCAGACTGAAGACGTCGCGAGAGGCGTGCCTCCACCCGTCGTCAATAGAGGCGCATGGCGAGCGGGGCGCCGTCCGGGCCGACCAGCAGACCCCAGGTCTCGTTGGCCGCGACCTCGAACTCGCGGCTCTCGGCCGTGCCGCCCTCGACCTTGACAGCGATCTTGTACTTGCCCGGCGGCAGATCGATCTTTTGGCTGTCCGGCAATTCGCCTGCGGCGTCGTCGGAGTACGCCAGTTCCTCTCCGGCGTGCGCCGCTAATCTGATGGTCCGCTCGTTGACGGTAACGACTGCTTCTTCGTCCGTCTTGTTGCCGAGCATCAGCCTCACCCGGCCCGGTTTCGGCAGGAGGCCGGCCGTTGCGACCGCCGGCTTGCGCAGCGAAAGGTCTGCGATTGTCTTGTCGTCCTGACGGGCGAGCCGGAGCAGCGCCGGTCCATCGGTCGTCGTGAAGGCGATCACGGCCCGGTCCGGCGCGACGACCGCGCCGTCATTCTCGGTCCAGCCGCGCTTGCCGAGTGCGGCGCGATAGAAGCCGAGCACGGCCGCAAGATCGAGCGGCGTCTCGACGTGAGCCGACCTGATGAAGGGCGAATTCTTCGCGGTCATCAGGCCCCACCCGTCGGGGAGCGGCAGACCCATGTCTTCGGACATTTTGCCCTCGAAGGTTCGGCTTGTGGCCCGTGCCAGCACCGCGACGGCGTCGCAGAGCAGGCGCTCACCGAGATAGTCCGCGGAGCAACGGTCCCTGACCGCCCACCAGGTTTGGTCGATATAGTCGTTTGACCGTGAGGTGCGATGCCAGCCAAATTGGATGCTGTCTGCGGAGCCGTCCCGGGCCGGGTCTGGCGTGACGGGGATCGCCATCGCAGCCGTCGCGACGACCAGACTGCCGGCGAGCAGGGCACCTAGCGCTTTGCGGCTCATCTCCGGGTTTCCATCTCTACGTGAGCCCTCGGCTCAGGTTCCTTGGTCTGAGCTTGGTCGCATTGATCGTCTGATATGTTCACCGTTCGTAGAACGTTGTTTCGTCGTCCGATTTTCGGTCCTCCGGGACCGGCATCGCGCCTGACGACCGTCAAACGAGAGGCTTGCGTTCGGCAGGCTACGAATGATCAAATCCCTGATCGGAATACCTGCGTTGTTGGGGGACACATGATGTTCAGGATGATTGCGATCGTCGCGGGCTTGGGACTGGCGCTTGCCGGATCAGTGGAGGCCCAGACCCCGCGCAAGGGCGGAACCATCCGCATGACGGCGCCTTATGGCTCGAGTTTCACCAGCCTCGACATTCACACGACACAGCGCGCCCAGGACGAGATCTACGCCAAGGCCCTGCATCGCTCGCTCTACATCTGGGATTCCGCGGAAGGAAAGCCGGTTCCGGAACTGGCCAGGGAGGCCGTCGTCTCGGGCGGAGGTCTCGTCTACACCTTCAAGCTCCGCGACGACGCCTATTTCCACAATGGCCGCAAGATGACGGCCGACGACGTCATCTGGTCCTACAACCGCATCATGGACGGCACCAAGGCCTATCCGGGCGCGCGTTATGTGCGCATCATCGAGGGTGCGGCCGCGGTCGAGAAGGGCCAGGCCAAGGAGATCTCCGGCCTGAAGAAGATCGACGATTTCACCATCGAGATGAAGCTGACCGAGAAGGTCGATCCAGCCTTCTACTTCTTCACCGCGCTGACCTCGATCTATCCTGCCGACGAAGCTGCCAAGGACAGCTTCATCCAGAAGCCGATCGGCCTTGGGCCGTTCAAATTCGTCGAGCACGTGCCGGGATCGCGCATGGTGCTGGAGCGGTGGGACCGGTTCTACAAGCCCGGCAAGCCCTACGCCGACAAGGTCATCGTGTCGGTCATGGGTGAGGCTGCGGCGCGCGATGTCGCCTTCCGCAACAAGGAGATCGACACCTCGGTGCTCGGGCCCGCGCAATATGTCGCCTACCAGGCTGACCCCAACCTCAAGGGCACCATCGTCGAGGTCGCCGAGGTCTTCACGCGTTACATGGGGATGAATCCCGCATTCAAGCCGTTCGCCGACAAGCGCGTCCGGCAGGCGATCAACTATGCGATCGATACCGATTTGATCATCAACAAGCTGGTCAAGGGCAAGGCCTATCGCGCCACCAGCTGGCTGCCGCTGACCTCGCCCGCCTACGACAAGGCCATGAAGCCCTACGCTTTCGATCCCGCCAAGGCCAGGCAGCTGCTCGCTGACGCCGGCTACCCTTCCGGCTTCGAATTCGAATGGACCACCAGCCAGAATGAGAGCTGGGGCCTGCCGATCGTCTCGGCCGTCATCCCGATGCTGGACAAGGTCGGCATCAAGGCGAAGGTCAAGCAGGTCGAGGCCGCGGTGCTGTCGGAGGTGGTTCGTTCCGGCGACTACCAGGCCTTCATCTATTCCCAGCAGACCGGCCCGGACCCCCAGGCTGCGCTGAAATGCTTCCACTCGTCGACGCCACAATCGGCCTGCAACTACATGAACTTCAAAAATGCCGACTTCGACAAGATCATCGATGAGGCAGGGCAGGCCGACGATTCCGCAAAGCGTATCCAGCTGCTGCAAAAGGCCAATGCGCTGCTCTATGACGAGGCGCCGGTCTGGTTCTTCAACTACAACAAGGCGGTCATGGCGGTGCAGCCGTGGCTCAAGGGCGTTCAGCCGAACGCGACGGAGCTGACCCATCAGAACGTCGAGGACCTCTGGGTCGACGAGACCTCGCCCGCGAAGTGACACGCGTTCTCGCGCTTCCTCCATCGCAATGAGCGATGGAGGAAGGGAAGAAAGTGCCGATGCTCTCCTTCCTGATCCGCCGTCTGCTGCAAACCATTCCGACCGTACTCGCTGTCGTGCTGCTGGTCTTCGTGCTGTTCAGCGTCGTGCCGGGCAGCATCGTCTCGGCCATGAGCGACGACGCCGATCCCCAGGTCGAGCTGCGCATGAAGAAGCAGCTTGGCCTCGACGATCCCGTCTACGTTCGTTTCGGCGCCTATGTCGCCAAGCTTGCCACCGGTGATTTCGGCACGTCGTTCCGGACCCGCGAGCCGGTCACGACCATGATTGCCAAGCGGGCCTGGCCGACGCTGCAGCTGATCTTCACCGCCATGGCGTTTTCGGTTCTGCTCGGCGTGCCGCTCGGCTTCATCGCCGCATTGCGGCCGGGCGGTCTCGTCGACAGCGCCGCCATGGTCGTGGCGGTGTCGGGCCTTTCCATTGCCAAGTTCTGGCTCGGACTGGTGCTGATGTATCTGTTTGCGCTGAAGCTCGGCTGGCTGCCGAGTTTCGGCTATGGCGATGGCGGCCTGAAATATCTGGTGCTGCCGGCCGTGACGCTCGGCGTCTCGCCGATGGCGCTGTTTGCCCGGACGACGCGCGCCGCGGTCCTCGAGATCATGACGGCCGATTTCGTCCGTACCGCGCGCTCCAAGGGCATGAGCGAGGCCAGGGTCGTGAAGTGGCATGTGATGCGCAACGCGCTCGTCATCATTCTCACCACCGTCGGCCTGCAGTTCGGCGGGCTGATGGGGCAGGCGGTCGTCGTCGAAAAGCTGTTTTCCTGGCCGGGCATCGGCTCGCTGCTCGTGGACAGCGTCCTGCAGCGCGACATTCCGGCCGTCCAGGGCTCCATTCTCGTGGTGGTGCTGGCCTTTCTCGCGATCAATCTGCTGATCGACCTGCTCTACGGCGTGATCGATCCCAGGATCAGATACGCATGAAGCTGCGCGCCAATCTCATCATCGGTGGCGCGTTGTTCGCGCTCGCGATCCTGGTCGGCCTGCTCGCGCCCTGGCTGGCGCACACCGACCCTGTCCTGGACGCCAATTTGCTGAACGCGGAAGAGCCTCCGGGCTGGACCTGGTGGTTCGGCACCGACGACCAGGGCCGCGACATCTATTCCCGGGTCATCTATGGCGCGCGTGTCTCGCTGACGGTCGGCATCGTCTCGCAGCTCATCAACAGCGTCATCGGCGTGGCGCTGGGCCTGAGCGCCGGCTATTGGGGCGGCTGGTGGGACGATGTCGTCAACGCCCTGACCAATGTCATGCTCGCGATCCCCTCGCTGATCTTCGCGCTGGCCATTATGGCGGTGCTCGGCCCGGGCCTGACCAGCCTGCTGATCGCACTCGGGCTGACCAACTGGTCCTTCACCTGCCGGATCGCGCGCGCCTCGGCGCTGTCGCTGAGGAGCCAGGGCTATGTGCAGGCTGCAACCGTGCTCGGCTACGGCGATTTGCGCATCATGATCACGCAGCTGCTGCCGAACATGTTGGGGCCGATCGTCGTCATCGGCACGCTCGGCATGGGTAGCGCGGTCCTCTCCGAGGCCGCATTGTCATTCCTCGGCCTCGGCGTCCGCCCGCCGTTTCCGAGCTGGGGCAGCATGTTGTCGGACGCCCGCGACCAGATCACGACGGCGCCGTGGCTTTCGGTGTTTCCGGGCCTCGCCATCTTCCTGACGGTGCTCGGCCTCAATCTGCTCGGCGATGGCCTGCGCGACATTCTCGATCCGCAATCGCGGAGCCGGCGGACATGACCGGCGCGCCGCTGCTCGAGGTCGAGGATCTGCGCATCGATCTCGACGATGGATCGCGGCGCGTTGCCGCGGCCGAGGGCATTTCATTCCGCATCGATCGCGGCGAGACCTTTGGCCTGGTCGGCGAATCCGGCTGCGGCAAGAGCATCACGGCGCTCGCTCTGATCGGCCTGCTGCGGCCACCCCTGTCGATCGGCGGCGGCGTCATCCGGTTTGACGGGCGGGAGATCCAGCACCTTTCCGCGGCCGCCCAGCGCGACCTGCGCGGCAATCGCATCGCCATGATCTTCCAGGAACCGATGACGGCGCTGAACCCGGTCTCGCCTGTGGGACGGCAGATCGCCGAGATGTTCGTGCTGCACAAGGGCAAGAGCTGGCGGGAGGCCAACCGGCTCGCCGTCGAGGCGCTGGCGAGCGTCCGCGTCCCCGCGCCCGAGCGGCGCGTGAACGACTACCCGCACCAGCTCTCCGGCGGCATGCGCCAGCGCGTGATGATCGCGATTGCGCTCGCCTGCGGTCCGGATCTCCTGATCGCCGACGAGCCGACCACCGCGCTCGACGTGACGGTGCAGGCCGAAATCATCGAGTTGATGCGCAATCTATGCGCCGAACGCGGCACGGCGATCCTGATGATCAGCCATGATCTCGGCCTGGTCGCCAATGTCTGCCGCCGCGTCGCCGTGATGTATGCCGGCCGCATTGTCGAGGAGCGCGGCTCGGCCGATATTTTCCGGGCGCCCTCGCACCCCTATACGCAAGGCCTGGTCGCCTCGCTGCCGCGGCTGGGCAGCCGTGCTGCGCTTGGCCGTAGCAGGCTGAAGGAGATCGCGGGCGTCGTGCCGGCGATTGCGAGTTTCCCGGATGGCTGCCGGTTCAATCCGCGTTGCGCGCAGGCGACCGATATCTGCAGGACCACAGCGCCGGAGACGGATTTGCTGGAGGCCGGCGGCTTGGTGAGGTGCCATCACCATGCATGAGCCCAAAAACAGATCGGGTGAGGGCAGGCCGGACGACGATCTCATTCTCAGCGTCGAGGATCTCGCGGTTCATTTCCCGCTGGGCGGTGGCCTGCTGGGCCGTAACCGGCGGCTGTTGCGAGCCGTCGACGGTGTCGATCTCAGGCTGAAGCGCGGCGAGTGCCTCGGCCTCGTCGGCGAGTCCGGCTCCGGCAAGTCGACGGTGGCCTTGTCGATCCTGGGTCTGCTGACGCCGACGCGCGGCCGCATCGTGCTGGACGGGCAGGTCGTGACGAGCCGGCCATCCGGCGATCGCAAGGCACTGGCCCGCATTGTCCAGATCGTCTTTCAGGATCCCTACGCCTCGCTCAATCCGCGCCAGACCGTGCGTCGCACGCTGGAGGATCCCCTGCGTGTGCACGGCGTGACCGCAAGGAGCGAGATCGAGGACCGCGTCGCGACCATGCTGCGCCACGTGGGCTTGCGGCCCGAACAGGCCGACCGCTACCCGCATGAATTCTCGGGCGGCCAGCGCCAGCGCATCGGCATCGCGCGCGCGCTGATCCTCAATCCCAAGATCGTCATCTGCGACGAGCCCGTCTCGGCGCTCGACGTCTCGATCCGCGCCCAGATCATCAATCTGCTGCTGGAGCTGAAGGACACGCTCGGTCTCTCCTACATCATGATCAGCCACGACCTCGGCGTGGTCGAACACATGAGCGATCGGGTTGCCGTGATGTATCTCGGCCGCATCGTCGAGAACGGCGACTGGCGCGAAATCTTCGAACGCCCGGCGCATCCCTATACGCAAGCCCTGATCGCCGCCATTCCCGATCCCTTGCGCCATGCGCCGCTCGGGACGACGGGAGGCGACCTTCCCAATCCGCTCAATCCGCCGAATGGATGCGCGTTCAGCCCACGCTGTCGTTTTGCGGAGGCTGTGTGTCGCCGTGAGCCGGGGCCGGCACTGGAGACGCGGCCGGATGGGCACGCGGTGCGGTGCTGGCGAGCGGATGAGATTGCGGGGCGGATGGCGTTGGTGTCGGCCGAGGGCGAACATTTTTAGGACGGAGGATGCGGCGACCGAAAAATCGGTGAGCCACGTCCGCCGCGTGGCTGTTGTCGGACGTCAAGGCCAAGCCGCGCGGTACGCCAGCTAAGGGCCGATTTTGTTGCAAAAGTCGGTTGAGACATGCCGCGAAGCGTAATTCCGGGAAGCGGCTCTTTAATTTTCCTGACGTCGAAGGCAGGGCCTTTCGACATTCCCCCTTACCGACGACGAAATACGACGTCTGCCGTATAGCTCGCAAATCAATCCAGCGCTACCTTTCACCCTCAAGCGCACGAAACAAAGGGCGACGCCGGGAAGCCGTTTTCCCGCGCTCTTGAAATATTCAGGAAATAATCCCAGCATACCGTTCTCTACGTCGGGTTGAACCGATCAGCATTGATGAAGGTGGAGATTGAATATGACCAACGGGCAGGACACGAATTCGCAAGCGGAAGCCCAACCTGGCGAGAGCCTCAAGAACGTAGCGCCGAACAAGATTTCGTCGCTGCCAGAGAAGGACGCACTCAGCGACAGCGATCTGGAAGTGTCAGGCGGCGGCGCTTATCCGCCCTTCTTCAGCAAAGGCATCGTCACCGGCGCCGGCGGCTGAGCTGTCGGATGGTCTTTCGCCATATGTAACGAGCAATAGCTCACGTGACTTTGGAAGGTTATGCGATGAGTGAGTACGAGACGAAGACCGACGCCAAGGCGGTCACTCCGCCCTCTGCGCCAGCCGAGAAGAGCGAACTCAGCGAGCAGGAGCTGGACCAGGTAACCGCAGGGAACGGTGCTCCTCCTCCTCCCAGGGGACCGGTGGGTCCCGGCGGCTGAGCGTGGAGTCGTTCGGTCGTCACGACGTCTCAGCGCTTGGCGTGCCCCCTGCATCCGGTGCCCGGCCGAACGTAGGCTGGCTGATCGCAAGCGGTCATGCCATGCCGGCGGAAACCCGCAGCGCCCAGGCCATTTGCCTGGGCGAGGCGCCGGTGTTGAAGGAAGGCGTAAGCGATCATGATCATCAGTGCGTGACGGTGAAGGCCTTCCCAGGATCGCCCCTCGAAAGTGATCAAGTCCGAGTTCCTCTTTCAACTGCTGATGGGCCTGCTCGCAAACCCATCGTGCCTTGATAGTGGCAGCTAACGTGCGCAGGTCCGTCTCGGCGGTCGCCGCGCCTAAGACGCATCAGCGGCTCTAAGAATTTTCGTTCGCTGCCCCAAGCAGACTTTTGCAACAATATCGGCCATGAGCCGACATAATAACCTCATCCACGCGAAGAAGCATTTATGGATGCTGCAACCTTTGATATTCACCTTTGCTAAACGCGCCTGAGCGAAGGTCTGATTATGAAGTACATCGTTCTCTGCACCATCACTGGTTTCGTCGCGGGATTGCCGCTAATCTTCTTAATCGCTCGCAAAAGACCAACCTTGGCTTGGTGGCTAGCCATAGGCTCCAATATGCCAACATTGGTGATGTTCCTTTCCTTGTCATCAGGCAGTTTGAATGCATTCCTTGCGCTCGGACTACTTGTAGGACTTGGTCTCGGCGGCTTCGGCTTAGGCGCGCTTTGCGGAGTAATAATCGCGAGCCTTTTTGGGACAGAGCCTCCGAAGTGGGCTTGTACGCTTCGGCAAAAGATCGATGAGGCTCGCGGATAGTTTGCTCCGGGTCAAAACGCGACCTGATGGTCCCGAAATCAAACTTCCGCTTTGCCCCCCGAAAGCGGACTCAACCCGGACATCGTGGGAGGTCGGAAAAGGGCCAGAGGACTAAACCGCTCGCGCGGTAGGGCTCTGCGGCAGGCGCACAGCGGCAAGAGATAGTGCAACGGGGCGTCCTGTCTTGAGATGAGGGGTTCGCAACCCTCCCTCCAGACAGGAGCATCCCCATGACCGACGAGGCAATGAGCCCGTTGCGCCGGCGCATGATCGAAGACATGACGATCCGCAAGTTCGCGCCGAAGACCCAACATGACTACGTGCAAAGGGTCAAGAACTTCGCTGCGTTTCTCGGGCGATCACCCGATACGGCGAGCTTCGAGGACGTGCGCCGCTATCAGCTTCATCTGGCGGCGAGCGGCGTTGGTGTGCCGACCCTCAACCAGACCGTCTCGACGCTGCGGTTCTTTTTCCGGGTCACGCTCAGGCGCCACGATATCGTCGAGCACACCCATTTCATTCACGAGCCGCGCAAGCTGCCAGTGGTGCTCAGTCCGGAGGAAGTGGCGCGGCTGCTCGATGCCGCGCCCGGGCTCAAGTACAAGGCGGCGCTGAGCGTGGCCTACGGCGCCGGCCTGCGCGCCGCCGAAGTCATCTCGCTCAAGGTCTCCGACATTGACAGCAAGCGCATGATCATCCGCGTCGAGCAGGGCAAAGGCGGCAAGGACCGTAACGTCATGCTCTCGCCGAGCCTGCTCGATTTGCTGCGCACCTGGTGGAAGGCGGCGCGGCCGCAGGGTTGGCTGTTCCCGGGCCGCGATCCGGCACAGCCGATGACCACGCGCCAGCTCAATCGCGCCTGTCACGCCGCCGCCCAGATGGCGGAGATCAACAAGCGCGTCTCCCTGCACACCTTGCGGCACAGCTTTGCCACCCACCTGCTCGAGCAGAACATCGATGTCCGCGTCATCCAGGTGCTGCTCGGTCACGCCAAGCTCGACACCACGGCGCTCTATACCCGCGTCGCCACCAAGACGATCAGCGAGGTCATGAGCCCGCTGGAGCACATCGCGCTCAAGCTCAAGGAGGTCCGGCCGCCCGGCTGACGCGGGCGCTCATGTCGCGCCCGGCTTTGGAGGTTGCGGATATCTTCCGCGGCCATGGCCCGGCATGGCGTCAGAGCCAATGCCGGCCATGTCAGCCTCGACCAGCTGAAGGTGATGTCGGCGATCGAGAGCTGCCGCACGGCGGCCCTCGGCGGCCATGTCGCGCGCTGCGAAGACTGCGCCTATACGACCATCGCCTACAACTCCTGCCGCAACCGGCACTGCCCGAAGTGCCAGGGAGCCGCGGCGAAGGAATGGCTCGCCGCGCGCGAGGCCGAGCTGTTGCCGGTGCCGTACTATCACGTGGTGTTCACGCTGCCGGCGGCCATCGCCGACATCGCCTACCAGAACAAGGCCGTGATCTACGATCTCCTGTTCAAGGTCTCGGCCGAGACGCTGCTGACGATCGCCGCCGATCCGAAGCATCTGGGCGCCAGGATCGGCATCACCTCCGTGCTGCATACCTGGGGCTCGGCCATGACCCATCACCCGCATGTGCACATGATCGTGCCGGGCGGCGGCATCTCGCCCGACGGCCAGCGCTGGGTGGCCTGCCGGCCCGGCTTCTTCCTCCCGGTGCGCGTGCTCTCGCGCCTGTTCCGGCGGCTGTTCCTGGAGAGGCTCCTCGCCGCACACCAGGCCGGCCGCCTGAAGTTCTTCGGCGATCACGCCGCTCTTGCCGACCCGCAGGCGTTCGCGGCCTATCTGGCCCGCTACGCCAGACCGAATGGGTCGTCTATGCCAAGCGTCCGTTCGGCGGACCACAGGCCGTGCTGGCCTATCTGTCGCGCTATACCCACCGCGTTGCCATCGCCAACAGCCGCCTGATCGCCTTCGACCGCACGGCGTCACCTTCCGATGGAAGGACTATCGCACCGAGGGCCGCGATCGCCACAAGCTCATGACGCTCGCCACCGACGAGTTCATTCGCCGCTTCCTGATCCACGTGCTGCCGCACGGCTTCCACCGCATCCGCCACTACGGCCTGTTCGCCAAAGGCACCCGCGCCGACAACATCGCGCGGGCGCGCGAGTTGCTCGCCGTTGCAAACTCCCAGGCCGAGCCCACCGGTGCCGCCGTCGATCCCGGCAAGCCGACTTGTCCATGCTGCGGCGGCCGCATGATCATCATCGAGGTCTTCGAGCGCGGTGCAACGCCACGGCATCGGCCGACAGCTCCAACCATCGTAATCAGGATCGACACCTCATGACCGCGTCACAGCCCCGCAAATCTGATCATCGCACTCGCTGCCTCTCGACCGGCCACGGCAGAGCGCGCCCAGATATCCGCCTGTCGTCACAAATCGTCCGACAACTTATGAGTTCGACGCGACCCGCCGCTCATTCACCAGCCGTTTCACCGTCCACCGGCTTGCTGGATCGGCTCGACCCCATTCACCCACCTCATCCGCGGCACTCAAATCCCCATAGCCCACGCCGCGCCACCCACGTTCCCCTACCGCGGTTTCCTCCCTTGGAGGTTTTCGTACGCCGGCCCCGGTGTACGCCGCGCCCCGTCATGGGGCCGGCATCCGCAAACCTTCACAGAAGCAGTCTTGATACCAGCCAGCGTCTCACCAAGTCACGCCGGAACGGCGGCCCGTTTAAGGGCTGCGAGCAACTCTTTCGCCAGAGGTCCCGCTGAGGCGGGGTTCTGGCCGGTGATGAGGCGGCCATCAACGACGACGTGAGGTTGCCAGTTGGATGTAGACGAGTATTCGGCACCCTCTGCCCTTAGCGCGTCTTCGAGTTCGTAGGGCACGTCATCGCGGGCGTAGTCGTACTCTTCTTTCTTGGAGAACGACGTGAGCTTCTTACCGCGCACGAATGGCGTGCCATCACCGAGGTTCACCCCGAGGAGCGAGCACGGACCGTGACAAACAGCCGTCACGATCTTGCCCGTACTCCAGGCACGCACAATTGCCTTTTGGACGTCTGCATTGCGTTGGATGTCGACCATAGGCCCGAGGCCGCCGGGCACGAGGATAGCGTCGTAGTCCGCGGCATCCACTTCTGACAGCTTGCGACTGTGATTTAGCCGGCGGAAACCCTTACTCTCGAAAAATTCTTTCTGAGCGAGGTCTTTCTCGTCGTACGCGTCGTAGGGCGTCCATCCACCGGCAGGTGACGCGAACTCTACCGCGATTCCCGCCTTATCCAGCACGTCGAAAGGATGAGCGACCTCGGCGAAAAAGAAGCCGGTCTTACGACTGTGCGGACCGATCACGGCTGCGTTGGTGACGATGAACAAGACATGTTGGGTCATGTATTTCTCCTCAGCATTCTGATCTCGCTGCGCCCTTAGGCCCTCAAAACTTCACCGGCCGACGATAGCCGGACAGCGGACAGCGCAGCACTTCCGAAAAGGGCCAACCGCCGCGACTGGGATCAGGACGCTGAGACCGTGCTCGCGGCCTTGCGGATGACATCGAGGACCACGTCCGGCTTCGATAGCATGGGGACGTGAGATGACGCGACTTCGGTCGTGTCGGCTTTCATCCGCTTCGAGACAAAATGTTGTAGATCCGGCGGAACCGTTTGGTCCTGGGTGGCGAGGACATACCAGCTCGGCTTGGCGTTCCACGCCGTGCCCTCGACCTTTTGGTTGAAGAGGTCTGCCACCGGCGCTGCCTGCGTCGCATACACCAGCTTTTGTTCCGCCTCGGGCAGATCTCCCGCGAAGTGTTTGACACCGCTTTGTTTGAGCCAGATGCGCCCTTCCGGCACATCGAGATGGTCGAACACGGGAGACGTTGGAAACTTGCCAAGCAAGCTCTGAGAGGTTTCGTCGGCATCCGGCGCGAGGGCCGCAATATAGACGAGCGCGGCTACCCGCGCATCGGTCCCAGCGTGCGTGATCAGTGTTCCGCCATACGAATGACCGACGAGGATCGCCGGGCTGGGGACCCGAGCAAGGCAGGCTTTCACGGCGGCGACGTCGGTCGCGAGGGAATCGAGACCGTGCTGACTGGCCATCACGTCATGGCCCTCGGCCTGAAGCGCTGGAATCAACTTGCTGAAGCATGATCCATCGGCCCAGAGGCCATGCGCGAAAACGATGCTTGGTTTGGTCACGATAGTCTCTCCGTTGGCCGCGCGAGCTTTGATCGCGATGCGTGGCACACCCAAGTTCATGTTTTATCGCGTCATCAAGATATCCAACAGACGGCAGCAACGATAATCGGGCGAAAGTGAAAATGACGGATCGGGCGTCAGCCCAAATACGTTTGAGCCGTTCAGCCTCAAAAGCGGTCTTAGGCAGCGGCAAGGGAAGTCTTCAATGGGTCAATCGCGTCGGTTTGACGTTCGGTTGCAAACTTCCGGTGTGCCCCTATGAACCGACATTTGGCTACGCCGCATCAACGGAAGCGATGGGCCAGAACCGGAAGTAATCCAGTTCCATCGCGTCGGCGTTGCCGGGGACTCACTCAATCCCGTGCGCTGGGCAGGTCGCTGAAGAACTGGGCAACATCAAAGTTGGCGATCGTACGGGCAAGCGCCAGCGGCGTGACACCGCTGGCGTTCTCCGCGTATGGATCGGCACCCGCATCTCGCAGAAGCTTGATAACCGTTCCGTCGCCGCGTGATGAGAAGACCGCCTTGCCGACGGGTGTATTGCCGTTAGAGTCCCGCAGATCAACCGTCGCTCCGGCGGCGATAAGGATGCGCGTGATCGCGGCGGAACCCGCCTGCGCCGCAAAGCGCAATGGTGACCATCCATCGTCGTCCTGGGCACTGGAGTTGGCACCGGCCTCGACCAGGCGGATCACTTGTGCGATTGCTCCGCCGGCAGCCGCGTAATGAAGCGGCGTTCGGCCGGCCCGATCGAAGCCTGTCCGAGGGGTGCGCTTTGATTGCTTTCCGACCATTTCTGTCCTTCCACCGCGACACTTGCTTCCCGCAACGCAAATCTGCTTTTGCTCCACCAGAGTTGGCACGCCAGTTGATACAAGACAGGAAATGTGCACGGGCGACAGCACCCTCAATTGTATCACGCCCAGCCGCTACGACGACATGCCTGATGGGCCTGCTCTCAACAGCGGGCTTATCTCGCCAGCGTCTATGACACCAAGCATCAGGCCCAGTTCAAGCGCAAGTGGCAAGACCCAAAACGGAGGGTCGGGATCAAATGGCGCCGGCTCGCGCGTCATGTTGTAGAGCGTCTTCGCGCAAATCTCCTCGAAGTTATATTGAGCGAGAGCCAACTGATCGTTGCGTTTTTCCGCCGCTAGCGTCTTCTGCCTGATCTCAGAAAACAGGGCGTGGGCTTCCTTGCGGCGGAATCTATCATTCGCCAGCGAGATCAGTGTTCGAAGCGTTTCCTTGTCATTGCACCGCCCCTCAAAGAACACGAGCGGTGCTAGCCCGTCTTATTCGCCAGAGGGCGGCTGAGAGGCTGGCGAGCGTGGCGTAGAGCGCTGATGCGGCGTAGGATTTGGTTGCGAAGCCAACCCCATCACCTTCAACCGCGAACGCCACGCCCGCCATGATCGATGATACGATTTTGCCGTTCTGGTTTCCAGCCGTTCAGGCCAAGAAAGTCACAGCTGCCTTCGATGGCGGTCGGCTGACCTCGAACGGGGGCGTGATGCTTCTGGCGATGGCGGAGCGGCGTCTGGGTTTGGCGGCCAAATTGGCCCGGGTGTTCCCGGATCGGCGCGATCCGACGCGGGTCGTGCACAGCCTTGTCGATATGTTCCGCGCCCGCATGTTCGCGATCTGCTGCGGCTACGAGGACGCCGACGACCTCGATCATCTGCGGTCCGATCCGGCGTTCAAGCTCGCCTGCGGTCGGCTGCCGGACACGGGCCGGGATTTGTGTTCCCAACCGACCCTGTCGCGGCTGGAGAATGCTCCGCGCCTGCGCGACGTGATCCGCCTGACCTACACCTTGGTCGATGCATGGATGGATAGCTATCCGTGCGAGCCGGCATCCGTCACGCTCGACATCGACGACACCTGCGATGTCGTCCACGGCCATCAGCAGCTCTCGCTGTTCAACGCTCATTATGACGAACGCTGCTTTCTGCCGATCCACGTCTACGACACGGAGAAGAGCCGGCCCGTGGCGGTCGTGCTGCGGCCCGGCAAGACGCCGGGCGGCGTCGAGGTGCGTGCCCATCTGCGCCGCCTGGTACGGCACATCCGCACGCGATGGCACAAGACGCGAATTACGTTCCGTGGCGACGGGCACTATGCCCGGCCGGAGGCGATGAGTTGGTGCGAGAACAACGGCATCGACTACATCTTCGGTCTGTCCGGCACCAAGCCTCTCGCCAGAAAAGTCGACGAGGTCGCCGACGATACCCGCACGCGACGCGCCATCGAGAACCTGGCTGTTCTGCGCGGCTATACCGAGACGCGCCACAAGGCCAAGTCCTGGGATCGCGAACGGCGCACCGTCGCCCGTATTGAGGCGACCAAGCTCGGCCTCGACATCCGCTTCGTCGTCACCAGCCTCGATGTCGGCTCGGCCGAGTGGATCTACGACAGTCTGTATTGCGCGCGCGGCCAAGCCGAAAACCTGATCAAGCTGCATAAGACGCAGCTCGCCTCCGATCGCACCAGCTGCCGTTCGGCGCTCGCCAATCAAGTCCGCCTCGTTCTCCACACCGCCGCTTATTGGTTGATGCTGACCGTGCGCGACGCCATTCCCAAAGCCCGGGAATTGGCCACTGCCGAGTTCGCAACGCTGCGTCTTCGTCTCTTGAAAATCGCCGCCCGTGTCGTCGAGACCACCAGCCGCATTCGCCTTGCGTTCGCCGCCGCATGTCCCGAAGCCGACCTGATCCGCGGCCTGCCAGGCGCGCTGCTGCCACTCGGTCCTTGACCGGCGGGGCGTCCGCCCCGTTCGCCCAACCCATCCCTCAAACGCGTTGCAAAGTACGGGTCGTGAGGCGGTGAAAAGCCGAACGCAATCCTGTGCGCCTCGTCAGAGCAGGTGTGCGGCCACATCAATCGGATCAAAAAACCGCACTCTCACGAATAAGACGGGCTAGCATCGCCGTGATTATATCGGTCTGGCGCCTAGTCATGAAGGGACCGTAGCGCAAGCGGCAGATGTCTCCAAAGGGTCAATCGCGTCGCCCTGGCTGTGTGCCAGCCACTTCCGGCTTGCACCCAACTCCTGACATGTCGCCGCGCCGCAATAACTGAAGCTAAGGGTCAAAAGCCGACATCCCCGCCAAATGAAGTTTGTCCCTTATCGGGCCCCGGGCGACGTCCGAGACCGTATCGCGTCGTATCAGCGCCGATATCCTGATGCTAGATTTCACAACGGCAGGGAGCACCTGCTTCCTGCTTCATACCGAACAGGAGGACGACATGCCTGATAGCGTCTACAAGGTCATTGAACTGATCGGTACCAGCAACGACTCATGGGAGAAGGCGGCCGCTAATGCGGTCGAGCAAGCTGCAAAATCTCTCCGAGATCTTCGCATTGCAGAGGTCGTCAAACTCGATATGCAACTGGATGCGAAGGGAAAAGTAGAGGCCTATCGCGCCAAGCTCAACGTTTCGTTCAAGTTCGACGGTTCCTGAGCCCCAGCACCTCGCCCCGCCTGCGGGGCGAGGTTGGCTCACTGGAGAAAGGCGCGTCGCGCGGCCCGCCGATTGGCGTCTGTGATCCATCCTGGAAGCAGCGCCCTGGTCCAACTGGGACCCGATATGCTTTGATGCGTGGGATGGGAACTGTAACGCGTGGTGACCTCATGTACATAGTCCTTCGCAAGTACACCAAGGTTCGTTCGGTTGCGGACGCTGCTCGCCGCGCCAAGAGCGGCATTGGTCAGATCCTGAGGCAATCGCACGGATTCAGATCTTACTACGTGCTGGATGGGGGCGACGGCGTTGGTGTCGCTGTGATGATATTCGAGGACCGCGAAAGCGCCAATGCAGCGAACGCTAAGATACTGGAGTTTGTTCAAGCAAGTCTGCATGACCTCGATCTTGGAGATCCCGAAATCACTGCCGGCGAAGTTTTAGTGAATATAGAACCTGATGCGTCCTCGGGCATAAAGTATTCGTAAACGCCGCCAGTTGCGTGGGGGGCCCCCCTTGCCGCTGCTCGTCGATCTGATCGCCGTCACGTCGGAGCGATCGCGCTCTGGACATCCGGATGTCGTCCGTCAGGAATATTCGACTGCGCATGCTTTTCGAGGAGTAACAACAACATGAAGCAACACGACTTCGAAGCATTTTTCACCACAACGATCACGCCGCACGTGGCTATGGGCGCCGTGATGCCGCCCCGAGATCCTGATGAAGACGAGGAGGACGAAGAAGACGACGAAGAGGAGGATGACGCCGACGAACCGGCAGTCGTACGTGAGCCGGACGAAAACTAGACTACCCAGTGTCTGGCAGTCAGCGCTATAATGTCTGCCATGGACTGGGGTGCGAAAGACGTAGCGCTGGTTAAAAGGCTCTGGTCCGCAGGACAGAGCGCGGCACAGATTGCGCCCCGTCTCGGGTGTAGCCGTAACGCGGTCTGCGGCATGCTAACCCGTTTGGGCCTGAAGCGTGGCCACAAGCCGCCAACAGCAAGACCCAAGATAAGGCCACACCCGAAGCTAAGGCAGGCGTCGTCGGCCGCCTCCACACGTCCGGTAGCAAAGAAGGTGTCGCGGAGCACAGCAGTGAGGCAGCAGCCTAAGGAATTCAGCAAGCAGCAGCTTTACGCCATTCTAGCTGAGGCGGTCAGGAACACTGGCTAAGGGCTCACCACGAAGGTCCCACTTTGGGGCCATTAGCAGGCGTCAACCACCGGGTTCGGCGCGGAGCAGACAAACTTCAACGCGGCGACAACGGTTTCAATCCAGCCTTCGTGATGACGGCTTCGGCATCTGCAGAGGACAGGAATTTTAGGAGGTTGATCCCGACATCGGGATGTTGCGAATTTTTAGGCAGCGCCCCGACAAAAAGAGTTGGAGGTTGAACCTCGGACGGCACGGTGCCCACGAAATCGACGCCGGGGACATGGATCAGTTCGGGGACCTGCTGGAAGCCGATGTCCGCTTCGCCACGGGCGACGACTGCCGCCACGGGCTCACCCGAAGGGGGGCCTCGCACCTTGCGCGTCCGACCGGCGAGTTGGTCGGCGATGCCGAGCTTCTTGAAGCCTATTGTTGAAAGATACGTGCCGCTCGAACTATCCGAATAGGCAATGGACTTGGCTGCGAGCAGCGTCTTGCGCATCGCGTCCATTGTGCTGATGTCCGGCTTGGGTTGACCCGCTCGAACCACCATGCCGATGAATGATTCCGCAAGCGGCATCCGGCTATCGGGTCGGGTCAGGTCGCGCTGGTCCAGGAGATCGACGCCGACCCCATCCATGATCACCACGTCGGCTTCCTCGCCACGGCCAAGGCGCGTCGGAATTGCTTCCGGGGAATCTCCAATCGACGGACCGCGCGTGGTGATGAGCTTGTGGCCCGTTGATTTCTCGAATGCTGGACCCAGCTCGCTGTAGACGCCGAAGAAACCGGCCGAGATCATCACCCTGACTTCGGCAGCGGTAGCGCCGGCTGCCCAAACAAGGGTGACAAGGACAGCAAACAGGCAAGCGACATGTCGCGGCATGATGGCGCCCCCAGGCACGCGATCGGTGTGATGATGGCATCGTGCTCCTGTTTTGCCCGACGTGTCAAACGACCCTGAGGCTCCGGCTTAAGCCACTCCACGCCAAATTCCCCAATGATTTGTACTGTGCATGGGGTTGTTTTCGCGGTTTTGTTTTGAGGGCTGTCTACTCCGCCGCTTTTTCTCTCAGCCGCTGCGCATAGACGTTGATGATCAGCGCCGCCAGCAGGATCACGCCTCGGATCAGGATCTTCAGGAAGCTGTCGATGTTGACGTGGTCGAGGCCGTTGTTGAGGACGCCGAGCACGAACAGGCCGACGATGGTGTTGCCGATGCCGCCGCGGCCGCCGAACAGGCTGGTGCCGCCGACGACGACGGCGGCGATGGAGTCGAGCAGGTAGCTGTCGAACTCGTTCTGCTGCGCGCTGCCGAAATGGGCGACACCGAGCATGCCGCCGATGCCCGAGCACACCGCCGAGATCACCATCACCGCGCCGAGGATGAGCTTGACGTTGAGGCCGGAATATTCGGCCGCCTCGCGATTTCCCCCGACCATGTAGACGTAGCGGCCGAAGCGCGTGTAGGTCAGAACCAGGTGCCCGCCGAGCAGCATCACGGCGGCGACGATCACGATCCAGGGGATGCCGCCGATCGAGCCGGAGCCGAGCGTCGTGATCAGGCCCGGCACCTTGTAGGCGATTTGGCCGCGTACCAGCAGCGCCGAGATGCCGGCCGCGATCTGCATCATGGCCAAGGTCATGATGAAGGAGGGGATGCCGATCACGGTCAGCCCCAGCGCATTGACGATGCCGAGAGCCGCGCAAAGCAGAATGGCGAGCATGATCGCCGCGGCGCCGGGGAGAGGAATGTTGGGAATGTTGACGTAGGATTCCTGGAGCGTGAAGTAGGCGACTGCGATGCCGGTGACGTTGGCGATGCCGGCGATCGAGAGGTCGATCTCCGCGCAGAGGATCACGAAGGTGAGCCCGACGGCGATGATGCCGGTCACCGACACCTGCGTCAGGATGTTGCCGAGATTGTCGAGCGTCGCGAAGGAGGGGCTGGCGAGCGCGAAGAAGCCGGACAGGAAGATCAGCGTCAGGAACGGTGCGATGTTGCGCATCTGGGAGCGCAGGAAGGGCGCCAGTCCGCGCGCCCGCCGAGCCGCCGCCGGAACCGTCTCGCTGCTCGCCATGGGCTTCTCCGTCACGCCGCCTCCAGCAGGCGGTCCTTGCTGACCGGTTCGTTGGCAAACTCCCGCACCACCGCGCCGCGCTTGAGCACGAGGATGCGGTCGGCCAGCGACAGCACCGTCTCCGGCTCGGTCGACAGCACGATGATGGCAAGCCCCTTGGCGCGGAGATCGCGGACGATGTTGATGACGTCGTTCTTGGCGCCGACATCCATGCCGCGCGTGGGTTCACAGAGCACGAGCAGCTTCGGCGGATAGGTCAGCCATTTTGCCAGCGCGACCTTCTGTTGGTTGCCGCCGGAGAGCATGCCAAGGTCGAGGCCGACCACCGGCGGCCTGATCTGCAACTGGTCGACCTGACGCTTCGCGATGTCGCGCTCCTGCGCCGGCTTGAGCAGCAGCGACGAGATGCGGTCCAGGATGCTGATCGAGATGTTCTTGTAGACCGGCTCCTGGTGAAACAGCATGGCGCGCCGGCTCTCCGGCACCAGCGCCACGCCTGCGCGCCGCGCCGCGGCCGTGCTGGCGAAGGTTTTTGGCTTGCCGTCGACGGCCAGCGTGCCGGCGTCTGGCTTCAGCTTGCCAAACAGGATACGCGACAGCTCCTGCTGGCCGCAGCCCATGAAGCCGTAGATGCCGAGCACTTCGCCGGCGCGGGCCTCGAAGGACACGTCCTGAAGGCTGCGGGCGAGTGAAAGCTGGTCGGCCCTGAGGACCACCGAGCTGGCGCTCGGTTTGGGCAGCATCAGATCGTCGCTATAGCTGTGTTCGAGCGCCTCGCCGCCGCGGCCGATCATCGCCTCGATCAGCGCGCCCTTGCTGGTTGCTGTGCTTGCTGTCTCCGCGACCTTCCGCCCGTTGCGGAACACGGTCACCGTATCGGACACCCGCAAGATGTCCTCGATGAAATGCGAGATGAAGACGATTGCAGTACCTTCCTCGCGCAGCCGCCGCAGCGTCGCGAACAGTCGCTCGACCTCAGGCGGGGAGAGCGCGGAAGTCGGCTCGTCCAGGATGACGATGCGGGCGCCGGAGAACAGCACGCGGGCAATCTCGATCAGCTGCTGGAGCCCGATCGGGAGGTCGCCGAGCCGGCTCATCGGATCGACGTCGATGCCGAATCGAGAAAGCTGCTCGCCGGCCTCGCGCGCCATGCGCCGCCATTGCACGAGGCCAAGCCGGTTGGTCGGCTGGTTGCCGAGAAAGACGTTCTCCGCGACCGTGAGATCGGGCGCGACGCTCAGTTCCTGATGCACCATGGCGATGCCGGCCGCGTGCGCATCGCGCGCCGAGCGGAAGTGGGTCTCCTGGCCGTCGATCAGGAAGCGGCCGGAGAACTCGGTGTGCACGCCGGCGATGATTTTCATCAGCGTGCTTTTGCCAGCGCCGTTCTCGCCGACGAGACCGTGGATCTCGCCGGGAAGAAGCGCGAAGTCGACACCACGAAGCGCTTCGACGCCGCCGAAGCTCTTCGTGATGCCCTGGAGTTCCAGGATGGGCGAACGACCCTCGGGCATGGAGGTTCAGATCAGGAAGTGATCCTGCATCCACTGCATGCCGGCGGCATTGGCCTTGGTCACGACCGGGCCGTCGGTGACGACGTTCTTGGGAATGCCCTGTCCGCTCTTCTCGCCACCGGCCACGGCCGCCACGCCCGCGATGATCGCACCGCCATGGATACGGCAGGACGGATTGCGCACGGTCGCGAACATGCGGCCCTCGCTCACCGCCTGGATCGCCGGGGGCATGGCGTCGACGCCGCCGATCAGGATGTTGGTGCGGTTATGCGCCTTCATGATGTTGGCGGCGGCAAGCGCCATGTCGTCATTGTGGAAGAACGCCGCGTCGATCTGCGGATACTTTGTCAGATAGGTTTCCCAGAGCCGCGCGGTCTTGGAGACGTCCCAGTCGGCGGGCTGGGTGTCGAGCACCTCGATTGCAGGGAACTGCTTGACGACGTTGTTGAAGCCCTTGGCGCGGCCCTGCGCGCCGGTGTGGCCGAGCGCGCCCTGCGTCATGATGATCTTGCCCTTGCCGCCCATCGCGTTGCACAGCGCCTGCGTCACCGAGGCCCCCATGAACTCGTTGTCAGGGGCGAGGAAGGAGTGCACGTTGATCTGATCGAGCGGCGCAATCAGCGTGTCCATGTCGATGACGGGCGTGCCGGCGTCGATCATCTTCTGCACGGGCTGGGTGAGGGTGCCGATGCCGAAGGCCTGGATCGCGACGAAATCCCATTTCTGCGAGGCCATGTTGTCGATCGCCGCGCGCTGCTTCACCGCGTCGAGCTGGCCGTCGAACCAGGTCACTTCGACGTTGAACAGCTTGCCCCAGAATTCCGCGGCCTGCTTGCCTTGCGCGCACCAGGTCGCCTGGAGGCCCGCGTTGGAGAACGCCGCCTTCAGCGGCTTTTCGGATCGTCCGACTTCGGCTGCAAGTGCTGGGTTTATGCCCATGCTGCCGAGGATGGCAGTTGCGGCGCCGGCGGTCGCTGCCGCCTGAAGAAGATCGCGCCTCGTCGTCGAGAAATCTTTCGTCCCGGACATCGCTCGCTCCCATATATTTTGTCGTCGGCGCGTCATTGATTGCGCGACCGATGTCGGAAAGTGTCGCACAAGAGTTGATGCCACTCAATCTGCAATCAACGCGAGATCGCCGCAGCCCGCGTTGGTGCGGCGCGAAGCGTTACGCTGCGATGCCGGCGAAGGCGTCGATCCCGACGAGCAGCTGGTCCCATGCTCGCGCAATCTCCGGCGACCATTCATCGCCGAGCAGATCGCGCAGCGTATCCCTGATGATTGCGAAGAAGGCGATGAACAGCTCGCGCGGCGTGCCATAGGCGTCGTGCGAGGCGACCTCGCAGGCGATCAGCCGGAAATGGCCGCTTCGCGGGCCTGCGAAGTCGAGGATCGCCTCGATCGTCAACGCCAGCATCGATCCTTTCACGAGCTCGCTGCCTTGCGAGCGGAACAACGTCTGCGTTTCGGGATGCTCTTCGAACAGACGTTGATAAACCAGCGGCGTGAGATCCGCGCAGCGCGCCGCCGCGAGTTCGAAGGACTGTTCGATCGGATTGGGGGAAGCGTTCATCGATGCGTCAGCCACGCGGACAAAAAAAGAGCGGGGCCCTAGCCCCGCTCAAAAATTGTGTCGACCCTATTATCCCCGATTCTAAGATTTGATCTTGATTGGCGGGGCGACGCTGCGTTTTGCGCGCCAGGGGCTCCTCCCGAGACTTGGACCACCAGGCTTCGACCTCGCGGCCAGCCTGAGCAAGAGGGATGCTAGATCAACTTTTCTCACTTGTCATCATTTTCGGCAACGATTGTTCAAAATTCGAGCAGTTAACGAAATGATCGGGTTATTTACCCTATAAGCATATGACAAATATAAGAAATCTGTGGAAGGGTTGGGCGGTGCGACTGCCTTAAATGCCGGACGCCCTCTCCGGACGGGCGCCCGGACCACAGTTTTCGGGACATTTGCGCTGGGCCAAGAAGCCGGCGGAACGGACCTCGACTCGGGGCGGGGGCGGTGTTTAGTTAGTAGGCGAACGAATGGTTCGGCGGATGCGCGCACGGCTGCAAAAATTCCTGCCCATCGTCCTGCTCGCCTTGGTGATGCAGGTGCTGGCGCCGATTGCCGCCTGCTGGGCGGCGGGCCAGGCCGTTGCCGATCCGCTCCAGGCCGCCGCCATCTGCCACAGCGCGAGCGAGCAGGGCGGTTCGAACGACCAGACGGGCACGCCGACGGCTCATACAGGCGCGTGCGCACTGTGTTGCCTCGCGCAGGCGAACGCGTCGCTTGATCCGCCGCCACATGCGGCGCTCTCCATTCCCTTCCGCCACGCCGAACGCGTGGTGTGGCACGATGCGAATGCGTCCGCTGTCGCTGCCCATAAAGGCTCAAGCGCCCAGGCCCGCGGGCCTCCCCAGTTTTCCTGACGACCCTCGATGCCGCCGCGGTCCGTCCGCTGGCGGTTGATGTTGTCGATTGGCCGGCGATGGCTGCCGGTGTCAGGAATGCCCCATGTTACCTCGTCATGCCCGCTGCGGTGTGAGTGTCGTTGCCGTTCACGCCGCGCTGCTCGCCTCGTCGAGCGGAGTATTTGCCCAGAGCAGCCAAAGAGAGCTGCCTGCGGTGACCGTCGATGCGCCCGCAACGGTGAAGCCCAAGCCGCGCAGGCCGGCAGTGCATACCGCAAGCGCCAGCAGATCGTCGGCAAAGCCGGCGGTCGAGAGGGCGGCCTCGGGCGCTGCAACCAATGAGCAGGGCGCGGGCAGCGCCAGAGCGTCGCTGGACCAGCCGGCGGCCGTGGCGCGCTATCAGCTGCCGCAGCGGTCCTTCAGCATCACGGCGAAAGAGGCCGACGAGACCATCAACCTCAAGGACCCCGAGGATGCCGTCAAATACATGCCGAGCCTGTTCGTGCGAAAACGCAACGACGGCGACAATCAGGCGGTCTTGGCGACGCGAAGCTGGGGCCTGAACTCCAGCGCGCGCACGTTGATCTATTATGACGACCTGCTGATCTCGGCGCTGATCGGCAACAACAACTCCGGCGCCTCGCCGAAATGGAACCTGATCTCGCCCGAGGCGATCGGGCGGATCGATTTCCTAAATGGTCCGTTTGCGGCCGCCTATCCCGGCAATTCCATCGGCGGCGTCCTCTTGATCACGTCCAAGATGCCGGACAAGCCGTTTGCCGTGGCCAAGCAGACCGTCTCGGTGATGCCGTGGAATCAGTACGGCACCAAGGACGCCTACGTGACCAGCCAGACCAGCGCAGCCGCCGGCAATCGCGACGGCAAGCTGTCCTGGCTCGTCAGCGCGAACTATCTCGACAGTTTTCAGCAGCCGCTGACGTACACGACGAATGCCTCGTTCCCAGCCGGAACGACCGGAGGCTTTGCCGCGCTCAATAAGACCGGTGGTATCGCCAACGTCGTCGGCACTGGAGCGTTGGCGCATTCGCAGCAGACCTCGGGCAATCTGCGGCTCGCCTATGACATCGCGCCGCAGGTGCAGGCGACGTACTCGCTCGGCATCTGGAACAATCACCAGACCTCCGATCCGCAGACCTATCTGAAATCGACCGCGACGGGTCTGCCGACTTTCGGCGGCGTGAGCAGCTTTGCCAGCAGCAAGTACACCTGGGACCAGTCCCATATGAGCAACGCCGTCTCGCTCAGAAGCGACACCAAAGGCGTCTTCGATTTCGACCTCTCGGCCTCGACCTACAACTATCTCCAGGACACCCTGGTCAATCCGTTTACGGTCGTGCCGTCGCCGGGCCTCGGCTATTCCCTGAACGGCAAGGTGACGCGGATGGACGGCACCAATTGGCAGAACGCCGACGCCAAGGGCATCTGGCGTCCGTTCGGGATCGATGGTCCGCACGAGATCAGCTTTGGTGTGCACGGCGACCGTTACCGGCTCGAAAATCCCGTCTATGCCTCGACGGTCTGGTACAACGCGCCATCGACCGGCAACGGCCAGCTCTATTCGACCGGCGTCGGCGAGACGCGCACGGAAGCGCTCTGGGTGCAGGACGCCTGGAAGATCACCCCGATCGTCAAGCTGACGCTTGGCGGGCGGCTGGAGAACTGGCAGGCGGTCGAGGGTTTCAACCTCAACACCACCGCCAACCAGCGCCGGCGTCGATCACGTCGGCCGTGCCGACGTGGCAGCCGAGGCTGTCCTCGACCAATTTCTCGCCGAAGGCGTCGCTGTCGTTCGATCCCGAACAAGGACTGGAACATTACTGCGAATTTCGGCGAAGCCTACCGTTATCCGACGGTGACCGAGCTCTATCAAAACATCAGTGTCGGCGGTGTCACCTATCTGGCCAACCCGCTTCTGACGCCGGAGCAGGATTTCACCGGCGAGCTCAATGTCGAGCGGCGCTGGACCGACGGGCGGGTCCGTCTGACGGTGTTCAGGAGAACGAACCAACAATGCGCTGATCTCGCAATCGACCACGGTGACCGACGCGAGCGGGGCGCAGTCGGTGCAGACGGCGGTCAGCAACGTCGCGGCCATCCGCATGCAGGGCGTCGAATTGTCCGCCGACAAGGACAATGTGCTGGTCGAGCGGCCTGCAACTCTTCGGCAGCGTCGACCTATGTCGATTCCAGGATCATCTCCGATCCGAACTGGGAGCGATCCGGACCAGCGTCGTCGGCAAACGCGTGCCTTTCGTGCCCGATTGGCGCGCCAAGTTCGGGGTCACCTATCGGCCGAACGACAGCTGGGCCTATACGGTCGCAGCGCGCTACAGTGGCAAGCAATATTCGACGCTGGACAACACCGACAGCGTTTCGCACGTCTACGGCGCGTTCGATAACTTTTTCGTTGTGGACATGAAGATTCACTACAACGCGACGCGGAACTTCTCGTTCGATTTCGGCATCGACAACATCTTCAACGCGCAATACTTCCTGTTCCATCCGTTCCCGGGACGAACTTTCGTTCTCGCCGGCAAGTACACGTTCTGACGGGTGGGACACTCTCAACGGCGACAAGAAAGGCAATCGACATGAACCAGCTCTCACGCATCTTCGCGCTCGCAGCGCTCTCGGCTGTTGTGATCGCAGCTCCCGTCCGCGCCGAGGACATCAAGGCCGGCGACCTCGTCATCACCCAGGCCTGGAGCCGGGCGACCCCGAGCGGCGCGAAGGTCGCCGGCGGCTTCCTCACCATCGAGAACAAGGGCTCGGCGCCCGACAAGCTCATCGGTGTCTCGGCTGATATTGCGGGCAAGGCCGAGGTCCACGAGATGACGATCGGACAATGGCGTGATGAAGATGCGACCGCTGGACAAGGGCCTCGTCATCGAGCCGGGCAAGACCGTGAAGCTCGCTCCCGGCGGCTATCATCTGATGCTCCAGGATCTGAAGGGCGCGTTCAAGGAGGGCGAGAAGGTGCCGGTCACGCTCGAGTTCGAGAAGGCCGGAAAAGTCGCCGTGTCGCTCGACGTCCAGGGCGTCGGTGCCCAGGCGCCCGGCGGCGGTGGAAGCATGATGATGAAGAAAATGCCCGATCATTCGGGAATGAAAATGTGACGAGCGTGATCTAATCCCGGGAGAGCGAACATGTCGAAGACACCCTGGCTGATCCTGATGGCTGCGCTTGCCGCATCGCCTGCGGCAGCGCACGTCTATCTGGAAGGCAAGCAGGCCACGGTCGGTGCGTCCTACAAGGCCGTCTTCGCCGTGCCGCACGGCTGTTCGGGCTCGCCGACGGTCAAGATCCGCGTGCAGATCCCCGAAGGCGTCATCGCGGTGAAGCCGATGCCGAAGGCGGGTTGGAACGTCGACGTGGTCGAAGGCAAATATGCCGGCGAGTACGACTATCACGGCAACAAGCTCTCCTCCGGCGTCAAGGAGGTGGCCTGGTCCGGCGGCAAGCTGCCGGACCACAATTACGACGAGTTCGTCGTCAGCAGCTTTCTCACCGACAGCCTGAAGCCGGACACCACGCTATATTTCCCGGTCGTGCAGGAATGCGAGAAGGGCGTCAGCCGCTGGATCGAAATTCCGGCGGAGGGGGCAGGGCCTACGCACGAGGGCAAGTCGCCAGCGCCTGGCGTAAAGCTGCTGCCCAAGCCGTAATGCGTCTTCTCGCTGCGCTCGCGACGCTGCTTGTGCTCGTCGGCTACTCGACCGGCGCCTCGGCGCATGCGGCGCTGATCTCGGTCGAGCCTGCGAGCGGCAGTATCCTTGCGAGCGTGCCGAAGGCGGTGGAATTGCGCTTCAACGAGGCGGTGACCCCGGGCGCGATCCAGTTGATCGACGGCGCGGGCAGAGCGCGCGACGACGCCCGTGTCACGACGTCGGGCGAGACGCATTTCGGTCGCGATGCCGCTGGACCTGCCGCAGGGCACGGCGGTCGTGAGCTATCGGGTGATCTCGCAGGACGGTCATCCCGTGGCGGGCTCGGTGATCTTTTCGGTCGGTGCGCCGACGGCGACGAAGCCGCCGGGCAATGCGGGTGGCGGGGTCAACGCCCTGATCTGGCTCACGCGGGTCGGTCTCTATATCGGGCTCTTTGTCGGCGTCGGCGGCGCGTTCTTTGCGCGCTGGATTGCGTGGTCGATGGCGGGCATGGCGGTGCCGCGCGCAGCGCTCCTTGTTGGTCTCGCGAGCGCTGTTGCCTCCCTTGGCGTACTGGGGCTCGACCTCCTCGGTTTGCCGCCATCGGCTCTCGTGACGGCGGCCCCCTGGACAATCGCATTCGCGACCAGCGCCGGCCCCGCCTTGCTGGTTGCCATCGCCGCGATGCTGCTCGCGCTGATGGCGCTGGGACGCGCGTGGTACGCGCGCGCTTTTGCGGCCATCGCATTCGTCGGCGTCGGCCTGTCGCTCGCCATGACCGGGCACGCCGCAACGGCACCGCCCGAAATGCTGACGCGGCCGGCGATCTTCCTCCATGGCCTCGGCGTCGCCTTCTGGATCGGCGCCTTGGCGCCGCTCACAGTGCTGGTGTCGAAGCCGACGGCGGCAACTTTGCCCCTCGTGAACCGCTTCTCGCGCATCGCCATGCCGGTCGTCGCAGCGCTGGCGTTGACCGGCCTGCTGATTGCGATCATTCAGCTTGAGAACCTGTCGGCGCTGGTCGAGACCAGCTATGGCATCATCCTTTCGATCAAGCTGGGATTGGTCTTGTCTCTGCTGGCGCTCGCCGCACTTAATCGCTTGCGGCTTACGCCGGCGCTGGCGCGGGATCAAAAGGCCGCGTCCGCGCTCAAACGGTCGATCCTGCTCGAATGCGGCGCCGCGCTCGGCATCTTCGCCGTCGTCGCGGGCTGGCGTTTCACGCCGCCACCGCGGACGCATCGTCCCGGAGACGCCGCTGGCGATCCACATCCACACCGACAAGGCGATGTTCCAGGTGCTGGTGTCCCCGGGCAAGGCCGGCATCGACGATTTCGTGCTCCAGCTCATGACCGGCGAGGCGACGCCGCTGAAGGCAAAGGAAGCGACGCTGACGCTCAGCCTGCCCGAGCGTGGCATCGAGCCGATGGAGCGCGACGCCGAGCTCGGGCCTGACGGCTATTGGCATGTCGCAAAGTCGAGTTGCCCTTCGCGGGCCGCTGGCATGTGCGGATCGACGCGCTGTTGACCGATTTCGAGAAAATCACGCTCGAGGACGAGCTTGAGGTCGCGCCACGCTACTCCGGCACGGTTCAAGTCGAACCTGAAGTCGACGGAAAAATGACAGGAATTCCGCCGCGTTAGCGGCTTTTCCTCATTCCCGGCCTTGTGTTTTCGCTCTCAATCCGGTTTCACTGCAACCCGTTCGCTCGATTCCTCGAGTGTTGCCCATGCGCCTGTCGCGCTTTTTCCTGCCCATCCTGAAGGAAACCCCGACCGAGGCGCAGATCGTCTCCCACCGGCTGATGCTGCGCGCCGGCATGATCCGGCAGGAGGCGGCCGGCATCTACGCCTGGCTGCCGCTGGGCTTCCGGGTGCTGAAGAAGATCGAGCAGATCGTGCGCGAGGAGATGGACCGCGCCGGCGCCATCGAGCTGCTGATGCCGACCCTGCAGCTCGCCGACCTGTGGCGCGAGAGCGGCCGCTACGACGACTACGGCCCGGAGATGCTGCGCATCAACGACCGCCACGAGCGCGAGCTGCTCTACGGGCCGACCAACGAGGAGATGATCACCGAGATCTTCCGCGCTTACGTCAAATCCTACAAGAACCTGCCGAAGAACCTCTACCACATCCAGTGGAAGTTCCGCGACGAGCAGCGGCCCCGCTTCGGCGTGATGCGCGGCCGCGAGTTCCTGATGAAGGACGCCTATTCCTTCGACATCGACGAGGCGGCGGCGCGGCGTCGCCTACAACCGGATGTTCGTCGCCTATCTGCGCACCTTCGCGCGGATGGGGCTGAAGGCGATCCCGATGCGGGCCGAGACCGGCCCGATCGGCGGCGACCTCAGCCACGAGTTCATCGTCCTGGCCGAGACCGGCGAGAGCGGGGTCTTCTGCCACAGCGACGTGCTGGACCTGCCGGTGCCCGGCGACGACGTCGACTACGACGGCGACCTGACGCCGATCATCGAGCAGTGGACCACGCTCTACGCCGCCACCGAGGACGTGCACGACGCGGCGCGCTTCGAGCAGCGAAGTGCCCGAAGACAAGCGCATGAACACGCGCGGCATCGAGGTCGGCCAGATCTTCTATTTCGGCGACAAATATTCCAAGCCGATGAAGGCGCTGGTCGCCGGCCCCGACGGCGTGGACGTGCCGATCCATGGCGGCTCCTACGGCGTCGGCGTCTCGCGCCTGGTCGGCGCCATCATCGAGGCCAGCCACGACGACGCCGGCATCATCTGGCCGGAAGCGGTGGCGCCGTTCGGGCTGTCGATCGTCAACCTGAAGCCGGGCGACGCCGCGGTCGACGCGGCCTGCGAGAAGCTCTACGCGCGAGCTCGACGGCCAAGGGCGTCGACTGCTCTACGACGACACCGACGAGCGCGCCGGCGCCAAGTTCGCCGCCGTCGACCTGATCGGCATCCCCTGGCAGCTCATGGTCGGCCCGAAGGGCCTCGCCGACGGCGAGGTCGAGCTCAAGCGCCGCGCGACGGCCGCGCGAGAACCGATGTCGCCGGCGACGCAGTCGCTCGCCTGGTCGGCTGAAGAGTGTTCATCGCGCGATAGTGGGCTGGTAATCCGGCCACAATTGACCCCAAATCATGGGATTATCGAGCGATGGATGAAACCATGACCGAGACCGTGCGAACCGCGCCTTTCGCGCCCTTGGAGTGGATGCTGTCCGGCGCGCTATCTGCGGGCGCGCCGCAAGGAGGGCTTCATCTCGGTCATCGCCGGTTCTCCTTCATCGGCATCATGCTCGGCGTCGCGATGCTGATCATCGTGATGTCGGTGATGAACGGTTTCCGCAAGGAGCTGCTCGACAAGATCCTGGGCCTCAACGGCCATATCTTCGTCCAGCCGCTGGAATCGCCGCTGACCGACTGGAAGGACGTCGCCGAGCGCATCAGCCAGGTCCCGGGCATCCGGCTAGCTGCCCCCGTGGTCGACGGCCAGGCGCTGGCGTCCTCGCCGTGGAACGCCTCGGGCGCGCTCGTGCGCGGCATCCGCGCCGACGACCTCAACAACCTCACCTCGATCGCCAAGAACATCAAGCAGGGCTCGCTCGAGGGCTTTGGCGACGGGCAGGGCGTGGCGATCGGCCGGCGGCTCGCCGACCAGCTGGCGCTGCACGCCGGCGACAGCATCACGCTGGTCTCGCCGAAGGGCGCGGTGACGCCGTTCGGCGGCACGCCGCGCATAAGCCCTACAAGATCGTCGGCGGTCTTCAAGATCGGCATGTGCCAATACGACCTCGGCTTCGTCTTCATGCCGCTTGCCGAGGCGCAGGCCTATTTCGACCGCAGCAGCGACGTCACCGCGATCGAGGTGTTCACCACCAATCCCGACAAGATCGACGCGCTTCGCAAGGCGGTGACCGAGGCCGCGGGCCGGCCGGTGTTCCTGGTCGACTGGCGGCAGCGCAACTCGACCTTCTTCGGCGCGCTGCAGGTCGAGCGCAACGTGATGTTCCTGATCCTGACGATGATCGTGCTGGTCGCGGCGCTGAACATCATCTCCGGCCTGGTCATGCTGGTGAAGAACAAGGGCAGCGACATCGCGATCCTGCGCACCATGGGCGCCTCGCAGGGCTCGATCATGCGGATCTTCCTGATCACGGGCGCCTCGATCGGCGTGGTCGGCACGCTGGTCGGCTTCATCGTCGGGCTGGTGATCTGCCTCAACATCGAATCGATCCGGCAATTCCTGTCCTGGCTCACCAGCACCGAATTGTTTTCGCCGGAGCTCTACTTCCTCTCCAAGCTGCCCGCCGAGATCGACTCGGCGAGACCACGGCCGTGGTCATCATGGCGCTGACGCTGTCGTTCCTCGCGACGCTCTATCCGTCCTGGCGCGCCGCGCGCCTCGATCCCGTTGAAGCGCTGCGGTACGAGTGAGGGGCTGATGGAGCGGGAGCATGGGGCGGAAGATGTACCGGTCATCTATCTCCACGAGATAAAACGGCAGTATTTGCAGGGCGAGGCGGCGCTGACGATCCTGGACAACGCCAAGCTCGCGCTGTGGGCGGGCCAATCCGTCGCGCTGGTCGCGCCGTCGGGTTCGGGCAAGTCGACGCTGCTGCATATTGCGGGCCTGCTCGAAGCCCCCGATTCCGGCGAGGTCTACGTCAACGGCGCGCCGACCTCGCAGCTGCCCGACATCGAGCGCACCCAGCTTCGCCGCACCGACATCGGCTTCGTCTACCAGTCGCACCGGCTGCTGCCGGAATTCTCCGCGCTCGAGAACGTCATGATGCCGCAGATGATCCGCGGCCTGAAGAAGTCCGAGAGCGTCAAGCGCGCCAAGGAGATCCTTGGCTATCTCGGGCTCGGCGATCGTATCACCCATCGTCCGGCTGAGCTGTCGGGTGGCGAACAGCAGCGTGTCGCGATCGCGCGTGCGGTTGCCAATGCGCCGCGGGTGCTGTTCGCGGACGAGCCGACCGGCAATCTCGATCCGCACACCGCCGACCACGTGTTCCAGGCCCTGATGCAGCTGGTCAAGGCCACGCAGGTGTCGATGCTGATCGCGACCCACAACATGGAGCTCGCCGGCCGTATGGACCGGCGCGTCTCGCTGTCCAACGGCCAGGTCGTCGAGCTCGAATAAAAACCGCGAAAACAACCCCATGCACAGTAGCCGGCCGTTGCCGGCGACGACCGGGGTGATGCCTGCCAGCCATCTGACATATCGGGCAAACCCGCTGCGACGGCGCATCGCCGTAGCGGCCGGGCCGGTTACGGTCTGATCGCCGTCAATTTGAACGGTCCGCCGTTGGCCGCGGCGTGCGCCACCGCCTCATTGGCGTGGGCGAGGTCGAAGGCTTTCGTCTCGTATTCGTCGAGCCGCAACAGCCCTGCGCGCACCAGTGCGATCAGGCGCGCCGTCGCATCCGGCGGATACATCCAGACGCCGTGGATGGTGATGCAGTTGCGCATGATCCAGGGGTAGGGCAGGTCGAGCCCGGCGTCGCCCGCCATGCCGACGCCGCCCATCAGCACGACACGTCCATACGGCCGCACCGTCATGATCGCGGCGCGGACAACATTCGTGCTCACCGAGGGCGGCATGATGTCGAAGACGCAGTCGATCGGGCCCGGTGCCGTGCGCTTCATGGCCTCGCGGTCGTCGTTCTCATTGCCGGTGAGCTTCACCGGCTTCACGCGTTCGCCGAAGCGGCGGACGAGATCGGCGAGAATCGTCTGGTTGCGGCCGGGCGCCACCACGCAGGCCGCGCCCATCGCGAGTGCGACCGACACCGCCGCGCTGCCGAAATTGCCGGTGGCCCCGCTCACCAGCACGGTCTCGCCGGGCTGAAGGTTGGCGGCGAGGAAGCCGCCATAGGGCACCAGCAGCGTCCCCAGCGCGCACCATTGCGTGGCCTCCTCGGACGTGATCTGGCCGAGCCGCTTCACGTTCTCGGTCGGCACCCGCATCTGCTCGGCAAACGAGCCGTGGCGAAAATGCTGTTGCAGGCGCATGCCGCCGGCACCGGCGGCCGTGAGCCCTTGCAGGGCGATGTCGGGCGCGACGGCGTCATCGCGCGACCGCACCGTCGGGTCGCAGAACACCCAGTCGCCGATCGCGAGCTTGGTTGCGTCCGGGCCGATGGCGCGCACCCGGCCGATGCCGCCCGGGCCCGGGATGATCGGCAGGTCGAGCGCGTAGTTGCGCATCCCGCTGAAGACCTCGTTCATGTAGGACAGCACGCGCGTGGCGACGACGTCGACGATGACCTCGCCGGTGCCGAGCACCGGGTCCGGGGCGTTCTCGATCACCAGCGGCGATCCCAGGGATTTCAGTACGGCAGCTTTCATGATGTTCACCTCGAGGTCGGGTGACACCCATATGCGCCGCCTTGGAAGCGACAAGAAGGCCTGGTATTATCCTAGTATTGTCCGGACCCTCCATCGAGGCATACATCATGGCCGACCCACGCCGCGTCGAATTCGGCGATTTCCTCAGGTCCCGCCGCGAAAAGCTGTCACCGAAGACCGTCGGCCTGCCTGCGGGCCAGCGGCGGCGCACGACAGGCCTGCGCCGCGAGGAGGTCGCCCAGCTCGCCGGAATCGGGGTCGACTGGTACATTCGCCTCGAGCAGGGCCGCACCGTCAGCCCGTCGGTCACCACCGTCGATGCGCTGGCGCGTGCATTGCGCCTCAGCAAGACCGAGCATTCCCATTTGAAGGCGCTGGCGCGCGACGGCGACCGGCGCCCGTTCACGCGCGAGATCGTGCCGCCGCCGATCCTGAGGCTGATCGAGAGCCTGAATCATCCGGCCTACATCGTCGGGCGTCGCTGGGACGTGCTGGCCTGGAACGACGCTGCCGAGGAGGTTTTCGCGTTCGGGCGATTGCCGGAGGCGGATCGCAACACGCTGCTGCTGATGATGACCAACAAGCAGACGCGAAAGGCTTATGGCGCCGGCTGGGCGGAGGTGGCCAAGCGCATGGTGGCGATGTTCCGCGCCACCCACGACGTCTGGGCCGGCGATCCCGCGTTCGCGGAATTGCTGACGCGGCTGCGGCAGGGCAGCCCGGAATTCGTCAAATGGTGGGAAGCGCACGAGATCCGCAGCACCGCGTCGGGCCGCAAGACCATGTCGCATCCGACCCTCGGCGTGCTGCATTTCGAGCACACGAGCTTTCAGGCCAACGACGATCCGGCGCTGAAGCTCGTGATCTACACGCCGGTGTGAGGGCGGGGCCGATAAAGACCCAAGATGCAGAGACAAAGGCAACTGCATTCGGCGTCGATCGATTGCGCCCCTGCGCCTATGGCGACGGCGTGGCCGAAGGCGTTGCGTTGAGGTTCGGCGGCCTCTTCGGGCCGGTCGTCGCCGACGCACACGACGCCACAAGCTGCGTCCACACCGACGCCAAGCCTGTCACGTCGATGTCGAACCTCGCGATGTCCGCCTTTCCGTCCGGCATCGAGGTGTTCTCGCGGACCTGGAGGTAGCGCGACGCCAGTATCGCCTTGATCATGTCGGAGCCGACGGCGCCGCTCCAGACCTCGTACTTGCCGAGGCGCACCGGAAGCCCTCCGGCTTCCACGTTCGTGTCGGCGCTCGCCGCCATCAGGATCGTGCTCTTGCCGACCGTGGCCTCGTCGACCTCGCCCGCGAACCTCAGTGGCACGCGATTCTTGTTCTCGCAGGACAGCCGCCACTCCATCGTCCGGAACGAGGAGCCGTTCTCCTTCTTCATCATCGCGAACTTGCTGATAAACGGCCGCGCTCCCTTTTCCAGCGTCCACATCGTTTCGGCCAACGGCCGCGTATCAATTCCGAAACGATAGAGCTCGGGTCGCGTCAACGCACGCGGGCTCTCGAACTTCACTGTCCGGATCAGATCGTCAAGCTCGTGGCTGATCCCCATCGCCGCCAGGAACGCGGCGCGCGCGCGATTGGAGGTCTCGATCTGACGCTGCCTGGCGTCCGCGAGCAATTGCCGTGGCGGATGCCCGTGAATGACGAGGATCAGCCTGGAGTTATGCACCGCCATCGTCGCGTCGGGAGCCACCTCGCGAGATGTCGCCCCGAGAAACAGGTAACCGCAGGCCGAGTTACACATCGCATTGCGGGTGGTGAGTTCGGCCTCGACCTCGCCGCCTGCGTTCTTGATCTTGAGGCACGCGGCGTCCAGCTGCGTGCCCGCGGCGCACGCAGTCGCAATCGTGCGGCCGACCCGCGCGATCGCCTTGCGACCGCGCAGCAACCGTCCGATGACGTAGGACTGCTCCACGTTTCCGCCGGGCGAATGCAGGTAGATCGGACGCTGCGTGTCCTTGACGCCGGCGAGGAAGCGGCGAATCCGCGGTGCCGCGTCCTGGTCGATCTCGCCTTCGATGGCGATCCAGCGGTCGCAGCCCGGCCCGCACGCGTCAGGCGCCCCCTTTGCAAGATAGATCGCCAGCCTGGACGCAAATCCGGCTTTCTCGGCCGGCGTTCCTTCTGCCCGCAATGCGCCGGGGACCGATAGCGAGGCCACGAGAAGCAAAATACGGGCAAGCATGAACTGGGGGAGCCGAGCGCGGTGAAGGACGGTTCCGATATTATACGATGATCGGCGCTGCCACAACTTTCGGTGGCATGCCGGGGAGCCGCTTCCAGCGATCCCGCGTTTCCGGCGCGGATTGGTTGAAGTGTGCAGGTAGCAGTCTGGCAAGTCAGCAGCGATTTGGACGCGTGATCGCCCGGCGACGTCATCAACGCAATCGGCCGATACGGTCCGCGACCTCGCGCCCGGCCCCTCGCGAATGGCAAGGTCGCCGAGGAAAGGAGTTGATCCAGATCAAGCGCAGGACGGCGAAATTCCATGTCTATCACGTTGCACGACGCAACTTCGGCTGAGGAGACAGATCATGGGCCTGGTCGTGGCGAGGGCGCTTCGCCGGCCTAATAGCGATCATGCGCGCCATAACTGGCTCGTCTTCCGCACGACGATGGCTTGCGGGCATGTCAGTCATGTTGGCAGCCGTACACCTGGCGATCTGGTTCTTCCAATAATCTGGTTGGCTGCAACAAACCCGCGGAGCACGAGTTCGTTGACCGAACGGTACTATCCGCACCGATCAGTGCAGCGTCGTCGGTCCATGCCGACCAGGCCGAAAGCCTTCAAAGCAATGACGATCATTCATCTTCCATTCGAATGATCGAAGATAGAGGGAGTACTGCAATGAGTGATCTCGTCGTGATTGCGTTTCCGACCGAGGCGAAGGCGGAAGAAGTTCGTCAGAAATTACTAGCCATGCAGAAGGAGTATCTGATTGAGCTTGGCGATGCAGTGATCGCGGTGAAAGACGCTCAAGGCCGCATCAAGCTGAACCAACTCCTCAACACCACGGCTGCCGGAGCTGTTTCTGGAACCTTTTGGGGAGCACTGATTGGCCTGATCTTCCTAATGCCCTTGGCTGGCGCAGCACTTGGCGCAGCGTCAGGCACTCTGGGTGGATACCTGACGGACGTCGGAATTGATGACAAATGGATGAAGGAGACGGCTGCCGCGATCCAACCCGGGACGGCCGCACTGTTCGTGCTGGTGCGCAAGGTAACCGCAGACAAGGTCCTCGAGGGCCTCAAGGGTGAAGGCGGCACGGTGTTGAAGACCTCGCTTGACCACACCAAGGAAGCCGCGCTGCAAGCGGCATTGGCTGACGTACGGGCAGTCGTTCCCTCGCCGCCGGAGCTGTCGTACCGGTTGGATACGAATTGATCCGGTCAAGTTCAAGCAGATCGAAAGCCGACGGCATGGTCCATCAGCTATCGCGAAGGTGCTCAAGATCGGCTGTGCTTCGGTCTATCGCGAGCGCGCTGAGCAAGTCTTTCTCCAGGCGCTGTCGGCAAGCATGCTTTCGGCGACATGACGCCGGAGGAGGAGAAATCTCGTAGTCACGAAGCACAATTGAGCTGCGCCTTCTCCCAGGCCCGGGTATCCCGCCGATCCTCGTGTCCCGCGAGGGAAATCGACAGTTCGGTGCTCTGGGTCGGCTTTCCGATCGGTTATGCCGTCGCGGGTGTCCTGCTCACCCCGCGAGTTCGACGGTGTTCGTGCAATGGTGTAAGCGGAGACGATGATTGATCCGATTGGGTCGCCTGGAACAAACGAACAGTCGGCTCGAGAGCGGAGGGCGTCATGGGATTGCTCGTCGATGGCCACTGGCGGGATCAATGGTACGATACGACAAGCACCGGCGGCCGCTTTGTACGGCAGGATTCGGCATTCAGGAATTGGATCACGCCCGATGGCTCTCCAGGGCCAAGCGGCGTAGGTGGTTTCAAGGCAGAGCCGGGGCGCTACCATCTCTACGTTTCTCTCGCCTGCCCATGGGCGCATCGAACGCTGATTTTCCGCAAGCTGAAGGGGCTTTCGGGCATGATCGACCTCTCAGTCGTGCACTGGATCATGGCGGAAAACGGCTGGACGTTCATGGACGGACCGGGTGTCATTCCGGATCCTCTCTACGGCGCTCGCTTTCTCTATGAGATCTATACCCGGGCCGAGCCTCGCTATACGGGGCGGGTCACCGTGCCGGTGCTTTGGGACAAGGCGACCAAGGCCATCGTCAACAACGAATCCTCCGAGATCATCCGGATGTTCAACTCGGCCTTCGATGCCTGTGGCGCGACGGCAGGCGACTTTTATCCCGAGGGACTCCGATCGGAAATCGACACACTGAACACATGCATCTACAGCAATGTGAATAACGGGGTCTACAAAGCGGGCTTCGCCACCACACAGGACGCCTACGAGAAAGCCTTTGTCGAACTATTCGAAACCCTGGATTTCCTCGAAGGACGCCTGAAGACGCAACGTTTCCTGATGGGAGATCGTTTGACCGAGGCGGATTGGCGTCTCTTTACGACACTGGTGCGTTTCGACCCGGTGTATGTCGGCCATTTCAAGTGCAACCTGCGGCGGATTGCAGACTATCCCAAACTGTCGAGTTACCTGCGCGACCTCTGTCAAATGCCTGGCGTCGCCGAAACCGTGAACCTGATGCATATCAAGGGTCACTATTACCAAAGCCACCGCACGATCAATCCAACCGGCATCGTGCCATTGGGCCCCGAGATCAAATTCACTTAAACGCGAACCCATAAGGGCAGGCCAATATTGGGAGCGTTGGCGCGCTATCAAGGGCTGCGATCGCCGAAACCGCCGACAAACTGCATGGCACCGCGAGATGAACCGTCCCTGGCGTCGACCAGCCGGACCAGCGCCCCCCTGTGTGAACGTTACCTTCTAAGAATAAGAAGAGGGTTCATGCCGCATACGAGAAGGCATTCCGCCTTCCGCGATCGAAAGCATTCTTGCGATCGGTGCCTATCAGCGCGCGGGCGGAAAAACGGTAACGATCACAAACACCGTCGCAGATATCACCGGCCGGCAGCCTCGAACCGTTACCGAGTTCGTGCAAGAGAACGCTTCGGTGGCCCAATTCGCTTTGAAGCAGCAACTGTTCCGGTTCTGGAGCGTTAGCAACCGTCACCGCCCGGTCCATGGCAGTTGCCGGTGATGAGAACGCCGGTCGCGCTCCCGCCCATAGAAGGAGCAGCACGTGCGAAGCCGCATCAAGCAATCATCGACGCTCGGAGATCGCCTGAAGAAGGAGGCGCGGAATTTGCGCAAGCAGGCGGAAGGCATGCCACCTTGCATTCGCCGCGACGAGCTTCTGAGGAAGGCCAATCAAGCCGAGACCGCTGCACACATGGATCAGTGGCTGCCCCCTTCCGGTTCCCGGCAGCCACAATAGGCCCGAACTGGCACAAACTGCACATCACACAGCAGCCCTGTCCAGTTAACCTTTTCCCAATGGGGAACGATCTGCGTTTTCGTATTCTGGTGATTGGGCTCGGCTTGGTGCCGGTGGCGCTGATCGCCTTTGCCCTCTTCAGGCTGTAGCGCAGCATTCATTGATCTAGCTCAACAGACACATTGCCGCCGGGCGCTTCCCTCGTTCGAGGGGAGGCGCGTCAATGACCCGCCGTCGGCTCTGGATTTATCAATCCCTGATCTGGATTACAGCCGCGATGTCGATCGGGGTGATCGTATCCATGACCTGGTGAGGCCGCTTCAGTTGGCGGCATCTTTCGTTCCCGAGCTGATCTTGCTGATTGGCCGTTCCGGATATCGGACATAGGCCTCCAAGGGAAGGAATGAGCGATGAGCAAGGCCCGTCTTCTCATGACCGCGATTGCCGCACTCCCGTTAGCTCTCGTCGGCGCGGCATCCGCGCAGACGAATGCCAAAGTACCAAACATCGTGGTGATCATGGCCGACGATGTCGGAATCTGGAATATCAGCGCCTACCATCGCGGCATGATGGGAGGCAGCACGCCAAACATCGACCGTGTCGCCAGGGAAGGCGCGCTGTTCACAGACTACTACGCCCAGCAATCCTGCACCGCGGGCCGGGCTGCGTTCATCTGCGGGCAAACTCCGTTTCGCACGGGTCTGCTCAAGGTCGGCATGCCTGCGGCCAAGCAGGGACTTCAGGACAAGGACCCGACAATCGCCGAACTGCTCAAGCCTTACGGCTATGCGACGGCGCAGATCGGCAAGAATCATCTTGGCGATCGCAACGAATACCTTCCCACGGTCCACGGCTTCGACGAGTTCTACGGCATCCTCTACCACCTCAATGCCATGGAAGAGCCTTACGACCCGCAATATCCCAAGGGTCAGCAATTCCGTGCCAATTTCGGGCCTCGCAATGTGATCGAGAGCAAAGCCACCACGGTGGACGATCCAACGACCGATCCGCGCTGGGGCAGGGTCGGCAAGCAAACGATCGCCGACGGAGGTCCTCTGCCGCCGCATCCGAACATGGATGCCAACGCCAAGTTCAACATGGAGGACATCGATGACGAACTGGTCCGCCGGTCCGTGGATTTCATCGACCGCTCCGTGAAGGCCGACAAGCCGTTCTTCCTCTGGCACAACACTACGCGCACCCATGTGTGGACCCACCTCGGGCCGAAGTGGGAGAACAAGAGCGGATATGGCCTCTATGCAGATGCCATCATGGAACTGGACGCGGCCGTCGGCTCCATCATGAGGAAGCTGGATGACGCGGGGATTGCCGATAACACCATCGTGGTGTTCACCAGTGATAACGGTTCGGAGACCTTTTCCTGGCCCGACGGTGGCAACACGCCGTTCCGCGGCGAAAAGGGCACGACATACGAAGGTGGCTTCCGCGTGCCGATGGTCGCGAAGTGGCCCGGCACGATCAAGCCCGGCAGCATTGTCAACGACATCATCGCGGGTGAGGATTTCCTGCCGACCTTTCTGGCCGCCGCCGGCGAGCCCGACATCAAGGGAAAGCTCCTGAACGGCCTGAAGGTTGGCGACAAGACCTTCAAGACCCATCTCGACGGGTACAACTTCGTCCCATACCTGAAGGGCGAAGTGACCGAAGGGCCGCGAAAGGAGTTCTTCTATTTCACGGACAATGGCGATCTCACCGCCATTCGCTACGCCGACTGGAAGCTGAGCTTCAAAACCATCAAGGGTAACCTCTTCACCGGGACTGAAGAGTCCACCAACGTGCCTCTGGTGACCAACCTGCGGCAAGACCCGTGGGAGAAGTACCCGGACGAGTCGATGCTCTACGGCCGCTGGTGGGGAGAAAAGCTTTGGACGATGATCCCGGCCGTCAACCTCGTCGGTGAGTTCCTGCAAACCTTCAAGGAGTATCCGCCGAGCCAGGTGGGTGGATCGCTGAGCATCGAGAAGGCGCTTGCGGCCGTCGAACGAGGTGCCTCCGGCGGCGGCAAGTAGCTTAGTTGGCGCGCGTCGACCGGCGCGCAGCCGTCGGCTTCTTCTGCGCAAAATACGGGTTCACGACGCAGGTCGCGGAGCGGCCGACGGCGAGATATTTGCACTGGTCCAGCGAGGCGTAACGGCAGTCGAGATAGCCGACGGGGCCGTAGATCTGCATGCAGACCGGATAGTTCGGATCATAGGTCTGCGCGCGCGCAGACGCGCTCGCCAGCAGCGCTCCGATCGCGACCAGCGTGAGGCAGGCGCCACGCATCTCAGCGCGACCAAGAATAGCCCGGCGTCTGCGGGCGCGGGCGATTCTGGTAGGCATAGGGATCATCGCTCTCGCCCGCGACAAAGGGATTCGCGATGCAGGTCAGCGCGCGGCCCGACGAGCTCGCCCGGCACTGCGCGTAAGTATCGAAAGTGCAGTTGCTCAGCCCCGGCCATTCATCGCCCGTCAGGCAGAACGCATGCCTGGCGCCGAAGGCGTGCGCGGGCGTGCCTGCGTTCAGCGCGAGCGCAAATGTGGCGACAATGGGGAGAGCAAACAGGCCACGCATTTTCGATTCTCCAATCACGCGATCGTGCGCGCTGCGTTGTCCACGCATTATGCCGGGCATGTGTGTAGAAGACATTGGAACTGCTGAAAACTCTTGTTTCAAAGGGTTTCCAGCATGCGCTGCTAAACTTTCATTAATGAAGCGCGGGCCTTTGGAGCGAACTGTTGCGTCGAGGCTACAGCAATTCCGTCGATCGCTGGTATGACGACGCCACGGCCCGGGGGCCTACTGAAGAAACTGGAACGGGAATCAAATGAACAAGAATTTGTTGCTTGCTGCCGTGAGCCTTGTCGCGCTCAGCGCGACTGCGCCGGCGCTGGCTGCTGACCTCGCTGCGCGGCCTTACACCAAGGCGCCTGCGATGATCGCCACGGTCTACGACTGGAGCGGCTTCTACATCGGTATCAACGGCGGTGGCGGTTCCTCGCACGCCACCTGGGATCGCATCGGCGCGGTCCGCGATGGTTCGCACGACGCGACCGGCGGCACGGTCGGTGGCCAGGTCGGCTATCGCTGGCAGTCGGCGCAGTGGGTGTTCGGCGTGGAAGGCCAGGGCAACTGGGCCGACTTCTCCGGCAGCAGCGTGAGCGCAATTGACGGCCTGAACAACCGCACCAAGATCGACGCGTTCGGTCTGATCACCGGTCAGGTCGGCTACGCCTGGAACAACGTCCTCGTCTACGTCAAGGGCGGTGCCGCTGTGGTCAGCGCCAAGTACGACGTCAACACCCTGGGCGGCGCGTTCGTTGCCTCGTCGAACGACACCCGTTGGGGCGGCACGGTCGGCGTGGGCCTCGAATACGGCTTCGCTCCGAACTGGTCGGTTGGCGTTGAGTACAACCACATCTTCCTCGGTGGTCACGACCAGAACCTGACCAATGCCGGCGTGCTGGTTCAGTCCGACCACATCAAGCAGGACGTCGACATGGGTCTCGTCCGCCTGAACTACAAGTTCGGCGGCCCGATCATCGCGAAGTACTGAGACCAGTCGCTTCGCAAGAGGCGATCGTCGCAAAGCCCCGGCCTTGGCCGGGGCTTTTTTATTGATTGAATTCAGGGAGTTAACCATCCCGTTTTGATGTCGCTGAGCCTGCTTGACTCCCGAGAACGAAATGAGAACAATGTTCTTCATACGTTCTCGATATGGAGCAAGCCATGTTCAGGATTTTCGTCGAAGAAGCCGCAGCATTGACGTCGATCGCGCTGTTCGTCGGGATGATCGCGATCTGGGCCCAAGTCATACCGCAGCTCTGATCCCGCAGCCCCAGGCAACGGCCTGCAAGACCGTTGCCTGGGAACCGAGCGTGATGTCGTACGGGCGCCCCTTGGGGATAAGCGGGACGACGCGGCCGATCGGCCGCTCCGGCGTGGACTCTGGCGCGGCGACACCCCACCATTGGGTGGCGAGTTGGCCGGGCGAGTGCATGACGCTCTCATGAGTCCCCTTGGTGCCGGCGACCGCGCCACCCATCTGCAAGAGGCCGTCACGCGACCATGCCGAGCGCCGGATTTGTCCACCTTCACGTTCACTCGGCCTATTCGCTGCTCAAGGGCTCGATCAAGATCGCCAAGCTCGCCGAGCTTGCGAAGAAGGACCACCAGCCGGCCTTGGCGCTGACCGACACCGACAATCTGTTCGGTGCGCTGGAATTCTCCGACAAGATGGCGGGCTCCGGTATCCAGCCGATCGTCGGCTGCGAGCTCGCGATCGATTTCGGCGACCAGGATCCCAACGCGCGCAACGCGCTTCCGCCCTCGCGCGTGGTGCTGCTGGCGGCGCAGGAGCGCGGCTATCGCAGCCTGATGCGGTTGAATTCGCGCGCGTTCCTCGAATCGCTCGACAGCCACGCGCCGTTCATCAAATTCGACTGGTTCGACGGCGAGACCGAAGGCCTGATCGCACTGACCGGTGGCCCCGACGGGCCGATCTCGCTCGCGCTTGCCAGCGGGCAGACTGAAATCGCGGCCGCGCGCTGCGAACGGCTTGCCGGCCTGTTCGGTGATCGTCTCTATGTCGAATTGCAGCGCCACAACATCGACAAGGAGCGGCGCGTCGAAAGCGGGCTGATCGACATCGCCTATGCGAAAGGCCTGCCGCTGGTCGCGACCAACGAACCGTATTTCGCTGCGGCGGACGACTACGAGGCGCATGATGCGCTGCTCTGCATCGCCGGCGGGCGGCTGATCGCGGAGACCGAGCGCGAGCAGCTCACGCCCGATCACCGTTTCAAGACCCGCGCCGAGATGGCGGTGCTGTTTGCCGACATTCCGGAGGCGCTCGCCTCGACGGTGGAGATTGCCGAGCGCTGCTCGTTCCGCCCGATGACGCGCAAGCCGATCCTGCCGTTCTTCACCGTCGGCGCCGCTGCCAGCTCCGATGCTGCCGCAGTCGAGGCGGCCGAGCTGAAACGGCAGGCGGAGGAGGGGCTCGCCAATCGTCTGCGCGTGCACGGCCTGTCGCAGGGCACTACGGACGAGGATTACAACAAGCGCCTGGCGTTCGAGCTCGACGTCATCATGCGCATGAAGTACGCGGGCTACTTCCTGATCGTGTCCGACTTCATCAAATGGGCGAAGGGCCAGGGCATTCCGGTCGGGCCGGGCCGCGGCTCCGGCGCAGGCTCGCTGGTGGCGTGGGCGCTGACCATCACCGACCTCGACCCGATCAAGTTCGGCCTGCTGTTCGAGCGCTTCCTCAATCCCGAGCGCGTCTCGATGCCGGACTTCGACATCGACTTCTGCCAGGACCGCCGCGGCGAGGTGATCAAGTACGTTCAGGAGCGCTACGGTCGCGACCAGGTCGCGCAGATCATCACCTTCGGTACGCTGCAGGCGCGCGGCGTGCTGCGCGACGTCGGCCGCGTGCTGCAGATGCCCTATGGCCAGGTCGACAAGCTGACCAAGCTGGTGCCGCAGAATCCGGCCGCGCCGGTGACGCTGGCCGCCGCGATCGAGAGCGAGCCGAAGCTTCAGGCGTTTCGCGATGAAGACCCGGTGGTGGCGCGCGCCTTCGACATCGCGCAGCGCCTCGAAGGCCTGACGCGGCACGCCTCGACGCACGCGGCCGGCATCGTGATCGGCGATCGCCCCTTGAGCGAACTCGTGCCGATGTACCGCGATCCCAAGTCGGACATGCCGGTGACCCAGTTCAACATGAAATGGGTCGAGCCGGCCGGCCTCGTGAAATTCGACTTCCTCGGCCTGAAGACGCTGACCGTGCTCGACGTCGCGATCAAGCTGCTCAAGCCGCGCAACATCGACGTCGATCTCGCGACGCTGCCGATCGACGATGCCGAGAGCTACCAGATGCTGGCGCGGGGCGAGGTGGTCGGCGTGTTCCAGGTTGAAAGCCAGGGCATGCGGCGCGCGCTGGTCGACATGCGCCCCGACCGTTTCGAGGACATCATCGCGCTGGTCGCGCTGTATCGCCCGGGCCCGATGGCGAACATCCCGACCTATTGCTCGCGCAAGCACGGCGACGAGGAGCCGGAATATCTCCATCCGGTGCTCGAGCCGATCCTGAAGGAGACGTTCGGCGTCATCATCTACCAGGAACAGGTGATGCAGATCGCGCAGGTGATGTCGGGCTATTCGCTCGGCGACGCCGACCTGTTGCGCCGCGCCATGGGCAAGAAGATCCGCGCCGAGATGGAGAAGCAGCGCGAGATCTTCGTCGCCGGCGCGGTGAAGAACGGCGTGCCGAAGGGGCAGGCCGACACCATCTTCGAGCTGCTGGCGAAATTCGCCGACTACGGCTTCAACAAGAGCCACGCGGCGGCCTACGCGCTGGTGTCCTACCACACCGCCTACATGAAGGCGCATTATCCGGTGGAGTTCATCGCGGCGTCGATGACGCTCGATCTCAACAACACCGACAAGCTCTCCGAATTCCGCTCCGAGGCGCAGCGCCTCGGCATCAAGGTCGAGCCGCCGAACATCAACCGCTCCGGCGCGACCTTCGAGGTCGGCGACAAGACGATCTACTACGCGCTCGCCGCGCTGAAAGGCGTCGGCATCCAGGCCGATCGAGCAGATCATCGAGGAGCGCACGAAGCGGGGCTGTTCACCTCGCTCGCCGATTTCGCCGCGCGCGTCAATCCGCGTGCGATCAACAAGCGCATCATCGAAAGTCTCGCCGCCGCCGGCGCCTTCGACACGCTGGAGCCGAACCGGGCCCGCGTCTTCGCCGGTGCGGACTCGATCCTGGCCGCCTGCCAGCGCGCCATCAGGCCGCGACCATCGGCCAGAACGACATGTTCGGCAGCGTCGGCGGACGCGCCGACCATCATGCTGCCGCAGATCGAGCCGTGGCTGCCGGCCGAGCGGCTGCGCCGCGAATACGACGCGATCGGCTTCTTCCTGTCCGGCCATCCGCTCGACGATTACGCCACCGTGCTGAAGCGGCTGCGGGTGCAGAGCTGGGCGGAGTTCTCGCGCGCGGTGAAGACCGGCGCGACCGCCGGCAAGGTCGCGGCCACCGTGGTGTCGCGCATGGAGCGGCGCACCAAGACCGGCAACAAGATGGGCATCATGGGGCTGTCTGATCCCACGGGCCATTTCGAGGCCGTGCTGTTCTCCGAAGGTCTTGCGCAATATCGCGACGTGCTGGAGCCGGGCGCCGCGGTGCTGCTGCAGCTCGGCGCCGAACTGCAGGGCGAGGACGTCCGCGCCCGCGTGCTGCACGCCGAGCCGCTCGATGACGCCGCCGCCAAGACGCAGAAGGGCCTGCGCATTTTCGTGCGCGACACCAAGCCGCTGGATTCGATCGCAAGCGTCTGGCCGGGCCCGAGGCGGCAGGCTCGAACGGCGCCGCGCCAAAGATCGGCAGTCCCGGCATCGCGCCGCGCTCCATGGCGATGGCGAGGTCTCGCTGGTGATGATGCTCGACCTCGAGACCGAGGTCGAGATGAAGCTGCCCGGCCGCTTCAAGGTCTCGCCGCAGATCGCCGGCGCCATCAAGGCGGTCGCGGGCGTCGTGGACGTGCAGCAGCTTTAGCTACTGTCGCGAACGCACGCGTCGGTTCGTCGTCCAGCGCGGCGGATGTAGTGGTTTCGTCATGTGATCGCGGCTATGATCGGCCACGGATGTTCTCTGAGAGGCCTGTCCGTCGCGCCGGGAGGGCGCGGGACATGTGCGAGCAGTGCTCTGAATCCATGCTGGACAGACTGGCGCCGTCGCGGCGGTCGGCGATGCTGCTGGCTGCCTCGGCGCTCGGCGTCGCCTTCGCCGGCCGTGCCTTCGCCAAGGAGACCAAGCCGCCACCAAAGCCGCAGAACGTGCTGTCGCCTGATGCGGCGCTGAAGCGGTTGATGGAGGGCAATGCGCGCTATGTCGACGGCGTGTCGCGGCGCCACGATTTCAAGCACGAGCGGGAGGCGCTGGCCGGCGGGCAGAATCCCTATCGCGGCGGTGCTGAGCTGCGCCAATTCGCGCATCGCGCCCGAATATGCCTTTGACAGCGGCCGCGGCGATCTCTTCGTCTGCCGCGTCGCCGGCAATTTTGCCAGCGACGAGACGATCGCCAGCCTGGAATATGCGGTTGCCGTTCTCAACACGCCGCTGATCCTCGTGCTCGGTCACGACAGCCTGCGGCGCGGTCGATGCGACCATCAAGTCGCTCAAGGACGACAAGCCGCTGCCGGGCATCTGCCGTCGCTGGTCGATGCGATCGCGCCGGCCGTTAAGGCTGCGATGCAGCAGGGCGGCGATGCGCTCGACAATGCGATCCGGCAGAACGTGATCGACAATGTCGCGAAGCTGAAGTCGGCGACGCCGATCCTCAATGCGGCCGTCGAGCCGGGCAAGCTGAAGATCGTCGGCGGCATCTATCGGCTCAAGACCGGGACGGTCGATCTGGTCGCGCAAGGTTGAAGCTAAAAAGCTGAAGCTTACGCGGAGCTGACGTCGGAGTTGCGCGCCATGTCACCGCCTCAATCCGAGCTTTTCGTTCAAGTGCCGTTCAGCCGGCTGCGCGTCTCATGCGTGGTGGTACCTCAACAACAATAACGGGCAAGCAAGCCATGCGCGGGACACACAAGGTCTTCATTTGCTTCCTTCTGCCGATCCTGTTCTTTGCGAGTGCGCCAAATTCAGCGAGCGCGCAGCAGCAGGAAAAGCGCATCGCGCTCGTGATCGGCAACGGCGCCTATGCCAAATCGCCGCTGGCGACCGCCGCCAACGATGCCGGCCTGATCGCGCAGACGCTGCAGGCGGCGGGCTTCGACGTGGTCGGCGCGCGCGATCTCGACGGCGACACGCTGCGCAAGAGCTTTCGCGATTTCATCCAGAAGGCGCAGGCCTCCGGCCCCGGCACTGTCGCGATGATCTATCTGGCTGGCTATGGCGTGCAGCTTGCCGGCGAGAACTATTTCATCCCGGTCGATTCCAATATCGCGCGCGACACCGATCTTCCGACCGAGGGCTTGCGCATCGGCGACTATGCCCGCCAGCTCGCCTCGATCCCGCTCAAGGCCAACATCGTCGTGCTCGACGCAGCGCGCGCGCAGCCCTTCATCGAGGGCGGCCAGCCGATCGCGAGCGGGTTGGCGCTGGTCGAGCCCGATCCGAACATGCTGATCGCTTTTAACGCCGCGCCCGGCACGGTGGCGCCGGAGGAACCGGGACCCTACGGCATCTATGCGCAGTCGCTGGCCGAGATGATCCGCACCGGCGGCCTGTCGTTGCCGGAGGTGTTCGACCGCGTCCGCCTGCGCGTCAACGAGGCCTCCAAGGGCGCGCAAGTGCCTTGGGACGACCAGAAGGTCAGTGCGCAATTCGCCTTCTTCGAGCGCGGGCCCGACGCGCCGCCGCCGCAGGCCGCATCCGACCAGGTCGCCGCGATCCGCAACAAGCCGATCCGCGATCTCGGCGTGCAGGACGCCTATGCGGCCGCGCTCGAGCGCGACACGCTGCCGGCCTACGAGGAATTTCTCGGCGCCTATCCCAACGATCCGATGTCCAGGCGCGTGATGGCGATCGTGGCGGCGCGCCGCGAGGCCATCACCTGGCGGCGGACCTATCGCGCCGACACGCCGGACGCCTATTGGTCGTATCTGCGCCGCTATCCGCGGGGACCGCATGCGGGCGACGCACGGCGCAGGCTTGCGATCCTGACCGCGCCGATCGAGCCGCCGCCGACTTTCGCGATGATGGACTATGACGTGCCGCCGCCGTCGCCGGAGGAGGTGGTCTATGTCGACCGTCCGGTGCTGCTGTTCGGCGATCCCGTGTTTGGCTTCGCCCCGCCACCGCCGCCGCCGGTCTATTTCTGCCCGCCGCCGCCACCGGACTTCGTCGTGCTGGCGCCGCCGCTGGCCGTCGTCGGCCTGTTCGTGCTGCCGCAGCCGATGTTCGTGCCGATCCCGGTGTTGTCCGGCCGCCGATCTATGTCGCACCGCCGCCGAACAACATCATCTACCAGAACATCCACAACACCACGATCATCAACACCGTGATCAACCAGGCGCCGGCCCCGCCGCCGGCCGGGAATATCGCGGCTGCAGCGGTCGTTGCAGCGAATGGGGCCGGCCGAGCGGGCGCGCTGACGCCGGTGCCGGGCGCTGTCAGGCAACAGGCGATGGCAATCCAGACCAATCCGAACCAGCAGCTCAAGCCGAGCCAGGCGGCGTTCGTGAGCAACCCGACGGCAAAGCCGGCAGCGATGCTCGTGAAGCCCGTCAACGCCGCGCCGACTGCGGTCGCGCCGCAGACGGCGCCGCCGGCGGGTCACGCGCTGCCAGTTCCGGGCACCCAGAACACACCGCCCCCGCCAGCCGGGGCGGTCCAGGCGCCGAATCGGCTGGTCCCGACGGCAACGGCGCCCGCCAACGGCCTCCTGCCGCAAGCCCACCCCAATGCGGCGACGGCGCCGGCCAACTCGACCGCTCCCGCCAACGCCGCGACCACGCCCACCTCCAAGCCGCCCGTGGCGCAAACACCGGCGCCGGGTGGGCCTGAGCCGCGTGCGAAATCGTTGGCCCATGAGCCGGCGACCCCGCCCTCGACGACCCCGGCGGGAAAGCCGGCCGTGAGCACCGTGAAGCCGACGGCGCCTTCGCCGCCCCCCATCGCAGCGCGGGAACCGATCAAGCCGCAAATTCAGCGGGCCGCGCCACCGCCTGTGCAGGCCGCGAGGCCGGCGTCGGCGCCGCCGCATCCGCAGGCGCTCGCGAGACCGACGCCTCCGCCAGCGGTGGCAGCGCCGCCACCGCGGCCGCCGGCCGCTGCCGCTCGGCCCGCGCCGCCGCCGGTGGTGCGTCCGGCGCCGCCACCGCCGCCCCGGGTGGCCGTAGCCCCACCGCGGCCGGCCGCGCCACCGCCACGCCCTGCGGCCCCGAAAAAATGCCCGCCCAACCAGCCAAAGTGCTAGCGGGCAAGACGGAAATCCCGGAACGGGCCTTTCGCGGGCGGTAAATGCCCCGAAAGGCCCTTATTTCCTTGCTTCTGGCCGAAATGGCGCTATACAGCGCGCCATCTCACACGGAAGCATGGCTCAAAAGGCCGTCCGGTGGCAGCCGGGGCGACAACGCTCCGTTTTGCTCACACGCTTCCGGAGGAACCAACCGGAGAACTAGAACGATGGCACTACCCGATTTCACTATGCGTCAGCTGCTCGAAGCCGGCGTGCACTTTGGTCACCAGTCTCACCGCTGGAATCCGAAAATGGCTCCGTTCATTTTCGGCAGCCGCAACAACATCCACATCGTCGACCTCGCGCAGACCGTGCCGTTGCTGCACACCGCATTGCAGGCGGTCAGCGACACCGTCGCCAAGGGCGGCCGCATCCTGTTCGTCGGCACCAAGCGCCAGGCGCAGGACGGCGTCGCGGACGCGGCCAAGCGCTGCGCGCAGTATTTCGTCAATTCGCGCTGGCTCGGCGGCACGCTGACCAACTGGAAGACGATCTCGGCCTCGATCAAGCGGCTGCGTCATCTCGACGAGGTGCTGGCTGGCGGCGAAGCCAGCTCCTACACCAAGAAGGAGCGCCTGACGCTTCAGCGCGAGCGCGACAAGCTCGATCGCTCGCTCGGCGGCATCAAGGATATGGGCGGCTTGCCCGACCTGATCTTCGTGATCGACACCAACAAGGAAGACATCGCGATCCAGGAGGCCCAGCGCCTCAACATTCCGGTGGCTGCGATCGTCGACACCAACTCCGACCCGAAGGGCATCACCTACGTGGTGCCGGGCAATGACGACGCCGGTCGCGCCATCTCGCTCTATTGCGATCTGATCGCGCGCGCGGCAATCGACGGCATCTCGCGCGCCCAGGGCGATTCGGGCATCGACATCGGCGCCTCGGCCCGTCCGGTCGCCGAAGAGATTCCCTCGACCGCCGCCTTCCAGGGCCTTGCCGGTCCGCGTGGCACCGCCGACGACCTCAAGAAGCTCCCGGGCGTGTCGGGCGCGATCGAGAAGAAATTCAACGACCTCGGCATCTTCCACTTCTGGCAGCTTGCCGAGCTCAATCACGACACCGCGCACAAGATCGGCGAAGAAGTCGGTCTGCCGAGCCGTGCGGATGCCTGGGTGGCCAAGGCCAAGGCGCTGACCGCGGAAGCGGAATAGTCAAAAAGAGCGATCGGTTGGCCGGATACAACTCCGGCCACCATTTCATTCAGTTGACGCGAATTCCTGAGATGGACCGCGGCGGGGGGCAATTGGATGCCACGCCGCGGCAAACCGGCAGGCAAGAAGGATTTTCAACGATGGCAACGATCACAGCTGCGATGGTCAAGGAGCTGCGCGAATCGACCGGCGCAGGCATGATGGACTGCAAGGCCGCGCTGACCGAAAATGACGGCAACATGGAAGCCGCGCAGGACTGGCTTCGCAAGAAGGGCCTGTCGAAGGCCGCCAAGAAGTCGGGCCGCGTCGCGGCCGAAGGCCTGATCGGCGCACTCACCAAGGCCACCAAGGGCGTCGTGGTCGAGGTCAACTCCGAGACCGACTTCGTTGCGCGCAACGGTCAGTTTCAGGGCCTGGTCAAGATGATCGCCCAGGTCGCTTTCGCCGCCGGCGCCGATGTCGAGAAGATCAAGGCCGCCAAGGTCGGCGACGTTACGGTGGAAGCCGCGATCAATGACGCGATCGCCACCATTGGCGAGAACATGACGCTGCGCCGCGCAGCTTCGCTCGAAGTGAGCCAGGGCGTGGTGTCGAGCTACGTCCACGGTGCAGTTGTCGACGGCGCCGGCAAGATGGGCGTGATCGTGGCGCTGGAATCGCCGGGCAAGGCCGACGAGCTCGCAGCACTCGGCCGCCAGATCGCGATGCATGTCGCCGCCGCCAACCCCCTTGCGCTCGAGCCGTCCGGTCTCGATCCGGCGGTCGTCAAGCGCGAGAAGGACGTGCTCGCCGACAAATATCGCCAGCAGGGCAAGCCGGAGAACGTGATCGAGAAGATCGTCGAGTCCGGCCTGAAGACCTATTACAAGGAAGTCTGCCTGCTCGAGCAGGCCTTCATCCACGACACCGGCAAGTCGGTGGCGCAGGCGGTGAAGGAGGCCGAGGGCAAGGTCGGCGGCGCCATCAAGATTGCCGGTTTCGTGCGCTATGCTCTCGGTGAGGGCATCGAGAAGCAGGAATCGGACTTCGCGGCCGAGGTCGCGGCGGCCAGCGGCAAGAAGTAAGCGCCGGAACGTTCCTTCCGGCGTGCCGCCGGAAGCGGCGCCCGGACAAGGAAGGTGCTCATGACTGATCCGGTCTATCGTCGCGTGGTGATCAAGCTGTCCGGCGAATATCTCGCAGGACAGCAGGGTTTTGGCATCGACCAGCCGACCATCGACCGGGTTGCGGACGATCTGATCGCCGCTCGCCGTCTCGGCACCGAGGTCGCCGTCGTGATCGGCGGCGGCAATATCTTTCGCGGCGTCGAGGTCTCCTCGCGCGGCGTGTCGCGCCCGACCGGCGACACCATGGGCATGCTCGCCACCATGATGAACTGCCTCGCGCTCGAAGCCACGATCGAGCGCAAGGGCACGCCGGCGCGCACGTTGTCGGCGTTCGTCATGCCCGAGGTTTCCGAGCTGTTCACCCGCACTGCGGCGCACAAATATCTCGCTGAGGGGCGAATCGTGCTCCTCGGGGGTGGAACCGGCAACCCGTTTTTCACGACCGACACGACGGCGGTGCTGCGCGCCGCCGAAATCGGCGCCGAGGCCGTGCTGAAGGCGACCAATGTCGACGGCGTCTACTCGGCAGACCCCAAAACGGATCCGGCCGCCAAGCGGTTCGACCGGCTGACGCATTCGCAGGCCATCGAGGGCGGCTACAAGGTGATGGATGCGACCGCCTTCGCACTTGCCCGCGAGACGTCGCTGCCTATCATCGTATTTTCGATCGCGGAGCCCGGTTCGATCGACGCGATTCTGCGCGGTGTCGGCCACGGGACGATCGTCGCCGGCTGACGACTCGTCTGGCGCGCATGCCCCGGGCGAAGGGCGCGGTGAGGGCGCCGGGATATTGAAGGAGAAACGTGATGGCCACGGGTAATTTCGACCTCAACGAAGTGAAGCGCCGCATGCAGGGCGCGGTCCAGTCCCTCAAGCATGAGCTCGGTGGCTTGCGGACGGGACGCGCGGCCGCGTCGATGCTGGATCCGGTCCAGGTCGAAGCCTATGGCAGCCACATGCCGCTCAACCAGCTTGCCACCGTCAGCGTGCCGGAGCCGCGCATGATCTCGGTGCAGGTCTGGGACAAGTCGATGGTGAAGCCGGTCGAGAAGGCGATCGTCGATTCCAATCTCGGCCTGTCGCCCGCGACCGAAGGCCAGGTGCTGCGCCTGCGCATTCCCGAGCTCAACGAGGAACGCCGCAAGGAGCTCGTCAAGGTCGCGCACAAATACGCTGAAGCCGCGAAGGTCGCCGCGCGTCACGTCCGCCGCGACGGCCTCGACGTCCTGAAGAAGCTCGAGAAGAATCACGAGATGTCGGAGGACGATCAGAAGCGACACGCCGATGAGGTGCAGAAGGTGACCGACAGCACCATTGCCGAGATCGACCAGCTGCTGACTACCAAGGAAAAAGAAATCCTCACCGTCTAAAGTGCAATGAATCGCGCTTTAGGTTATTGTTCGCGCATGATCTTTTCGGAAAACCGCTTCGCACTTTTCCGGATCATGCTTTAGGGCCGCCTCCATGTCCAACGCCGCCGCGCCCGCCACGGAAGGACCTGACCGGTCCGACGCGCCTGCGCATGTCGCCATCATCATGGATGGCAACGGGCGTTGGGCGGCCGCGCGCGGTCTGCCGCGGGCGGAGGGGCATCGCCGCGGCGTCGAAGCCTTGCGCCGCGTGGTGCGTGCCTCGCACGAACTCGGCATCCGCTATCTCACCATCTTCTCTTTCAGCTCGGAAAACTGGTCGCGCCCTGCGAGCGAGATCGGCGATCTCTTCGGTCTGTTGCGGCGCTTCATCCGCAACGATCTCGCGAGCCTGCATCGCGACGGCGTCAAGGTGCGCATCATCGGCGAGCGCGACGGGCTCGAAGGCGACATCTGCGCGCTCCTCAACGAGGCCGAGGAGCTGACACGCGACAACACGCGCCTCACGCTCGTCGTCGCCTTCAATTACGGCTCGCGGCAGGAGATCGCGAAGGCGGCGCAGAAGCTCGCGCGCGAAGTCGCCGACGGCAAGCGTGACCCTGACACGATCGACGCCGAGACGATCGGCGCTCATCTCGATGCGCCGGACATTCCCGATCCCGATCTCATCATCCGCACCAGCGGCGAGCAGCGCCTGTCCAACTTCCTGATGTGGCAGGCCGCCTATAGCGAGCTCGTGTTCGTGCCGATCCACTGGCCCGACTTCGACAAGGCGGCGCTCGAAAGCGCGATCGCGGAATTCGCCAGGCGCGAGCGCCGTTTCGGCGGCCTGGTCGCGAAAACCGCCTCGTGAGCGAACCGAACGCCGCACCGGCGGGCTCCGTGCCGGCCACAAGCAATCTCGTGATGCGAGTCCTCGCAGCCCTGGTGCTGGCGCCGCTCGCCATTGCGCTGGCTTACGCTGGCGGCTGGCTATGGGCGCTACTCGTCACCCTGGTGTCGATCGGACTGTTCGCGGAATGGCTGATGGTGGTGGGGGCGGGGTCCGCTGCGCTGACCGCGTCCGGGACGATCGTTCTTGCCATCATGGGCTTCTGCGTCGCCTTCGGCGCACTCAAGACCGCCATCATCGCCGGATTTGTCGGGGGCGTGATCGTGACGTTGATTGCGCGGGGCAAGTTCGTCTGGGCGGCGACCGGATTCGCCTATGCATCGGCGGCGTTGCTGGCCTCGATCCTGGTGCGGCAGGATCTCGTGAACGGCTTTGCCGCGCTGATGTTCGTGCTGCTCGTGGTGTGGGCGACCGATATCGGCGGCTATTTCGCCGGCCGCGGCATCGGCGGACCGAAGCTGTGGCCGCGAGTCAGTCCGAAGAAGACCTGGGCGGGGGCGATCGGCGGCTTCGTGGCGAGCCTTGCGGTTGCGGCCGGCTTTGCCGCCAGCGGGTTCGGAAAGGCGGTTCCGCTGCTGCTCGTGAGCGCCGTCCTGACCGTGGTCTCGCAGCTCGGGGATCTCTTCGAATCCGCGGTCAAGCGACGCTTCGGCGTCAAGGATTCCAGTCACTTAATTCCCGGCCATGGCGGGCTTCTGGACCGCCTGGACGGCTTTGTTGCCGCCATCCTGATGGCATGGATTATCGGCTTCCTCCGCCATGGTGTGCATAGCGCCGGAAGCGGTCTTATGGTTTGGTGAGGATATGAGCGCGGTCCCTTTGCGTAACAACAAGCCTGCTGCGTCCGACATCCGCAGCATCACGGTCCTAGGTGCCACCGGCTCGATCGGCGACAGCACGATGGATCTGCTGCGCGCCTCGCCTGAGCGCTATCGCGTCGAAGCCCTGACGGCAAACAGCAATGTCGAGGCGCTGGCCAGGCTCGCCAGGGAATTTTCCGCGCGGTTCGTTGCGATCGCCGACACCTCCAAGCTCGCTGAGCTCAAGGCCGCACTTGCGGGGACGAGCACCGAATGCGGCGCGGGCGAAAGCGCCGTGATCGAAGCCGGTGCGCGTCCGGCCGATTGGGTGATGGCGGCTGTCAGCGGCGCGGCCGGATTGAAGCCGGCCCTGGCTGCGGTCGATCGCGGCGCGCATGTCGCGCTTGCCAACAAGGAATGCCTGGTTTGTGCCGGCGACTTCTTCATGCAGCGCGCGGCGAAAGCGGGCGCCTGCATTTTGCCGGCCGATTCCGAGCACAACGCGCTGTTCCAGGCGCTGGGCTCGGGCAATCGCGACGAGCTGGTTCGTGTCATCATTACCGCCTCGGGCGGTCCGTTCCGGACCTGGAAGAGCGCGGACATCGAGCGGGCCACGCTGGCCCAGGCGCTCAAGCATCCGAACTGGAGCATGGGCCAGAAGATCACGATCGATTCCGCCTCGATGATGAACAAGGGGCTCGAGGTGATCGAGGCGTCCTATCTGTTCGCGCTGACACCGGACGAGATCGACGTCCTGGTGCACCCGCAGTCGATCATCCACGGCATGGTCGAGTTCTCCGACCGCTCGGTGGTGGCCCAGCTCGGCTCGCCCGACATGCGCACGCCGATCGCCCATTGCCTCGGCTGGCCTGACCGGATCAACGGACCTGCGGCCAAGCTCGATCTGGCCAAGATCGGTCAGTTGACCTTCGAGGAACCGGATTTCGACCGGTTCCCCGGGCTTCGCCTGGCCTACGATGCGCTCCGGACCGGGAAGGGGGCGACCACCGTCTACAACGCCGCCAACGAGGTCGCAGTTGCGGCCTTCATCGCCGGCAAGATCCGGTTCGGCGCCATTGCCCGGCTGGTCGAGGCGACGCTGGAGGACTGGATCCGGAGCGGGAACCACGGCCGCATGACCTCAGCGGATGATGCAATATCCGTTGACCATGTTTCGCGAAATAAAGCTGCCGCCCTATTGCCTCAAATTGCCTTAAAGGCAACCTAGGTAGTTCGGGGCCAGGGCCTTGCGGCGCTGGATGAGGGAAATCGATGTCTGACTTTTTCGTCCATAGTTTCAATACGTTGAGCCATGGGCTCCTTGGCTACGCGGTTCCTTTCCTGTTCGTCCTGACCATCGTGGTGTTCTTCCATGAGCTCGGCCATTTCCTGGTCGCGCGCTGGGCCGGCGTTCGGGTGCTAACCTTTTCACTCGGTTTCGGACCTGAGCTCGTCGGATTCAACGACCGCCACGGCACGCGCTGGAAGATCTCGGCGATCCCTCTCGGCGGCTACGTCAAGTTCTTCGGCGACGAGAGCGAGGCTTCGACCCCGTCGGCCGAGGCGCTCGCGGCCATGACCGCTGAGGAGCGCGCCGGCAGCTTCCACCACAAGAAAGTCGGCCCGCGTGCCGCCATCGTCGCGGCCGGTCCGATTGCCAATTTCATCCTCGGTGCGCTGATTTTCGCCGGCATGGCCCTGTATTACGGCAAGCCGAGCACGATCGCGCGCGTGGACGGCGTCGTCGCCGACGGCGCTGCGGCCTCCGCCGGTTTCAAGATCGGCGACGTCGTCGTGCAGATCGACGGCAAGCCGATCGACAGCTTTGCCGACATGCAGAGAATCGTCGCGACAAACGCGGGTTCGGCGCTTGTTTTCGAGGTCAAACGGGACGGTGCCATCGTCTCGCTGACCGCGACGCCTGCGCTGCTCGAGCGCAAGGATCCGTTCGGCAACAGCCACCGCCTCGGCGTGCTGGGTGTCGAGCACAAGTCCCAGGCGGGTGAAGCTTCAACTGCGCCGGTCGGCGTCGGCGAGGCGCTCAAGATCGGGGTCGAGCAGGTCTGGTTCATCATCACCAGCACCTTCAAGTTCCTGGGCTCGCTGTTCATTGGACAAGGCAATCCGAACGAGGTCAGCGGCGTCCTCGGCATCGCCAAGATGTCGGGGCAGGCGGCCAGCGCCGGGTTCCAGTTCGTGATCAATCTGTGCGCCGTGCTGTCAGTCTCGATCGGCCTCTTGAACCTGTTCCCGATCCCGCTGCTCGACGGCGGTCACCTTCTGTTCTACGCGGCCGAGGTCGTCCGCGGCCGGCCGCTGTCCGAGCGGACCCAGGAAATGGGATTCCGAATCGGACTCGGTCTGGTGCTGATGTTGATGGTGTTCGCCACCTACAACGACATCCTGCGAATGGCGGCTTCCTGATAGGGGCTTTTTTGTGGCGTTGCTGATGAGCAACGTCTTGGAATGAAAATGAAATTACGGTGTCAGCTGCCGTTTGCGACATCAGGGAAATTGGCTACAAGCGGCTTCGAACTTGGGGAATCTCCCAGACCGGCGTTGGGTTGGGTCTGGTACTGATAAGGGCGCGTTGCGCAATGAAGTTTGGACTGCGACTCCGGGGTGGCTTGCTTGCAACCCTGATCATGTTCGGCGCGCCGGTGGTTGCCCCGGTTGGGGCTGTTTTGGTGTCTTCGTCTGCGTTCGCTCAGACCGTGCAGTCGATTTCCGTCGAAGGAAATCGCCGCGTCGAGGTGGAGACGATCCGCTCCTATTTCAAGTCCGGCCCCGGTGGCCGCCTGGATCAAGGCGCCATCGATGACGGCCTCAAGGCGCTGATCGAGACCGGCCTGTTTCAGGACGTGAAGATCAACCGCGGCGCCGGTGGTCAGATCATCGTCTCCGTGGTGGAAAACCCGGTGATCGGTCGCATCGCCTTCGAGGGCAACAAGAAGATCAAGGACGAGCAACTCACCGCTGAAGTCCAGTCCAAGGCGCGCGGCACGTTCTCGCGCGCCATGGTGCAGTCCGACACGCTGCGAATCGCCGAAATCTACCGCCGCTCGGGCCGCTATGACGTGACCGTCACGCCCGAGATCATCGAGCAGCCGAACAACCGCGTCGATCTCATCTTCACGGTCAACGAGGGCGCCAAGACCTCGGTCAAGTCGATCGATTTCGTCGGCAACACCGCGTTCTCGTCCTACCGCCTCAGGGACGTCATCAAGACGCACGAAGCGAATCTGCTGAGCTTCCTCAGCAGCGGTGACATCTACGATCCGGATCGGGTCGAGGCCGACCGCGACCTGATTCGCCGCTTCTACCTGAAGAACGGCTTCGCCGACGTTCAGGTGGTGGCTGCGCTCACCGAATACGATCCGGAGAAGAAAGGCTTCCTCGTCACATTCAAGATCGAGGAAGGCCAGCAGTACCGCGTCGGTACCGTCGATTTCCGCTCCAGCATCCCGAACTTCGACCCGATCTCGTTGCGGTCCTATTCGCGCGTCAATGTCGGCTCTCTCTACAACGTCGAATCGGTCGAGAAGTCGGTCGAGGACATGCAGATCGAGGCCTCGCGCCGCGGCTTTGCCTTCGCTGTCGTGCGACCGGGCGGCGATCGCAATTTCGATGCGCACACCGTTTCGGTCGTGTTCAACATCGACGAGGGTCCGCGCACCTATATCGAGCGCATCAACGTCCGCGGCAACACCCGTACCCGTGACTACGTAATCCGTCGCGAGTTCGACCTCTCCGAGGGCGACGCCTACAACCGCGCACTCGTCGACCGCGCCGAGCGCCGCCTCAAGAACCTCGACTACTTCAAGACCGTGAAGATCACGACGGAGCCGGGCTCCTCGAGCGACCGCGTGGTCCTGATCGTCGATCTCGAGGAGAAGTCGACCGGCGACTTCTCGATCTCGGGCGGTTACTCCACGACCGACGGAGCGCTCGCCGAAGTGTCGGTCTCCGAGCGCAACCTGCTCGGCCGCGGCCTGTTCGCCAAGGCGTCGGTCACCTACGGCCAGTACGCCCGCGGCTATTCGCTGTCGTTCGTCGAGCCCTATCTGCTCGACTACCGCGTGGCGCTGGGCCTCGACTTCTACCAACGCACCCAGCTGTCCAACAGCTTCATCTCCTACGGCACCAAGACACTGGGCTTCTCGCCGCGCCTCGGCTTCTCCTTGCGTGAAGATCTTGCGCTGCAGCTGCGCTACTCGGTCTACCAGCAGCAAATCACGCTGCCGTCCTATCTGGCGAACTGTAACAACATCGTTGGTTCGGGGGCGTTCAACCCGTCGCCTGCATACGCGAACACGCCGCAGGGCGCCGCGGATATCGCGAGCAGCGGCTTCGACTTCGGCGCGACCAACGGCCTCGGCTGCTACAGCGACGGCGAAGCCTCTTTGCCGGTGCGCAAGGAACTCGCAAATGGCAAGACGCTGACCTCGGCGCTCGGCTACTCGCTGACCTACAACACGCTCGACAACAACAAGAATCCGACCGACGGCCTGATCGTCGACTTCAAGCAGGACTTCGCCGGCGTCGGCGGCGACGTCACCTACCTGAAGTCCGCGGCCGACGCGAAGTACTACCAGTCGCTGGTGTCGGACCTCGTCGGCCTCGTCCATCTCCAGGGCGGTATCCTGACCAAGGTGGGCAGCGACCTGCGCATGCTCGATCACTTCCAGATGGGTCCGAACCTCGTCCGCGGCTTTGCTCCGAACGGCATCGGCCCGCGCGACTTGAATCCCTATGGCACGCAGGATGCGCTCGGCGGCACCAAGTATTGGGGCGCTTCGCTCGAATTGCAGATGCCCTTCTGGTTCCTGCCCAAGGAAGTGGGCCTGAAGGGTGCGGTCTATGCCGACGCCGGCGGTCTCTACGACTACCAGGGCCCGACAACGTGGGCACTGACGGATGAAACGACCACTACCAAGAACTCGTTCTGTACGCGTCGACGATCAACCCGGCGACGCCTGGAACCTGTACCGGCCTGGTCTATGACGACAGCAAGGTCATCCGGTCGTCGGTCGGTGTCGGCTTGATCTGGGCCTCGCCGTTCGGACCGCTGCGCTTCGACTACGCGGTGCCGCTCACCAAGGGCAAGTTTGACCGCACGCAGGAATTCCGGTTCGGCGGCGGCACGACGTTCTAATTCGATTAGCAGGGTATGATCCGGCCCCTCGGGAACTCCGTGGGGCGGGAGTCCAAAAAGATCGTGCTCAGTCCATGAGATGAGGCATGATGCGGCCTGATCGCTTCATGCCGAAGCCGGACCGCGACGGGGTGGAATGGCGCAGACGACCTTCTTCACAAAACCACCGGCCTCAGCGCTGGCTGACATTGCCGCACTGACCAAGGCGCAACTGGTCGACCCCGCCCGGGGCGGTCATGTCATCACAGGTCTCGCTTCGCTCGACGAAGCCGGCCCGATGCATTTGGCATTCTTCGACAACCTCAAATATGCCGACGAGCTCAAGGCCACCAAAGCCGGCGCCTGCCTGGTTAGCCCGCGCTTCGAGGCAGAGGTGCCCGCGCATGTCGCGGTGCTGCGGGTGGCACAGCCATTCCGCGCCTTCGTCAGGATCGCCCGGGAATGGCACGGCGACACGCTCAGGCCGCAATCCTGGGTCGGCAATCACGGCATCGCGCCGTCGGCCATCATTGATCCCTCAGCCCGGCTCGAGGACGGCGTCATCGTCGATCCGCTCGCGGTCATCGGCCCGGATGTCGAGATCGGTAGCGGCACGGTGGTCGGCGTCGGCGCGGTGATCGGCCCCGGCGTCAAGATCGGCCGCGACTGCAATGTCGGCGCACGTACGGCGATCCAGTGTGCGCTGATCGGGAATAACGTCCTGATCCATCCCGGCTGCTCGATCGGCCAGGACGGTTACGGCTTCATCTTTTTCGGCCCCGAGGGCCATCTGAAGGTGCCACAGACCGGGCGGGTCCTGATCCAGAACGATGTCGAGGTCGGCGCCAACACCACCATCGACCGCGGCTCCCTGCGCGATACCGTGATCGGGGAGGGCACCAAAATCGACAATCAGGTCCAGATCGGCCACAATGTGACGATCGGGCGGAATTGCCTGCTGGCGGCCCAGATCGGGCTCGCCGGCAGCCTGACCCTCGGCGACAACGTCGCGCTGGGAGCGAAGGTTGGCATCAACAATCATCTCAAGATCGGCGACGGGGCTCAGGTGACGGCCATGAGCGGTGTCAAGGACGACATTCCGGCGGGCGGGCGCTGGGGTGGCTTTTTTGCCAAGCCGACCAGGCAATGGTTCAAAGAAATTTTGGCGGTGGAGCGCCTGGCGCGCGAGAGCAAGGCCGATCCGAAGGATGAGGGACGGGAATGACGGAGGAAGCACCGGTCAGGTTCGAGCTCGTGGACATCAACACGATTCTGCGCACGCTCCCGCATCGCTTCCCGATGCTGCTGATCGATCGGGTGATCAACATCCGCACCGATTACAGCGGCATCGGCATCAAGAACGTGACCTTCAACGAGCCGCAGTTCCAGGGCCATTTCCCCGAACGTCCGGTCTATCCGGGCGTGATGATGATCGAGGCGATGGCGCAGACCGCGGGTGTGATCGGCATCAAGTCGGTCGAGGGCACCGAGAAGCCGCGCGCGGTGTATTTCCTCACCATCGACAAGTGCAAATTCCGCAAGCCCGTGCTGCCGGGGGATACCATCGAATATCACATGCGTTCGATCGGGCGCCGCAAGGCCATGTGGTGGTTTCATGGTGACGCCAAGGTCAACGGCCAGGTCGTTGCCGAAGCCGATGTCGGGGCCATGCTGACGGATTGAGGGAGGCGCGCCGTCCGTTCAAGTGTTGGATGAGGTCGTTGATGAAGCGGTGCGGCAGGTTCAGCCGGCCTCTGAAACAAGGCGAGATCATACGTCACTGGACAGATCGGGAGCAGTCGCGCTAACCACCGGAAAGCCGAGCAACTTCAACACATAGTCAGACCTTCTTGATGAGTAAGATCGACCCTACCGCGCGGGTGGAAGACGGCGCCGTGATCGGCGAGGGCACCGAGATCGGGCCCTATTGCATGATCGGTCGCAACGCCCGGATCGGGGCCAATTGCAGGCTGATCGGGCAGGTCACAATCATCGGCCATACCTCGGTCGGAGACAATTGCGTGATCTCGCCGTTCGTGGTGCTCGGCGGCGCGCCGCAGGACCTCAGCTACAAGGGCGAGCCCACCAGGCTCGAGATCGGTTCCGGCTGCACCATCCGCGAAGGCGCGACGATGAATGTCGGCACCATCAAGGGCGGCGGGCTGACGCGCGTCGGCAACGACGGCTACTTCATGAACAACAGCCATGTCGGCCATGACTGCATGGTTGGCAACAACGCGATCTTCGCGACCTCGGCGACGCTCGGCGGCCATTGCGAGATCGGCGACGCCGTCTATATCGGCGGGCTGTCCGCGGTGCACCAGTTCACGCGCATCGGCTCGTATGTGATGGTCGGCGGCCTCTCGGGCGTGCGCGACGACATCATCCCGTACGGGTTGGCGAACGGCCAATATGCGGTGCTGGAGAGCCTCAACCTCATCGGCATGAAGCGGCGCAAGTTCACCAAGCAGCGGCTTGCGACCGTGCGTGGGTTCTACCAGAAGCTCTTCCATGGCCCCGGCATGTTCGCCGGGCGATTGGAGGCGGCGCGGCCGCTCGCAAGCGAAGATCCCGCGATTGCCGAAATCCTCGACTTCATCGGCAAGGGCAAGCATCGCCCGCTCTGTCTTCCCGCCATCGAGAAGTGATGCTGGGATGGCCGCGGACATGACATCGGCGGCTTCGGAGATTTCATCGCCGGTCGGCGTGGTCGCGGGCGGCGGCGCCATGCCGTTCGCGGTCGCCGACTTGCTCGCCGCGCGCGGCATCACGCCGGTGCTGTTTCCCCTCCGGGGCGCCTGCGATCCGGTGCAGGTGGACAAATTCCGCCACCGCTGGATCTCGGTCGGCCAGCTCGGCCGCGCGATGCGGCTGTTCCGCGAAGAGGGCTGCCGCGACCTGATCTTCATCGGCACGCTGGTGCGGCCCTCGCTGTCGGAGATCCGGTTCGACTTCACGACGTTGCGGCTGCTCGGCAACGTCATCCGCGCCTTCCGTGGCGGTGACGACCATCTGTTGTCCAGTGTCGGGCGCATTCTCGAGCAAGGCGGCTTTCGCATGGTCGGCATCAAGGATGTCGCGCCTGACCTCCTGATGCCCGAGGGCTGCATCACCCGCGCCTGGCCGAGCGACAACGGCAAGAGCGATATCGAGCGCGGACGCGCGGTGCTGACCGCGCTCGGGCCATTCGACATCGGCCAGGCGGCCGTGGTGATCGACGGCCATGTGGTCGCTGTCGAGGACATCGAGGGCACCGATGCGCTGCTGGCGCGCGTGGCGCGGCTGCGCGAGGAGGGCCGCATCCGCGCCGCCACCGGACGCGGCGTGCTGGTGAAGGCGCCGAAGAGCGGCCAGGATCTGCGCTTCGACCTGCCGACGATCGGCGCGCGCACGATCGAGGGCGTCGCGAAGGCCGGCCTTGCCGGCATCGCCGTCATCGCCGGCAACACCATCGCCGCCGAGCCGCAGGCGATGATCGCGCTCGCCGACGCAAAATATCTCTTCGTCGTCGGTCTGCCCGCGTGATGCAGACGCGCGATCCCAAGCGGAAGATCTTTCTGATCGCGACGGAGGAATCCGGCGACCGGCTGGGCTCGGCGCTGATGAAGGTGCTGCGCCAACGGCTCGGCGACGGCGTGCAGTTCGAGGGCGTCGGCGGCACCACCATGGCGCGTGAGGGGCTGGTTTCGCTGTTCCCGATCGAAGAGCTCTCGATCGTCGGTCTTGCCGCGGTGGTGCAGCAATTGCCGAAAATCGTGCGGCTGATCCGCGAAACCGCGGATGCCGTGAACGAGGCTGCGCCCGACGCGCTCGTCATCATCGACAGTCCCGACTTTACCCATCGCGTCGCCCGCCGCGTGCGTGCGCGCAATCCGGCGATCCCGGTCGTCGACTACGTCTCGCCCTCGGTGTGGGCCTGGCGGCCAGGCCGGGCGCGCGCCATGCTCGGCTATGTCGATCATGTGCTGGGTCTGCTGCCGTTCGAGCCGGAGGAATATCGCAAGCTGAAGGGCCCGCCGTGCAGCTATGTCGGCCATCCCCTGATCGAGCAATTGCCGTCACTGCGGCCGAACACGGAGGAGCAGAAGCGCCGCGATGGCGAGCCGCCGGTGCTCCTGGTGCTGCCCGGCAGCCGCCGCAGCGAGATCCGTCATCATCTCGACGTGTTCGGCGCGGCCCTCGGCCGGTTGCAGGCGGAGGGCTGTGCTTTCGAATTGATGCTGCCGACCATGCCGCATCTCGAAGCCACCGTCCGGGAGGGCGTGGCGAACTGGCCGGTCAAGCCGCAGATCGTGGTCGGCGAAACCGAGAAGCGCGCGGCGTTCCGGATCGCGCGCGCGGCGCTGGCGAAGTCCGGCACGGTGACGCTGGAGCTGGCGTTGTCGGGCATTCCGATGGTAACGGCCTATCGCGTCGGCGCGATGGAGGCCTTCATCCTGCGCCGCGCGGTCCAGGTTTCGTCTGTGATCCTCGCCAATCTCGTGATCGGCCGGGAGGTCATTCCGGAGTTCTTGCAGGAGGACTGCACGCCGGAGAAGCTCGCCGCGGCACTATCCGAGGTGCTGACCGAGACGCCGCTGCGCCGGCAACAGGTCGAAGCCTTCGCCCAGCTCGACACCATCATGTCGACCGGCAACAAATCGCCGAGCGTGCTTGCCGCCGACATCGTGCTCGCGACGATGCGCAATCGCAATCGCAATCGGTCGGGCTAGACTAGGCGAGGCCGCCGTCAACCCGGAAACACTGGCAGGTGATGCGCTGGCTCGCGTCGGAGGCGAGGTACAGCGCCATGTTGGCGATATCGTCGGGCGTCACCGCATCGGGAATGGCCTGACGCGTGCGCAGCTCGGTGATCGCCTTCTCGTCCGGAAACCACAGCCGGCGCTGGCGCTCCGTGATCACCATTCCCGGCGCGATCGCATTGACGCGGATGCGGTCGGGGCCGAACCGGCGGCCCAGTGAATTGGTGAAGCCGACGATCGCGGCCTTGGCCGCGGCGTAGACCGGCAGCGCCGGCGCGCCGCGCATCCAGGCCACCGACGACATGTTGATGATCGAGCCGCCGCCGCGCGCCTGCATCTGCGGCACCACGGCCTGCGCGGCAAAGAAGACGTGCTTGAGATTGACGCCGATCATCCAGTCGAATTCCTCCGGCGTCACCTCGGACAGCACCTGGCGGTGGTCATTGGCGGCGTTGTTGACGAGAACCGCGGCATCGCCGAGCGATCCGTGCACCTGCGCCAGTGCCGAACGCAAGGCGTCGATGTCCAGGAGGTCGCAGGGCACGAACAGCGGCGCAGTGCCGGTGGCGTTCGCGACCTCGCGCACCAGCGCTTCGCCCGCCTGGGTGTCGATGTCGAGGAAGGCGACGCGGGCGCCCTGGCCTGCGAAGGCGCGCACGAAGGCGGCGCCGATGCCGCTGGCGCCTCCGGTGACCAGCACCACGCGGTCCGCGAGGCCGGGATAGTTCGTCTGGGTCATGCGATCAGTCGCTCCGTCTCGGGGTCGAACAGGCAAATGCGGCGGGTGTCGAGGGCGAATGAGGCGGTGGCGCCTGGCGTCGGCCGGATGTCCGGCGAGATGCGCGCCTGTGCCGGCTCGCCGCCAAGCCGCAGCAGGACGATGGTCTCCGCGCCAGTGGGCTCGACCAGTTCGACAGGCGCGGTGACGATAACGGGCGCGCCCGCGGCACCGGAGAACACGCGGTCCCCCTCGGCGATACATTCCGGCCGGATCCCGAGCACCACCTCGCGGCCGACATAGGACGTCGCGGCATCGTACCCCTGCAAGTGTAGGCGCACCTCGTCCGGCCGGCCTGCGCCGATCACGACTACCGGTCCGCCGGCGTCGGCCTCGAGCCGGGCCGGCATCGTGTTCATCGGCGGCGAGCCCATGAAGCGGGCGACGAACAGATTGGCCGGATAGCGGTACACGGTGTCCGGATCGGCGAACTGCTGCACCACGCCCCGATGCATCACGGCGATGCGGGTTGCCATCGTCATCGCCTCGATCTGGTCATGGGTGACATAGACGATGGTGGCGCCGATGCGCTGGTGCAGCCGCTTGATCTCCATGCGCATCTCGACGCGCAGCTTGGCGTCGAGATTGGAGAGCGGCTCGTCGAACAGGAACAGCAGGGGATCGCGCACCAGCGCGCGGCCCATCGCCACACGCTGGCGCTGGCCGCCGGACAGTTGCGACGGCTTGCGGCCGAGCAGGGGCTCGATCTGGAGCAGCTTGGCCACGTTCGCCAGCGCCTTCTCCTGCTCCGCCTTCGGTACGTGGCGGCATTCCATGCCGAAGGTGATGTTCTGGCGCACCGTCATCGACGGATAGAGCGCATAGGACTGGAACACCATGGCGATGTCGCGGTCCTTGGGCGGCACGTCGTTGACGATCCGTCCGCCGATCTCGATCGTGCCGTCGCTGGCGCGATCGAGCCCGGCGACGATGTTGAGCAGGGTGGACTTGCCGCAGCCGGACGGCCCGACCAGCACGGTGAATTCTCCGCTCTCGATGTCGAGATCGATGCCCTTCAGCACCTCCAGATTGGCGTAGCGTTTCGACAGGGCGCGAATGCTCAGTGCTGCCATGACAACCCCATCATTTCACGGCCCCGGCAGTGAGGCCGCGTACAAAATACCTGCCACCGAGGAGATAGATCAACAAGGTGGGCAGGGCTGCGATGATTACCGCAGCGCTCTGCACGCCATGCTGCGGGATATCTGCGATTGCGGCAGATAGTGCGATGAGAGCTGCCGTGACGGGCTGCTGCTGGCCGGTCGTGAATGTCACGCCATAGAGGAACTCGTTCCAGATATGCGTGAACTGCCAGATCACGGTGACGATCAGGATGGGCGACGAGAGCGGCAGAATGATGCGCCAGAAGATGCGAAAGAAACCGGCGCCATCGATGCGCGCGGCCCTGATCAATTCATGTGGAATGGCGACATAGTAGTTGCGGCAGAACAGTGTCGTGAAGGAGAGCCCCTGGATTGTGTGAATCAGCACGAGACCCGTCAGCGTGTTGATGAGACCGATGTCTCGCAGCACGATGGTCCAGGGAAGCAAGCGCATCTGCTGGGGGAGGAAAAGGCCAAGGGTCACGATGCCGTAGATCCAGCTATCGCCGCGAAAACGCCAGAGCGAGACGGCGTAACCGGCAATCGCGCCGAGCATGGTCGAGAAAATCGTCGCGGGAATCGTGATGAGCGCGGAGTTCAGCATGTACGGCCGAATGCCGGCGCAGGTCTCGGCGACGCAGAAACCGCTCCAGGCCAGGGCGTAGTTGTCCCAGGCCAGGTGTTGCGGCCAGCCGATCATTGAGCTCTGCGCAATCTCCTGGTTGGTGCGGAGCGAGTTCAGCACGACAACAGCCAATGGCGCGAGATAAGCGGCTGCGATCAGTGAAACGACGAGATAGATCAGAATGCGGCTCGGCGCGAAGGTTCGGTCACGCATGGGAGTCCTGCCGTCGCTGGACATAACGCCACGCTGCATACGGCAGCAGCACCGCGAGCAGAATGAACAACATGAGCACCGCTGCCGCCGCTCCTCGGCCGAGCTGGCCGCGCTGGAACATCAGGTCGTAGACGACAAGAGCTGGCAGCTGGGTCGCGATTCCGGGCCCGCCATTGGTGAGCGCGCGGACGAGGTCGAAGGCTGAAATCGCAAACTGCAGCTGGACGACGACGACGGTGATGGTGATTGGCCAAAGCGTCGGCAAGATGACGCGCCGGTAGGTCCGGATCGGTCCAGCGCCGTCGATCTGCGCGGCCTTGATGATGTCGGCGTCGACGGACCGAAGGCCGGCAAGGAAGAGTGCCATGGCGAAGCCCGAGGATTGCCAGATCGCAGCGATGACAATCGTCCAGATGGCCATGTCGCGGTTGACCAGCCAATCGAAGTGGAAGGAGGTCCAGCCGAGGTCATGGAAGAGCTTCTCGATCCCGATGCCAGGATTGAGCAGCCAGCTCCAGACCGTGCCGGTGACGACGAACGATACCGCCAGCGGGTACAGGAAGATGGATCGCAGCACGTTCTCGCCGCGAATGCGCTGATCGAGCAGGATCGCAAGCACGAGGCCGGTGATCAAACTCAGCAGCACGAAAGCGCTGCCAAACAGCAGCAGATTGTCGAAGGCGATCTGCCAGTTCCGCGACGCCATGACCGCCGAGTAGTTGCGCAAGCCCACCCAGCCCGAGACCGGAACAAGGGTGGATGGCGTGAACGAAATCCAGATCGTCCACAGCGAAAACGAAATGAGGTGCGCCGCGGACAACAGCAGCGGCAGCCAGATCATCAGATATTCGGGCAGCCGGCGCACCATTTCAGAGGTCGCCGGCCGGCCCGGCCGCGTTGCTGTGGAGACGGCGTCGGTCAACGTGCGCCCTCGACAGCCTCGGCAAGGCGGGTGACCGCCTGATCCGGCGTAATCGTCTTGTTCTTCACGTATTCGGTGAACACGTCGATCATCGCAGCGGTCAGCCCGTTTTCCTGCGCCATGTTGTGCGCGAGGCTCAGGACGGCCTGGTTGTTGGCGACAGCGTCCTTGAGTGCGGCTGCGGTTCGCCTTTGACCATCCGACCAACCTTCCCCGGACAGATCGACATCGGTGCGCACGGGGATCGATCCCGTGATTTGCGAATACATTGTCTGGATCGCCGGATCCATGACGAGCTGGGCCATCAACGCCTGACCGGCTTGCAGATCGGCCTCCTTGCGCTGCCAGAAGATGAAAGCATCAGCATTCAACAGGAAAACCGGTTTGGTGTTGTCGCTGGGGCCTGGCGCGATGATGTAGTCATCGAACTTGAAACCGGCGTTACGCAACACGCCCTGGGCCCACCCTCCCATGATCATCATGCCCATGTCGCCGTCGACGAAGCGCTTCAAATTGGTGGCATAGGGCTGGGCGCCGACATTGGGGTCCATCCAGTTGGTGATCTTGCGCATCTGTGCGAAGGCAGCCTTGATCTCGGGGCCCTCCAGGGCCTTCTTGTCGAGGTTCATGATGGCCGCGCGATATGCGATGGGACTGATGCCGGCGAGCGAGGCCTCGAATTTTTGCCCATCGTCGGCGCGGGTACCACCGTTGGCGACGGGAAAGGTGACCCCGCCGGCTTTCATCTTCTCGGCAAGATCGTTGAAGTCAGCCCAGGTGACGGGGACCTTGTCGGCCTTGGCCTTGTCCATCGCGCGTTTGGAGAGAAACAGCATGTTGGTGCTGTAGATCTGCAACGGCAGGGCAATCCACCTGCCCCCTGGCTTGTGCAATTTTGCAAGGTCCGGCGCGACGACCTTTTCGTAGCCGGCGGCAGCGACAACGGCGTCAAGATCGACGGTCGGGGCAATCTTCGACCAGGCCGCAATCTCGGGGCCCTTGAGTTGCGAACAGGCTGGCGGATCGCCGGCGATGATCTGCGCACGTAACTTGTTCATCATCTCGGTGGTGAACCCGGGGACGGGCGAGTGCTGCCAAACGCCGCCTTTCTCCTCGAATTTCTTTCCGAGCGCCGTGATGGCCGCTCCGTCGCTACCTGCGGACCATTGTGAGATGACGGTCAGGCGCGGCTTGGCCGCGCTTTGCGCGCGGGCAAACGCCGGCAGCGCGAGCGCGGCGGCAGATCCAGCGAGCAGACGGCGCCTTGTTGTCGTGATCGGCATGGCAAGTTCCTCCCGGGTGTGAACGTCTTGGCGTGAACGTGTTGGCGTGTGCGAGCCGCACGCCGCTCAGGGCATGTCAGGCAGCCTCCGTCGAAGCGGCGGGCATGCCGCCGCATCTGGCCAGGCAGAAGGCGGCGAAGGCGAGCGCGGCCTGCGGATCATTGCCGGTCGAGGGCGGCACGAAGGCGAGCGCCACCTGCGCCAGTTTCCGGCCGCCGAGCAGGCATGCATCGATCCCCTCGACCACGGCCTTGCGATCGTCCTCGCCGAGCAGCGACGGCCACCCGCTGATCGCGACGCCGCGGCATGGTTTGACGTTGAGCGTGTTGCCGATCGCAAGGCCAAGCCGGAACAGCCTTTGGCGCAGCTCCTGGCGCAGGCGCGGCGACAGCGGGATCTCGGTCACCCATTCGCTGCCGAATGCGAGCAGGTCGGCCTCGCGCAGGCCGAGGAGTTCGGCCAGCGCCGGCAGCGATGTATAGGCTTCGACGCAGCCGTGATGACCGCAGCGGCATCGCGGTCCGTCGGCGCCGAACACCATGTGGCCGAGCTCGACCGGCTGGAGCGCGTCGTCCTCAATCGGATCATCCATCCAGGCTCCCGCGACGCCCTGGCCGACAAAGACGAACAGATGCGCATCGCTGAACGGATAGTTATCCGTGCGGCAACGATGAAACGTTGCATGCGCCACCACCGAATTGGTGAATGTGACCGGGACGCCCGCAAACAGCTCGCCGAACATGTTGCTGATACGTCCGACGTCGCAGGGAATGATCGGATTGCCGAACTCGCTCAGGCGGCCGAGGCCCGGGACCGAAACGCCGATCTGCGCGAGCCTGATACGCCGCCGCCGCGTCCAGTCGCGCAGCAATGCCAGCGCCTCGCGAAACACCCGGCCGACGGTCTCGACGGTCGGCTTGTTCGGCAGCGGCAGACGCTCGGTGTAATGCAGTTCGCCCGATAGGCCGCCAACGCCGACGCTGAGCCGATCACCGGTCAGCTCAACCGCCGCCAGCGCCACCGAGCTATCGAGCGACACCAGACCCGTCGGGCCACCGACATAGGGGGCAGGGCGCCGCACTTCTTCGGTCAGGCCTTCGGCCTTCAGGTCAAACAGGATGCGCGACAGGCTCGCCTCGGACAGACGCACAGCCTTGGCCAGCGGCGGCCGAAACGAGCCGCCCGACTGGAGCAAATGAGTCAAAATGGCAGCGCGCGTCTGCCGCCGACTTCTCGGCTGCTCCGGCATTTCCATCCCTGTCGTCATTCTTACTTAGTGTAAGAATTTGCGCGCGAAGCGTTTCGACTGTCAAGCGCTTGCCGACGCGATGCGTCGACTTGTTGTTGTGCGCGGCAGCAAGATTGGGCGGCCCATGAGTTTCGTAGGTTGGGCACGCCGCGCTTTGCCCTCAAACAAAAACGGCGCCATCCGGAGATGGCGCCGTTTAGAAACCTATAGTGGCCAAGACTTACTTGCGATCCTTGATCTGCACATAGTCGCGGCTGGTAACGCCGGTGTAGAGCTGGCGCGGACGGCCGATCTTCTGCTGCGGATCCTCGATCATCTCGCTCCACTGGCTGATCCAGCCGACGGTGCGGGCGACCGCGAACAGCACGGTGAACATCGAGACCGGGAAGCCCATCGCCTTCAGCGTGATGCCCGAATAGAAGTCGACGTTCGGGTAGAGCTTGCGGTCGATGAAGTACTGGTCGCTGAGCGCGATCTTCTCGAGCTCGAGCGCCACCTTCAGCATCGGATCGTCGCCATGGCCGGTCTCCTTGAGCACGGCGTGACACATCTTCTGCATGATCTTGGCGCGCGGATCGTAGTTCTTGTAGACGCGGTGACCGAAGCCCATCAGGCGGACTTCGGAGTTCTTGTCCTTCACCTTGGCGATGAACTCGGGGATCTTGTCCACGGTGCCGATCTCGGCGAGCATCGCAAGGGCTGCTTCGTTGGCGCCGCCATGCGCCGGGCCCCACAGGCAGGCGATGCCGGCGGCGATGCAGGCGAACGGGTTGGCGCCCGAGGAGCCAGCGATGCGCACCGTCGAGGTCGAGGCGTTCTGCTCGTGGTCGGCGTGCAGGATGAAGATCTTGTCCAGCGCTTCCGCGAGCACCGGGTTGCTCTTGTAGTCCTCGCACGGCACCGCGAAGCACATGTTGAGGAAGTTCTCGGCGAAGGAGAGCGAGTTCTTCGGATACACGAAGGGCTGGCCGACCGTGTACTTGTAGGCCATCGCCGCCAGCGTCGGGATCTTGGCGATCATGCGCATGGAGGCGATCATGCGCTGCTTCGGATCGTTGATGTCGGTGGAGTCGTGGTAGAACGCGGCAAGCGCGCCGACGGAAGCCACCATCACGGCCATCGGATGGGCGTCGCGGCGGAAGCCCTGGAAGAAGCGGGCCATCTGCTCGTGCACCATCGTGTGATGGATCACGCGGTCGTCGAAATCCTTCTTCTGCGCGGCGGTCGGGAGCTCCCCGTAGAGCAGCAGGTAGCAGGTCTCGAGGAAGTCGCCGTTCTCGGCGAGTTGTTCGATCGGGTAGCCGCGGTATTCCAGGACGCCAGCGTCGCCGTCGATATAGGTGATCTTGGACTGGCAGCTCGCGGTCGAAGTGAAGCCGGGATCATAGGTGAACAGCCCGGACTGGCCATAGAGCTTGCCGATATCGACGACGTCGGGCCCGACGGTGCCGCTGTGGATCGGGAGATCGTAGTTCTTGTTTCCGACCGTGAGCGTGGCGGTCTTATTGCTTGCTTTTGCGTCCATCAGAGGTCCCCGATGTGTGGTGAAACGGGCCGGACCCGGAAGGCCCCGATGACATGGTGGGGCAGGCCGGATATTCCAGAAGGTACGGCTCAGATGGGTATATTATTGCTGTGTGCGCTGCAAGATCGCCGCACGCATGCTCGACTTACGTCGTAGACTGATCCTTAAGCCGGCCCAGGCTTTCCTGGCGTCCCAGCACGTCCAAAACCTCAAATATACCGGGCGACGTGGTGCGGCCGGTCAGCGCCGCCCGCAGCGGCTGGGCAACCGCGCCGAGCTTGAGACTATTTTCCTCGGCAAAAGCGCGCAGCGCGGCTTCGGTGGTGGCGCCGCTCCACGTCTCGACTTTCTCCAGCGCGGAATGAAGCTGGCCGATCAGCTTGCGGTTCTCAGGCGTCAGCAGGGCTGCCGCCTTGGGATCGAGCTGCAACGGCCGGTCGGCGAAGATGAAATAGGCGCTGTCGATCAGCTCGAGCAGCGTCTTGGCTCGCTCCTTCAGGGCCGGCATGGCCTTGAGAAGCTGCGCCCGCGTGGTGTCGTTTAACTTGGCCTTAATCTCGTCGCGGCTGGGCACGACGTGGTCCAGCACGTCCTCGAACATCTTCACGAGTGATCGATCGTCGGCGTGACGGATGTAATGGCCATTGAGGTTTTCGAGTTTGGCGAAGTCGAAGCGGGCGGCGGCGCGGCCGACGCTCGCGAGGTCGAAGGCCGCGATCATCTCCTCGGTCGAGAAGATCTCCTGGTCGCCATGGCTCCAGCCGAGCCGGACGAGGTAGTTGCGCAGCGCGGCCGGGAGGTACCCCATGGCGCGGTAGGCATCGACGCCGAGCGCGCCGTGGCGCTTGGACAGCTTTGAGCCGTCCGGGCCGTGGATCAGGGGGATATGGGACATGCTCGGCAGCGCCCAGCCCATGGCATCGTAGATCTGCTTTTGGCGTGCCGAGTTGATCAGGTGGTCGTCGCCACGGATCACGTGGGTGACGCCCATGTCGTGGTCGTCCACGACCACCGCGAGCATGTAGGTCGGGTTGCCATCGCCGCGCAGCAGGACGAGGTCGTCGAGGTTCTCGTTCTGCCAGACCACGCGGCCCTGGACCTGGTCCTCGATCACGGTCTCGCCGGTTTGCGGCGCGCGCAGCCGGATCGTCGGCTTAACGTCGGAAGGTGCCGTTGCCGGGTCGCGGTCGCGCCACAGGCCGTCATAGAGGCGGGTGCGGCCCTCAGCCCGCGCCTTCTCGCGCATGGCGGTGAGTTCCTCGGCGGTGGCGTAGCAGCGATAGGCCTTGCCGTCGGCGAGCAGTTGTTCGGCGACTTCGCGGTGCCGGGCAGCGCGGCTGAACTGGTAGATGACGTCGCCGTCCCAGCCGAGCTCCAGCCATTTCAGCCCGTCCAGAATCGCGCCGATCGCGGCCTCCGTGGAGCGCTCCCGGTCGGTGTCCTCGATTCGGAGCAGCATCTTGCCGCCGTGCTTCTTTGCATAGAGCCAGTTGAACAGCGCCGTGCGGCCGCCCCCGATATGGAGGAATCCGGTCGGGGAGGGAGCGAAGCGTGTGACGACGGAATCGGTCATTCTTGGCAGGGCCTATGCATTGGAGGCGATGGTATATATCAGGACCAGAGCATAACTAAAGCCCGACAGCGGACCTGCTAGGCCTTGGCTCGGCCACGCGAATTTGGCAGAAGGACCGCTGATTTCCCTACAGGATTGCAGGATGAGCACAGAACCGGTGGCGACTGAGGTTGGGCGCGATTTCATTCGTGACATCATCCAGGCAGACCTCGATCAGGCCAAGTACAAGGAAATCGTGACCCGGTTCCCGCCGGAGCCGAACGGCTACCTGCATATCGGCCACGCCAAGTCGATCGCGCTTAATTTCGGCATCGCCCAGGAGTTTCCGGGCCGCTGCCATCTGCGCTTCGACGACACCAATCCAGTCAAGGAAGAGCAGGAATATATCGATTCCATCCAGGCCGACGTGCGCTGGCTCGGCTTCGACTGGGGCAAGAACCTGTTCTTCGCCTCGGACTATTTCGACCGCCTGTACGAATGGGCGGAGAAGCTGATCGGTGACGGGCTCGCCTATGTCGACGATCAGACCCAGGAAGAGATCCGCGCCTCGCGCGGCTCGCTGACGGAGCCCGGCCGGAACTCGCCGTTCCGCAACCGCACGGTCGATGAGAATCTCGACCTGTTCCGCCGGATGAAGGCCGGCGAATTCCCCAACGGCGCGCGCGTGCTGCGGGCCAAGATCGATATGGGAGCGGGCAACATCAATTTGCGCGATCCCGTGCTGTACCGCATCCTGCATGCGCATCATCCGCGCACCGGCACCAAGTGGAGCATCTATCCGAGCTACGACTATGCCCACGGCCAGTCGGACGCGATCGAGGGCATCACGCACTCGATCTGTACGCTGGAGTTCGAGGACCATCGGCCGCTCTATGACTGGTTCATCGAGAAGTTGCCGGTGCCGTCGAAGCCGCATCAGTACGAATTCGCGCGGCTGAACCTGACCTACACGCTGCTGTCGAAGCGCGTGCTGACCCAGCTCGTCCGCGAAGGCCATGTCGCGGGCTGGGACGATCCACGCATGCCGACCATGGCGGGCATGCGCCGCCGCGGCGTTCCGCCGGCGGCATTGCGCGAATTCGTCAAGCGCATCGGTGTGGCGAAAGCCAACAGCGTGGTCGATGTCGGCATGCTGGAGTTCTGCATCCGCGAGGAGCTCAACCGCACATCGCAGCGGCGCATGGGTGTGCTGCGGCCGCTGAAGGTGGTGATCGAGAACTATCCGGAAGGGCAGACCGAGGAGCTCGAGGCGATCAATCATCCCGACGATCCGTCCGCGGGTACGCGCAGGATTACGTTTGGCCGCGAGCTCTATATCGAGCAGGACGACTTCATGGAGAACCCGCCCAAGAAGTTCTTCCGCCTGTCGCCGGGCAACGAGGTGCGGCTTCGCTATGCTTATTTCGTCAAGTGCACCGGCGTGATCAAGAACGATAACGGCGAGGTGGTCGAGCTGCGCTGCACCTATGACCCCGCGACCAAGGGCGGCAACGCGCCCGACGGCCGCAAGGTCAAGGCGACCATGCACTGGCTGCCGGCGGCGAATTCGGTGCCTGCGGAAATCCGCATCTACAACCAGCTGTTCGCAAACCCGAGCCCGGACGCCTCGAATTTTGCGGCCGACCTCAATCCGCAGTCACTGGAGATTTTGGCCGACGCGCGGATCGAGGCATCGGTTGCGGAAAGCAACGCGATGGAGCCGATGCAGTTCGAGCGCCAGGGCTATTTCGTGCGCGACAAGGACTCGACGCCCGGCAAGCCGGTGTTCTCCAGGACGATCGGCCTGCGCGATACGTTCGCGAAGGAAGTCGCCAAAGGCTGAGGGACGACAATGAGCAGAGAGGCCGACGCCATCGTTTCCGCCATCATCGCGAAATGGTGCGCCGGCTTCGCAAGGCTCGACGCGGTCGCGTTGTCGTCGCTCTACGCGAACAATGCGTTCTTCTTCGGCTCCAACCCAAAACTCTATCGGGGCAGGGACGGCGTTGCCGACTATTTCAAAGGCTTGCCGCGATGGCGTCAGCCGAGCGCGGCGTTTTCCGAGGTGAACGCGGCGCAGGCCAGCCCCGATCTGATCAACATGGCGGCAACCATCACGTTCGACCTTGCGGGCGAGCGCCCCGATCTCGTCGTCAAGATGAGCTGGGTCATCCTGCGCGAGGACGGTGACTGGAAGATCGTCAATCACCATGCTTCGGCGAAGGCTCCGCTGATCTGACAAGCGAGTTGCAACACGGCAACGTCATTCGGACGAAGGCAACGAACGCGCTCCATGTGCGTTGTGTGGGTCCAGAAGAGGATCCGCCATGCAGAACATCGCAGAGCATATGGAAGTCATCGGCGCCGACGGAGTCCACATCGGTACGGTCGACAAGGTCGAGGGCAACCGCATCAAGCTGACCAAGAAGGACAGCGGCCAGGGCAGCCACAAGGGCCACCATCACTTCATCGACAAGGGTCTCGTCGCCGATATCGAGGGCAACAAGGTCCGGCTCTCGGCCAAGGCGGCGGTCGCCGTGACCATGGAAGAGGAGAAGTAGGGCGGCGGCCCATTTGTTCCTGATCCGTACCGCTATTCGCGCCACTGCACGTTACAGTAGTCTCTGCGCCCGTCGCGTATCGCAGGATGCAGGGAATGGCGGAGCCGGGCCGGCCAGTACGGTCCCAAAGTATCGCGGGGACCTGGCCCGTTGGCCGGGCCGCGTCCACCGGCGGCGTTGTGCCGGCGGGCTTTGGCGTCTGGCCTTCGCTTATCGAGACCTTGCGCGAATGGGCACGCGCAGAAGCCGGCGCCGGGCGACTGTTTCCTTGGGTGCCCGTCGCCTTCGGCTGCGGTATCGCGCTTTACTTCGCGGCTGATCATGAACCGGTGCTCTGGGTTGTTGCCGCGACTGCGATCACCCTCATGCTTGGTGCCGCCTTGTTGCGGCGGAGCCGGCTGCTCGCGCCGGCGATCATGATCGCGGCGGTCGCGGCTGGCTTTGCCGTGGCGACGTGGAAGACGGCGCGCATTGGTCACACCGTGCTGGCAAAGCCGCTTTATTCCGTGTCGCTGTCCGGTTTCGTCGAGACCCGCGACATCCGCGAGCGCACCGACCGCTTCGTGCTGCGCGTCACCGCGATGGAGGCGCAGCGCGCCGATGTGAAGCTCGAGCGCGTCCGCCTCTCGGTGCGCAAGGGGACCGCGCCGGATGTCGGCAGCTTCGTGCAGCTGAAGGCGCGGCTGATGCCGCCGCTCGCGCCACTGCGGCCGGGCAGCTACGATTTTTCGCGCGACATGTTCTTCCAGGGCATCGGCGCCTCCGGTTTCGCGATGGGAGCGATCACCGCGTCCGCGCCGCCCGATGCCGGCGGCCTGCGGTTGCGCTATGCGGCCGCCATGCAGGGCCTGCGCGACGCGATCGACGCGCGCATCCGCGCCACACTCGATGGCGACAACCGTGCGATCGCGACAGCGCTGCTGACTGGCCGCCGCGATGCAATCACCACGCCGGTCAACGACGCGATGTTCATCTCTGGCCTCGGCCACGTCCTCTCGATCTCCGGCTATCACATGGCCGTCGTCGCCGGCGTCGTCTTCTTCGCGGTCCGCGCGCTGCTCGCTCTGATCCCGGGACTGGCGGTCGGCTTCGCAATCAAGAAATGGTCGGCGGCTGCGGCATTTGTCGCCGCCGCGTTCTATCTGCTGCTTTCTGGCGCGGAGGTCGCGACGCAACGATCGTTCTTCATGACCGCGGTGGTGCTGATCGCGGTGATGGTCGACCGCCGCGCGATCACGTTCCGGACCTTGGCGGTGGCGGCGCTGATCGTGCTTGCGGTTGCGCCGGAGGCGCTGGTGCATCCGAGCTTCCAGATGTCCTTTGCGGCGACGCTCGGGCTCGTGGCGCTGGTGCAGATCGGCATGCCGAACCTGTTCGCGTCGCCCGATCATTCGACGACCGCGCGGATCGCGTTGTGGGGTGGCCGTGAGATCGCGATGCTGTTTCTCGCCTCGATGATCGCGGGGCTTGCGACCACGCCCTATGCCGCCTTCCATTTCCACCGCGTCACGCCCTACGGCGTGCTCGCCAATCTCGGGGCGATGCCGGTGGTCTCGGCGTTGGTGATGCCGGCCGGGCTGTTAGGATTGCTTGCGGCGCCTTTCGGGCTCGATGGTGTATTCTGGTGGCTGATGGGGATCGGCATCGACTGGATGGTGGCGGTCTCGCGCTGGGTGGCGGCATTGCCCGGCGCCATCGGCCACGTCGGCGCCTTCGGCATTGCGCCGCTGATCGCCGCGAGCCTCGGCCTCATCCTGATGGGCCTCTTGCGCACGCCGCTGCGCTGGTCGGGCGCATGCGTGCTTTTGGCGGCGACGATCTGGGGCCTGTCGGTCCGGCAACCCGACATCCTTATCGCCGGTGACGGCCAGAACGTCGCAGTACGGGGCAGGGAGGGGCAGCTGCACCTGATCAGGACGAACAAGGACAGTTTTCTGCTCAAGGAGTGGCTTGCGGCGGACGCTGACCCGCGCGATGCCGGCAGTGCCTCGCTCAGCGATGGCGTGTCGTGCGACGAGTCCGGCTGCGTGACGCCGCTCGCCGACGGCCGCATGATTGCGCTGGCGCTGCGCATCGACGCGCTGGCCGATGATTGCAGCCGTGCCGCGCTGGTGGTGACGGCAAGGCCTGCGCCGCCGGATTGCGCCGCCATGGTGGTCGATCGGCAGCGTCTTGCGAGCCAAGGCGCGCTCGCGCTGACGCGACGCGGCGACGGTTTTGCGGTTCACGCCGTGAAGGCACGGGGCGCGGATCGCCCCTGGTCGCCGGCTACCGCCGGCGCGGGGGATTTCGGCGTGAGCCTTGCGCCGAAGACAACTGCTCCCGGCAATCGGGACGCAACGCCCGCGGAGACCGATTTGCAGGCCGAGGATTGAGCGGACGGGCTACAAATACCAGGCCATCATTGCTTCGAGCTTGGCGTCGCCGATCACCGGCAGGACCACCATCCGGCTCAGTCCGGCCACGCGAGCCTCCCCGGCCGCGATCGAACTGTCATGCGCCAGATCATCGTTGAGCGCGGGCATGCCGGTGGCCCAGGCGCCGCCGATGCTGCCCTCGCCCCTGGCGATCGATTTTTGCGCATAGAGCGCGGCGAGGTCGGTCTGCGCGCCGCAATCGCCGGCCCGAAAGACCAGTGCTGAGCGGGCCTCGTTCGGGACCCAGATCTCGATGCGTCGCGCAATCGGCGTGGCCTGCGCGGAGAGGAATGTCAGGACCCAGGTCTGGTCGGTGCCGGTCCGGCTGGGCACGCCGACGCCGAGATTGATCCCGACCTTGGCAGCATCTTCCCAGCGCAGGAAGCTCTTGCTGTCGTGCAAATCCTTGATGATCAGCGGCAGGCCCGCTTTCCAGGTGCGTCCGGGCAGGCCGAAGCCGCGCGGAAATTTGGTGTGGCGGGAGTTGAACTCCAAGATGTCGGCGCTGCCGTAATAGCCGTCGACGAGCCCCATCTCGTGCGAGACCTCGGCATCGTTGTGCCAGAGCTCGATCGCGCCGACATGCGCCTCGTCGCCGCCGCAGAGCAGCACCATGACGGCTTGCAAAAATTCGCCGGCAAACACGGGCAACGCGACGCCGCAGGTCAGGCCGGCCTCGATGGCCTGATCGGTCCGTTTGAAATAGGAGTTGGCGAATTTGGTGAGGATCACCGGGTGGCCGCTGGCCCACGCCTTGCCGGGAAGTCCCTCGTCATATCCGAAGCGCAGGTCTTCGCTTGCGGCCTTGAACGCGGACAGGCCCTCGCTGTAGAGGCCACCGCCAAACTCCAGCCGCATCCGCGTCCGGTCAGGCACCCAGAGTTCAACGACGCGAAGGAAGGTTTTCATCGAGCGTGTCCGTCGCCTCAAGCCGCAACAGCATCGGCCATTTGGGAGCGGAGCGGACGTTTAAAATTCAGGCAGGCAGCGCAAACTTCGTGCGGCGGGAGATGGAAAGACGCAAACCGGTCCGTCTCGCCGGCCTCGGCCGGCGACGGCGATATCAATCCTGGCCCCGACCGTTGGGCCGGGTATGGCCGCGTCAGCCGATCGGCAGGCGGGTGATCGTCGGCCGCCTGTCGGCGATGACCTGCGGCTTGTGTTCGCGCTCGCCGACCGGCTGGGTGACCGGCAGTTGCAGCACGGTTGCGCGCTGGCCTTCAACGAGCTGCGTCACCAGCACGTATTTGCCGTCGGGGAATTCGATCGCGTCGTGATGCCGATCGGGGATGTGCGGATCGACCTTGCCGAACTTGCCGACACGCGAGTTGATGGTGCGCGTCCAGATCCAGCGATTGTCGTAGCGAACGCTGTCGGCGAAGGCGAGCTCCGTTCCCGGCAGCAGGCAGACCGCGACAGACATGTCGGCTTCGGAGGCGAAGCCGCGCGTCGAGGTGCCGCGGAAAGTTGTCGTGACGATCGTCTCGCCGACTTCTGCGGGACGCGTCGCGACGGCATGCAGGCTGTAGTCACACATCGGGTGCTCCTCAATCAGGATAGAGCACCCGCGCCTCTTCTGAGGCGCAGGCCTCTATCAGAGTGGAAGCCTACAAGCGTCTGCTTGGTTGTGGGCAAATCTGCGGCTTGGGTCCGCAGGCTGCAATCACAATATCTTTTTCAAATGCGCGAGGAACAAAGTCTGCTCCCGTGCATTACGCGTGCTTCGAAGTCAGCGGCCAGCCGGCGCCGACCAGCCCGAATATTGCCAGGCCGGTTGCGACGGCAGCTCGACGGCGTTGCGGGCATTGCGGAATTGCTCGCTCGCCGCCTGCGGTGCCTTGCGGGCATGATGCTGCGGCTGCGCGGCGAAGGCTTGCGACGCTGATGCTGCCATCAGCGCCACCGTGACTGCGCTCAAAATGATCTTGCGCATGGTGGTCTCCTCGGTCTCTCAAGGCCTGCGAAGCGAAGCGTGCTTCGTTGCGGCATGCCGAGGATGTAGCGCTGGAGAGGTGGCCGGATAATCTGTGCAAAACCAGAAAGACTATCCAGCCGGAGCGGACAATCGTCCGCTCCAATCGTTGACGCGTGCCGCCAGGAGGCGGCGCGCAGAAAACTCAGTATTTGCGGTAAAGCCCGATCAGCTTGCCCTGGATCTTCACCCGGTTGGGCGGCAGGATGCGGACCTCATAGGCGGCGTTGGCTGGCTCGAGCGCGATCGAGGCGCCGCGGCGGCGGAAGCGCTTTAACGTTGCCTCCTCGTCGTCGATCAGGGCGACCACGATATCGCCGGTGTCGGCGCTCTCGTTGCGCTGGATCAGCGCCATGTCGCCGTCGAGAATGCCGGCCTCCATCATCGAATCGCCGCGCACTTCGAGCGCGTAGTGCTCGCCGGAGCCGAGCATGTCGGGCGGGACGCTGATGGTGTGGCTGCGGGTTTGCAGGGCCTCGATCGGCGTACCGGCCGCGATGCGGCCCATCACGGGCACCGCAACGGGACGCTCGCCCTCATCCGCGGATGGGCTGGAGCTCGTGCGCACCTTGCCGAGATTGCCTTCGATGACGCTCGGGGTGAAGCCGCGGCGGCTGCCGGCGGCGGCCTGGAGCTCCGGCAGCTTGATCACTTCGATGGCACGGGCGCGGTTGGGCAGACGCCGGATGAAGCCGCGCTCCTCGAGCGCTGTGATCAGGCGGTGGATGCCCGATTTCGAGCGCAGATCGAGCGCGTCCTTCATCTCGTCGAAGGAGGGCGGCACGCCGCTTTCCTTCAGCCGCTCGCTGATGAAACGCAGGAGCTCGTATTGTTTGCGCGTTAACATCTCGACCAAAATCCCCCGGTTGATGTCGTCCAATTCCGAGACGCTGAATTCAGCAGTAAGCCGCTTCACGCTCGAAACAAATCATGAACGGACACTATATGTTCGATACATGTTCCGCAACTGCTTAATTTGACGTGAACGCGACAAAGTTCGCGGAACGCACGCGAACGAGGCGCTCAGACGGGCAACCGCAGCACCTCGCAAGGCGTGCCGGCTTCGGCCTTCGGCGCGAACGGTGCGCGCACGAGAAGTGCCTGCGCTGCAGCGAGATTTGCAAGCAGCGAGGAGTCCTGGTGATTGACGGGAAGGGCGACGAGCGTGCCGTCATCATGCAGGTCGAGGCGCGCGCGAAGGTAGTCCTCGCGCTGGTCATTGGCGCCGATGTCGCGGCCGAGTACGGCGCGTTCGCGACGATGGTAAATCACCGAACGGCCCGACAGCGCCCGAATCAGCGGCACCAGAAACAAGAAACCGCAAACGTAGGATGATACGGGATTGCCGGGCAGGCCGATCACGCGCATTGCGCCGAGCTTCCCGTTCATCATCGGCTTGCCCGGCCGCATCGCGATCTTCCAGAACGCCATCGCGATGCCTTCGTCCTTGAGCGCCTGCTGCACGAGGTCGTGGTCGCCGACCGAGGCGCCGCCGGTCGTGATCAGGATGTCGGCGCCGGACGCGCGCGCGCGGCGGATTCCGGCGGTGGTGGCTGAAAGCGTGTCGGCGGCAACCCCGAGGTCGATGGTGTCAGCGCCCTCGCTGCGCGCGAGCGCATGCAGGGCATAGCCGTTGGAATAGACGATCTGGCCATGGCCAGGCGTGGAGCCCGGCATCACCAGCTCGTCACCGGTGGCCAGAATCGCGACCTTCGGACGGCGGCGAACGGCAAGCTGGGGGTGGTTCATGCCGGCGGCGAGCGCGAGGTCGCGCTCGGTCAGCCGGGCGCCCTTGTGCAAAAGCACGTCACCCTCGCGGAAGTCGACGCCCGCGGGCCGGATGTGCCGCCCGGTGACGGCGGCCTCCTTGATCGCGATACGCCTGCCATCAGCGACGGTGTCCTCCTGGATCACGACGGCGTCGGCACCGTCGGGAACGACGCCGCCGGTGAAGATTCGCACCGCTTCGCCGGCCCCGACCATTCCCGTAAACGGACGGCCGGCCGCGACCTCGCCGATGACGGTGAGCTGTGCGCCGACCCTGGCGGCATCGGCCGCGCGGACGGCATAGCCATCCATCGCCGACATTGCCTCCGGCGGCTGGGTGCGTCGCGCCGCGACGTCGCGTGCGAGCACGCGATGGAAGGCATCGTCGAGCGCGATCGTTTCCTCAGGCAGCGGCTCCGCACCGGCAAGCACCGCGGCAAGCGCGTCAGAAACCGGCATCAAGGCCACGGGCGAAAACTCCTGCTCGGCGCGTTCAGGGCGAATGGGCGGCGAGAGTTCTAGCCGAGTGCGGACGCAGAGGCAAAACAGGAACGGAGCGGGATGATTGATCCTGCATCATACGACCGGTGCGGCATGCTCCGAAGGACGAGACAGACCGGCGGGAGCGCGGCCAAGGCAAGGACGAGAATGACCAGCGCCATGGCCAGCATCGATCAACTCTCCGTCTGCCCGCCCGGACTGACGTCCGGCGCCCTCGGACCCTGATCCCTGTCAGGTAGCGGATCGGCCTGGGATTTCAGATCGGCCGCCTTGCTCACGAGCTTGGCCGAAAGCTCTAAATCTGACGTGGTCTTGGCGAATTTAAGGAGGAGAGAGGCTTGCTTGGTGAGGTAGGTTTTGCCCAACACGATGATGCGTCCGTCTGTAGAAGTCCCGACGAACTATAAAGTCCGGAAGGGGCATTCCGTTCCCGGAACTCTGTACAAAAATGCACAGAGTGTTTTGGTTCCTCATTTCCGGGCGAAATTGTTCCGGAATCGGCCGGTTTGACGGACCTGGCCGGCGGTCAGATCCCCAGCGCCTTCAGCGCATCGCCGACGTCGCGGGGCGAGGTCACATGCACCGCGGTCAGTCCGCGCGCCCGCGCGCCTTCGACGTTCTCAGCGAGGTCATCGAAGAACACGATTCGCTTCGCAGGCACGCCGATCGAGTCCACCACGTGGTCAAACGCCTCCGCATCCGGTTTCCGCAGGCCGATGCTGGAGGACAGGTACACCTCGCGGAAATGGCCGAGCAGGTCGGCATATTCCTTCGAGAAATAGTCAACATGCGGCCGGTTGGTGTTGGAGAAGGCGTAGAGCGGCATCTGCTTCGCCGCCCGTGGCAACAGTTCCGCGATGTCGGGCATCTCGCCGGCGAAGATCGCGTTCCACCCTTCGAGGAACTGTGCATCCGAAATGCCGATCCCCAGGGAGGCGCGGAGCGACTGGAAATAGTCCTCGTCGCTGATCTTGCCGACCTCGTGCAGACGGTAGGCCTCGTCGCGCACGTATCGCCCGACGATAGTCTCGGGCTGGCACCCGGCATGTCCCGCCCAGCAGGCGATCGCCTTGGAAAAATCGATGTCGAGCACCACGCGCCCGAGATCGAACAGAAGCGCATCAGCGCTGCCGGGAGAGAGCGAGGTCACCTGCATCCTTTCATTCAGTATCGATATGGCTCATGGTCGAACAGCGGGAACGCACTGAACACACTCGGCGCATTCGTTGCGGTGGCCTGATGCAGGCAGGATTTGTTCACCTCGGCAAACGAGGTGGCCCCGAGCAGACCGAGGCAGCGCAGCACCTCGTCCTCCAGCAGCTCCAGCATGCGCGTCACGCCGGCTTCACCGGCCGCCGCCAAGGCCCAGCATTGCAGCCGGCCGATGCCGACGAGGTCGGCGCCCGCCGCGATTGCCTTGACGATGTCGGTGCCGCGGCAGATGCCGCCATCGACCATGATCTTGGCGCGGCCCTTCACGGCGTCGACGATCTCGGGCAGCACATGCATGGCGCCGCGGCCGTGATCGAGCTGGCGGCCGCCATGGTTGGAGACGTAGATCCATTCGACGCCGTGATCGACCGCGATCTGCGCGTCCTCGGCGGTGGCGATGCCCTTGAGGATCAGCGGTATCTTGAACTTGTCCTTGACCATCTTCACGGTCCGCCAGCTCCAGGCCCTTCTGGAAATCGCCGCCGGTGGCGCGCAGCCGGCTCTCGCGAACGTAACGCTTGGCGATGTCACGCTCACGACGGCTGTAATGGGCGGTGTCGACGGTCAGGCAGAAGGCGGCATAATTGGCCTTCTCGCGCGGCTGACGTCGTCGGCGACGAAGGCATCGTCGCCGCGGACATAGAGCTGATAGATGCGCAGCGCATCGGGCGCGGCTTCGGCGGTCTTTTCCAGGCCCGGCTCGGACACCGAGCTCAGCATATGCGCCGCGCCGAAGGTGCCGGCGGCCGCGCGCCACGCTGGCGGCGCCGTCGGGTCGAAGATTTCCAGCGCGCCGACCGGCGCGAGCATGACGGGCAGGCGCATCTTGCGGCCGAATTGCTCCACCGAGGCGTCGACCTTGCGCACGTCGCGCAGCACGCGCGGGCGAAACGCGATCTCGTCCAGCGCCATGCGGTTGCGGCGCATCGTGGTCTCGGTCTCGGCGGCGCCGACGATATAGTCCCAGGCGTTCTGGTTGAGATTGGAGCGCGCCTTCCGGATGAATTCGTGCAGGTTCTGGAACGGCTCGTTGCTGGCGCCGAGTTCGACGTTCCTGTTCGGCTGGATCCGGGGTGCTTCGTTCATTGTTATCCTCCCGAGAATTTGAAGTCTTGTGGCATCGACTATCCCGTCCGGCCCGCCCAAACCATCCTAAAATCGCATAGCTGCGAGGCGTGGGCCGGCCGGCCAATTCCCGCTTTGCGCGAAGCGGTTTGCGAACGTTGCCAAAAGTTTAGGCCAAGGCGAAGGGATTTCTGTAATGTACCCGTTGGCGTGGCGTCCGGCCTTGAAGAAACCGGAATGATATTGTGAGAACCGGGCTGGATCGCCATTTGCATGGCAGCTCCCAAGCCCGAAAAGAACTGCCCCAAGAGAACCGCGAAGCGAAAAGGCCAACCATTCCATGCGGAAAACCCTGCTGTTCCCCCTGGGCGCGCTTACCGGAGCGTGTCTGACCCTTCTCGTAGCCAGCCCGCACGGCGGAGTATGGGCAGCACGGGCTGCAGCCGGCGCGGATGACGCCTATTCCCAGCTCAACCTGTTTGGCGAAGTGTTCGAGCGGGTGAAGGCGACTATGTCGAGAAGCCCGACAATTCCAAGCTGATCGAAGGCGCGATCAAAGGCATGGTGACCTCGCTCGATCCGCATTCGCGCTACATGAACGACAAGGCCTGGCCCGAGATGCAGGAGACCACCTCCGGCGAGTTCGGCGGGCTCGGCATCGAGGTCACGATGGAGGACGGCCTGGTCAAGGTCGTCTCGCCGATCGACGATACGCCGGCCGTCCAAGGCCGGCATCATGTCCGGCGACCTCATCAGCAAGATCGACGGCGACGCCGTGCAGGGCATGACGCTCGAGCAGGCCGTCAACAAGATGAAGGGGCCGGTCGACACCCAGACCAAACTCACCATCGTGCGCAAGGGCGCCGACGCCCCGCTCGACGTCGCGATCAAGCGCGAGATCATCCATGTCCGCCCCGTGCGCTACCACGTCGAGAACGGCGACATCGGCTATATCCGCGTCACCTCCTTCAACGAGCAGACCACCGACGGCCTGAAGAAGGCGATCGCTTCGATCTCCAAGGACATCCCGCAGGAGAAGCTCGCCGGCTATGTCGTCGACCTCCGCAACAATCCCGGCGGCCTGCTCGACCAGGCGGTGTCGGTGTCCGAGCGCATTCCTCCAGCGCGGCGAGGTCGTCTCGACCCGCGGCCGCAACCCGGAAGAGACCCAGCGTTTCACCGCCCATGGCGGCGACCTCATCAAGGGCAAACCGTTGGTCGTCCTGATCAACGGCGGCTCGGCCTCGGCGTCCGAGATCGTCGGTGGCGCGCTGCATGACCACAAGCGTGCCACGATCATCGGCACGCGCTCGTTCGGCAAGGGCTCGGTGCAGACCATCATTCCGCTCGGCGCCGGCAACGGCGCGCTGGCGCTGACCACGGCGCGCTACTACACCCCGTCGGGCCGTTCGATCCAGGCCCAGGGCATTGCGCCGGACATCGAGATTCTCCAGGACGTGCCGGCCGAGTTGAAGGGCCGCGTCGACACCATGGCGAAGCTTCCAGATGCGCGGCCATCTGCAGGCCGCCGACGGCACCGAGCAGACCGGATCGCAGTCCTATGTCCCGCCGGAAGAGAAGGACGACAAGGCGCTGCACGCGGCTTACGACTTCTGCACGGCGTCACCGTGAATGCGGCGGCAGCGAAGCCGGCGCCGAAGACGACGGTGCCGAACTAAACTCTATCGGTTCTTGCAACTCCAGACATCGCCCGGGAGTGGATGGCCACTCCCGGGCGGATTTGTTTTGGAGCGCAGCGATGGCTTGCCTGGCAGCGGCGCTCATGGCGCGCGATGGCTGCGCTGACTGTTGCTCCGGGGAAAAGGCCCTTCAAGGTCGAGCTGCGATAGGTCGTCCGAGATCCCGGGCGACTTTGCCTGTCTTAGACTAGCTTGCCTCGCGGCGGCGGCCTTCGGTGCCGTCGCGCTGGGCGAGGCGGCTGCGATGGAGTGCGAACAGCTCCACAACCTTGTCGGCCGGCTTTGCGGCGCTGAACAGGTAGCCCTGCATCTCGGAGCAACCGAGCGCGCGCAAGAGCCGTTGCTGCTCCTCGGTCTCGACGCCCTCGGCCGTGGTCGCCATGCGGCGGGCGCTGGCGAGGTTGACCACGGCCTGCACGATGCTGGCTGAGCCGTCGGGACCGGCGATGTCGCTGACGAAGCAGCGGTCGATCTTGATCTTGTCAAACGGGAAGCGGTGCAGATAGCTCAGCGAGGAATAGCCGGTGCCGAAATCGTCGAGCGCGATGCGGACACCGATGGCGCGGAGCTGGTGCAGGATCGCAAGTGCGGTGTCGTCGTCGCGGATCAGCACGGCCTCGGTGATCTCGAGCTCGAGCCGGCTCGCCGGCAGGTTGGAGGCGGCCAGCGCGGCCATGATCTTCAGCGCCAGCGTGCCGCTCTTGAACTGCACCGGCGAGACGTTCACGGCGAGGCGGATGTCGTCGGGCCAGCTCGCGGCGTCGCGGCAGGCCGTCGCCAGTACCCATTCGCCGATTTCGTTGATCAGCCCGGTATCCTCGGCGATCGGGATGAACTCGGCGGGCGAGACCATGCCGCGTTCGGGGTGGCGCCAGCGCACCAGCGCCTCGCAGCCAGTGATGCGGTCGTCCTTCAGGCTGAGGCAGGGCTGGTAATAGACCTCGAGGCCGCCATGGGCGATGGCGTGGCGCAGGTCGATCTCCAGCCGCCGCCGTTCGCGCACCTTGGCGTCCATCTCTGGCTCGAAAAAGCGGTAGGTGCGGCGGCCGGCGGATTTGGCGGCGTACATCGCCATGTCCGCGTTCTTCAGGATCTGGTCAAGCGCGCTGCCGTGTCCCGGTGCCAGCGCAATGCCGATGCTGGCGTCGGTGGTGAGATGATGGCCCATGCAGTCGAACGGCGTACGGATCGCCGCGAAGACCCGCGCGACGAGCTCGTTGACTTGGTCCGGCGAGGTCACGGCGCTCTGCACGATCGCGAACTCGTCGCCGCCGAGCCGCGCCACGAAATCGGTCGGGCCGGCGCAGCCGCGGAGGCTCTCCGCCACCGATTTCAACAGCTCGTCGCCGACGAGATGGCCGAGCGCGTCGTTGACGCCCTTGAATTCGTCGATGTCGATATAGTGCACCGCGAGCTGTTTGCCACCGGCGATGGCGGCCAGCTCTTCGCGCAGATGCTCGTGGAACATGGCGCGGTTCGGCAAATCGGTCAGCGCGTCGTAATGGGCGAGGTGGGTGATGCGCTCCTCAGTGCGACGGCGTTCGGTGATGTCCTCATGAGTCGCGACCCAGCCGCCGTCGCCGAGCGGCTCATTGACGATCTGGATCGAACGGCCGTCGCCGGTGTCGACGACCATGGAGTTGCGTACGTGGATGTCGCGCAGCACACGCGCGACATACTGGTCGACGTCACCGGTGAGCGAGCCCGTGGCGCTGCGATGCGCGATGATCTCGCGGAAACTGTAGCCGGGCTTCACGATCTCGGCCGACAACCCGTACATTTCGATGTAGCGCTGGTTGCAGACCACGAGCCGCTGCGAGGCGTCGAACAGCAGCAGGCCCTGGGTCATGTTGTTGACGGCGCGGTCGAGGCGCTGCTTCTCCAGCGTCAGCCGCTCCCGGGACATGCGGTGCTGCTCCAGCAGCTTGCGCACGATTGCGATCAGCACGCCGGCGATCGCGAGCGCGGAGGCGCCGGCGACCGAAATCAGGATGCCGATCTGCTCACGCCAGTCCGCCAGGGCCGCCGCGCGTGTCGTGGTCGCCATCATCAGGATCGGGAAGTGAGGCAGGGCGCGCGCGGAAATCAGCCGGTCGTCGCCGTCAACCGGACTGGTGAAGTGCCCGGCGAAGTAATCGAGCCCGAAGACCCTCTGCTGTTCGAACGGACCGGTCTTGAAATTCCGCCCCATCAAGTCGCTCGAATGGGGATAGCGGGCGAGAAGCGTGCCGTCACGATGCAGCATGGAGATCGCGGCGCCTTCGCCGAGCACGACAGACTCGAAGAATTTCTCGAAATTGGCGGGCTCGATGCCGCGCCCGACCACGCCGATGAACTCGCCGTTCGGCGCGACGACCTTGCGGACGATCAGGATGGTCCATGCGCCGGAAATGCGGCTGTACACCGGCTCGATCAGCACGTCAGGCGCATAGGGATCGTATCGGAAGGCCCGGAAATAGGCGCGGTCGGCGAGGTTGACCTTCGGCGCCGGCCATGCCGTCGACGAATTGATCAGATTGCCGTCGGCATCGATGATGTTGACGCCGCCCATGTAAGGCAGCGCCTCGATCTTCGAGCGCAGCATCCGGTGGATGTCCTGGCCGGAGAGGCGGTTGCGATAGTCTTCCGCGGTCGTGATTCCGCTCGCGCGGACGTGGTCGACGAGATCCTTCTGGATGACAGCGAAGTCCTGCAGCTGCTGATCGAAATGATGGGCGAGCAGCAGCACGGTGTTTTCCAGCTCGCGGCCGGAGTTGCGCAGCGCGCGCTCGCGGAAATTCTGCGCCATCAACGTCGCGCCGACGGCGATCGCCGCGATCAGCAGCGTGCCGCCCACTACCAGCCAGCGGATTGGTCCGCTGCGCGCGAAGGCCTGGTCAAAGAGGCGACTGCCGTATCTCGTCTTCATGTCGATCGTTGCCGTGCACACGTCAGGGTCAATTCTCGGCCCTGTAACATCCGTCGGTTTACGGGATCGGTGTGGAGGCGACGTTAGGAAGCGCGGTTAATGCGACATGAACCGCAACACGCAAATGGAATCGATGCGCACGACGGCAGGCGTGCAGGATTTGCCGCGAGGTCGCGCGATGCCGCTCAGTTCTTGCATCGGCAGGCGATTTGCGAGCAAGGCCGGCAAAGACGCAGAGAGGATACGATCGTGAAACAGACTTTGAACAATTCCCCGTCCGACGAATCCGGCGCGACCGTGATCGAATATGGCCTGATCGCCGCCGGCATCGCACTCGCATCATCGCGGTTGTGAACGGCATGGGCAGCAAACTCGGCGCAAAATTCGGATCGATCAGCTCGTCGCTGAAGTAACCGTGCCGTCAGGCGCGGTAGTGGCCCGACTTGCCGCCCAGCTTTTCGATGAGCTGGATGCCCTCGATGCGCACGCCGCGCTCCACCGCCTTGATCATGTCGTAGATGGTGAGGCAGGCGACCGAGACCGCCGTCAGCGCCTCCATCTCGACGCCGGTCGGCCCCGTCACCTTGACGCTGGCGCGCACCACGCAGCCCGGCAGCTTCGCGTCGGGCTCGATATCGACCGTGACCTTCGACAGCGCGAGCGGATGACAGAGCGGGATCAGCTCCGAGGTGCGTTTGGCCGCCATGATGCCAGCGATGCGTGCGGTGCCGAGCACGTCGCCTTTCTTGGCGTTGCCGGAGACGATCAGGTCGAGCGTCGCCTTGTCCATGACGACGCGCCCTTCGGCGACGGCGAGCCGCTCGGTTGCAGGCTTGTCCGAGACGTCGACCATCCGCGCCTCGCCGGAGGCGCCGATATGGGTAAGGGCGGGCCTCGCCTTGTTCGATGGCTTGGTCTTCGCAGGCTTGCGCGCCATGTCAGCGTGTGCCCGTGGCGCGGGCCATGCTTTCGCGCGCGAGCAGCGTGCGCGTGGCGGCGGTGACGTCGGCCTGCCGCATCAGGCTTTCGCCGACCAGGAAGGTCGACATGCCGACGCGCTCGAGCCGGGCGAGGTCGGCAGGCGTGAAGATACCGCTCTCGCCGACCATCAGCCGTTCCGCGGGGATCAGCGGCGCCAGTGTCTCGCTGGTCGCCAGCGTGGTCTCGAAGGTGCGCAAATTGCGGTTGTTGACCCCGATCATCGGCGAGCGCAGCTTCAGCGCCCGGTCGAGCTCGGCGCGATCGTGGATCTCGATCAGCACGTCCATGCCAAAGGCAAGCGCCACGTCTTCGAGGTCCTTGGCCGTGGCATCGTCGAGCGCGGCCATGATGATGAGAATGCAGTCGGCCCCGTGCGCGCGCGCCTCGACCACCTGATAGGTGTCGAACAGAAAATCCTTGCGCAGCACGGGCAGCGATGTGGCCGCGCGCGCCGCCACCATGAAGTCGAGATGGCCCTGGAACGAGGGCGTGTCGGTCAGCACCGACAGGCAAGCCGCTCCGCCCGCTTCATACGCCTTGGCGAGCACCGGCGGATCGAAATCCGCGCGGATCAGCCCCTTGGACGGCGAGGCCTTCTTCACCTCCGCGATCAGCGCGTAGTCGCCTTTGGCGTGCTTGGCCCTGATCGCGCGCACGAAGCCGCGCGGCGCACCTTGCGCCCTGGCCGTTGCCTCGACCGCCGACAGCGGCTGCGCGCGCTTGGCTGCCGCGATCTCCTCGCGCTTGTAGGCTTCGATCTTGGTCAGGATGTCCGACATGACAGGCTCAGCTGTTCGAGACCGCGATCAAATGTTTCAGCCGCGCGCCCGCCGCGCCGCTGTCGAGCGATTTCGCGCCGATCGCGACCCCTTCCTTGAGGTCCTTGGCGCGTCCGGCGACGATAAGCGCGGCGGCGGCGTTCATCAACGCGACGTCGCGATAGGGGCTCGGCTTGCCGTCGAGCACGCTTTGCAGCGCGATCGCATTGGCGTCGGCATCACCACCCTTGAGAGCCCCGGGCTCGCAGCGCGGCAGGCCGGCGTCCTCGGGCGTCACCTCGAAATTCCTGATCTCGCCATTGTGGAGCGCGGAGACGAAGGTCGGGCCGGTGAGGGTGATCTCGTCCAGCCCGTCGGAGCCGTGCACGACCCAGGCGGATTCGGAGCCGAGGTTTTTGAGCACCTGCGCCAGCGGCTGCACCCATTGCCGCGAGAACACGCCGACCATCTGCCGCTTCACGCCGGCCGGGTTGGACAGCGGTCCGAGCAGATTGAAGATCGTGCGCGTGGCGAGCTCGACCCGGGTCGGGCCGACATTCTTCATGGCTGGATGGTGGGCCGGCGCGAACATGAAGCCGATGCCGCATTCGCGCACGCAGCGCCCGACCTGCTCGGGCTTGAGGTCGATCTTCACGCCGAGCGAAGCCAGCACGTCGGCGGCGCCCGAGCGCGACGAAAGCGCGCGGTTGCCGTGCTTGGCGACCGGCAGGCCGGTGCCCGAGACGATGAACGAGGCACACGTCGAGACGTTGACTGAACCGGAGCCGTCGCCGCCGGTGCCGACGATGTCGACAGCGTCCGCGGGCGCATCGACTGTCAGCATTTTGGACCGCATCGCCGAGACCGCGCCGGTGATTTCGTCCACGGTCTCGCCGCGGACCCGCAGCGCCATCAACAGGCCGCCCATCTGCGAGGGCGTGGCCTCGCCCGACATCACGGCGTCGAAGGCGGAAGCCGCCTCGTCACGCGAGAGGCTGGCGCCGGTCGCCACTTTTCCAATGATCGATTTCAGGTCGTCCATCGCGTGCTTTCAACTCACTGGTTCGCGCCCGTCACCTGCGCGAAGGCGGCCTGATTTATGGTGGTCCCGATGTCGGTTTCGAGCTTGTTAACGTAGGAGGCGACCTGCTCGTCGGTCAGCGCCCGGTCGATGCTGTCCTTCAGCTTCTTGACGGCGTCGGAGGCGGCATCGACCGGGGGATCGACGATGTCGGTGACGCGGTAGACGATCACTTCGCTGCCGCCGGTCGCGGGCGACTGTCCGACGCCGTCCTTGGCGGTGCGGAAGGCGGCCGCAACGACGTTCGCGGGCACGCCGGCAGGGGAATCGTCGCGCTTGAAGCCGCTGGCGGTCTCGAGCTTGGCGCCGATGGCCGTGGCTTCGTCGGCGAGCTTGCCGCCCTGTTCGAGCTTCTGCACCATTTCGGTCGCCTTGGTCTTCAGCTTGGCGGCGATTTGGTCCTGGCGCCAGCGCGCCTCGACCTGGTCGCGGACCTCGTCGAGATTGCGGTCGTGCGACGGCGTGGTGGCAAGCACGTCGTACCAGACATAGCCACCCTTGAACGAGATCGGGTCATTGTCGACGCCGACGTCGCTGTTGAAGGCCTGCGACACCACGTCGAGGCCCTGCGGAATGTTGGCGACGGGCTGCCCGTTCGGCGCGCGGCCGGAGCGGTCGACGGCATCGATGGTCACGGCCGTGAGCCCGAGCTTCTGCGCAGCGTCGGCGACGCTGGTGCCGGCACCCCGCTCGTCCTCCATCTTGTCGCGGAGCTCGCCGACCTTCATGCGCGCGCGTCCGGTGGCGATCTCGCGCTTGATGTCGGCGGCGAGGCTCGCGAAGTTCGCCTCGACACCCGGCTCGATCTTGTCGACCTTGACGATCGAGGTGCCGAGACGGCCCTGGATCGGCTGGCTGATCTCACCTGCGGGAAGCGCAAAGGCAGCATCGCCAAGCGCCGGGTCGAGCGACGACTTGGTCACGAGCCCAAGATCGACGTCGGAGGCGCTCAGTCCGCGCTCCTTGCCGAGGTCCTCGAAGGAAAGCCCGCCGACGAGGCGTTCGCGCGCAGCCTGCGCCTCGGTGACGTTGGGGAACACGATCTGGTGGATCTGGCGCTTCTCCGGCGTGCCGAGCTGGTCCTTGCGCTGATCGAACAGTTTCTTCGCGTCGTCGTCTGAGACCTCGGTCCACTTGCCGATCTCTTCCGGCGAGATCACGACGAAGGCGATCTTGCGATATTCAGGCGCGCGGAATTGGACCTTGTGATCCTCGAAATAGGCGGCGAGCGCCTCGGGCGAGGGCGCCTCGATCTGGCCTGCCTGTGCCGCATCGAGCCTGACGAACTCGATGGCGCGCTTCTCGTTCTGGAAGCGTGTCAGCACGTCGAGCATGGCCTTCGGCGGCTCAAGGCCTGCGCCAATCGTGCCGGTGATCTGCCGGCGCAACGACACCTTGCGCTGGTCGGCAACGTAACGCTGCTCGGTGTAGCCGAAATTGCGGATCATGGCCTGGAAGCGGTTCGCATCGAACGTGCCATTCACGCCCTTGAAGTTCGGGTCGTTCATGATGAGCTGGCGGATCTGCTCGTCGGACTGGCCGAGCCCGAGCCGGCGCGCGTTTTCGTCGAGGGCTGCTTCCGCAAGTGTCTGCTGGAGCACCTGGCGGTCAAGGCCGAACGCGCGCGCCTGGTCAGGCGTGAGTGGGCGGCCGAACTGGCGGCTGATCTGCTGGAGGCGGTCGGTGTAGATCTGGCGGAACTCGTTCAGCGAAATCTCGGTGTGGCCGACCTTGGCCACCGTGGACTGCCCGAAGCCCCGGAAGATGTCGGCGATGCCCCAAACGCCGAAGCTGATGATCAATACGCCCATCACGATGGCCATGATGGTCTTGCCGACCCAGTTTGATGAGGCCTTGCGCATTCCTCGAAGCATTTGGTCCAACTTGTTTGGCAGGAGGGGAACGGGAGCGCGTCTTAATGCAGATTCCGCAAGAGCGCGTCACCAAATTGATATGCCATCATAAAGTGGCGGCTTTCCCCCCGCAACCTCAGGTCAGACCGGTGCCGGGTCCTGCGGTTAAAAGCCCCTGGTCTCTGGAACTGCCGCGGCAGCTCTGCTAGCGCATGCACAAACCTCATTTTGTTGGAAATTGACATGACCGACGCCATCCGACCGCTGATCGCCGGCAATTGGAAAATGAATGGCCTCAAAGCCTCGACTGCCGAATTCGACGCCATGCTCAACGGAGCGGCAGAGGTGACCGGCAAGGCCGATCTGCTGGTTTGCCCGCCGGCGACCTTGATCGCAGCCTTCACCGGGAAGGCACGCGGCAAGGCGGTCGGGGTTGGGGCGCAGGATTGCCATCCCAAGGCTTCAGGGGCCCATACTGGCGATATCGCCGCCGAAATGCTGGCGGACGCGGGCGCCAGCGCCATCATTGTCGGCCATTCCGAGCGCCGCGCCGACCATGGCGAGGGCGACGCCCTGGTGAAGCAGAAGGCCGAGGCCGCCTGGCGGGCGGGGGTGGTCGCGATCGTCTGCATCGGCGAGACCCAGGGGCAGCGTGATGCCGGCCAGACGCTCGACATCCTGCGCGGCCAGCTCAATGGCTCGCTCCCGGACGGCTCGACGGCGGCCAACCTGGTCGTGGCCTATGAGCCGGTCTGGGCGATCGGCACGGGGCTCACCCCCACCGCCAAGGATGTTGAGCAGATTCATGGTTTTATTCGGGAACTCCTGACCTCCCGGTTCAAGGCGGATGGGGCCAGGATGCGGATCCTGTACGGCGGCTCGGTCAAGCCGTCGAATGCGGCCGAGTTGATGGCGGTGAAAAACGTCAACGGCGCGCTGATCGGCGGGGCCAGCCTGAAAGCGGCCGATTTCCTTGCGATCGCCAAGGGCTGCCCCTAGCTAAGCTCTGGGCGCGATCCGGACCGATCGGGGGTGGCAATGCCGTTTCCGATCGTGTAACACCGCGCAACTTCAGGAAAACCCGCGAAGCGCGATCGGCTGCCGGCACCGGCGCTGTCGGCTTGTGACGGAAGGATACCATGCAGACCGTTGTCATCGTCATCCACCTCATGATCGTAGCTGTCATGATCGGTGCCGTCCTGCTCCAGAAGTCGGAAGGCGGCGGCCTCGGCATGGGCGGAGGCGCGGGCTTCATGTCGAGCCGCGGTACCGCGAATTTCTTGTCGCGGACCACCGCGATCCTGGCCGCCGGCTTCTTCCTGACCAGCCTGTTCCTGTCCTGGTACGCCGGCTACAACCGTGCGCCTTCGTCGATTATTGGCACGCCTGCGTCACAGACCCAGCCGGCCGGCGGTGGGCCGATTACCCCGCCGAGCTCGGGCGGCATCCTCGACACGTTGAAGAAGGCGGACGAGCAGCAGCAGGCCCCGGCAGCGCCGAGCGGCCCGCAGGTGCCTCGCTCGCAATAAAGCAGGGGGGCCATGCAGGGCGGCTTCTACCATCCTGCACCAAAAATCCCCATCAAGGCTCAGTCACCATTCTTAGTTTTGGCTCACCCACAGGCCCGCAGATTCTTTGGGGCGGAATACGAATTGCTTTGGCGAATCGAATTCGAGGGATTAGAGGTTAAGCCCCATGGCGCGGTACATATTCATCACCGGCGGCGTGGTTTCTTCGCTCGGCAAGGGTCTGGCTTCAGCGGCACTCGGTGCCCTGCTGCAGGCCCGGGGCTACAAGGTCCGCCTCCGCAAGCTCGACCCCTATCTCAATCTCGATCCCGGAACGATGTCGCCGTATCAGCACGGCGAAGTGTTCGTCACCGATGACGGCGCGGAGACCGATCTCGATCTCGGTCACTACGAGCGCTTCACCGGGCGGCCTGCGACCAAGCAGGACAACATCACCACCGGCCGCATCTATCAGGACATCATCACCAAGGAACGTCGCGGCGATTATCTCGGCGCGACCATCCAGGTGGTCCCGCACGTCACCAACGCCATCAAGGAATTCGTCCTCTCCGGCAATGACGATTACGACTTCGTGCTGGTCGAGATCGGCGGCACCGTCGGCGACATCGAGGGCCTGCCGTTCTTCGAGGCGATCCGCCAGCTCAAGAACGAGCTGCCGCGCGAGCACGCGGTCTACATCCATCTGACCTTGCTGCCGTACATTCCGAGCGCGGGCGAACTGAAGACCAAGCCGACGCAGCACTCGGTGAAGGAGCTGCGCTCGATCGGCATCCAGCCGGACATCCTGCTCTGCCGCACGGATCGCGAGATCCCGAAGGAGGAGCGGCGCAAGCTCGGCCTGTTCTGCAACGTGCGCGAAAGCGCCGTGATCGAGGCGCGCGACGTCGACAACATTTATGCCGTGCCCGAGGCCTACCACAACGCCGGCCTCGACGACGAAGTGCTGGCCGCCTTCGGCATCGGCTCGCGGATTCCGCCGGTGCTTCAGAGCTGGCAGAAGATCAACGAGCGCGTCCGCAATCCCGAAGGCAACGTCACCATCGCCATCGTCGGCAAGTACACCGGCATGAAGGATGCGTATAAGTCGCTGATCGAGGCGCTCTCGCATGGCGGCATCGCCAACAAGGTGAAGGTCAATCTCGACTGGATCGAGAGCGAGATCTTCGAGAAGGAAGATCCGGCGCCGTTCCTCGAGCATGTCAACGGCATCCTGGTGCCCGGCGGCTTCGGCCAGCGCGGCGCGGAGGGCAAGATCAGGGCGGCGCAGTTCGCGCGCGAGCGCGACGTGCCGTATTTCGGCATCTGCTTCGGCATGCAGATGGCTGTGATCGAGGCCGCGCGAAACCTCGTCGGTATCGAGGAGGCCAACTCCACCGAGTTCGGTCCGACCAAGGAGCCGCTGGTCGGCCTGATGACGGAATGGCTGCGCGGCAACGAGCTCGAGAAGCGCTCCAACGCCGGTGATCTCGGCGGCACGATGCGGCTCGGCGCTTATCCGGCCGCGCTTAATCGCGGCAGCCGCGTCTCGCAGGTCTATGGCGGCGCGACCGAGATTTCCGAGCGCCACCGCCACCGTTACGAGGTTAACACCGCTTACAAGGACCGACTCGAGCAGCACGGCTTGAAATTCTCCGGCCTCTCGCCTGACGGCGTGCTGCCGGAGATCGTCGAGTACGAGGATCACCCCTGGTTCATCGGCGTCCAGTTCCACCCCGAGCTGAAGTCGCGGCCGTTCGAGCCGCACCCGCTGTTTGCCTCGTTCATTCAGGCGGCGATGGTGCAAAGCCGGCTGGTGTAGCTCTTTCTCGGCCTTTGACGATCGCGCAATTTGTTGCGACAACTCGCTGCCGCAAGAACAATGATGCAGGGAGTTGAGTCCGATGATCTACGAAATGCGCGTCTATCACTGCGTGCCCGGCCGTTTGCCGGCGCTGTTGAAGCGGTTCGAGACCGTCACGCTGAAGCTCTGGGAAAAGCACGGCATCCGGCAGGCCGGCTTTTTCACGACCATGATTGGCCTCTCGAACCAGGAGCTGACCTATTTCCTGGCCTGGGAGTCGCTTGGCGAGCGCGAGAAAAAGTGGGCAGGCTTTATGACCGATCCGGACTGGATGGAGGCGCGGGCCAAGTCTGAGGCCGATGGCCAGATCGTTGCCAACATCGTCAGCCAGTTTCTGACGCCGACCGCCTTCTCATCGGTGAAATAATGCCTCCGGGCACCTTGCGAGGAGCCCCGGCGCAACCCTGATATTCGAGCGGCTCCGGCCGAATGGGGTTGATCCACCCCTCATCGCCGCTATGGTCGCGGCGAAACGAGGGACATTGGCCTTGAGCTTTTCGAATTCAGCGGCGCCAGTCGTCACCATTGGCACGGTCAGGTTCGGCAATGATCTGCCGATCTCGATCATCGCCGGGCCGTGCCAGCTCGAAAGCCGCCAGCATGCGCTGGAGGTAGCCTCCGCGTTGAAGGAGATCGCCGCGCGGCTCAACGTCGGCCTCGTCTACAAGACCTCGTTCGACAAGGCCAACCGCACCAGCGCGTCGGCGGCGCGCGGCCTTGGGCTTGCGCAGTCGCTGCCGATCTTCGCCGAAATCCGTTCCTCGCTCGGACTACCCGTGCTGACCGACGTGCACGATGCCGCGCAATGCGCCGATGTGGCGCAAGCCGTGGACGTGTTGCAGATCCCGGCCTTCCTGTGCCGGCAAACCGATCTGCTGCTGGCCGCCGCCGCGACCGGCAAGGTCGTCAACGTCAAGAAGGGCCAGTTCCTGGCGCCCTGGGACATGGCGAATGTCGTCGCCAAGATCACCAGCGCGAACAATCCCAACGTGCTCGTCACTGAACGCGGCGCGTCCTTCGGCTACAACACGCTGGTGTCAGACATGCGTGCGCTGCCAATTATGGCGCGCACCACCGGCGCGCCCGTGGTCTTCGATGCCACCCATTCGGTACAGCAGCCGGGTGGGAAGGGGGCTTCCTCAGGCGGCGAGCGCGAATTCGTGCCGGTGCTGGCACGCGCGGCTGTCGCGGTCGGCGTCGCCGGTGTCTTCATCGAGACCCATCCCGATCCGGATCGTGCGCCGTCCGACGGACCCAACATGGTGCCGCTGCGCGAGTTCGAAGGGCTGATCCGTACGCTGATGGCGTTCGACGCGCTGGCCAAGAGTACACCGCGCTGATGCACCAGCCTGTGACCAGGCCGCCCTCCGACCAGAAGTTTCCGCCCGCGATCAACATCATCGCGCTCGCCGGATTCTCGGCGGCCCTGTCGACGCGCGCGCTCGATCCGGTGCTGCCGCACATCGCGGAGGACTTTTCAATCAGCATCACCACGGCTGCGAGCATCGCGGCCGGCTTTGCCTTGATTTATGCGCTGGTGCAGCCGGCGATCGGCGCGGCCGCCGATCTGTTCGGCAAGGCGCGGTTGATGACGCTGTGCCTGGCGCTGCTCGGCGTCGCCTGCATTCTGGGCGCGCTCACGACCACGTTCGCGGGCCTGTTTGCAAGCCGGATCCTGGCCGGCATCGCCTCTGGCGGCGTGTTTCCGGTGGCGCTCGGTCTGACCGCCGACCTCGTCGCGCCCGCCAAGCGACAGGTCGCGATCGGGCGCACGATGGCGGGTTCGATGACCGGCAATCTGCTCGGCGCATCCGCCAGCGGCATCATCGGCGACTTCATCGGCTGGCGCGGCGTGCTTGTGATCCTTGGCGCGCTTGGTCTGGTTGCCGCCGTCGCGGTCGCGGCAGGCTTCCGTGGCGCGGCGCTGACAGCGCCGCCGAAGACCGACCTGAAAACCCTGCGGCAGGGCTACCGCACCATCTTCGCCAATCCCAACACGCGTTACTGCTACTCTGCCGTGTTTGTCGAGGGCTGCTGCGTGTTCGGCCTGTTTCCCTTCATCGCCGCGTTCCTGTTCGATCTCGGCGAAAAATCATTGTCGATCGCGGGCATCGTGATCGCGGGCTTTGCGGTCGGCGGGTTGCTCTACACGTTCACGGTCTCGCGCATGCTGCCGCGGCTCGGCGTCAAGGGCATGATGATCGCCGGCGGCTGCCTGGTGGCGTTGCAGTTCAGTGCGCTCGCTTTCGGTCCGGGCTGGAAGTTGCAATTCGCCAGCATGCTGGCGATGGGCTGGGGCTTCTACATGATCCATGGCTGCCTGCAGGTGTTCGCCAGCGAGCTGTCGATCGGGGCGCGGGCGACCGCGATGTCGCTGCATTCGTTTTTCTTCTTCATGGGGCAGACCGTCGGGCCGCTCGCCTATGGCCTTGGCCTTCAGCACGCCGGCAAGGTGCCGACCCTGATCACGAGCGCGGCGATCATGGTTGTGCTCGGCCTCGTCTGCGCCCGGCTACTCAAGCAAAGGGCACCGTCCGACGCGCGGTCCTGACGGAAGTATCGAATTACCGGTCATCCGTATTTTCCCGGGGAAGGACGGTGGCGCAATCCCTTCAATCTTAAGTCAAATCTCACCGTTCGGTTCGTAGAGTGGCACCCAAACCGCGAGTGGTGCGGCAACATCTATGGATCAGTCGATGCAAAAGCAGCGTTCGGTCGCCCGCATTCTCGGTACGGTGACGCGCTGCTCGGCGAGGCTGCTCATGACGCTGTCGGGCGCGGGGGCGGCCGACGCCAGATAGCTCAGCGTGTCACCGCGCTCCACGAACAGGAAGTTGAAGCGCTTGAAATAGTCCATGTCAGGTCCCGAGGCCCTGAACGCGACGATCGAGGCCGCGCGTGCCGGCGAATCCGGGCGTGGCTTTGCGGTCGTGGCGAGCGAGGTGAAGAACCTCGCGTCGCAGACGGCGAAGGCCACCGAGGAGATCAGCGCCCAGATCACGGAGATCCAGGGCGCGACACAGAAGGCGGTCTCCGCCATCGACGGCATCGTCAAGACCATCGAGGAGGTCTCGAGCATCAACCGCGTCATTGCGGCCGCCATCGAGGAGCAGAACAAGGCGACCGCCGAGATCGCCAACACCGTGCAGCACACGGCGGAAGCGACCTCGACGGTGACGCGCAACATCGCAACCGTCTCGTCGGCGGCGAACGAGACCGGCCGCGCGGCCTCCGGCGTGCTGAAGGCGGCCGCCGATCTGTCGAGCCAGTCGAGTTCGCTGACGGGCGAGGTGGACAGCTTCATCACGAAGGTCCGTGCGGTCGCGTAAGGCACCGAGCACAGCGGCAGTTAGAGGGCCCGTCGCGGCATCAAGCTGGGCGGGCCTTTCTTGATCTCGCGGCACCGTGCCACAGCCGACTCCGGTATACATGGCACGAGGATTGCTTTGATTTTGGGCAAATCAAGGTGTGAGACCGTGGACGCCCAGCTCATCCGTTCGCCCAGCACAGCAAATGCCAGCCGATCGACCGGATATCCCACCAAACCACCGCTCCGGCGCTTCCTGACCGATTGCTACGAGGAATTCAGGGCCGACAATTCCGGCGCGCTCGCCGACTACATCCCCGAGCTGAAGCGCGCCAATCCAGATCATTTCGGAGTCGCGCTCGTGACCATCGACGGCCATGTCTATGAGGTCGGCGATAGCGCGGTTCCGTTTACGATCCAGTCGGTCTCGAAGGCCTTCGTCTTCGCGCTGGCGCTGGAGATGGTTGGCGAGGAGCGGGTCGCTGCCACCATCGGCGTCGAGCCGAGCGGCGAGGCCTTCAACTCGATCCGGCTCACGAACGACAACCGCCCTTTCAATCCCATGGTCAATGCCGGTGCGATTGCCTGCTCGGGCCTGATCTACGAAGTGGACGGGACGGGCGCCTTCGAGCGCGTCCGCTCAAAACTCAGCCAGTTCGCCGGCCGCGAACTCGGCGTCGACGATGCCGTGCATGCCTCGGAAACCGCGACCGGCAACCGCAACCGTGCCATCGCCTGGCTGCTCCGGAATTACGCGGTGCTGCCGGATGACGTCGATGCCGTGCTCGACGTCTATTTCCGCCAATGCGCGATCCTGGTGACCGCACGCGATCTGGCGGTGATGGCGGCAACGCTCGCCAACCGTGGCATCAATCCGGTGACCGGCGTTCAGGTAATCACGCCGCACATCGTCGCGCGCACGCTGTCGGTGATGACGAGCTCGGGCATGTACGACTATGCCGGCGAATGGACCTATCGCGTCGGCATCCCCGCCAAGAGCGGCGTCGGCGGCGGGATCGTCGCGGCGCTGCCCTCGCAACTCGGGCTCGGCACCTTCTCGCCGCTGCTGGACAATCACTTCAACAGCGTGCGCGGCCTGAAAGTGTGCGAGGCGCTGTCGGCGCGGTTCGACCTGCACATGCTCAACCGCAATGCCGACGTCCGTACCAGCATCATGGCGGATTACGACGTCTACGGCATCTCCTCGCGCCGCAGCCGCCAGCCGCATGAGCAGCAGATCCTCGACGAGCGCCACAGCGACATCCGCATCCTTGAACTCGTCGGCGCGCTCAATTTCGGTACTATCGATTACGTCTCGCGAAGGCTCACCAGCGAGCCGCCGAATGCGCCGCTCCTGATCATCGATTTCCGCCGGGTCCCCGACATCACCGCGGCCGGCGCGGAGCTGTTCGGCGAGACACTGACCGCGCTCGACAACGCCGGCATCACCACGATCCTGTCAGGCTTCGAAGAGACTTCCGCCGTGTGGGCGGCGATCTCGGCGCGCACGGCGGAGCCGCGCCGGCTGCGGCGCTTTGCACTGCTCGACGATGCCATCGAATGGGCCGAGGACCAGGTGATCTACCGCTTCGGCGGCTTCACCGATGTGAAGGAGAGCGCGCATCTCGGCGAACAGGCGCTGCTCGCCGAACTCGACACCGATGAGATCGCTGCGATCGTCGAGCTGTCCACCACGCGATACTACAACGCCGGCCAGCGCATCATCGCCGCCGGCGAGCCCGCCAATTCGCTGTTCTTTCTCCAGAGCGGCATGGTCAGCGTGAAGCTGCCGAGCGGCGTGCGGCTCGCCTCGCTCGGCCCCGGCATGGAGTTCGGCGAGATGGCGATCCTGGAGCAGGGCCGCAGCGCGGATGTGTTCGCCGATACGCCGGTGACCTGCCTCGAACTGCCGCTCGACAGCTTCGCCGACTATCGCCGGCTTCACCCGGAGACGTCGCTGAAGATCATGCGCAATCTCGCCGCGATCCTGGCGCGGCGCCTCGTGCTCGCCAACGCCAAGGTCGATCTGCTGAGCGCGTACTAGGACGTGACCCCACACATGCGGAGTCGTCGGCGGACGTCTGCTTTGCTGCGCATTCCGGACTCAAGCCGGACATGGCGTAAGATCCGAAAAGTAGCGGACACTGCGGCGCAAATCGAACCGAACATCGAGCAGGTTGCTCATCACTGCGGCCACGACACGAGCAGCCAAGCGCCCGCGGCCACACATGCAATGCCGGCAGCACGCGCGATCCATCGTCCGAGCGGCGTAAGCTTCTCCAGAAGGACAAGCAGCGCCAAAAGCGCAATCCATAGCACGTTCATCACCCCGCCGACGAACAAGAGCGCCATCAAGACCCAGCAGCAGCCGACGCAATAGCCTCCGTGCCGAAGCCCCAGCAGCAGGCAGCCCCGTATGTCGTCGCGAAAGCCGCCGTGGCGCATCAGGAACAGAAACGGCGACTGGCATTGGGCGAGACAGACGTCCTTGAGCGGCGTCCATTGATAGACTCCCGCCGCAATCAGCACGATTGCGCCCAGCAGGTTGCTGCCGATCGCCATCCGGGAATCCAGTAGGGCTGCGCGTTCGACCACCCATTGGAGACAGGTTGCTGCCAGCGAAAAGCCGCTCCAGGCGAGGAGATAACCGGCCGCGAACCAGCCGGTCGCTGCGAACGGCTTGCCCTGCGATTTCCACTGTCGACCCACGCGGGCGTACATGAGGATCATGGGCGCTGCCGACGGCGCCATCATTCCGACCATCATCACCACCCACATCAGGAACACGTACGCGAACTCGATCGCTCGCCATGGCTCGTTGGCCGGCAACATGATCCCGATCCCGGCCGGGATCATGCGGAACCCGGCCATGTCCATGCCGCCCATGTCCATGTCGTTGGCGAGCCAGAGCACATAGCCCCATGCCAGCGCGACAGTGATCCCGACAGCGCCACCGACGATCCAGCGATCGCGCCGCAGCACGGTTTCGAGGGGGCTGTCGGTCATTTGCGATGCGTGTCGCCGGCCCTGTCGCAGGGCCGTAATCAGGAAAACTGCATCACGCCTGGTTCGACCAGCGGATCGGCGCATAGAGGCCGTTCCTGCCGGAATTGTCCCAGCGCATGCCATGGTCGCTGAACGTATTGCCGGGGGCGCCGACTGCCAACACCATATTGTCGGGGCTAACCGGATGGCCGATGTTCGCCCACATTTCCCCGCTCGGATGCATGGTCGGCAGCGGATCGACGGACATGTGCAGAATACCCGGGATTTCTGCGGACCGCGTCTTGCCGTCGATCCGGAATGTGATTGGGACTTTCTTCACCCCGAGGTTCTTGCTGATCAGCGGTGCGAACGCGGCCATGGGACCGCCGGCGGCGCCGGTGAAGATTGCAGCCAGGGCCTCGGTCTGCTCATCGCTGGCGCGCTGATCGATGTAGGCGGCCACCGACCAGTCTCCGTCTGCCATCACCCCGGGTGCGTGGAGGATAACCAGAACGTTGAGTCCATCGAGCGCGATGTCGCCATAGCGGCCACTTTCGATGTGGAAGATGAGCGGCACATTACAGAAGCCCTCGGTCGGTCGCGAGGTCAACGGAGCGGCCGCTGACACGAGGCACGGACACACGACGGTGCAACTGCAATTCTCGAAATAGTCACCGGAAAGGTGCCATGCGATCTGGTCTGCCATCGCTCTCTCCCGCTAGGCCAACCCCGACAGATTGCTTTCGAATGAGCTACCTGTAGGGAAAAGTTACGCTGCGTGGGGAAGAACCGCAAGCCGATTCCACTATGGGGGATCCTTTAGACCCACTCCGACACATGCGCGCAGCGCGGCGGCAGGCTGAACATTCTGGACATGATCAAGGCAAAGCGTGACAGGCGCGGGCGAACGGTTGGCACTTCGGCTCACGGGCATTCCAGACCGAATGGGCTGCGCGCGCGATGTCCGCTTTAGAAGGGTGGGCGTCCGAGGTGGGCAGCTTCGTGCCCAACAGGCAACATTCCATTTCGGACGCCTCCCCAACGGGCCGCGGGGTCAGTTTTCTGCCGTCAGCTGCGTACCAGCAACATTAGCCCTGCGCTTCTTAACCCTTGCGGTTACCGCGCGCGCCCACCATCATTGCTGCCAATTCCTTATCGCAGCCAGGTGGTGATCATGCCGGGCACGAGTAGTTGGCAGCTCCGCGACGGTGAACAAATCATTTTTTGCAACAGAAGCCTCTTGGGTCATAGGCATTTTTTGATCGGAATCACTCGCGTTCGCAATGAAGCACTTATTCTCCGGGATACACTGGACTATGTCGGCAGGCACGTGGATGCGATAGTCGCCTATGATGACGCGAGTACGGATCGAACGCTGGAGATTCTTGGCGGGCACCCAAAAGTCGCTCTGATTGTGACAAATCGGTCGTGGGAAGCGGACATCGAGGCTCGCCGGATTGCCGAGCGTCGACATCGCGGACTTTTGCTGCAGACGGCGCGCGAACATTTGCAGTTCGACTGGATGTTTTGCTTCGATCCGGATGAGCGTGTTACCGGAGATCTGCGCGGATACATGGAACGAACTCATTCCAGCGACTACGACGGCGTGCGGGTTCAACTTTTCGATGCCTATATGACTCCTGGCGATCATGCGCCCTATCATTCCGATTGCGAACTACTGGACTTTCGTCGTTTCTTCGGCCCGGAACGGCGGAACATTCTGATGTTGTGGCGAAACCGGTTGGAGGTCATCTTCGCGAATGGGCGAGAGCCGGCCGGTGTAGAACGCGTGGCGACCAGTCTGTATTGCCAACACTATGGCAAGTCATTGTCGGTCGAACATTGGGAGGAGACTTGCGACTACTACATGCGACACTTTCCGTTGGATACCTACGGACGGAAATGGCGGGATCGCAAAGGTCGAGCAATCCACACCCAATCCGACTTCATGCGGCCCTTGTACGAGTGGGGTGAGACGCTCTTCGCGAACGCGGTCAAGATGTGACTTCTCCGAAGATCGAGCGTGCCCTCCGCTCCGCGCCAATGTGACGGCTCGGGCGACAGCCTCGCGCCGAGTTTCTCACGCAGAGGGCCGCAATATTTTGGGCGAAACGGGCAACTAGATCAACGAGTGCAGAGCCTTGACCGCGGCCTCGCGGTTCTCCGCAGGAACAATTAAATTCACCGATTGCGGTGACAAAACATATTTGTCGGCGATGATGCCGTGATGTTGCAAGGTCTGAATCGCCTTAAACGGCAAGTCTGAAGAAACGCCGCCAAAGCAAGTGAGGCTCACCGAACTCAAAGCCCCGCGCTGTTGGCGCAAGTCTTTGCTCTTCTCCAGCGTACGCAGCAAAGTGTCGAGTGACTCCGAATCGGAAGTCATCATGATGTTCGTTTTTCCGCCAACGTAGGCCGAGGTGAGGAGCTGCGGCCAGGATAAGCCGCTGTGTTTAAGATGCTGCGCAAATTTCTCGAAGCCTTGATTGAGATCCGTCGAATCGATCTCCACATGCTCAATGCGAGCTATTGAGTTGACGGCTAGCACTTTTCCGCTTTCCATCCCAATAACCTCTCTCATCACTTGGGTGCTGTCTTCAGCGCCGCCCAATTGTTTTAGAACCAAAGGAACGTTTTGGCTTTGTGCCAGCTCCACGCTGCGCAAATGCAAGACCTTGGCGCCCCAAAAACACATTTCGGATAGCGAGGTAAAATCCAGCTGACGCAAGGGTTTTGAATTCGCCACAATGCGCGGATCGGCCGAACAAACTCCGTCGACCTCTTTGATGATCTCACAGCATTCGGCTTTGAGCGCAGCCGCCATGGCGACCGCGGTGGTGTCGCTGCCTCCTCGGCCCAACGTGGTGATTTCCTTGGTCGCCGGATTCACGCCCTGAAAGCCGGCCAAAACCACGATCCGCCCGCGGTCGAGTTCCTCGCGCACGCGAATGGGCCGCACATCTAGAATGCGCGCGGAAGAGTGGGAGTCGTCGGTCATCACGCCGGCTTGACTGCCGGTAAAACTAATCGCCGGCACGCCGAAATCGGACAGCGCCATGCTCATGAGAGACATGCTGATGCGTTCACCGGTGGTCAGCAACATATCAAGTTCACGGCGATTGGGATGCGGGCTTACTTGATAGGCCAACTTAACAAGTTCGTCGGTGGTCTTTCCGATCGCTGAAACGATCGCTACGACCCGATAACCGCGCTTGTGCAGGTCGGCGAGACTGCTTGCGACCGCGCGGATTTTTTCCGGGGTTTCGAGACAGGTGCCGCCGTATTTTTGCACGATGATGGGTTTGTCGGGCATTCCACTACAGAAATACTCCGCACGAGCCCTGCGCGCCAGCACCAACAAACTGCGTCAGGCGCGCTTGCGCGCCCTTATCGGGAAGACAGTCCGCTCCGGGGCGTTCGCGCCGATGTTGGTATGTCCACGAACGTCCGGTTAGGGAGCCGCCTGGGAAATGCCAGTGGTCTCCGTTTTGAGGACATCGGTTCGCATTTGGTTGCGCGCTAATTGAGTCCGCGCCCTGGGGAAACTAGCCCCGTCCGCGATAAGGCGCGACGCCCTGGTCCGGCACCCATAGCCCCTTAGGCACCCGGCCGGTCTGCCAGAACACGTCGATCGGGATGCCGCCACGCGGATACCAGTAGCCGCCGATGCGAAGCCATTTCGGCCTGATCTCGGAGGCGATCCGCTTGCCGATCATCACCGTGCAGTCCTCATGGAATGCGCCGTGATTGCGGAAGCTCGCGATGTAGAGTTTCAGCGACTTCGACTCCAGCAGCCACTGGCTAGGGGCGTAGTCGATCATCAGATGGGCGAAATCCGGCTGGCCCGTGACCGGGCAGAGCGAGGTGAATTCCGGCACGGTGAAGCGCACCAGATAATCCGTGCCCTTCTGCGGATTGGGCACGCGGTCGAGCTGGGCTTCTTCCGGCGTGTGCGGCCATTCCACCGCGCGGCCGAGCTGGAGGGTCTTCTTCGCCATTGTGTTTGCGTTCCTTTTGGGAGCGCTTGTTTAGGCGATCGTCTGGATCATGACCACCCGGTCGTTGCCGGATTCGCAGCCCCAGAGCTCGCCGGGCCGGCCATCGAGCTGGCGGATATTGGCATTCGGCTTGTCGCTGGCGAACACGTTGAACCGCTCGGTGGCCGGGTCGAAGCGCACAACGGCGTTGGCCGAGAAGTCGGTGAGCCACACCTTGTCCCTGTCGTCGACATAGACTGCATAGGCGCGCGGACGCTCGCCCGGCAGCTTCCAGGTCTTCCAGGAGCTGTCCGCGGGATCGTGCATCGAGACATGGCCGCTGTTCCATTCGCTGACCCAGATCCGGCTCTTCGAGTCCGACCAGACGCGCCGCGAACCCTGGTTCGGCGTTGGCGGCTCGACCACACCGGCATTGCCGGTCGCCAGGTCGATCTTCGCGATGTAGCTGCCGGCGAGCGAGGCGTACCAGACATCGCCCTTGGGCGTGACTGCGATGCCGTAAGGACCGACGCCCTTCGGCGCCTTGAATACGGTCATCTCGCCGGACCTGGGCGCAAGCCGGCCGAAATAGCCGGACTGGCCGGTGAACCAGTAGGTGCCGGCTTTGTCGAACACGCCGGTGTTGAGATTGGCGTAGGCGAATTTTTCGGGCAGGCGGAACAACGTGACCTTGAGATCGGAAGGATCGACCCGCGCGATTGCGTTCTGGCCGCCTTCGGTGATCCATGGCGCTCCATCGGGTCCGATCGTCACGCCGTGCGGGGCGGCGCCCTGGCCGAGGCTGACGGTCCGAAACGAGCCGTCCCTGGGATCGAGCCTGCCCAGCATGCCCTTGCCCTGAGCCGTGAACCAGACCGCGCCGTCGGGGGCGGGCGCGAGATCGTGCAGTCCGATGCCGGCGCTGATCGGGAAATATTTCGTCCGGAACGGGCCTTCCTGCGCAAAACCTGGGCGGATGGCGAGGCCGGCGACGCCCGAGGCAAGAAACTGGCGGCGATTCATGGCGTTACCCCGACTGTTTCAGATTGAGGTTGGACGCGCAGATCAAGCGACGTCAAGCTTAGTCCGAGGCCCTTCACGCGTCAGTCGAGGCGCGCTGTCCAAGCGTTCACATTTGCTTGCGCTCCGTGTAAGACCCGCGGCGAACCGATCAGCTCCAACGAACGGAAGTGCAACATCATGACCGCCATCATCGACATCATCGGACGCGAAATCCTGGATAGCCGCGGCAATCCCACCGTCGAGGTCGACGTCGTGCTGGAGGATGGCGCACTCGGCCGTGCCGCGGTGCCGTCCGGCGCCTCCACCGGCGCCCATGAGGCGGTGGAACTGCGCGACGGCGACAAGGCCCGTTATCTCGGCAAGGGCGTCACCAAGGCGGTCGGCGCCGTCAATGGCGAGATCTTCGAGGCGCTCAGCGGCCTCGATGTCGAGCAGCAGGCCCAGATCGACCAGATCATGATCGACCTCGACGGCACGCCGAACAAGAGCCGGTTAGGCGCCAATGCCATTCTCGGCGTCTCGCTCGCCTGCGCCAAGGCGGCCGCGAACTCGCTCGACATGCCGCTCTACCGTTACGTCGGTGGCACCTCGGCGCGGCTGTTGCCGGTGCCGATGATGAACATCATCAATGGCGGCGTGCATGCCGACAACCCGATCGACTTCCAGGAATTCATGATCCTGCCGGTCGGCGCGACCTCTTTCGCCGAGGGCCTGCGCTACGGCGCCGAAGTCTTCCACACGCTGAAGTCCGAATTGAAGAAGGCCGGCCACAACACCAATGTCGGCGACGAGGGCGGCTTCGCCCCGAACCTGCCGTCGGCGGACGCCGCGCTCGAATTCGTCATGAACGCGATCGGGAAGGCCGGCTACAAGGCGGGCACCGACATCGTGATCGGCCTCGACTGCGCCTCGACCGAGTTCTTCAAGGACGGCAAATACGTCTATGAGGGCGAGGGCAAGACCCGCTCGATCTCCGAACAGGCCAAATACCTTGCAGACCTGGTCTCGCGCTATCCGATCGTGACCATCGAAGACGGCATGTCGGAAGACGACATGGACGGCTGGAAAGAGCTCACCGACCTCGTCGGCAAGAAGTGCCAGCTCGTCGGCGACGATCTCTTCGTCACCAACGTCAAGCGCCTCGCCGAAGGCATCAAAGCGGGTCGTGCCAACTCGATCCTGATCAAGGTCAACCAGATCGGCACGCTGACCGAGACGCTCGCCGCCGTCGAGATGGCCCACAAGTCCGGCTACACCTCGGTGATGTCGCACCGCTCCGGCGAGACCGAGGATTCCACCATCGCCGACCTCGCGGTTGCCACCAATTGCGGGCAGATCAAGACTGGCTCCCTTGCACGTTCCGATCGCACCGCCAAATACAACCAGCTCCTGCGCATCGAGCAGCAGCTCGGCAAGCAGGCGCTTTATGGCGGCAAGGCGGCACTGAAGGCGCTGGCATAAGCCGGCGCGGTCGCGAAACAAGGGAGGATCGACATGAGCGACGGCAAGAACGGGCTGCAACTGCGTTCGCTGATCAAGGCGAGCGGTGAGCTGGAAATCTCGCTGGTCGACGTGCCGACCCCCGAGCCCGCCGCGGACGAGGTCGTCGTCCGTGTCGAGGCCGCGCCGATCAACCCGTCCGACCTCGGGCTCCTGATCGGCGCTGCCGACATGAGCACGGCGAAGGCGTCCGGCACGAAGGACGCTCCGGTCATCACCGCGAAGGTGCAGGAGGGTGCGATGCGCGCAATGGCGGCCCGGCTCGACGAGTCGATGCCGGTCGGTAACGAAGGCGCCGGCGTCGTCATCAAGACCGGCTCGTCCGATGCCGCGAAGGCGCTGATGGGCAAGACCGTGGCCATGATCGGCGGCGCGATGTACGCGCAGTATCGCACGCTGAAGGTGCGCGAATGCCTGCCGCTGCCGGCCGGCACGACGCCGGCGGAAGGCGCGTCGTGCTTCGTCAATCCGCTGACGGCGCTCGGCATGACCGAGACCATGCGGCGCGAGGGACACAAGGCGCTGGTGCACACCGCCGCCGCCTCCAATCTGGGGCAGATGCTGAACAAGATCTGCATCAAGGACGGCATCCCGCTGGTCAACGTCGTCCGCAGCAAGGAGCAGGCCGACATCCTGCACAAGATCGGCGCCAAGCATGTCGTCGACTCCTCTGCGCCGAGCTTCCTCGGTGATCTCACCAACGCGCTGGTCGAGACCGGCGCCACGATCGCCTTCGACGCCGTCGGCGGCGGCAAGCTTGCCGGCGACGTCCTCAACTGCATGGAAGTCGCGATCAACAAGACCGCGAAGGAATACAGCCGCTACGGTTCCAACGTGCACAAGCAGGTCTATGTCTATGGCGGGCTCGATGTCCGCCCGATCGAACTGCCGCGCGGCTTCGGCATGGCCTGGGGTGTCGGCGGCTGGCTGCTGTTCCCGTTCCTGATGAAGATCGGGCAGGCCGACGCCGCAAAGCTGCGCCAGCGCGTGGTCGATGAATTGAAGACCACCTTTGCCAGCCACTACACCAAGGTGGTGTCGCTTCAGGAGGCGCTCGATCCGGCAAATATCGCGGTGTACGCCAAACGGGCAACCGGCGAAAAATTCCTTATCGCCCCAAATAAATTGTCGTGATCTGAAAGCGCGCGTCACCCAAAAGAGGTCTTGCCTTCTGAGCGAGGCGGGGGATTATTCCCGCCGCCTTTGAAAGCGGAAAAAAACCGCAGGGCTCAGAAGGGGACACCTCCATGACCAATCTCAATCGCCGCCACTTGCTCGCGGGCGCCGCCGCTGTCGGCGCTGCTGCCGTGACCGGACTACGACCAATCGCAACCAATGCCGCAGTGCCGCAAAGCGGCGCGCAAGCGCCAGGCTTCTACCGCTACAAGGTCGGATCCTACGAGTGCACCTCGATCAATGACGGTGCGCGTTCGTTCCCGATGCCCGACAAGTTCGTCGTCAACGTGCCGAAGGACGAGGCGCTCGCGGCGGCCGATGGCGCCTACATGCCGAAGGGCATGGTCACGGTGCCGTTCAATCCGCAGCTCATCAACACCGGCTCCAAGCTCGTGCTGATCGATACCGGCAACGGCGTCGCCAATCTCGAGCCGAGCAAGGGTGCGGTCGGCCGCACGCTGCAAAATCTTCAGGCTGCCGGCGTCGATCCCAAGACGATCGACATCGTGCTGCTGTCGCATCTGCATCCCGACCATACCAACGGCATCCGCCTGGCCGACGGCGCGCTTGCCTTTCCGAATGCCGAGATCATGGTGCCGGTCAAGGACTGGGAGTTCTGGACCAGCGAGGACAACGCCGCCAAGGCTGAGTCCAACGCGATGATGAAGAACTATTTTGCCAACGTGAAGAAGACCTTTGCCGGCCTCGAGTCCAAGGTGACGAAGTACGAGTGGGGCAAGGAGGTCGCGCCGGGCGTCACCTCGATCGCGACGCCGGGCCACACGCCAGGCCATACCTCGTTCGCGGTCGCGTCGGGCAACGCAAAAATCCTGATCCAGTCCGACGTCACCAACATCCCGGAGCTCTTCCTGCGCAATCCGGATTGGCACGTCGCGTTCGACACGGATGCCGCGCTGGCGCAGGAGACCCGCCACAAATTCTACGACATGGCGGCGGCCGAGAAGGCGACCGTGGTCGGCTTCCACTTCACCTTCCCCTCGGTCGGCCATGTCGAGAAGGACGGCGCCAAGTATCGGCTGATCCCGTCAGCCTGGAATCCGACGATCTGATCCGGATTGCCGATTTGCACGAAAGATCAGGCCGCCGCTGGGCGGCCTGATTGCTTTGAGCGACGATTGCAGGAAACTCAGCGTTTCCAAATCGTGCCGGTTCATGCACTTGCATCCATTGGTCGGGATCGCTTAAGTGCCGCCCGGCACTTCCCTCAAGGTTTCAAGGACAACCCATGGCCTACAACATCGTCACGATCGCCGGCAGCCTGCGCAAGGACAGCTTCTCGCTGAAGATCGCCCATGCGCTCGCAAAGCTCGCGCCGGCATCCCTCAAGCTCGAGGTCATCACGCCGGCGGGTATCTCGTTCTTCAACCAGGATCTCGAGGGCGCGCCGCCAGCCGACTGGCTGGCCTTCCGCGAAAAACTCCAGAAGTCGGACGGCGTCATCTTCATCACGCCGGAATATAATCGCGCGATCCCGGGCGTGCTGAAGAACGCCATCGACGTTGCCTCGCGCCCCTACGGCAAGAGCTCGTTCAACGGCAAGCCGGTCGGCATCGTCTCCAACTCGCCGGGCCCGCTCGGTGGCGTCAGCGCGGCCAAGACGCTCCAGAACATCCTGCCGGGCATCGCCGGCCCGATCATGCAGCAGCCCGAGACCTATCTGAACGCGGTCGGCGACGCCTTCGATGCGGACGGTAATCTGACGAAGGAGTCGCTCAAGCCCGTGCTCCAGGCCTATATCGACGCCTTCGCTGCGCACGTGGCGAAGCATCACGGCTGAGGCAAATCGCCCGCGGTCACGCCAGAGGTCCTCATCCTGAGGAGGCCGCATAGCGGCCGTCTCGAAGGATGGCCGCGGGCAGCGCTTTGGCCTTCATGGTTCGAGACGGAGCATAGGCGCCTCCTCACCATGAGGGGCGGGCGGTGCCGCCGGGCAGGGCGCATTAGCACTCCCTTAACCAAGCTGCCCCATCTTGCCAAAATGGTCTCGCGCGCGCGCCTGAAATCGATCCTGACCGGTCTCGCCCTCTATGCGATGGCGGCTGCCATCGTCGGCTATTTCGGCGTCAACGCCTATACCGGCAAATACGGCCTCAACGCCCGCCAGGAGCTCGACCAGGACATCATCGCGCTGACGAGCGAGCTGGCCCAGCTCAAGCGCGAGCGCGCCCGAAGCGAGCAGCGCGTGTCGCTGCTGCGCACCCAGAAGATCGACCCCGACATGCTGGACGAGCGGGCGCGGTTCCAGCTCGACTATGTCAATCCGCACGATCTCGTTCGGACGATCCCGCAGAACTGAATCGTCCGCCTTCCGCCGTCATCCGCCTGTCAGAGTCTTGAGACAAGACGGCAAGCCCGGCATTCATGCGATGCTGTGAAGATGGAGGCTTGCCATGAACAACAATCGTTCCCGACTGACGCTGCGTGTTGGTGCGATGCTGTTCAGCGCGGCGTTCCTTCCGCTGTCGATGGCGTGCGCGCAGACGGCCTCCGCACCAGCCGGCGCCAAGAACTTCCTGACCGTCGACGGAAAGCCGCCGCTGATTCTCGGACATCGCGGCGTGCCGGGTCTGGTGCCTGAAGAGACCGAGGCCTCGTATGACCTCGCCGCGGCGCTCGGAACCGATGCGCTCGAAGAAGATTTGCACCTCACCAAGGATTGCGTGCTGGTCGCGCGTCACAACCCCTGGCTGGCCGACAACACCGACGTTGCCGAGGTGGCGAAGACCAATACGGCGGTCGCAGCTCGCAAGCGCACGGCGCCCGGTGTGCGCGTCAAGGCGCCAGCTCCCACCAACGGGCCCGCCGACTATCTCATCGATCTCACCGACCCGGCCGATCCCAAATCGGTGCTGAAGTCATTGATCGTCGATGGCGAAGATCACACCGACGACTGGTCGATCACCGACTTCACCATGGCCGAGCTGAAGCAGTGGATCGCCGGCACCACATATGATGCGGCCAACGAACGGCCGAAGGTCTTCAACGGCAAATTCCCGGTCATCAGCTTCCAGGATATCCTCGACATCGCCAAGGCGAAGAGCAAGGAGACCGGGCGGTCCATCCTGGTCTATCCGGAAACCAAGAACCCGACCTGGAACAATGCCCAGGCGATCGCCAATGGCTGCGGCGCGCCCGGCAGCCATCCGCTCGAGGATGCCCTGATCAAGATCATCAAGGACAATGGCCTCAACACCAGGGACGCTCCCATTCTCGTTCAGAGCTTCGAGCCCGGCAGCTTGAAATATATGCGCAGCCATGGCCTGGAGACGCGGCAGGTCCAGCTCGTCGACGGCAACGGCATCGATTTCAAGACCGGCAAGGTGCTCCTCAACAACATCACCAATTCCCGTCCGTTCGACTGGACGGTTGCGGGCGACGCACGCCTGTACGATGCGATGCTGACCCCTGTGGGCCTTGCCGAGATCAAGACCTATGCCGACGGCATCGGTCCGTGGAAGGCCTATATCGTGCCGCTCAAGATTGCGCCGTGGAAGGACAGCAATGCCGACGGCACGCCCTATAAGGGCTCGACGCCGGAGGCTTCGACGCAGGATGCAACGAGCCTCATCGCCGACGCGCACAAGCTCGGCCTGTTCGTGCATGTCTTCACGTTCCGGAACGAGAAGAAATATCTCGCTGCCGACTATCGCGCCGATCCGGCTCAGGAATATCTCAAATTCTTCCGTCTCGGCGTCGACGGGGTCTTCACCGACTTCACGCATACCGGCGTTGCCGCCCGCTCGGCCTATCTGCGCGAGCTGGGCTGGTGAGTCCAGTTTCGCGGCAGAGCTAATGTTGCCTGATCGGCGTCAAAGGTTTTGCAAAATTTCCGCCACGTTGCAGTGCGGCAAAATGAAAATCGTGCCATGCCGCCGCGGTGCTTTCGCACGCGATTGAGTTGGGTTAGAGAGGGCTTAGATTTCTCTGACCCGGAATTCCCATGGCCGCACCGAAGAAAGCCGCCGCAAGCGCCCCACAGGACCAGACCAGCGGCGGTTCGCCCCCGGAATTCACCAAGGAGCAGGAGCTGAAGGCGCTTCGCGACATGCTCTTGATCCGGCGATTCGAGGAAAAGGCCGGCCAGCTCTACGGCATGGGCGCGATCGGCGGCTTCTGCCACCTCTATATCGGCCAGGAGGCCGTGGTGGTCGGCATGCAGATGGCCCTGAAGCCGGGCGATCAGGTCATCACCGGCTATCGCGATCACGGTCACATGCTCGCGACCGGCATGGAGGCCAACGGCGTCATGGCCGAGCTCACGGGCCGCCGCGGCGGCTATTCCAAGGGCAAGGGCGGCTCCATGCACATGTTCAGCAAGGAGAAGCACTTCTACGGCGGCCACGGCATCGTCGGTGCGCAGGTCTCGCTCGGCACCGGTCTCGCCTTCGCCAACAATTATCGCGGCAATGGCAATGTCAGCGTCACCTATTTCGGCGACGGTGCGGCCAACCAGGGCCAGGTCTATGAGAGCTTCAACATGGCGGAGCTCTGGAAGCTGCCGGTGATCTACGTCATCGAGAACAACCGCTACGCCATGGGCACCGCGGTCTCGCGCGCCTCCGCCCAGCAGGACTTCTCCAAGCGCGGCGCGTCCTTCAACATCCCCGGCCTGCAAGTCGACGGCATGGACGTCCGCGCGGTGAAGGCCGCGGGTGACGAGGCTGCCGCTTGGTGCCGCGCCGGCAAGGGACCGATGATTCTGGAAATGCAGACCTACCGCTATCGCGGCCACTCGATGTCCGATCCTGCAAAATACCGCACGCGCGAGGAGGTCGAAAAGGTCCGCCACGATCAGGACCCGATCGAGCAGGTGCGCAACCGCCTGCTGGCAGCCAAGGTCAGCGAGCAGGATCTGAAGGCGATCGACGCCGAGGTGCGCGACATCGTCAATGCGTCTGCCGATTTCGCCCAGCATGATCCCGAGCCGGATGCCGCCGAGCTCTGGACCGACATTTACCGCTGAACGCGCGCAAGCTTTCTTTTGGAGTCGATATGCCAATTCAAGTGCTGATGCCCGCGTTGTCCCCCACGATGGAGAAGGGCAACCTCTCCAAATGGCTGAAAAAAGAGGGTGAGACGATCAAGTCCGGCGATGTCATCGCCGAGATCGAGACCGACAAGGCGACCATGGAGGTCGAGGCGACCGACGAGGGCACGCTCGGCAAGATCCTGATCCCCGAAGGCACCGCCGACGTTGCCGTGAACACGCCGATCGCGACCATTCTCGCCGACGGCGAGAGCGCCGCCGACCTTGCCAAGGCGCCTGCGCCCGCCAAGCAGGAGAAGGTCGCGGAATCCGCACCGGCCGCTGCAAAGGCTGAGGCACCCGCGCCGAAAGCCGCGCCTGCGCCGCAGGCCGTCGCCGAACCCGATCCGGAAGTGCCTGCCGGCACCGAGATGGTGACGCAGACGATCCGCGAAGCCCTGCGCGATGCCATGGCGGAAGAAATGCGCCGTGACGCCGACGTCTTCGTGATGGGCGAAGAGGTTGCCGAATATCAGGGCGCCTACAAGGTGACCCAGGGCCTTTTGCAGGAGTTCGGCGCCAAGCGCGTCATCGATACGCCAATCACCGAGCACGGCTTTGCCGGCATCGGCGTCGGCGCTGCGATGACCGGATTGAAGCCGATCGTCGAGTTCATGACCTTCAACTTCGCCATGCAGGCGATCGACCAGATCATCAACTCCGCCGCCAAGACGCTCTACATGTCCGGCGGCCAGATGGGCTGCTCGATCGTGTTCCGCGGCCCGAATGGCGCAGCCGCCCGCGTTGCCGCCCAGCACAGCCAGGACTACTCGTCCTGGTACTCGCAACATCCCGGGTCTCAAGGTCGTCGCGCCGTTCTCGGCCGCCGATTACAAGGGCCTGCTCAAGGCCGCGATCCGCGATCCCAATCCGGTGATCTTCCTCGAGAACGAGGTGCTCTACGGCCACACCGGCGAAGTGCCGAAGCTCGACGACTTCGTGATCCCGATCGGCAAGGCCCGCATCGCGCGCTCCGGTAGCCACGTCACCATCATCTCCTGGTCGAACGGCATGACCTATGCGCTGAAGGCCGCCGACGAGCTCGCCAAGGATGGCATCGAGGCCGAGGTGATCGATTTGCGCACGCTGCGGCCGATGGACACCGAGACCATCGTCAACTCCGTCAAGAAGACCGGCCGCGCGGTCACGGTGGAAGAGGGCTGGGCGCAGAGCGGCGTCGGCGCCGAGATCGCCGCGCGCATCATGGAAAACGCCTTCGACTATCTCGATGCGCCGGTTGCGCGCGTCTCCGGCAAGGACGTGCCGATGCCCTATGCCGCGAACCTGGAAAAGCTCGCGCTGCCGTCGGTGGCCGAAGTGGTCGAGGCCGCCAAAGCCGTCTGCTACAGGTAAATTCATGGCGGGCCCGAAGGAGCAGCCATTGCCGCCCGACGTCATGACCCGCGATGATGCGGTCGAGATCCTGCGCGTGTTCGTGCTGGACGGCGGGCTGTCGATGGCGTTCCAGCGTGCCTTCGAGGAGCCCGACATGTGGGGCCTGCTGCTGGTCGATCTCGCCCGCCACGCCGCCCGCGCCTATGCGCGCGAGAGCGAATATACCGAGGAGGACGCCATGAGCCGGATCCTCGAGATGTTCCAGGCCGAGATCGAGCGGCCGACCGACACCGGCACGACGACACCGCGCGGGAAGGGGCACTGATCGTGGCGATTGAATCCTATCATTTCGATTTCATGCTGGAAGCGATCCGCGAGGCGCAAGACTCGATCGCGCAGGGCGGCCTGCCGATCGGCGCGGTGCTGACGCGTGACAACAAGATCATCGCCCGTGGTCACAACAACCGCGTGCAGGAGAACAACGTCATCCTGCACGGAGAGATGAGCTGTCTGCGTGAAGCGGGCGCGATCAGCTTCCACGACACAGTCATGTACACCACGCTGTCGCCATGCTCGATGTGTGCCGGCGCGCTCGCCTTGTTCAAGGTCAGGCTGGTGGTGATCGGGGAATCCGTCACATTCCCGGGCTCGAAGGACATCCTCGACAAGTTCGGCATCCCCTGGATTGATCTTGCCGACGACCGCTCGATCACCATGATGAAGAATTGGCGTTCCGTTCCTGCCAATGAGCGCCTCTGGCAAGGCGACATTGGCAACTAAACCTGGTCTGTTCGTCTTCGCTGTCGGAGACGACATTTTGCAAAGTTCCTCTTGAGGTCAGCATGCCCATCAACATCCTGATGCCCGCTCTCTCGCCGACGATGGAGAAGGGCAACCTCGCCAAATGGCTGAAGAAGGAAGGCGACAAGGTCAAATCAGGCGATGTCATCGCCGAGATCGAGACCGACAAGGCGACCATGGAGGTCGAGGCCATCGACGAGGGCACGATCGCCAAGATCCTCGTGCCCGAGGGCACGCAGGACGTCCCTGTCAATGACGTGATCGCGGTGCTCGCCGGCGAAGGCGAGGACGTGAAGGCCGCTGGTGCTGCGAAGCCCAGCGCCTCGGCCGCACCTCCGAAAGCTGCCGACGCTCCCGCCGCTGCTCCCGCGCCCGCCGCACCGAAGGCCGCACCGCCGCCGGCCCGCCCCGGCGCCGCAAGCCGCAGCCCCCGCGGCGCAGAGCAACGGCCATGCCGGCCGCGTGTTCTCATCGCCGCTGGCACGCCGCATTGCCAAGGAAGCCGGCATCGATGTCGGCATGGTCACCGGCACCGGCCCGCACGGCCGCGTCGTCGCCCGCGACGTCGAGCAGGCGAAGTCCGGCAAGGGCCTCAAGGCACCCGCCGCGACGCCGTCCGGTGGTGCGCCCTCAATCGCGCCGACTATGTCGGACAAGCAGATCCTGTCGCTGTTCGAGCCCGGCTCCTACGACATCGTCCCGCATGACGGCATGCGCCGCACCATTGCGCAGCGCCTGACCGCCTCGATCCAGAATGTCCCGCACTTCTACCTGACCATCGACTGCGATATCGGCAAGCTGCTCGCCGCGCGCGAGGAGATCAATGCGGTAGCTCCGAAGGACAAGGAAAAGAAGCCGCTCTACAAGATCTCGGTCAACGACTTCGTCATCAAGGCGATGGCGGTGGCGCTGCAGAAGATTCCGAACTGCAATGTCAGCTGGACCGAAAGCGGCATGGTCAAGCATCACCATTCGGACGTCGGCGTTGCCGTTGCGATGCCCGGCGGCCTGATCACGCCGATCATCCGCAAGGCCGAGACCAAGACGCTCTCCACCATCTCCAACGAGATGAAGGATTTTGCCGCGCGCGCCCGCTCGCGCAAGCTGAAGCCTGAAGAGTATCAGGGCGGGACCACCGCGGTCTCCAACCTCGGCATGTACGGCATCAGCCACTTCACCGCCGTCATCAACCCGCCGCACGCGACGATCCTTGCGGTCGGCACCAGCGAGGAGCGTCCCGTCGTACGCGGCGGCAAGATCGAGATCGCGCATATGATGAGCGTGACCTTGTCCTGCGATCACCGCGCCATCGACGGTGCGCTCGGCGCCGAGCTGATCGGCGCGTTCAAGCAGCTCATCGAAAATCCAGTCATGATGATGGTCTGAGACGGCGCATGACGACGCGCTGGCCCTGGATCTCGATGCTGATCTCGCTGGTGCTGACGCTCAGCCCGCTCGGGCGCGACATCGTTCAATCCGCGTTCTTCGCGAGCGAAGGGCTGTCGCGCGGCATCTGGGGACCGATCGCGCTCGTCATCATCGCGATCATGGCGTCGGTCATTCTCGCTGAATGGCTGATCAGAACTCTCATCCTCCATCGCCGCGCCCGCGGCGCAACGACTGTCTGAGTCAAACGGAGCCGCCATGGCCGACACATCCTTCGACGTCATCATCATCGGCTCCGGTCCCGGCGGCTATGTCACCGCGATCCGCGCTGCCCAGCTCGGCTTCAAGGTCGCGATCGTCGAAAAATCCTATCTCGGAGGCATCTGCCTGAACTGGGGCTGCATCCCGACCAAGGCGCTTTTGCGCTCGGCCGAGATCTATCACTACATGCAGCACGCCAAGGATTACGGCCTGTCGGCCGACAACGTCTCGTTCGATCCGAAGGCGGTGGTGCAGCGTTCGCGCGGCGTCTCCAAGCGGCTCAACGATGGCGTCGGCTTCCTGATGAAGAAGAACAAGGTGAGCGTGATCTGGGGCGCTGCCTCGATCGACGCGCCCGGCAAGGTTACCGTGAAGAAGTCCGACGTCGAGGGACCGAAGGGTTCGCTGGGCGAGGGGAGCTACCAGGCCAAGCACATCATCGTCGCGACCGGCGCGCGGCCGCGCGTGCTGCCGGGGCTCGAGCCCGACAAGAAGCTGATCTGGACCTATTTCGAGGCGATGGTGCCGGAGCGGATGCCGAAATCGCTGCTGGTGGTCGGCTCCGGCGCGATTGGCATCGAGTTCGCCTCGTTCTTCCACACCATGGGAAGCGACGTGACCGTGGTCGAGGTGCTCCCGCAGATCCTGCCTGTCGAGGACGCGGAAATCGCCGGCCTTGCGCGCAAGCGCCTCGAGAAGCAGGGCCTCAAGATCATGTCCTCGACCAAGGTGACCAAGCTGGACAAGAAGGCCGACAGCGTCGTCGCCACCATCGACGACGGCAAGGGCAAGCCTGTGACGACCGAGTTCGAGCGCGTGATCTCGGCGGTCGGCGTGGTCGGCAACATCGAGAATCTCGGCCTTGAAAAGCTCGGCGTCAAAACCGACCGCGGCTGCATCGTGATCGACGGCTACGGCAAGACCAACGTCCCCGGCATCTATGCCATCGGCGATGTCGCAGGTCCTCCGATGCTGGCGCACAAGGCCGAGCATGAGGGCGTGGTCTGCGTCGAGGCCATCAAGGGCCTGCATCCGCATCCCATGGACAAGCTGCTGATCCCGGGCTGTACCTATTGCAACCCGCAGGTCGCCTCCGTCGGTCTCACCGAAGCCAAGGCCAAGGAGAACGGCCGTGAGATCCGCGTCGGCCGCTTTCCCTTCGTCGGCAACGGCAAGGCGATCGCGCTCGGCGAGGACCAGGGCCTCGTCAAGGTGATCTTCGACAAGAAGACCGGCCAGCTCCTCGGTGCCCACATGGTCGGGGCTGAGGTCACCGAGCTGATCCAGGGCTATGTCGTCGCCATGAATCTGGAGACCACGGAAGAAGAGCTGATGCATACGGTGTTCCCGCATCCGACGCTGTCTGAGATGATGAAGGAAGCCGTGCTGGATGCTTATGGGCGGGTGTTGAATATCTGACCGCCGCCCCCGTCATTGCGAGCGAAGCGAAGCAATCCAGAGTCTTTCCGCAGAGGCAGTCTGGATTGCTTCGCTTTGCTCGCAATGACGAGCAGAGAGAGCCGTTTGCAAAATAAGAAGGAAATCAACCCATGCACGACAACGACAACCTCGCCATCGAACGCCCGACCTTCGTCACCCATCTCGAATGCGCGATGGAGGGCGATCACTACGCGGTCGATCAGATCCACAACCTCTCCAAGGCCGGCAAGCCGTTGCTGGTCCGCTATGACCTCGGTGGGGTGAAGAAGGCGTTGACCAAGGATGCGCTGGCGCAGCGCCCGGCGGACATGTGGCGCTATCGCGAGCTGCTGCCGGTGCGCAAATGCAAGGACATCGTCTCGCTCGGCGAAGTCACCACGCCGCTGATCCGGCTGCCGAAGCTCGGCAAGAAGCTCGGCGGCGGCGAGATCATCGTCAAGGACGAGGGACGGCTGCCGACCGGCTCGTTCAAGGCCCGCGGCCTGGTGATGGCGGTGTCGATGGGCAAGGCGCTCGGGGTCACACACATGGCGATGCCGACCAACGGCAATGCTGGTGCGGCGCTCGCGGCCTATGCGACCTCCTGCGGCATCAAGACCACGATCTTCTGCCCGGCCGATACGCCCGAGGTGAATGTCAGCGAGATCGAGCTCCAGGGCGCGACCGTCTATCGCGTCAACGGCTATATCGACGATTGCGGCAAGATCGTCGGCGAGGGCAAGGCCAAGGTCGGCTGGTTCGACACCTCGACGCTGAAGGAGCCGTATCGCATCGAGGGCAAGAAGACGATGGGACTTGAGCTCGCCGAGCAGCTCGGCTGGGACGTGCCCGACGTGATCTTCTACCCGACCGGTGGCGGCACCGGCCTGATCGGCATGTGGAAGGCGTTCGACGAGCTGGAAAAGATCGGGTTCATCGGCTCAAAACGCCCGCGCATGGTCGCGGTGCAAGCCTCGGGCTGCGCGCCGATGGTGCGCGCCTATGAGGCGGGAACGGAGCATGCGACGCGCTGGGAGGACGCCCACACCATTGCGTCAGGCATCCGCGTGCCACAGGCGATCGGCGATTTCCTGATCCTGCGCGCCGTACGCGAGAGCAAGGGTTTTGCCATCGCGGTCGATGACGACAAGATCGCGTCGGCGCTGAACGAGGTCGCGCGCGAGGAGGGGCTGCTATTGTGCCCTGAGGGCGCCGCGACCTACGCCGCCTACAAGGACAGCCTCGCCGACGGCCGGGTCAGCAAGACCGACCGCGTGATGCTGTTCAACTGCGCGATCGGCCTGAAATATCCGCTGCCGCCGGTTACGCGTACGCTCGATCGCCACAAGCCGATCGACTTCTCGCAGTTCTAGCGCGGCAATACGTCACCAACGATCCCTCTTCCCGTACACGGGGAGAGGGCAAAAAATAACAATGACATCGCTGGGGAGAGAACAATGAAAAAGGCCATCTGGGGTGCGCTGATCGGCATTGTCGCGTTCACGGGCGGCGCGCGCGCCGACGACTATCCCTCGCACCCCATCACCATCATCGTTCCCTTTGCCGCCGGCGGCCCGTCCGACGCAATGGCGCGTGTCCTGGCGGAACGCATGCGGCAATCGCTCGGCCAGCCCTTGGTGATCGAGAACGTCACCGGCGCCGGCGGCTCCATCGGCGTCGGTCGCGCCGTGCATTCGCCGCCTGACGGCTACACCATCTCGTTCGGCCATCTCGGCACCCATGTCGCCAATGGCGCCGTCTACAAGCTCAATTACGATCTCGTCGCCGATCTCGAACCCGTGGTGCTGCTGCCGAGCAACCCGATGATCGTCGTCAGCAAGAACGCGGTGCCCGCGACCTCGCTGAAAGAGCTGGTGGCGTGGCTGAAGTCGCGCCCGTCGCCGCCGACAGCCGGCACCGCCGGGGCCGGCTCCGGCAGCCACATCGCCGGCGTTTATTTCGAGAGCGTTTCTGGCATCAAGCTGCAATACGTGCCGTATCGCGGCACCGCGCCCGCGCTGAACGATCTCATCGCCGGCCAGATCGACGTCATCGTCGACCAGACCTCCAACTCCATCAACCAGGTCCGCGCCGGCACCATCCGCGCCTATGCCATCACCGACGACAAGCGCCTGGCCTCGGCGCCGGAGATTCCGACCGCAGAGGAAGCGGGCCTCAAAGGTTTCAACATGACGCTGTGGTCGGGCCTGTGGGTGCCCAAGGGCACACCAAAGGAGATCGTCACCAAGCTCAATGCGGCGGCCGTGGAAGCCCTGAACGATCCGGCGGTGAAGAAGCAGCTCGAAAGCCAGGGCCTGGAGATGACGCCGAAGGATCAGCAGACGCCCGAGGCTCTCGGCACGCGGCAGAAGGCCGAGATCGCAAAGTGGTGGCCCATTATCAAGGCGGCGAACATCACGGTGGAGTGAGGCGAGCTCTCGTATGTCGCATCACCCTCCGACGTCATCCTGAGGAGGCTGCGTAGCGGCCGTATCGAAGGATGGCCGCGAGCCAGAGCGGGGGCCTTCATCCGTCGAGACGCCCGCTTCGCAGGCCCTCAGGATGACGGGAAAGAGAGCGGATGCCTACCAAACTTATTCCGGTCCCATAAACCCCACCGGCATTGCCGCGGCGCGCGGGGCGGCAGCGGCGTCCTGCGTTACCACGCGTTGGTCGCTCTTGCCGGCGACCGCGCCGCTGCCCTCGAACCGCGCGCGGTAGACCAGCACGTTCTCCATCACGCGCTGGACGTAGTTGCGCGTCTCAGACAGTGGGATGCGCTCGACCCAGTCGACCGGATCGACCTTGGGGTCGCGCGGATCGCCATGGGTTTGCACCCATTCGCGCACCCGGCCGCGGCCGGCATTGTAGCCGGCGAAGGTCATGATCTGGTTGCCGCGATATTCCGACAAAAGAGCGCTGAGCTCGGCCGCACCCATCTGCGTGTTGTAGACGGGGTCGGAAACCATTTTGTCCCAGTCATAGGTCACGCCGAAGCGCTTTGCCGTGTCGCGGGCGGCTTCCGGCGTCACCTGCATCAGCCCGACGGCATTTGCGGCCGACTTGTCGCGCTGGTCGAACGAGCTCTCGGTGCGCGCCACCGAATAGATCACGCTGGTCTCGATCGCGGGCGCAATCTGCTTGTGCTCGGGAATGCCGATAGTCGGGAAGGCGTAATGGTCGAGCGCGAGCCCGCGCGCCAGCGCCGACTTGCCGATCTCGAGCATGACGCGCGCATCATTGCGCTCGCCGGCGAGTTCGCCGAGCGCTTCGAGTGCTGCGGCGTCGGTGCTCTCCTTGGCAAAATCCTCGGCGTAATAGAACACCACGTCGCGCTCGCGGATCCCGTACAGCATGTTGGCGGCGCGCACGCGCTCGTCCGCGGGCGGCGTGTCGACTGAGGCCAGCACGGGCGAGGGCGCGCGCAGCTCGATACGGTCGAGGCCGAGCCTTGCGCGGGCCAGCTGGCCGTAATAGGCGGTCGGATAGCGCGCGGCGGCCTGATAGCTCTGGCGCGCATCGGCCGTCGCGTTCATCGCCTCGGCCGCGCGGCCGCGCCAGTAATTGGCGCGCGACAGCGCGAGCGGATTGGGCGAGCCCTCGTCGATTGCGGCGAAGTGCATCAGGGCGGTCCTGGGGTCGTCGAGATAGCGCAGCGCAATCCAGCCGCACATGAAGTGGTAGTCGACGCGATAGACCTCCATCGCCGGGATCGCCGCGGCGCGCACCACGTCGTAAGCCGTCTTGAACTTGCCCTGGTCGAGCAGCTTTCGCGCCAGCAAGCGCCGCTCGCGCCACCAGGCGTCCGTATCCTGCGCCGCCATCGTGTCGGGCGCGGCGGCCAAAATCAACTCGGCCGCATCGTCGATGCGGTCTTTCTGGAGGTGCCACTGCGCACGGCACAGGACGTAGCCGAGATCCCGGCGTGCGTCGGACGAGACGTCGTCGAGATAGTCCTTGGCTTTGCTTTCCTTGCCGTTGACCGCGGCGCAGGCCTTGACGATCGTCAGCGCATCTCCGTCGAGACGTTTTGCGGCGCGCCTTGCGCCGGCATAGTCCTTGGCGCCGAGGCGCTTGTCCATGCGGGCGCGATGATCCTCAGCGGTCAAGAGGTCGTGGAACGCTTCGTAGGAATCCTCCTCGCTGCGCTCCGACAATTCGTCCGAGCGCCAGGCCTCGCGCACCAGACGCGCGGCCCGGTCGCTGTCGCCTTCGGCGATCAGCACGCGGGCGAGCGCGAAACTGCCCTTGGCGCTGGTCGGCCGGTCCATCGTGAAGGCGTGCACGGTGGCCGCGTCGCTTTTCTCCTGCCACAGCCGCGCCTCGGCGCGCCGGCGCAGAAGCGCGCTGCTCGGCCAATCCGGATTGGCGGCGAGGAAGGCCGCGTAGCGCTTGAAATTCGCGGTGCTCTCGGAGTGGCGCAGCATGAACCAGTCGGCGAGCTTTTGTCCGGCCGGATCGACAATGCGGTCGCGCGCCGCGACGGCATCATCGGTCTTGCCCCTGCGCGCGAGATCGATGGCGTCCTTTAGCGCGGCGAGGTCGCCGGTGAGCGGCGGGGTGGCCGGCTTGTCCGCGGGCCCGTCGTCCTGCTTCTTCGACATGCGCCTGGCCTCGGCATGCTTGCCGTGCCTGCCGGCTGCAGCATGCCGCTGCTTGCCCGCTTTGGCCTCATGCGTCTTCTTCGGCGCTGATGACTTGCTCTTCGCTGCCAGCTCCGTCGGAAGGAGAGCCACAGCGGCCATGGCAAATATACACGCGAGCGAGCGTAGGCACTGGTTCATTCCGTGGCCCCCCCTGCGAAACCAGTACAAACCAAAGTCCGCGACAACATGCGGCTCAAGAATCAAAACGCCATCAAAAGCGGTGACAACGGTGACACAGCATCGTTTCGCATTCCTGACGCTGTCGCAACAATGCGGCAAAATCCGGATGGAACGCGGGAACTTGTGCAACGGAGGATAGAGTGTGATCTTTAAGCCTCTGTAACGAACAGGGCTCGCCCGACGGTTGCGACGGCTCAGGGCGCCATCAATGGCCAGATTACGCGTGTTCCCGAGCCAAAATCCGGTGTATTGAGTTCCAAGACCCATCTTTGAGCCTTTGCCACCACCTATGCCGATTTTCAACCAGTCGATCCGGCGAAAGATCGTCGGCATCGCCCTCGGACTGATCGTCCTGATGGTGGTGACCGCGGTTCTGTCGATGGTGATGTCGAACCGGGTCGGCCACCTCCTGCATGAGCTGACCGAGCGGTATATTCCCGCCTACGGCCATTTGGCGCGGGCCAATGTCCGCTCGCTGGAGCGGGCGCTGGCGATGCGGCGCATGGTGATCGCAAAAATGCAGACTCCGCCGGACGAAGAGGGGTTCGCGGCGCGGCTGCGCGTCTTCAAGGACACCGACTCCCAGGTCGGGCAGGAGGCCGAAGCTGCGCGAAAGCTGATCAACGCGATCATCGACGATGAGAGCACGCCGTCGGACAACGCCGCGCTCGCCCGGATCGAGACGCGCATCGAGAACGCCGTTACGGAGCTGCGCCGTGAACTGGACGAAGAGGACGCCACGCTGCTGAGACAGCTCGATGCCAAGGACTTTGCAGGCGCGCGCGACAGACTTGCCCACGTGGACGGGCTGCGCGACCTCTTCACCCAGCGGATCGACACGATCCGCGCCGACATGCTGTCCCAGGTCTTCGTGAGCACGGCGCAGGTGATCAGCCATCAGCGCCAGGCGATCATGGTGTCGGGGGTCGTGACCATCCTAGCGGCGATCGTCGGACTTGCCTTTGCGATCATGGTCTCCACCGGCATCACCCGGCCGGTCCGGCTCCTGCTGGCCGGCACCCGCGAGGTGGAGGCAGGTCGCTTCGACAAGACCATCACTGTCTCGACCCAGGACGAGATTGGCGAACTCTCGGCCGCCTTCAATCGCATGGTGGAGCAATTGCGCCACAACGAGCGCATCCGCGAGACCTTTGGCCGCTACATCGATCCCAAGGTGGTGCAGGGGCTGATCGACCGGCCGGAGGTTGCCATCGACGGCCAGCGCCGGGTGATGACGATCATGTTTTGCGACATGAGCGGCTTCACCGCGATGAGCGAGGGCACGACCCCGCGCGGCCTCGTCAAGGTGATGAACCACTATTTCACGGTGATGTCCGACCCGATCAGGAACAACCGTGGCGTCATCGACAAATATATCGGCGACGCCATCATGTCCTATTGGGGCCCGCCCTTCATCGAGGAGGACGAGCAAGCTGAGCTTGCCTGCCTCGCCGCGCTCGACATGATTGACCAGGTGCCCGCGCTCCAGAAGCAGTTGCCGGATCTGCTCGGTATCCGCGCTATGCCGGTGCCCTGCGACTTGCGGATCGGCATCGCCACCGGCGAGGTCCTGACCGGCAGCATCGGCTCCGAGTTGATGATGAGCTTCACGGTGATGGGCGACGCCGTGAACCTCGCCTCGCGGCTGGAAGCCGTCAACAAAGTCTACGGTACCCGTATCCTCATTTCGCAGGCGACCGCAGAGGCGCTCGGGTCGCGGCTCGAGCTGCGCGAGATCGACCGGCTCGCGGTCGTGGGCCAGAGCGCAGCGCAACCCATGTTCGAGGTGATGGGGAAGGCCGGTACACTCGCGAAGCCGCAGGAGAGCCTGCGGGCACACTATTCCGAGGGCCTTGCCGCTTACCGCGCGCGCCGCTTCGACGATGCACGCGCAGCGTTCAACGCCGTACTGGAGAGCGTGCCGGGCGACGGTCCCTCGCGCACCATGCTCGCCCGCATTGCGCAGTTCGAGGCCAGTCCGCCGGAAGCCGATTGGGACGGCGCGTGGCGGATGGAGAGCAAATAACCGTCCGCGCCGGGAAAAATTGATTCTACCCGATAACAATGTTGGTCGTGACCTATTTCCCGGGCTTAGGTTGAGTGTCCTTGAGGCGTTTGATGGGGATACGCCGATGACAGAACTTGAGGACAGGCTGGAACGGTTCGAGACGCTCACCGCCGAATGCGAACTGATTGCCAAGCTCGCCACTGACAGCAACAAGCGCGAATTCTACCTGAAGCTCGGGGAGCAGTACCGTCAGCTGGCGGTCGACATGCGCCAGGCGATCGCGACCAAAAATGCTGCCTGACGTGGCCTAGAGGTTCCAGTTGGAGCGAGGCATCGATGCCCCGCAGTCCGTGCGATTGCGGGATCGGGCGCGATCGCAATTCGTTCTTAACAATTGAGACGCATCCTCGATGGGACGCGGGGGCGCGCGCAGTGCGTTCCCCGCGAACGTTGCTCGTGCGGTGGTTGACGTCTCATGCGTCTCTTGGCGGTCATCTTGTTTGCGCTCATGACGGCGGCCTGCAACCAGGAGCAGGACGTCACTGGCTCGACCCCCGTCTGCGCGCTGCGGAACTACAGCTCCTACAACCCCCGCGACATGAAACAGTGCGTCAGCGCCTGCAAGTCGTGCGACCACGGCAACACGGTCACCTGCACGACAGCCTGCACGCTCCACGGCGCGCGCTGAGGATCGCACGCGGCGCTCTGCAAGGATGGTTGCGCGGATCGCAACCCGGCCATCTCCCCGCCGCCCGTGGAGGAGACAACGGCTTATGCGCCGCTGTTGCGCCGGGTTCACTTGGCAACGGCGGTGCTGCTAAGGTCCCAGGCTTTCTGGGCTGACGGTGCCGGGGCACCGGAACGATTTGCAGGGGATAATCATTGGAAGGGGACAGGCAGGACGCGGAGTCCAATGGAATGGGTATGCTCGATCCCGGTCGGTTTCTGGTGTCGTGCTCGAATTGCGAGGCCTGGCCGATGGCGGCCAACGTGAAAGGTGCGAGCTGGCCGACATCCCCGCACGAGGTCCGCTTCGTGTGCCCGCGCTGCCGCCGCGAGGAGACCGCCATCGTCTCCGCCTCCGGCGAACTCACGCCGATCAAACGGCTCGACGTCCCGCCGCGTGACGTCACCAGGGCCTGGGCGCAGGCCCAGCGCCCGCGAGGGCGAACGTAGGAGGCACCGAGCCTCGCGCGATCCTATTTCCGTCGTCCCTCGGACGTTTCTGCCTGGACATCAACCCGATCGAGGCCGGCCGAATGATTAGCGAGCATTTCGACACCCGCACACGGATCAACATGAAGCTGGCGCTGGATCGGATCTGAGCCCGCCTGATTGCGCTGGCTCAACCTTTGGCGCGATACTTCGACGGTCATGCAACCGGTCGATTGACTCTCCGTGCGAGCGACTCGTAGATTGACCGGTGACGGTTCTCCCCATGGAGATCAAAAGGGAACGTTGTGCGGGATTTTCCCAACGCCGGGATTTTCTCAATGCAGCGGCTGCCCCCGCAACTGTAAGCGGTGAATTTTTCGTCACATGCCACTGGGAATCTCGGTCCTGGGAAGGCGACGCAAGGTAACGACCCGCGAGCCAGGAGACCTGCCGTCAGCCGTGGTCACACGCGAAGATGTCGGTCGGGGAGTACAGACATTGGCTTCACCGGAGCAATCGATCGCTCCGCCGTGAACCTCGTTCGCTGTGACGTGCCACTGACGTCATGCCGAGGTTATAAGAGTGTCCCGTATTGTCTCTGCCGCCAGGCGCTTCAGCGCTGGCCTTGTCGCGTCCGTCTCCCTTTACTCGCTCGATCTCTCCGTGGTCCATGCACAGCAGTCGGCGTCGCCCGATCTGCTGCCTCCGGTCGAGGTTGCGCCAACCGATCGCCCCGCGAAGCCGCAAGTCGCGCCGCGTACTCCTGACAAGCCCGCCCGCAGGCGCATCGTTCGCGCGCCACCCGAGGCGCTGCCAGCGTCGCCCCCTGTTCCAGGCGTGTCGGCTGCCAACTTGTTTCCGACAGTCGTCGTCAGTCCAACGGGCGTTGTCACGCCAGCCAATCTGGTTGCGAACTCGGTCACGGTCCTGACGGCCCGAGACATGGAGCGCGATCAGCGCCGAACCGCGTCCGATGCGCTCAGCGCCGTGCCCGGCCTCAACCTCGTCCAAACAGGCGGGCCGGGAGGGCAGACCTCGATCTTCACGCGCGGAACGAATTCAAACCACACCAAGGTTCTGGTCGACGGCATCGATGTCAGCGACCCCAGCACCCCAAACCGTTCGTTCGATTTCGGCCAGCTGCTCACCTCCGATCTCCAACAGATCGAAGTCCTGCGCGGGCCGCAGAGCGGCCTCTACGGCGCAGACGCGCTGGGTGGCGTGATCTCCATCGTGACGAAGAAGGGCGATGGTCCGGCCCGCGCGACGGGCTCGGTCGAGGGGGGCTCGTTCGGGACGTTCAATCAGACGGCGGGGCTGAGCGGCTCGCAGGACCACTTCAACTATGCCTTCAACGTCGCGCATTTTCGCGCCAACGATGTGCCGGTGACGCCTGTCGAGCTGCTGCCGCCAGGTCAGAAGGCGATCGGCAACGCCTACGACAACATGACCTATTCGACCAAGCTTGGCGCCGATGTCAGTGAAAACCTGACGCTCAATGGTGTGGCGCGGTATACCGACGCCACTCTGCGCTTTACGGGCGACACGTTTGATCCCGTGACATTTGCGAGCTTTCCCGCAGCGGCGCAAAGCACGCAAACGGTGCACCAGATCTTCACGCGCGGGGAAGCCGTCTGGTCCGCGCTCGACGATCGGATGAAGAGCTATTTCGGCGTCAATTACACCAATCACTGGAACTACAACATTTCGCCCGGCGACGCGTTGCCGACCATCGCCACCGGTGATCGCGTCAAATACGATTGGCACACCATGACCGAGCTTGCGCCCAACAACAATGTCATCATCGGCGCGGAGCACGAGACTGAAACCCTGCAAACCGCGACGGTCTCCGCGCAAAACGTCAACAAGGCCGGCTATATGGAGTTGCAGTCCCAGTTGCGGGATCGCGTCTTCTTCACGGCCAACGTCCGGCAGGACGCCAACGAGCGATTTGGCGAGCACCCGACTTTTCGCCTGGCCTCTGCGGTGATCATGCCGGTCACGGATACGAAGTTCAAGGGAAGCTACGGCACGGGATTCAAGGCGCCGACGCTCAACCAGCTCTACGTCAGCTTTCCGGCCTTCTTCTTTTTCGCCAATCCAAACCTCAAGCCTGAGGAAAGCGTTGGATACGATGCCGGCTTCGAGCAGCCCTTGTTCAACGACCGCGTTCGCTTCGGGTCGACCTACTTCCGCAACAACATCACGGACCTGATCCAGAGCACGTTCGATCCCGTGACATTCACGAGCACCAACACGAATATCGGCAAGGCGATCACGGAGGGCACGGAGAGCTTCGTCGCGGCCGCGATCACCGGGCGCTTGCGCGTTCGAGCCGATTACACCTTTACCCGCGCCGTCGATGCGACGGCAGGACTGGAACTCCCGAGACGACCGAAGGAGAAGTGGAGCGCAAACGCCATCTGGAATCCGATCGATCCGCTCACGCTTTCGGCGACTGTCCTGCACGTGGGAAGCTTCGTCGATGGAAACCGCGACTTCAGCATTCCGCGCCTCTTGGCTCCGGCTTACACCGTCGTCAATGTGGCGGCCGAATATCTGGTCAATGATCAGATCAAGGTGTTCGGCCGGGTCGATAACCTCGCCAATGTGCATTATCAAAATCCGGCCGGATTTCTCCAGCCGGGACTTGGCGTCTATGGCGGCATGCGCCTGGCGAACTACGACGTCAGATAGCGGAAGGGAGAGAAGTCGCATGACGACAGCTGATCCGCTCATGGATTTTTTTGCCGGTCAGCTTGCTGACGCCGAGGCCGGCTGGAGCGTCGGCTCGTTCGGGGCCATCGCGGAGTTCACACGCGAGCCCGGCGAGGAATTCGATCTGTCGATTTCCAGCGCCAGGATTTGCGCCGTTACGGACAAGGGTGGGATATGCGTCGTATCCCACCCGGAACTTCGCTTGATCGCTTCGGAATCGCTGACCACCGAGAGCTGGAGCCAGCGCGTTGCGCTGTGTCTTCCAAATGCCGTCAGCGCCATGAGTGGCCGCACGATGCTGACCGAAATCGGCCTCGACCATGAAGCGCTGCGCAGCCAGGATCGCAACAGCACCCTGTTCGATCTCGGCCTCGGAACACTGCAGATCGACGCCTGCATTCGGATCGGTGACCCCGATATCGTCGCCGCAATCAGGAGCCGCGCGGGGCAATCGGTGTTCGCGCCCGGGAACGACGCGATGAGGATCGTCCTTGCCGCTAACCCTCATCGCGTCTTCATCAGCCGTGTCGGGCGGGCAGAGGTGTTCCAGCCGATCCCGCCACCGGGCGGCCGAAGCCCGGACGGACCGCACACGCACGTCCTGCCAAAGCTGCTCACACATCGCCGCACCCATGCCGCCACCGAGCCGCTGCCCGAAGGCTGGATCCCCTGTGCGCATCTCCATCCGGCCCATCCGCTGCGCGATCAACTCGGCCGCAAGCGCGCCTTCCGGCTGGACCACCAAACGGCCTTCGCTGCCGTGCTCGAGCGCTACGGGTTGCCCGAGCTGACGGCGGTCAAGAGTGCCGTGATCGAAGCTGTTGCGAAGGGGCAAGGGCCCGAGGCGGTGACGTTTCCGTCTGATCGCACTGTGCGTGCGACCGTTCGCGTGGCCTTGCGCCAGCTGGCGGCCGTTGAACCGCGCACGCCGGCACTCGCCGCCTGGCTCACCGCTTACGACCGGCTTGATCCGACAGAGACCGAAGACCCGATGGAGGCCCTTCATTGATCCCGGACCTGGACCCCAGACCTGCTGCCGCGTTCCCGCAAAATGTGCTACAAATCCTGCAAGGAGATCGTTCCATGACTGTCACTATCCTGCCGTCCCACGCCGACCGTTTCCGGCTTCACCCGGTCGCGCCGCGCTATGCGGCGATGTTCGCCTTTGCGCTGTTGACCGTGTCGTGCGCGCTCGCAAGCTTTGCGCTCGCCTGCGCCACGCCGTTTGCAGCCTTCGCCGTCGTGGCGGCGGCCGCGCTGCCGCTGCGTCCGGCGCTGCTGGTCATCACCGGCGCATGGCTCGTGAACCAGTGCATCGGCTTCGGCGCGCTGCATTATCCGATCGACGCCAGCACCATCGCCTGGGGCTTTGTCATCGGCGCGGCGGCGCTTCTCGCGACCGCGACGGCATCGGCCGTGCTCGGTCTGCTGCCGCAGGGCCGCACCCCGCTGATGCTGGCGCTCACGTTTGGCGCCGCCTACGCGGCTTATGAGCTGGCGCTGTTCGCCGCGACGCCATTCCTCGGCGGGGAGGGCGCCTTCACCGCCGCCATCGTGACGGGGATCGGGCTGACCAGCGCGGTATGGCTCGTCGGCCTCGTCGCTGCCTGTGAAATCGTCCGTCTGCTCGATCCGTTCGGGCGTGGACGCGCCACAGCTTGAGCAGCGAGGCCTATTGGCGCGACGACATCGCGTCGCTGGTATTTCCCGTCACCGGACATGGCGCGATCTGCGCCGTGCACCGGGGCGCTTTCCGGACCTTGCTCGGCACCTCACCCTCGCCGGAGGCCTGCCTCGGCTATTTCCGGCGGTTCGAGGCCGCCTTTCGGGCCGCCGCCGGCGCCAAGATCACCCGCAAAAGTATTTTGCCCGGGACAAGCCTGCATCTTACCAGTCGCGACATCGCCCGGAAGCTGCTAGAAGACGCACAAATCGCCAATGGAGAATAGAACATGAGCCAGTCCCAGCTCGCCAACGCCCAGGTCACGCTTCCGGTCGCCGCCGGGCACGTGGGACGGCTGTCGCAGGCTGTGATGGCCATGGTGCTGGGCGTGTTCGTGATCGGCATGGTCGGCTTCTCGCACATCGACGTCGTCCATAACGCCGCCCACGACGTGCGGCATTCGAACGCGTTCCCCTGCCACTAACCGGGGTGGCATGAGCACGTTTCGCGCGATCGTCTTCGCGTCGGTCATTGCCGGTTTCATCGTCGGTCTCCTCGTCACTGTCGTCCAGCAGTTCGGCACCGTCCCCCTGATCCTGAAAGCGGAAGTCTTCGAGAAGGCAGCGGAGACGCACCAGCACGACGCGGCCGCACCGCAGGCGGCTGCGGCCGGTCATGACCACGCCGACCATGACCATGCTGCCCACGATCACGGTGACCACGGCGCCGGGGCGTGGGAGCCGCGCGACGGCTTCGAGCGCAATGCCTATACCGCCGCCGCCAACATCCTGACCGCGATCGGCTTCGCTCTGCTGCTGGCCGGCTTCTTCGCCGTGCGCAGCGGCGCCACCGGCACAAGCATCTCCTGGCACGAAGGTCTGCTGTGGGGATTGGCGGGATTTGCCGTCTTCACCCTCGCGCCCGGCCTCGGCCTGCCGCCCGAGTTGCCCGGCGTGCCCGCCGCGCCGCTGCTGTCGCGCCAGATCTGGTGGCTTGCTGCCGTGCTGGCGACGGCCGGAGGGCTCGCTTTGATCGCCTTCCGCCGCTCGGTGCCGGCGGCGATTGCCGGCGTGATCCTGCTGACCCTGCCGCACCTGATCGGCGCGCCGGAGCTCGCCAACATCGAGACCAACGTGCCGTCGTCGCTGACGCATCAGTTCGTCACCGCGGTGACGGTGACGAGCCTGGTGTTCTGGACCTTGCTCGGCGGTCTGACGAGCGCGGTGTTCGCGCGTTTCGACCGCGGCGCTGAGCTGCGCGCCTAAGGCTGCCTCACCACGCGCCACCGCCGCAAGGCAACCAGCGTCCAGATCGTCTCGACAAATCCGAACGGCCAGGCGCCCTGGAGAAAGCCATAAATCCCGCTGAGCGCGCAGCCCGCCGCGAAGGCCAGCACGTAACGTGGCCCGCGCGGCTCGAGCGCGTAGAACAGCAGCATCGCGCTGACCGACAGCAGCCCGAAGCTCGTGAGGGCGTCCATCAGCTGGCCGGCGGCTTCGGCTGCTTGGCGATCCCGAACGCGTGGGAGATTGCGGGCTCCATCACCGGCCACAGCGCGGCCGTCGCGGTCAGCACGGTCGCCGCGCACATCGCCGCCAGCACCGACGAGCGGATTTTCAGACCGCTCGTCCGCGATCGCCACACGATCCAGCCCCAGGCGCAGACCACGACGGCAACCGACAGATTCGTCATCAGCCCGTGCGCGTGGTCGAGCACAGCGATCAGGCTGCCTGCGCTCGCGAGTACGACAGCGGGCAGGGTGAAGGGCAGCACGCAGCACGCCGTGCAGGCCGCAGCGACAACCGCGGTCGCGACCGCCGTGCCCGCGGCCTTGCCGGCGCCCGGCTTGGCCTTCGCCCCGCAGCCGGATCCAGGCGATGTCTCGGAGGGGAGGTTGCAGGACGGTCCAATAACGCTCATGTGATTTTCCTCATGCTTGTGCGCCGTGGACCTGACCGCTACGCCCTCAAGCCACTTGAGGTTCAAGCGAAAAGTGGGAGCTTCCATGAGAATTGGCGTCCTCGCCAAAGCCGCCGGCGTCTCGGTCCCCACCATCCGCTATTACGAGAGCATCGGCCTGCTGACGCCGCCGCCGCGCCGGGGCGGTCAGCGCATCTACGGCAGCGACGACGTCAAGGCGCTGAGCCTTATCAGGCACTGCCGCGAGCTCGATTTCTCGATCGACGAGACGCGTGACATCCTCGCGTCGGTCGAGCGGCGGTTGCCCTGTAGCGACACGAAGACGTTCGCGGCGAAGCACCTTGGGTCGATCAGGAAGAAGATCGCGGAGCTGCGCGCGCTTGAGACGACGGTGGCCGCGCTGGTCAGCGGCTGCGAGGCGACGTGCAGCGGCAGCGCTGCACCGGACTGCGTGATCCTGCAGCCGACCGCAACGCCGTGTAATCCTGTCGAAGCCGAGCGGCCGACCGCGACGAAAATCACCACTTGAACGACGCCGCCACCTCATAGCTCCGCGGTGCGCCCAGGATGATCTGATCGGTATAGCCCGGATCGCCCCAGGCGGCGTAGAGCTTGTTCGTCAGGTTCTTCACACGGAAGCTGATCCGCGTTTGATCGACGCCCGGAAAATACGCCTTGGGAATATTGACGAACGCGAACGCATCGAACGTCGTGTAGGCATTCATGACCACGAGATTGTCCTGGAAATTGAAGCGGTCGCCGACGTGACGCATCAGGCCGCCGATCTCGATCGGCAATGTCGTGTCGAAGCGATAGGACGCGCCGGCATTGGCGATGAAATTGGGCACGTTGGGCGGCGTCTTGCCCGAATAGGACTGGAACACGCCGCTGCCGTCGACGTAGCTGAAATCGATGAAGCGCGACTGCACGAAGGCGACGTTGCCCCACAGCTTGAGACCGCCGATCGGATTGATGGCGCCGGCGATCTCGATGCCCTTGGATTCCATCTTGCCGGCGACGTTGAAGACGATGCCGCTCTCGGGGACATAGACGTTCTTGCGCTCGATGTCGAAGGCCGAGAACGTGGCCTCGGCGCGCTTGTCGGCCGATTGCAGCTTCACGCCGGTCTCATAGGTCCGCGACGTCGTCAGCAGCAGCGGCACCGACGGCGCAAGGATGAAGATGTTGGCCACCGTCGGGTCTGCCGCAGTCGCGTACTGGCTGTACAGCATCACGCCCGGCGCGATGTCCCAGGTGGTGCCGACGCGGCCGGTGATCGGGTTGAACGTCGTCGAGAAGGGATAGCCCTTTTTGGACTCCAGACTTCCGTCGGGATTGAAGCGGGTCCGGTCCAGCTTGATGTCCTCGAACCGGATGCCGCCGATCAGCGCGAAGGTCGATGTGAGCTTGAGCCGGTCCTCGAACGACAGCGAGGCGGTGTCGAGATGGGTGTAGATCTTCTCGTCAGTGCGGGGACCGTAGAGGCCGCGGTCCGGATTGAGGAGATCGACGGTGTCGCTGAAGAACAGTGTGTCCTGCGAGACGTTGAACTGATTGCTGCTCGCGGCCAGCGTGGCGACGAAGCGGTTGTCCATGCCGCCAATGCTGGAATTGACCGTGAGATCGGTGATGTTGCCGTAAAGCCGCTGCGCGTGATCCAGCGCCAGACGTTCGCGATAGACATTGTTCGCTCCGGAAAAATCGTCGAACGACGATTGCTCGTTGTTGAACCAGTGCCGGTGCGCATCGTAGCCGTAGACCTGGCTCTTCAGCGAGATGTTGTTGGTGATGTCCCACTGGAAGCCGCTGCGCAACCACAGCTCGCTGGCGCCACTGTGATTGTCGAGCACGTTGTAGGACGTCGTCAGCGTGCGCGCGTCGACGGTGACAGGGTTGAGCGTGCCGGCGTGGCCGTTGACGTAGTAGTTGGTCCACGGGCCCGAGACGATGCCTGATGTCGGCACGATGCCGGCCCCGCTGGCCGGCACCAGCGGCGTTCCCCAATAGAAGCGGTCGCTGTCCTGCTTGTACTCGGCCGCGCCCCAGACCTTCAGGCTGTCGTTGACCCGGTAATTCAGTTGTCCCGAGACGTTGCTGAGCTTCGAATAGGTGTCGTCGATAAAGCTCTTGTCGTTGAAATGGCTGATGTCGAAGCGGTAGTCGAGGCCGTCGACCAGCGTGCTGCCGCCGGAACCGTAGCCGGCGCGATAGCCGTTGAAGGAATTGTAGGAGGTGAAGGCCTCATTGACGATCGGACCGGTATGCGGCGCCTTGGTCACGTAGTTGACGGCGCCGCCGGTCGCACCGAGGCCCGCCACCAGTGAGTCCGGTCCCTTGATGATCTCGACCTGCTGCAGGCCCGCCACATCCATGGGGCGGCCGGTCATGGTCGACGGCCCGACCGGGATGCCGTTGTAAAGGGTGGTGAGCTGGTCGCCGCCGAAGCCGCGCATCGAGAAGATCGCCGGCGCGCCCGGCGCATCGCCGCCGGTCACGCCGACCGCAGCCTTCGCGACATCGGTGGTGGTGCGGATGCCCTGGTCCTGCATGGTCTGCTGGCTGATGACCTCGACGGTCGCGGGTGTCTCCCGTGCCGAGATGCCGAGGCGGGAGGAGACGCCGGTGACGGCGGCGGTGTTCAGCGGTGTCTCCGCCGTGTTGCCCGCGGGCTGGGTGGTCGGCCTCGCAGCGATCGGTGCGGTCGGCTGGCGCCGCGTGGCCCGGCGTGCGGTGCGAGGCTTCTGATTGCCCGCGCTGACGGCGGGAGCCGGCTTCGGGATGGTCGGGGAGACGGTCACGGGGCCGATCTCCACAGCCGGCTTGTTCTGGGCCGCGCTCTGCGCGATCGCCGTCGACGACAGCGACACTGAAGAGAGCAGGGAGATAAGGAAGACACGCGAAAAACCTGGCGTGACGCCAGCACGAAAATGAAGATGTTGCACAACAACGCTCTGCGGCGACGCAAACAAACTGCCACCGCGGTTGCCTTGGCAGTCTGCCTTCGCCCCAAGCGGCAGATGCACCGGCTACTAGTCCGACATCGGGGCACCCCGCCCAATGCGTTCGCGCGTGACTCATGGCTGGCAGCAGGTTTCCTGGCTCGCGGGTTGTCGCCTTCGACCACCTTCCCAGAGACCCGATCGGGCTCCAGTGGTTTTGCTGGTCGTCGGCTATCCGCCTACAGTTGCGGGGGCAGCCGCGGAATTGCCCGTCGAAACGGACGCACCGCATTCCCTTGAAGAAGAGTCCTTGCGGACACTACCGATGGAAAAACTGACATTGGGGGTCGGGCGGGTCAACACAGTAGGTGAGCCAGAATGTCGCAATGATGAACGATGGCGACGGACCGTGTCGCTTTGGCAACGATCTGATGCAGAGCGATGCGGTGGACATGAAGGAGGAGCTTCTTCGAGACCGTCGAGTGCCAGAACGGCGCTGAGCCGGAATTGACCGCCGAAATCAGAATTCGCAAAAAGAGAAAGTTCTCTTGCTCCGTCGGGCAAAACACCTTTACGACTTGGCTTATCCCGGCTCATCCTTGAGGGGCGATCGTACGTCGTCACTGATTGCGAGCCGGGTTGCGGTGGACGCGGCAGCGTCGGCACGAGAAGGTGCGGGCAGGGCGGGTCGTCCCTGTGAGCCCGAGACCGCGTGCGGATGAGCGGCGCTGTTTGGTTCGTCTCGCCAACATTTCGATGGCTGCGTGCACGATGCCATCGAACCCTGTGGCGGCCGGCGAACGCGCGTACGGCAAAACCGTGTGGTCCTGGCCGTCGTCGCTACGGCCAAGCTTTTCGCGGAGATGTGGAGCGCCCAACCGGGTCAACCACATCGTCAATTCGCGGAGCGAGGGAGGCCAGAAGGAATTCGGCTCCCGGGAGAGCACGGCATAAGCCGTCAAACCACTGCGCAGGGAAGGCCGTGTGTTGGGCTTCACCTGTATGCTGCTGTGCGGTCTCCTTGCGCTACAACTTCGCGCAGCGGACCGCGGGTGCGAGCCGGCACCCGGCCTTCCCTGCGCCCTCTTGGCTAGAGGGTGGAAGATCCGAAGCAAAGCTCGGGCGAAATCAGCCGCGAGGACGCGAAGGCGTATCTGCAGGAGCGACTCACTCGTGGTACGCCCGCCAAGCCCCGAAGTTGGGTGCGTGGGCTTGAGCTAAGAAATCCCTAGCTGTGGATCGCCGTCCCCGTGAGGTAACACAGTAGGCTTTTCCGTGTCCTTCGAGCCACGATTGTGCTCTCTGTGCAACATTCCCGTGCGATTTACCCCTTATCGCCGTCCGTTCGCATCGGCGCCGCTTTTTGGCCACACCCGAACCTGAATAAAATCGCTCTAAGGTTTTAGGGGCTGCGGTGGGCCCCGTGGCAGGCAGCGGGAAATCCCAAGGTCGATTCAAAAGGTCGATTTAAATCTTGGGTCTGATTTTCCGGGTCTGACAAGGTTAGCCAGGAAACTGGTCGCGATGGACGCGAAGACCAACATCAAGCAGAGGCTGCCGAGCCGTCACGTGACGGAAGGCCCTACGCGCGCGCCCCACCGGTCCTATTTCTACGCGATGGGTCTGACCACTGAGCAGATCCACCAGCCCTTCGTCGGCGTCGCCTCCTGCTGGAACGAGGCCGCCCCCTGCAACATCTCCCTGATGCGCCAGGCGCAGGCGGTGAAGAAGGGCGTCGCGTCCGCCGGCGGCACGCCGCGGGAATTCTGCACCATCACTGTCACCGACGGCATCGCGATGGGCCATGACGGCATGCGCTCCTCGCTGCCGTCGCGCGAATGCATCGCCGATTTCGTCGAGTTGACCGTGCGCGGCCACGCCTATGATGCGCTGGTGGGCCTTGCTGGCTGTGACAAGTCGCTGCCGGGCATGATGATGGCGATGGTCCGCCTCAACGTGCCCTCGATCTTCATTTACGGCGGCTCGATCCTGCCCGGCAATTTCCGCGGCCAGCAGGTCACTGTGCAGGACATGTTCGAGGCCGTCGGCAAGCACTCGGTCGGCGCCATGTCGGACGAGGATCTCGACGAAATCGAGCGCGTGGCGTGCCCCTCGGCGGGCGCCTGCGGCGCGCAGTTCACCGCCAACACCATGGCGACGGTCTCCGAAGCGATCGGCCTCGCGCTGCCTTACTCGGCCGGTGCTCCGGCACCGTATGAAATCCGTGACGCCTTCTGCATGACGGCCGGCGAGAAGGTGATGGACCTGATCGCGTCCAATCTGCGGCCGCGCGACATCGTCACACGCAAGGCGCTTGAGAATGCGGCGGCCGTGGTCGCCGCCTCCGGCGGCTCGACTAATGCTGCGCTGCACCTGCCGGCGATCGCGCACGAGGCCGGCATCAAGTTCGACCTGTTCGACGTCGCCGAAATCTTCAAAAAGACACCTTATGTCGCGGATTTGAAGCCGGGTGGCCGTTATGTCGCCAAAGACATGTTTGAAGTTGGCGGCATACCGCTTCTGATGAAGACGCTGCTCGACAACGGATTTCTCCACGGCGACTGTATTACGGTCACCGGTCGAACGATCGCCGAAAACCTCAAGAGCGTGAAATGGAATCCGCACCAGGATGTGGTGCACCCGGCAGACAAACCGATCACCGTCACCGGCGGTGTGGTTGGTCTGAAGGGCAATTTGGCGCCAGAAGGTGCGATCGTGAAAGTCGCGGGAATATCCAATTTGAGGTTCACCGGTCCAGCGCGTTGCTTCGACCGGGAGGAGGACGCCTTCGAGGCCGTCCAGAAGCGCACGTACCGCGAAGGCGAAGTCATTGTGATCCGCTACGAGGGCCCCAAGGGCGGCCCCGGCATGCGGGAAATGCTCCAGACCACCGCGGCGCTGACCGGCCAGGGCATGGGCGGCAAGATTGCGCTCATCACCGACGGCCGCTTCTCCGGCGCCACCCGTGGCTTCTGCATCGGCCATGTCGGGCCTGAGGCCGCCATCGGCGGCCCGATCGCACTGTTGCAGGATGGCGACATCATCGAGATCGACGCCGATAATGGGACCCTTAACGTAAAATTGAGTGACGCCGAGCTCGCGCAGCGCAAAACCAAATGGAGCGCTCGCGCGACTAACCACACGACGGGCGCGCTCTGGAAATATGCTCAGCAGGTTGGACCAGCAGTCGGTGGGGCAGTGACCCATCCGGGCGGCGCGCACGAGAAACAGTGTTATGCGGACATCTAGGCGTACCATCGTTGCGTTTGTGTTGGGGGCTACTGCGCTGGCCGCGCCAGCGCTCGCCTTCGACGGCGCGCCGGTCAACCAGAAGGATGCAACCATCCCGGTGGTGACCAGCTTGCCGGGCGCTGCGGGCACGGTGCGCAAGTCCGCTCCGCCGGCAGCCGTGACAGGCCAGGAAGTCTCGCTCAGCGCCCTGCAATATGCCGCTGAGGGTGGTCATCCGATCGCGCAGTGGAAGCTCGGCCGCATGTACGCCAATGGCGACGGCGTGGCCCAGGATGACGTGCGCGCCTTCGAATATTTCACGCGCATCGCCAACGCGCATGCCGATGACAGCCCGTCGGCGCCGCAGGCGCAGGTCGTGGCCAACGCCTTCGTCGCGCTCGGCCGCTACTATCTGAGCGGCATCCCGAACTCGAAGATCAAGTCGGACCCGGATCGGGCGCGGGAGATGTTCTCCTATGCCGCCTCCTATTTCGGCAATGCGGATGCGCAGTACGATCTCGCCCGGCTCTATCTGAAGACACCGGACGCTTCCCGCGAGGATTTCCGCTACGGCGCGCGCTGGCTGGGTCTTGCCGCCCAGAAGGGCCAGCACGAGGCTCAGGCGCTGCTGGGACAGATGCTGTTCAACGGCGACCGCCTGCCGCGGCAGGCCGCGCGCGGCCTGATGTGGCTGACCCTGGCGCGTGACAGCGCCGGCGCCGACGAGACCTGGATCAAGGAAAACTACAACCGCGCCTTCTCCAAGGCCTCCGACGACGACCGCGCCATGTGCCTGCAAATGCTGGAACAGTGGGTGCAAGGCCGCCGCGAGTAACCTGCCGCCACGAGTAAGCCCGCAGAAGCGGCATCACGCCGCCTCCAGATCCAGATCCGCCCACACCGGCACGTGGTCCGACGGCTTCTCCCAGGCGCGCACATAGCTGTCGATGCCGACATTGGCGAGCCGGTCGCTGGCCTGCGGCGACAGCAGCAGATGGTCGATGCGCAGGCCGTGGTTCTTCTGCCAGGCCCCGGCCTGATAGTCCCAGAACGTGTAGAGCCCGGCCTCGTCGGTGACCGCCCGCAGCGCGTCGGTGAGGCCGAGCCCGAGCAGGGACTGAAAGCTCTCGCGAGTCTCGGGCTTGAACAGGGCGTCCTCGGTCCAGGCCGCGGGATTGTGAACGTCGCGGGCATGCGGGATGACATTGAAGTCGCCTGCGAGGATCAGCGGCTCTTCGGTCTTAAGGCGCTCCTTCGAATACTCAAGAAGCCGCGACATCCATTTGAGCTTGTAGGGATATTTCTCGGTTCCGACCGGGTTGCCATTGGGCAGATAGAGGCAGGCGATGCGCAGCACCCCGCGCTTGAGCGTCACCACGCCCTCGAGGAAGCGGGCGTGCGCATCCTCGTCGTCGCCGGCGAGCCCCGACTTGGTCTCGTCGAACGGCAATTTCGACAGCAGGGCGACGCCGTTGAAGGTCTTCTGCCCGTGCGTGACGACGTTGTAGCCGAGCGCCTCGATCTCCAGCCGCGGGAAGGCCTCGTCGACGCATTTGATCTCCTGGAGGCAGACGATGTCCGGCTGGCACTCCTTCAGCCACGTCAGGAGGAGGTCGATCCGCTGCCGGACCGAGTTCACGTTCCAGGTGGCTACTCTGATCGGCATTTGCGGGCTCCAGGCGAGGGGGCCATGGTTAGAACAAACTGCAAACACGCCCGTCAAGGACGCCGCAAAATCTCCCACAAAATTAACCCGGCTTAAGCAGGCGGCAGGCCATTGATGCGGAAAAGGTTCCACGGATGGGATGGCCGGACAAATCCATAACGCGAACTGAGCCGCGCGACGGCCTGATCGGGGCGTTCCTGTACTGGCTCGGCGGCTTCGAGATCGAAGACGGCCTGACCGCCGATCTCAGCGAGCGCGAGCTGCGCCGCATCCGCGCCAAGCAGGTCGACGCGGTGACGCGGCTGATCCCGGTGACGATGGCCGTCACCATGCTCAATGTCGCCATTGTGCTGATCCTGTTCTGGGGCAGGGGCTGGAACGAGTTCCTCGCCATCTGGGGCATGACGCTCGCCACCACCGCCTCGCTCGCGGTTCGTGCGTGGCGGCGCGCGCACCAGAACCCGCCGCAGGAAGCATCACGCCGCGCGACACGGCAGATGATGCGACAGGCATTCTTCTTCGCCGCGATCTGGGGCACGCTGCCTCTCGCGCTGTTCAGCCGCCTCGAGCCGACCAGCCAGCTGATCCTGGCCTGCCTGATGATCGGCATGATGTCGGGCGGCGCCTTCACGCTGTCGACCTTCCCGCGCGCCGGCCTCGTCTACCTCGCCACCATGACGGTCGCCTGCGCCGGCGCGATGCTGATGTGCGACGCCGGGCCGTATGCCCTGACCGCGGTGTTCCTGCTGCTGTTCGCGTTCTTCATGGCGCGCAACATCGTCTCGCAAGGCAATCTGTTCCTCGGCAACCTCAAGGCCCAGCTCGAGCTCGAGCGGCAGACCGAGATCATCTCGCTGCTGCTGAAGGACTTTCAGGAGAACGCCAGCGACTGGCTATGGCAGACCGATGCCGAAGGGCATCTCACCGACGTACCCGAACGCTTCGCCGACGTCGCGCAACTGCCGCTTCCGCTCCTGAAGGGATCGCATTTCGCCGACGTGCTCGACATGCTCTGCCCCGAGGACAAGGCGGCTGCCTACAACATCGTCGGCCTGATGGAGCATGCCGAACCGCTGCACGAGATGAACCTCAAGGTCGTCGCCGGTGGCGAGGCGCGGCTGTGGTCGCTGACCGCGAAGCCGGCCTACGACCGTGACGGCCAGTTCCTCGGTTATCGCGGCTTCGGCCGCGACGTCACCGAGCGCTGGCGCGCGGAGAAGGCCGAGGCCGAGAGCCGCGCCAAGTCGGATTTCTTGGCGGTGATGAGCCATGAGATCCGCACGCCGATGAACGGCGTGCTCGGGCTTGCCAGCATGCTGCTCGAAACCAAGCTCGATCCGGAGCAGCACGAGGCCGTCACCTCGATCCGTGAGTTCGGCGACAACCTCCAGCGTATCCTCAACGACATCCTCGATCTCTCCAAGCTCGAGGCCGGACGCTTCGCGTTCGAGGCGATCGACTTTGCGCCGCAGACGCTGGTCGAGACGGTCGCGACCGTCGTCCGTGCAGGCGCCAAGAGCAAGGGGCTGGCGGTCAAGGTCGAGCTCGATCCGAACCTGCCGCCGACGCTGCGCGGCGACGTCGCGCGCATTCGGCAGGTGCTGCTCAATCTCGCCTCCAATGCGGTGAAGTTCACCGACGAAGGCGAGGTGACGATCAAGGCCATTTGCCGGGCGCGCCGCGACCTGCTGGCGACCGTCGAATGGACCGTGACCGACAGCGGCATCGGCATTGCGCCGGAGAAGCTCGGGCAGTTGTTCTCGGACTTCGCCCAGGCCGACGCCTCGATCAGCCGCCGCTTCGGCGGCACCGGGCTCGGGCTGGCGATCTCCCGGCGCATCATCGAGCAGATGGGCGGCACCATCGGCGTCACCTCGACGCCGGGCGAGGGCTCGACCTTCCGCTTCACGCTGGTGCTGCCCTGGAGCCAGGTGCAGACGTCCAACCAGGACGCAGGCCGCGATGAAGCCGACGATCTCAAGGCCCGTATCATCAGCCTCGACCGGCCGCTGAAGGTGCTGGTCGCGGAGGACGATGCCGTCAACCGCATGGTCGTGAGCAAGATGTTAGGTGCCTTCGACGTCGAGCTGCGCGTCGTGACCGACGGCGTCGAGGCGGTCGAGGCAGTTTCGGAGAGTGATTACGATGTCGTGCTGATGGACGTGCGCATGCCCGAGATGGACGGCCTTGCCGCGACCCGGGCGATCCGCGCACAAGGCGGCCACTTCGAAGTCTTGCCCATTGTCGCGCTGACCGCGAACGCCTTCCCCGAAGATGTCAGGATCTGCCGCGAAGCCGGCATGTCGGATTTTCTCGCAAAGCCGCTACGCAAGCCCGCGCTGGTCACTGCATTGCTGCACGCGCTGGATGGCCACGTGATGTCGGAGGACGCGACGCTTCAGCCGGAACTGATGCCGGTCGAGGCGGAGTGGACGGACGAGGAAAGGCAGATGACCGGCGGGTAGGTGCTCAGATTGAGAAGCTCGTCCCGCAGCCGCATGACGCAGTCGCGTTAGGATTGTTGACGCGGAACGAGGCGCCGATCAGGTCGTCCACGAAGTCGACCTGCGATCCCGCGAGGAACGGCTGGGACGCGGAATCGACCAACACCACTGCATTCGCCTGCTCGATCACGAGATCGTCGTCGGTGCGGTCGCGATCGATATCGAACTTATATTGGAAGCCGGAGCAGCCGCCGCCCTCGACCGAGATGCGCAGCATGGCACCCAAACCTTCGCCCTTGAGGATCTCCCCAATCCGGCGCGCAGCGCGGTCGCTGATAGTCACGGCAGTCGTCATCGTTGGTCTCCGATAGTCCCGCGGTCACACCAAGGTCACTTGCCCAATTCAGTTGGTATCCCGCGCCCGACATAGTTAAGTGCCACCATACGCAGAATCAAATGGATAGGGACTAAATTCGCCGTGTCCGTCGGAATGGCTGCCCCCCACGCGCCCTATGCCTGCGACCCCGATCGCAGCCGCGGCCGGCTGGTCGCAGAGCCGCCGAGCCGGACCCGGAGCCCGTTCCGGCGGGATTGCGACCGGGTGATCCATTCCACCGCGTTCCGCCGCCTGAAGTACAAGACCCAGGTGTTCGTGTTCCACGAGGGCGACCATTACCGCACCCGCCTGACCCATTCGCTGGAGGTGGCGCAGATCGCCCGCGCATTGGCCCGCCAGCTCGGGCTCGACGAGGATCTGACGGAAACGCTGGCACTCGCCCACGATCTCGGCCATCCGCCCTTTGGCCATGCCGGCGAGCGGGCGCTGGATGCCTGCCTGAAGGATTTTGGCGGCTTCGACCACAATGCCCAGACGCTCCGCGTGGTCGCTGCGCTGGAGCATCGTTATCCCGAATTCGATGGGCTCAATCTCACCTGGGAGTTGCTGGAGGGCATCGTCAAGCACAACGGCCCGCTGACCGATCGCAGCGGCGCGCCGGTCGGGCGTTATCGCGAGCAGGGCATTCCCGTCGGCATCGCCGACTACGTCAAGACCTACGATCTCGAATTGTGGAGCTTCGCCTCGCTGGAAGCCCAGGTGGCCGCGATCGCCGATGACATCGCCTACGACGCCCATGACATCGACGACGGCCTGCGCGCCGGCCTGTTCCATCTCGACGATCTCAAGGTGATGCCGCTTACGGCAGAGATCATCGCCGAGACCTCGGCGCATTATCCCGATCTCGAAGACGTCAGGCGCGGCGCTGAGCTCGTGCGCGAGCTGATCTCGCATCTGATCGGCGCCGTGTTTGCGGAGGCGCAGAAGAACCTCGCCGTCGTCAAGCCGCAATCGGCCCAGGACGTGCGCCAGCAGATCCGGGCGCTGATCGCGTTCCCCGCCGAGGTCGCCGAGGAGGAGGCGGCGATCAAGCGCTTTCTCTATCAGCACATGTACCGCCACAAGCGGGTGATGCGGGTGATGGCGGAGGCGGAACAGATCCTGTTCGAGCTGTTCGCGAAATACCTGAAATCACCGGCCGACCTGCCGCCGGAATGGCTGGTGGGGGCCGACGGTGACGACGAGGGCGACCGGGCCCGCCGGATCGGCAATTTCATTGCCGGAATGACCGACCGTTTCGCCCTGACCGAGCACCAACGGCTCTTTGACTCGACCCCGGATTTGCGTTAGGCGGCGGCCATGCCCGACACATCCTCATCCCTGCATCTGTTCGCCGACGTGCTTGCACGCGTGCACGCTGTCTGCCGCGCGCTCGCGGCGGACGCCAGCTGGCCCGAGGGCATCGATTTTTCGCGCGTGGTGGTCGAGCCGCCGCGCGATGCCTCCCATGGCGACATGGCGACCAACGCTGCCATGGTGCTTGCGAAAGAGGCAAAGGCAAAACCCCGCGACCTCGCTGAGCAGATCGCCGAACGGCTCCGCGCCGACGCGCTGATCGCCAAGGTCGATGTCGCCGGTCCCGGCTTCATCAACCTGACGCTGAAGCCGGCCGCCTGGGCCGAGGCGCTGCGGACGGTGCTGCGCGAGGGCGCCGATTACGGCCGCGTCCGCGGCGGCTCCAAGGTCAATGTCGAATACGTCTCGGCCAATCCGACCGGGCCGATGCATGTTGGCCATTGTCGCGGCGCCGTGTTCGGCGACGCGCTCGCGAGCCTGCTTGATTTCGCGGGTCACGAAGTTGCGCGCGAATACTATATCAACGACGCTGGCGCCCAGGTCGACGTACTCGCGCGCTCGGCGTTTCTCAGGTACCGCGAGGCGCTCGGCGAGAACATTGGCGCGATTCCCGAGGGCCTCTATCCCGGCGACTATTTGAAGCCGGTCGGCGCGGCGCTCGCGAAGGAGCACGGCGACAAGCTGCTCGCGAAGAGCGAGGCCGAGTGGTTGCCGGCGGTGCGCGCCAAGGCGATCGCGATGATGATGGACGAGATCAAGGACGATCTCGCCGCGCTCAACATCCGCCACGACGTGTTTTTCTCGGAGCGCTCGCTGATCGAGAGCGGCAACAACAAGGTTGCCGAGACCATCGAGTTCCTGCGCGCCAAAGGCGACATCTATGAAGGCCGCCTGCCACCGCCGAAGGGTGCTCCGGTCGAGGATTGGGAAGACCGCGAGCAGCTGCTGTTCAAGGCGACCGCTTACGGCGACGATGTCGATCGTCCGCTGATCAAGTCGGACAATTCCTACACCTACTTCGCCTCCGACATCGCCTACCACAAGAACAAGTTCGACCGCGGTTTTGCGGAGATGATCGACGTCTGGGGCGCAGACCATGGCGGCTACATCAAGCGCATGCAGGCGGCGGTGAAGGCCACGACCTCCGGCAAGGGCGCGCTCGACGTCAAGATCGTCCAGCTCGTGAAGTTGCTACGCAATGGCGAGCCGGTGAAAATGTCCAAGCGGAGCGGAGACTTCGTCACCTTGCGTGAGGTGGTGGATGAAGTCGGCCAGGACGCCGTCCGCTTCATGATGCTCTACCGCAAGAACGACGCGGTGCTGGATTTCGACCTCGCCAAGGTCATGGAACAGTCGCGCGACAACCCGGTGTTCTACGTCCAGTATGGCCATGCCCGCGGCCACTCGATCTTCCGCAACGCGCGGACGGAGGTATTCCCGGACCTGCCGGAGGATGCCGACAAGCGGATCGCCTGGCTCAGTGAGTTGGCGGTGGAGCGGCTGTCAGACTCCGTGGAGCTCGACCTTCTCAAGCGCCTCGCAATTTTTCCGCGCATTCTGGAAGCCGCCGCGGCGGCTCACGAGCCGCACCGTATTGCCTTTTATCTCTATGACTTAGCGAGCGAATTTCACGCACTTTGGACGAAGGGGCGCGATTTGCCCTATTTACGCTTCATTATCAATAATGATGCAGATCTAACGAAGGCGCGACTGGCGATGGTCCAGGGCGTCGTCTCCGTCCTGGCATCGGGCCTCGCCATCCTCGGCGTCCATGCCCCGGAGGAGATGCGGTAGTTTGGGGGCGAACTACTTAAGGGGAATTTTGGGGGGTACCGGCAGAAGCCGGATCGCTTAGATTTGGTTGAAAGCCTTGTGGGTCGAAAGCCGCGCCTTGGTCGAGGGGCGCGCGGCTTTCCCGAAGGGACGCATCATCACGATGGCCGAACGATATCAGGACAGACCGTTTCCTTCCGATGACTATGGTCGCGGTGGCGATCAGCATGGGAGGACAGAGAGCGGCGATCCCTTGGCCGAGCTCGCCCGCCTGATCGGGCAGACTGATCCCTTCGCAGCACAGGGGCGACCAAGTGAGCGGCCGGCGGCAGCGCCTGCACCCACGCAGGCTTATCAGGACGACGGTTATCCGCAGGACGACTATCAGCAGGACTTTGCCGAGCCGGCGCCGCTGGCTCAGCCGGGGCCGCCCTCATGGATGCGCCGCGCCAATGTGCAGCCGCAGCCGGCCCCCGAACCTGACTATCCCGTCGCCGTAAGTCCCGTTCATCCGTTGCATCGCTATGCAGCCGAGCCGGCCGCGCCCGAACCTGATTTTCATCAGCCGCAGGCCTATCAGGATCGCGCCTATCAGGATCAGGCTTATCAGGATCAAGCCTATCATCAGGACCAGGCCTACGCGGCCCCCTACGAGCAACCCGATCCGGCGCGTTACGATGATGCGCTCTACGGGCGGCTTGAGTTGGGCGAGCAGGATTTTCAGCGTGAGCCGGCCTATCCGGACGACCCTTACGCGTTCCAGAGCGACTATCCCGAGGCCGATCTCGACGAGCCCAGGAAATCGCGCGGCGGCATGATGACGGTCGCCGCGATCCTCGCACTGGCCGTGGTCGGAACTGGCGCTGCCTTCGCCTACAAGACCTATATCGGCTCGCCCCGCAGCGGCGAACCGCCGATCATCAAGGCCGACAACACGCCGACCAAGATCGTGCCGGCGCCGACGGACCCCTCGGCCAAGGTGCCGGACCGCATGGTGAGCGGTGACGGCAGCGAGAAGATCGTGCCGCGCGAGGAGGCGCCCGTCGACGTCAACGCCAAGGCCGCCGGTCCCCGTGTGGTGTTTCCGCCGCTGAACCCGAACGCGAACCCGCCGCCGGTTGCGAGCGTGTCGCCATCCACCATTCCGCCGCCGAGTGCCGGTCCGATTCCGAGCAACGGAACGATGCCGAGCAGCGCGCCGCGCTCGATCAAGACTGTGGCCGTGAGGGGCGATCAGACTGACACCAGCACGCCGCAAGCCGCCGCGCCGTCGGCTGCCAAGCCGGCCTCCCCACCGAAGCCAGTCGCCGCATCGGCCGCGCCGCACACACCGCCGACCTCGGCCAATGCCAGTGCCAATCAGCCGCTCTCGCTGACGCCGCAGGCAGCGCCGTCCGAGCCGCAGCGGATGGCTGCGACCAATCCGACCCAGATCGCGCCCGCAAGCAGCGGCGGTGGTGGTGGCTTTGTCGTGCAGGTCTCTTCGCAGCAGAGCGAGGACAGCGCGCAGGCCTCGTACCGGGTGCTCCAGAGCAAATATGGCAGCGTGCTGGGGTCTCGCGCGCCCGTGGTCAAGCGGGTCGATCTGACCGACAAGGGCAAGGGTGTAGTCTACCGCGCCTTCGCGGGGCCCTACGGTTCACTCGAAGAGGCGAACCAAGCCTGCAACAATTTGAAGTCCGCCGGCTTGTCTGCCTGCTTCGTCCAGAGAAATTAACGGCCGTTTCCTTGACCCCCTCATGGGGCAGGGTTAATCGGCCCTATGAGCACGCGGGCCTTCATTACCGGCGTATCCGGAGCGGAACTGACCGCCGCCGAGCGGGCGTTTGTGCGTGCCGAACGCCCATGGGGCTTTGTTCCCTTCAAGCGCAGCATCGAAATTTCGGCCCAAGTCACGGCGCCAATTGGAGAATTGACAGCGACACGGCTGATTGCGGCCGATCTCGCCGGTCTCAGCATTCCCGTGGATGGCGCCGCCGACCCCGCCCATCTGGCGACGAGTTCTGCGACAATCATTGCTCAGATGATTTGCGGCGCAGTCGGGTTCCAAGGTTTGTTAGTGAGTGATGACGTGTCGATGAATGCGCCGGCAGGAAGCGTCGCCGAGCGGATTCGCACGATGCTTGTGGCCGGCTGCGGCGTCGAGCGTCATTGCAACGACAATTTCGAGGTTGCGCCGCTCGCAGGGCACCGCAGCCGGGCCGCCGCACTGATCGCACGGGTAAACACGGCATCCGCATGACCGCAGAAATCCTATCGTTTGAAACCGGGCGGCCCGCAGATCTCGCCGAGGGCGAGCCAGCATTGGTGGTCGACGTCGAGGGCTATGAGGGCCCGCTCGACCTCCTGCTCGCACTGGCGCGGCAGCAGAAGGTCGACCTCGCCAAGATCTCGATCCTGGCGTTGGCCGACCAGTATCTCCACTTCATCGAGGCCGCGCGAAAGATCCGGCTTGAGCTGGCCGCCGACTATCTCGTGATGGCGGCCTGGCTCGCCTTCCTGAAGTCGCGCCTGCTGCTGCCGGAGCCGCCGAGCGCGGAAGGTCCGAGCGCCGAGGAAATGGCAACTGCCCTCGCCAACCGTCTGCGCCGTCTGGAAGCCATTCGCGAAGCTGCCAACCGGCTGATGAACCGGCAGCAATTGCTGCGCGACATTTTTCCGCGCGGCGAGCCCGAGCAGATCGCCGAGATCAGGCATCCGAAATACACGGCGACGCTGTACGACCTGCTGACGGCCTATGCCTCGCAGCGCCAGTCGCGCGTGCTGGCGAGCGTGCATCTGGCCAAGCGCACGGTATGGTCGCTTGCCGAGGCGCGCGCCACGCTGGAGCGGCTGGTCGGCAGCATCGCCGAGCAGGATGACTGGGGCGTTCTCGACGATTTCCTGATCCGTCACGTCTCCGACCCGACGCAGCGCGCTACGGTGTTCGCCTCGAGCTTCGCCGCCGCGCTCGAGCTGGTGCGTGAAGGCCAGCTCGAGCTGAACCAGAAAGAGGCGTTTGCGCCCATCTATTTCCGGAAGGGGCGCCCTAAGGCGGTCGTGGACGCAGCTCCTGCGCCCGATGCGCCGGTCGGTTAAGTGCAAGAAGGAGAAGCTGCCATGGCAAGCCTGGCTGAAGTGCGAGTAGAAGAGGCCGAGCCGATGGAGAACGAATCCCAGGCACGTCCCGAAGAATTACGGCTGCTGGAAGCGCTGCTGTTTGCATCGAGTGAGCCGCTGGATACCGCGACGCTGGCCAAGCGCATGCCCGAGGGCGTGGACGTGAAGGCTGCGCTCGAGCAGCTCCAGGCCGACTATGCCTTGCGCGGCGTGAACCTCGTGCGGGTCGCCAACAAATGGACCTTCCGCACCGCCGGCGATCTGGCCTGGTTGATGACCCGCGAAAGCACCGAGACGCGGCGCCTGTCGCGTGCGGCGATCGAAGTGCTGGCGATCATCGCCTACCACCAGCCGGTGACGCGTGCCGAGATCGAGGAGATCCGCGGCGTTGTCACATCTAAGGGGACACTCGACGTTCTGCTGGAGACCGGCTGGATCAAGCCGCGCGGTCGCCGCAAGACGCCCGGCCGTCCGCTGACCTTCGGAACCACCGAGGACTTCTTGTCGCAGTTCACCCTGGAACAGCTCGGCGATCTGCCGGGGCTGGAGGAGCTGAAGGGCACGGGCCTGCTGGATTCACGCCTGCCGACCGGCTTCAGCGTGCCGACGCCGTCGGATGACCCGCAACTGCGCGAGGACGAGGATCCCCTGGAACCGGGCGAGGACCTGGATCTCGCGCTGGCCCCTGCGGTCGAGCCCGAGACGCCGGATGGCGGCAATGAGGGTGGCGAAGAGGGCTGAATTTCCGTCCCTCTACGGCCCCCTGCGACCAGTTAACACTGGCAAGATTACGTAGCGCCAACAGCGAATTGGCGCTGCCTTGGTCCTTGTTTTTGGCACCTGCGAAGCCTAGGTTTCGGTGAAGATCGGCCGGGTCCCCGGCCATGCGCGTTTGGAGGGTTGCAGGATGGGTTCGCTTAGCATTTGGCACTGGATCTTGGTGATCGCAGTGGTCCTGCTGCTGTTTGGCCGCGGCAAGATTTCGGATCTGATGGGCGACGTGGCGCAGGGCATCAAGGCCTTCAAGAAGGGCATGCAGGACGACGACAAGGTCGCCGACAAGCCCGAGCCGTCCAAGTCCATCGAGCACACTGCCGCGCCGACCGCGGCAAGGTCCGACGTCGGCAGCAAGGCCGTCTGAGCCAGAAAGCACGCGAGACGCGGGTGCGGCCCCGATCCTGCGCGCGAGGGATTGGGCTGATCGTGGCTTTGCGTGAACGGAAGACGTGATGTTCGACATCGGGTGGAGTGAACTGGTTCTGATCGGGGTCGTGGCCCTGGTCGCCATCGGCCCGAAAGAGCTGCCGGGCGTGCTGCGCATGGTTGGCCAATGGATGGGCAAGGCCCGCAAGATGGCCGCCGAATTCCAGGGCCAGTTCCAGGAGGCGATGCGCGAGGCCGAGATGGCCGACCTCAAGAAGAGCTTTGACGAGGTCAAGGAAGCCGCCTCCGGCTTCACCGGCGGCAATTTGATGACCTCGCTCCAGAAGGATGTCAGCGACGCACTGCGCGTCGACGCCCTCGACAAGCCGGCCGAGACCATCGCGGCCGCCGAAGTGCCGGCGATACGAAGCGCCGGCAACTCCAACGACCCCGGAAGCCCCGACGCCCGAGACCTTCGTGGAAGCCGAGGCGCATGCAGTGGTGAACGAGCCGCTCGCGATCACGCGCGAAGTCGAGCAGGCTCAGGTCAGCCAGGACACCGCGCCACCCGAGGCGATCAAGGACGCCAAAGCGTCATGAGCGACGCCGAGATCGAGGCCAGCAAAGCCCCCTTGATGGACCATTTGATTGAGCTGCGCTCGCGGCTGATCAAGGCGCTGCTCGGCTTCGGCCTGGCCTTCATCTTCTGCTTCTTCTTCGCCAAGCAGATCTACAACGTGCTGGTCTGGCCGTTCGTGTGGATTGCGGGGCCGGAGAATTCGAAATTCATCTACACGGCGCTGCTGGAATATTTCATCACCCAGCTGAAGCTTGCGCTGTTCGGCGCCGGCTTCATCTCGTTCCCGATCGTCGCGACGCAGATCTACAAGTTTGTCGCGCCCGGCCTCTACAAGCACGAGAAGCAGGCCTTCCTGCCGTATCTGGTCGCGACCCCGTTCTTCTTCGTGCTGGGCGCGGCACTGGTCTATTTCGTCGTTCTGCCGATGCTGGTCCGTTTCTCGCTCGGGATGCAGCAGGCCGGCAGCGACGAGACCGCACAGATCCAGCTGCTGCCCAAGGTCGGCGAATATCTGTCGCTGATGATGTCGCTGATCTTCGCCTTCGGCATCGCCTTCCAGCTGCCGGTGATCCTGACCCTGCTCGGGCGGATCGGCATCATCACCTCAAAAATGCTGCGCGAGAAGCGCCGCTATTTCATCGTCGTCGCCTTCATCATCGCCGCCGTGCTGACGCCGCCGGACGTGCTCAGCCAGTGCTCGCTCGCGATTCCGCTGCTCGCGCTCTATGAGGGCTCGATCATCGCGGTCTCGATGGTGGAGAAGAAGGCGGCCGCCTCGAAGGCCCCCACCGACGCCTCGTCGGACGCCAATCCGGCGGAGTAGGGGCGCTGCACGCCGGTGTCATTCCCCGCGGAGGCGGGGAATCCGGTACGCCGCGTCCCCTCGAAGAATCACTGGCGTCTCTGGAATACTGGATCGCCCGCTTTCGCGGGCGATGACAGCCGTGCTAGGGAAGCCAGCGATTTGCAAACTTGCAACATTGAACGTTGCAAGTTTGCAGCAAGCCTCGGGACCACAGCCATGCACGACATCAAATCGATCCGCGACAATCCGCAAGCGTTCGACGTCGGCCTCGCGCGGCGGGGCCTGAAGCCGCTGTCGGCGTCGCTGCTCGCGATCGACGAGAGGCGGCGGGCGTCGATTCTGGCCTCGGAGCAGGCGCAGGCGCGGCGCAACGCTGCGTCCAAGGAAATTGGCGACGCCAAGAAGGCCAAGGACGATGCGCGCGCGGCCAAGCTGATGGCTGAGGTCGCTGAGCTCAAGACCACGATGCCGGAGCTCGAGGCCGCGGCGAAGGCTGCAGACGAGGAGCTGACCAAAGAGCTGTCCGCCATCCCGAACATTCCGTTCGACGAAGTGCCCGATGGCGTCGACGAGCACGGCAACGTCCAGCACCACGTGTTCGGCAACAAGCGCAACTATGGCTTTGCGCCGAAGCTGCACGACGATCTCGGCACCGCGCTCGGCTACATGGATTTCGAGGCGGCGGCAAAACTCTCCGGCGCGCGCTTCGTCGTGTTGAAGAAGGGGCTCGCACGTCTCGAGCGCGCGATCGGGCAGTTCATGCTCGACCTGCACACTAATGAGCACGGCTACACCGAGATCAACCCGCCGCTCTTGGTGCGTAACGAGGTGATGTTCGGGACCGGGCAGTTGCCGAAGTTCGAGGACGACCAGTTCTGGGCGATCAAGGGCGAGTTGCTGGCTTCACCCGATCATGAGCGGCTGAAGACCGAGCGCCTCGGCCTGATCCCGACGGCGGAAGTCTCGCTCACCAACCTCGCGCGCGAGTCCATTCTCGACGAAAAGCAGTTGCCGATGCGGCTCACCGCGCTGACGCCGTGCTTCCGCGCCGAGGCGGGCGCTGCGGGGCGCGACACGCGCGGCATGATCCGCCAGCATCAGTTCACCAAGGTCGAGCTGGTCTCGATCACGACACCAGAGACCAGCAAGGACGAGCTGGAGCGGATGCTGTCCTGTGCCGAGCAGGTGCTGCAAAAGCTCGACCTGCATTATCGCGTGATGACGCTCTGCGCAGGGGATATGGGTTTTTCGTCGCAAAAAACCTACGACATCGAGGTGTGGATGCCTGGGCAGGGCGAGGGCGGCATGTTCCGCGAGATCTCGAGCTGCTCGGTCTGCGGCGACTTCCAGGCGCGGCGCATGGATGCACGCTCGCGCGGCCCCGACGGCAAGCCGCGCTTCGTGCACACGCTGAACGGCTCCGGCACGGCGGTCGGCCGCGCGCTCATCGCCGTCATGGAGACCTATCAGCAGGAGGACGGCTCGATCGCGGTCCCCAGCGTGCTCCAGCCCTATATGGGCGGGTTGAAGGTGGTCGCGCGCGAGTAATTCGCGTTGCCCGTCTGAAATACAGAAACGTTTGGTTGCGAAGATCGGGCGGCCGGTTATCCTGCCGGCCACCCGTCAACGCGAACCTCCGTCCATGGCCTTGCACCGCGACGTCTTCTGGGTCGGCCGACAATGGGCGGTGACCGGTGCCGGCATCCAGGCCGTCGACCAGCGCCTGCGTGGTGTGCTGGACATCGACATCGCGCGGCTCTGGGACGACACGCATGTGCAAAGCCGGCGCGCCAAGCCGGGCGTCAATGTCGAGGATTTTGACAAAGCGGTGACGGTTGCGCGTGAGCGCTTTCCGGAGACGCCCGCGTCGGCTCCGTTCGTTGCGCAGCTGAAGGCGCTCGGTGTGATTGAGACACCCGTCGTCGGCGCTGTCGTGCCTGCGATGCAGCTGCGTGCGGAGGGCAAGCTCGCGCGCTTCCTGCCGCAATGGCGGGTCCGCCGCTAATAGTGCATCGGGCTCGGGTAGTTCGGCGTGACCCTGAAATACGTTCCCGGGTCGGTCGTGTGCGAACGGTGCCGCGCCGGCACGCAGCCGCGGCGCGTCGCGACCATGCCGTGGCCGCAGTCGCGCAGCCGCTCATCCGATGACAATTTCGGTGAGGCATCGGCATCCGGCTTCGCAGCCGCTGTGACGCAGGGGCCGTCGCGCGGACAGCGTTTTGGCACGCATTGGCCTCGGGAAAATTCGAGGTCGTAGACCTGCCCGGACATCGTGACCTGGCCGTTGCACAGACATTGGCCCGCGACGGTCATCGCGCCGCCTATGCAATTCTCCGCATTGCTCCGCACGCAGGTGCCGCCGGGATCCACGCCTGTTGGCATCAACTCGAAGCCGGCCGGGCAGATGCATTGCCCACTACTCGCCGTGCCGCCGTTGCAGGTGATCGTGATCAACAAGCGCGGCGGGGCGGCGGCCGCATCGGTGATGCAGGCGCCGCCATCGGCGTGGGAGTTGGGCGGGCAAACGAGCGGGGTGGTCGTCGCGCTGGTGTCAGCCGGGGCAGGCGGCGGGTTTGGCGCCGGCGCGGCCGGGAGCGGCGCTGGCGGCAACGGGATCGATTTGGCGGCACACGCGCCGTTGCGGAACTCCTGCCAGGGAAAGCAGCGGTCCGCCGGTTCCGAATCCTGTGCCCATCCCGTCCCCGGCCCGCAAAGGCCAAGACCAAGGCAAAGCCCGAACGGGATCGCTGCTGCAAAGCGGGTCATTCCGTGCCCAGTCGCGTGAAAATGCGCGGGAAAAATAGGATGCGGCGTTTCGGCATCGCAATGAGCTAGATCACAGAGGGGATCTGCATTGCATCAACCGAATTCCCGACTTCGGCCGGTTTGCCTGATCGGCCATAGCCGGATAATACGGCCTGACCCCACCTCAGGAATTGACATCCGGCATGCGCATTCTCTGCACCAATGACGACGGCATCCACGCTCCCGGCCTCAAGGTCGTGGAGGAGATCGCACGCGCGCTGTCCGACGACGTCTGGGTGGTGGCGCCCGAGCTCGATCAGTCCGGCGTGTCGCACTCGCTGTCGCTGAACGATCCCTTGCGCCTGCGCGAAGTTGGCCCGCGGCACTTCGCGGTGCGCGGCACGCCGACCGACTGCGTCATCATGGGCGCGCGCCATATCCTGGGCACGAAACCGCCCGACCTCGTGCTGTCCGGCGTCAACAAGGGCCGCAACGTCGCCGAGGACGTGGTCTATTCCGGCACCATCGCCGGTGCGCTGGAAGGCACCATTCTGGGGATCCCGTCCTTCGCGCTGTCGCAGGAATTCAGCGTCGAGAGCCGCGAGCGGCCGCTGTGGGACAGTGCGCGCAAGTTCGGGCCCGACATCCTGCGCAAGGTGATTGCCGCGGGCATCCCGAAGGACACTGTGATCAATGTCAACTTTCCGGCCTGTGCGCCGGAAGATGTGCTGGGCATCCGCGTAACGCGGCAAGGCAAGCGCAATCTCGGCTTCTTGCGGATCGACGAGCGCAGGGACGGCCGCAACAATCCCTATTTCTGGATCGGCTTCGAGCGCGCGGCGATGATGGACACGCCCGCCGAGGGTACCGATCTCGCAGCGCTGAGCGAGCGCTACGTTTCGGTCACGCCGCTGCGGCTCGACCGCACCAACGAAGCGTTTTCGGAAGCGCTGAGCGCTACGTTGAAATAGCCGCTAGCCGCCGCGAAGGGCGGCTTCGATGGTCTTGCCGAGCGCGTCGAGCTGGAACGGCTTCTGAAGCGCCGGCCGGTCGCGGTACTGCTCAGGCAGGCCGGAGGAGCCGTAGCCGGTCGCGAAGATGAACGGGCAGCCCTTTCGCTTGATGAGGTCGGCAACCGGCGAGATGACCTTGCCGTTGACGTTGACGTCGAGGATAGCGATGTCGAATTCGGTCGCCTGGGCGAGCCGCAGGGCCTCGGTGATATCGCCCGCTTCGGCCGCGACCTTGTAACCGAGCTCTTCGAGCATATCCGCGACCATCATCCTGATCATCACCTCGTCCTCGACGAGGAATACAGAGCGGCCCGAAAGCCCGGTCGCGGCCATTGTCGTTGAGTCCTTGCCCATTTCCGGAAAACGTTCGCAGATAACACGAATTGACGCAATGCGCGTTTGGGCGAGCGGACACCCGAAAACGGCGTTTGCGGCTGGCCCACTGCAAGCCAATTTGTGGTCAAATACCTCGGCAAAAGGCTATCATAGGTTCCTGAGCAGGAACCGGATTCTTGCCCCGGGCGTGGCCGACGCGCGACGACCCGGACCCTGATGAAACGACATAAGAAGCGATGACCTCCAATCAGCACCCGCCGGAAAAGATGATGTTTCAGCTCACGCTGAGGCGTCGCGGCATCAGCGATCAGGCCGTCCTGCGGACCATGGAAGAGGTGCCGCGCGAGCTGTTCGTCGAGGCCACCGATCGCGACGGCGCCTACCGCGACAGTGCGCTGCCGATCGCCTGCGGACAGACCATCAGCCAGCCCTTCGTCGTCGCCTACATGACCGAGCAGCTTCAGCTCCAGAAGCAGCACCGCGTGCTCGAGATCGGCGCCGGCTCCGGCTATCAGGCCGCCGTGCTGTCGCGGCTGGCGCGAGAGGTGCTGACGGTCGAGCGCTACCGCCGGCTTGCGGAGGCCGCTCGCGCCAGGCTCGAAAAGCTCGGCTGTCACAATGTCGAGGTGATGCTCGGCGACGGCCTCAATCTGCCACCGAATATCGGCCCGTTCGACCGCATCATCGTCACCGCCGCGGTTGAGCAAATTCCGGAGAATCTGGTCGAGCGGATCCAGGTCGGTGGCATCCTGATCGCGCCGGTCGGCCCGCACCATGGCGTGCAGACGCTGACCCGCCTTAGCCGAAGCGAGGCCGGGATTGAGCGCAAGGAACTCGTTGAGGTCCGCTTCGTGCCGGCGCTGCCCGGGGTGGCGCGGGAGCTGTAGAATTCCGGATTGGCTGTGCTGCCAACATCTTATTGGGAGGGTTAAGCCGTTATTTACCCGGCGCGTGTTTACTTAAAAGATCAGTTCTGTTGCGTACGAGTGGGTAACCATGTCTGTAGTCGCCGAGTTGCTTTACTCGCGCCGCGTACCGCAGGTCGCGGTGCTGGCGCTGATCTCCTTCAGCTTCGCAGGGTGCAGCGCCGACATGCAGTCGCGGCTGTCCCAGTCGAACTTCTCAAATCCCTTCGCGTCCGAGCAGACCGGTTCGGTGCAGGCGCCGCCGCCGCAGCGTGAGCTGCCGCAATATGCGCGGCCGCAGACCCAGTCCGGCAGTTATCAGTCGCAGCCCTTGCCGCCGCCGGCGGTTTCCGCGCCGCAATCCTACCCGGTTGCGGCAGGTGGCGGTGTCTCCGGAGGCGGCCGTGGCCTCGGCTCGTATACGCCGCCAGCCCAGCCACGTCTTGAAGCGACCGGCACCGTGCCGCCGCGCTCTGTCGCAGCCGCCCAGCCGGCCGGCGGGACCAAGATCATCGTCGGCACCAGCGACACACTCGACGTGCTCGCCAAGCGCTATCATGTCACCCCGCAGGCGATCATGGCTGCCAATGGCTACAAGGGCCCGCGCACGCTTTCGCCCGGTCAGCAACTGGTCATCCCCCGTCCGGGGGCAACGGCTGTTGCACCCGCGCCAGTGGCTCCCGCAATGGCGCCTGCCATGAAGCCGGTTGCGGCCGTCGCTGCGCCGTCGAGCTTCCACTTCGTCAATCACGGCGACACGCTCGCCAGCATCGCGCGCAAGAACCATATCTCCGCAGCCGAGCTCGCCCGCGCCAATGGCCTCGAGCCGTCGGCAAAACTCAAGCTCGGCACCAAGCTGACCGTGCCGGGTGCCAAGACCGCGGCGGTCGGTGCGCCGCTTGCTCCGGCGCCTGTCGCGGCGGCTCCCGTGGCGGCTGCGCTGCAGCCCGTCGCGGCCGCTCCCGCGCCGGCCACCAAGATGGCCGCCGTCACGACGCCGACGCAGAGCGCGCGCCTGGCCCAGGCCACCACCAATGTCGAAGACAAGCCGGCCGAGACGCCGGCGAAGGCCGCAGAGACCACCAGCTCGCTGCCGACCTTCCGCTGGCCGGTGCGCGGCAAGGTGGTCACGAGCTACGGCGCCAAGACCAACGGCAAGTCCAATGACGGCATCAATGTCGCCGTGCCCGAGGGGACGCCGGTCAAAGCGGCTGAAGACGGCGTGGTTGCCTATTCCGGCAACGAGCTGAAAGGTTACGGCAATTTGGTCCTGGTTCGGCACTCCAACGGCTACGTCACCGCATATGCCCATGCGAGTGAGCTTTTGGTGAAGCGCGGCGATCCCATCAAGCGCGGCCAGGTCATTGCCAAGTCGGGTCAATCCGGGGAGGTGGCGTCGCCGCAGCTCCACTTCGAGATCCGTAAGGGATCGAGCCCGGTTGACCCGCTTCAATTCCTGAACGGGGCGTGAGGCGCAGGCGCCTCGCAGCTCACATCAAGACGAACACTTCGATCGCCCGCCTTGTGCACTGGAGCGGGCGATCGTGTTTTGAAGCGCTAGTTCGCCGTCAGCTTCACGCCGAGCCGTCCCGCCAGCTCCTGCACGAACTGCCAGGCGACACGGCCAGAGCGCGAACCGCGCGTGGTCGACCACTCCAGTGCCTCGCGCTCCAGCGCCTCGTCGTCGACCTTGATGCCGAAATGGCTGCAATAGCCGCGCACCATGGCGAGATATTCGTCCTGGCTGCAACGGTGGAAGCCGAGCCACAGGCCGAAGCGATCCGATAGAGAGACCTTCTCCTCGACGGCTTCGCCGGGATTGATCGCGGTCGAACGCTCGTTCTCGATCATCTCGCGCGCCAGCAGATGGCGGCGGTTGGAGGTGGCGTAGAGGATGACGTTCTCGGGCCGCCCCTCGATGCCGCCTTCGAGCACGGCCTTCAGCGATTTGTACGATGCGTCATTGCCGTCGAAGGAGAGATCGTCGCAGAACACGATGAAGCGGAAGGACGAGGCACGCAGCTGCTCCATCAGTGCGGGCAGGCTCTCGATGTCCTCACGATGGATCTCGATCAGCTTCAACTTGTCGGCCGGTTTGCGATCCGCGTTGATGCTGGCGTGGGCTGCCTTCACCAGTGACGACTTGCCCATGCCGCGTGCGCCCCAGAGCAGCGCATTGTTGGCGGGCAGGCCGTTGGCGAAGCGCTCGGTGTTCTCCATCAGGATGTCGCGCATCCGGTCGACGCCCTTGAGCAGGAACAGCTCGACACGGCTGACCCGCGGTACCGCGGCGAGGCGGCCGTCCGGGTGCCAGACATAGGCATCCGCCCGCGCGAACGATTCGGGCGTTGCGGCCGGCTTCCCCTGGGCGGAGAGGTGCGCCGCAATGGTCTCCAGCGCGCGGACGATGCGCTCCGGGGCGAGATCTGAGGCTGCCCTAGGGGGTGCCTTGGGAACTGCCTTGGGGCGTTTTGCCGCGACCTGGGCGGGCTTCGTGGCAGGGGTACGGGGGCCTTTGCCGGCCGGGCTTTTGCTTGGTTTTCTGGGCATGTCCGAAGTTCCTGAGAATGCAGCCTTATCGGGCCTGACGGCCCGCCGCAAGGTGGCCAAATCAACGGTCTGGCAGCGTTGCAATTGGGGCGGTGGCCGCTATAGTCCGCGCGAATTTGACCGAGCCGGTCGCCCCCAGGGCCTGACCGGCTTCCCCCGTTTCCACGAGGATCGTCCGAATGTTCATTACCCCTGCGTATGCCCAGGCTGCGGGCGCCGGTGACACCAACAGCATGTTGATGTCGCTGCTGCCGTTCGCCCTGATCTTCGTGATCATGTACTTCCTGATTCTGCGCCCGCAGCAGAAGAAGGTGAAGGACCATGCCGAGCTCGTGAAGAACATCCGTCGCGGCGATACTGTCGTGACCTCGGGCGGCCTGGTCGGCAAGGTCACCAAGGTGGTCGATGACGACCAGATCGAGTTCGAGATTTCTGATGGCGTGCGCGTGCGCCAGATGCGCTCGATGATCTCCGGCGTGCGCGCCAAGGGCGAGCCGGCCAAGGACAGCGCGAAGGAAAGCGCCAAGGACGACGCCGCGGCGAAGTGAGCGCTTCCGCGAGTCTCTCAAATCTCCTGATCTGACAGGTCCAGTCGATGTTGTATTTCACGCGGTGGAGGGCGCTCGGGATCATCCTGACGGCGCTGATCGTGTGCCTCTGCGCGGTCCCGAACTTCTTCCCCGAAGCGCAGGTCAAGACCTGGCCGGCCTGGGCGCAGCGCAGGCTCGTGCTCGGCCTCGACCTCCAGGGCGGCTCCTATCTGCTGCTCGAGGTCGATTCCAATTTCGTGAAGAAGGAAAAACTCGACCAGGTCCGCGACGACGTCCGCCGCGCGCTGCGCGATGCGAAGATCGGCTATACCGGCCTCGTGACCCGCGGCGATACCGTCGAGGTCCGGGTCAAGGACACCGACTTCCAGACGGCTTTCGCCAAGCTGCGCGACCTGGCGCAGCCGATCGGCGGCCTGCTCGGGTCGAGCAGCCAGCGCGATCTCGACATCACTGATGCCGGTGGTGGATTGATCCGGCTGGCGCTGTCGCAGCCTGCGATGATCGAGCGCATGCGCCGCACCATCGAGCAGTCGATCCAGATCGTCGAGCGCCGCGTCAACGAGCTCGGTACCGTCGAGCCGGTGATCCAGCGCCAGGGCACGGACCGCATCCTGGTGCAGGTCCCGGGCCTTCAGGATCCAACGCATCTGAAAAAGTTGCTCGGCCAGACCGCGAAGATGGAATTCCGGATGGTCGACACGTCTGTGCCGCCGGACCAGGCGCAGCGGGGCGGACTGCCGCCGGAATCCGAGCTCCTGATGAGCACGAACTCGCCAAAGGTGCCTTACGTGGTCAAGAAGCAGGTGCTGGTCTCGGGCGGCGAGCTCACCGATGCGCAGACCGGGTTTGACCAGCGCACCAACGAGCCGATCGTCTCCTTCCGCTTCAACTCCACCGGCGCCCGCAAATTCTCGCAGGCCACGCAGGAAAACGTGGGTCTGCCGTTTGCGATCGTGCTCGACAACGAGGTGATCTCGGCACCGGTGATCCGCGAGCCCATCACGGGCGGGCAGGGGCAGATCTCCGGCAGTTTCACGGTGCAGTCCGCCAACGATCTGGCCGTGCTGCTGCGCGCCGGCGCGCTGCCGGCGCCGCTCACCGTCGTCGAAGAGCGCACCGTCGGTCCGGGCCTCGGCCAGGACTCGATCGAGAAGGGCGAGCTTGCGGCCTATGTCGGCTCGATCTTGGTCATCGTGTTCATGCTCTTGACCTACCGGCTGTTCGGCGTGTTCGCCAACATCGCGGTGGCGATCAATGTCGCCATGATCTTCGGCCTGTTGTCGCTGCTCAATGCCACGCTGACGCTGCCCGGCATCGCCGGCATCGTGCTCACCGTCGGCATCGCGGTCGATTCCAACGTGCTGATCTACGAACGCATCCGCGAGGAGCTGCGCGGCGGTCGCAACGCGATCTCGGCGATCGACGCCGGATTCAAGCGGGCGCTGGCGACCATCCTCGATTCCAACATCACCACCTTCATTGCTGCCGCGGTGCTGTTCTATATCGGCACCGGCCCGGTGCGCGGCTTCGCCGTGACGCTTGGCATCGGCATCATCACCACGGTGTTCACCGCCTTCACGCTGACCCGGCTGATCGTCGCCTGGTGGGTGCGGTGGAAGCGGCCGCAGAGCGTGCCGATCTAGGAGCCTGACCGTGACTCACATTGTTCTCATCGGGCTCGGCATCCTCATTGCAGTCCTCACCGTGGTCTCGGTGTTCGGCTGGCTGCCGTCGCTGCGCATCGTCCCGGACGATACGCATTTCGACTTCACGCGCTTTCGCCGCATCAGCTTCCCGATCTCGGCGGCGCTGTCGATCGTCGCAATCACGCTGTTCTTCACCCATGGCCTGAATTTCGGCATCGACTTCCGCGGCGGCACGCTGCTCGAGGTCCAGGCCAAGTCCGGCACCGCCGACATCGCCGCGATGCGCACGATCCTCGATGGCCTGCGCCTGGGCGAAGTCCAGTTGCAGCAGTTCGGCGGGCCGGCTGATGTCCTGATCCGCGTCGCGGAGCAGCCGGGCGGTGATGCCGCCCAGCAGGAGGCCGTACAGAAGGTCCGTGGCGCGCTCGGCGATTCCGTCGACTATCGCCGCGTCGAAGTGGTGGGTCCGCGCGTCTCCGGCGAGCTTTTGGCCTTCGGCATGCTCGGCCTCATGCTCGCGATCGTCTCAATCCTGGTCTATCTCTGGTTCCGCTTCGAATGGCAATTCGCGCTCGGCGCCATGATCGCCAACGTGCACGACATCGTGCTGACCATCGGCTTCATGTCGATCAGCCAGGTCGATTTCGACCTGACCAGCATCGCGGCACTTCTGACCATTCTCGGCTACTCGCTCAACGACACCGTCGTCATCTATGACCGCATTCGCGAAATGCTGCGGCGCTACAAGAAGATGCCGATGCCGCAACTGCTCAACGAGTTCATCAACTCGACGCTGTCGCGTTCGATCATCACCCACTTCACGGTGACGCTGGCGTTGCTCGCACTGCTGCTGTTCGGCGGGCATGCCATCCACAGCTTCACGGCCGTCATGATGTTCGGCGTGGTGCTGGTCGGCACCTACACCTCGATCTTCATCGCGGCGCCGATCCTGATCTATCTCGGCGTCGGCGAGCATCGCGAAGATGCGGTCGAAGTGACTACGCCGGCGAAGAAAAACAAGGCATGATCCGAACCGCATGCCCTCGCATGAGTTTGCGAGGGCAGTCAGCTCATTCGGACGAAGCTCATGGCCGGCGATCCCAACGCTCCCCATTTCCCGCGCTCGGCGCCGATCGAGGCCTATGGCAAGGGCGGCTTTGCCTTTGCCGGCATGTCGCACCGCGGCTCGCTGCTCTGCCTGCCTGATGCGATCTGGGCCTGGGACGTGACCGATCCGACCAAGATCGATCGCTATGCGCTGGATCGGGTGTTCGCGGCTGCCAACAGCATCGACACGCTTCTGGTTGGCACCGGAACCGGGGTCTGGCTGCCGCCGCCGGACCTGCGCCGGGCTCTGAAGGCGGTGAGGGTGGTGCTGGACACCATGCAGACCGGCCCAGCCGTGCGCACCTACAACATCATGATCGGCGAACGGCGCCGCGTCGCGGCCGCTCTGATCGCCGTGCCATGAGCAGCACTGCGCCGGCTGCCGACAATGAGGTCTTCTGCGCCGACCTCGTGCGCAGCCACGACTTTCCGCGCTATGTCGCCACGCTGTTCGTGCCCGCCGCCGAGCGCCGCGCGCTGCTGGCGCTCTACGCCTTCAATGTCGAAATCGTCCGCGTCCGCGACCTTGTGAGCCAGCCCTTGCCGGGCGAAATCCGCCTGCAATGGTGGACCGACATGCTGTCGGGCCACGCCCATGGCAGCGTCGAGGGCAATCCGGTCGCGGCGGAGCTGCAGCGGGCGATCCTTGATTTCGAGCTGCCGGTCGAGCCGTTGTCGCTGCTCGTCGATGAGCATCAGTTCGATCTCTACAACGATCCGATGCCGACCATGACCGCGCTCGAAGGCTATCTGGCCGCGACCTGTTCGGCCTTGTTCGCGCTCGCTGCGCGGATCACGGCGCCGCCGTCGGAGTCCGTCGAGCATCTCGCGCGCCACGCCGGGCTGGCGCAGGGCGTTGCGCAAATCATCGCCAACCTGCCGCGCGATGCCGCGCACCGGCAACTGTTCCTGCCGCAGCAACTGCTGACAAGCCACGGCTGCAGCATGGAGGATATCTTTGCCGGCAAGGAGAGCATCGACCTCACTGCCGTTCTGGATCAGCTTATCGGCGAAGCGCAGCAGCATCTGGCAACGGCCTCGTCGCTGCTCGCGCAGGTGCCGTCGTCCGCACGGCCAGCGTTTCTGCCGCTGAGCCAGGCGCGGGTCGATCTCAAGCGCCTGTCGCGGCCGGGGCGCAATCTCTTTGCGCCGCAGCCGACCTCGCGGTTACGCACGCTGTGGACGCTGTGGCGGGCTTCACGATCTCGGGAATTTACCAAATAGCGGTTGGCTTATCGCCCGGGCCGGCCAATTGCTCTATGCTGTCCTATGGCTGACTTGTCCCAATCTGGATCCTCCGATCTGAGCGGCTTTCCGGTCGCGCCGGCCGACATTCACGCCGCCGCCGATACGATCCGGGGCGCCGTCGTCGAAACGCCCTGTGGCTATAGCCGGACGCTGAGCAACATCTGCGGCTGCGACCTCTGGCTCAAATTCGAGAACCTCCAGTTCACCTCCTCGTTCAAGGAGCGCGGCGCGCTCAACCGGCTCACCGCGCTGACGCCGGAGGAGCGCGCGCGCGGCGTGATCGCGATGTCGGCGGGAAACCACGCGCAGGGCGTCGCCTATCACGCCAAGCGGCTCGGCATTCCCGCCACCATCGTCATGCCCGTGGGCACGCCGATGGTGAAGGTCGAGAACACCAGGCATCACGGTGCCGAGGTGGTTGTCACGGGTGCGACGCTGGAGGAGGCGGCTGCGTATGCTCGGAGCCACGGCGAAGCCCGCGGCATGATCTTTGTCCACCCCTATGACGATCCGCTGGTTATCGCAGGGCAGGGCACGGTCGGGCTGGAGATGCTCAAGGCGGTGCCGGAGCTCGATACGTTGGTCGTGCCGATCGGCGGTGGCGGCCTCATCAGCGGCATTGCCATTGCGGCGAAGTCGGTGAAGCCGTCGCTGCGAATCCTCGGCGTCGAGGCCTGGCTCTATCCTTCGATGTACAACGCCATCCATGGTGGCAATCTACCCGCGCGCGGCGACACCCTGGCCGAGGGCATTGCGGTGAAATCGCCCGGCAAGATCACCACCGAAATCGTCCGCCGCCTCGTCGACGACATCGCGCTGGTGAACGAAGCCGAACTCGAGCGCGCGGTCGCAACCCTGATCTCGATCGAGAAGACGGTGGTCGAGGGCGCCGGCGCCGCGGGCCTCGCGGCGATCATGTCCGATCCGTCGCGCTTCGCCGGCGAGAAGGTCGGTCTGGTCCTGAGTGGCGGCAACATCGACACCCGTCTGATCGCCTCGGTGCTGACGCGCGAGCTCGCGCGCGAGGGACGGCTGACCCAGCTCTCGCTCGATATTCCGGATCGGCCGGGCCAGTTGGCGGCGGTCGCGGCGCTGCTGGCGGAAGCCGGCGCCAACATCATCGAGGTCTCGCACCAGCGGACTTTCTCGGACCTGCCGGCCAAGGCGACGCTGCTACAGCTCGTCATCGAGACCCGCGACAGCGCCCATCTCGACGAGGTCATGGCCAAGCTCAGCGCATCCGGACTGAGCGCGCGCTGCACCTGAGCGGCGCTAGCGCGGGGTCAAACCGGCGAGGTGCCCAATCAATCGATCGATCTCGGCTTCCGTGTTGTAGTAATGCGGGGATGCGCGCACGACCACCGGCAGCGCGCGCACTTCGGCGTCGATGCGGGTGCTCGATGGATCCGATGCGCCGATCGTGATGCCGGCCGCGGCGGCGCTGCTGACGATGGCTTCCGCCTCATACCCCTTCATCGTAAAGCTGACGATAGCACCCGGCGCGCGCCCGAGGTCGCGAAGTGTGATCCCGCGAATGGAGGCTAGGCCGCTGCGAAGACGGTCCGCAAGCTGACGGCAGCGTTGTTCTATCGCGCCGAGGCCGATCTCGAGGGCATAGTCGACAGCCGCGCCCAGCCCGAGCCGGGCTGCGTAGTTGTTCTCCCAGGTCTCGAACCGACGCGCATCGTCGCGGAGCCGATATTCATCGCGCGCGACCCAGGGCGCGGCGAAGTGGTCGATCATCGGCGGTTCGAGCCGTTGCAGCAGCGCGCGGCGGACGTAGAGAAAGCCGGTGCCGCGTGGACCGCGCAAAAATTTGCGGCCGGTCGCCGAGAGCATGTCGCAGCCGATCGCTTCGACGTCGACTTGCATCTGGCCGACCGCCTGGCAGGCATCGAGCAGATAGGGAATGCCTCGTGCCCGCGCGATCCTGCCTATGGCCGCCGCCGGATTGACGAGCCCGCCATTGGTCGGAACCCAGGTGATGGCGATGAGCTTCACGCGCTCATCGATCATGCGCTCGAGCGCGTGGATGTCGAGCTCGCCGCTGGCATCGCTCGGCACGACGTCGATGATCGCGCCCGTCCGCTTGGCGACCTGAAGAAACGCGACATAGTTGGCGGCGTATTCCGCCTCGGCGGTCAGGATCCGGTCGCCCTCGCGAAATTCGAGGGCATAGAACGCCATCTGCCAGGCAACTGTCGCATTCTCCATGAGGGCGATTTCGTCGGGCGCGGCGTTCAACAGACGGGCTACCGAGCCGTAGACCCCTTCAAGCCGATCGGCCTCGCGGTCGGCCGCAGCGTAGCCCCCAGTCACGCTTTCCAGATCGATGTGCCGCTTCATCGCCTCGACAACGGCGGCGGGCATCAGGGCCGCTCCCGCATTATGAAGATACGCAAGCCGGGAGGCGGCAGGCGTATCGGCACGTATTCGGTCGAAGTCGATCAAGTGCGCCTCTACCTCTCGTGGTCCTCATGCATGAATTAGTCGCCTCGAAGACCGCGAGCAAGATGGCGGGCAGCAAGGAACAAGGCCTGGTCGCCTCAGATGCAGAGGCCGAGCAGCTTGATGTGGCAGTTGCTGGATTTGGGCTTGCTTGCAGGAGCGGTCTCGCGTTTCACGGCAACCAGCGGCTCCTTGTCCCTCTTGCCTTTGCCCGGATTCGGCTCGTAGTCGCCTGCGATCTCCATCGCCCAGTAGGTCCGCTTGCCACTGGCATTTTTGGCGCTCGCAATGCCGACGCGAGAGGCGTTGTGCAGCAGCAGGTTCTTGCGGTGCCCGGAGGAATTGATCCACTGGCCGAGCGTCTTCTCGAAGCCGTCGTTACCATAGGCGATATTCTCGGCGGCACGGCCTGCGCCGGCCGGCGTGATGCGCTTGTTGAACGGCCCGAGCGTCTCGTGGCTGAGATCATCCTTCGCAGCCATCGCGCGGGCCTGGTCCATGGCAATGCGGTCAAGGGTGGCATCGCGGACGACGCGGACCTCGCCATGCTTGAGGCGAAAGCTGGAGATCAGTTCTGCCGGCGACTCGCCGGCCATTGCGGGCGAGGTGGCCAACAGCAGAAGGCCGGCAATCATTCGGCCAACCACACGATTTGTCATCGTCCCCCAAAGGTTCATCGCTCACCAAACCCGCGTGCCGCTGGCCGCTTCTCCGCCGCCAATGTGGACGCTTCAAGGCACAGGGGCTGCGCTAACCCGTCGGCAGGTCCGCCTCGAAGTTGAAGCGGTCGCGCAGGTTTTTGCGCTGTTCCAGAATGTCCTTCAGGAAGGCGCGGTCCTGGTCGTTCTTCATCATCGGCTCGATCAGGTCCAGCTGGTTCATGGCGACCAATTGCAGGATCTCGGTGCGCGGCTTGCCGCTGGGGTCGCGCGGCAGCGCGTGCACGACCTGGATGTGTTCCGGCGGCTTCGGTCCCTTGGCGGCCGAAAGCTCATTGCGGAGCTGGCCTTCGAGCGCGGCCTGATCCGCTTCCACAAACGCATAGAGCCCGACGCCGGAGCGGCGGTCGGCAAAGGCGACGATGGCGGCGTCGCGCACGGCGGGATTCTTGCGGATCAGCTCGGCCAGCACCGGCGCATCGTTGACGAGCCGGCGGCCGCCGCCCTCGCGGTCGGTGAAATTGAACAGGCCGCGGGTGATCGCGCGGTAGACCTTCTTGCCGGTGGCGAGCCACAGGCTTGCGGCGAATGATTTTTTCGCGAGGATTTTTCGCTCGCGCGGCGTCAACGCCTCAGGCGCGTAGGAGCGCTTGTGCTTGAGGAGATGGCGGAGGTCCTCGTAGGCCAGGATGCGATAGAGCCGGCCGCGCCGGGCAAAGCAGGCGGCGAGCTGGAAATCGGTCACATAGGCGCGACCGTCGCGGCCGACCAGCCAGTTCTGCTCCTTGGCGAGATCGTTGTGGCAGATCCCCGCGCGGCGCAGCCGGCGCAGCACAGCCTTGGCCGAGCGGAAATAGGCGAGATCGCCATGGGGCTTGGCCAGATGCAGCGCGACGCCGTCGACGAAGCCGCGCATCAGGGCGCGGCGGCCGGCCCACAACAGCTCCGGGCCGACGTTCAGGCCCTTGGCGAGCGCGAGCGCATGTTTCTCGCGCGCGAACAGATGGCGGGCCAGCAGGAACGACCACCACGGCACCTCATCGAGGCGGCGCAACACAGCGTCGACCTCGCCGCTGTCACTGCGGAAGCGGCCGCGCTCGACGGTCGAGAACACGTCGCGCTTGAGCAGCACGCCCTCGGTCCAGCGCGCCGACAATGTCGCGGCGTCGTCTTTGGGGAGGTTCATCGAAGGCTCACGCTGCAGCGGCAATGCGCAAATGATCGGCGATCCAGCGATCGAGATCGGCGAGCGCCAATGCGCTCATGGCCTGCTTCTTGGCCACCGTCTTTTCGTTGCCGCGCAGGCGCGAGCCGTCCGCCTTCTTCGTCGGCGCGCTCTCGAGCGGTGGAAACAGGCCGAAATTGATGTTCATCGGCTGGAACGAGCGCGTGCCCGGCTCGATGGTCTCGATATGGCCGCCGGTGATGTGGCCGAGCAGGGATCCGAGCGCGGTGGTGCCGGGTGGGCTCGCCAGCGTTTCGCCGCGTGCGTCGGCTGCCGCATAGAGGCCGGCGATGAGGCCGACGCTGGCGGATTCCACATAGCCTTCGCAGCCCGTCATCTGGCCGGCAAAACGCAGCCGCGGCTGCGCGCGCAGGCGCAATTGGCCGTCGAGCAGCTTTGGCGAGTTGAGGAAGGTGTTTCGATGCAGGCCGCCGAGGCGGGCGAACTCGGCCTTCTCCAGCCCCGGAATGGTGCGGAAGATGCGCTGCTGCTCGCCATATTTCAGTTTCGTCTGGAAGCCGACGATGTTGTAGAGCGTGCCGAGCTTGTTGTCCTGCCGCAGCTGCACAATCGCGTAGGCTTTCGTCGTGGGATCGTGCGGGTTGGTGAGGCCGACAGGCTTCATCGGGCCGTGGCGCAAGGTCTCGGGGCCGCGCTCCGCCATCACCTCGATCGGCAGGCAGCCGTCGAAATAGGGCGTGTTGGTCTCCCACTCCTTGAACTCGGTCTTCTCGCCGGCGATCAGCGCGGCGACGAAGCCGTCATACTGCTCCTTGGTCATCGGGCAGTTGATGTAGTCGGCGCCAGTGCCGCCGGGGCCGACCTTGTCATAGCGCGACTGGAACCAGGCCACCGACATGTCGATGGATTCGCGATGCACGATCGGCGCGATCGCGTCGAAGAAGGCGAGCGCGTTCTCGTCGGTCAATTCGCGGATGGCATCGGCCAGCGGCGCGGAGGTGAGGGGGCCGGTCGCAACGATCACGTTGCTCCACTCGGCCGGTGGCAGGCCCGCGACCTCGCCGCGGGCGATCTCGATCAGCGGGTGGTCGTCGAGCGCCTTGGTGACAGCCGCGGAGAAGCCATCGCGATCGACCGCCAGCGCGCCGCCGGCGGGCACCTGGTTGGCATCGGCCGCGCGCATGATCAGCGAGCCGAGTTGGCGCATCTCGGCATGGAGCAAACCGACGGCGTTGTTGGCAGCATCGTCCGAGCGGAACGAATTGGAGCAGACGAGCTCGGCGAGGCCGTCGGTCCGGTGCGCTTCGGTCATGCGGTCCGGCCGCATCTCGTGCAACACCACAGGCACGCCGGAACTGGCGACCTGCCAAGCAGCCTCGGAGCCGGCAAGGCCAGCGCCGATGACGTGCACTATATTGGATTGGGGTCCTGTCATGGGGCGGACAGGTAGCGCTTTTCGGCGGTCAGTGGAATCGCCGAAATCGAGTTTTCTGCCGCTGAATACGACAGCGCCCGCGCGAGGCGGGCGTTATCGGTTCGTCCGGTTAAGGGCTGAACGATATCAGCCCTGATACTGGCCGGCGGCAACGCGCGGGATGTCCGAGCGATCGAGGCCGATGTCGGCCAGTTCGCGATCGCTAAGCTGGGACAGCTCGGCAACATTGCGCTGATAGTCCCGGAAAGCCTGGATCATGCGGATGAGCGAGAGCAGCATTTTTAGTCTCCTGTAGTTCGATTCAGCTCTTGACCTGAGCGTCATCGTTGAAATGAATATAAATGCGGGTGGTGCAGTGCGGAAGTTCCGATGTTGCGATGCAGCTAAGCGAAGAATGCATAGCATCGGTAAGAAGCGATTAACCTGTCGGCAGTCCGCCCAAGAGCTAGGCGGAACTGATCGAGCCGCATGCTAAGTGCCCATTGTATCGCGGAATTATCGATTGATGCGCGGTTCCGATTGTTACAAAATAAGTTACGTTCCAGTGGTCTTCAAGGCGTCGTGCCAGCTTGTAGGCCCAAGTCAAGCATGTGCGATTCGCATGAACTGAGATTTATAATTATGAAGCTAGGTTCATAATATTGGGCGGGAAATTCACCTCAATGGGAGATACGCGAGATTCGCTCACGCGAGGCTCCAGGACTTTTTGGGGGGGGGCATGGCGAACCCCGACATTCCCGCTAGTCATTTCAATGACCGCCCGCCTCAATGACGCGCTGCACACACGCCGAACGTGCAAGGGCTTGATTACAAACCTGTAATGAAAATCAGAAGTTTCGCATGAAGCTCTGCGCCGCACGCAGCATCACGCAATTCTCGCGGGGAATTTATTGCGGCAAGTTGCCGCGTCGGCAGCAAAGTGATGTTGCAGACTCCGGCAATGTCGCTGGTTCTGTCCAAGAACAAGAGAAGGAAAGTAACATCATGACGAAGTTACTCGGGGTTGTCGCAATTGCTGCCGTCGCATTCGCCGTTGCACCGGCTCAGGCCGCCAAGCACGCCATGGGCGGCTGCAGCTCGGCCAATCTGGAGCACACCGAGACCGCGATCGAGGCCATGCCCGACGGCGACGGCAAGATGGTCGCCCAGAAGGAGATCGCTTCCGCGCAGGACTCGATGCTCAACGGCAAAATGGGTGCGTGCGGCATGCACCTGAACAAGGCGATGCACGCCACCATGGGTAAGTAAACGCACTAAGAGAGGGCCGGTCGCCTGGCGATCGGCCCTACGTTTCGTTGCAGAGCTTGTTTTAAGGCGCGTGCGCGAGCTGGGTAGCGAAATACGCGACGGTCTTGGAATAGACCTCGCTCTTGTTCCACTGCTGGAGCACCGCGAAGTTCGGACTGCCCGGCTGCCAATCCTTGCCCTTCTGCCAGCCATAACCTGCGAGATAGTTGGCGGTCGAGGCGAGCACGTCGGGCGCGTTGTGCAGGAGATCGCGCTTGCCATTGCCGTCGAAGTCGACGGCGTATTTCATCCATGATGACGGCATGAACTGGGTCTGGCCGAGTTCGCCAGCCCAGGCGCCCTTCATGTCGGCGGGCGCAAGATCGCCGCGCTGCACGATGCGCAGCGCATCCATCAACTCGCCGCGAAACTGCTCGGCGCGCCGGCAATCATAGGCCAAGGTCGCCAACGAACGGATCGTCGCGAACTTGCCGGTGTTGACGCCGAAGTCGGTCTCGAGACCCCAGATCGCCACCAGCACCTCACCCGGCACGCCATAGGTCTGCTCGATGCGGGACAGCACCGAGCCGTATTGCTTCATCATGTTGGAGCCGCGCGTCATCCGCGGCGGCACCATACGGCCGGAAAACTCTTCAAAGGTCTGGGTAAAGGCCTTCTGCGAGTGGTCGCGGTTGAGCACGCTCTGGTCGAGCGTCACGCCGGCAAGTCCGGCGGCGATGGCCTGTTGCGAAATGCCCTTGGCCGCGGCCTCGGTTTTGAAGTCGACGAGCCAGGCGTCGAAACTGCCCGAACCACAGGCAACGCCCGCGAGCGCGGGCTCGGCTGAGAGGATTGACGCGGTGAGGGCGAGGGCTGCGAGAGCGAGACGAGAAATCGTCAGGGTCATTCGAGTAAATTGATTCCGTGAAGTGGCATGACCGGCGGATCAATGTCGATTGTAACCGCGGCCAAAGCAAGGCTTATGACAGCAGCCGATCCCGCCCGGGACCCGGACGGGATCGGCTGTAACAAGATCGTCAGGCGTCGGTCCTATTCCGCCACGGGAAGAGATTGGCGGGGAAATCGGCCGCCGGCTTGCGCGGACGCTGCGGTGGAGGCGGCACCGGCCGCGCACCGGGCTCGGAGACGATGACCTTGCGGTAGAGATGCCAAGTGGCGTGGCCGAGCAGGGGGATGACGACGGCGAGCCCGAGGAACGCGGGGATCGTGCCGAGCGCCAGCAGCACCGCCACGATCAAGCCCCAGGCTGCCATCGGCATCGGATTCTTGGCGACGACGCGGAGCGAGGTGACCATTGCCTCGAACGCGCCGGCATGGCGGTCGAGCATCAAGGGGAACGACACGGCGCTGATGCAGAGCGCGGCGAGCGCGAACAGGAAGCCCGTGCCGCAGCCGATCGCAATTAGCCACCAGCCCTGCGGTGTCGTCAGCACGCGCGTCACGAAATCCAAGAAGTCCGCTCACGCCCTCGTAGCCGAACGCCGCCACATAGATCGCCTGCGCAGTTGCGACCCAGGTCACGAACAACGCGAGCAGCAGCGTGCCAAGGCCGAGCATGGCGCCGAAGGAGGGTGAACGCAGCACCTCCATGGCGTCCCAGGCGCTGGCCTCTTCATAGCGTTCGCGCCGGCTTGAGAGCTCATACAGGCCGAGCGCTGCGAACGGCCCGATCAGGGCAAAGCCCGCGGCGAGCGGAAACAGCAGCGGCAGCACCGAATAGCCCATCACCACGCGCGCAAGCACGAGGCCCAGCACGGGGTAGATCACACAGAGGATGATGGCGTGGCTTGGGACTGCCTTGAAATCTTCCCACCCGCGCTTGAGTGCGTCATGCAGATCGGAGAGTTGGATGGTTCGGATGGTTGGTCCCGCCGCGTCAGCGGGCGGGGCCATCGTGGGGACATTGCCCTGGTAGAGTGTGGCCATGGTCGCTAGCTCCCTTGCCATGCAGCCGAGCCCGGCGCCGGCAAACGGCGCGAGCGGCCGCTTTTCTTGGATGATCGCGATTCCGACCAGACGCGAATTCCGGATGGCGTCGCGAACTGAAATTGGACGCTACTCCCAATTCCGAGTCCTGTCCCTCACGCTTGGGTGAGATTCGATGCCGCAGTGCAGCTTCGACGATGTCATTCGGTCGTCATTTCGCCGCAGATACGCTCATGCTGCTTGTGGTTCGCGAGAACTCGGCGGGCACAATGCAAGACTTCGTCTATAAGTGCCACTCGAGGCCTTTCCAACGGAACCTTTTCGGGGAACAGACATGAGCATTTTCGGGAAAATCATGGGCGCGATCTTCGGTGGCCATCCGGCTTCCGCTGCGCCCGCCGGCAGCGCACCCGCGGGCAGCGCGCCTGCGGGGGCAGCGCCGGGCGGATCGGCGCCAGCGTCTGCACCCGCAGCGGCGCCGGCGGCCACGGTGGATGTCGCCGCGGTCGTCGACAAGGCGGCCGCCGCGCTCAAGGGCGAGAAGCTGGAATGGCGCACCTCGATCGTCGATCTCATGAAGGCGCTCGACGTCAATTCGAGCCTTGCTGCGCGCAAGGATCTCGCCAAGGAGCTCGGATACACCGGCGACACGAACGACTCGGCCACCATGAACGTCTGGCTGCACAAGCAGGTGATGTCCAAGCTCGCCGCCAATGGCGGCAAGCTGCCGCCGGAAATCAAGCACTGACCGACTGTTCGGTCGACGCGAGGGGCCCGCCATCGCGCGGGCCCTTTTGCTTCAGGCGACGAGGTCCGCGTCCTCCGGGTGTTTGTCGAGATAATCGACGACGAAGCCGCAGCCCGCAATCACCTTCTTGCCGTCGCTGCGGATCAAGTCCAGCGCGCCCTTGATCAGCTCGGAAGCGATGCCGCGGCCGCGCAGCGCGCGCGGCGTCTCGGTGTGGGTGATGATCACCGCCGAAGGCGTCAGCCGGTAATTGGCGAAGGCGAGTTCGCCGCCGACACCGAGCTCGAAGCGGCTGCTGTCCTTGTTGTCGCGTACCGATGGCCCCATCCAATATCCTTCCTAAGCGATGCTTATTCCCTGATCTAGTCGCCTGAACCCGCCCTTGCCAAGGCGCGACCAACCGAGGTTGTCGCAGGGGAGATATCCGGAAAATGTGTGTCCCGCTCATCCGCATGGCATTGCTCGCCGTGCTGGTCTCGACGGCGCCGGTCCCGGCTTCGGCCGAGGGCGGTCCGGCCTGGGATGCCTGTATCGGGCTGACGAGCACGCCGGATGCACGCGTCAAGGCCTGCTCGACCGTGATCGATACCGGGAGCGAGACCGGCCAGAGGCTCGCCGGCGCATATTGCAACCGCGGTCATGGGCTCACCGAGACGCGCGAGCTCGATGCCGCTCTGTCCGATCTCGACGAGGCAGTCAGGCTCGATCCGAACTACATTTGCGCCTACAACAACCGCGGCCGCGTTTTTTCCTTGAGGCGCGACTATGATCGCGCCATCGCCGAGTACGATCAGGCCATCAAGCTCGATCCATCGCTGGCGCTGGTCTACAGCAATCGCGGCGAGTCGCGCTTCAACAAGGGTGATCTCGACGGAGCGTTTGTCGATTTCGATGCTGCGATCAAACTCGATCCGAACTATGCCGCGGCCTACGCCAATCGCGGCCTGGTCTATTACCGCAAGCACGACATGGCGCACGCGCTTGCCGACTACACCACGCGGATCAAGCTTGCGCCCGATCTCCTTGCCTATATCGACCGCGGCAACGTCTATCGCGATAGCGAGCAGTTCGACCGCGCCGCCGCCGATTATGGCGAGGCGATCCGCGTCGCGCCGACGGACGCGCGCGGCTGGCGCAATCGCGGCATGATCCGGCTCTACCTGGGCGACAACAAGGGCGGCCTCGCCGACTACGACAAGGCGCTGCAATACGATCCGGCTGATGTGTTCTCGTGGAACAATCGCGGGCAGGCAAGGGTGCGACTTGGTGACAAGCAGGGGGCGATTGCCGACTTCCGGAAGGCGCTGGAGCTGAAGCCGGGTTTGCAGACGGCGCAGGACTCGTTGCGGAAGCTCGGGGCGCTATGACAGCCCGGACTGGTTACGTCTTCACAAGGTCCTGATAGTCCGGATGCTTCTCGATCCACGCTTTCACGAACGGGCATTGCGGGATCAGCTTCAGGCCGGCGGCGCGGGCCTGGTCGAGCGCGCCTTGCACCAGCCTGGAGCCGACGCCTTTGCCGCCGAGCTCCTTCGGCACGTCCGTGTGCTCGAACGTAATGACATTGCCGTCGAGCTTGTAATGTTCGGTCGCGAGGTGGCCATCCACCTCCAGCTCGTAACGGTGATGAGCCCTGTTGTTGATGACGTCGCCCATAATCTCTCCGGTCAGCTCTTCAGCGAGTCCGCCAGCATCTTGCGGATCGACCAGGCTGCGCCGTCGGCGGAGCCCTTGATGTCGTCGATCTTCCAGCTGTCGGCCTCGCGGACGAAGTCATAGTGCACGACCCCGTCGCTGGGTTTGCGATCGTTGCGGTGGCCGGTGATGGTCACCGCGAGCGTGGCCTTGTCGGCCTCCGTCTTCTCCGCGTCAACCTTGAACGATTTCACGTCTGGTTCCTGCGAATTGGTGACGGGATCGAAATCGATCGGGCCGACGTCGCCCTTGGGCGTGTGCGCATCCGCCTTGGCCCACAGCGCGACCAGCGCCTTGGAGAGATATTTTGTTTTTGCCGCCTTGTTCTCGATGATGAAGGCGCCGCCGCCATCGCCCTTGCCCTTGGCGGCGCGCGTATAGATCGCGGTCAGGATGGCTGCGGGATCGTTGGGGACGGCGGTCTCGGCGAATGCCGGGGAGACGCTGGCAAGCACTGAGGCGGCGACGAAGGTCCGGCGGGTTAGCATGGAATGTCCCTGAGATGATGGCGCACGACGACAGGCCGGGGCGGCCGGTGTCGGCGCGTATCTCTGTAGACCGGCTGAGCTGCGGTTCGGTTCAATCGGTCGCTTTGGCGAGCCGCGAATCTTCCTGCTGAGGCTTCGAGCGCAGGCAGCCTTGGCAGATGACGAGGGAGCGATTGACCTTGGCGTCCTGGTCGGCGTCGACGCCGTCCTGCCCGGGCTTGGCAGCCATGCGCGTCGAACGCAATGGCGCGGAGGCCGAACGCGGCTGATTCGGATCCTCGCCGGCGCCATCCCAGGCGTAGCGTGCGGGTTGGAAGGCGGGATCGGAGACCAAACGTGCTTGCGGGGCCATGGCACAGCCGGCAAGCGCCAGCGACAGCAGGAAGACGGCGGGCGCTTTGACCATGATGCAGCACTCTGTACGCGGATACTGATTGAGGTTGCCCCCATCATGTTTAAAATTCCTTGAACGAGCGCTTCGACGGCGCGCAGCGGGCGGCCTTGCGGGGGTGCTGGCGATGGCGATAAATGACCTGCAATGAGCGGGCGGCCAGCGCGCCGTTCGCCGTCGAAGAGGAAGCCCCATGCAGCCGCTCCGCATGTCCCGCCGTGTCATGAATCTCGCCCACATGCTGACCCAGAATGCGCGGCGGCATGGAGCGCGTCCCGGGTTCGTCTGGGGGGACAAATCCTGGACCTGGCGCGAGATCGACGCGCAGGTCTCGGCGCTGGCCGCAGCACTCGCCGCGCGCGGCATTGCCAGGGGCGACCGCATTCTCGTCCATTCCAAGAACGGCGACGAGATGTTCTTTTCGATGTTCGCCGCGTTCCGGCTCGGCGCGGTCTGGGTGCCGACCAATTTCCGCCTGATGCCGGACGAGGTCACCTATCTCGCGCAGGCCTCCGGCGCGAAGGCGTTTCTCTGCCATGTCGATTTTCCCGAGCACGCGGCGGCCGTCAGCGGCGGTGCGCTGGAATTCACCTGGAGCATCGACGGCAAGGCACCTTTCGGCGAAACGTCGGTTGCAGATGCTGTTGCCTCGCAGGCGGGCAGCGTGGTCGAGAACGTCGCGGTCGAGTATGACGATCCCTGCTGGTTCTTTTTCACCTCCGGCACCACCGGCCGATCCAAGGCCGCGGTGCTGACCCATGGCCAGATGGGTTTTGTCGTCACCAACCATCTTGCCGATCTGACGCCGGGCGTGACGGAAGCAGATGCGTCGCTGGTGGTGGCGCCGCTCTCGCATGGCGCCGGCGTGCATCAGCTGGTGCAGACCGCGCGCGGCGTTTGCACCGTGCTGCTGCCGAGCGAGAAATTCGATATCAGCGAGGCGTTCCGCCTGATCGCGGCACACCGGGTCAGCAATCTCTTCACTGTGCCGACGATTTTGAAAATGATGGTCGAGCATCCCGCCGCCGATAAATACGACCACTCCTCGCTGCGTCATGTGATCTATGCCGGCGCACCGATGTATCGCGAAGACCAGAAGGCCGCGCTGAAGAAGCTCGGCAAGGTCATCGTTCAGTATTTTGGCCTCGGCGAAGTTACCGGCAACATCACGGTGTTGCCGGCGGCGCTGCACGATCCCGAAGACGGGCCGCACGCCAGGATCGGTACCTGCGGCTTCGAGCGGACCGGTATGCAGGTCTCGATCCAGGACGACGAGGGCCGCGAGCTCAAAGCCAACCAGAGCGGCGAGATCTGCGTGATCGGCCCTGCCGTGCTCGCCGGCTATTACGACAATCCCGAGGCCAATGCGAAGGCGTTCCGCAACGGCTGGTTCCGCACCGGCGATCTCGGCCACATGGACGAGGAGGGGTTTGTCTACATCACCGGACGTGCCTCCGACATGTACATCTCGGGCGGCTCCAACATCTATCCGCGCGAGATCGAGGAGAAGATCTTGACGCATCCCGCGGTCGGCGAGGTCGCCGTCCTCGGCGTGCCCGATGCGACCTGGGGTGAGGTCGGTGTTGCCGTCTGCGTCGCGCGCGAGGGCGAGACGCCGGTGAGCGAGGCGGAGATGGCGGCGTTCCTGTTGCCAAAGGTGCCGCGCTACAAGATGCCGAAGCGGTTCTTCTTCTGGGAGGCGCTGCCGAAATCCGGCTACGGCAAGGTCCCCAAGCGCATGGTGCGCGACGAGCTCGAGGCGCGCGGGCTGCTCGATCTCGACAAGACGAAGGCGGGCTGAGCGCAGGTCATGCGGAACATCAAGCAGCCCGGCGCGCCGGTCAGTGAGCGTATCCAATGGGTGGAGGCGAGGGGACGCGCTTTCGCGTTCACGCTTCAAGCGGGCCTGCCGCTGCTCGATGCCGCACGCCGCGGCTTTGCCGCCGAGGGATTTTCTGGCGGCGTGTTGAATTTTGGCAGCGGCGCGCTCGGGCCGTTCGCCTATGTGATGCCGGCGCTGTCGAAGACCGGCGAGAACGCGGCGTTCTACAGCGACACGTATCGGCCCGCAGGCGTAACGCGCACCAGGCTCGGCAGCATGACGCTCGGCATGCGCGACGGTGCGCCGTTCTTTCATTGCCACGGGCTGTGGACTGAAGCGGACGGCAAGGCGAGCGGCGGCCACATGCTGCCGGACGAGACGATCGTGGCCGAACCGTTCGCGGTCGAGGCGTTTGGCGTTGATGGCGCGATGTTCACCGCGGAGCCGGATCCCGAGACGAATTTCAAGCTGTTCGGGCCGGTCGTGGCCGCAAGCTCCGGCGCGCGGACGACCAGCCGCGCCTTTGCGCTGCGGCTGCGCCCCAACCAGGATTTTGCCTTCTGCCTCGAAGCCTTTTGCAAGGCGCATGGCATTGCGCGCGCGAAGATCCATGGCGGCGTCGGCTCGACCATCGGTGCGCGCTTCACCCATGGCGGCGTGACCGAGCCGTTTGCCACGGAGTTGGCGATAACCGCCGGGACGATTGCGTCCGGTGCGTCCGGCGCATTGGAAGCTGCGCTCGACGTCGCTCTGATCGACTACACCGGTGGCATCGCCGAGGGCCGCCTGGTGCGCGGTGACAATCCCGTGCTGATGACCATGGAGCTGGTGCTGGAGGAGTTGGGGTAGTCTCTGTGCCCCCGGGGGGCGCGTGCAACATACCTCTTTCCTCTTTGTAATGTTCCTGTTATGTTCCATTCGAGCGAGGCGTGGAGGCCGGTAATGGCGCGGAAGGGCAATCGGACGATCAATCTTCCCGCGCCGTATTTGAAGCGGGTCTGGCTCGATCCGTCGCACGTGAACGATCGCGAGACGTATCCGTTTTGCCTGCCCATCTTTCCGGATGATTTCGAACTCAACTTCGAGGCCCCCATCACGATCATCGTTGGAGAGAACGGCACCGGGAAGTCGACGATCCTGGAGGGCATCGCAGCGCTGGCCGGCTACGACGATGCCGGTGGAGGCAAGGGATACATGCCGGTCGATCACTCCGAGGCGCGCGAGAAGATGGGCGGCCAGCTCTCCAAGGCGCTCCGCGCAAGCTGGCTGCCAAAGATCACCAATGGCTGGTTTTTTCGCGCCGAAAGCTTTTTCTCGGTAGCGCGATATCTGGACAAGGCCGCGCGTGATGCTGGTCAGGCCGGCCCCGATTTCCTGTCGCACTCCCACGGCGAGGGCTTCCTGCGCTTCTTCGAAGAACGCTGCCAGCGCCAGGGCATTTTTATCTTCGATGAGCCGGAATCTGCGCTGTCGCCGGCGCGTCAGATCGAATTCCTGAAGCTGCTGCGGCGCATGGAAGATTCCCGCATCTGCCAGGTGATCATGGCGACCCATGCGCCGCTGCTGATGGCCTATCCCAATGCGCAGCTGCTGCGGCTCGGCAAATACGGCGTCGAGCCGACAACGGTGGAGCAGACCGATCATTACCGGGTCATGCGAGAATTTTGCGCCGATCCGCGCGGCTTCGTCGAGGCGACGCTGGCGGAATAGGCGAGGGACGCAATCGCCACCCGCTCTCGCAATGACGTCGAGCGATCACCAGGGGGTGGTGCGCATTTTCGCCATGGCCAAATATGTCGATTCACTGAAGCCTGACGTCCCCGAGCTCGATCCTTGAAAGAGGTCGAGCACGGGAGAGTAAGTCTGACTGGCGTTCCTCGCGTCATACATGGCCGAGAAGCGGCTCAACAGCTTTGCAACTTTCGTGGGATCCCCGAGATCTTTGAGATTGATGTATTTCTCCACGATCTTGGCTTGCTGATCGATCTGCATCGAAGCCATCTGATCAGGCAAATCGAAGGTGGTTCGAAACACCTCCGAAAGAGCCTTGTCGGCAAGGATGTCGTAGGCGGAGGTGATGTGGCCCGCCATGCGCTGGAAATACAACGCCAGACGCACGCCGGGATTCGTATCCCCCTGCTGCTGCTCGAGGCTTTGCTCGAGATAGTTCTTTTGCGTTGCCAGAAATTGATCGCGCTTTTGCGGACCCATCGTCGGAAGACGCGCGACGTTACCCGTTTTGTCAAAATTGAACGACGCCGCGATCTCGGCAAAACGAGGGTCGCTCTCCGTGTTTGCGAAGCTCTTTGGATCATTTAGATCAGAGCTGAAGATCTTCTTGAGATAGGCGGTGCTCACCTTCTCGGGCTGCAAACCCTTGGCGACAAGAATGAAGTCGACCATCTTCCTGTTTGCGAGCAGATCGGAAACGCTCCCGATGTCGGCTATCGACTGTTGATAATTCGCTGCGTCTTTCTGAGCTTGGGTCCGGATTTTTGCCTGGTCCTGCGTGCTTGCAAACTTCACTTTCGCAATGACATAGTCCTTCGCGATATCGAGGATTTCAGCCGGATCCTGAGCCGCCAGGGGTGTCGTCAGATTGCCTTTTGCGTCAAAGTTGAACGCGCGCGCGAGCTTTACGTATCGGTCGTCCTTGAGCGTATAGACGTAGCTCTTGGGGTCGCTGAGGTCGCTTTCGAGAACAGCCTTCACAGTGGACTGTGAGACTTGTGTGGGATCGAGGCCGACGGCCGCCAGTGCAAATTTATACGCGCCTGGTGTGGACACGAGCGCCTGGAGTGAAGCCACCTTGGGGATGGCTGCCCCGAATTGTCCGATTAACACGGCTTCCTGCAACGGGCTGGCCGCCGAATAGACAGCCGACTTGCTGTCATCGAAGCTCTGGTTCGTGCTTGCGAGGTTTGCAGCGGTCTGCGCAGGTGTACCTGTTGGAAGCGACCCGTCGGACGAGAACTCGAACGCGCCGGCCAGGTCCATGAACCGGCCCGTCGTCGCGATGTCGTCGTTGGTGCTGGATATGCTGCTCACGGCTGACTGCAGGCGATATCTTTCGACCAATATCTGCACATTCAACTGATTGACGTCAGCGCCGGGCTGCGACAGTTGCGTCGTGTAGTCGGCTATCTTCGAGCTGGCGTCGGTTGCATCCGATTTGGCTTGGGCAAGTTGAGCGTTCAGGCCATTCAGCTGGGACGAGAAGGTGACATTGACGTAGCTGTTCGGATCGGATGGATCGCTGGACAAGACCTGCTTGATCGTGTCACGGGGCCACTTGCTTTGATCAATCCCGAATGCCGAGGCGACATAGTTGCGAAGACGATCGTCGTTGAGAAGTTGGTCGACACTCGTCACGTTGCCAATCGTGGCATTGTAGTAATTCGTGTCGGCGGCAACGGCATCGACGTTGCTCTTCATGGTTGCCGTGTATAGCCCGATCATGTCATCGGTCTGGTTGCCCGATTGCGCAACCTTCGTTTCACCGCCGCCGAAGGAAAATGCCGCAGCAAATTCCCGGTAACGCTTGTCGATCAGCGTGTTGGCAAAGCTCTTTGAGTCCGAGAGATTGCTCTGCAGCACTTTCTTTATGAAGGCCTTGGCGTAGGCCATGTCTTCCAGGCCATAGGCTTTCGTGGCGTAGTGATACAGGCGATAATCATTCATCAGATCGTCAACGGTGTGCACCTTGCCGATGTTGGCCTTGTAATAGGCGGCATCGCGCGATACGTCCGATTGCTGCGCCACCCGCGTCAGGGACTGCGTGAGATTGCGCGCGACGTAGCTGTAGCTGAAATAGGTGGACACCATGGGGAATTCCTGACGGCTCGGCTGTCCTGGACGTCCGTCAATCATTGCCGGGTCGCAAGGTCGGGACTGGCCTCATGCCAGCAGACAGAAAGGCGATTACGTTTTCTTAATGCGATTCTGAGCGACAACCTTAGGTATGATTTGCGTCCAAGTGCCGCATCGTATGGATCTCTGCGGCAAGCCTCCCGCAAGCAAGACGTGAGTAAGCTTCATCTTCCGATTGGCATTTGAAATCGCGGACATGTCTTCACTTTCTCGCGGCACGCCGTGCCCGAGCTTTTGCGGTAGTTGCCGCCCTTGAAAGTGCCGAGGGCGCAGGGAAGGCCGGGCGCCGGCTGGCACCCGCGGTCCGCTGTGCGCAAATGCGCTGGAAGCAAATGCACAGCGGCATACAGGGCAGCCTGGACATCCCGGCCTTCCCTGCGCGGTGGTTTTACGGCTTATGTCGCGCTCTCCCCGGGGAGCGATGCACTATTGCCCCCGTCGCTCTTTGCGGATGGCTGATGAGCGTGCCCGGTTGGGCAACACCCATCACCGCAAGGCTTGGCGCACAGGCTCCGGGCGCCAGGACCACACGATTTCGCCGTACGCAGGCTGCACCGGTCGTGTGCGCGCGGCGTTCGCTCACGGTGTGACCCGCCCTGCAAACCGCCTTCGCGCCGACGCCGCCTGCGTCCACCACATCCCACCCGCGTGTCGTGACGATCGCGATACGCCCCTCGGACCGGGCAAGGTGGACCACATATGCGATAATCCAGAATTCGAGTAAAGCGAATTATTTTGATCTCGACGTATTGACCTCGGTCTGGCGTGTTTTGCCCGTCGAGGAACGCAAGGGATGGCGTGAACGCGACGGCGGCCCCGCCATGGTCGGGCCACGAACCGGTCTCCCCTCGGTCCAAAAATGCGTTACGATGATCCCAGCGCGCCTCAAGTCGCGCAGATTTAAAGGTGAGGATACGAGAATGAGGGTGACGTTCGGTAAGGCGATCGCCGCAGTGGCGGCGCTGGCGGTGATTGGGACAGCAGCCTGGGGCCACGGGCCGACCCGGCAGAAGGTGCGGGAATCCATCGAGATCAACGCAGCCCCGGCCAAGGTCTGGGCGGCGATGGGCAATTTCCAGGACATGAGCTGGCTGCCGCCGGTCACCAAGACCGAGGGCGAGAAGGGCAACGAGATCGGCGCGACGCGGCGGCTGACCCTGACCGGAGGCGCCACCGTCGAGGAGGAGCTCTACAAGTTCGACGCCGCTGCTATGACCTACTCCTACCGGATCACCACTGTCGATGTGAAGGTGCTGCCGGTCACCAACTATTCCTCGACGCTGACGGTGTCGCCGAGCGCCGACGGCAAGGGGTCGACGCTGGAATGGGCTGGCGCGTTCTATCGCGGCTTTCCCAACAACGATCCGCCGCCGGAGCTGAATGACGAGGCTTCGGTCAAGGCGGTGAAGGGACTCTACCAGACCGGCCTCGAAGCGCTGAAGAAGAAGATCGAGAGCGGAAGCTGACCGTGCGGGTTCTGGTCCTGGCGGCACTCGCCGCCGGCATCGTGCGCGCCTCCGCCGAAGAGGCCTTCGTCACCAACCAGCTCAGCGACGATCTGATGGTTGTGGACCTCGCCACGTCGCGCGCGGTTGCGACCATCCCGATCGGCGGCAAGCCGGCCGGCGTCGCCGTTACCGCGGACGGCCGCTTTGCCTATGTCACGAGCCCGGACGCCAAGGCGGTGACGGTCGTGGACGCCGCAACGCGCCAGGTCTCGGGGCGGATCGAGGTCGGCGGCGGACCGCTCGGCATTGCCGTGACGCCCGACGGCAAGACCGTCTATGTCGCCGACTGGTATGGGGCCGCGGTGCGGGTGATCGATGCGGCGTCGCGCAGCGTCACCGCCAGCATCACCATCGGTGCCTCACCATCGGGGCTCGCGGTGACGCCGGACGGTAAGCTGCTGCTCTCGGCGGATCGCGACGACGACAGCGTTTCGGTGGTGGACACCGCGAGGCGCGAGCGCAACGCGATCATCAAGGTCGGCACCCGCCCGTTCGGCGTCACCATCGACGCCGAGGGCAAGCGCGCCTACACCGCCAATGTCGGCTCCAACGACGTCTCCGTCATCGACATCGCCGAAGGCCGCGAGATCGGCCGCGTGCCGGTCGGGATGCGACCCTATGCGGTGGCGCTGACGCTGGGCCGCGGCTTCGTCACCGACCAATATGGCGGCACCGTCAGCGTGTTCGATCTGGCGGATCTGAAACCGGTGAAGCGGATCACTGTCGGCGACTATCCCGAGGGCATCGCTGCGACTGCCGACGGCAAGCGCATCATTGTGGCCAATTGGGAGAGCAACACGCTGAGCATCATCGATGCCGCCGAGCTGAAGGTGACCGGCGAGGTGAAGGTCGGCGACGGCCCGCGCGCGTTCGGGGCGTTCTTGCGGAAGACGGAGTAGGGTTCGCTTGCCGTCGAACCGGTTGTTGCGTTGTGCCGACAAATGCTATCCAGGATAGATTGATGCCGCGCATGCTCGCGGAGTGGGGACGTTTGCAATGAATAGCTGGGTTGAGCTTGCGGTTTCGTGGTTGCCGTTCGTGCTGCTGATCGGGCTGTGGTTCTGGTTTTCGCGGCGGTACGGATTGCAGGCCCGGGGATCGTCGGGCGCGACCATGATCGAGCTCTACGAGCAGCAGGTCGCCGAAACCCGGCGGATGAATGGCTTTCTCGAGCGGATCGCGCAGTCACTGGAGAAGCACGAACCGACCCGCGGCGGCTAGGCGGGCGACGGGTCGCGCAGGCCCACGGTGCCGGACAGCAAGGCCGGCGCGATGTCGTCGATACGCTCGAAGACGAGGTTGGGTTCGAGTGCCCGCAGCGCTGCCGGCGCCGCATAACCCCAGCACACGGCGCCGCAGGTAATGCCGGCGGCCCGCGCCGCCTCGATGTCGCGCACCTCGTCGCCGATCGAAATCACGCGGCTCGGGTCCACGCCGGCGCGACGGATGACCCGGCGGAATTTCGCGGGCTTGCCGAACAGAGAAGCGGCGCAGTCGAAATGCGCGAACAGCACAGCTGACGCGCCCAGCTTCTGGCGCGCGTTGGCCTCGCTGTCTGACGTCACCAGCGCCAATTGCACGCCGTTCTCAGTCAGCGTCCGCAGCATCGCCTCGGCGCCGGGAAACAGCGAGATCTCCGCCGTCGCTTCTCCCTTCAGCCGCCGCGCATGCCGCGCGATCGCCGGCAGCTTCCACAGCGGCACCTCGAGCCGGCCGAGGATCTCCCGCGTCGAGGCATGCCGCAGCCCCTCGACATCCTCGTCCCTGACCCGGCGAAAGCCGAAGCGGTCGGCGACGTCGTTGATGGTGCGCAGGAACCACGGGAAGCTGTCGACGAGCGTGCCGTCGAGATCGAAGATGGCGAGGGTGTAGGGCATGGGGAGAAGTTATATCCCTAGGACTTCCACACGGTCGCCTCAGTCCACCCGAGATCATCGAACTCGGCGGCCCTGAGCGGCGCTTCTCCCTCGGCGAAGAACTCATCGAGCTGCGGCGGCGCGACGTTCGTTTCGGACAGCATAGCGTGCGCCTGTCCGCGGTGATGGATTTGATGCTGAAACAGATGCATGAGCAGTCGGTCGCGGCGTTCCGTCTGGACGCGCGTGTCGCGGTTGATCCGGACAAAGCCGTCGAGAAGCTCAGGCGTCAGCGCGTCGCAGACGGCGAGCAAGCGCTTGTCCATTGCGGTCTGAGCAGGCTTCAACTCGGAAAGCGAGGGGTACGGCACCTCGTTCTGCCAGGCTCGGGGTCCGAGCCAACCACCCTCAAGTGCATCGACGTAAAAGAGGTCGATCACGTAGACGTGGTTCAGCGTACGCTGGACGTTCGGGAAGAAGCCGGTTCGCCGGGCTTCGAAATCGGCTTGACTCAGGCGGCCGCAGGCAGTGAGCAGGCGCTGGTTCGCCCAGGCATTGTTGTGAGCGAAGGCGCGGTAGGTCTGCACAAGGCCAGCGGACATATCGTTCTTCCCTGGATTCTGCGTGGTTCGTTTGGGGGGTAACCCGCCGGTCTCACGGGAAGAGCAAAGGTGGGTTACGCTTCGCCAATCGCCCTGCGGCTTTGATCCACACGCTACTCCGCCGCTTCGCTCGCCGTCCGTCTCCGCTTTGGCTTCCGCGCCTTCGCCAGCACCGGCGCCAAAAACTTGCCCGTATAGCTCCTTGGTGCCTTCGCGATGTCTTCGGGCGGTCCCCAGGCGACGATTTCGCCGCCGCCGTCGCCGCCTTCGGGGCCGAGATCGATGACCCAGTCGGCGGTCTTGATGACTTCGAGATTGTGCTCGATGACGACGACCGTGTTGCCCTGCGCGACCAGCTCGTGCAGCACTTCCAGCAGCTTCTTGACATCGTGGAAGTGCAGGCCCGTCGTGGGCTCGTCCAGGATGTACAGCGTGCGGCCGGTGGCGCGCTTTGACAGTTCTTTTGCCAGCTTGACGCGCTGGGCTTCGCCGCCGGAGAGCGTGGTGGCCTGCTGGCCCACGTGAATGTAATCGAGGCCGACGCGGTGAAGCGTCTGGAACGTCTCGCGCACGCGTGGCACCGCCTTGAAGAACTCGGCGGCTTCCTCGACGGTCATGTCGAGCACGTCGGCGATGCTCTTGCCCTTGAACAGGACTTCGAGCGTCTCGCGGTTGTAGCGCTTTCCCTTGCAGACGTCGCAGGTGACGTAGACGTCGGGCAGGAAGTGCATCTCGATCTTGATGACGCCGTCGCCCTGGCAGGCCTCACAGCGGCCGCCCTTGACGTTGAAGGAGAAACGGCCGGGCTCGTAGCCGCGCGCCTTGGATTCCGGCAGGCCCGCGAACCATTCGCGGATCGGGGTGAAGGCGCCGGTATAGGTCGCAGGATTCGAGCGCGGCGTGCGGCCGATTGGCGACTGGTCGATGTCGATGATCTTGTCGATGTGCTCGAGGCCCTCGATGCGATCGTGCGGGGCGGCGCCTTCGCTGGCATTGTTCAGCTTGCGCGCGATGGCCTTGTAGAGCGTGTCGATGAGAAGCGTCGACTTGCCGCCACCGGAGACGCCGGTGACGGCCGTGAACAGGCCGAGCGGAATCTCGGCTGTGACGTTCTTGAGATTGTTGCCGCGCGCATTCACCACCTTGATGGTGCGGCGATGGTTCGGCGGGCGCCGTTCCGGCACCTCGACCTCGAGCTCGCCGGTGAGATATTTGCCGGTGAGCGATTTCGGGTTGCGCATGATCTCGGCGGGCGTGCCCTCGGCGATGATGTTGCCGCCATGCATGCCGGCGCCGGGGCCGATGTCGAGGACATGGTCGGCGAGGAGAATCGCATCCTCGTCATGCTCGACCACGATGACTGTGTTGCCGAGGTCGCGCAGCCGCTTGAGGGTGTCGAGCAGGCGCGCGTTGTCGCGCTGGTGCAGGCCGATCGAGGGCTCGTCCAGCACGTAGAGCACGCCGGTCAGGCCCGAGCCGATCTGCGAGGCCAGGCGGATGCGCTGGCTCTCGCCGCCGGACAGCGTGCCGGAGGAGCGGGAGAGGGTGAGGTAGTTGAGGCCGACGTCGAGCAGGAAGGTGAGACGCTCGCGGATCTCCTTGAGGATGCGCCCGGCGATCTCGTTCTGCTGCGCGTTCAGCGCCTCCGGCACGGTCTCGAACCACGCACCGGCGCCCTTGACCGACAGCTCCGAGATCTCGCCGATATGCTTGGCGCCGATCTTGACGCAGAGCGCCTCGGGCTTGAGCCGGAAACCGTTGCAGGCGCCGCACGGCACGTCGTGGAAATATTTTGCCAGTTCCTCGCGCGCCCACTCGCTCTCGGTCTCGCGGTAGCGGCGGTTGATGTTGGTGATGACGCCTTCGAACGGCTTCTTGGTGTCGTAAGAACGGACGCCGTCCTCGTAGGAGAACTTGATCTCGTCCTCACCGGAGCCATGGAGGATCGCGTTCTGCGTCTTCTTCGGCAGATCCTTCCATTTGGTGGTCAGCGTGAACTTGTAGTGCTTGCCGAGCGCGGTCAGCGTCTGCACGTAATAGGGTGACGACGATTTGGCCCAGGGCGCGATCGCGCCCTTGCCAATCGCGAGCTCCTTGTCGGGGATGACGAGGTCCTCGTCGACATGCTGCTCGACGCCGAGGCCGCCGCAGGCAGGACACGCGCCGTAAGGGTTGTTGAAGGAAAAGAGTCTGGGCTCGATCTCGGGGATTGTGAAGCCGGATACCGGACAGGCGAATTTTTCCGAGAACAGGATGCGCTCGGGCCCGCTCTTGTCGTGGATCTTTGCGGTCTTCTTTTTCTCCTCGACCGGCGCCGCAGCCGGCGCATCGGCGAATTCAACGACCGCGAGGCCCTCGGCGAGCTTCAACGCGGTCTCAAAGCTTTCGGCGAGGCGCTGGCCGATATCGGGGCGCACCACGATGCGGTCGACCACGACGTCAATGTCGTGCGGAAACTTCTTGTCGAGCGTCGGCGCTTCCGCGAGCTCATGGAAGGTGCCGTCGATCTTGACGCGCTGAAAGCCCTTCTTGAGCCACTCGGCGAGCTCCTTGCGGTATTCACCCTTGCGGCCGCGCACGACGGGCGCGAGCAGATAGAGCCGGGTGCCTTCCGGCAGCGCGAGCACGCGGTCGACCATCTGCGAGACGGTCTGGCTTTCGATCGGCAGGCCGGTGGCCGGCGAATAGGGCACGCCGACGCGCGCCCAGAGCAGGCGCATATAGTCGTAGATCTCGGTGACGGTGCCGACGGTGGAGCGCGGGTTCTTCGACGTCGTCTTCTGCTCGATCGAGATCGCCGGCGACAGGCCGTCGATCTGGTCGACATCCGGCTTCTGCATCATCTCCAGGAACTGGCGGGCATAGGCCGAGAGCGACTCGACATAGCGGCGCTGGCCCTCGGCATAGATGGTGTCGAAGGCGAGCGAGGATTTGCCGGAGCCGGACAGGCCGGTGAACACGACGAGCTTGTCGCGGGGAATCTCGACGTCGATGTTCTTGAGGTTGTGCTCGCGCGCGCCACGGATCGTAATTGCGCGCAGGTGTGATCCCGCGTTCGGTTGTTGGCGCTTCGCCTTGATCACTTCATCCATCCGAGTTGCCCTCAAGGAATCCCAAAGGCGCGCGATCGCGCCAACGTTATAGGCGCGCTTCGCCCGGAACCGGGATCGGCGCCGATGGGTATGTCAGCGAACGTAGGAAGAACGAGGACCGATTTCCAGTGGGACTTGCGAATCGTCAACGGATTGTTGGCGCGCTGGCGGCATGTGGCAGGAGCAGGGCGCGGAACATGCGAAGGGCCGGCACGAGGCCGGCCCTTCCGGGGGCTTCATTCGGAGCTTGGATCAGTATTTGGCGACGACCGGGCCGCCCCAGCGATAGTTGACGCGGATCAGTCCGATATCGACGTCCTGGCCGATCCGCTCAGTGCGAAGCGGCGGGACGAGGATGCCGCTGGCGAGATCGCCGCCGTGATGGCCGAGGAATAGATGGTCGAGGCCGCCATAAACGCCAGTCCATTCGTAGGCGAGCACAGGCGCCACGGGTGCCTTGGAATAGAGCGGGAGATCAGCGGCACCGGCTGGCGCGACCGCGCCGAGTGCGAACAAGCCGACCGCGGCCAGCGCCCAAGTCTTCAGCGCCAATGTCTTCAGCAGATCCCCAACTCGCCCAAGCAATTCGCGAGCGCCATCTGCGCCCCACGACTCCTTGACGGTTCGATGCGCCGGGCCGCGAAAACAAAAAGGCCGGCACAAGGCCGGCCTTTCGTAACGCGATGGCGTTGGAGACGAAGCTCAGTACTTCGCGACGATCGGGCCGTTGAAGTGATAGTTCACGCCGACCTGCACGGTGTGGAAGTTGAGCGTGCCGGTGGGCAGGGCGCCAGAGAAATAGGTCTCGCCGCCCAGGCTGCGATAGAGGTACTCGCCCTTGATCGACCACTGCGGAGCGATGAAAGCTTCGACGCCCGCACCGACAGTCCAGCCTGAATGCCACTTGCTGTCCGACGCGCTCACGCCAAGTGCGGAGAGGGTGATCTTGTTGTCGATCCAGGCGTAACCGCCCGTGCCGTAGAACAGGACGTTGTTGACGGCGTAGCCGATGCGGCCGCGCACGGTGCCCATCGCGTCGGTCTTGGAGCTCGCGGTGGCGGTCACAACACCGAAGCCGGGGACAACGGTAGCTCCGGTCGCCGTGGCGCTGACGTCAGCCCAGGCGCCATCGGCCTCGATACCGAACACGACGTTGCCGGTCTGCCAGTTGTAGCCGGCGGTGCCACCGACGAAGCCACCCTTCATCTTCGGATCGGTCGAGGCGTTTTCCCAAGCGCCGCCGCCGACGAGACCGAGGTAGAAGCCGGTCCAGTTGTAGACCGAGGCCACAGCGACCGGAGCCTTGGTGTAGGGGCGAGCGGCCAGGTCGGCAGCCGAAGCGGCGCCAGTGAGGGCGAGCAGACAGGCCGAAGCCAAGAAAATCTTCTTCATATTCAACAAATCCCAGTCCCAGTTTTCTGTTTTTGTCTTCCGTGCATCGGAAGGGCATCGGACGCATTGGTCCAACTGATGTCGTCCTTACACCAGTGAAGCCGCAAGTTGTGTCTCTCAAAAGTCACAACAGATGCAAAATGTAACGGTCACTGACCTATAGTTCCCTTAGGGAACCAAACAGGAAAAAAGCCGGACGATGTCGGCCTTCGATTTTCAAGTGATGTCAGAGGGATATGCGTACTTCGCGATCACCGGGCCATCCCAGCGAAGTTCGCGCAGATGAGGTCGATATCGACGTCCTGGCTGATGCGCTCGGAGCGTGTAGCAACGCCAGGTGGTGCGCCGACGAAGTTGCCGGAGCATATTCGGCGTCAAAAATCTCGCCGGAACAAATCTGGAACAAAGCTCGGGCCGATGCTATATATGGGGATAACCCGAGGGCTGATGGGCTGATCGGTTCGCGCAAGCGTATAGGGTCGCGTCAACAGGCTGAAGAGGACCGCGGCGGCGGCCCAGCCTTATGAATTCAGTGGATTTGGAGTGGAGAGCGGCGATGGCGGGAAGCGTCAACAAGGTCATTCTGGTCGGAAACCTCGGCAAGGATCCGGAAATCCGCCGCACCCAGGACGGGCGGCCGATCGCGAATTTGAGCATCGCCACCTCGGAGACCTGGCGCGACAAGAATAGCGGTGAGCGCAAGGAAAAGACCGAGTGGCATCGCGTCGTGATCTTCAATGAAGGTCTCTGCAAGGTCGCCGAGCAGTACCTGAAGAAGGGCGCCAAGGTTTACATCGAGGGCGCGCTCCAGACCCGCAAATGGACCGACCAGAGCGGCGCGGAGAAGTACTCCACCGAGGTCGTGCTCCAGGGCTTCAACTCGACGCTGACGATGCTCGACGGCCGCGGCGGTGGCGGGGGAGGCGGCAGCTTCGGCGACGAGCCGGGCGGCGACTTCGGTTCCTCCGGTCCCGTCAGCAGCGCGCCGCGCCGTCCCGTTGCCGCCGGCGGCGGTGGCCGCAACAGCGACATGGACGACGACATCCCGTTCTGAGACGGGTCGCGCGGGCGCTTCGCGCTGAACGTTGCTCCCGCTCGCGCAAAGCGGCAGGATTTCCTAGCCAATTGGCGGGCTAGGCTCGGTTTTTCCGGGCTGGCCTCATGTACTGCCTCAAGCCTTTGACGGCGCTCGATGTGAATGGTATTAACTTCATGTTAATCCTGTTCACATAGTCGATTTGCCGGTCGGAAGACGCGCCACATGAGCCTCGCGCCGCTGCTTGACGCTGCCCCCGCGATCCCGTTGCACGCCTTCGCGGCGATGGCGGCGTTCGTGCTCGGCCTCGTTCAGTTCGCCGCACCCAAGGGCACGCTGCCGCACCGGACAGTCGGTTGGATCTGGGTCGCGTTGATGGCCGTGGTGGCCGCATCTTCGTTCTGGATCCACCAGATCCGCCTGGTCGGGCCGTTCAGCCCGATCCATCTGCTGTCGATCTTCACGCTGGTGATGCTGCCGCTGGCGGTGTGGCGGGCGCACACCCATCGCGTCACCGATCACCGTCGCGTCATGATCCTGCTGTTCACCGGTGCGCTGGTGGTGGCGGGCCTGTTCACGCTGGTGCCCGGACGCATCATGCACCAGGTGTTTTTCGGGCCGTGACGGGCGCTTCCGGGCGGTTCATTCCGGTGCCGCCGGCGACGGGGGTGAGAAGCGCGTAAGTCTCTGGAAAAACAAACGGAAAAACCGCTTCCCAAGAGCTTGCAAGGGTGGTTATCAGGGTATCGATGCGCTATATGATTCCCAGATAAAACTTCACCGGATTCCCCCTTGGCCGACGACGACAACAAGAAGCCCGGCGACGAGCCGGAGCGCTCGGATATTCGACCCGTCTCCATCTTCGAGGAGATGAAGAAGTCGTATCTCGACTATGCCATGAGCGTGATCGTGGCGCGTGCGCTGCCTGATGCCCGCGACGGACTGAAGCCGGTGCACCGCCGCATCCTGTACTCGATGCACGAGCAGGGCCACACGCCCGACAAGAAGTACGTCAAGTCCGCCCGCGTGGTCGGCGACGTCATCGGTAAGTATCATCCGCACGGCGACCAGTCGATCTACGACGCCATGGTCCGCATGGCGCAGGACTTCTCGATGCGCGTGCCTCTGATCGACGGTCAGGGCAATTTCGGTTCGGTCGACGGCGACCCGCCTGCCGCCTATCGTTACACCGAAGCGCGACTGACGAAGTCGGCGCTGGCCCTGCTGGCCGACATCGACAAGGACACCGTCGACTTCCAGCCGAACTACGACAACAACGAGACCGAGCCGTCGGTTCTTCCGGCCAAGTTCCCGAACCTTCTGGTCAACGGCGCGGGCGGCATCGCGGTTGGCATGGCCACCAACATCCCGCCGCACAATCTCGGCGAGGTCATCGATGCCTGCGTGGCGCTGATCGACAATCCCGCGCTCACCATCGACGAGCTCACCAACATCGTGCCGGGGCCGGATTTCCCGACCGGCGGCGTCATTCTCGGACGTGCGGGCATCCGCGCCGCCTATCACCTCGGCCGCGGCTCGATCGTCATGCGCGGCAAGGTCGCGATCGAGGCCATTCGCAAGGAGCGTGAGGCGCTCATCATCACCGAGATTCCCTACCAGGTGAACAAGGCGACGATGGTCGAGCGCATCGCCGAGCTGGTCAAGGAAAAGAAGATCGAGGGCATCGGCGACCTGCGCGATGAATCCGACCGCGACGGCTACCGCGTCGTCATCGAATTGAAGCGCGACGCCGTGCCGGATGTGGTGCTGAATCAGCTGTACCGATTCACGCCGCTGCAAACGAGCTTCGGCGTCAACATGGTGGCGCTCGACAGCGGCCGTCCGCGGATCATGCATCTGAAGGACCTGCTGGCCATCTTCGTCGACTTCCGTGAGCGGGTCGTCACGCGGCGCACCAAGTACCTGCTCGCCAAGGCGCGCGATCGCGCCCATATCCTGGTCGGTCTGGCAATCGCGGTCGCCAATATCGACGAGATGATCCGCGTCATCCGGACCTCGCCCGACCCGACCACGGCGCGCGACACCCTGATGTCGCGCGACTGGCTGGCCCGGGACGTCGAGGACATGCTGACGCTGATCGACGATCCGCGCCACCGCATCAGCGAGGACGGAACGATCCGGCTGTCGCTGGAGCAGGCGAAGGCCATTCTCGACCTGCGCCTGCAACGCCTCACCGCACTCGGCCGTGACGAAATCCGCGAGGAGCTCGACAAGCTCGCCGGCGAGATCGCCGATTATCTCGACATCCTGCGCTCGCGCGCCCGCGTGCTGGGCATCATCAAGACTGAGCTTGCCGAGGTGAAGGCCGAGTTCGCCACCCCGCGCCGCACCGTGATCATGGAGCAGGAAGGCGAGGTCGAGGACGAGGACCTGATCCAGCGCGAGGACATGGTCGTCACCGTCTCGCACGCCGGCTACGTCAAGCGCGTGCCGCTGTCGGCCTACCGGGCGCAGCGCCGCGGCGGCAAGGGCCGCGCCGGCATGCAGACCCGCGACGAGGATTTTGTCTCGCGCCTGTTCGTGGCCTCGACGCACACGCCGGTGCTGTTCTTCTCGTCCCGCGGTCAGGTCTACAAGGAAAAGGTCTGGCGGCTGCCGATGGCGGCGCCGAATGCGCGCGGCAAGGCGCTGATCAACATCCTGCCGCTGGAGCAGGGCGAGCGCATCACCACGATCATGCCGCTGCCGGAGGACGAATTGACCTGGGGCAACCTCGACGTGATGTTCGCCACCACCGGCGGCAACGTCCGGCGCAACAAGCTGTCCGACTTCGTCGACGTCCGCCGCTCCGGCATCATCGCCATGAAGCTCGACGACAATGAAGCGATCGTCGACGTGCAGATCTGCACCGAGCGCGACGACGTTCTGCTGACCGGCGCCGGCGGCCAGTGCATCCGCTTCCCCGTCACCGACGTGCGCGTGTTCACCGGGCGCACCTCGATGGGCGTGCGCGGCATTGCGCTTGGCGACGGCGACAAGGTGATCTCGCTGGCGATCCTGCGCCATGTCGAGACCAGCTCGGACGAACGCTCTGCCTATCTGAAGATGCGCCGTGCGGTCGCCGGCGAAGTCGCGGCCGAGGAGACTCCGGCCGAGGCCGAGGCCGAGGCCGAGGAGACCTCCGGCAGCTTCCAGCTCCCGCAGGAGCGCTATGTCGAGATGTCGGCCGCCGAGCAGGTCGTGCTCACCGTCTCCGTCAACGGCTATGGCAAGCGGACCTCGTCCTATGAGTACCGCACCACGGGGCGCGGCGGCAAAGGCATCGTCGCCATGAGCGTCAACAACCGCAACGGCAACCTCGTTGCGTCCTTCCCCGTGGAGGATGCTGATCAAATCATGCTGGTCACCGACAAGGGCCAGCTGATCCGCTGCCCGGTCGAGGGCATCCGCATCGCCGGCCGCTCGACGCAGGGCGTGATCGTGTTCGACACCGCCGAGGACGAGCACGTCGTCTCGGTCGAGCACATCACGGAGGAGGCCGAGAGCGGCAACGGAACGAATGGAGAGCAGGCAAACAGCGAATAGGGGCTCACCTATTCGCTAGTTGTCACCAACCATCAGCTAGATCTCCAGCTCCGTGCCGAACTCCACCACCTGCCTGGTCGGCACTCCGAAGAACGCGGCCGAGCGCTCGGCGTTGCGCTGGAGGAAGGCGAACAGGCTCTCGCGCCAGACCCACATGCCCGGGACATCCTCGCGCGGGATGATGGTCTCACGGCCGACATAATAGGTGATGTCGGAGAGATCGATGCCGGGCAGCTTGCCCTGGCGGCAGGCCAGCGTCAGCCCGTCATAGATCGTCGGGTTCTGCATGAAGCCGTAATGCAGGATCACGCGGGTGATGCCGGTGATGATCTCGATCACCTCGGCGCGTTCCTCGTCGGCGACGTGAGGCAGCTCCTCGATCAGGACGGTGACGAGGACGATGCGCTCATGCAGCACGTGGTTATGCTTGACGAACTGGGTCAGCGCCAGCGGCACGCCTTTCGGCGCCGATGCCAGGAACACCGCGGTCCCGGGCAGCCTTGCAGTGCATTTGTTGACCGCGGTCTCGATCAAATCTTCCTCGGGCTGGCGCAGCTTGCCGCGCGCGGCCTCGACCAGCTTCACGCCGGCGCGCCAGGTCAGCATCAGGAAGGCGACGAGGGCCGCGAGCAGCAGCGGAAACCAGCCGCCTTCGAACAGCTTGATCGAATTGGCCGAGAAGAAGATCACGTCGATCACGAAGAAGAAGCCGTTCACGGCCACCACGAGCCACGGCGAATAGCCCCACTGGATCGCGACCAGGGCGGCGAGCAGCGTGGTGATCGCCATCAGCAGCGACACTGCGATGCCGTAAGCGCCGGCGAGCGCGTCCGAGGTGCCGAAGCTCAGGACGGCCCCAAGCGTTGCGGCGGCGAGCAGCCAGTTCACCAAGGGCACGTAGATCTGGCCGATCGCGTCGCTCGTGGTGTGGCGGATCTGCATGCGCGGCAGGAAGCCGAGCTGGATCGACTGCTGGGTCAGCGAGAACACGCCGGAGATGATCGCCTGCGAGGCGATCACGGTCGCGACCGCCGAGAACGCGACCAGCGGATAATGCAGGGCGTCAGGGCAGAGCCGGAAGAACGGATTCTCGATCAGCCCGGGATCGGTGATCAGGAGCGCGGCCTGCCCAAAATAGTTCAGCACCAGCGCGGGCAGGCAGATCGTGAACCACGCGAGCCGGATCGGGAAGCGGCCGAAATGCCCCATGTCGGCATACATGGCTTCACCTCCGGTCACCGCGAGAAAGGCCGCGCCGAGAATCGCGAAGGAGACGTGGAAATCCTGGTGGATCAGGAAGTCGAAAGCATAGAGCGGGCTGAGCGCGGCTAACACCGCCGGTGCCTTGATGATGCCGTGGATGCCTAGCGCCGCGAGCACAATGAACCAGGTCAGCATCACCGGACCGAAGATGCGGCCGATGAAGCCGGTACCCTGCTTCTGGATCATGAACAGACCGACCAGGATGGCGATGGTCACGGGCACTACCACAGGCGCGAGCGAGGGCGCGTCGACCTTGAGGCCTTCGATGGCGCTCAGCACCGAGATCGCAGGCGTGATCGCGCCGTCGCCGTAGAGCAGCGCCGCGCCGACCAGGCCGACCACCAACAGATGCGCACGCCAGGTGCCGGGCTGGGCATGGCGGGCATGCAGCAGCGCCAGCAGCGCGACGATGCCGCCCTCGCCGCGGTTGTCAGCGCGCAGGATCAGCAGTGCGTATTTGAGCGAGATGATCAGCAGCAGCGCCCAGAGGATCAGCGAGGCAACCCCCAGGACAGCATCGTGAGTCAGTGTGCCATCGTGGGCAGCCGCCTTGGCGGCTTCCTTCAGGGCGTAAAGGGGGCTGGTGCCGATATCGCCATACACCACCCCGAGGGCGCCCACGGTCATGGCAATCGGCAGCGGGTCAGGATGATGGCCGGAAGCGACTGCGGGCGTACTGGACAAATGCGACCCCTCAGTGGGATCGCGCCCGTCGGGCCATTCCGAGGAGCGCGAGCGTCACACAGTCTGCGACGGGACGTCGCAAATATCCATGGGATTTATCTTGGGATTTATGACGCTGAGCTGACAGACCGCCTACGGAGTGCGGTCCGCGGTCACGAGGCGAGCTACGCGGACGTCGGCCTTGGTGCCGGCGCGGCGCAGGCAGGACGCTTCGAAGTTCGGCCAGGCCTGCTGCGAGCAGTCCTTGCCGATGGTCTTGATATCGAGCCGGTCGCCCTTGGCAAGCGGCTGCGGCACGCTGGCTTCGACGGTCGGAGCAAAACCGGGCAGGAGGGTGAGGGTTGCAGCAACACACGCAGCGATAGCGATCGCTGAAAGCGCCTTGATCATTGACGGTCCCCTGTGATGCGGCCGCTACGCCCAGTGTGCGGCCCGTCATTCGTTGGGTGGATTAGTAACCATGACCAGTTTCCGGACGTCTTCGCGGAGGCGGGAATTGGTTTCGTGCGCGCCCCCGTTTTGTTTCGTGGTCGCCCCCGGGACGAAACAATCCGGAGGTTTTCGACGTGGGTGGCTGAAAAACCGGCAGGGAACCTGCCCGGCTTGCCGGGCCGGTCCGGGCGAGGTAGGAGGAGGCCATGCCGCGCATTGCCTTTTACCCAGGTTCCTTCGACCCCATCACCAACGGCCATCTGGACGTGGTCCGGAACAGTGTTCCCCTGTGCGATCGGCTGGTGGTCGCGGTTGGGGTCCATCCCGGCAAGAAGCCGCTGTTCTCGACCGAGGAACGGCTCAAGATGCTCCATGACGTCTGCGGACCGGTGGCGGCCGAAGCCGGCTGCACGCTGGAGGCCGTGACCTACGACGATCTCGCGATCACCGCGGCGCGCAAGCACGGCGCGACCATCATGATTCGGGGCCTGCGCGACGGCACCGACCTCGACTACGAGATGCAGCTCGCCGGGATGAACGGCACGATGGCGCCCGACGTGCAAACCGTCTTCCTGCCAGCCTCTCCGGCGGTCCGCCCCATTACCGGCACGTTGGTGCGCCAGATCGCCGCCATGGGCGGCGACGTCTCGGCCTTTGTCCCGCCGCTCGTTGCATCCCTGCTCAAGGCCAAATTCGCCGCATAACGGCGCACTTCTTCATCTCACTGATCCGGAGTTTCCATGATCCGTCGTCTCGCAATTCTTGCCACGATGTTTGTCGCGCTCATCGGGGCGGTTCCGGCGCTGGCGCAGCAGCTGCCGGCCAACCTCGACAAGGCCAATGCGCTCGTCATCGACACCACCAAGGGCCGCATCGTCATCAAGCTCAGGACCGACCTTGCGCCGCAGCACGCCGAGCGCCTCAAGCAGCTCGCGCGCGAGGGCTTCTACAACAACGTGCCGTTCCACCGCGTGATGGACGGCTTCATGGCCCAGACCGGCGACGGCCAGAACGGCAACGGCACCGGCGGCTCGAAATATCCGAACCTGAAGCAGGAATTTTCCAAGGTGCATTTCGCCCGCGGCATCGTCGGCATGGCCCGGCGCGGCGACAGCGTCGATACCGCCAACTCGCAGTTCTTCATCATGTTCGCGGACGGCGGCAGCCTCGATAACCAGTACACCGTGGTCGGCGAGGTGGTGCAGGGCATGGATGTGGTCGACAAGCTGAAGAAGGCGCCGGCCGGCTCGCCGAGCGGCAGTGTCACCGATCCCGACAAGATGGTGAAGGTGCAGGTCGCCTCCGACATCAAGTAGGAGGGGACCATGGCGCACTGCGGCAACAGGCTTCTGCTGGTTGCTGCCGTGCTGCTGCTTGGCACCTCCGGCGTGGCCGCCGAAGACGCGCAGGTCAACACCATCCAGGACATCTTCCAGCATCTGCGCACCTGCTGGAAACCGCCACCGGCGGCCAAGGCTCGGCCCATCGACATCACCGTCGTCGTGAGCTTTAACCGGGCCGGAAACATTCTGGGCCATCCGAGGATTACCTATGAATCCGCGGAGGCCTCCGACGATGACCGGCTGCAATACCGGATCGCGGTGATGGAGGCATTGCAACGCTGCACGCCGATGCCATTTACCGATGCGATGGCCGGCGCCGCTGCGGGGCGTCCATTCGCGATCCAGTTTCGTAACCGAAAGACTTCACCCCCAAAGCAAGAGAGACGAGCATGAGTGCCACTGAAAACACCTTGATCCTCGAGACCACGCAGGGCCCCGTAACCATCGAGATGCGGCCCGACCTCGCGCCGGGCCATGTCACCCGCATCAAGGAGCTGGTCCGCGAAGGCTTCTACGACGGCATCGTGTTCCATCGCGTGATCGAAGGCTTCATGGCGCAGACCGGCTGCCCGCACGGCACTGGCACCGGCGGCTCGGGGCAGAAGCTGAAGGCCGAGTTCAACAAGGAGCCGCATGTGCGCGGCGTGACCTCGATGGCCCGTGCCGCGAGCCCCGACTCCGCCGACAGCCAGTTCTTCATCGTTTTCGACGACGCCCGCTTCCTCGACAACCAGTACACGGTCTGGGGCAAGGTGACCGAGGGCATGGAGAACGTCGACAAGATCAAGCGCGGCGAGCCGGTGCAGAATCCGGACAAGATCGTCAAGGCGCGGATGGCCGCTGACGCGGAGTAACCGTCGCTCCTCACGGTGAGGAGGCGCGCAGCGCCGTCTCGAACCATGAAGGCTGAGCTGCAGCAGTGGGGCCTTCATCCTTCGAGACGCGCGTTCCGCGCTCCTCAGGATGAGGGGCCGGCTGCGCCGTGCCAGGCACTGACCGATGCGCACTGACCTCTTCGATTTCGATCTGCCCGCCGAGCGCATCGCGTTGCGCCCGGCGAGCCCGCGCGACTCCGCGAAGATGCTGGTCGTCGAAGGTGGCGCGCTGCGCGACCAGACCATCTCCGACCTGCCGCAATGGCTGAAGCGTGGCGATCAGATCGTCGTCAACGACACCAAGGTGATTTCGGCGCAGCTCAAGGGCCGCCGCATCGGGCGCGAGACCGAGCCGAAGATCGAGGCGACGTTGATCAAGCGCCTCGACGGATCGCGCTGGCAGGCGCTGGTGAAGCCGGCGAAGAAGCTCATCGCCGGCGACCGCATTCGTTTCGGCAACGAGGGCAAGGTCTGCCTGCTCGGCCATCTCGATGCCGAAGTCGAAGCCAAGGGCAGTGAAGGCGAGGTGACGCTGTCATTCTCGTTCCATGGCCCCGCGCTCGATCAGGCGATCGCCGATCTCGGCAGCCCGCCGCTGCCGCCCTACATCGCCTCCAAGCGCACGCCGGATGATCAGGACCTCGCCGACTATCAGACGATGTTTGCCGCCAACGAAGGCGCGGTCGCGGCCCCCACCGCGGGCCTGCACTTTACGCCGGCGCTGGAGCAGGCGTTGCGCGAGCGCGGCATCGGCGTCAACCGCCTGACGCTGCATGTCGGGGCAGGGACGTTCCTGCCGGTGAAGGTGGACGACACCGAAGGCCACAAGATGCATGCCGAGTGGGGCACGATCTCGGCCGAGACGGCGGAGCGGCTCAACACCACGCGGAAGAATGGCGGCCGCATCATCGCCATCGGCACCACGTCATTGCGGCTGCTCGAAAGTGCTGCGGCCGAAGATGGCACGATCCAGCCCTTCACGGCCGAGACGTCGATCTTCATCACACCCGGCTATCGCTTCCGCGCCGTGGATGTCCTGATGACGAACTTCCACCTGCCGCGCTCGACATTGTTCATGCTGGTGTCGGCGTTCGCCGGACTGGAGACGATGCAACAGGCCTACGCACACGCGATCGCGAGCGGCTACCGTTTCTATTCGTACGGCGATGCCTGCCTGCTGTTCCGGGCGCCAGCGCCGTAGGGTGGGTTACGCATCGCTAACCCACCCTAAGCACCTTCCCCGTTACGCCATCACCCGCTGCGGCAGCAGCTCCGCGATCTGCACGGCGTTCAACGCGGCGCCCTTGAGCAACTGGTCCGCCGCCACGAACATCGAGATCGAATGTCCTGAGGGGTCGCTGAGATCCTTGCGGATGCGGCCGACCAGGACGTCGTCCTGGCCCGAGGCGTCGATCGGCATCGGGAAGTAGTTCTTCACGCGGTCGTCGACGACCTTCACGCCGGGGGCTTGCGCCATGATGGCGCGGACCTGGTCCTCGCTGATCGGCTTCTCGCACTCGAAGGTGATGGCCTCGCAATGGGCGCGCAGCACCGGCACGCGCACGCAGGTGACGCCAATCGCGATGTTCTCGTCCTCGAAGATCTTGCGGGTTTCCTTGATGACCTTGGTCTCTTCGTCGTTGTAGCCGGTCTCGGGATCGACTGCGGTGTTGTGGTTGAACAGGTTGAACGCGTAGGGGTGCGGCATCACCTTGGGCGTATAGACCTGCCCGTTGAGATTGGCGCGGGTGGACTCGACGAGCTCGTCCATTGCGGCGGCGCCGGCGCCGGAAGCCGCCTGATAGGTCGAGATGATCACGCGCTTGATGCGGTTCTTCTGGTGGATCGGCCACAGCGGCACGAGTGCGGTGATCGCAGCGCAGTTCGGATTCGCAATGATGCCCTTGTGGTCGCGAATGCGGTTGGCGTTGATCTCGGGGATCACCAGCGGCACGTTCGGGTCCATGCGGAAGGCGGATGAGTTGTCGACCACCACCGCGCCGGCCTTGACGGCGAGCGGCGCGTACTTCTTCGAAATGCTGCCGCCGGCGGAGAACAGGGCGATATCGACGCCCTCGAAGGCGCGCTCGGTCAATTCCTCGATGACGACGTTCTGTCCGCGGAAGGACACTGTCTTGCCGGCCGAGCGGGCGCTGGCGAGAGCCTTGAGCTTACTGATGCGAAAGCCGCGCTTGTCCATGGTGGCGATGAATTCGGCGCCCACCGCACCGGTGACGCCGACAATCGCGACGACGGGATCGTTACTCACATTCTCCTCCATTGAATTGCAGACAACAAAAAAGCCCCGGACCATCGTGGGCGGGGCTTCGGTAGAGCTGATTGCGTTCTAGTCGACGACTATGCGCGCACGCCTCCCCGGGCCCCGAAGGCCACGGTGGTTTTGGTCGTGCGTTTGGTGGTCATGAACATGGCGGCGACTTATGCGGGAGAGTCTTGCGCCCGTCAATGGGCTTTTCGGCGGGATTGTGGCTGCCGCTACTTTACCCGCGCGCCCGGCGGTTCGAGGATGACCTCCTTGAGGTCGTCGCCGCTGATGACGACGATCGCGAAATTGAGCCGGCCGCCTTCGCGCACCAGTCCGCCGCTGATGGCCTTGCCGGAGGCCGCCTGCTCGGCGACACGGACCGCATCCGCCAGACGTTGCCGGATGGCGCCGAGCGCCGCCAGATTGTTGCGATCCTCCAGGTCAAGCTCGGCGAGGGGCAGGGCGGCTTCGCCGCCAATGAACTCGCCGGTTGCGGCGCTGATGGTGTGTCGCCAGACCCGATCATTGTGCAAGGTTTTCACCCGGTAGACCGGGACGCCCGAGCCGCCGTCGAAGCTGACATCCGCGGTCGTGGCGCCGGTATGACGGGCCTCGGCAATCGCTATAGCCTGGCTGATCGAGATCGACGAGCTGCGGAAGCGCTCGATCTCGCGGCTGACGGCCTGGCGTTCAGCCGCGGTATCACCATCTGTCTTGCCGGGAAGGGCGGTGGGTGTGCTGCCCGCCGAGACGGTCGCGCGTACCGGCGCTGCGATGAGTAGCCCCGACAGGGCGATCGCCAGCAACCCGCACGCCCGATGTCTTGTCGCTCTCATGCTCGAAACCCTCGGCCAGCGAGTGTGCCGGATAATCGTAAAGAAGTCGCGGTCGACCGCGGGCAGTGGCCCGCCGCTGATTGTCGCAACGGGCTGTACCCGCCGCGACGATCGTCGTCTGAAAGTCGGTCCGAACCCATTCGGGGCTGCTGAAAAACAGGCCGGAACCTAACAAAACCATACCGTATCGTTTTGTTTCGGTCAACGGAAAGGCCGCCGCGCCCTGCGGATAGATCGCTTGGCTCACGGAAATGTCAGCGGGGCGGGCGGCGCCGTTGCGTGCCTTTGGCGGGGGGCTGGACTCGGTCGGCAGGGCCGAGTGCGCCGGCCAGGAACAGTTTGACCGCCGCGCGCATCCGCTTTTCGGCGGGTTTGAGCTCCATCGGCGTTCCGAACGTCGCCATACGGTGGGTATGGCCGACGACGACGTCGAGGAACACCTCGGCTGCAATGGTGGTGTCGTCGACGTCGAGCGCGCCTTGCGCGGCCAGATGATCGAAGAAGCGTGCGGTCGTGGCGACGGCCTTGAGCCAGCCTTCCTCCTTGCCGAGCTTGGCGATGTCGGGAAAGTTGATGGCCTGTGACGTCATCATGCGGCTGAAGGCCATGGCGTCCGGCCCGCAGGTGAAGGTGAGCATTTCGCGCCCGATCTCGACCAGCCGCTGCTCGACCGAAATGTCGGACGAACTGCCAAGCTGCATCTCGGCTGCTGCGGACAGCGGAGCAAGCCAGCGCGAGATCTCGCGCCTCAGCACGGCGGTGAACAGCCCGCGCTTGTCGCCGTAGCGGGCATAGACGGTGGGTTTGCTCACCCGGGCCGCTTCAGCGACTGCGTCGAGCGACGTTGCGTCGAAACCGCGATCCAGGAACAGGCGGGTGGCGACTTCGATCAGCCGCTGATCGCGTTCGATCGCGGCGGTTTTCGTCGGTCGGCCGCCGCGCGATTTCGAGACCTCGCGGCGCGGCGCTGCCGTTCTTGCCTTGGTCGCAGTCAATCCCATGCCCAACGATTCCTGCGCGGTCGTCACAATGGTCATTGCTCTATAACGCGCAGCAGCCGGGGCGTCATGGCGAATCTCGCCCAATTGGCCGTCAACGGTCGCGTTACGACGTCGTTCCGCTGCGCGGTCTTAAGGCAGCGTCGAGGTCCAGGCCTGGCCGGCTGCCGCCTTTTCATATCCGTACTGATACAGCGCGCGCATATAGGCGGTGTCGAAGCCTTCCGAGGGCGGCGCCGGATAATCGCGTTCGATGTAGGAGAGGTGGAAGCCCAGGCCATTGCGCTTGGCAAAATCATAGGTCGAGAAGATGATCGAGCGGGTCTGCGACTGGGTGATCGAGGACAGGCTGCGTGATGCGACATCGATCGTGCCGTTGGCGACAAGCTCGAAGTTTCGTTCGATCTTCTTGTTGACGAGAATGTAGATATCCATCTTCGCGTTGCCCGGCAGGCGTCCCTGGAACAGCAGGGCCTCCGGCAGCGTCAGCACCGGGGCGGTCACGCCGCCGTCGACATGCATCTCCTGAAACTTGCGGCCCTGGCCTTCGGCTTCGATCATGATCGGCGGAAACACCAGGGGAATGCTGGCGGAGGCCGCCATCACATCGCGAAATAGCTTGAGCGCTTCGGGCGTGCCGATCGTGGCGATCTTGCCCATGTCCCAGATGGCGGTCCGCTGGGTATCGAGATCGGTCGTGACCACCAGCAGCCGTCGGCCCTTGGCGTTTTCGCGGGCGACCTGCGCCATGATCTCCGGCCCGACATAGCGCGCCACCAACTCGCGCAATCGCGTGTTGCCGAACAGGCCGGAGCTGAACAGCACGCGCATGATGCTGGGATCGCTCAGAAGGCTTTCCGCGATGCCGCTGGTGTAGAGTTCCCTGAGCGTGTCGTCATATTGCGGCCCGAGAAACGCAAAGGGCGCGATCAGGCCGCCGGTGCTCACGCCCGACACGACCGAGAAGGCGGGGCGCCTGCCGGCCGCGCTCCAGCCGTTCAGCACGCCGACGCCATAGGCGCCGTCGGCGCCGCCGCCCGAGAGCGCGAGATAGGTCCTGCTTGTGGCGCTGTTGTCCTTCTCGAAGCTGAATTTCGTGACGGGCTCGTCGGTGTAGCGCCGCAAGCCATCGATATCGAGTACGCGCGAGGCGCTGGCATCTGCGGCCGTATAGGGCGTGCGGGGGAGCGAGGTACAAGCGGCGAGCGCCAGGCTGCACGCCGGCACCAGCGACCTGATCAGGCGGGCGCCTGTCCGCTTTGTCCCGCCATCAGAGGGGGTGGACATGTCAGTCGAACATGTGGGGAGGGGCATTGGTCGGTGGCCGACGATCACGCATCATCTACTGCCGCCGGCTAAGTCGCCGCAGCATCTCGTCCAGCCCCCGCTATGAAACTATACTGTATCGTTTTATTTATCAAGCCGCGGCTTGTATCACGTCCGCGTCAAGGGTGTCCCAGTCTGGGGCATCGCGCGGCCCGAGCGGGTTGATCGGCCCGTCCCGACACGCAATAAGCAGCGCCATAAATCTCCTTGCCAATCATTTTGAACTGCTCGCTGCGGACGGGTCCGCGCGCACCGGCCGTCTGACCACGCCGCACGGCGTGGTGCGGACGCCGGCCTTCATGCCGGTCGGCACCGCCGGCGCCATGAAGGGCATGCACTGGCGCGAGGTGCGCGACGCCGGCGCTGATATCGTGCTCGGCAACACCTATCATCTGATGCTGCGTCCCGGCGCCGAGCGGATCGCGGCGCTCGGCGGCTTGCAGCGGTTCACCGGCTGGAACGGACCGATGCTGACCGATTCCGGCGGCTTCCAGGTGATGTCGCTGGCGGATCTGCGCAAGGTCAGCGAGCACGCCGTCACCTTCCGCTCGCATATCGACGGCGCCAAGGTCGAGCTGTCACCGGAGCGCTCGATCGAGGTGCAGCGCTTGCTCGGCTCCGACATCGCGATGCAGATGGACGAATGCGTGCGGCTGCCGGCCGAGCGCGACGACATCGAGCGCGCGATGCGGCTGTCGCTGCGCTGGGCCGAGCGCTCCAAGCGCGCGTTCGAGAGCGCACCGGACGGCTACATGCTGTTCGGCATCGTGCAGGGCGGCGACGTGCCGCAGCTTCGCCATGCCAGCGCGCAGGGTCTGGTTGAGATCGGTTTCCACGGCTATGCGATCGGTGGCCTTGCCGTCGGCGAGCCGCAGGCTGTGATGCTCGCCATGATCGACGAGACCGCGCCGGCGCTGCCGTCAGGCCGTCCCCGCTATCTGATGGGCGTCGGCACGCCCGACGATATTCTCGAGGCGGTGAAGCGCGGCATCGACATGTTCGACTGCGTGATGCCGACGCGCAATGGTCGCCATGGCGTCGCCTTCACCCGCTTCGGCCAGGTGAACTTGCGCAATGCGCGCCACGCCGACGATCCGCGTCCGCTCGATGAGGAGAGCTCGTGGCCGTCGACGCGCAACTATGCGCGCGCCTACCTGCACCATCTCGTCAAGGCCGGCGAGACGCTGGGCGCGATGCTGCTGTCCGAGATCAATATCGCTTACTACCAGTTCCTGATGCAGGGCATCAGGGACGCGATCGCACATGGAACGTTCGAGGAGTTCTACCGGCGTACGCGTGAGGACTGGGCGAGGGGCGACATCGCCCCGCGCTAGAGCATGATAGAAGTCAGTTGCAGACGAACCGCTGCTTGACGGCGTGCTTGGTGACGAAGCCATAACCGCAGGTGTCGCAGGTCCAGAGATAGCTGATCATGTGGTCCGAGACATAGGCCGATGCTTCGGCGGCGACCATGGAGTTGGCGCAGACGGGACAGGTGGGCAGCTCACTGCAACGCGGATCGCGGTGGAGCGCGACGGTCGGCAACACTTCAGCGATCGCTGACATCGTGGTGACCTCCCTGTTTCGAGACTTAGGTCTAACATAAGCAGAATCAATTGACGAGGTCGCAACACAAATCCGTTGGTTTTCTGATAATTACAGCTCACGTGATTTTGCGATGCAGCGTATTTAACATGTGCCGCATTGTCACTTGCGTGTCGTCACAAGCTGTCCGTAACTGCGCTAGAGCTGCGTGAGAAGCGCAAATTGTCGTCACAGGGAGTTCATCATGGACGCATCCTCCACCGCGGGTGCAGCGCACCAACCCGGCCGCGGCCGGGTCTATGACTCGATCGTCGAGGCTTTCGGCGACACGCCGATCGTGCGCCTGCGCCGGTTGCCGGGCATGCACGGCGTGAACGCGACGATTTTGGCGAAACTTGAATATTTCAATCCGGCCGCGAGCGTGAAGGACCGCATCGGCGCCGCCATGATCATCGCGATGGAGAAGGCGGGCATCATCAAACCCGACACGGTGCTGATCGAGCCGACTTCCGGCAATACTGGCATTGCGCTCGCCTTCGTCGCCGCCTCGCGCGGTTACCGTTTGAAGCTGGTGATGCCGGAATCCATGTCGATCGAGCGGCGCAAGATGCTGGCCTTCCTCGGCGCCGAGCTGGTGTTGACGCCGGCCGCGCAAGGCATGAAGGGCGCGATCGCGGCGGCCGAAGAGCTTTTGAAGACGACGCCGAATTCGGTGATGCCGCAGCAGTTTAAGAACCTCGCCAATCCCGAGGTGCATCGCCGCACGACGGCGGAGGAGATCTGGAACGACACCGGCGGCAACATCGACTACTTCGTCGCCGGCGTCGGCACCGGCGGCACGATCACCGGTGTCGGTCAGGTTCTAAAGCCCCGCAAGGCTTCCTTGCGGGTCGTCGCGGTCGAGCCCGAGGAGAGCCCGGTGCTATCAGGCGGCCAGCATACACCGCACAAGATCCAGGGCATCGGCGCGGGCTTCATCCCCGACATTCTCGACCGCTCCGTGATCGACGAGATCGTGAAGGTCAACTCTACGACCGCAATCGAGACGTCGCGGGCGCTGGCGCGGCATGAGGGCATCCCGGGCGGCATCTCCTCGGGAGCCGCGATTGCGGCTGCGCTTGAGATCGGCAAGCGGACGGAAGCCGCGGGAAAAACCATTCTGGCTATAGTGCCGTCCTTCTCCGAGCGGTATCTTTCGACGGCTCTGTTTGAGGGAATCTAAGAGATGGCGGATCAACCGAGGCGACCGCGGACATTGGGCGATGCCCGGAGCGAAGCCGAGGCGGCCTTCAAGAAGGTGACCGCCAAGGTCGCCGTAGCGCCGCCGAAGCAGAACGTGGCGCCGGGGATCAAGGAGCAGGTCAGCTTGCGCATCGACCAGGACGTGCTGGAGTTCTTCCAGGAAGGCGGACCGGGCTGGCAGGACCGCATCAACGACGCACTGCGCAAGGCGGCGGGGAAGTAGGCGCTCGATCCTCAGGACGGAATCGAAAGCCCGGCGTGAGCCGGGCTTTCGTACTTGGGAGCTGGCCATGTGCCTCAGCGGCGGAACATGCCGCCCATCATGCCACCGACCACGCCGCCCACGAAGGCCGCCCCGGGATCGCCACCGCCACGATGACCGCCGCCGCCGCCACCGCCACCGCCGCTGCCACCGCCGGAGGGTGCGCTGGCGCGCCGGGCCGGCTTCGGGCTGTCATCGCTTGCGGTCGGCGTCGAGGCCACGATCTCGGAGAGCAGGGCCTTGTGCTGGAGCTTGTTGAGAAAGCCGGTCGACGGATAGCCGCGCGCGGCCTGCCAGCGCTTGAGCACGGTGCGGGTCTCGTCATTGAACGCGCCGGTCACCTTGGTGTCGAAGCCAAGTCCGTTGAGGCGGCGCTGCACGTCGCGGCGCTGACCCTTGTCCAGCCCGATCTGGTCCTCGGTGAGCTGGCTGGCGTCGTCGGTGAAGGTCGCGGGATCAACGCCGGCATTGAGGTTGCGGGTCGTGGTCGACGGACCGTTCTGGATCGCCGCGAGCCGCGCCAGGGCAAGCGCCTTGAACTGGCCGTTCGGATAGGCGGAGAGGTAGGCGTTCAGCTCTTCCGGCTTGTTGGTCTCTTTCACCGAGCGCCAGTATTCGAGTTCGACACCGTCGGAGTTGCCGCTGGCCGCGGCCGCCGGCGGGCTGCTCGAGGCGGTCGGTGCCGCGTTGGCGACCTGCTGCGTCTGCTGTGCCGGGTTGAGGTAGACCGCGCCGATCAGGTTGGTGTGGCCCCAGGGAAGCTGACCCTTGTGGGTCTCCTCGTTGACCTGGGCACGTACCGACGTCATCGCCTGCTGGATCTCGACGCCGGGCTTGGTGATGTTGTCGATCAACGCGCGCGTGAACGGGCTGTTGTTGCCCTCCTGGCCGTCGAGCGCGGTCTGGCCCGGGCCGGTCGCGAACGCGATCAGCGTGCCTTCACCCGACTTCATCTCGGCGAGACCGCTCTGCACGTTGACGCTGCGGGTCGCCGAGTTCGACTTGATCTTGGCGGCGAAGGGATTGTCGCGGCAGGCATCGAGGAAGACCAGCTTGACCTTGGCGTCGCCCATGGTCTGGTCGAGCGTCAGGTCGATGTTGATGGCGGCCCCGAACTTGACGTCCATCTCCGACTTGATGTCGGCGTCGACCGGCAGGAGATAGTTGGTGCCGCCGACGGCGATGCCGTGCCCGGCATAGTAGAATACCGCGACATCGGAGCCCTGCGCCTTGCGGCCGAAGTCGAGCAGCTTCTCGGTCATCTGGTCGCGGGTGAGGTTGGATCCTTCGATCACCTCGAAACCGACATTGCGCAGCGTCGCCGCCATCGCCTTGGCGTCGATCGGCGGGTTCGGCAGTTGCGCGACATTCTTGTAGGCGCCGTTGCCGACGACGAAGGCGACGCGGCGATCGGCCTGTGCGGCGCTGACCGAAAGAGCCATGCACGATCAATGAGACGAGGATGGTGAGAGATGCGCATCTGAAATCCCCAGGTCAAATCGAATAACCGGCAGCAACAAATCGGCAGCGAACTTACACGAAAACGCCCGGCTTCGCGCCAGCAAAACGACAGTTCGCCCCAACCTTGCTTTGCGCCGAGTGTGCACGATGGCAGACCGCTCCAACGTGATCCAAATCACGCTCGACCGCTTTGATTTGTCGCGTGAGGCGGCGCGCGGTTCACAGTGCGCGGCCGGGAACCGGCGCTGCCGGCTTCAAATTCAGGAGATTGCCGCTACAGGATCAGGGCCGCGCCGAGCACGGTCCAGGCGTCGAGCCGCTCGGAATAGAGCAGCCAGCCGACGGTCGCGGTCAGGGGAACCCGCAGGAAGTCCATCGGCACGACGATGGTGGCGTCCGCATAGCGCATCGCGCTGGCAAGGCAGTAGTGCGAGAAAGTGCCGCAGACCGCAATGACCACCATCCAGGCCCAGACATAGGCCGACGGCCAGGTCCAGACGAACAACGTCGGCACGAAGCCTGCGACCGATTGCACCACGATCATCCAGAACAGGATCGAGAGTGCGCTTTCGGTGCGGGTCAGTGATTTCACCAGGGCCATGGACATGCCGAAGCCCATTGCGGCGCCGAGCGCGATCAGCTGGCCCGGATTGATCTCGCCGGTGGCGGGGCGGACGATGACGACCACGCCGACGAGGCCGAGCACGATGGCGGCGATCTTCCATGGCGTCATGCGCTCGGACAGGAAGCTGGCCGCCAGGATCGCCGTCCAGATCGGCATGGTGAACTCGATCGCCACGACCTGGCCGATCGGGATCAGCGTCAGCGCGAAGAACCAGCCGAGCTGGGCGACATAATGGACCAGATTGCGTCGCGATGTGCTGCGGCAGGCGCTGCGTCCTCACCACCTTGAAGCCGCCGGCGCGGTAGATGATCGGCGAGAGCAGCACGAAGCCGGCCAGCGAGCGCACCTCCATGATCTGGAAGACATTCAGCTCGCGCGTGGTCTCGCGCCCGGCCACCGCCATGACCAGCATCAGCGACAGCCAGCCGGCCATCCAGAAGGCGGCCATGGTTTTGGACGGTGTCGTGCTCGATTGGCGGCGAGCGGGAGATCCCGAGGGAGGGCCGGTATCGGCGACATCGTCGCCGTTTGCAACGGCCAAATCTGCGGGTGCGGCGATGCCAGGGCGACCGTGCTAAGGCAGCGCAGATCAACAAGAAAATCGGGAGATCGCGATGCGTATCTTGCAGCCGGCCGAATGGAAGAAACCGCGCGGCTTTTCGCATGGCGTGGTGGCGGAGGGGCCGGGCCGCTGGGTCGTGCTGGCCGGGCAGACCGGCGGCGACGAGACCGGCAATTACGCGCCTGACATGGCGCGCCCAGGTCGCGACCGCACTGAAGCGGATCATCAAGCTTCTCGCGGAGGCCGGCGCCGGGCCCGAGCACATCGTGCGCCTGACCTGGTATCTGACCAGCCGCAGCGAATATGAGGCCGCAGGCGCGGCATCGGCGCCGCCTGGAAGGAGACGCTCGGGCGCAATTTCCCGCCTTCGACGCTGCTCTATATCGGCGGCCTCGTCGACGACCGCGCCAAGGTCGAGATCGAGGTCACGGCGTTCGTGCCGAAGCGTCATAAAAAAATCGACCCGGCGAGGCCGCCGGGTCGATTGTCGTGTCACCGGATCTGTCGTCTTATTGCTTGTCGACAGCGAGATGTCGGCGCCGCGGAACTGGCTGTCGGCGCGCATCCTGACGCTCTGCTTGTTAGCCGGACGTCTTCAGCGAGATGTTGGCGTTGAAGCCGCGCGTTGAGGCGACCACCTTCGTAATTTCCGCCGCTCCCGCGGCCCTGAAGCGAGCCGCGATGTTGCGGCTGGCCTCGCTCCATGTGCCAGTGATGGCGCCGCCCTCGGCCTTCGACGTTGGCCGCCGAGGTTGAACTTGTAGGCATCGCTGGCGCAGGTCAGCGACATCTCCATGGTCGGGCCGACCGGGGCGTATCTGGCGCGGCAGCGGATCCGCTCGGTCGAGCCATCGTCCAGGGTGACGGTGCCGCCGCCGCTCCAGCTGCCCGCCAGCGACGCGAAGGGGCCGGACTGGGCCTTGCTCTCCGAGCTGGCAACAGCTGTCACAAACAAAACGGCGGCCGCCATGAGCAGCCGCCGGTTGAGGAGGCTCGTCCCGAGTTGACTTATTGGCGCGATGCTTCCCACCGCCCGCTGCACGGTATGCCTGCAGATGCTCCATTCCACTTCCCCGATCCGGCGTTGCCGCTGAGTTGACCGTTGGCATATGCACCATTGATCGAAACTTTCACAAGTCCCCCACTGACCGATGGTGCCGGAAACGTTAGCGCCGGGCGCGGTGATCTTGCCGTCGGCAACCGTCAGCATGGAGCTCGCGGTCGGCTCGCAGGTGCCGGTCTTGGTCATGATGGTGACGTGCCAGTTGCCGTCATAGGGGGTCTGGGCGAAGGCGGGCGGCAGGGTGCAGTGAAAACTGAAGCGGCACAGAACGCCGCGATGCGGATCAAAACGCATAAATTCCGTCCTTGAATATGTCTGATGATGCTGTCGCTTATTCAGGCCAAATGTGACGGAAATTTGGTGCGATGCAAAATCGAAAATTGTTCCTGTGGAAACAATGGTTTATTTGCGTTTCCGGCTCCAATTTTCGAAGCAAAATCAAGGCGGCTTCACGTTAATCGTTAACGTCAGGAGTAAGCGCACCAGACTCGGCGCCGAGGTCGCGAACTGCTCGTCCTGAGCTTTGGACGGCAGGGCCTTGTGGACCTTGGCGTAATCGATCACGTCGGCCAGCAGCTTGAGCCCGAGCGGGGCCAGCGCACGCTCCCACAATTCCCGGGCGGTCTCGCCCTTCTTGACAAAGCACCAGTCCTGGGCGGCGATGGCGCCGGCGTCCATGCGGTCGGCGAGGTGATAGATCGTGCCGCCAGCGATCGGGTCGCCTTCCTTGATGGTCCATTCCACGGCCGCCTTGCCGCGATGGCGCGGCAGCAGCGAGGGATGATAGCCGATCCCGCCGAGCTTGGCGGCGGCGAGCGCATCCTTGCCGATCCGGGCGTGGCTGTGCGCGGTGATGATCAGATCGGTGTCGGGGGCGATCTCGGAGGCCACCACCAGCTTGGGATTGGCCTGCACCACCACCTCGATGCCGGCAGCCTTGGCGGTTGCGGCCAGGCGGTCCTCCGCGTCGGCCACCACGACCCGCGCGATCTCGACGCCGTGCTCGCGGAGCATGTTCAGGGTGGTCACGCCGAAATGGCGGGAGCCGACGAGGGTAATGCGCATGGGTGTTTGATCCGTCTCGCAGCTGCGTCATCCCCCGATAACACGTCAGTGCGCTGTGTCACCAGCCGCGGGCCGTTTGCGGGGGTTATCAACAATGCGCCGAACCCGGGGCGCGATGAGCGTCGCGATTGCGCAGTCACCTGTTCCGGTGCTTCCATGGGCACATTCCATCGACACGGAGCGAGCAGCATGCGAAGCGCGTGGTTTTCCTTCTCGCTGCCCTGGTTGCGGCCGCTCCGGCCCATGCCGGCGGGCCGTACCCGGCCGTTCCGCCCGAGATCGGCGTGGCGCCCTTCATCGGCCCGACCTGGGACATTTATCGCTGCGCTGAAGGCACGATCTACAATTTCTACCACGGCGCCTATTACGGCGAAGAGCCGCCGGCGCTCTATCGCGGCTATGCCTACAGGCCGTATTACCGCTACAGCGCCTATCGCAGGTGGCCGCGGACCTATTTCTGCGTCGCGGACTAAGCGTTGCCAAATGATGTACCCGCCGGTTCCTCTGTTTCATTTCTAACAGAAGGAAGCCCGGTCTGCCGTTAGAACGAGCACACAGCGGGGCTGGCTAAATTTCATTCCGGATCCGTTTTGGAACCCGGCTTTTTCGTGTGCCGCGTCAGCCACAAATCATCGAACGGTAACGCGTTCTCAACCCGGCTGTCGTATCGACGAATCTGTCGCGGATTTGTATTGCGTACCGCGACACCAAAAATGTCCCGCCGGCGCGATCGTGCCGCGCGGGCTTTTTTTGCCGGGACCGATTTTATGCCGAACGCAATTGAACAGATCGTGGACGCCGATGTGCGGCTGAAGAACCGCCGTGGCCTCGACGAGTTGATGATGCACAGGCAGCGGCTCGCAGTCGGCCTGAAGAGCCGGCCGGGTTATGATTTCAGCCTGCCGATCGGCAAGATAGATCAGGAGATCGGGATCATCGAAGCGGGCCTTACGCCACTGAATGCGGATGCCCCTGATCTCGGTGCGACTCGATTCCGCTGAGGCCGTCAGTCGCGCCTGCCGCCGTCGATGACGGTGAACAGCGGCCGCGCCGGGGTGGGTTCCACCAGCAACTCCTCCACCAGCGCGGTGGCCGCATCGACATATTTGCGCGTCGGCTTGTCGAGCTCGCGTTTGGCCTCGTCCTCGAGCGCGATTCTGGCGGCTTCGACCAGCTTGCGCATCCGGTTGGCGTGGTCGTCGCCGGCGGTCAGCGTCGCGCGCGCCAGCGAGCGCAACACGAACAGCTCGCCCTCGAGGCGGAGGAGGCGGTCGTTCAGCCTGGTGAGGACGGTGTTGAGGTCGGGCATCTCGGGCACTGGCCGGGAGGGATCCTGACCGGTCTAGCGGCGATCGGTGAACGGAGTGCAAATACCGATGACGCAATTGGGCCGATCTGCCGCACCGCATGGCGTGAAGTGATGCCGCCGATGTGACCGGTCGTGACACCGCGGATGCGTGGTCGCCGCTTGGGTCCCGCACCACATGACTGGCCGGGTGGACATCTGGAGCCGATGCGATGCGGTCTGTCCTGGTTTTGATCCTGTTGATGTCAGCGTGCGCGCCGGCCGCTGCGGCCCCGGCCCGTCACGTCCATCCCCGGCAGCCCGTCGTGGTCCGACCAGCCGAGGACGCGCCCGTGCCGCCCGGCTGGTACAAGTTTCCCGGCCGTCCGCCAATTCCGCCCTCGGAGAACAGGAATCTGGATCCCTCCAATTTCGGCGGCGGCTGATTCACGCCGCGTTGCGCGCCAGGTAGTCGCGCGCGAATGCGAGATACCAGTCGAGGCAGGCCGGATTGGCCATCGCCTCCTTGTTGATGACTTTCTCGACGGGCTGGCCGAGCAGTAATTTCTTGATCGGCAGTTCCTGCTTCTTGCCCGACAGCGTGCGCGGGATCTCGGCAACGGCGAAGATCTCGTTCGGCAGGAATCTGCGGGAGAGACCGGCCTCGATCGCCTTGTTGATCTTCGCTCTCATTGCGCCGTCGAAGGCTGTGCCGTCACGCAGCACCACGAACAGCGGCATGTAGCTGTCGCGGCCGAGATATTCGAGGTCGACGACGAGGACTATCGAGCACTTCGGGCAGCGCCTCGATCGCGGAATAAAGCTCGCTCGTGCCCATGCGCAGGCCGTGCCGGTTGATGGTGGCGTCGCTGCGGCCATAGATCACGCAGGAACCGTCCGGATTGACCTTGAGCCAGTCGCCGTGCCGCCACACCGGCCCGCGACCGCTGCCGTCGAAATTGTCCGGATAGGTCTCGAAATAGCTCGCGCGATAGCGCACGTCGCCGTTGTCGTTCCAGAAATAGAGCGGCATCGATGGCATCGGCTCGGTGCAGACGAGTTCACCGACCTCGTCGATCACGGCGCGGCCCTGTTCGCTGAAGGCTTCGACGGCAGCAGCCCAGCAGCCGGCACTGCATCGCGCCCGGCGTCTGCGGCAATTCGCGATTTCCCCCGATGAAGGCACCGGCGAAATCGGTGCCGCCGGAAATGTTCGCCCACCAGATGTCGGCCTGCGCCGTGCTGCCATTGGTCTTCGACAGCGCCGCGAAGCGGTCGTTGAACCAGGCTTGCGTATCGGCGCTGAGTGGTGATCCGGTCGAGCCGAGACAGCGTAGCCGCGAGAGGTCGCCGGCAGCGGTGAGATCGACCTCGGCCTTGGCGCAGTTCGCGAAGAACGCCGCGCCGGCGCCGAAGAAGGTCGACTTCGATCTGGGCAACGAAGCGCCACGACGTGGTCCAATCCGGCTTGTCCTTTGCGCCGCCGGGGCTGCCGTCGAAGATGCAGCAGGTGGTGCCGCTGAGCAGGCCGCCGACTTGCGAATTCCACATGATCCAGCCGGTCGAAGAGTACCAGTGATAGCGCTCGCCGAACGAGTTTGGGTGATAGGAGCAGCCGAGGTCGTTGTGCAAGCCCAGCAGCGCCAGCACCACGATGACAATGCCGCCATGGCCGTGCACGATCGGCTTGGGCAGACCTGTGGTGCCGCTGGAATAGACGATCCAGAGCGGATGATCGAACGGCAGCCAGACCGGCTCGAAGGCGTCGATCGTCGGGGCCCGTCCTTGCGGCGATGTCGGAGAGCAGGGCGTCCGGCGCTGCAGCTGCGCCAGCGTCGCTGTGCAGGATGACGTGCTCGACGCTCGGGAGCGACCGACGCAGCTGATCGACAACGCCGCTGCGGTCATGCTTGCGCCCGGCATACGTGACGGCGTCGCAGGCGATCAGCACCTTTGGTTCGATCTGCTTGAAGCGGTCGATCACGGCGGGCGCGGCCATGTCGGGCGCGCAGACGCTCCAGACCGCACCGATGCTGGCGCTCGCGAGAAACGCGATGATGGTCTCGGGAATGTTGGGCAGATAGGCCGCGATGCGGTCGCCGGGCTTGATCCCCTTGTCCTTCAGATGCAGCGCGAGCGCGGCCGCCTTGCGCTTGAGCTCGGGCCAGCTGGTCTCGTGGAGCTTGCCGTCCTCGCCGCCGCTGACGATCGCGGGCAGGCCGGCGGCATGCGCGGCGTCGACATGCCGGAATACCTGCCGCGCATAGTTCACCTGCGCGCCGGGAAACCACACTGCGCCGGGCATCTTGCGCTCGGAGATGACGGCCGCAAACGGCGTCGGCGATTGCAGATCGTAATAGTCCCAGATGCTGCGCCAGAAGCCGTCGAGATCGCGCACGGACCATTGCCGCATCTCCTCGTAATTCGCGAAGGTGAGGCCGCGTTGTTCGGCGAGCCAATTGCGGTAGAGGGCGATCTGGGGGACGAAGGGAGCTGTCATTGTGTGTCGGCTTTGGGTACGGGGAGGAGGGAGTCTATCCGGTGTCGCGGCTTAGCAGAAGTCGCGGTTCTTGGAGGCCACAATGACGAAGCCGCTAGCGCGGACAGCCTTTGAGGCGTTCACTCGGCAGTGGAATTGTTGGCGCGAAGTTGGGTTGGGCCAGCCGTCGCCCCAATCAGCAGGATGGCGCAGATCGTTCGTCGCAGCATCGGTCGCTTTCGATTTAAGAGAGAGGTCGTTGATCCGGCGGCATTGATGTCTTGCGCGGCCACGGGCGGGCGATCAATGGCGACAGTTTAGGTCAGCCGTAGGATAGCTCACTTCCGAGTTTCGCCAAGACTTTCAGCGCTATGGATTGTACAATTAGGGTCTCGACAATAGGCGCTTCACGGCCTCAGATGATGTCTGGCTCAAGTGCGAGCGAATGCCGCGAGCCAAGAAACTATACTCGCACTGCGCCGCCACTCATTTGATTTTCAATGTAGTGCGGGAGTAAGCCATGAAGAAAACTCATATCACGGCGATTGCGTTCGCTGCAGTTGTTCTCACCGTCCTGGGCGGCATGGCCCTTGCGCAGCAGGACAAGTACGCCTTGAAAGTGCCGGGCGGGCTCGAGTTCTCTGAGTTCAGGGGATACGAAGGCTGGCAAGTTGTTGCTACCAGTCACAGCGCCAACCTGAATCTGGTCGCTGTGATCCTCGCCAATCCTGAGATGATCGAGGCCTATCTGGCTGGTATCCCCGGCAACGGCAAGCCTTTCCCCGACGGTGCCAAGATGGCGAAAATCCATTGGACCCCGAAAATGAACCAGTACTTCCCGGATACGACGGTACCGGGCACCCTGCACGACGTGGATTTCATGGTGAAGGACAGCAAGAGGTTCGCGGATAGCGGCGGATGGGGATGGGCCGTGTTCGACTATGACGCCGCGTCCGGTACGTTCAGGCCCGGCACCGAGGCCGACAAGCCGCCGCAGGCGAACGATGCCAAGTGCGGGTTCGCGTGCCACACGGTCGTGCAGAAAAAAGATTTCGTTTTCACGGAGTACGGAAAAAGGTGACGGTGCAAGGATTGTCGATCAGCGCTCGCCGCCCTTCTGAACCCAAAGGTCGCGGGCGTGCGATGTGCGAGAGGACGGAGCCACTGTTTCCCTTGATGGCGCATCGCGTTACTTCGCTGATCTGCGGACTTGGTCGTCATAGGACCAATACAGACATTGAGTAGGACGCACCGCAATCTCGCGACACATCGCCTATCCTGCAACTGCAACCAAGCGCTCGCGCATCGTGTCGACATCCCTCAACCGCTGATTTGCCCGCCAGGGAAGTCTTAGGAGTTGAGACGCTACGTTCGGGGCTTGCGGTCTTGGTCGCAAATCGGTGCCTCGCAGCGCTCTGGGCATGTCTCGTCCAACATGCATCGCAAAAATCATCATTTTTGTTGAACGCCGCGAGCCTACCAGCCCACGCCCGCCCAGCGCCGGCCGAACACCGGCGGCTTCGTCTTCACCGCTTCCCAGCCGAAGAAATGATGCTTCCCCGACCAGCTGTGCACCACGCCGCTGCAGATGTTGCATTTGAAGCTGCCGGCGTGCGACTCGGCGTGCTCCTCCCTTGTCGCGGTATAGTTCATGCCGCAACCGGGGCAGGTGAATTCTTCGATCGTCCAGATGCTGTTGGCCATTGCACCGAAAGTGTTTTTGGGACCCGGCCTGAAGCGTAGGTGCGAGCCTTTGCATCGGCGTAAACCGGTCAGCGGAAATCCGGTTAATCGTCGTTAGGCAAACCCGGCACCGGTTGCGGTTATTGCAGGATTTTCCCGGTATGCGCAGCGCCCGTCAGTCCAAGTCGCGCCGCCGGTCGGTCCAAGCGCGCCCTTGATCGGACAGCTAGATTTCACCCTGTCGCCGCGGTCGGGAAGGGCGGACGTCATGGGGGGTGAGATCATGGGCAAGAAACTGATTTTGACGGCTGCGCTGTTGTCGCTGGCAACGCCGGCATTTGCGGCTGATATCATCGAACCGGCTCCGGTGGTAAAGGCGCCCGTCGCGCCGGCTCCGATCTTCACCTGGACCGGGTTCTATATCGGCGCGCATGGCGGCGGCGCCTGGAGCAAATGGACCGGTATCGACCCGACCGATCCGTTGGCCGTCTGGAGCTCTGTCGACGCCAGCGGCGGCATCGTCGGCGGCCAGATCGGCGGCAACTACCAGATCAGCAATTTCGTGGTGGGCCTCGAGGGCACCGGCGCCTGGTCCAGCGTCACGCTCAATGCCGGCGGCCCATTCGGGGGCGGCGCCGGCTTCAACCTGTCGCTGAAGAACGACTATATCGCCACGGTCGCCGGACGCTTCGGCGTCGCCTTCGACCATGTGCTGCTCTACGCCAAGGGCGGCGCGGCCTTCACCCGCGACAAGTACAATGCCAATAACGGCTTGGCCGGTGCGCTTGCCGGTTCGGCCTCGGGCGCCTTCAACCGCACCGGCTGGCTCGCCGGCGGCGGCGTCGAATGGATGTTCATGCCGAACTGGTCGGTGCGGGCCGAATACAATTACCTGGGCTTCGGCACCATCACCGAGCAGCCGGTGACGACGGGCAATCTGGCAGCCTCGCCGGCGAACGTGAAGCTGAACATCCAGACCGGTACGGTGGGCGTCAACTATCACTTCTAGGGCGAGCCCCGGCGGCTTCGTCACAGCCACGCCATCGTGATGCCTGACGCGGCCGGGCCCCTATGGGCCGGGAGCCCGGTCGCCTTGACGCCGGGTGCGTTGCTGGCAATAACGCTAGCCCGCGCAAGTGCCGGAACCCGCGTCGATGCTGCAAGGAAAGCCGTGCCTGTGAAAAGTCTGCGTCAGCTCCTGACGGGCGAGGACGTCATCCAGCTCGTGATCCGGCTCGGCCTGTTGGCGCTGCTGATCCTGTGGACGCTCTACATCATCCGGCCCTTCGTGCCGATCCTGGCCTGGAGCGGCGTGCTCGCGGTCGCGTTCTATCCGGCCTTCAGCTGGGTCGCAAAGATCCTCGGCGGCCGGCCCAAGACCGCAGCCGCGATCCTCACCCTGATCACGCTCGGCATCGTCCTCGGCCCGGCGACATGGCTCGGCGTGAGTGCCGTGGACGGGGGGAAGGAGCTGGCGCACCAGCTTGGCACCGGTGACCTCGCGCTTCAGGCGGCGCCGGAGGCGATCAAGTCATGGCCGGTGATCGGCCCGACGCTGTTCGAGCTGTGGGATCAGGCCTACAACAACATCCGAGCGGTGCTGCGCGAGGTCGCGCCCTATCTCCAGCCGCTGGCGGGACCGCTGTTGTCGCTCGCGGGCGATGCCAGCCTCGGCACGCTCCAGTTCCTGGTCTCGGTGTTCGTGGCCGGCTTCCTGTTTCCGCACGGGCCCCGTCTGGTTGCGGCCGGGCAAGGATTCCTGTCGCGCATCGTGCCCGAGCAGGGCGAGCATTTTCTCGAGCTGGGCGGTGCGACGATCCGCGCCGTGGCGCAAGGCGTGATCGGCGTCGCCATCGTGCAGGCGCTGCTTGCCGGCATCGGCTTCAAGCTCGCGGCCGTGCCGAGCGCCGGCCTGCTCGCCTTCATCGTGCTGCTGCTGTCGATCGTGCAGATCGGCGCCTTCCTTGTGCTGCTGCCGGTGATCATCTGGATCTGGACCGCCAAGGACGTCACTACGGCGCTGGTGCTCACCGTATTCCTTGTCGTTGTCGGCTTCCTCGACACCATGTTGAAGCCGCTCGTCATGGGACGTGGCCTCAATACGCCGACTATCGTGATCTTTGTCGGTGTGATCGGCGGCACGCTTGCCCATGGCATCGTCGGCCTGTTTATCGGGCCGATCATCCTGTCGGTGGCGTGGGAACTGGCGGCGGCGTGGATCCGGACGGAAGATCGGACGGAGGCCGTGAAGCGGAATGCGATGCCGCCAGCCGACGAGGTTCGTTAGCGCGGCCGGCCCCGAGGGGTTGCGTGACATTTGCCGCACCTCGCACCCATGTGGACAACGCTGGGCGCCGACGGTAACCAGAGCGGCCATCGAACTTGTCTAATGAAATAGACAAGTTACCATGGCCTGATTCTGTTCTTGATTACTGTAGCAATGGCGAAGTCTTCCAAGCTGGTGGCCGCGAAGCGCGGCAAGGTTCTGTTGGTCAGGCGACGGTCGGACGGCCTGTGGATGTTCCCGGGCGGCCGCAAGCGCGCGCGCGAGTCCGACAAGGACTGCCTGCGCCGCGAGATCAAGGAGGAACTGCCCAAGCTGAAGCTCGGCCGGATCAGCCTCTGGAAGGAAGTGACCGCGAGGAACAAGCGTTCCGGCCGCAAGATGAGCGACTCCATCTTCATTGCGAAGGACGCCAAGGGCAGGCTCGCGATCGGTGACAAGAAAGAGATCGACCGCGCCGCCTGGCAGAAGCCGCGTGGGATCCGCCTGACCGCAACCTCGCGCTACATCCGCGATCGCCTGTTTCCACGGAAGCCGCGGCGGAGTTAGCTCCGCAGCCTGGGCGCGACAAATCGTCCGATCGCCCCCGCTATACGTGTGAGCCAGTTCACATGCTGTCACTGGGTTAGCTGCTATGAAGGCGTCATTGCCGTACCAATTCATTTGTCATTGAAACCCCAGTGCTCTCCAGGCACTGGGATTTTTTCGCGATCGGCACGGTGTCGTGCCGGATCGGTCAGCCCTGCCGCCGCAGGAACCCCGTGATTGTGACCCTCTCCCAGATGCCGGCCGCCGCGAACGGATCGGCGCGATTGAAGGCTTCGACCTCGGCGCGACCGGGCGCCTCGATCAGGAACAGGCTGCCGATCATCGTGGTGCCGTCGTCGGAGACCAGCGGTCCCGACATGACGATCTTGACGCCGAAGCGCGAGGTATCGCCGAGAAATGCCTTGTGGGCATCGTAATTGGCAAGCCGCGTCGGCAGTGCACCGGTGCGGTCGAGGGCATGGATGGCAAACAGCATGATGATCTCCGGGACGTTTCTTGGGGACGGCTGTCCTGTCAGCCGTCCCAATCCATGATCGGTCGGGCATTGCCCACTTCGTGCCGAGCTTGCCTGGCTTCCTCGAAGGTCGGGCAGGTGCGCTGCTCGAGCGGCGTGTCGAAGGGCTGGTAATTGTCCTTGGTGATGACGGTCGGCTTCAGCACGATCTCGGCGATGACGGGCTGTTCGCGCAGGGTTCGGATCGCCATCATGGTGCCGAGGCAGCCTTGCGCAAAGCCGTTATAGTCGCCGCTCGCCAGCAGCTTGCCGGACTTGATGGCGTCGATCGCTTCCTTGGTGCCGTTGATGCCGATCACCTGGGCTTTGCGGTTGGCGCCGTCGAGCGCCTCGATCGCGCCGACCGCCATGGCGTCGTTGGCGGCGAGGACGCCGTCGATCTGCGAATTCGACTGCATCAAATTCTCCATGACCTGGAGCGCCTGGAGACGCTGATAATTGCCGGGCTGCGAGGCCAGCAGCTTGGCGCCAGGCGCTTCCTTCAGCGCGTCGTTGAAGCCGCGGACGCGGTCGACATTGGTGAGCGAGCCCTTGACGCCTTCGATGATGACGATGTTGCCCTTGCCGCCCAATGTCTTGAGCAGGATAGCGGGCGGTTTCGAGCCCGAGGCTGTAATCGTCCGCACCGATGAACGAGAGGAATTTTCCGCCGGCGGAGCGGTCGGTGATGTTGACGACGGGGATTTTTGCGTCGTTGATCTTTTCGACGCCCGGCACCATCGCCTTGTAGTCAACCGGCGTGAAGACGATCGCGCTCGGCTTCTTCACCACGACGTCCTCGATCTGGCTGAGTCTGCTCCGGGATCGCTGTCCGGCTTGGTCGGAATGTACTGGAGCGTCTTGGCGTTCAACGCTCTTCGCCATGTTGTCGGCACCGACCCGCACCGTCTGGAAGATACGGGTTGGTCTGGTTCTTGGTGAAGACGGCGATGGTTTCGCCGTCGGCACGCGCTTGCGTGGTCAACGCCGCGGCCATCAGCAGCCGTAGCGCCAGGTAACCTAGTGATTTCTGTCTCATGTTGCCTCCATCCCTCATTTTGATTTGTTGGATTGCTTGAAAACTCATTGCGTCCGGCGGCGTGTCTTCATGTCGAGCCAGACCGCGAGGATGACGATGATGCCGGTGACCAGCGGCTGCCAGTTGGCGCTGACCGACAACAGGTTCATGCCGTTCAGCACGAGCGTCAGGATCAACGCGCCGATGAAGGTGCCGAATACGGTGCCGACGCCACCGAACAGCGAGGTGCCGCCGATCAGCACGGCCGCGATCGCCGGCAGCGTCAGGCTCTCGCCGATGTCGGCCTCCGCTGAATTCAGCCGCGACAGGAAGATGATAGAGGCGAGCCCCGCCATCGTGCCGGAGACGGCATAGACCAGCAGAAGGCGCCGGGTGACGGGAATGCCGGAGAGGCGGGCCGCAACGGGATTGGCACCGATCGCATAGATCTCCTGGCCCCAGATCGTGCGCTGGGCAAACAGCGTTCCGATCCCGAGGAACACCAGCAGCAGATAGACCGGGATCGGCAGGCCGAACAGATAGCCGCTGCCGATCTGGCGGAAGCCGGCCGGGAAGCCGTGCAGCGTCTCGCCCGCCATGTACCAATAAGTAAGTCCGTTCAGCACCCAGAGCATGCCGTAGGTGGCGATGAAGGAGGGAATGCGCAGGGCCGTCACCATGACGCCGTTGAGGAGCCCGACGACGCCGCCGCAGGCAAGCCCGGTCGAGGATACCGAGCGCCGGCGAGCCGGTGGTATGGATCACGGTCCCGGCGACGCAGGCCGACAGCGCGACATTGGCGCCGACCGAGAGATCGAGGCCGGCGGTGAGCACCACCAGCGTCAGGCCCGAGGCGATGAAGAAGGTGAGGCTCGCCTGGCGCAGCACGTTGAGGATGTTGCCGAGGCTGAGGAAGGAGTTGTTCGAGCACGGCCAGCACGGCGCAGATCAGGAATACGGCGAGCAGCCGATAGAACAGCTGGATCGCGTCCTGGGACAGGAACGAACGCGGCGGCGACAGCGCCTCCTTGGTGATGTCGGTCATGACCGGCTCCGCAGGCCGTCGAGGAAGAGGGCGACAATGACGAGGACGCCGACGCTAGCGACCTGCACCGAGGAGGGCAGCGAAATCAAATTGAGCCCGTTGCGCAGCACGCCGACGGCGATGACGCCGAGCAGCGGTGCCGAGCAGCCAGCCATTGCCACGCTCGAACGAGGTGCCGCCGACCGCAACCGCCGCGATTGCGTCGAACTCGAGCCCGAGACCCGCGGTCGGATGCCCCGAATTCATCCGGGCCGTCATCAGCAGGCCGGCGATGCCGGCCATGGCGCCGCCGATCGCATAGACCGCGATCAGGAGCTTGTTGGGCGAGAGGCCGGCATAGCGGCAGCGCCTCGCGATTGCCGCCGAGCGCGAAGATGTAGGTGCCGAAGCGGGTGTGATAGAGCAGGCCGTGAAAGGCGGCATAGGTCAGAAGCGCCGACCACGATCGGCACGGGAACGCCGAACAGGGTCGCCGAATAGATGTCCCGGACGCTGTGGGGAATGCCGACCACGCTCTGGCCGTCGCTGACGATCAGCGACAGGCCCTGCGCCATGCCGAGGGTGCCCAGCGTCGCCACGAACGGCGGGATGCCGAGGATCGCGACCAGCCAGCCGTTGACGATGCCGAAGGCCGCGCCGACCAGCACGCCTGCGCCGAGGCCGAGCAGCATCGACTGGGTCGCGAGCGAAACGATGGCGACGCAGAGCGAGGTGAGCGTCAGGACCGCGCCCATCGAGAGGTCGAGCCCCTCGGTCATGATGATCAGTGTCATCGGCAGCGCCAGCATGGTCAGGATGGTCGACTGCACCAGCACGTTGGAGAGGTTGGCGGCCGAGAGGAAGCCCGGCGCGATCGCGCCGAACAGCACGATCAGAGCGCCCAGCACGATGGCGACGCCGGGAATGCGCTGCAGCGGATTGGCTTGTGATGCAGCCGCGGCCTCACGCATGATGCATCCCCAATCGCACGATGTTCTCCTCGGTCAGCTCGTTGCGCGCGCAGGTGCCCGGCGATGCGGCCCTCGCGCATCACATAGGCGCGGTCGCAGACGTGGCAGATCTCGACCTGCTCGGACGAGATCATCAGCGCCGCGGCGCCTTCGGCGACCAGCCGGTCGATCAGCGCAAAGATCTCGGACTTGGCGCCGACGTCGATGCCGCGCGTCGGCTCGTCGAAGATGAAGAGCTTGGCGCCGGCCGCCAGCCATTTGCCGATCACGACCTTCTGCTGGTTGCCGCCGGACAGCAGCCCGACGGTCTGGCGCGCGCTCGGCGTTGCGATGCGGAGCTGCCGGATCAGGCCGTCGGCGGCGCGCTGGCCGCTGCGCGGATCGAACAGCCCGCTCGGGAACAGCTTTCGCAGCGCCGACACCACCAGATTGTCGCCGACCGAGCGCAGCAGCGCGAGGCCCTCGCTCTTGCGGCTCTCCGGGATCAGCGCGATGCCGCGGCGGGCGGCGACGTCGGGCTCGCCGGAGATGGGCTTGCCGTCGAAGACAATCTCGCCCGAGGTCGACCGGGTCGGCGCCGAAGATCGCGCGCGCCACCTCGCTGCGGCCGGAGCCGACCAGTCCGCACAGGCCGACGATCTCGCCGCGGCGCACCTCGATATTGATGTCGGAAATGCCGGTTGGCGACGTCAGGCCCTTGACCTCGAGCAGCAGCTCGCCGGGCTTGTCGGCGAAATTGCGCGGATAGGTCATGTCCACGGTGCGGCCGACCATCATGCGAACGAGCTGGTCGGGCGTGACGTCGGCCGGGCGAACGCCGTCGATCCGGCGGCCGTCGCGCAGCACCGTGATGCGGTCGCCGAGCGCAAACACCTCCGCCATGCGGTGCGAGATGTAGACGATGGAGACGCCGTCGGCCTTCAGCCGCGCGATCAGCGCGAACAGCAGCTCGGTCTCGCGGTCGGAGAGCGCGGCGGTCGGCTCGTCCATGACCAGGATGCGCGCGTCCTGGCTGATGGCCTTGGCGATCTCGACCATCTGCTGCTGGGCGACGCCGAGCGTGTTGACGACGACGGAAGGGTCGATGTCGAACCCGATCATATCGAGCACGCGTTTGGCGTCGGCCAGGATCTTGCGGCGATCGATGGTGCCGGGCATGCGGCCCTTCGGCTCGCGGCCGAGGAAGATGTTCTGCGCGATGTCGAGATAGGGGACGAGCGAGAACTCCTGGAAGATCACGGCAATGCCGAGCTTCTGCGCGTCCGCGGTGGACGTGATCGCGACCTTCTCGCCCTTGTGGAAGAACTCGCCGGCATCGGCGCTGTAGGCGCCGCACAGCACCTTCATCAGGCTCGACTTGCCCGCGCCGTTCTCGCCGAGCAGCATGTGCACTTCGCTCGGCGTAGAGCGCAAAGGACACGTCGTCCAGCGCCTTGACGCCGGGAAACGTCCTTGCTGATGCCGCGCAGCTCGAGCAGCGGCGTCGCTGCCGGAGTCTCGATCCGAGCGCGCTCATGCGCCGCGCTCCCGCAAAGATCTTGCCCGGATTCATCAATCCGTCCGGATCGAGCGCGGTCTTGATCGAGCGCATCACATCGACGGCTTCGCCGAGCTCGTCGATGAGATAATCGATCTTGCCGAGCCCGATGCCGTGCTCGCCGGTGCAGGTGCCGTCCATCGCAATGGCGCGGGCGACCATGCGGGCCTGGAGCGCCTTGGCGCCGTCGATCTCCTCCGGTTTGGCGGGATCGACCAGGATCAGCATGTGGAAATTGCCGTCGCCGACATGGCCGACGATCGGAGCGGTGAAGCCGTGCTCGTCGGCATCGCGGCGGGTGTCGGTCAGGCATTCGGCGAGCCGCGAGATCGGCACGCAGACATCGGTGATCACGGCGCGCGCGCCGGGCCGCAAACCAAGACCGGCATAGAGCGTGTTGTCGCGGGCATGCCAGAGCCGGCTGCGGTCTTCCGGCGCCTTGGCCCATTCGAAGCCGCGGCCGCCATGCTCTGCGGCGATCGCCTGCGCCGCTCGGCCTGCTCGGCAACGGCGGTCTCCGAGCCGTGGAATTCGAAGAACAGCGTCGGCGCCTCGCGATAGCCGAGTTTTGCGTAGGCATTGATGCCGCGCATCATGACGTCGTCGAGCGAGCTCGACGCGGGCGACGGGAATGGCCGACTGAATGATGCGCGATCGCGGTGTCGACCGCGTTGTGCAGGGTGTCGAAGCTGCAGACCGCCGCCGAGATCGCCTGCGGCAGGGGATGGAGCTTCAGCGTGATCTCGGTAATGACGCCGAGCGTACCTTCCGCGCCGACGAACAGCCGCGTCAAGTCGTAACCTGCGGCCGATTTGCGGGCGCGTCGGGCGGTGCGGATCATCCGGCCGTCCGCCAGCACCACTTCGAGCGCGATGACGTTGTCCTTCATGGTGCCGTAGCGCACCGCCATGGTGCCGGAGGCACGCGTGGAGCTCATGCCGCCGATCGAAGCATCGGCGCCGGGATCGATCGGAAAGAACAGGCCGGTGCCGCGCAGCTCCGCATTGAGCTGCTTGCGGGTGATGCCGGGCTGAACCACGACGTTCATGTCGCTGTCATGCACCGCCAGCACCTTGTTCATGCGTGTAAAGTCGATGCAGACGCCGCCCGCCACGGAGGACGCGTTGCCTTCGAGCGAGGTGCCGGCGCCGAACGGCACGATCGGCATGCGCCGCGCTCGCGCAGAGCTTGACGATCTCGGCGACCTCCTGCGTCGTCTCCGGGAAGACGACGATGTCCGGGGGCAGGGCGCGATAGTAAGATTCGCTTTGACCATGCTGATCGAGCACGCCGCGCGCAACGCTGGCGCGCGGACCGATCACGCCTGTGAGGCGTTCAGCCAACGCGGCACTACTGACCCGCGGTCCCATCGTCTCTCCCCGTCTTGCGTCCTCGGCGCCGGCTTGTAACCGGCTTACGCTGCTTGTGCCTTGCTGGCGACCTGCTTCAGTCCGAAATCAAAGTTGAGATGGAAGTAGGCCGCCTCCACCACGCGACCATCCGGCGCACGGCCAGCCGGACAGCGCACGAAGTCGTGGATCAGGCTGTCCTTGACGCCGAACACCACGTCGCTATCGAGATATTTGTCCCCGGCCACGAACACATGCGTCACCAGTTGTTCGAATCCCGGCGCCGAGATCATGAAGTGCACATGGGCGGGCCGCCAGGGATGGCGTCCCTGCGCCTCCAGCATGTCGCCGACCGGGCCGTCATGCGGGATCGGATAGGCCGCCGGCTTGATCGACCAGAAATGGAAGCGGCCGTTGGCGTCGGTGTGGAAGCGCGCGCGCATTGCGAGATCGCCAATCTCGTCGAGCTGCTGCACGTCGTAATAGCCGTCATTGTCGGAATGCCAGACGTCGACCACGGCGCCCGCGAGCGGCCGACCATCGACGGTCGAGACCGAGCCGGTGACGATCATGGGATCGCCTTCCAGGTGGCCTGAGATGTCGTCGCCGTTCTGCTTCTCGGGCGCGGCCTGGACAAAGAACGGGCCGAGCACGGTGGTCTCGGTGGCGCCTTCCGGCACCGGATGGTTGATCGCGTCGACCAGCATGGAGACGCCGAGCGTGTCCGACAGCAGGATGAACTCCTGGCGCTTGTCGTCGCACATGTGGCCGGTGCGGGTCAGGAACTCGATTCCGAACTCCCATTCCTTCTGGGTCGGGCGGACCTCGCGCACGAAGGCGTGGAGGTGACGTACCAAGGACTTCGCTGACTTCCTTGATACGCGGATCGGTCGCGCCGGCGATGCGCTCCAGCACGGCGTCGGTGATCGTGTTTTCGTTGAAGTTACGCAATTCTGCCTCCATCGATCAGAGTTTGGGCTCGCCAAGGCCGGACAACCGTTCGAGATGTTTGACGGTTGCGATGAAGTCGGTCTCGCCATCGCCTTGTGCGACCAGCGCGCCATAGGTCTCGCGTACCTGGGCTGCGAGCTGCAACGGTACGCCGACGCCGTGGCCAGCGCCGAGAATGAGGTCGAGGTCCTTGGCCATCTGCTTGCACGAGAAGCTCGACGCGAAGTCACGGGTTCGCAGTGGTGCGGTCTTGTACTTGACCATGGGGGAAGCGACCGCGCTGTCGTCTAGCACCTTCAAGATGTCTTGCCAGCCGATGCCGCCCTTGCGCGCCAGCGCCAGGCTTTCGGCCATCATCGCGGCCGAGACCGCGATCATGAGATTGACCGCGAGCTTTGCGTAGCGAGCTTCCTCGTTCGGACCGAGATAAGTCTGCGCGCGGGTAAAGCTCGCGAACAGCGGCCTGGCGTTTTCAAAGGCGTCCTTCGGGCCGGAGACGAAGCAGCTCAGCGCGCCGGTATGAACGATGCTGGCATTGCCGGAGACCGGCGCCCGCAGATAGGCGATGCCGCGGGTTTGCGCAGCAACGTCGACTGCGGCCGAGGCCTCGGCGCTGACCGTGCTGGTCTCGATCAAGATCGCCTTCGGCGCCATCGCACCGATCAGGCCGGTCGGGCCGAGCATCACGGCACGCAAGGCGGCGTCGTCGGGCAGCGATGTGATGACAATCGGGCGGCCATTGACGGCGTCGGCCGGAGAGCTCGCAACGGCAATCCCGTGTTCGCGCGCCTCGTTGAGCCGCGCCGCGCTCTGATCGAAGGCGGTGACGCTGTAGCCCGCCTTGGCGACGAGCTGGGACATCGGCAGTCCCATCTTGCCGATCCCGATGAAGGCGACGTTCTTTGTTGTGTCAGTCATTTTGTTATCCGTTGGCCGCTATCTTGCGGCGTGCCCTTGTCGTTCGATGTCCTGCACCAGCCGCCGGCCGGATTGCGCGAGCAGCTCCTTCTTCCGCGCGAGCCTGTCGATCAGCAATTTTCCGTTCCGTTTCTTCCAGACGCCGCCGATCATGACGGCTTCGATATTGGCGAGGCTCGTCTGCATCACGACGGTGGAGACGGGATCGTGGACCGGCAAGAGGTTGAGGTCGTCCGCGTTGATGACCACGAGATCGGCGAGTTTCCCAGGCGTGAGCGAGCCGATCTGGTTCTCGCGGCCGAGCATGCGCGCGCCTTCGGTGGTGATCCAGCGCAGCGCCTCGCGCGCCGGGACGGTGGTCGTCGCCGGGATCGTCCCCTCGCTCTTGCGCATGTCGGCGTTGTCGAGCGCACGCTGCATCGACAGCGCGACGCGTGCGGCGGAGAAGAGGTCGCCGGCCAGCACCGATTCAAGATCGATGCCGATGGTGGGGCGGACGCCACGTTTCAGCAGCCGTCCGGTGATCGGAAAGCCGTGGCCCTGGATCATCTCGTTCTCCGGCGTCACCGAGAAGGTGACGCCGAGATCGATCAGTCTCTGCAGGAGATCATCGGGCAGATCGTTGCCATGGACGATGTTGGCGTGGGGGCCGACGAGGCCGGCGTCGATCAGCTTCTCCCAGCCGCCTTGTGTCTTCGCCGGGCCGCCGCCCTGATGCATTGAGGCAATCAGGCCGAGCTCTCGCGCCAATCGGAAATCATGCATGGCCACGTCGAGCGTCGAATAATGCGGACCGAGGATGGCAAGCCCGAGCGTGACCAGGCCGTTGCGATCGGCCAGGGGACCTGCCAGCAGGCGCTCGACCTCGCGGCGCGGGTGGGGCACTTCCGAAAAGTGCCGCTCGCCCGGCTTTGGCTCCGGTTTCGGCGAGCCGTGGAAGAACGCGGCGCGGATGCCGCTTTCGGTCAGGCCGCGCACGGCCGCGTCGGTGTGAGCAGGTGTCGGATTGTTGTGGCACCAGTCGACCAGCGTGGTGGCGCCGCAATTGATCTGGTTCAGTGCGCCGACGAGGGTGGCGATATAGATGTCGTCGGGCCCGAACAGGGTCGCGAGCCCCGCATGCATGCGGCGGAAATATTCGAGCAGCGTCCAGTTCGCCGCAAAACCGCGCAACGCCGTCTGCCAGGTGTGCATGTGCGCGTTGATGAGGCCGGGGATGACGATGCGGCCTCGGCCGTCGACGGTCTCGGCATCAGTGACGCCGCTGCCGAGATCGATATCGGGACGGACATCGGCGATCCGGCCGTTCTCGACCAGTAAATCGCCGGCGCGGAGCTCGCCGATGCGATCGTCCATGCTGATGATTGTTGCCGATCTGATCAAGGTGCGCCGCATGTCGGTCACGCCGCGACTTTGGTTGCGACCGGCGGCTCGCCGGCCCAGGCGCGCGCGATCAGGTCGCGGATGGCGTTGCGCTCGAGCGGGCGCGGATTCCAGTAGGCGTTGGTTACGGCAAGATCGGCCGCCTTGTCGATGCCGCTTTCGGGCATGCCGATGTCGCGCAGCGCGAGTTTGGCGTTGAGCCGCGAGGCGAGATCGTAGAGGCCTTGCGCAGCATCGGCGGCACCGATCGCGCGTGAGATCCGTGTCATCGCCTCGGGCACCGCAGGCGCGTTGTAGGCCAGCGCATGCGGCAGCACGATGGTGTGCGTCTCGGCATGCGGCAAGTCGAAGGTGCCGCCGAGCGTGTGGCAGAGCTTGTGATGCAGCGCCATACCCACAGTGCCGAGGCATACCCCGCACAGCCAGGCGCCGTAGAGCGCATCGCTGCGGGCCGCGCGATCGTCGGGCCTGGTGGCAATGGCGGGCAGGGCGCGCGCCAGCGCGCGAATGCCTTCTTCCGCCATCAGCGAGGTCACGGGATTGGTGTCGCGCGCGTAGAGCGCCTCTACTGCGTGCGCGATGGCGTTGATGCCGGAGGTGGCGGCGAGCCCCACCGGCAGCGTCAGCGTCAGGTCGACGTCGTAGATCACGGTCTCCGGCAATACGGCAACATCGTGCACCGTGGTCTTCAGACCGTTTTCGGTCTGACCGAGGATCGGGGTCATTTCCGAGCCGGCATAAGTGGTGGGAATGCAGAGCTGGTTGACGCCGGTACGCAAGGCCAGCGCCTTGCCCAGTCCGGTCGTCGAGCCGCCGCCGAGCGCGACCACGCAATCGGCATCGCAGGCCTTCATCGCCGCGATCGCCCGCTCGGTCACCTCGACCGGCGTGTGCATGGTGGCGCCGGCGAAGATGCCGGCATAGAGCGGGCCGAGCGCGGCACCGAGTTTCGCGCCCTGCGCCTCCTGTTGCGGTGTCGTCAGCACCAGCGCGCGCTTGCCGCCGAGACGCTCGAGCTCGACCTTGGCCGCAGCCAGCGTTCCGCTGCCGAACACGACACGGCAGGGTAGATTTTCAAAGGTGAACGAACCGATCATGCGCCGGTCTCTTTGACGGGATAATCCACTTGGAAGCGGCCGATCCGCAAGTCGCCGAGCTCTTCCCGCACCCGCAGATGTTCCGGATGGGTGGCGTAGGCCTTCAGGGCTGCACTGTCGGCAAACTCGGAGACGAGGACCACGTCGCAGGCGTAATCGACATCGCTGACGTCGACGCCAACCTCGATATGGGTGAGGCCGTCGATCCGGCCCTTGAGGCCTTCGAACAGGGTTTTGACCTTGGCCCGCGCCGCCCAGCGTTCCGCCTGGGTCTCCCCGCGCAGCCGCCACATCACGATGTGCTTGATCGGACCTGACATTTCCCAGATTTCCTCGCCTGCGATCTTGCTTGTTGGAGTCATTTTGCCTTGCAGAAAGCGGAAATAAAGGTCAAAAATCGTAAGTCTCTTTTCCATTTTGAGGAAGAATGGACCGACTTCTCCAGCTCGAGGTGTTCGCCAAGACGGCTGAGCTCGGCAGCCTCTCCAAGGCCGCCGAGATCCTGCGGATGTCGAACGCGGCGGCAAGCCGTCACCTGAGCGCGCTGGAGGAGCGGTTGGCGGTCCGGCTGATCGAGCGCAACACCCGTCGGCAATGGCTGACTGAGGCAGGCCAGGAGCTGCTGCAGCGCTGCAGCACGCTCCTGAACGAGCTCGCCGAAGCCGAGGATGCCGTCAGCGACCGCGCGCTCTCGCCCAAGGGCATGCTGCGCGTCACGAGCTCGTTGTCCTTTGCGATGATCTACATGGCGCCGATGCTGCCGGCCTTTCGCAAGCTCTATCCGAAGCTCGACGTTCAGATCATCGCCGCCAATCGCTATCCCGATTTCATCGAAGCCGGCATCGACGTCGCGATCCGCACCAGGGAGCAGGAGCCGGATTCCAACATCATCATCCGCCGCATCGGACAGATGCGCCGGGTGCTGGCGGCAGCCCCGTCCTATCTCGCGACGCACGGCGTTCCTGCGCATCCCGCCGATCTCGCGCGCCATGACATGCTGATCTACAACCTTGCCAACGATCCCTATTCGCTGCGGCTTCAGAAGGGCAATGCGGCGCAGACCGTGCGCATCGCACCGGCGCTGGACAGCAATGATGGCCAGGTCATCCGAGGTGCTGCGCTTGCGGGCCTCGGCATCCTGATCCAGCCGCTCTACATCGTGCAGGGCGACATCGCGGCCGGCAAGCTCGTGCCGGTGCTGATGGACTGGGAGCTGCCGCTGCTGACGATGAACGTAGCCTACCAGAACCGCGTCCGGTTGCCGGCGAAGATCAGGGTGTTTTCGGACTTTTTGGTCGACCACATCCGCTCGCATTCGGATGCCGGCATCTGGATAGAGACAACGTAGACGGCGCTCCAGCCGGCCGAGTGGGCGCTACTCCGATCGCTCTCGCGTCCGTGTGCGCGCGCTCGACGACCTAGACGAGACCCCGCCCGGTTCCGGGGCTAAACGCCTTGCTGCCTCGGCCTCGTGCTGTTCCTTGCGGGCTTTTCGCGCGTTTCGCATCGCGCGCTTGATGAAGGGATGCTGCGAGTCCTCGGCGAAGAACAACACAACTTCGCAACCGGGGCATTGCCTGGAATAGCCATCCTGCAATCGCCCGGCGCGGTCGCGAAACATCGTCTTGCAGCGCGTGCACTGGGCCTGGACGAAGCTCATGGGCGGACAATCAATGATGATTGGAAATAGGGCGGCAGGGTGAGCCCGAAGGTCTGAAGAAAGATTGAAGACCGGTTGCGACCTGATCGTACGTCTTGCCGGCGGAACCTGTAACGGACGCGCGCGTGCAGTCGTGCCGCGAAGCATCGCCGGTTCGCTGTCGCTGGACAACGGGATCAGTTCGTCAAACCCGTGCGACTGGCCGCTATTGCCTGGCGGCCATCGCGTCCAGGCAGTGGTTGAGATAGTCGGTCCGATCTCTCGGGAGCACCCTTTCCAGATCTGCCTTCAGCGCGCATTCGCGCTGGCGCACCTGCTCGGCCCGGCGTTTTTCCGCAGCCTCGCGATATTCGGGAGCAACCTTGGTGGGATCGACGAGGGCCTGGGAACGTGCTGGAGTGGTGGCGAAGAGCACCATGGCCACGATGATAATGACTTGTTTCAAATGAGCCTCCGCAAAAAGCTCATTCTAGCGCTCGGTTTCGGAAGGCTCAAACGGCAAGTGATGAGAGCGACCAATAGCGCAGCCTGTCCGAGCCATGCCGCCGGCGGCCTGTCGCCGGAACTGGTTTCGACTACAATTTAGCCAGGTGGGCTGGTTACTTCGGGGCGTGGTCGATCTTGTGCGCCAAATGCCCGGTGTCGTGATCGCGACGCAACTGGCTCAGCGACGTCTCGTTCAACTGGAGCAGGACCTCACTGAGTTGGGTTGCATCCGGATAGCCGGCCGCAAAACCCTTGCCGTAGATCTTGCGCAACGTGCCGACCAGCGTGTTGCCGTGCTTCTTGCTGATCGCGCCATCCTTGTCCCGATGGCGACCATCCAGGCCCTGTTCCTTCATGTCTCTCTCCCGTGCGGCGTCTAGCGCGCCTAGGGTGAGCGTGCTCTCAAACGAGTTGATTGGCAACGGCGTGACGAGCGGGAGTTGAGGGGGCGGGCTCACGGCAATCGAAAGTCCAATTGTAGGCGGCGACCGGGGCGGGCGGGCCTCGACGTAGCGGGGCGCCATGTCGGCAGCGACTGCCGAACCGGTCCGGGGCGGCTAACAACCGAAGTCGCTTGCGCAGTGGAGATGACGGAGGCGGGGTGGCTAGGCTGCCTGCTCTTCAAACGAGGTGTAGACCCGGCCATTTGGATCGACGATCTGAACGTCCCAGCATCCGTCCTCGATCAGTTCCTTGGCCTTCTTGAGGGCGGCGGCGAGTGACAGCCGCTTGAGGCTGACGACGCCTGCCGTGTCGAAACCGCTGATTTCAAACATGCCGTTCCTCCCGTTTTGTCGAATCCTATACTTTTCGCGTGAGTTGTCAGCGGCTTTTGTCGCGCTTCGAAGCAGGCTGCCCCATTCCTCAGGGGAGCACAACACTTTGCTTCGGCGAGAGCCGGGACACGCCACCCCGGCAATACCATCGCATCGCCCCGTAATCTGCCGGGGTGGCTGGGCATGCCGGGCGGCCACGTCGCTAACGTGGAATTAATCCGAAAAGCCCACAATTTTAGACAGTTGTAGGTGGGTGCTGCGTAGAGGAGACGTCGCGAAGGCGTTCCGGCGACGGCTTCCTTTTGCTCGCTCATTTGTGAGGTCAATGCACGTGACCACGACTTCCGAAACGCAAGGCCTCGCCGAACAATTCGACCCTGTGGCACTCGCACTTGCAGCCGCAGCGCCAGAACCCCCGGCTCCAGCACCGACCAAGCGGTCCAGCCGGAAATCGGTCCTGGCACTGTCGGTGTGTGCCCTGGCCATCAATGGCTCGGCGGCCATCTATACATTGCCGTTTGATTTTCCGTCGCCGAATGTCAGCAGTTTGGCTGAGCTGCTTCCGCGCCGGGAAGCTCCCGCGCCGACACCGGATCCGGTTGTCGCTGCTTTGAAGGACATTCAGTCGGCCCAGCAGCAACACGCCGCCTCGTTGCAGGAGAATAATTACTCATTGCAGCAAAATGCGGCCCTGCAGCAGCAGGATTCGACGATCCTCCTTTCTCTGCGACAGAGCATCACGGACGAACGGGTCGATGTGAAGAAGATATCGACGCAGCTTTCTACGCTCATCGCGAAGATCGACTCGCTGCAAAGTGCGATGATGTCGGAAATAACCTCCTCCATCCCAAGAGGGCGCGCGCGTGAACGACTGGCGATGCGCAAACGGATGGTTCGGCAGTCGAAATCCGTAGGGCCCGTTTCGGTTGGAGGAGCTCCGCTGAGCGTGCCAGTTTCAGCCCCGGAAAGTTGAAGGGCGCGTCAAGCAAATCACTTGGGACTTGGTCCGCGCTAAGCTGGCCCGCGGGTCCACGCCGGCGGGCCTGCCGCTAGGTCAGATCAATCCTCAAGAAATTGAGGATCATTTGAGCGCGACAATTTACCTCACTGAAACTCGGGGAGCTTAGAGTGCTGCCATTCACCGACTAAGGCAGGAGGTAGGAATGGTCTTGCTTAAACGCTTTATTGCAGACGAAAATGGTGCCACTGCGATTGAATACGGCCTGATTGCAGCCGGCATCGCACTTGCGATCATCACCGTCGTTAACAACCTCGGTACCACGCTGAATGACAAGTTCGGGTCGATCAGCAGCTCATTGAAATAATAGACGGCTACCGAAACGCGGAGCCCACGAAGCCGACTCTCCTCCCAGGGCATCAACTGCTCAGAGCAATCGGGGGCGGCCTGCAGTAAATTACGGCCCCCGGGCGGCGATCCAGGGGCCGTACGCTTGCCTGACAGACGGGTACAAAATCGGCTCCACATCAATCGGACCCTCGAGCCGCCGGTCCAAGCCTCGATCGCCGCCGGCACTCATACGCAGGCCAATCTACTCCCTCGCAACGCCGCTAAATACGCCCCCCATCGGCCCCCTCCATGTACCGGTCTGCATGCAGCCATCGCGGGCCGCCTGACATCCGGAAACGTTTCGAGTCCGAGAGACGCAAAACTGGGCATAGCTCGAACATGATTTCTTTGGCGCGCCGCCGCCACACTTCTGGGGGAAGCAGTTGTTCTTGGGACTCTCAGCGCCGAAGGGCTTGCCATCCATCTTCGAAGCATAGGCCTTCGTGGTCAGGGTTGGCGTTGAGAGTGAGAAGCCAAGAGCCGTCAGTCCTATGGCAACCGCAACCACGAAAATCCACTTCATGAACCCCTCCCTTGAAAACCAAGTTCAGCCGGTCATTTCGTGTTCCGATAATCCATAGCAGGAGCCGGCGGCGCCTTCCAAATGAAGTTCGGTCGAACATCCGCGCCGCGCTTGCCACAGGCAGAGCAGACGAACCGCGGCTCGACGTCAGACAGGCGCATCCCGTCGGGCCAGCGATCGGCGCTGACGACGATGCTAACTACTTGATTTATTTTGGTGAGCGCGCTGGGGCTCGAACCCAGGACCCCGTGATTAAAAGTCACGTGCTCTACCGGCTGAGCTACGCGCTCCCATGGCCGCTGATGGCTTCAAAGAGATCGCCATCGTCGTCGGTCATTTCGAAAAGCATGTCTTGCCGCCACGTTTGACTAGCGTTGCGGGGAAAGCCGGTGAGGCTGTTTCCGGATCGTGCTTTCGGCCCGCGCTGTGTAGGGGGACGGGGCGCTGAGGTCAATAGCTGGCGCGGCTGCCGAAGTTCGTGGCAGGAGCGGGGATTTGCGCGACGTTTCCGTTGCTTAGAGCGGGATTTTCAACCCGATTGGCGGCCCGTCATCCACGCCGAAGTCAGTTCGCCTCCTGCCGCACCTCGCTCGGCACGGGCTGCGCGCTGCCGACGGGCGTCGGCAGGGCGACGGGGCGCAAGCCGATCAGCTCGGCGGTGCGGATCGCGCTGTCGCGCCAGAACTTGAACGAATTGATGCGGCTGAGCTCGAGGATGGCGATGGCGACCGCGGCCAGGAACGGCAGGCTTTGCAGCACCAGCACGCCTGCGAAGATGTAGATCTCGGTGATCTGCCTAAAACTGTTGGAGGCGATCAGCACGCCGGCGCCGATCAGGAGCAGGGCGCCAATCACGGCCTCCCAGAACGCCTGGAACTCGATCGACATCCGCGACAGGCCGCCCTTGGAGGTGCGCGCGAACGCAATGTGCTCGGTGATGAGGCCTTGCGCGACCGCGCGCGACACCGTCCATTGCACGCTCATCGCGGCGATCATCGCACCCAGCATCTGGCCGGGTTTGATCGCGACGCGCGCGCGGTACATCGACAGGAAGTGCACCAGCGAGACGATGAAGGCGCCAATGATCGGCAGCGTCAAAATCTTGTCGGGGATGGCGATGTCGGCGAAGGCCACGATCGGCACCCAGACAAGGTTGAGCAGTGCCACGACCACGCCGAGGCTTTCGGCCCCGAGCCAGTTCAGCCAGCCCAAACCGTATTCGCGCTTCTGGTCCGGCGTCAGCCGGCTCTTTCCTGGCAGGAATTGCCGCCAGTGCTTCTTCACGATCTGAAGGCCGCCATAGGCCCAGCGGTGACGCTGCTTCTTGAAGGCTTCGTAAGTGTCGGGCAGGAGACCCTGGCCGTAGCGGTGGTTAGTGTAGTGGGTGGTCCAGCCGAGCTCCTGGATCGCAAGCCCGAGATCCGAGTCCTCGCAGATCGTGTCGCTCGACCAGCCGCCGGCCATGTCCATCGCGGCGCGGCGGATCAGGCACATCGTGCCGTGCACGATGACGGCGTTGAGTTCGTTGCGCTGGACCATACCGATATCGAAGAAGCCGGCATATTCGCCGTTCATGATGTAGTGCATGATCGACAGATCGCCGTCGCGGTGCTCCTGCGGCGCCTGCACGAGGCCAACGCGCGGATCGGCGAAGGCCGGCACCAGGTCCTTCAGCCAGTCGGGCTCGACGACATAGTCGGCATCGAGGATGCCGATGATCTCGGCGTCGACCGCGGTGCGGTCCATGGCGATGCGCAGCGCGCCGGCCTTGAAGCCCTGCACCTTCTCGGCGTTGATGAACTTGAAGCGTTCACCGAGCGCGCGGCAATGGTCCTGGATCGGCTGCCAGAACGCGGGATCGGGCGTGTTGTTGATGATGACCACGCATTCGTAGTTCGGATAGTCGAGCCGCGACAGCGCATCGAGCGTCTGCTTCAGCATCTCGACCGGCTCGAAATAAGCGGGGATGTGGATCGAGACCTTCGGGTGGTAATTCTCCGGCACGTTCTCGATCGGCTTGGCCTTCGTGAGCAGCCGCTGCGGTGGCCGGCCGAAGGCGACGGCTGCGATCTCGTCGATCCGCGCCATCGCGATCAGCACCAGCGGCACAAGCAGGATCATGCCGAGCGTCAGCGCGAAGGCCGAGCCGAAGATGAAATAGTGTCCGTTCCAGAATGCGAACACGGTCGCGGCCCAGGCGCCGACGCCGTTGGCCGTGGCCGACAGCAGGAACGCCTGCCGCGCAGTCGGCTGCTCCAGCCGCAGGATCGGCAACGACAACAGGATGCCGACCAGCAGCGCGATCGTCATCAGCTTCCAATAGTCGGGATTTTCGACCGGGCCGGTCCAGGCGAATTTCGGCTCGCGGCTGGCATTGAGGATGCCCCAGTACGGACCGACACCGCCTTCGGAATATTTCCAGGGCTGATCGATCGCTTCGACGATGTTGTATTCCATCCCCATGGCTTCGGCGCGGCTCACGAAATTGCGCAAGGTCAGCGCCTGCTGGAATGGACCGGGGTCGGCGTTGCGCAGATTGTAGCCCGCGCTGGGCCAGCCGAACTCGGCGATCACGATGCGCTTGCCGGGGAACTGCTTGTTCAGAAGGTTATAGCGATCGACGGCCTGGTCGACCGCCTGGTCCGAGCGGAAGTTCTCCCAATAGGGCAGCACGTGGGCGGCGATGAAATCGACGGTGTCGCCGAGGACGGGATTGTCGCGCCAGATGTTCCAGATCTCGCCGGTGGTCACGGGAACGCGGACCGCGCTCTTCACCCTCTTGATCATCCCGATGAGGTCTTCGACCTTCTGCTCGCCGCGATAGATCACCTCGTTGCCGACCACGACGCCGACGACGTTGCTGTTCTTGCGGGCGAGCTCGATGGCTGCGTCGATCTCGCGCTTGTTGCGATCCGGGTCCTTGTCGATCCAGGCGCCGACGGTGACCTTGAGGCCGAACTCGGCGGCGATCGGCGGCACCAACTCATTCCCCTCCGTCGCGGCGTAGGACCGGATGGCCCGCGTGAGGGTCGAGAGCTTCTTCATGTCCGCGCGAATTTTGTCGGGGTCGACGTTGTTGTCGACGACATGTCCCGGCTCGAACGGCGTGTATGAGAGGCTCGGCAACAGGCCTTTGAAGTCGGGCGCGGGTTCCCTGTCGCGCAGGACTCCCCACAACCCGGCGTGAAGCACGGACACGAGCAACAGAACGGCGGCGACAACGCGCATCGCGGCTAAACCAAAAGGGGCTGTGATGGCAGGGAAGCGGATCCGACCCCGAGATCCGACCGAGTCCGCGGCAAAGGGAGCATACCTCTGCCGCGCGGTTTCTCAACTGTCATGGGCTCATGTCCTTATCAGGGCATGGCCCTTTTCGGTCAACGCGCGGCAGTGCCGTCAGTTGCTATCGCCGATCGTTCCTGAACGAAGGCTGAAACGATCGCGGCTATTTCTGGGACGCGGGCGAGGGGCTTGCCGCAGGCGAGGGGCTCGCGGCCGGCTGGGGGCTTTGCGAATTGCCTGTGGTCGGCGCCGGCGGCTGGGAGGCCGCGGCGGCCGCCTGCTGCGGCTGGGACGCCGGATTGATCCAGCAAGCGTGCACGCGGCTGTCCAGGGTCTCCGCGATCTTGGGATCGATCTGGCCGCCGAACCGGGTCAAGCAGCGGAACGCAGCCTGGATATGTCCGCCCGGGCAGCCGAAGCGGTCATAGAGGTCGAGATGGCGGAACGCGGTATCGAGGTCATCCCGCCACATCAGCCGCACCACGCGCCGGCCGAGCCAGACGCATTCGGGATTGCCGGCCGGGCCGTTGATGGCCTGGGCCGCTTCGGCGAATTCGTCGGTGCGGCGCTGGTTCTGGGCGGTGGCGTCCTTGGCGGCGTCGGCGGGCTGGGCGGCGGCCTTGCCTTGGTCAGGGGCCGGGGTGCCGCTCTGGGCGGAGGCGCCAGCGATACCGGTCAGGAGGACAAGGGAGGAGACGGCCAAGGTGGCGGCGAACTGCCGCAGGACCGCATTTCGTAACCCGAACACCCGTCGCCGCATGGATTCCCCAATTTCTCCGCTGACCGCCCCCGTGGCAGGACCTCGCGGACGCGCTAGCTGATGGCGTCCAAATGGGTCTCCAATGCGGCGGAAAAGTCCCGCGGAATCCAATGACCTGTAATTGGATTTTTGTCCAGCAAAGTCACGATCCTAGGGCCCGGTCGAACGGCCGCAGGTCATTTCGCCGGGGAGAGGGCGCGGCCACCCCGCGTCCCCCCTTGGCAGATGGCGTGCGAGCAGGTAATCGACGGACCCTCGCGGAGGACGGAACCGATTTCACTTCGTACGCCACTGGCGCTCCTGCTCGTCTCCCTCTGTGCGATTGCAGCCGTGTGGTGGTGGCTGGCCACGCCGATCACGCTCGCGCGCGCGCCGATTGATCCGAATGACAAAGTTCAATGCGTCTCCTACGCGCCGTTCCGTGGTGAGCAGACGCCTCTGAACGAATGGACCCACATCGAGGCCGACCAGCTCGAGCAGGATCTGCGCCAGCTCAAGCAGATCACCGACTGCGTCCGCACCTACTCGATCGAGAACGGGCTCGACCAGGTGCCGGCGGTCGCGGCCAGGGTCGGCGGGCTGAAGGTGATCCAGGGCATCTGGCTCGGCAGCAACCGCGCCAAGAATTTTGCCCAAGTGGCGACCGCGGTCCGCCTCACCAAGGATTTCCCCGACACCATCTCCGCGCTCGTCGTCGGCAACGAGGTCCTGCTGCGCGGAGAGATGACGACATCGGACCTCACTGCGATCATCCGTTCGGTGAAGGCGCAGGTCAGCGTGCCCGTGACCTATGCCGACGTCTGGGAATACTGGCTGAAGAACCGCGAGGTCTATGACGCTGTCGATTTCGTCACGATTCACATCCTGCCCTATTGGGAGGATGTGCCGGTGAAGGCGAAATTCGCGGCGAGCCATGTCGAGGCGATCCGCGAGCGCATGGTGGTGGCGTTCCCCGGCAAGGAAATCCTGATCGGCGAGACCGGCTGGCCGAGCGAAGGCCGCATGCGCGAGGGCGCGCTGCCGTCGCGCACCAATCAGGCGCGCGTGGTCTCGGAAATCCTTGGGCTCGCGAAGGCGCAGAAGTTTCGCGTCAATCTGATCGAGGCCTATGACCAGCCGTGGAAGCGGCGGCTGGAAGGCACCGTCGGCGGCTATTGGGGCCTGATCGATTCCGTGCGGCGCCAGCTGAAATATCCGCCGGGCGAGCCGATCAGCAATTTCCCCTTCTGGAAATGGTACATGGGCGCCGGCATGGGCCTCAGCGTGCTGGTGTTCGCGGTCGCCGGCGTCACGCTGCGCCGCCGTCCCTGGACGCCGCGCTTCTCGGCCTGGCTCGGCGTCGGCATCTCCGCGACGTCGGCGGGCATCCTGCTCGGGATCGCCGCCGACAAGATGGTCTACGAGAGCTACGGCTGGGGCGGCTGGCTGCAGTGGGGCGTGCTGCTGCTTGCCGGAATCCTCTCGCCGATCTTCTGCGCGCAGGCGATCGTCATCGGCCGCAGTCTGCCGACCTTCCTCGATATTCTCGGTCCGCGCGAGGAGCGGAAGTGGTCGAAACTCACCGCCGTGCTCGGCCTGACGCTGGCGGTGACCGCGGTGATCGCGGCCGAGACCGCGCTCGGCTTCGTGTTCGATCCGCGCTACCGCGACTTCCCCTATGCGTCGCTGACGATGGCGGTGGTGCCGTTCGCGGTTCTGATGCTCAACCGGCCGCAGATCGGCGTGCGTCCGATCGCGGAGGCGGTGTTCGCAGGGTTGATGGCGCTGTCGGCGGTCTACACGTTCCTGAACGAGGGCCGCGACAACTGGCAGGCGATGTGGACCTGCGCGATCTATCTGCTGTTCGCGCTCACGCTGTGGCGGGCGCGGGCCGAGCAAAGCCAAGGATGAGCAGGCCGATCGCCAGCCCCGCCAGCACGATGTTGTAGAGCACGATACCGAGGCCGGCCGCGATCACGCCGAGCGTGAGCAGCACGATCGAAGGCCGCATCAGGTTCAGCGTCGCGATCACCAGCGCGACGATGCCGAACACCGAATTCTTGAACAGCGACGTCGACACCGAGCGCGCCTTGCAGATCATGGTCTGCAAGCCGGCATCGCAGGCGAGCGCGACTTGCGAGAACTCGACCGCGAGATAGCGCACATAGAGCGCCCAGCCGACGGTGACGAAACCGACGATGATGAGGAACTGCACCTGATAGGGCGTGAGGCGAAACGGCTTTTTTGTCATGCGGGCAATATGGTCGGGAAGAAGGGAGGGGGCAACGGGGAAAGTCGATTTTGTGCCTAACGCGCCGCCGCAGGGCAGTTGGCTCTTCGGTTGTGCTCTACCGTCTGAAGAACGACGATATCGTCGAACTCGCCGACGCCGTCTCCGGCTTGGGGGCGGCCGCCGCTGGCTGCGGTGCGGGCGCAGGCGCGGGCTCCTCGCGCTTTGTGCGCTTGGAGGAGGAACTGCGGCGGTGCTTGTCCGGTTTTGCGGCCGGCGCAGGCGTGGTCTCGGCTTGCGGCACGGTGTCCTGGGTTTTCTCGGTGTTTTTCTCCGATCCCTTGTCCGGCTTGTCCGAACCGCCGCGCATCGACAGGCGCTGGCCGTCAAATACCGTGGTCTCGCAGTGTCGATCGTTCTCGGCCAGGCCGGCGCAGAGCTTTGCTGCTGCCGCGGCGTTGACCAGGGGGCCGGCACCCAAGCGGAGCTGCATGTCGAGGCCGGTGTTGCCTTCCTTGATCATGATGATCGGCCGCAGCGCCGCGATCTCGGGGTTGGATTTGCTCAGGCCGCGCCAGAGCGCGCGCAGGCCGTCGATTGAATTCGCGCCGCCGAGGTCGATGGCAAAGTGCGTCTGCTGGACTGGAATCGCGGGAGACTCGGTGTCGGCGGCGTCCACGGGCTTGGCTGGCACGGCGGCGACTTCGGCCGGGGCGGGCGCCGGCTCGGGCTTTTTCTCGGTGGCCTTCTCAGTCGACTCCGGCTGAATCAGTTTCGACGCGGCGGGCTCGGGCGGCGCCATGATCGACTTCGATGGCAGCAGCGGAAGGATCGGTAGCGCCGACGTTGTCACCGGCGACTGCGGAACGAGCGAGGCGGCAGCCGCAGTTTGCGGCGGCGGGCTCGGCTGATCCTTCGCAGCGTCTTTCGAACTGTCCTTCGAAGTTTCCCTCGAAGTTTCCCTGGGCTCCTTGCCGGCACCTGCGCGCGGCCTGTCGACCAGCGAGGCTGCCGTCGAGGCGACCGGCGCGACATCGGGTGCCGGGGTTGAGGGCAGCGCCGCTGCGACAGGCGTATCCTGCGGCTTCGTCGCCGGCGCCTGAGGCGATGTCGTGTTCTGCTTGGCGATGGCGCCGGTGACGGAATCGAGCCCTTGCTCGAGCACGGTGACGCGCGAATAGAGCCGGTCGCGATCGGTGTTCAGCGTCTCGATGGCGGAGGCGAGGCGGCGGGCTTCGAGTTGGTTTTCCTTGGTCAGGTTCTGGAGCCGGTCGGCCTGGCGGGTGAGATCGGCGGAGGCGAACTGGTCGCGCCGCGAGCCGAGCTGGGCCTGGTTCGCCAGCACAGCCACCACGACGGCGCCCACCGCAGCCGCGCCCCACGAGCCCAGCCGCCACAGCATGGGGCGGTCGAAGGAGCTTTCCTCGGCCAACAGTCCGGAGAACAGCCCGCCGGTCTCCCTGGTGCCGAAGGCATCCGCCAGTCGGTCGGAATCCTTTGCCATGAACGTTTAGTGCCCAGCCCTGTCTGGCTTCCCCGAATCAATCGGGGAACATTAACAGGAAAACCCACTTGCACTTGAATTCCGGGCGTTTGAGGGGGTAGCAAGGCGGTAGGCTGAGCGACATCGGCTTGTCGCCCGTCGATGTGATGATCGATTGGCCGAATTTGACAGGATTTTGATGACCGCCCGCTCAAGCCTCACGATCGTGCTCGCCGCCGGCGAAGGCACGCGCATGCGATCACACTTGCCGAAAGTGCTGCATCCCGTCGCAAACCAGACGCTGCTCGCCCATGTGCTCGGCGCCGCACCGCAGGGAACCGACACCGGGCTCGCCGTCGTGATCGGCCCCGATCACCAAGCGGTCGCGGATGAGGCAAGACGCATCCGCCCCGACGCGCTCATCTTCGTCCAAGCCGAGAGGCTCGGCACCGCACATGCGGTGCTGGCGGCGCGCGAGGCCATCGCGCGCGGCGTCGATGATATCCTGATCGCGTTCGGCGACACGCCGCTGATCTCGGCCGAGACCTTTGCGCGGCTGCGCGCGCCGCTCGCCAGGGGCGCTGCGATTGCCGCGCTCGGTTTTCGCGCGGCCGATCCCACCGGCTATGGCCGCTTCATCGTCGAGGGCGACCGCCTGGTCGCGATCCGCGAGCACGCCGATGCCAGTGCGGAAGAGCGCAAGATCAATCTGTGCAATGCCGGCGTGATGGCGGTCGACGGGCGCCGTGCGCTCGCGATCCTCGACAGAATAGGCAATGCGAATTCCAAGGGCGAATATTATCTGACCGATGCGGTCGGCATCGTCCGCGACAATGGATGGGAGTCCGTGGTGATCGAGACCGGCGAGGACGAAGTGCGCGGCATCAACACCAAGGCTCAGCTTGCTGAAGCGGAGAGCGTGATGCAGACGCGGCTGCGGAAAGCGGCGATGGAGGCCGGCGTCACGCTGATCGCCCCCGAAACCGTCTATCTCGCCGTCGATACCGTGTTCGGCAAGGACGTCACCATCGAGCCGTTCGTGGTGATTGGGCCGGGCGTGTCGATCGCCGACGGCACCGTGATCCACTCGTTCTCGCACATCGTGCAGACGACGCTCGGCAAGAACGTCTCGATCGGGCCCTATGCGCGGCTCAGGCCCGGCACCTCGCTCGGCGACGGCGCGCGGATCGGCAATTTCGTGGAGACCAAGGCGGCGACGCTGGAGGCCGGCGTCAAGGTCAACCATCTCTCCTACATCGGCGATGCCACCATCGGCGCCAATTCCAACATCGGTGCCGGCACCATCACCTGCAACTACGACGGCTTCAAGAAGCACAAGACCGAGATCGGGCAGGGCGCCTTCGTCGGCACCAACTCCTCGCTGGTCGCGCCGGTGAGAATCGGCAACGGCGCCTATATCGGCTCGGGCTCGGTGATCACGCGCGACGTGCCTGATGATGCGATGGCGCTCGAGCGCAACCAGCAGACCATCCGCGAAGGCGGCGCTGCGCGCTATCGCGAGATGAAGACGCGGGGCAAGAAACCGGAGAAGTGAGCGACGCTATTCGTCGTCGGCGAATTCCGAGAAGATCGCGCGCGTCAGGCGCCGGCCGCGCGGCTTGGCGCGCTTCACGGGCTCGCCTTCAGGATGCTTCATGAAGACGGGCTTGTGTTCCTTGCCGCGCTGGGGCGGCGGCCAATTTGCAAGGCGCGTGCCCGAGGTCTCGCTAGCGCGCATATACATCGATGACAGGCCTTTGCGGCCGGACGAGCCTTTCATGGCCTTGGTCTCCTTGGCGGGGATCGTTGGCCAATCTTGTTGACAACGAGTTAACGCGCGCGGTTAAAGGCCGGCCACATCGACGCAGGTGAGCGCTGTCACCCGGTGCTGTCGTAATCCGTCATAATTATTGAGTATCTGGTTCCTTAGGAACTTCGCTAAAAACCGGGCGCGTCGTTTAGGCGATTTTTCGACGATTTGGGGGATATTGATCCGCATGTGCGGGATTGTCGGCATTCTCGGGCGCGAGCCGGTTGCAGAGCAATTGGTTGATTTGCTCAAACGTCTTGAATATCGCGGCTATGATTTCGCGGGCGTCGCCACGCTCGAGGGCAAGCAGATCGAGCGCCGCCGCGCCGAGGGCAAGCTGAAGAATCTGGAGAAGCTGCTGGAAGCCGAGCCGCTGAAGGGCACGACCGGCATCGGCCACACCCGCTGGGCCACCCACGGCAAGCCGACCGTCAACAATGCCCATCCGCACGCGACCGAGCGCGTCGCTGTCGTCCATAACGGCATCATCGAGAATTTCCGCGAGCTGCGCGAGGAGCTCGAGAAGAAGGGCACGGTGTTCCACACCGAGACCGACACCGAGATCGTGCTGCACCTCGTCGACGATCTGCTGACGCGCGGCAACAAGCCGGTCGAAGCGGTGAAGTTGACGCTGGCACGGCTGCGCGGCGCCTTCGCGCTTGGCTTCATCTTCGCGGGCGACGACGACCTGATGATCGGCGCCCGCAACGGCCCGCCGCTCGCGATCGGCTATGGCGACGGCGAGATGTATCTCGGCTCCGACGCGATCGCGCTCGGCCCGTTCACCGACACGATCAGCTATCTCGAGGATAGCGACTGGGTCGTGCTGACCCACACGAGCGCCACCATCTTCGACAAGGACGGCCACGCCGTCCAGCGCGACAAGATCAAGCATGCCGCCTCGACCTCGCTGGTCGACAAGGCCAATTACCGCCACTTCATGGCGAAGGAGATCCACGAGCAGCCGGAGGTGGTCGGCCATACGCTGGCGCGCTATGTCGACATGGCGACCGAGCGCGTTTCGCTGCCGGTCAAGCTGCCGTTCGACTTCAAGGACATCCAGCGCATCAACATCACGGCGTGCGGCACCGCGAGCTACGCCGGCATCGTCGCAAAATACTGGTTCGAGCGTTTCGCGCGCGTGCCGGTCGAGGTCGATGTCGCCTCTGAATTCCGCTACCGCGAAGCGCCGTTGCGCAAGGGCGATCTCGCCATCTTCATCTCGCAATCCGGCGAGACGGCCGACACGCTGGCCGCACTGCGCTACGCCAAGGCCGAGGGCGTGCACACGGTTGCCGTCGTCAACGTGCCGACCTCGACGATCGCGCGCGAGAGCGAGACCGTGCTGCCCACGCTGGCCGGGCCCGAGATCGGCGTCGCATCGACCAAAGCTTTCACATGCCAGCTCATGGTGCTGGCAAACCTGGCCATCGCGGCCGGCAAGGCCCGCGGCGAATTGTCCGACGAGGACGAGACCAAGCTCGTCCACGGCCTGGTCGAGATCCCGCGTTTGATGGCGGATGCGCTTGCCAACGAGCTCCAGATCGAAAAGCTGGCGCACAGGATCGCCAAGTCCCGCGACGTGCTCTATCTCGGCCGCGGCACCAGTTTTCCGCTGGCGCTCGAAGGCGCGCTGAAGCTGAAGGAAATCTCCTACATCCACGCCGAGGGCTACGCCGCGGGCGAGCTCAAGCACGGGCCGATCGCGCTGATCGACGAGACCATGCCGGTCGTCGTCATCGCGCCCTATGACCGCGTGTTCGAGAAGACCGTCTCCAACATGCAGGAGGTCGCCGCCCGCGGCGGCAACATCATCCTGATGACCGACGCTAAGGGCGCGGCGGAGGCGACGGTGGAGTCGCTCGTGACCATCGTCATGCCTGACATGGCCGCGGCTTTCACGCCGATGGTCTATGCCGTCCCCGTGCAGCTGCTCGCCTACCATACCGCGGTGGTGATGGGCACCGACGTCGACCAGCCGCGTAATCTCGCGAAATCGGTGACGGTGGAATAGGCAGAAGGGATCAGGCCGCGCTCTTCCAAAACCTGCTAGAAGCCCCTAGCTTGAATGTAGCGACCGACCTGGAACCCGAATGACCCCCCGCCACGACGCGCCTGCGCCGCTCGATCCTGCGCCGGAACCGCATACCGGCCTGATGGGCCGCTTCCGCAACTATTTCCTGACAGGCCTCATCGTCACGGGGCCGATTGCAATCACCCTTTACCTGGTCTGGTGGTTCGTCACCTGGGTCGACGGCGTGGTGCGGCCGTTCGTGCCGCTGGCCTATCGGCCGGAGACCTATCTGCCGTACGTCATCCCGGGCTGGGGACTGGTTGTCGCATTCTTCACGCTGACGCTGGTCGGATTCCTCGCGGCGAACCTGATCGGCCGGACGCTGGTCGATGTCGGCGAGACCTTCCTGGGCCGGATCCCGGCGGTGCGTGCGATCTATCGCGGGCTCAAGCAGGTGTTCGAGACGCTGTTTTCGGGCAAGGGCTCTAGCTTCCGCAAGGTCGGCCTCGTCGAGTTTCCATCGCCCGGCATGTGGTCGATCGTGCTGATCTCGCAATCGCCGAACGAGGACGTCGCGCGCAGCCTGCCAGGGCAGGAAGAACATGTCTCGGTGTTTCTGCCGTGCTCGCCGAACCCGACCACCGGATTCTTCTTTTACGTTCCCAAGAGCAAGATCATCGAAGTCGACATGAGCACCGAGGACGCGGCGACAGTGATCATGTCGGCCGGTGTGGTGCAGCCGGGCTCGGCGCCGGATCCGAAGAAGGCAGCCGCGCTCGCCGGCATGGCCAACGCCGCGCGCATTGCCAACGCCTCCACGCTGCAGCCTGAGCCTGCGAAGGCGGAGTAGGGCTATTCCGCGGCGGGATGGCCGCGGATCACGCGGGCGTTCGCATCCTCTGCTAATATTCCGGTCGAACTGAGCGCCAACGCTCGGAATTCGAACCGGAGTGCCCTGATGTCGAAAACCATTGCGATCATTGCCCCCGGTGCCATGGGCAGCGCGGTGGCGCGACGCCTGAGCGAAAACGGTGCGCGCGTGCTGACGTCGTTAAAGGGGCGAAGCGAGGCGACGCTGAAACGGGCCGCCGATGCCGGCATGGTCGGCGCCGAAGACGAGGCGATCGCGGACGCTGACATTGTCCTCTCGATCGTGCCGCCCGGCGAGGCGGTGGCGCTGGCCGAGCGGCTGGCAGCGTTGATTGTAAAGCGAGCAAAAAAGCCGGTCGTGGTCGACTGCAACGCCGTCAATGTCGACACGGTGAAGCGGATCGAGGAGATCATCGGCTCGGCGCAGGCGCTCTTCGTCGATGGCGGCATCATCGGCTTTCCGCCGCAGCCGGGCGGCAAGAGCCCGGCGTTCTACATGTCGGGCGAACATGCCAAGGATGTCGCGGTGCTGAAGGATTTCGGACTCGACATGCGCATCGTCGAAGGCCCGGTCGGTGCGGCCTCCGCGCTCAAGATGTCCTACGCCGGCATCGTCAAGGGTCTCGCCGGGATCAGCTCGGCCATGGTGGTCGCGGCGACCAAGGCGGGGGCTGCGGATGCGCTTCGCGACGAGCTCGCACTGAGCCAGCCCGCGATCCTGGCGCGGCTCGAGGTCGCGCTGCCCGACATGATTCCGAAGGCCTATCGCTGGGTCGCGGAGATGCGGGAGATCTCCGGCTTTCTCGGCGCCGATCATCCGGCCAGCCAGATCTACGAAGGCTTTGCGCGCTGGTTCGAGCATCTGGCAGAGGACGCGAAAGGCGAGGCGGTCGATGCCGCACTGCTGAAGGCGTTCGCTGCCGGTATCGCGAAGACAAAAGCCTAGTAGACGGCCTCCTTCCGCCGGATATGACAGGTCTGCTGCCCCTTAGCTTGTGCCTTGGGATCGCGAACCCGACGCTTTCCGTCTCTGCAGTTCGGAGAGTCCAAACGTCCCGCGCATTGCCGCATGCATGGTGCTGTCCGGCCCGCCGCGCATTGCGTTACTGCAATGGATTGCGCGTAGCGGGGACGCGCATCGGAACAGTATCAAGAAACTCTGCGATGTTCCGGTCGCTTCTCAAGCGCACAAGCGGGACATCGGCGCCATACCGCACGCGCTCGGTCTCGATGATGGGCGCGCGCTCGGCGTCATAGCGCCACGCCTCTCGCATCAATTTCCAGTCGAATTGCTCCGGACACCCCTCCGGCAGATCGGGGCGCGCCGTGTCGCGATCGAATGCCGAGCGGCGGAGAATGCGCCATTGGCAGAGCCAGCGTGGGCGGTCGATGACGACCAGAAGCTCGGCATGTGCGAGTGTGAGATCGAAGGCCAGCCCCGAGAAGCTGCCGTCGACGACCCATTCGTCGCCCGCGATCGCCTCGGCGACACGAAGGCGAAATCTTGCCGTGTCGGATGGTTTCCAGCCCGGCCGCCAATAGAGCACGTCGAGATGCACGACGGGCAGCCCGAGCTTTCGCCCGAGCTTGAGGGCGAGACTTGTCTTTCCGCTTCCCTGGCTGCCAACGACGATGATCCGGCGCATGGCCGGAGGGTTTCACGAAATCGGCCGCAGTGAAAGATTGCGCTTTCTCCTTGCCGTTCCAAGGATGCGATGGCTGAATGCGCGACGCGTGCAATAGGAGTTCGAATGAGAGTGCTGGTGATTGGCGCGGGCGCACTTGGAGGATACTACGGCGCTTGCATGGTGCGGGCAGGTGGCGACGTGACTTTCCTGGTTCGCGCGAAGCGGGCGGAGCAATTGCGGCGTGATGGATTGCAGGTCGTGAGCCCGCATGGCGACTTTGCCGTTCAGGCAAAGATCATTCAGGCAAGCGATCTCAAGGAGCCGTACGACGTCGTGCTCGTCGGCGTGAAATCCTACTCACTCGATGACGCGATGAGCCAGTTTGCTCCCGCCGTCGGCACCAACGCCATGGTTCTGCCGATACTCAACGGGTTGAAACATATCGATGCTCTGACAGAGAGGTTCGGCGCCGCGCGCGTCCTTGGCGGATTGGCGAACGTCAGTGCTGGGCTCGACCCAGATGGCCGTGTGGTTCAGTTCATGGCCAATCAGACGATTGTCTTCGGCGAAATCGAGGGGGCGTTGAGCGAGCGAGCGCTCGCGCTAGAGAAATTGCTGCAGGTCCCCGGTATCGACGTGCACGCCAGCGAAGCGATCATGCAAGACATGTGGGAGAAATTCGTCCAGCTCAGCACGCTCGCCGGCATCACCTGCCTGATGCGCGCCAGCATCGGCGACATCCTGACCGTGCCGAAGGGGGAGGAGCAGATCTTCCGCATGTTTGCGGAATGCTGCGCTGTCGCGACGGCCTCCGGTTTCGAGCCGAGAGCGCCGTTCATCGAGTTCGATCGAAAGCTGTTCACGACTCAAAACTCGCCGCTGAAGGCGTCGATGCTGCGGGACATCGAACGTGGTTCGATCACCGAGGCCGAGCACATCCTTGGCGACATGGCCAATCGAGGGCGTACGCTCGGCATCGCCACGCCCGTGCTGGATCTCGCCCGCGCGCATGTGGCGGCCTACGAAGTTGCCCGACAAAGGGCGGCCGGTTAGCCGGCCCCGATCAGCGGGATCGCCTCGTCCCGCTCGTAGAGATACAGCAGGCAACGCAGCGCCTCGCCACGCTCACCCTTCAGTTTCGGATCGTCCTTCAGGATGCGCAGCGCCTCGTCTCTAGCCTGCGTGATGAGCTGGCCGTGGACCTCCGAGCGCGCGATGCGGTAGCCGGGCAGGCCGCTCTGGCGCACGCCCAGCACGTCGCCTTCGCCGCGCAGCTTCAGGTCTTCCTCGGCGATACGAAAACCGTCCGTGGTCTCGCGGATCACCTTCAGTCGCGACTTCGACATTTCGCCGAGCGGTTCTGAATAGAGCAGGAGGCAGGTCGACGCTTCCGAGCCGCGCCCGATGCGGCCGCGCAACTGGTGCAGTTGCGCCAGGCCAAAACGCTCGGCGTTCTCGATCACCATGATGGTCGCGGCCGGCACGTCGACGCCGACCTCGACCACGGTGGTCGCAACCAGAAGGCCGATCTCGTGGGCCGCGAACTGGCCCATCACGCGGTCCTTCTCGGTGCCCTTCATCTGGCCGTGGACGAGGCCGACCCGGTCGCCGAAACGCTTTTGCAGGTTTTCGAAACGCTTCGTTGCGTTGGTCAGGTGCTCGGTGCCTTCGGCCTCGGATTCCTCGACCAGCGGGCAGATCCAGTAGACCAGCTTGCCGGATTCGAGCGCGCGGCCGATGCTGTCGGTGACCTCGTCGAGGCGGCTCATCGATATGGTGCGGGTTTCAATCGGCTGGCGGCCGGCGGGCTTTTCGCGCAGCTCGGAGATGTCCATGTCGCCGAAATAGGTCAGCACCAGCGTGCGCGGGATCGGCGTGGCGCTCAGCACCAGCACGTCGACGGCTTCGCCCTTCGAGGTCAGTGCCAGCCTTTCACGTACGCCAAAGCGGTGCTGCTCGTCGACGATGGCAAGCGCGAGGTCTTTGAAGATGACGTCGTCCTGGATCAGCGCATGGGTGCCGACGAGGAGATCGATCTCGCCCTCAGCGAGCTGCGTGATGATCTCGCGGCGCTCCTTGCCTTTTTCCCGACCGGTAAGGATCGCGACCCGCATCCCGGTGCGCTCCGCCAGCGGCGCGATGGTCTTGATGTGCTGGCGCGCCAGAATTTCGGTCGGGGCCATCAGCGCGGCCTGCTTGCCCACTTCGGTCACGGCTGCGGCTGCGAGCAGCGCCACCACGGTCTTGCCGGAGCCGACGTCGCCCTGGAGCAGGCGCAACATGCGAACCGGCTGTTGCAGGTCGTTGGCGATCGCCGCGGTCGCGTCGCGCTGGGAGGACGTCAACGCATAGGGCAGGGCGTCGATGATCTTGTGGCGCAGGTGCCCGTCGCCGGCGTTGCGCACCCCGGCGGGGCGGCGCAGCTGCGCGCGGATCAGAGCGAGCGCGAGCTGGCCGGCCAGCAGCTCGTCAAAGGCGAGGCGGGACCAGAACGGCTGGTCCGGCAGAATGTCCGTCAGCTCGACCGGCTGGTGCACGCGATTGAGCGCTTCCGTGATCGGCGGGAAATTGCAGCGGCGCAGCACGTCCGGGCTGATCCATTCGGGCAGGGCCGGCAGCTTCAGGAGCGCCTGCGCGACCGCGCGGCGGAGCGAGCCGAGCGCGAGGCCCTCGGTGAGGGGATAGACGGGATCGATGCCCGAGAGCTTTGAGATTGCCTCCTCGTCGAGCACCCGATCCGGATGCACGATCTGCGGGATGCCGTCATACATCTGCAGCGTGCCGGAGACGAAGCGCTTCTCGCCGATCGGCAGCAGTTTTTCGACATAGCCGGGCTTGGCGCGGAAGAAGGTCAGCACGACGTCGCCGGTGTCGTCACTGGCATAGACCAGATACGGCGCGCGGGAGTTGCGCGGCGGGGGCGGGCGGTGACGGTCGACGGTGACCTCCAGCGTCACCATGGTTCCCTGGACCGCGTCACGGATTTTCGGCCGGACCCGGCGGTCGATCACCTGGCTCGGCAGATGCAGCAACAGGTCCACCAGCCGCGGCGTCTCGTTGCGGCTGAGCAGATATTGCAGCAGCTTGTCCTGCTTCGGACCGACGCCGGGCAGGCTGGTCACGGGAGCAAACAGCGGATTGAGCAGGCTGGGGCGCATTCCATCTTTTCAATGACGATGGATTGCCGGGTCAAGCCCGGCAATGACGGTCCCCAAACAATTGCAATAACAAAGGGCTGACACGGCCGGTTCGAGTGGCTATATCACCCCGGCCCGGCACGTCCGGGCTTTCTGCGTTTGACTGGATTTGAGACATGACGGGAACGACACGATCGAGCAACGGGCTGGACGACCGCCGCAAGCGGCTGCTGTTCCGCTGCTGGCACCGCGGCACGCGCGAGATGGACCTGATCCTTGGCCGCTTCGCCGATGCCGAGATCGGCAATCTGTCCGACGCGGAGCTGACCGAGCTCGAGACCCTGCTCGAGGTCAACGATCCCGACCTCTATGCCGCCATCATCGGCGACAAGGTGCTGCCAGCTGATGCCACCGGCGCGTTGTTTGCCCGCATCAAGGCGTTCCCGATCACGGACGGCAATTTATGAAACCGGGTTCGAAGTCGCCGGCCGAGCTGCTCACGCCCGGCCGCGCGCTGACGCTTGCCAATGTCGCCGAGGGCGCCGAAGGCCTCGTCATCTCCGACCTCGCGCGCGCCATCGCGGCGCGGCCGAAGAAACCGGCCGTCAGCCTTGCGGTCGTCTGCCGCGACGGGGGACGGATGCAGCAGCTCGAACGGGCGCTGCAATTCTTTGCGCCCGATCTGCCGGTGCTGACGTTCCCGGCCTGGGACTGCCAGCCCTATGACCGCGTCTCGCCGCATGGCGGCATTTTAGCGCAACGCCTGACCACGCTGGCCCGGCTCGCCTCGCTGACCGGCAGCGACAAGCCGCTGATCGTGCTGACCACGGTGAACGCCGTCGTGCAGCGCGTGCCCACGCGCGAGCTGGTCGCGGCGCAGGCGCTGTCGGTCGCGCCCGGCAATGTCGTGCCGATGGACACCATCGTCGCCTGGCTCGAGCACAACGGCTACAACCGCTCCTCGACCGTACGCGAGCCCGGCGAATACGCCGTGCGCGGCGGTATTCTGGACCTGTTTCCGGCCGGTCTCGACCAGCCGGTCCGTTTTGACTTCTTCGGCGACAGCCTGGAATCGATCCGCTCCTTCGACGCCGAGACCCAGCGCACGATGCTCGACATGCGCTCGCTCGATCTGGTGCCGATCTCGGAATTCCAGCTTGTCACCGACACCATCCGCCGCTTTCGCATGGGCTATGTCGCCGAGTTCGGCGCGCCCGAGCGCGACGATGCGCTGTACGAGGCCGTCAGCGAAGGCCGCCGCCATCCCGGCATGGAGCACTGGCTGCCGCTGTTCCAGGACCGGATGGACACGGTGTTCGACTATCTGCAAGGGGCGGCCGTTGCGATCGAGCCGCAGGCCGAGGATGCCGTCCGCGAGCGTTTCAAGCAGATCCAGGACTATTACCAGGCCCGCCGCGATGCGATGGAGCATCCGGGTGGCGGCGCCATCTACAAGCCGCTGCCGCCGGACCGGCTTTATCTGACCGAGGATGAGTGGGGCAAGCGGCTCGGTGACATCCCGCTGGCACGGCTGACGCAGTTCTCGGTGCCGGCCGATGGCACGAGTGTCGTCGATGCCGGCGCGCGCAAGGGCCGCGACTTCGCGCCCGAGCGCAATGACACCACCGTCAACGTGTTCGGGGCTGTCGTCGCGCATGTGATGGCCTTGCATGCCCAGCGCAAGAAGGTCGTGATCACGCTGTGGACCGAAGGCTCGCGCGACCGCATGACCTCGATGCTGCGCGATCACAAGCTGACCCACACCACCAGCGTCAACAGCTGGCGGACGGTGCAGGCGACCCCGCGCAACGAGACAATGCTCGCCGTGCTCGGCCTCGAAAGCGGCTTCGAGACCGACGAGATCGCCATCATCAGCGAGCAGGACATCCTTGGCGACCGCCTGGTCCGGCCGCGTAAGGCCAGCCGCAAGCTCGACAATTTTATCTCGGAGATCACGAGCCTCGCCGCGGGCGACATCGTCGTCCACGCCGATCACGGCATCGGCCGCTTCATCGGCCTCCAGACGCTCGACGTCGCCGGCGCGCCGCATGACTGCCTCGAACTGCATTATGCCGCCGACGCAAAGCTATTCCTGCCGGTCGAGAATATCGAGCTGCTGTCGCGCTACGGCTCCGACCAGACCACGGTCGATCTGGATCGTCTCGGCGGCGGTGGCTGGCAGGCGCGCAAGGCGAAGCTGAAGAACCGCATCCGCGAGATCGCGGGCGAGCTGATCAAGATCGCCGCCGAGCGCCATTTGCACGAGGCGCCAAAGCTGCCAGTGCAGCCGGGCATCTATGACGAGTTCTGCGCACGCTTCCCCTATGACGAGACCGAGGACCAGTTAGGTGCCATCGAGTCCACGCTGAAGGACCTCGAACTCGGCCGCCCGATGGATCGGCTGATCTGCGGCGACGTCGGCTTCGGCAAGACCGAGGTGGCGTTGCGCGCGGCGTTTGCCGTCGCGCTCGAAGGCAAGCAGGTCGCTGTCGTGGTGCCGACCACGCTGTTGGCGCGCCAGCACGCAGGAACCTTCACCGAACGCTTCAAGGGCTTTCCCGTGAACGTGGCGCAGGCCTCGCGCCTGGTCCCGACCAAGGAGCTCAACCTGGTCAAGAAGGGCATTGCCGACGGTTCGGTCGATATCGTCGTCGGCACCCATGCGCTGCTCGGCAAGGCGATCAAGTTCCGCGACCTCGGCCTCGTCATCGTCGACGAGGAGCAGCATTTTGGCGTCACCCACAAGGAGCGGCTCAAGGCACTCCGCTCCGAGGTGCACGTGTTGACGCTGTCGGCGACGCCGATCCCGCGCACGCTGCAGCTGGCACTGACCGGCGTCCGCGAGCTTTCGATTATCGCTTCGCCCCCGGTCGATCGCCTTGCGGTGCGCACCTTCGTCGCCCCGCATGATCCGCTGATGATCCGCGAGGCGCTGCTGCGCGAGCGCTATCGCGGCGGCCAGGCGTTCTACGTCGTGCCGCGCATCGACGACCTCGCCGAGGTCAAGGATTTCCTCGACAAGAACGTGCCCGAGATGAAGGTCGCGATCGGGCATGGCCAGATGCCGCCCGCCGTGATCGAGGACATCATGACGGCGTTCTACGACGGCAAGTTCGACATCCTGCTGTCCACGACGATTGTCGAATCCGGCCTCGACATTCCCAACGCCAACACGCTGATCGTGCACCGCGCCGACATGTTCGGTCTCGCCCAGCTCTACCAGCTCCGCGGTCGCGTCGGCCGTTCCAAGCTGCGCGCCTACGCGCTGTTCACGCTGCCGGCGCAGCAGAAGATTACCGCGCAGGCCGAGCGCCGGCTCACCGTGCTGCAATCGCTGGAGACGCTCGGCGCAGGTTTCCAGCTCGCCTCCCACGACCTCGATATCCGCGGCGCCGGCAATATCCTGGGTGAGCAGCAGTCCGGCCACATCAAGGAAGTCGGCTTCGAGCTCTACCAGTCGATGCTGGAGGAGGCGATCGTCAACCTCAAGGCCGGCGTCTCCGAGCCCGCGGCCGACCGCTGGTCGCCGTCGATCACGATCGGCATGCCCGTGCTCATTCCCGAAGATTACGTCGGCGACCTCTCGGTGCGGCTATCGCTCTACCGGCGCCTCGCCGATCTCGACAGCGAGGAGGAGATCGAGAACTTTGGCGCCGAGATGCGCGATCGCTTTGGCGTGCTGCCGGACGAGGTGCGCTACCTGTTCAAGGTCGCCGCGATCAAGGCGTTCTGCCGCCAGGCCAATGTCGGGAAGATCGATGCCGGTCCGAAGGGCGCCGTCATTGCGTTCCGCGACAACTCCTTCGCCCATCCCGACCGCCTGGTGACGTTCATCCGCAGCCACGGCCAGGCCGCGAAGGTGCGGCCCGACATGAAGGTGGTGTTCTTCCAGGACTGGGAGACGCCGGAAGAGCGTCTTGCCGGTACGACCGAGATCATGCGCCAGCTGGCGCACCTCGCGCAGAGCAAGAAGGCGGCGTAGCGGTTTCGGGTTCCGATGCGGCGCAGCGTGAAAACGGTGCGCCGCACCCGGATCCGAAAACAGCGACATATGGCCACTTGCGGAATGATCGAACAAGAGCCATATTCCGCTTATCGAGTTTTCGGCCGAACGACTTGGCCTCGCCGCTCATAGCGTGCCTGACTGACGACCCTCCCTCCAGATCTCGAATTCGCTGACCGTGCTCTCGAGTGCGGTTTTAAAGCTATATCTATCCTAAAGGACGACCCCATGAATACGGGAACTGTGAAGTGGTTTAACAGCCAAAAGGGTTTCGGCTTCATTCAGCCGGACCAGGGAAGCCAGGATGTTTTCGTTCATATCAGCGCAGTTGAACGCGCCGGCATGAGCACCCTCAACGAGGGACAGAAGGTTTCTTTCGAAATCGTTGCAGACCGCCGGACCGGCAAGTCTGCTGCGGAAAATCTGCGCGCCGCATAGGCTGTCGCAATCGGTACTATGTTGCTTTGACCACGGATGTACTGGCAGAGCTTCTGGTTCTTTCGACCCGCGACTGGTTTACCGGCCGCGGGTTTTTTAAAGCCGCATGCGGGCCGGCCCGCCCATTGAGACAGCAGAGGTCGCGAGCGTGTCCATCAATATCGATTCAGGCCAGGAACACCATGACGAACACGACGACGTCATGTATCCGCAGGTCCTGCCGTTTGTATTGATCCACGCCGGATGCGTCGCGGCGATCTGGTCTGGCGTCTCCTGGCAAGCGGTTGCGATCTGCGCCGCTCTGTATTGGTTGCGCATGTTTGCGATCACTGCCGGATATCATCGGTACTTCTCGCATCGGGCTTACGCGACAAGCCGGGTGTTTCAATTCATCCTTGCCTTCCTTGCCCAGAGCAGCGCGCAGAAAAGCGTGCTTTGGTGGGCTGCCAAGCATCGCCACCATCATCTCCACTCTGATACGCGCGCAGGATGTGCACTCACCCCGGCACAAGGGCTTCGTGTACAGCCATGTCGGCTGGATCTTCTACCGGCAGCACGATGCGACTGACCTGGTGAAAGTAGCGGATCTGGCGTCGTATCCCGAGTTGATGTGGTTGCACAGGCTGGAGCTTTTGCCGGCGGCCGTGCTCGCGGGTCTGTGCTTCCTCCTTGCGGGGTGGTCAGGACTCGTGGTCGGATTCCTCTGGAGCACCGTGCTGTTGTATCATGCCACGTTCTGCATCAACTCACTCGCGCATGTTCACGGACGCAAGCGGTATGTGACCGGTGATGATTCCCGCAACAACTGGCTGCTCGCTCTGTTGACGATGGGCGAGGGGTGGCACAACAACCATCACGCCTACCAGGCCAGCGCCCGGCAGGGCTTCTACTGGTATGAGATTGATCTCACCTATTATCTCCTGGTGGTGTTGTCCTGGGTCGGGATTGTCCGGGATCTGAAGATGCCGCCCAAGCAAGTTCTGCGCAATGAGCATCGGTTGGGATCGCGCGTGGTCAAGCAAGCGGCTGAGCAACTCGCCGCTCGCTTTAATCCTGAACACATAGCGCTCGCGATCAAGGCGTCGATCCATGAGACTGAATTGTCGGTCCGGGACACGCTCAATCAGTTGCAGCACCGTGCCGATTTGCGCCTGTCCAGCATGCCGACGCGCGACCAGTTGCTGGCTGAAGCGCAGCGCATGTTCGCGAAAACGATGTCCCTGGACGACATTGTCGACCGTGCCTACGAACTCCTGAGCGACTCCGTTGGTTTTCTGCTGGCTACTCCCGCTCTCTCGGCCAACGCGAAATCCGGAGCGAGGAGTGGCATTTAGCTCGATCATCCCCATATAAGGGGCATGGCCAATTGGCAGAAGTCGAGTACGCGGCAGGCGCCCAAGACCAAGGCTGAGCTCCGCCAGATGCTGACCGACGCTGTTCGCAACACGCAGCCCAGTCTGGAGCGGACGCGCCCGGTGAAAGCCAGGAAGATCGCGGCCGGTGCGGCTCGCGTCGATCAAGCGCCCGAGGTCATCCCACCGGTTCGCTGAGCCCCGAGATACCGAGCCGCGTCATTCAAGCGTTTCATGAAGGAGCAGCATGCGCAAGTTTCCCCAGCCCACCGAACAAGAGCTTGCAGAGGGACCCCAGGCAGTCTCCTTTCAGATTGCGAATGGAAACGCGCGGCAGAGCTGTATTTTGCAGACCACATTCCCAACGAAAGTGCAGGCGCAGAGATACCTTCTCACGAATTGGCTGGCCGTCGAAAAGATGGCTCGCGACGCGCTCGCGATGGGAACCGTTGAGGACGGCCAGATCAAGCTCATAATGACGTAAACGGCCGCGGCTGACGGCGGCCATCAAGAGGCGCACGAGATCGCGGAGCCCTGACTACGACGCCGCGCGCGACGCTTCGGCGGACAGCCGCCCGAGCAGCGACCGTGCCGTATCCGACGGCGACAGCGCGTCGACGCTGACCACGGGATCGCTGCGCATCTCGTTCTTGCCATGGGCAGTGTGCCGTATCACCGCGGAGAGGCGGCGCGCGATCATGTGCGCGGTACGGAAGTCGGTTTCCGCGAACACGACGATCACCGATCCGTCCTTCTGCGCAGCGCCAAAATCCATCTGCCGCATCAGCCGGCTCAGGATCCGCGCGGCGTCCAGCTGTGCGCGGGGGTTGCCGGGGTCGAAAGCGAAGCGCGCCACCGACAGGCCGCCGCCACGGGCGAGGGTCTGTTCAACCGCGTTTGAGAAATCGCGTGCGAAGGCTTCGACCGTCAGCAGGCCGCTGCGCGGATCGATCCAGCCGCCGGCATCGATCGAGCGCAGCGTGCGGCTCAGTTGAGCCTCCATCGCGTGCTGGCGGATCAAGGGCAGCGCATTGGCCGCGACCTTCGCCGGCTCGCCCGGGATGAGCTCGAGATTGGGCAGGTCGTAGCTTTGCGTGAGCTGGTGCGCGGTCAAGACCACGGGCAGGCTGCGGAAGCGGGAGTCCTCGGCGAGGACCGTGAGGAAGGCATCGGCAACGCGCGGGGTAAAACCTTCGGCGAGCACGACGCCGTCGATGTCGCGGGTGTTGAGGTGTTTCGCCGCGGCCTCGATCGAGAGCGCGCCGATGACGCCGACGCGTTCGCCGAGCGCCACGGAGAGCGCGGGATAAGCCGCGCCGCGTCCGATCAGGAGCACAGTGGCATCGCGCACGGGATCGGCCTCCGGCAGCGCGACTTTCACCTCCGGCAGCCGGCGCAGCACTGTTGCATGCAGCGTGCGCACGCGCAGCGCCGCGCGCAGGCGCGCGATCAGGCGATCCGGAGTGCCGCCGCGCAAGGAGAAGGGCAGGGCATTGTGGGGCAGCATGCCCGGCGCATCCAGCGCAACGAAGGGCAGGTAGGGCAATTGGTCGGCGATCTTCTTCGCGAGCGTGCGCCACATGCGGCTCGTGCCCGCCGGACATCGCAGCAAGAACCACGGCCGGCTGCACCTGTTCGACAGCGCGCGCGGCACTGGCCCAATCGCTGTCGACGACGGGAAAGAGTCGTGCCTCGTCCAGCCCCGCGATGAAGGGCGGCCGCTCGGCATTGGACACAAACAGGATCGGGCCCGCCTGGGACATCGCAAACTCTGATCACGCCATCGATGCTGCGCAATCTAGTTTGGCCGCCTTAATGCAGCGTCAACGAACGGGCCGAAACTGCGCTCAAACCGGCCCGGAGCGGTCGCGAAAAGCCTCGACCATCAGGGGGTTAAGCCCGAGCTCGTTGAGCGCCTCGCGGGCGCGGGCATTGTCCTGGGCCCGGCCCGCCAGCCTGTGACCTGAGAGCCGGTCGGGCAGTGCGGTCAAAAGCGCGCCCTGGCCGAGCCGGCGCGCCCATTCCTGGAGGTCGTTGGAGAGGAAGCGGTAGCCGCCGACCGCCATGATGCCGGAGGGCGGCGCGGTGATGCAGATTGCGCCGCTGGCACGGTCGATCCGCGCGGCGTAGCCGGTGTCGACAAAGTCGCGCGGGGGCTGCGCGATCAGGGTGTCGCCGACCGGCTGCGGCGGGGCATAGGCCGCGATCGGCACCATCGGTCCGCGCAGGCCGAGCGTGCCCTTCGGGGTCAGCAGGATATCGCCGGCGATCGAGGAACCGGACTGTTCGCGCGGAGCGCCGTGCGGTCCGGGCATCACCGCCACCGGCATGCCGTCTTCGCCGCGCCTTGCGCCGAACAGCCCGGCCTCGCCGAACAAATAGACGTCCGTGAGCGGCGCTTGCGGCGCAGTCCAGGCCTCGCTCGCCGCCACCTGTTCCGGTGCGCGCCACAGGCCGATGACGTTGCGCAAGGTTGGCATCCGTGCCGCGAGACCGGAAGCGCCGAGCCGAAGCGCGAGCTGGGCCGGGGCGATCAGTACGTCGCATTCGTGTTCGTTGATCTGCTGCTCCAGCACCTCGCTCTCGAACGGGTGATGCAGCGCCAGCGTGCCGCCGCAGAGCAGCCACACCGCGAGCGAGGCGGCGAGGCCGACGAACGACATCGGCGTGAACGCCGCCATCACGGTGGCGCCCTGCTTGATGCCGGCTTCGAGCGACATCGCAAGCCCGCCGGCGATCAGGCTGAAATGCGGACGCGGCACCGGGCGGAAGCCCTCGGCCGTGACATCGAAGGAGATCATCGCCGCCTTGCGGCCGTCCTGGATCACGGCGCGCGTGGTGCCGGGTGGGCGCGCCAGCACCTCGTCGAGCGAGGCCATGCCTTCGGGCAGATCGGCGCCGAAGCCGAAGACGTGGCGGATCGAGAAGGCTTCCGCCGCGGCATGCATCGCGAGGTCGGAATAGCTGACGCCATCGACCTTGCTCATGGTGACGATGGCGCGCGCCGCGGTGCGGTTGAGCGCGGCCGCCAGCTCTGCATGCCGCCACAAGAGCGGCAGCACCGCGACGACGAGGCCGGCGCGATGGGCGGCGAGCACCGTCAGAACGAACTCGACCGTCGCAGGCAACTGGATCGCGATCACCGAATTGGTCGGCAGACCCGATTCGACGAAATGCGCCGACAGCGCTTCGATGGCGGCGTCGGCTTCGGCGTAGGTCAGCCGCCGCGGCTGGTGCCCGGTGATGCGAGATTTGTTGAGGGGATCGAGCAAAGCAGGCGCATGCGGCTGCCTCGACAGCGTGCGCTGGAACAGCGTGTCGAGCGTCGGCGATACGGCTGGCTGGTTCACGGCGTCACTTCGCTGGACTGGCTTGAGGCTCACCCTTCGACCACCAGGTCTCCGGCAGATAGCCGGACAGCGCGGTGGTCGATGGTCGTTCTATCCGATTCCAGCGCGCGATCCATTGCTCGGATACGTTAAACAGGGGGATTGTGTAGAAGCCCGCAATCAGGGCACGGTCGAGCGCCCGCACCGCCGAGACGAAGTCCGTATGATCACGGGCCTCCAGCAGGGCGCCGATCATGGCGTCGACGGCGGGATCCCTGGCGCCCATGTAGTTGCGGGTGCCCGGATTGTCTGCGGCCGCGCTGCCCCAATAGAAATATTGCTCGTTGCCGGGTGAGAGCGACTGATCCCAGCGGTTCTGGATCATGTCGAACTCGTAAGCGAGCCGGCGCTGGTCGAATTGCACGGGATCGACTGATCGCACGCTCGGCTCGATGCCGGCGCGCTTGAGATCGCGCTGGAAGGCGAGCGCGATGCGCTCCTGGTCGCGGGTCGTCACCAGCATCTCGAAGGTGAAGGGCGCCTTGGTCGTGCGATTGCGCAGCACGGTGCCGTCGAGATCGTAGCCGGCCTCGGACAGCAGCTTCAGTGCCGCGCGCAGCGTATTCCGGTCGCGCCCCGAGCCGTCGGTGACGGGGAGGCGGTAGCTGCCGTCCATGATCTCGGGCGGGATCTGCGCGGCAAAGGGTTTGATCAGCTCGCGCTCGCGCGCATCCGCGGGTCGGGCATAGGCCGACAGGTCGGAGCCTGCGAAATAGCCGGCGACGCGCGAATAGAGGGAGAAGAAGTAGTTGCGGTTGACCAGCTCAAAATCGAACAGCAGCGTCAGCGCCTGGCGCACGCGGATGTCGGCGAAGATCGGGCGCCTTGTGTTGAACACCAGGAATTCCGAGGGCTGCGGCACGCCGGGCTTGACGGTATCACGGATCACGTCGCCGCTCCTGGCGGCAGGAAAATCGTAGCCGTCGTGCCAGCGCAAAGGCTCGTTCTCGACGCGAAAATCATAGAGGCCGCGCTTGAACGCCTCGAACTGGCCGTTGGCTTCGCGAAAATAGTCGAGCCGGATCTCGTCGAAATTGTAGAGCCCGCGATTGACCGGGAGATCGCGGCCCCAATAATCGGGATTGCGGGTCAGGGTCACGCTGGCGCCAGGTTTCACCGCCGTCACCCGGTATGGGCCCGAGCCGACCGGGCCGGTCAGCGTCGTCTCCTCGAAGGTCGCGATGTCGATCGCGTGCTTCGGCAGGATCGGCATCAGGCCGAGGATCAGCGGCAGCTCGCGGTCATTGGCCCCAGTGAGGTCGAAGCGGATTGTGCGGGGATCGGGGGCCTCGGCCCTGGCGACCTTGGCGTAATATTGCCGGAGGTTGGGACGACCATGGTCGCGCAGGAGCTGCCAGGAGAACAGCACGTCTTCGGCGAGCACCGGCTTGCCGTCGGAGAAGCGGGCGCGAGGATCGAGACGGAACGTGACATGGCTCCGCTCGTCGTTGATTTCGACGGATTTGGCGAGCAGGCCGTAGAGCGTGAACGGCTCGTCCTGGCCGCGTGCCAGCAGGCTCTCGATCACGTAGCTGCGGATCGGCTGCACGGCCAATCCCTTCACGATGAAGGGATTGAGGCTGTCGAAGGTGCCGAGGATGCCCCAGGTCAGCCGGCCGCCCTTGGGTGCGTCGGGATTGGCATAGGGCATGTGGGTGAAATCGGGAGGCAGCGCCGGCTCGCCATGCATCGCGATCGCGTGGGCCTCCTCGGCCCGCACCCCGCTTGCCGCCAGGCTGATTGTGAGGGCGAAGGCGACGCTGCAAAGGCGGACGCCAAGGCGCTCAATAATGCCCTCGATAAGGCCCTCGAGCAGGCGCTGGAACATGAACATTCGTACACGCTGATTCGAGGACCGGCGGGCCTGAATCCTATCACAGGGATTTCACTGATCGCCGGCCCGGATGTGGCCAAAGACGCTTGTTGGCATTGATCTTTCCGTCGGCCACGTTAAGAAGGCACGCAATCGCGCAAGAGCGCCGAGCCCGTCACTTATCTGCCTCAATTGACGGGGAGAGAGCCGCGCCAGGCGGCTCGGTTCGGCGCTTCGGAGCGGTTCGGGCACTTCCCGTTCAGAAAGGGTTTTCCGCAATGAATTTCCGTTACTTGGCCGCGTCCTTCCGGCCGCGCGGGCGACTTTTCGCCCTGTTGACGGCGACGGCATTGGTCGTCCCGTTTGCCGCTGAGGCCCAGGCTCCCGCGCCGGCCCCGGGGGCGCCCGCGCCCAAGGCTGCTCCGAAGGCCGCTCCGAAGGCTGCTCCCAAGGCTCCTGCGCCGGCCGCGGCTCCGGCGCCCAGGCCCAGCAGGCCCCGGCCCAGCCAGGCGCTCCGGCGGCGCCGGGCGGCCAGCCCGCGGATCAGCAGATCCAGCTGATCTACGCGCCTTGGACCAAGTTCTGCCTCAAGGGCCAGGACGCCAACGCCAAGCAGGTCTGCTTCACCGGCAAGGACGGCCGCATCGAATTGGGCCAGCCGGTCATCGCAGCCGTGATCATCGAGCCGGAAGGCGAGCCGAAGAAGATCCTGCGCGTGACGCTGCCGCTCGGCATGCAGCTCGTGCACGGCACCCGCATCATCGTGGACAACAATCCGCCATTACAGAGCCCGTATGTGATCTGCTTCCAGAACGGCTGCATGTCCGACTACGAGGCGACGCCCGAGCTTCTCGCCAACATGAAGAAGGGCCAGAACCTCGTCGTGCAGGCGATCAATGCCAACGGTGCGCCGCTGACCCTGCCGCTGCCGCTCGCCGGCGAATTCCAGAAGGCCTATGACGGTCCGCCGACCGATCCGAAGGTGTTCGAGGAAACCCAGAAGAAGCTCCAGGAAGAGCTTCAGAAGAAGGCTGAAGAGCTGCAGAAGAAGCAGCAGCAACAGCAAGCGCCCGGCGCACCTCCGGCCGCCGGTCAGAAGTAATCGGGGCTCGAATCCCGGACATGAAAAAGGCGCTCGGTTCGAGCGCCTTTTTTGCTGGCCGCTTGTCGGCGCGGCGAAAGTTTAGTTCAGCGAGGGATTGCGCGGGCGGTAGCCGCCGGTCTTGTCCTTGACGAAGATCTCGGCGACCTGGGAATGGCGGATCGGCTCGCCGGACTCGTCGGGCAGGAGGTTCTGCTCGGACACATAGGCGACGTATTCCGATTCGGCGTTCTCCGCGAGCAGGTGATAGAACGGCTGGTCCTTGTGGGGCCGCACCTCTTCGGGAATCGACAGCCACCATTCCTCGGTGTTGTTGAATTCCGGATCGATGTCGAAGATCACCCCCCGGAACGAGAAGATCCGGTGGCGAACGACCTGTCCGATCTGGAATTTGGCGGTCCGCGCTTTAATCATTCCCCGTCGATAGACCAGGATTGTGGCCGATGCTAGTGGCCTGATTTGGAATTAACCTCTCGTTAAGGGGCAGATAGCCCCCAAGCCTTCAGAAAACACTTCATCAATGGTCGATATCCTCAATCTGGCGCTACCTTATTTCGGCTTGATCTTCGTCGGTTTCGCCTGCGGCAAGGCCAAATCGCTGCCGGAATCGGGTCTCGCCTGGATGAACTTCTTCCTGCTCTACGTGTCGCTGCCGGCGCTGCTGTTTGCGATCATGTCGAAGACGCCTTTCTCGGAGTTAAACAACCCGCCATTCCTGGTCGCGACCACGCTGTCGACGGTCGCGGCGTTCACCATCGCGCTCTTCGTCGGCAAGGTTCTCGGCCGGCTGACGCTGCGCGAGGCGACGCTCGCCGGCCTCTCCGGCGGTTACGGTAACATCGGCTACATGGGACCAGGGCTGGCGCTCGCCGTGCTCGGACCGAAGGCGTCGGCGCCAACCGCGCTGATCTTCTGCTGCGACAGCATATTCCTGTTCTCGATCGTGCCGCTGCTGATCGAGCTCTCCGACCGCGACCATCCCTCGATCGTGCATGCCTGCGGCGTCGTGCTGAAGCAGATCGTACTCAACCCGCTGATCATGTCGGCGTGTTTCGGTGCGGCGGTCGCCGCGCTCCATATCGAGCTGCCGGTCGCGCTCGATCGCACCATCATTTTCCTCCAGAACGCGGCTGCGCCGACCGCGCTGTTCGTGCTCGGCGTGACGGTGGCGCTCCGCCCGTTCGACCGCGTGCCCTGGGAGGTACCGGGCGTGATCGCGGTCAAGCTCCTGATCCATCCGCTCACAGCGTTCGGCCTGATGCTGGCGTTCGGTCCGTTCGCGCAGCCCTGGGCAGCCACGGCCGTGCTGATGGCCTCGCTGCCGCCGGCGCTGAATGTGTTCGTGATTGCCCGGCAGAACGATGCCTGGATCGAATCCGCCTCCGTCGCCGTGCTGCTCGGGACGTTTGCATCCGTGGTCACGCTGACCAGCGTGATGTGGCTGCTCCAGACCGGCCGGCTGGCGTTTCCGTAAAACGCTACTTTCGCCAAATTACCTGCGCCAGGTCGGCGTCAGCCCCTCGCGCATGGCAAAACGCCGCAGCGGGCCGATGGCGCCGAGCAGGTGCATGCCGACGGCGCGGACCGGCTGCAGCGGCAGGAAGTCGTTGAGCAAGGAGCGGTTGGCGATATCGATCGCAAATGTCCGGCTCAAAATGTCTGGACGCCGCGCCCGGTCGTAGCGCTTGAGCACCTCATCCGCGCCGGGATCCTGGCCGGTGGCGACGGCCTCGCCCGCGAGGCGGGCAATGTCAGCCGCATCCCGAAGGCCGAGATTGAGGCCCTGCGCACCGATCGGGGGAACCACATGGGCGGCTTCGCCGACCAATGCGATGCGGTCGCGGGCGAAGGACATTGGCCGCTCGATCGCCAGCGGGAACGAATTGCGGCCCGGCTCGACCGTCATACGGCCGAGAATGGAATGCGACTGCTTCTCGACCGCGGCGGACAATTCCTCGTCGCTCAGCGCGCGGAGCCGCTCGGCCTCCGCGGGCGCCGAAACCCAGACGATGCTGGAGCGGTCGCCGGGCAGGGGCACGAACACACAAGGGCCGTGCGGCGTGTGGAACTCGGTCGAGATGTTGCGATGCGGCCGAGCATGGCCGACGTTGAAGGTCAGCGCGGTCTGCGTCAGGTCGCGCCGCGTCACCGCGATGCCGGCAGCCTCCCTGCACAGCGAATGCCGGCCGTCGGCGCCGACCACGAGCCGGGCTGTCAAAAATTGTCCGGAGGCCGTGCGGATCGCGACATCATCGGCTTCGATGAGAACGTTTTCAGCCTCGTCGTCGAAACGGACGAGCAAAGGCAGCTCGGCCGCGCGCGCTTCTAGCGCCAGCATCAGCGAGCGGTTGTCGATGTTGTAGCCGAACGCGTCGAGCGCGATCTCGTGACAGGAGAACCGGACCTCCGGCGCGCGGAACAGCCGGCCGGTGTCGTCGACGAGGCGCATGACCTCGAGCGCTGCCGCCTTGTCCTTGCAGCGCGGCCAGACGTCGAGGCTCTCCAGGAGATCGACGGAAGCACCCAACAGCGCGGTGGTACGATTGTCGGCATAGGGCAGGCGACGCGCCACCAGCGCGGTCCGCGCGCCAGCCTGCGCCAATGCAATTCCTGCCGCAAGGCCTGCCGGTCCGCCGCCAATGATGGCTGCGTCAAAGAGTGCCGTTCCATCTGTCATGGAACGACACATGACACGCTCAGCGGCAAATTCAAGCCCACCTGTTTTGCCTGATTTTATGACCAATTGCGCGGCGCAATGCCACGACGGCGGATGTGCAAATCGGTCCCATTCTGGTAGCAGAAGCAATGGACAGCCAAGAGGATTCCCTCAAGCCGAAGCCCGCGATCCGCGCCGCGGCGTTTTCGGTCCACATCTTCACCGCGTTCGGGGCAGCGATCGCGCTGCTTGCGATGCTGGAGGCTGTGCGCGAGCACTGGGCCGCGATGTTTGGATGGCTGGGTATTGCGCTGATCATCGACGCGATCGACGGGCCGATCGCGCGACGGCTCAAGGTCAAGGATGTGCAGCCGAACTGGTCGGGCGACGTGCTCGATCTCGTGGTCGACTTCGTCACCTATGTCTTCGTGCCGGCCTATGCGATCGTGGCGAGCGGCCTGTTACTGCCGGTGGCGGCGCCTTTGCTCGGCATTGCCATCATCGTCACCAGCGCGCTCTATTTCGCCGATCTGCGCATGAAGGCGGACGACAATCATTTTCGCGGCTTTCCGGCGCTGTGGAATGCGGCGGCGTTCTACCTGTTCCTGCTGCACTGGCCGCCGCTGTCGTCCACGCTGCTGGTCGCAGCCCTGGTGGTGCTGACCTTCGTGCCATTTCATGTGCTACATCCGGTCCGCGTCGTGCGGCTGCGCTGGCTGACGATGTCGCTGATCGCCATCGGAGCGTTGCTCGCGCTTTACGTGCTCGAGATGGATTTTCGGGTCGGCACCGGCGTGACGGTTGCGCTCTGCGCCATTGCGTTCTGGATCGCCTTCAGCGACGCATTGATCCGCCTGGCAAGATCCTTCGCATGATGCATTTGTTGACCAGCCCCGAGGCCTGGGCCGCGCTGCTCACCTTGACCTCGCTCGAGATCGTGCTCGGCATCGACAACGTCATCTTCCTGTCGGTGATCGTCTCGCGCATCCCCGAGCAGCAGGCCCGCCGCGCCCGCCAGATCGGGCTGGCGCTGGCGCTGATTTTCCGCATCATCCTGCTCAGCCTGCTGGTCTGGCTGATCGGCCTGACCGCGCCGGTATTTTCGTTCAAAGACTACGATTTCTCCTGGCGCGACCTCATCCTGATCGGCGGCGGCCTGTTCCTGATTGCGAAGGCGACGCACGAAATTCACGCCGAGGTCGAAGCCGATGACGGCGAGGGAAAGCGGGAATCCGGCGGCAGCGCGTTTTTCTGGGTGATCGCCCAGATCATCGTCATCGACATCGTGTTCTCGCTGGATTCGATCATCACCGCGATCGGCATGGCGCAGGACATCGAGATCATGATCGCCGCCGTCGTGATCGCCTGCCTGATCATGTACATTTCGTCGGGGCCGGTGGCGCGATTCGTCGCAGAACATCCGACCACCAAGATGCTGGCGCTGGCATTTCTGGTGCTGATCGGCGTCGCGCTGGTTGCGGACGGATTCAGATTCCACATTCCGCGCGGCTACATCTATTTCGCAATTGCGTTCTCGGCGGCGGTGGAATTCTTCAACGTACTCGCCAAGAGCAACCGCAGGAAGGCCGACAGGCGGTCCGTTTAGGCGTTCAAGCCGGCGTCGAGTTGACAAGGCGGTCGTGATGTCTTTCGCTTGGCCGCGAGAAGAGGAGGTCAGGTGATGACCAAAGCCGTCCGTGTCCACAAGGTCGGAGGCCCCGAGGAGCTGGTCTATGAAAGCGTCGAGGTGCCGGAGCCGGGCCCCGGCGAGGTGCGCATCCGCCAGCATGCGGTCGGCCTGAACTTCATCGACGTCTATTATCGCACCGGCCTCTACAAGGCGCCGGGGCTGCCCTTCATTGCCGGTAACGAAGCCGCGGGCGACGTCTTGGCCGTCGGACCGGGCGTGACGAATTTCCATCCCGGCGACCGCGTCGCCTACTACCACAATCTCGGCGCCTATACCGGCGAGCGCAATATCCCCTGGGAGAAGCTGGTCAAGCTGCCCGACCACATCACCTATGAGCAGGGTGCCGTGCTGATGCTCAAGGGCCTGACGGTCTGGTATCTCCTGCACAAGACCTTCAAGGTCGAGCCGCATCACCGCGTGCTGATCCATGCCGCGGCCGGCGGCATCGGCCTGTTGGCCTGCCAATGGGCGAGGGCGATGGGGGCCCATGTCATCGGCACGGTCGGCTCGCGCGAGAAGGCCGAGCTTGCGGAGGCCAATGGTTGCGATCACGTCATCCTCTACAACGAGGAGGATTTCGTCGCGCGCGTCAAGCAGATCAGCCGCAACGAGGGCTGCGACGTCGTCTATGACGGCGTCGGCAAGGCGACCTTCCCGGGATCGCTGTCCTGCCTCAAGCCGCGCGGCATGTTCGTCTCCTTCGGCAATGCCTCGGGCCCCGTGCCGCCGTTCTCGATCGCCGAGCTCAACAACCACGGCTCGCTGTTTGCGACGCGGCCGAAGCTCAACGACTACGTCGGCAAGCGCTCGGAGCTTCTGGAAGGCGCCGACACGTTGTTCGCCGCCGTCATCAACGGCAAGCTGCATGTGCCGATCAACCACGCCTACGCGCTGAAGGATGCCGCAAAGGCGCATATCGATCTCGAAAGCCGCAACACGACCGGCGCTTCGATCCTGAAGCCGTAAAGACCGTCTCGCCGAAGTCGTCATGCCCGGGCTAAGCACTTGTCCCGGGCATCCACGTTCTTCGTGCCGCGCCTCAAGGCGTGGATGGCCGGGACAAGCCCGGCCCTGACGGAGAGAGCGGTAACTTACGCCACGCGCCGCGCCGCGCCGGCCCTGGTCAGGATCCCGTCGAGGCAGTCGATCATCTCGGCGATCTCCCCCTTCGTGACGTTCAGTGCCGGCATGAAGCGCAGCGTGTCGACCTGCGGCGCGTTGAGGAGCACGCCGGCGTCGTAGGCTTGCGCGACGATGCCGGGCGCGATCGGCAGCCTGAGGTCGAGCGCGAGCAACAGGCCGCGTCCCCGCACGCCGCCGAGGCCGTGCCGGGCCGAGACCTTTTGCAGTTCGCTTTCGAGCAGCAGGCCGGTCTCGGTGACCGTCTTCAGGAAGTCTGGCTTGCCGACCTCTTCCAACACCGCAAGCCCCGCCGCGCACATGATCGGGTTGCCGTTGAACGTGCCGCCCTGGTCGCCGTGCTCGAAGCATGAGGCGCGTTCGGTCGCAAGCAGGGCTGCGAGCGGCACGCCGCCGCCGATGCCCTTGCCGAGCGTCAGGATGTCGGGCGCGATGCCTGCGTGCTCATAGTGGAACAGCTTTCCGGTCCGGCCCATGCCGGTCTGGATCTCGTCAAAAATGAGCAGCAGACCGTGCGCCTCGGTCAGCGCACGCAGTTCCTTCAAGAACTGATCCGTCGCTGGCCACACGCCGGACTCGCCCTGGATCGGTTCGAGCATCACCGCAACGGTGTTGCCGCTGATCAGCTTCTCGACGGAAGCAATGTCGTTCAGCTTCGCCTTCTTGAAGCCGGCTACCTTCGGCTCGAACAGCGGCTCGAACGCCTTCTTGCCCGAGGCCGACATCGTCGCCAGCGTGCGGCCGTGGAAGCCGCCCTCGAAGCTGATGATCTCGAACGCGCCGCCTCTGTGCAGGCTGCCATATTTGCGGGCGAGCTTGATCGCGCCCTCATTGGCTTCCGCGCCGGAATTGGCAAAGAACACTTGGTCGAAGGCGCTGTTGTCGACCAGCGCCTGCGCCAGCTTGAGGCTCGGCTCGTTGTAGAACGCCGGGCTCGGCGTCAGCAGCCGTTTTGCCTGCGCGGCAAGCGCATCAGCAATCGCGGGCGGGGAGTGGCCGAGGCAGTTCACGGCCCAGCCCTGCACGAAATCGAGATAGCGCTTGCGGCTGTCGTCCCAGAGGTATGAGCCGGCGCCGCGAACGAACACGGCCCTGGGCCGTGCGGTGATGTCCATCAGCGCGTCATACGGATGGGTGGCGGTGGTCATGTCGAACTCCTCTGGAGGCGGGTGGAATAGGGGTGCAAAAGCAAAAAGGCCGCACCTTGCGGGTGCGGCCTTCTCGAAAACTGGGCTGAATTCAGTGGTTCAGCGGCGTCGTCGGACATGGCGCACCCTCTCATCGTCGCGGAAGCGACGACGGAGCATTTCGATGCGCTGATGGGTCCGAGCGTTGATCATGGGGCGGGCAATACATGCGGAGGCTAGGGCTTGTCAAGCGGGCGTTTTGCAAAACACTCGTCTGGCGTGCATCGTCAGGTCAGATGCGCGGTTTCCTCGGTGTGTTCGTCGCCCCAGTCCGCATCCGCAATCGCAGTGTCGATCAACTCGCCGCGCATCAGCTTGAGCGGCGATGTCCAGTACAGCGCGATGTTGTGGAAGGGATCGGTCATTACCTTGAACGCCCATACCAGGCCGGTCGTGACGCCGCGCGTGGCGAAGAGCTGGATCATGCGGGCAAGGCCGCCACCGATGCCGATCGCAAGCCAGAGCGCGCCGACATGGCGGATGAAGTCGAGGCGGGTGGCCGGCGGGTCGAACAGACCGAACAGCGTCGGGAAGCCGTACAGCGCGATCGGCGCGCTGCCCCAGACCAGGAGCAGGATGATCTTGCGGGTCTGGTTGTAGCCAACCTTGACGGCTTCCTTGTAGTCGTTGCTGACGTCGTTGACGGCGTCATAGCCGTTCGGCTCGAAGAAGAAATGCCCGGTCTGCCGTGTCAGCATCGCGAGCCAGCCAACGATGCCCGCGAGCGCCGGGTCCTTGAACAGCAGCGCATAGCAGGCGAGGAAGATGACGGCGCTGATCAAGTGCAGCGTCTGGTTGATGGTGCTCTGGTGGTAGAAGCGGTAGTCGTCGAAGCGCTGCGTGCGCAGCATGTCCGGGAGGCGGCTCATCATCAATCCTCGCTCGCGTTGAAAGCGCGGCAGGCATATGCCGAGTCCGTGACTGATGCGTGAATGCATTATAGTGTCACACTGCAACGCGCCTACGTTGCGTGCGGCGCGACGATGTTGCGGTTGAGAATCACGGAACGCTGTAATGGGCGAAAGCATCGGCGATGCCGGCGTTGATCGCCTTCGCGGCCGCGATATCGCGCTCCGCGCCGTCGCCATCGCCGTTCTTGCGCTTCGCAAGCCCGCGGCCATAGAGCGCGCTGTCGAGTTCCGGCTTTGCGCTCAGCGCCGCGTCGTAGTCCGCGATCGCGGCGTCGAGATTGCCGAGCTTGAGGTAGGTGAGGGCGCGGCTGTCGAGCGTGTAGGGATCGTTCGGGCGCATCCGCAGTGACTGTTCGCAATCGGCCAGCGCCTGCTGCAACTGGCCGAGGATCGCGTGCGTCATGCAGCGCGCGTTGAACACGCCGGAATAGCTGGCATTGGCCTTGATCGAACGATCGTAATCCTCCAGCGCCCGCGCATAGTCATGCGCGTCGAAATACATGTTGGCGCGCGCATAGGCGTCGCGGTCGTTGTTCGGGTTGAGTTCGAGCGACTTGCCGAAATCGGCCAGCGCGCGCGGCCGGTCGCCTCTGTCGCGGAAGATGCGCGCGCGATTGCCGTAGGCCGGACCGTAACGGGGATCGAGCTTGATCGACATGTCGAGATCGGCGAGCGCACGCTCGGCCTCGCGATGCTCGCGGTAAGCGCTGCCGCGATTGAAATAGGCCAGCGCAAATTTCGGGTCGAGCTTGATGGCGCGGTCGTAGTCGGCCATCGCATGCTCGTAGTCGTTCCTTCCGAGAAGGGAGTTGCCGCGGTTGTTGTAGTAGAGCGCGTCGCCAGGCTGGAGCCGGATCGCACGCGTGTAGTCGGTGATGGCATGGTTGCGATCGCCAAGGTCGTCATAGGCGATGCCGCGATTGTACCAGGCGCTGGCATCGTTCGGATCGAGATCGATGGCGCGGTTGAGGTCGGCCACGGCGCCTTCGGCGTCGCCCTTGCGCCGCAGCGTCTCGCCGCGGTTGGCGAGCGCTGCCGCGTTTGACGGATTGGCCTTCAGCACGGCCGAGCAGCCGTCGATGCGCTGGTCGTCGTTGACCTTGCCCGTGCCGAAGCACCATTGGCGCGCCTGCGCGGGCGACGGGGATCGCGCGGCGGCCGGGAACATGAGCAAAGTCAATGCTGCGGCGATCGCGCACAGCCCGGCCCGGATTTCGATCTTGTGATTGTATGTCATTGATTGCTGCGCAGAAACCAACAAGCCTCTAGCGCGTTTGTGATCATACAGCGCGAATTGGTTCGAACCGGACGCTCAACCGGCGAGACCAAGAGGGGCGGGACCAACCAGACAGTTTTCAGCCTTGTCCGATACGCCTTACCCGATCGACCTTGACAGCATTCGCGGCGCATTCCCGCCGGGCATCGAAGCGCCCCCCCTGTTGCTCGACTTCGCCGGCTGGCTGAACGGGCGTCCCTGGGGCAGCGTCGGCTGTTTCTCGCTGCAAGGACAGTTCTCCGACCAGGCCCCGATCTTCGACGGCAGTCCGTTGCGCGATCGCTTCGCGCTGTTCATGCGCTTGCCGGATGGCTCGGCCGTCGGCGGCTGGTATGGCGCCGGTCTCGACCGCGACGATCCCCCGATCGTGGGGCTGGGGTCGGAGGGCGACTATCAATTATTGGCGCCGACCCTCGATGGTCTGCTTGCGAAACTGACGTCGCAGCAATTCGACAAGGCCTGGCACGATTTGTTGCCCGACGACGAGGTCGAGTGCCAGACGGACGAGTTGGCGCAATGGCTTGCCGGCCGGCCGACCGACGAGAAGATGGCGCCCGAGGATCCGTCGTCAGATCTTCCCGACTTCCGCGGCTTCGTCGAGAAATGGAGCCGGGATCGCGAAGACTATTGGGCCAATCACCGGATGATGGCCGAGCTGGGATGGCGGCTCGCCGCGCATCTGCCGAAGGGCAAGAATGCCTGGGACAAGACCCGCTTCGAGGTCGCGATCGTCGGCAAGCAGTACCAGGCGCGTATCCTCACGCGCGGGCCACAGCCATTCGAGGAAGCCGCCTCGATCGAATCTTTGCTGCGCGAACTGCGCGAGGAGATGTGGCGGGCGCAGCCCGAACTCGGGTTGTGGTACGCGATGAGCTTTGGCCTTTACGCCGATGGCCGCGTCATGCCGAACTTCGAATACGACGTGCGCCCGATCATCGACGGCGAGCCGGCGCTGCTCTCTGAAGCCAAGGCCGATCTCGCCCGCGCGCCGCGCCCGGAGCGCTGGGTGCCGAAATGGCTGGCGTGAGCTGAACCGTCTCAGAACCCCGCGACGGTGCCGTGCAGATCGTATTGGTCGGCGCGCTCGATCTTCGCCGTGACGATCTCGCCGACGCGCAACGGGCGGCGGCTGGTGAGATAGACGGCGCCGTCGATCTCCGGCGCGTCGGACTTGGAGCGGCCCTTGGCAACCGTCGGGCCGACCTCATCGATGATGATCTGCTGCCGCGTGCCGACCTTGCGCTTCAGCCTGCGCGCGGAGATCTTCTGCTGGCGCGCCATCAGTGCGTTGTAGCGCTCCTGCTTGATCTCGGCGGGCACGGCACCTTCGAGCGCATTCGACGTGGCGCCGGCGACCGGCTCGTATTTGAAGCAGCCGAGACGATCGATCTCGGCTTCATCGAGCCAGTCGAGCAGATAGGCGAAATCGGCATCGGTCTCGCCGGGGAAGCCGACGATGAAGGTCGAGCGCAACGCGAGATCGGGGCATTCCTCGCGCCAGCGCTTGATCCGCGCCAGCGTCTTGTCCTGCGCCGCCGGGCGCTTCATCGCCTTCAGCACCTCGGGGCTCGCATGCTGGAACGGGATGTCGAGATAGGGCAGCACCTTGCCCTCGTTCATCAGTGCGATGACCTCGTCGACATGCGGGTAGGGGTAGACATATTGCAGCCGGACCCAGGCCCCGAGTTCGCCGAGTTCGCGCGCGAGATCGAGGAATCTGGCGCGGACCTGGCGGTCCTTCCACGGGCTCTCGGCATATTTCAGATCGATGCCGTAGGCCGAAGTGTCCTGCGAGATGACCAGCAATTCCTTCACCCCGGCGTCGACAAGACGCTCGGCCTCGCGCAGCACGTCGTTGGCTGGACGCGAGACGAGATCGCCGCGCAGCTTCGGGATGATGCAGAAGGTGCAGCGGTTGTTGCAGCCTTCGGAGATCTTCAAGTACGCGTAGTGGCGCGGCGTCAGCTTGATGCCCTGCGGCGGCACCAGATCGAGATGCGGATTGTGCGCTGGCGGCAGTGCGCGATGCACGGCATCCAGCACGCTCTCATATTGCTGCGGACCAGTGATCGACAGCACGCCGGGATAGGCCTCTTCGATCTGCTCGGGTTCGGCGCCCATGCAGCCGGTCACGATCACCTTGCCGTTCTCGGCCATGGCCTCGCCGATCGCCGAGAGCGACTCCTGCTTGGCGCTGTCGAGGAAGCCACAGGTGTTAACGATGACGATGTCGGCGCCGTCATGCTTGCGGGCGAGTTCATAGCCCTCGGCGCGCAGGCGCGTGATGATGCGCTCGGAATCCACCAATGCCTTGGGACATCCGAGTGACACGAAGCTGACCTTGGGCGCAGCCGTCTGTTCCATATCCAAAAATCTGCCTGATTGATCGGCAGGAGCTAGTCCTAATTGCCACTAATTACAACCCTTTGCATGGCGTTCCCGCGTGCTAAGGATGAGTCGCCGGTAATGAGTGAGCTATGAGCGCCGAACAGTCGCCTAAAATCGTGATTGTCGACGAGAGCCCGATCCGGGCCGCGATCCTCCAGGAGGGCTTGCGGGAGGCGGGGTTCACGCAGGTCGTCCACATCAGCGAAATGCAGAGCCTGCTGGCCCGTATTTATGCGGTCGACCCCGACATCATCCTGATCGATCTGGAAAACCCCAGCCGTGACGTGCTGGAGGCGATGTTCCAGGTCAGCCGCGCCGTGCGGCGGCCGATCGCGATGTTCGTCGACCAGAGCGATTCAGCCTCGATCCAGGCCTCCGTGGAGGCGGGGGTGTCCGCCTACATCGTCGACGGGCTGAAGAAAGAGCGCATCAAGCCGATCCTCGATCTCTGCGTGTCCCGCTTCAACGCCTTCGCAAAACTCCAGGAGGAGCTGGAGCGCACCAAGTCGCAGCTCGAGGATCGCAAGATCATCGAGAAGGCCAAGGGGATCTTGATGAAGGTCAAGGGCCTCACCGAGGACGAGGCCTACGTGCTGCTGCGCTCCACCGCCATGCGCGAGAAGAAGAAAATCGGCGAGATCGCCCAGTCGATTATCACCGCGTCGGAGATGCTGAAATGACTGGACCGCTTCGCATCGGGTTCATCCCGCTGGTCGATGCCGCCGCCCTGATCATCGCTGTCGACAAGGGACTTACTGCGGCCGAAGGGCTCGAGGTCGAGCTGGTGCGCGAGGTGTCCTGGTCCAACGTTCGTGACAAGCTCAACATCGGCCTGTTCGACGCCGCGCATCTGCTCGCGCCCGTCGCGATCGCGTCCTCGCTTGGGCTCGGCCACGTCAAGGTGCCGATCGCCGCGCCCTTCAATCTCGGCGTCAACGGCAACGCGATCACGGTGTCGCCGGCACTCCTTGCCGCGCTGATGGAGGAGATCGACGGCGATCGCTTCGATCCGCTCGCCACAGCGCAAGCGCTGGCACGGGTGGTGGCAAAGCGCCGCAAGGCGGGCGCCGAGCCGCTGACCTTCGGCATGACCTTCCCGTTCTCGACCCACAATTACCAGTTGCGGTTCTGGATGGCGGCGGCCGGCGTCGATCCTGACGAGGACGTGCGCCTGGTGGTGCTGCCGCCGCCCTATATGGTGGACAGCCTCAAGAGCGGCCACGTCGATGCATTCTGCGTCGGCGCGCCCTGGAATTCGATCGCCGTCGATCTCGGCATCGGCCACATCCTGCATTTCGTCTCCGACATTCTCGTGCATGCGGCGGAGAAGGTTTTGGCTGTCCGCCAGGTATGGGCCGACAAGAATCCGGATGTCGTTGCCGCGCTGGTGCGTGCGGCAGAGAAGGCGGCCGAGTTCATCGAGCACCCCTCAAACCGGACCGAGGCGGCGCAGATCCTGGCGCAGCCGGAACGGATTGGCGTCGATGCCGAGGTGATCCAGCGCACGCTCGATGGGCGCCTGAAGATCTCGCCCGACGGGACGTTCCGCGAAAGCAGCCGCTACCTGCTGGTCGGACGCGAAGGGGCGGGACGCCCCGATCCGGTCCAAGCTGCCTGGCTCTACGCGCAGATGGTGCGATGGGGGCAGACAGCGCTGAGCCCAGAGGCACTCAAGACCGCCATGGGTGTGTTCCGGCCGGATCTCTATGACGCTGCTGTGGGCCACGGCCAGGAGGCTGCAACCAGCCCGTTCAGCGCCTTTGCCGGGCCGGCCTTCGATCCCGCGGATGTTGGCGGCTACCTCGCCTCATTTGAGGTCGGGCGGCGGGCTCCCTAGGGTTTGCTCAAAACTTAATCTCCGTGATTCGAAGCTTAATCTTTGGGCCATTGCTGCCCGAAGCAGCATGAATGCCGATCCACTTCATGCGATGCACACAACTCCAATCCATTGTTTTCGCAACAGTTTGCGATTTATGCTGCGTTGGCACACGTCTTGAATAGGAAATTGCAAGCCGCCCGGCGTGGGCGCCGGCGGCTCCAAGTCCATGGTGGATTTCCGCAGCAACGAGGCTGATCGGATCGCTCCGGGTTCCGGTTAGGCGTTCGCGTGCCTGCCACCTGCTCCCCGCGATCAACGTCCGTTTCACCCGTTGACGCCGCCTTCGCGCGGCAAGCTGGAGCATCGATATGGATTACGCAAAACCCTCGGACGTCGTGGCATCGATGGTCGATGCCAGCCTGAAGAAGCTGGCGCTGGCCCCACGCGACCTCCTGATCCGTGGCGCGATTTCCGGCGCGCTGCTGGGCGCTGCCACCACGCTCGCCTTCACCGGTGCCGTCACCACCGGGCAGCCGATCGTCGGCGCGCTGATCTTCCCGGTGAGCCTCGTGATGATCGTGCTGCTTGGCCTCGAACTCGTCACCGGCAGCTTCGCCATCGTTCCGCTCGCGCGTCTCGAAGGCAGGGCGAGCTGGAACGCGGTGATCGCCAACTGGTCCTGGGTCTTCGTCGCCAATCTGCTCGGCAGCCTCGCCTTCGGCGCGCTGATCGCGATCTCGCTCACCAACATGGGCAAGGTCGAAGTCGCAGGCGTCGCCGCCCGTATCGTTGCCGTCGCCGAAGCCAAGACCATCGGCAATGCCGCGATCGGCACTGCCGGCATGGTCTCGGTCTTCGTCAAGGCCGTGCTCTGCAACTGGCTGGTCTGCCTCGGCGTTGTCATGGCGATGACCTCGACCTCGACGGTCGGCAAGATCGCGGCGACCTGGCTGCCGATCTTCCTGTTCTTCGCGCTCGGCTTCGAGCACGCCGTCGTCAATATGTTCGTCATCCCGACCGGCATCCTGCTCGGCGCAAAAATCTCCGTCACCGACTGGTGGGTCTGGAACCAGATTCCCGTGACGCTCGGCAATATCGTCGGCGGCTTCGTTTTCACCGGCCTTGCGCTCTACGCAACCTACAAGCCGCAGACGCGGTGTTGCGAGCCAGGTCGCGATGCCGGCAACCGCTGAGCAGGTGCGCTGATCATGAAAATGGACTCCACTCCCGCCGCCGATTTCTCCGACGAGCAGAAGCGTTATCTCGAAGGCTTCATGTCCGGCATGCAGATCGGACGTGTCGGGCGCGCTTTCGCAGCCGGCGGCGCGCCTGCTGCCAACGGTCCTTCGGAGCCAACGGGCCCGGACGCGGCGGCGATCAAGGCGCAGGACAAGCTCACGGCGGCGGGCAAGAAGCTCGCCGACCAGGAGAAGTTCAAGCGCGAGCTGCATCCCTTCGACGCCTACGATCGCTTGAAGGACCAGGCGCGCAACAACGCCAATCCGACGCCGGCGGACAATTTCCGCTGGCGCTATTACGGCATCTTCTGGGTGGCGCCGGCGCAGACCTCCTACATGGCGCGCCTGCGCATTCCAAACGGTATTTTGAAGCACTGGCAGATGTCGGGCCTTGCCGATCTCGCGGAAAGCTGTGGCGGCGGCTACACCCATGTCACCACCCGCGCAAACTTCCAGATCCGCGAGATCGAACCGAAGAACGCGGTCGCGCTGCTCGAAGGCGTCCAGGACATCGGCCTGTGTTCGCGCGGCTCGGGCGCCGACAACATCCGCAACGTCACCGGCACGCCGACGGCGGGGATCGATCCGCAGGAGTTGCTCGACACGCGTCCCTATGCGCGCGAGTGGCACTTCCACATCCTCAATGACCGCTCGCTCTACGGCCTGCCGCGCAAGTTCAACGTCGCCTTCGACGGTGCCGGCAAGATCGCCGCGCTGGAGGAGACCAACGACATCGCCTTTACCGCGGTCGAGGTGAAGGACGGCTTTGGTGTCGAACCCGGTGTCTGGTTCAAGCTTGGCCTCGGCGGCATCACCGGGCACAAGGACTTTGCGAAATATTCCGGCATCGTCGTCCGGCCCGAGGACGCGACGTCAGTTGCGGATGCCATCGTGCGCGTCTTCATCGAGCACGGCGATCGCACCAACCGCAACAAGGCGCGGCTGAAATACGTGCTCGACAACATGGGACATGATGGCTTTCTCAAGCTGGTCGAGGAGCAGCTCAAGAAGCCGTTCGCGCGCGTAGCGGCCGAGGCGCTGGCACCGCGCCCCCTGTCCGACCGCATGGCCCATATCGGAATGCACAAGCAGAAGCAGGCCGGGCTGAACTGGGTCGGCGTCGCGCTGCCGGTTGGCAAGATCACCTGCGAGCAGATGCGCGGCATTGCGAAGATCGCGCAGGATCTCGGTGACGGCGACATCCGCCTGACGGTCTGGCAGAACTTTCTGATCTCGGGTGTGCGTGACGAGAACGTCGCGCTCGTCACCGCCGCGGTCGAGAAGCTCGGGTTGGCTACGCAAGTGTCGAACGTCCGCGCCGGCCTGATCGCCTGCACCGGCAATGCTGGCTGCAAGTTCGCGGCCTCCGACACCAAGCGTCATGCGACCGCGATCGGCGACTGGTGCGATGAGCGCATCAATCTCGATACGCCGCTCAACATCCATCTGACCGGCTGCCATCACTCCTGCGCGCAGCACTACATCTCCGACATCGGCCTGATCGCGGCCAAGGTACCGGGCGCAACGGAAGAGGACACGGTCGAGGGTTATCATCTTTTCGCCGGCGGCGGCTTCGGTCCCGATGCCGATATCGGGCAGGAGGTGTTTCACGATGTGAAGGCCGAAGACACGCCGAAGATCGTCGAGAGCCTGTTGAAGGCCTACCTCGCCAATCGCGCCTCGCCGGACGAAACGTTCCTGACCTTCTCCCGTCGTCATGACGGTGAAGCCTTGCGCAAACTCGCCGAAGCGGAAGCAGCATGACCCAGATGACCGTGCCTCCCAAGATCGAGATCATTCCGGCTAACGCGCCCTTCAGCGAAGGCCAAAGGCTGTGGTTGAACGGATTTCTCGTCGGCATGCTCGGCCTCGACGGCTCGACACCGCTGTCGCCGGTTGAGAACGGCGCCATCTTGGCACCACAAGGCGACGGCGATGACGGCGAGGCGCCCTGGCACGATCCAGCGATGGTGATCGCCGATCGCATGAAGCTTGCGGAGGGCCGTCCGCTCCGCCGCCGCATGATGGCGGCGATGGCGCAGCAGGATTGCGGCCAGTGCGGCTACAATTGCGCCGACTATTCGGACTCGATCGCCAACAAGAGCGAGGCCCGCCTCAATCTCTGCGCCCCCGGCGGCAAGGAGACGGCGCGGATGCTGAAGCAACTCTTTGAGGAGGTCGACAAGGCGCCGCCAGCGAAGCCCGCTGCGGGTGCCTCGGCCCCGGCTGCGAGCGCCCCGGCTGCACCGGAGGTGAAGGCCGAACTCGGCCGCGCCCGGGAAAATCCGGCCGACGCCACCTTCCTGTCGCGCCGCCTGCTCAACAAGGGCGCCTCGGAGAAGGAAACCTATCACATCGAGTTCGATCTCTCCGAGAGCAAGCTCGACTACGTCGTCGGTGATAGTTTCGGCGTGTTCGCGCGCAACGATATCGGCCTGGTCGACCAGATCATCGCGCTGCTCGGCGCCTCCCACACCACCAAGGTCAACGGTAAGACATTGCGCGAAGCGCTGATCCAGGACGTCTCGCTGTCGCCGGCGCCGGACAAGCTTTTCGAGCTGCTGTCCTTCATCACCGGCGGCGCGCAGCGCGAGAAAGCGCGGGCGCTGGCGCAGGGTGAGGATCCCGATGGTGATGCCGCTACTCTCGATGTCATGGCGGCCCTCCAGAAGTTTTCCGGCACGCGGCCGCATCCCGAGGCCTTCGTCGAGGCGCTCGAGCCGCTCCAGCCACGGCTCTATTCGATCTCGTCGTCGCACAATGCGACGCCTGGAAAGCTGTCGCTGACGGTCGATTCCGTCCGCTATGTCATCGGCAAGCGCAAGCGCATCGGCGTCGCCTCGACCTTCCTCGGCGAACGCATCGCTGAGGGCGAGAAGCTCAAGGTCTATGTGCAGAAGGCGCACGGCTTCGGCCTGCCGGAGGATCCGAAGACGCCGGTCATCATGATCGGCCCCGGCACCGGCATTGCGCCGTTCCGCGCCTTCCTGCTCGACCGCAAGGCGACCGGCGCGCCTGGCAAGAACTGGCTGTTCTTCGGCCACCAGCGCAGCGACTGCGATTTCTTTTATCAGGACGAGCTCAACGCGATGAAGACGTCGGGTCAATTGACGCGGTTGTCGCTGGCCTGGTCGCGCGACGGCGAGAAGAAGTTCTACGTGCAGGACCGCATGCGCGAAGTCGGCCGTGAACTGTGGACGTGGCTCGCCGAGGGCGCGCATCTCTACATCTGCGGCGATGCCAAGCGCATGGCCAAGGACGTCGAGCGTGCGCTGGTCGACATCGTCGCCCAGTTCGGCGCGCGCTCGACCGATGAGGCCGTGAGTTTTGTGGCGGATCTCAAGAAGACGGGCCGCTTCCAGGCTGACGTCTACTAAGGCTCGGCGGAATCTCCGAGTTGCCGGCGCCGCGCGTCGCGCCGGCGGCAGCCTTGTACTGTGCATGGGGTTGTTTTCGCCATTTGAGTTGGCGTCGTCGACGACGAACCGGTTCCGGTTCCGCTATTTGACTTCGACGAATAGAATTGCGGGAACCCGCGTGTGCGGAGAATTTTTCGCCTGCGAGGAGCGCGTTGAAGGGGTCCATCGCTATTTGCGCGATTCTTTCGGCCGTCGTTCGGCCTTCATAATCCCACCTATGCTGCGTTGGAAATCGACCATCCGGGAACTATCGGCGGAAGCCAGGCTGCATCTCTATGCGCGTTCGCTCTCCCGCAGGACCAGGTCGAGCGCGCATCACATCGGGATCTACGGCGCGTGTGCGGTCATCGCGGCTCTCGTCTTCACCACGCTCTCGGCGCACCCGTTCTGATTGCTAGGCCCGCTTGAACGGCGCGACCTCGATCCCCGCATCCTTCAACGCCTGACGCAGGCCGCGCGCGATGTCGACGGCGCCTGGCGTATCGCCATGGATGCAGACCGTGTCCGTGCGCATCTTGATGACCTTGCCGGTCACCGAGACCACTGCGCCATCCTGCACCATGCGCACCACGCGATCGGCGATCGCCTTGGCGTCGTGCAACACCGCGCCGGGCTTCTTGCGCGAGACGAGGTTGCCGTCATCCTCATAGGCGCGGTCGGCGAACACCTCGTGCACCATCGGCAAATTGGCGTCTTCGCCGGCCTTCACCAATTTTGAATTGGCGAGCACGACGAAGATCAGGCCGGGATCGACCGCCTTGATCCCTGCAGCGATCGCCTTCGCCGTCATGTCGTCCTCGCAGGCGACGTTAGAAAGCGCGCCATGCGCCTTCACATGCGTGACCTTGTGGCCGGCCGCGGTCGCGATCGCCTGCAGCGCGCCGATCTGGTAGGCGACGAGGTTCTCGATCTCGGAAGCCTTCAGGCCGGCGATCGGGTGGCGGCCAAAGCCATGCAAATCGCGATAGCCGGGGTGGGCGCCGACAGAGACGCCGCGCGCCTTCGCCAGCTCAACCGTCCGGCGCATGATGTCGGGATCGCCGGCATGGAAGCCGCAGGCGACGTTGACCGAGCTTGCGAGCTCGATCATCGCGGCGTCATTGCCCATCTCCCACGCGCCAAAACCTTCGCCGAGGTCGCAATTGAGATCGATCGTCTTCATGGTTGCTCTCCGCCTCTGGTCGTCTTGTCGTTTACGGCTCCACCGTGACCTGCCAGGTCCCGGCATCGACGGCGCTCACCGCGTGGCCCGCAACGTTGGCATCGCTGAGCGCCTCGATGTTGAGCGCGATGGTGTCGGAGGAGCGCAAGCGATCGGGCAGGTTCCGGATCGCTTGCGCGAACTTGCGTGCCTCGTCCTGCGCCTCGGCCATAGTGACGGCCTTGAAGCGGAACGCCGTTCCCGCCGAGGTCTGGGCGAGCCGGCCGACATCGGCAGTGATCACGGTTGCGATCTTCGGGTAGCCGCCAGAGGTGCCGCGGTCCATCATCAGCGCGATCGGCGCGCCGTTGCCGGGCACCTGGATGCTGCCGTTCACTGTGCCGTCGGAGACGATGTTGTGGCCGTGCAGATGCTTGATCGCGGGGCCCTCGAGCCGGTAGCCCATGCGATCGGAGGTCGCCGAGATCTTCCACTCGCTGTCGAGGAACAGCGCCTTGTTGGCATCGTCGAACTCGTCGTCCTGCGGTCCCAGCACGACGCGGATCGGTCCGTTCGATGGCTTCGGCAATTCGATCCGCAGCTCGGGCGCGCCGCTTGCGGCATCGACCGAGAATTCGTCGCCGGCCTGGAGCGGGCGCGGGTAGGGGCTGCCGAGGCCGGCGCGGGCGTTCACCGCGAGGCTTCCGAACACCGGCTCGCCCTTGATGCCGCCTTCGATCGCCAGGTAGGTGAAGGCGCCGCCGCGGGCAAAGCCCAGCGTCAGCGTCTCGCCGTCCTCCAGCGTCACCGATGTGTCCATGGCCACCGGCCGCCCGGCGATGTCGGCATTGCGAGGCGCACCGGAGATCGCGATGCGCACGGCGCCATCACGTGCGGTGAAGGTGGCGCCGAACGGGCCGATCTCGACGGCGGCTGCGAACGGCTCGTTGCCGACCAGCGTGTTCGCCGCCGCCAGCGCCAGCCGGTCCATCGCGCCGCTGACCGTCAGGCCGTAGCGCTGCGCGCCGTGGCGGCCGCCGTCCTGGACGGAACTTGCAGGACCGATGCTGGCGACCACAAGCCTGCTCATGCGACCACCTGCTCGGCGATGATCTCGCCGGCCTCGGCGGCGCGGTCCTGCTCCTCGAACGTCTTGTGGTCGATGGCGAAAAACGTCACGCGATCACCGGGTTCGGTGAGGAAGGTCGGATTCCGGTGGAGCTGATAGGTCCGTACCGGAGTCCGGCCGAGCAGGTGCCAGCCGCTCGGAGCGGCCAGGCACTGGATGCCGGCCTGGATGCCGCCGATCGAGATCGTGCCGGCGGGCGTGAACAGCCGCGGGCTCTGCCGCCGCGACATGTGCAGGGATTTGTCGAGGCCGCTGAGATAGGACCAGCCCGGCGTGAAGCCGATCATGGCAACGCGATAGTCGCCGCCGACGTGACGGGCGACGATGTCGTCGGGCGTGGTGTTCAGCGCCTTGGCGACATCCTCGAGGTCGATGCCGTGCTCGCCGCCATAGGCGACGGGAATGCGCCAACGCCGCGCCTTGGTCGCCGGTGGCAGCGGTTGGCAGGCGATCGGGAGCAGCTTTTCACAGAGCGCGTCAAAGCCGATCTTGCCGGGATCGTAATGCACCAGCAGGGAGCGATAGGTCGGGATGGTCTCGGAGATGCCCTCGATCGGCGCCGCGGCGAGCGCCTTGTCAAGCGCGAGCACGCGTTCGTTGGCGGCGTCGTCGATGGTGCGGCTGAACTCGACCGTGACGGCGCTGTCGCCACTGGGCAGAAGGCGGGGCGGGGGGAGCGTCGCGGCCATGAGATGTCGAAATCGGGCCTTTGGAAAAGCGCGGGCTCGGCCTTGAGTTTCCGCGTCACCCTGCTTCGCGTAAATGCGCCCGCAAGTCCAATAAATTAATGCAAGGGGTGACGATAAAGCCTTGTTATCGCGTCGCATAACAGCCCGGCAGGGCCGCGTTCTTGGCCCTTGACGGAAAGCGCCCCGGCTCGCAAGATGCGCGCGTTCTTTCCCGCCCATCCGGAGCTCGTCTGTTTCCATGTCGCTGTCCCTCGAAGCCCGCAAGACCCTCGCCGGCATCACCACTGCCACCATCACCACGGTCCTGCTGAAGAAGGGCCTGCGCAACGTGTGGATGCGCGGTTCGCGTCCGCTGCGCCCGGGCCTGCCGCGTCTGGTGGGACCGGCCTTCACGCTGCGCTTCGTGCCGGCGCGCGAGGATCTGGCAACGCCGGAATCCTGGTCGTCGCCGATCTCGACCCGCACCGCGATCGAGGCAATGCCGGACGGCTGCATCGCCGTGGTCGACGCCATGGGCATCACCGATGCTGGCATCTTCGGCGACATCCTCTGCGCGCGCATGATGAAGCGCGGCGTCACCGCGCTCGTCACCGACGGCGTGGTGCGTGACGTCGAGGGCGTGCTCGGCACCAATCTTCCGGTCTGGTGCGACGGCTATGCCGCGCCGCCCTCGGTTGCCGGGCCTCACCTTCGTCGGCTGGGGCGAGCCGATCGGCTGCGGCGGCGTCGCGGTGTTCCCGAACGACATCGTGGTCGCCGACCAGGACGGCTGCGTGTTGATCCCGCAGGCGATGCTCGATCACGTGCTCGCCGAGGGCGTCGAGCAGGAACGGATGGAAGCCTGGATCGTCAACGAGGTGAACAACGGCGCCGCGCTGCCGGGCCTCTATCCCATGAACGCCGAGACCAAGGCGCGCTACGCGGCGAGCAAGAAGTAACAAGACAACAAGCGAGGTACCCCGATGGAAATCACAGTCGCAGGCACGCGGCCGACCCGCCGCGCGCCCAAGGAAAACTTTACCGGCACCGTCTTGCAGGACCCCGTGATCATGGCGCCCGCGCCTGCACGGCTCAATTGCTCGCGCGTCTCGTTCGAGCCGGGCGCCCGCACCAACTGGCACCACCATCCGCTTGGGCAGACCCTCTACGTCATTTCGGGCGTCGGCCGCGTCCAGACCAAGGGCGGCCCGGTCCAGGAAATCCGTCCCGGCGACACCGTCTGGATCCCGCCGGGCGAACTGCACTGGCACGGCGCCTCGCCGAATAACAGCATGTGCCACATCGCCATGCAGGAAGCGCTCGACGGCGTGTTCTCGACCTGGCTGGAGCCGGTGACGGACGCGGAGTACGGCGCGGCGGTCGGCTGATTAGATCCGCTCAGCGGTCCACGTTCCCGTGCACATGGCGCCACGCCAAGTGCCGGAGGTGCCGCTGAGCCGGCCGAAGCCGAGGGCGCGCTTGATGCCGGTGCTCAAGGAGACGTTGATGCTGCCGATCGTGACGAATAACCCTTTGCGAAAACCGTTCATGGCACGCCCCTGTGGTTGACCATGCGGGGACCGTGGCACGGGCGGGACACCGGCGATGTGAGGGTAGTCACGCGGGCGAGAGGCTGTGTGAGATAGCGCACCGCGCGATGGCATCGCTTGCCCGGCAAAAGCAAAGGGCCCGCATCGCGGGCCCCCTTGTTCTCTCGATGTGTCGACGGCGATCCTAGTTCACGCGCGTCCAGGTCTGGCCGCCGCAGAACATACCGCCGAAGGCGCAGCCCTGCACGCGGAGACGATCCGTGCCCCTCAGCGCGATCGTGGAATCGTAGGTCGAGCCGGTATTGGGATCGAGGATGCGGCCCGACCATTTCTGGTCCTTTGCGGGCTTCATGTTGATCAGGACCTGCTCGCCATTCTGGTTCGATTTGCTGTCGACCGAATAGCCGCAGAGGTTGTTGCCGCACTGCTCGATGCGGACCTTGCCTTCCTTCTCCTCGGTGAGCCAGACGCCGAGCGGTGAATTGAGATCGTGCGACGGCGCGACCGCAGGAGCCGGGGGTGCGACGGCGGCCGACTGAACGGGAGGGGGGGCAGGCGCCGGAGCAGTTGGCGCGGCCGGCGCCGGAGGCGCGGCTGCTACGGTTGGAGCCGGCGGCGGAGGCGGTGCGGGCGGTACAGCGACCACCATTGGGGCGGCGCTTGGAGCCGGTTGAGGCGGCGGAACCAGCGCATCTTCGGCCGGAGCGTTATTTGCAGTGGCGGCCGGAGGTGCCGGCGGGGCGGGGGGCGCCACGGCCACGGGAGCCTGGACAGGGGCCTGCTCGGCCGCCGCAGGCGCGGCGACAGGTGCGGGGGCTGGCGCTGGATTGGCCTGCGGCTGCGGATCAGCCTTGGCTTGTTGCGGTGCCTGCGGTTCGGCTTTCGGGGTTCCCTTGGCGTCGTTCTTGGCCTTCTTGGCCTTGCCCTGACCGGTGTTGTCGTAGACGCCGGGGATCGACACAGTGCCGCGATCGGGATCGATGCGGATGGTGCGACCGCCATAATCGAAGGTGTACTGCGCTTGCGCTGCGGTGCTTGCCAGAAGGAATGCGGCCGTGGCCAACAACTTCCTCATTTCCGTCTCCTGAGCAGGTGGTCCCAGCACCGACGCTTACGCCCCGGCTCGATCGCAAAAAGTGATCTAGATCACTTTCACCGTATAAGTCGTCTTCCGACGGTTCCGGGTTCAATAACGCCGAACCCAGTCGAGAGTTGGATGGGACGATCCCATGCGACCAGCCGCCGCGACCAGCGTCCGGCTACTTCTCCGGACAGCGCGAATCCGCGGCCTGGGCGGCACGAGCGAGGGCAGCTTCGTTCGCCTTGTCGGTGTAAATCTCGACCGCATCAAAGAGGCAGGCCTTCTCGCCATTGATCGCGAACACCGAGAGCTCTTGGACCTCGTGCTCGTCGTCACCGACCCGGCTCCAGGTGCGGACCACGGCGGCCTTCGGCACGCCGGCGCGCATGATCCACTGCACCTTGTCGCCGAAGGCCTTGCCCGCGCCGCGCCATTGCGCCGTCGGTCCCTGCAACTTCTCGATCAAGCGCCGGGGTGCGATTGTGAGTGAGACGATGTTACCTTCGTCGGCGAAGCGCACGACGTAGCCGGCCGGGCCGGGGCAGGTCCACAGCCCGAACCCTTCCTTGGATTGGTCCTTGCAAGCGGGGCCGGTCGCCGGTGTGAAGGGCGTCTGCCCGAATGCGCCGGCAGCTCCGGCCAGCGCAAGCACGATCGTGAACGCGATCACGACTCGCATGATGCTAGTCGAACCAGGCGGCGTAGATCTTCTTGTAGCTGCCGTCCTCCATGGAGATGTGCAGCCACTGGTCCACGAAGGCCTTCAGCGCCATGTCGCGCTGCAGCCAGTAAGCCTTCTCCGAGAAGTCGAACGGCTTGTCCGGATGCACCGCGCAGAGCACGCCGGAATGCTGCTTCTGCTGGTAACGCGTTTCGGACGCGTCCGTCATCATCAGATCGGCATTGCCCTTGGCGATCTCGTCGAAGATCACGGTGTTGTCGGGGAACACGTTGATCTCGGCATCCTTGACGTTGGCGCGCGCAAAACGCTCATTGGTCCCGCCGGGATTGACGATCACGCGGGTGCCCTTCTTGTCGATGTCGGCGAGCGTCTGGTACTTGGCCGTGTCGGCGCAGCGCGCGATCGGCGTCTTGCCCTCGCGCATGATCGGCATCGAGAAGTAGCCCTTTTTCTGCCGGTCGAGCGTGATCGAGACACCGCCCATCGCGACGTCGAACTGGTCGGCCTCGAAATCCTTCATCAGCTTCGGCCAGGCTGTCGGCACATATTCGACCTTGACGCCGAGCGCCTTGCCCAAAGCCTCCGCCATGTCGACGTCGAAGCCGCTGAACTGCTGCGTGGTCTTGTCCAGATAGGTGAAGGGCTTGTAGTCGCCGGTCATGCCGACGCGCAGCGTGCCGCGCTTGATGATCTCGTCGAGGCGCGAGGGAGTCGCTTGCTGCGCGTGGGCCGAAAAAGTTGCCAGCAGCATCACGGCCAAAGCCGCCAGAATTCGAACGGTCATCTCTTTTCCACCCATACCCAAGCTGTCATTGTGCGGCTCTTGAGACTTGGATTTAGACCAGATGCCAGTTTCTGGCGAGACGGAATTGAAGGGAATCTTGAAGTGACGATCTCAATGTACGAGGCCTCGGTCGGCCTCTTCGTGCCGTACCTGCGCAACCTGTCCGTCCTGCTCGACAAGGGCGTGGCCTACGCCGAGACCCGCAAGTTCAATCCGACGGTGCTGCTCGGCATGCGCATGGCGCCGAACATGTACGACCTGGCGCAGCAAGTCGGTGAGGCCTGCCGCCACGCCACCGTCGCCCCGGCCTTGCTCGCGCAGTGCGAGCCGGTCGCGCTGCCGCCGCTGGAGCACGACATGGCCGGGCTTCAGGCGCGCATTGCCACCTCAATCGAATTCATTGAATGCCTGCCGCGCGCCGAGATCGATGCGGCGGCGGAGCTGAAGGTCTTCTTCAGGCTGAAGAACGGGACCGAGCTGCCCTTTACCGGGCGGACGCTGCTGCTCACCAACAGCGTCCCGCAGTTCTTCTTTCACGTCACGACGGCCTACGACCTGTTGAGGCACGCCGGCGTCGAGCTCGCGAAGAAGGACTATCTCGGAAGGAAGTAAGCCCTAGGCTTCACCCTTGCGCTCGTAATCGGCGAGCGAGCTGCGACCGGCGATCTCGCTGCGCAGCAGCTCGAAGCGCCGATGCGCCTCGTCCTCATGCATGTCGACGAAATGCACGGCGGCTTCGCTCGTCATCGGGCCGCTGATCACGGGCGCGGACTGCTCGCCGATGGTCTCGTGCACGTAGTACTGGCCGTCGTCGCCGCGGTGCACCGTCCATTTCAGGCGGATCGCCACCATCGGCCCGGGGCCGACCTTGCTGTAACCGTCGGCATCGGCCGGGTGCTCCGGCACCAGCGGCTGCTCCTCGACCACGGGATGCTCGTGCTCATCGACGACAGAATGTTCGGCAACGACCGGATGCTCATCAGCGACGGCCGTTTCGGTCTCTGTGTCCCGGACGACCAGGGCGGGCTCGGGGTGCTCGAAAATGCTGGCGATGGTCGCCAGCGCTTGGTCGGTCGGGTCGATCTCTGACAAGGGTCCATCCTCCAGCTCGACGCGGCCGGCAAGTCTGTCCCACTGCCGCCGCGGCCGGATACATTACGCGGGCTTGATTAAGGCTGAGTTGGGGCCCGATCTGCGCCAAAATGGGACGCTTTCTGGCGTTCCGAAGGCGGGCGGAATGGCCGCCCGCCTTCGGTTTGCTCAGCCCAGCACGTCCTGGTTGATGATGTTCTGACGGATCGGATCGCCGTCCAGCACACTCAGGATGTTGCGCGCGGTTTGCTCGCTCATGCGGCTCACGGCCTCGACCGTAACCCCGGCCACATGCGGGGCCATGATGACGTTGGGCAGCGCGAACAGCGCATTGCCGACCGGCGGCGGCTCGACCTCGAACACGTCGATGCCGGCGCCAGCAAGCTTTCCGGAGACGAGGGCGTCGTAGAGCGCCGCCTCCTTCACGATGCCGCCGCGGGCGGTGTTGATGAGATAGGATTTCGGCTTCATCCGGCCGATCCGCGCCGCGTCGAACAGGCCGACCGTTTCCGGCGTCTTCGGGCAGTGGATGGTGACGAAGTCGGCGTGAGGCAGCGCGGCGTCGAGATCGGCAACGGGCTCGCAACCGGCCGCCTTGATCTCGGCGGCGGGCTTGTAGGGATCGTAGACCTGCACCTTCATCTCCATCGCCAGGCAGCGCTTGGCGGTGCGGGTGCCGATGCGACCGAAGCCGACGATCAGCACGGTCTTGCCGTAGAGATCGAACGGCAGCATGCCGAGCCGGTCGGCCCATTTGCCGTCCTTGACGCAGGAATGCATTTCTTGCGCTCGCTTGGCGAGCGTCAGCATCATGAACAGCGCCTGCTCGGCGACCGAGGGCGAGTTGGCGCTGCCGGCGACCATCAGCGGCACCTTGCGGCGGGAGAGGGCGGGCACGTCGACGGCGTCATAGCCGACACCGATCCGCGTTACCACTTTCATGTCGCGGGACGCCTCGAGCTCGGTCTCGCCGAAGGCGGTGGCGCCCAGCGCCACGCCGTGAACCGGCGCGTGGCTCTTCAGCAAGGCCTCGAAGTCCGTGGCGGAGATCAGGTTCGGAAACTCGACGAGCTCGATATCGTCCCGCTGGGTGAGGAGGGCGCGTGCCCGTTGCGACAAAGTTTGTGTAACGAAAATCTTCTTCTTGTTGGTCGCCATTGCTCCCCGCCTGCTTGCGTTTCTTGGACCTGCGTCACAGCACGACGCCGGTCTCTTCGTTTAGCAGGTGCATATTGTTGAGGTCCATCGCCAAACGCATGGGAGCCCCGTCCTTGGCGCCGGCATTGGGATTGACGCGGCCGCAGACCGGCGTGCCCTCGAGGGTGAAATAGACCAGGGTCTCCATTCCCATCGGCTCGGTGACGTCGAGCACCGTGTCGAAGCTCTCGACGCCGGGCTCAAGATGCGCATTCGATTCCGTGAGATGTTCGGGACGAATGCCGAGGAGCAGGTTTTCAGTTCGGGGCAGCGCATTGTAGCGGGCGGCGCGTGCCGGCGGCAGCGGGAAGGCGATGCGGTCGGCCAGGCGGATCCGGAGCGTGCCACCGGCGTCCTCGAGCCGGCACGGGATGAAGTTCATCGCGGGCGAGCCGATGAAGCCTGCGACAAAGCGCGTCGCCGGCTTGTGGTAGAGTTCGTTCGGCGTGCCGATCTGTTCGATGCGGCCCTTGTTCATCACCACCACGCGATCGGCCAGCGTCATCGCCTCGACCTGGTCGTGGGTGACGTAGACGGTCGTGGTGCGCACCTTCTGGTGCACCTTCTTGATCTCGATCCGCATCTGCACGCGCAGCTTGGCGTCGAGATTGGACAGCGGCTCGTCGAACAGGAAGACTTTTGGATTGCGCACGATGGCGCGTCCCATCGCGACGCGCTGGCGCTGGCCGCCGGAGAGCTGCTTCGGTTTGCGGTTGATCAGGTCGGTGATGTCAAGGAGCCGGGCGGCTTCCGTCACCCGCGCATTGATCTCGGCCTTGGGATAGTGCTTCAGGCGCAGCCCGAACGACATGTTCTCCGCGACCGTCATGTGCGGATAGAGCGCGTAGTTCTGGAAAACCATGGCGATGTCGCGGTCCTTGGGCGGCACGTCGTTGACGACGTCGCCGCCGATCATGATGTCGCCGTCGCTGATGTCCTCGAGGCCCGCGATCATGCGCAGCGTGGTCGACTTGCCGCAGCCCGAGGGCCCGACCAGCACGATGAACTCATGGTCGGCGATGTCCAAGTCGATGCCGCGCACGGCCTCGACATCGTCGTAACGCTTGATCACCTTACGCAGAGTAACGTCAGCCATGAGCAATCAACCCTTTGTCGCGCCGGCGGTCAGGCCGGCAATGTAGTAGTCCATCAGGAAGGCGTAGATGACGAGCGGCGGGGCCGCACCGAGCAGCGCGCCGGTCATGATCTGCCCCCAGTTGAAGACGTCGCCCTTGATCAGCGTGGTGGTGATGCCGACCGGGAGCACGAGCTGGTCGATCGACGTGGTGAACACCAGCGGATAGAGGAACTGGGCCCAGGAGACGGTGAAGGCGAAGATCGTCGCGGCAATCAGCCCCGGCAGTGCCACTGGGATGAAGATCCGCACCAGGGTCTGGAACCAGGAGGCGCCATCGATGATCGCGGCCTCGTCGAGCTCCTTCGGGATCGAGGCGAAATAGCCGATCATGATCCAGGTGCAGAACGGCACGGTCAGCGTCGGATAGATGAAAACCAGCACGTACCACCGGTTGAGCAGGGTGATGCCGGTAAACTCCTGGATTACCGCCAGCATCTTGAACAGCGGGATGAACAGGAGGCTGTCCGGGATCAGGTAAGTGAGAAAGACGCCGGTCGCGAGCGTGGTGGAGCCCCAGAACTTCATCCGCGCCAAGGCAAACGCCGCGGGGATGCTGATCAGCATCGTCACGATGACGACGATGATCGAGATCATCGACGAATTCCAGAAGAACCGCAGAAACTGGTTGGAGGTCAACAGCTCGACATAGTTCGACAGGGTGGGGTGAAACACCCACCACGGATTGGTCGCCGCCGAAATCTCCGCGCTGCTCTTGAGCGAGGTGATCAGCATGTAGACGGGCGGCGTGAGGAAGAAGATCGCAAACAGCACCAGGAAGAAATAGGACCAGCGCAGCGCCCAGGTGCGGTCCCGGCTCATGCTGCCGAGCTTGACCTTGCGGCTCGGTCCGGCCTTGTCGATCGCGAGCGTGCTCATCAGGATTCGTTCCCACGTTTATTGACATCGCGCAGGATGAAGATCGCCGCGACGGCGAGGATCGGCACCATGAACAGCGAGACGCAGGCGCCGAGCGGAATGTCGCTGCTCTGGATGCCGACCTGGAACGCCCAGGTGGCGAACAGATGCGTCCGGTCCAGCGGACCGCCCGAGGTGAGGATTCGCACGATGTCGAAATTGGCGAAGGTGACGATCAGCGAGAACAGCGTGGTGATGGCGATGATGTTGCGCATCATCGGCAGCGTGATGAACCAGATCCGCTGCCACCAATTGGCGCCGTCGATCGCGGCGGCCTCATAGAGCTGGTCGGGGACCGATTTCAGCGCGGCGAGGTACATGATCAGGAAGAACGGCGCACCGTACCAGACGTTGACGAGGATGACGGAGAAGCGCGCCCAGAAGGTGTCACCGAGCCAGGGGATCGGACCGACGCCGAAGAAGGAGAGCGTGTAGTTGAAGGCGCTGTAGGAGGGATCGAACAGCCAGAGCCAGGCCAGCGTGCTCATCGCCGGCGGAATCACCCAGGGCACCAGCAGCATGCCGCGCCATTTACGCTGCTTCTTGCCCGGAATGTTGTGGACGAAATGCGCGACGATGAAGCCGATCAGCGCCTTGAAGATCACGGCGGTGATCGCAAAGATGCAGGACTGCTCCACCACCATCCAGAACGTCTCGCGCTTGAACAGGAAGGTGAAATTGCCGAGGCCGACGAATTTCGTCATCGCCTTGTTCAGCGTCGCCAGATAGAGCGAATAGAAGGCGGGATAGAGCACGAGCAGCACGATCAGGAGGATCAGCGGCAGGGTCAGGAAGAACGCCACGGTCGATTTGCGCCCCAGCGCATTGCGGAGGCTCGCACCTTTGCGCGGGCGCGCGGCGCGAACGATGCGACCTTGCTCAACGACGACATCGGCCATGAATTTGACTTTCTGGTCAAGACTTTCTGAGGGACGTTCAACGGTGAAGCCGGCGACGGGTCGGCGTCATGAACATGCGGATGCAACGAGAGCGCGCCTTGGCGGCTCACGCCCGAAAGCGCGAACCGCCATGGCACACACCCGGCTCAGGTCCGCATGAAGCCCTCGCACTCGCCCTCGGCCCAGGCGAGCGCCGTGTCCAACTTCTCGCCCTGCGCAAAGCGCAGCGCCATCTTGGTCAGCGTCGCCTGGAAGTAGATCTGCTGAGCGATCTTCGGCGGCGCTGGCGACGCGGCGATCGACAGCGTCTGATGGTTATACGGGTTCGGATAATGATAGAGCGTGCCCTTAGGCGGCCCCACCTCGGCCCAGGTCTTCAGCGTCGTCATGTTGGCGTAGGCCGGCAGGTCGTAGCCGCCGCTCGCGGCCACGAATTTTTCGATCGCCGCAGGCGATGACAAGTGAACAAGCAGACTCTTGGCTGCCTCCTTGTTCTTGCCGAATCTCCAGACTCCCCAGAAGTAGGGCAGGAACGGCGCAAAACGTCCCTTCGGGCCGGCCGGGAAGCCGTGCGTCCAGCATTGTTCGGCGACTTGCGGTGCGTCGCGCTTGGCGACCGCCCAGGCGCTCGGCGGGTTCAGGATCATCGCGCCGCGACCCGAGATCAGCCATTTGTTGTTGGAGGCATCGTCCCACGAGGGGGCGTCAGTGGGCAGCACCGCGATCAGCCTCTTGTAGAATTCGAGCGCCTGCCGGACCTCGTCGGTCTTGACGGTGACATCTCCCTTCGCATTGACGAGCTCGGCGCCGAACGACTGGAAGATCGCACCCGCCGTGTCGACACTGTCGGTGGTCTCGCCGAGACCGATGCCGAAGGGGAAGCCGCCCTTCTGGCAGGCTTCCGCCGCCTTCAGGAACGTCTCCATGGTCCAGTTGTCGGCTTTCGGCGGGCTGCCGGCCGGATACATCTCCTGGACGTCGATGCCTGCGTATTTCTTCATGAGATCGATGCGGGAGCAGGGGCCCTTGATCTGGCTCCCCGGCGTTGCGGGCACCGCGAGCCATTTGCCGCCGGACTGCCCGAGATATTTGACGGTGCCGTTCACCTCGCCGTTCTGCTTGATGAGCGGCTCCATGATGTCGTTGAGCGGCTCGAGATTTTCTGAATAAGCGTGCGGCCACCAGCTCGGCATCTGGAGAATGTCGTGACCGGACTTGGCCTGGGCTTCGGCCGCCGCGGTCAACTCGATCTTCTTGTTGTTGCTGGTGATGTAGTCGATCGAAACCTCGACCTTCTCCTTTTCGCCCCATTCCTTGACGAGGGCGGTGGAGGCGTCGTTGGCGCCGGGCACCCAGTGGTCCCAGAAGCCGATCGAGAGTTTGCCGGCGGCGTAAGCGCCTCGGACATAGGGCGCCGCGATCAGCGCCGTGGAGGACATCGCAGTGGCAGCTACAAATTGACGTCGCGTCAGTGTCTTGCGTGACATCTCGTTTCCTCGCCTTGGGTGGGTCTTATTGTTCTGTCGTTTCCTCTGACTTTCCTGAGTTTGTTTTTGATTTTGTTATTGGGCGTTTCTTATTGGCGCCTTCGTCCCGGGCGGCAAATCACGCTGGGACGCGGCAAATTGGTAGCGCGATCAGATCATGATTGATTGCGTCTGTCGAGAAAGCCGAATGTCTCGCTCTCTAGAACTTCCGTTGTGTACGGAAAGGCTGTGGCGCGCGTCGGCCGAAGCTGCGGCTGCTCTTATTGCGACGCACACGTTGGACGAAGCCGACGCGAGATGATCCGTGCGCAATTACGCCGCAGTTCCGAATGAGCCTGCATAACCGCGTCGCGCCAAAGGCCTTTCAATCGGGGACAGCGATGGCCTGCGCCTAGACCCCGGCGCGGCGAAAACGATAGAGTTGCAACCGGCAGGAAGCCTGCCATTCCCAAAAGGCAGGCAGATCGACATGGAGACCCAAATGATCACCCCGGCGCCGCCTGTGCGGCTTCGCCTGCGACAATGGCTCGCACTCGGATCCGTGCTGACCTTGCTGCTCGGCGCGGCCGCGGTTGCGAATGCCCAAGGTTTGGTCAAGGGCGTTCAGGATGGAGCTGCGGCGGGCAACAAGGCGGCAGGTCCCGTCGGTGGCGTGCTGGGCGGCGCGATCGGTGGCGTGGTTGGCGTCTTCACCGGTGTGCTCGGCGTCAACAACAATAACAATAATGGCAATCAGGCGCCGGCTGCCAAGGATGCCAGCAAGGATGCCGGCAAGGATGCGAAGGACGCCAAGCAGCAGGGCGCTGGCAAGGACAAGGATGCCAAGAGCGCCAAGGAGAATGCCAAGGCGGCCAAAGGCGCCAAGCCGACCAAGGAAGCCAAGAACGCACCGCAGGACAAGGATGTGACAGTCCTGACCCAGAACGGCGCGCCGCGGCTGACTGCCGACCAGATCGTCGCCAACAGCGATTCCTATATCGAGCGGATCAAGACCGAACTGAACCTGACCCCCGACCAGGAGAAGCACTGGTTCGGCTTTTCCAGCTCCATGCACTACCTCGGGCATAATGGCGCGGAGCGCCTCAACCTGCGGATTGAACGTGCCAAGCGCGACCCGCCCGATGACATCATCGAACAGATGCGCAACGAGGCCCAGTTCCTGATCGACCGCGCCTCCGATCAGCGCAACGTCGCCGACGCCGCCGAACCCTTGTTCTCGAGCCTCGACGACAAGCAGAAGCAGGTTTTCATCCAGGAGATGGTTCGCCTCAGCCACGAGCGCGGCCTGGACTGATCGGACTTGAATCGGATTGCCCGCGTTCGGGCAATTCGACGGACCACGAATTGTGAATCCGCTGCGCAATTGGGGTATGTTTAGCTTCGCAAGCTGGCGAGGTTGATATGGCGGGCGGACTCTCCGTTTTCCTGGTCGAAGACGAGTCGTTGATCCGAATGATGATGGCCGACATGGTGGTGGAGCTTGGCCACCATGTCGTTGCGGAAGCGGACAATGTGCGCGATGCAAGCGCATTCGCGATGACCGCGCAGTACGATTTCGCGATTCTCGACATCAATCTGATGGGCGTTTACGTCGATCCTGTCGCCGACCTGATCGGGCGTCGCGGCAAGCCGTTCCTGTTCGCGACGGGCTTTGGGCCTGAATTGCTGCCCTCCTTGCTCCGGCGCAGGCCGATCCTGCGCAAGCCGATTGCGCTGGATCAGCTCAAGGTCATGATCGACTTGCTGTTTCCGGATGCTACCGCCAAGGTCCCACATTGATCGCGTTGCAAGAGACTCGTTAGGTCAAGGATTCTGCCATAGCGCAATGAAAACGGCCGCCCGAGGGGCGGCCGTTTCATTCCAATGTCTGGGTCGTCTCACATCAGGCCGGCGCTCAGATCGACGCCATGCGCCATCAGGCTGAACGAGGCAAGGAGCCCCAGGCAGCAAAACATGATGATGGCCTTGAAAGAACGGTCGATCGACTGCGTCTCGACGGCAGCCGGCATTTCGGCGAGCGAAATCATGCTCATGTTCATTCCCCCCTTTGTTGATCCTGAATTGCATCAGGTGAGGGAACTCTTAGAGCAAAAAGCTTGATACAGGATTGCCAGAGATCCTTAACGGAATCGCAATCGATCACGGACGTGTCGCCGTGTGGCAGCAGGTCCTGCAAGTCTCAGTTGCGGCCAGCCTTCAATACCGTGGCGATGGTATGAGCCGTCATGGCGGCACGATCCGAGGCGCGCTGGGCGGCCAACCGGTCCCTGGCCTTCTCCTCGATCAACAGCTCGATCAGCGCCACGCGCTTATCCTCATCGTCTGCCTCGGTAAGCAGCCGGTGATAGCGGCGATAGTCGAAGCCCACATCCTGCTTACGCATGTCACGCCCCCCGTACCAATTGTTTCCCATCAGAAACGAAGGGGCAAGCACGATCCTGCGTGGAACCGCGCGTGAGCTGCAATGAGCTGTGAATTACTGGACCGGACGTCGCGAGAGCGCGCTTCTCAATCCAGATTGTGGTCGGCGAACATCTTCAGGCCGACGAAACTCGCATCGGGTTTCGTGATCAGTCGGGTCGGGATGTTGCGCAGATAGTCCTGGAAGCGTCCCTTGGCCTCGAAGCGCGCCCGGAACGCGGAGGCCGCGAGGAACTCCGGAAAGCGCGGCACGATCCCGCCGGCAATGTAGACACCGCCTCTGGCGCCAAAGGTGACCGCGAGATTGCCCGCGACCGAGCCGAGGATGGCGCAAAACATCTCGAGCGTCGCGCGGCTGAGCTCGCAGCTGCCATCCAGCGCCGCCTTGGTGATGCCTGCGGCATCGCGTTGTGGCGCCTGGATGCCGTCGACCTCTGCCAGCGCCTCGTAAAGGCATTGCACGCCGGAGCCGGACAGGGCGCCGCGCTCGATCGAGACATGGCCAAAGCGCCGGCGCAAGCACGCGATCACGCGTTCCTCGCGCTCGTTCTCCGCCGGCAGGGTCGCGTGGCCGGCCTCGGTGACGACGGCCAGCCGGGCGCCATGGCGCTCGACCAGGCAGGAGACCCCAAAGCCCGTTCCGGGGCCGATCACCAGCAGGGGCTCTCCCGCCATGCCGTCCAGTCCGCCGAGCGGGATCAGGTCGGCTGGCCGCAAGGCGGGCAGGGACCAGGCCACCACTTCGAAATCATTGAGGACGTGGACACTGTCGAAGCCGAGCGCCGGCTGCAGCTCGTTGCCGTCGATGACCCAGGGGCTGTTGGTCATGACGCAGCGGTTGTTGGTGACGGGACCTGCGACGGCCAGGACGGCCCTGACCGGCCTCGCGCCGCCGGCCCGCCGGAGTAAATCGGCGATGGCTTCGCGGACCGTCGGGTGATCGGCGACCTTCACATAGTCGATCGATCCGATCTGGTCACTCTCGCTCAGTGCGAAGCGCGCATTGGTGCCGCCAATATCGGCGAGAAGAATTGTTCCTGGCTTGCCGCTACTCATGACCATCTGGCTGCCACGGCCTTGCCGGCTGCGGGAACCTTTTCCTCCGCCCTTCGAACCCGATCCGCGTCACGCGGACACCAGAGAATCCGCCCTTGGGTACGCCTAGTCAACACGGACGAAGCCAAAGCGTTGCGTGCGGTCGGCGAGGGGCGCGCGATTTGCGCGACATCGTAGTCGGTGGTTGCGAAGCCGCGCCGGAAGATCGACATTGAAGCAGCCGGCTGGCGTCTGTTGCGCCGGCTGATGGAATGGGACCTGCGATGAAGATTTCCGACCGCGACGCGCTGCTGGTGATCGACGTGCAGAATGATTTCTGCACCGGCGGGGCGCTTGCCGTTCCCGGTGGCGAGACCGTCGTCCCCGCCATCAACCGCATCGCCCAAAAATTCGCCAATGTGGTGCTGACGCAGGACTGGCATCCAAGCGACCACGTCTCGTTTGCGCGGAACCATACGGGGCGGCAGCCGTTCCAGACCATCGAGATCGACTACGGCACTCAAGTGCTCTGGCCGACGCATTGCGTGCAGGGCACCGCCGGCGCCGAATTTCATCGCGATCTGGACGTCACGCGAGCCAGCCTGGTGGTGCGCAAGGGCTTTCGCCGCGGCATTGATTCCTATTCGGCGCTGTTTGAGAACGACCACAGGACGCCGACCGGTCTGCTCGGCTATTTGCGCGAACGCGAGCTGAAGACAGTTTTCGTTGCTGGCCTCGCGCTCGATTTTTGCGTCCGCTATTCCGCGGAGGACGCGCGCAAGGCGGGGTTCGATGTGGCCGTGATCGAGGAGGCCTGCCGCGGCATCGACCTCGACGGCTCGGTCGCGGCGGCCCATCGGAGCTTTCGGGAGCTCGGCATTTCCGTCGTCAGCGTGGAGGCGTTCCCGTGAGGATCACGAGGTAATGGTGGAGAAGAGCGGCCAACAGCCAGGCGGATCGGGGCACATTCCTGATGCCCCCGTGATGTGGCCGTTTGCGGCGGCACGGCTCGCCATGGACGCCTGCTTCTGGTGGCTGGAACGCGGCCCGGCAGAGCAGGGCGAACGCGAGCTCCCATGGACCACGCCCGGAACCGTGGCGCTGGAGCTGGCCACCATGCGCCTGCGCGATTGCTCGCGGACGCGATCCGGCCAGGCGGCGCTGGTCTGCGCGCCCTATGCGCTGCATCGGGCGCTGATTGCGGACTTTGCACCCGGCCACAGCGTGGTGCAGTCCCTGCAGAATGGCGGCATCGACCGGGTCTGTCTCACCGATTGGCGCTCGGCCTCGCCCGACATGCGCTATCTCTCGATCGACAGCTATCTCGGCGATCTCAACGTTGCCGTCGACGAGATCGGCGCGCCGGTTGATCTGGTCGGCCTGTGCCAGGGCGGCTGGCTGTCGCTGCTTTATGCGGCGCGCTTTCCGGCCAAGGTGCGGCGGCTGGTCCTGGTCGGCGCGCCGGTCGACCTCTCGGTCGAGTCCAGGCTGTCTCAACTTGCCCGCAACGCGCCCGAGATGGTGTACGATCAGCTCGTCGCACGCGGCGGCGGCAATGTCAGCGGCGAGGAGATGCTGCGGGTCTGGTCGAAAGCGCCAAGCCACGACGACATCGCGGCGGCGTTGCAGATAGACCTCTCGGACGAGGAGGGAGCGGCCCTGCTCGCGCGCTTCGAGCGCTGGAACACCGAGACGCTCAACCTGCCGGGCGCCTACTATCTCCAGATCGTCAACTGGATCTTTCGGGAGAACCGCATCGCCAGCGGCAATTTCACAGCGCTCGGGCGCGCGATCGACCTGAAGGACGTCAAGTCGCCGATCTTCCTGCTGGCCGGGCTCGACGACGATGTCGTGCCGGCCGTGCAGGCGCTCGCCACCGCCGGACTCATCGGCACGCCGCCGGCTTTCGTCGCCGCGGCCTCCGAGCCCAGCAATCATCTCGGCCTCTTCATAGGCGCGAAGACCCACGCTCATGCCTGGCCGGGGGTCGCGAAGTGGCTGCGCAGCGATCTAGCGGGCGCGATGGCGCGTAGCGCCTGACGTCGCCAAAGGGGCCGGCAAAGCTGCAAATCCGTTATGCATGATGGCGGATGGCCTGCACGGGGCCACGGCGATGGGCTACATATAGCCTGTGCTTCCGGCCGCCCAACGACGGCCGGCTACGACGAGATTTAAGGGTCCTTTGCTCGATGAGTTTTCACTCGATCTACGCCCACGGATTTGCGCGCGTGGCGGCCTGCGTGACCACCTCCCATGTGGCGGATCCCGCGGCCAATGCCAGGGCGGTCATGGCGGCGGCCAATGCCTGCCACGCGCAGTCGGCGGCGGTCGCTGTGTTTCCCGAGCTGTGCCTGTCCGGCTACGCCATTGAGGATCTCGTGAAGCAGGACCCGCTGCTCGATGCTGTCGAGCGCGGGCTGGCCGCGATCGTCGAGGCGTCCTCGACGCTGATGACCGTGCTGATCGTCGGTGCTCCGCTGCGCTTCGGGGCCCGCATCTACAATTGCGCCGTCGTCGTTCATCGCGGCAGCATTTTGGGCGTCGTGCCCAAGACCTATCTGCCGACCTACCGCGAATTCTACGAGGGGCGCCATTTCGCCTCCGGCGCCGGCATCGCCGGCGAGACCATTGCGATCGGCAAGCTTCGTGCGCCGTTCGGGACCGATCTGCTGTTTGCGGCCGAGGATGTCCCCGGCCTCACCATCGGTGTCGAACTCTGCGAGGATATGTGGGTCCCGGTGACGCCGGCGTCCGAGATGGCGCTTGCCGGCGCAAGCGTGCTGATCAACCTCTCGGGCAGCCCGATCACGATCGGCCGGGCGCGCGCCCGCGCGCTGCTGTGCCAGTCGACGTCGGCGCGCTGCCTTGCGGCCTACGTCTATTCCGCCGCCGGGGCAGGGGAATCCACCACCGACCTCGCCTGGGACGGCCAGACCTCGATCTACGAGAATGGCGTGCTGCTCGCCGAAGGCGAACGGTTCCGGCAAGACGGCCAGATCACGCTCGCCGATGTCGATCTCGACCTGCTGCGGCAAGAACGCACGCTTATGGGCACGTTCGACGACAACCGCCGGCAGCGCGAGGCGTTTTTCCGCAAGGTGACGTTTGCGCTGGAGGCGCCCGCCGCCGATATCGGCTTCCTGCGCAAGGTCGAGCGCTTCCCGTTCGTGCCGAGCGATGAAAGCCTGCTCGAGCAGGATTGCTACGAGGCTTACAACATCCAGGTCGCCGGCCTCGTGCAGCGCATGCGCGCCACCGGCACCAAGCGTGTCGTGATCGGCGTATCGGGCGGTCTCGATTCCACCCACGCTTTGATCGTCGCAGCCAAGGCGGTCGACCTCCTTGGGCTGCCGCGCGAAAACATCCTCGCCTACACCATGCCGGGCTTTGCCACCGGCAGCGAGAGCAAGGCCAATGCGTTTGCCCTGATGAAGGCGTTGCAGACGAATTGGCAGGAGCTCGACATCCGCACCACCGCCACCCAGATGCTGAAGGACATTGGCCATCCCTTCGGCAAGGGCGAGCAGGTCTACGACATCACCTTCGAGAACGTGCAGGCGGGCCTGCGCACGGATTATCTGTTCCGGCTCGCCAATCACCACGGCGGCATCGTCATCGGCACTGGCGATCTCTCGGAGCTCGCGCTCGGCTGGTGCACCTATGGCGTCGGCGACCAGATGGCGCATTACAACGTCAATGCCGGCGTGCCGAAGACGCTGATCCAGCATCTGATCCGCTGGGTGATCGCCTCGAAGCAGTTCAGCGGCGACGTCAACAAGACGCTTGCGTCGATCCTGTCGGCCGAAATCTCGCCGGAGCTGGTTCCGGTCAAGCCGGGCGAGAAGTCGCAGAGCACCGAGGCTTCCGTCGGCCCCTACGAGCTGCAGGATTTCAATCTGTTCTACACGCTGCGCTTCGGCATGCGGCCGTCCAAGATCGCCTTCATGGCGTGGCAGGCCTGGAAGGACGTCGCCAAGGGCGAATGGCCGCCGGCATTCCCGAAGGACAAGCGCAGAGCCTATGACCTTCCGGAGATCCGCCGCTGGCTCGAGGTGTTCCTGCGCCGCTTCTTCGGCTTCAGCCAATTCAAGCGCTCGGCGATGCCGAACGGGCCGAAGGTGTCGGCCGGCGGATCGCTGTCGCCGCGCGGCGACTGGCGTGCGCCCTCGGATTCGAGCGCGGCGGCCTGGCTTGAGGATCTCGAGCGGAACGTGCCGAAGTGATCGAGAAGGAAGGCTTGAAACGAAATCGCGCCGCGCGGCTCATGTAGCCGGCGGCGCGAAATCACGTTCAATCTTGGAAAGCACGAGGTCCGGAGTGCCTAGGAGTCCGGACCTCGTAACCTTGCCCCAGCCCTTGATGCCCCCGCCCCATGTGGTCCCCCAACCCCGTGGTGCGCGATCAGAGGGTGATGCCCTTGGGAGGCCGCCGATCGATGTGTGCGATGTACGCGAGATCGGACTAGGACTCCATTCCGGATCACTACGGACTCAATCGCGCTTGCTTCTGCGCGCGGGCGCATGCGCCTGCACGCGCTGCGCTCGCCTCTGCCTGATTTCGAAGCAAGCGGTCGACAGGATGTCCACATCTCCGGAATCTGCATTTCACAGGCCTGTCATTGAACTGCTCTAGCGCTGCCACTGTCATCGCAGACAGCAAGGGAGCAGGTCATGTCCAAGCCGGTGTTGGGCGCCGCATTGTCAATCAAATCGATCCCCGGCCACCGCGACTGGCTTCTGGAACGGCAGCGCGATCTCGAAATCCAGGATTTCTTCCGCGCGGATTTGCTCGACGGCGACTGGCGAAGCGCGGCCAGCGAAATCAAGCAGATGATTTCAGGCCACACCGGACGCCTTGGCATCCACGGCCCGTTTTGGGGTTTCAAGATCGACAGCCAGGATCTGATGATCCGCCAGGTGGTGACGAAACGCCTGCTTCAGGGCCTTGATGCCGCTGAATTCCTTGGCGCGACGCAGATGGTGATGCATTCGCCGTTCACGACCTGGGACCACAACAATCTCGATCTCTATCCGGATAACCGCGGCAATCTCGTCGAGCGCGTCAAGGCGACGCTCGCCGAGGTGATCGCGCGCGCCGAAACCATCGGCTGCGAGATCGTCATCGAGAACATCGAGGACAAGGATCCGCGCGACCGCGTGCGTCTCGCCAAGGCGCTCGAAAGCAGCAAGGTCCGCGTCTCGCTCGACACCGGCCACGCCAACTACGCCCACATCTCCACCGGTGCGCCGCCGGTCGACTATTACGTCGAAACCGCCGGTGACATGTTGACGCATGTGCACCTCCAGGACACCGACGGCTTTGCCGACCGGCACTGGGCGCCGGGCGAAGGCAATATCCCGTGGGTCGCCGTGTTCCGCGCGCTGGGCCGGCTGAATTCCAATCCGCGGCTGATCCTCGAGCTCCGCAACCACGATGAGGTCCGCGCCGGCGCAGCCCATCTCGCCGCGCTTGGTCTCGCAGAATAACCGACATCACTGAGGGCAGGGGTCATCGTCATGAACAAGCTTACCCGTCGTACCATCCTGAAGTCCGGCGGCGCTGCCGCAGGCACGTTGCTGCTGCCGCGCTTTGCGATTGGACAGGCCGACAACCGTCCGTCGGTGACGATCGCCGTGCAGAAGGTGACGAATTCGAACGTGCTCGACGTGCTGCGCGAGCAGTCCAATGTCGGCGAACGCGTGTTCTTCTCCTCGATCTGGGAAGGCCTGATCTCCAAGAACTGGCGCGGCAGCCTCGAGGCTGTGCCGGGCCTTGCGACTGAATGGCGCCGCATCGACGACCAGACCGTCGAGGTGAAGCTGCGCCAGGGCGTGAAATTCCACAATGGCGACGAGCTCACGGCCGAAGACGTCGTCTTCACCTTCAGCCGCGAGCGCATGTTCGGCGAGACCGAGGCCAAGAGCCGCTCCACCATCCAGGCTTTCGAGAAGATCCCGTCGCCGCGTCCCGGCAAGGAGCTGCCGCCGGATGTGCCCGCGGTCGCCCGCCGGATCTGGCCGGACCTCGTCCGCGTCGATGCCGTCGACAAATACACGGTGCGCTTCTACAACGCGACGCCCGACGTCACGATCGAGGGGCGCCTGTCGCGCTACGGCTCGGATATCGCCAACCGCCGCGCCTGGGCCGAATCCGCAAGCTACCTCGATTGGGCGCGCAAGCCGATCACGACCGGCCCCTACAAGGTCGTCGAGCTCAAGCCCGACGTGTCGCTGACGCTGGAAGCCCACGACGAATATTGGGGCGGCCGTCCGCCGCTCAAGCGCATCCGCTTCCTCGAAGTGCCCGAAGTCGCGAGCCGCATCAACGGGCTCTTGTCGGGCGAGTACCAGTTTGCCTGCGACATCCCGCCGGACCAGATCGCCGGCATCGAGAAGAACGCGGCGTTCGAGGTCCAGGGCGGCACCATCCCCAATCATCGCCTGACCGTGTTCGACAAGAACCACGCCCAGCTCGCCAATCCGCTGGTGCGGCGTGCCTTCACCCACGCGATCGACCGTCAGGCCATCGTCGACAGCCTGTGGGCCGGTCGCACCCGCGTGCCGAAGGGTCTGCAGTGGGAGTTCTACGGCGACATGTTCAACGCCGACTGGAGCGTGCCGGCTTACGATCCAAAGCTCGCGCAGGACCTCTTGAAGCAGGCCAATTACAAGGGCGATCCGATCCCGTATCGCCTGCTCAACAATTACTACACCAACCAGGTCGCGACCGCGCAGGTGCTGGTCGAGATGTGGAAGTCGGTCGGCCTCAACGTAGAGATCGAGACCAAGGAGAACTGGTCGCAGATCATGGAGCGCGCACCGACCCGTGCGGTGCGCGACTGGTCGAACTCGGCTGCGTTCAACGACCCGGTCTCCTCGCTGGTTGCCCAGCATGGCCCGAACGGCCAGCAGCAGCAGATCGGCGAATGGACCAATGCGGAGCTGAACACGCTCTCGGAGTTCCTGGAGACCTCGACCGACCGCGCGGCGCGCAAGAAGGCGTTCCACCGCATGCTGGAGATCGCCGAGCGCGAGGATCCCGCCTATACGGTGCTGCACCAGAACGCGACCTTCACAGCCAAGCCGAAATCGATCAAGTGGAAGGCATCGCCGGCCTTCGCGATGGATTTCCGCGCCGGCAATTTCGAGGCCTGATCGGTGACGGCGCTGGTCAGCATCGAGAGCCTCAACGTCGCCTTCAACGGCGTGCCGGTGCTGCGCGGTGTCGATCTCGCCTTGCAGAAGGGCGAGGCCCTCGGCCTCGTCGGCGAATCCGGCTCCGGCAAGTCGGTCACCTGGCTTGCCGCCCTTGGCCTCCTGCCTCGCCACGCGCGCGTCCTGGGCTCCGTTCGTCTCGACGGGCGTGAGATCCTCGGTGCGCCGTCCGCCGACCTCGACCAGGTGCGGGGCGGACGGGTCGCCATGATCTTCCAGGATCCGGCGAGCGCGCTCAATCCGGTGCTGACCATTCGCAGGCAGCTCTGCGAGGCGTTGGCGCTGCATCGCGATCTCTCGGGTGTGGCGGTGAAAGCTGAAGCGCGGCGGCTGCTCGATCTCGTTGGCATTCCCGACGCGGCGCGGCGGCTCTCCGCCTATCCGCACGAATTTTCCGGCGGCCAGGTTCAGCGCGTGATGATCGCAATGGCGCTTGCCGGAAATCCCGATCTACTGGTCGCGGATGAGCCGACCACCGCGCTCGATGCCACCATCCAGGCGCAGATTTTGGAGCTGCTCTCCTCGATCCGTCGCGAGATGGGTATGGCGATGGTGCTGATCAGCCACGATCTCGGTGTCGTCGCCGAAAATTGCGACCGCGTCGCGGTGATGTATGCTGGGCGCATCGTCGAACAGGCGCCGGCCAACCAGATGTTCGCCGACCCCGTGCATCCCTATGCACAAGGCCTGATCGGCGCGCTTCCGCCGCTCGACGGCCCACGCCGACGCCTCACCGCTATTCCCGGCACCGTGCCTGACCCCGCGAGCATGCCGAGCGGTTGCGCCTTCGCGCCGCGCTGTGTGCTGGCGGCCGAGGCGTGCGGCCTTGCGGCTCCAACTCTCGCGCCCATCGCGAACGATCGCGCGGTTGCCTGCATCCGCGCCGAGGCGTCGCGCCGGGCGCTGCTCGGGATTGCGGCCGAATGAGTGCGCCGCTCGTCGAAGTGTCCTCGATCTCGCGCAGCTACAGAATGCGTTCCGGGATGTTCGGCCGCAGCGCCGCCGTCCACGCGGTCGACGGCGTGGCGCTGACAATTCCCAAGGGCGAAACGCTGGGCCTCGTCGGCGAGTCCGGCTCGGGCAAATCCACCACCGGCCGCATCGTGCTCGGCCTCGAGCCGCCCGATCGCGGTCAGGTGCGGTTCGACGCCAAGCCCATGGCCGCGCCCGGAACGCCGGCATGGCGCGCGCAGCGGGCGCGCATGCAAATGATCTTTCAGGATCCTCTGGGCGCGCTGGACCGGCGCTTGCCGGTCGCAGCCCAAATCCGAGAGCCGCTGGACATTCACGGTCTCGGGACATCGGCTGAACGCGAGGAGCGCGTTCGGGAATTGCTGCGCGCGGTCGAACTGACGCCGGCGCATGGTGGGCGCTATCCGGGCGCACTCTCCGGCGGCCAGCGTCAGCGCATCGTGCTGGCGCGGGCGTTGGCGACAAAGCCCGATTTCCTGGTCTGCGACGAGCCGGTCAGCGCGCTCGACGTCTCGATCCAGGCGCAAGTGGTGAATTTGCTTGCCGATCTCCAGGCGCAGCTGTCGCTGACGCTGCTGTTCATCAGCCACGATCTGCGCGTCGTCCGCCAGATCAGCAATGTCGTCGCCGTGATGTATCTCGGCCGCATCGTCGAGATCGGCAGCGCCGACGATCTGTTCGCGCGACCGGAACACCCGTATACTCAGGCGCTGGTCTCGGCCTCGCCCGCGCCGGGCCGCCGCAGTGCCGGCCGCATCGTGCTGGCTGGCGATCCCCCGAACCCGGCGGCGCGGCCCCGTGGTTGCGCCTTCCATCCACGCTGCCCGCGCGCGATTGCGCGCTGCGCGACCGAGACGCCCGTTCTCTCGGCCGTCGGCGGTGACCGGCAGGTCGCCTGCCATCTCGTCACGGGACCTCAGGCCGCAACGCGGGATGCGGCGTGATGGGGCGCTACTTCGCCATCCGGATCGGACGTGCCGCGCTGACGATCGTCCTCGTTGTCACCTTCGCCTTTGTGGTGCTGCGTCTTTCCGGCGATCCCGCGCTGATGATCCTGGGACCAGAGGCGCCGCCCGAGGTCATCGCCGCGTTCCGCAAGGCCTGGGGCCTCGATGATCCCATCTGGTTCCAATACCTCGACTACTTCGGCGCCATCGCCAAGGGCGAGCTCGGCCGCTCGATGCGTGACGGAAGGCCGGCGATCCAGCTTGTGCTGGAGCGGATTCCGGCGACCCTGGCGCTGACGCTGCCGGCCTTCGCGTTCAAAGTTGGGCTCGGCATTCCCGCGGGAATCTATGCCGCTCTCCACCGGGGCTCGGCGATCGACCGCGCCGTGATGATGACGGCGGTCGCGGGCTTCACTGTGCCGAGTTTTGTCCTTGCGCTGCTGCTCGTGCTCGTCTTCGCCGTGCAGCTCGGATGGCTGCCGTCGGGCGGGCAGGACAGCTGGCGCCACGCCATCCTGCCGATCGCGACGCTTAGCCTCGGTGGTGCGGCCGTGCTGGCGCGCTTCACCCGCAGCGCAATGCTGGAGGTGCTGGGCCAGCCCTATATCCGCACGGCGTCGGCGAAAGGCGTGCCCTGGCACAGGGTCGTGATTTCGCATGCGCTGCCGAACGCAGCGATCCCGACCGTCACCATTCTGGGCTTCATGGTGGGCACGTTGATCGCGGGCGCGGTCGTGGTCGAGAGCGTGTTTTCGTGGCCGGGGGTAGGGCGCCTCCTCGTCGTCGCCGTCGCCAACCGCGACCTGGCTGTCGTGCAATGCATCCTGTTGCTGGTGGCGCTCACCATGGTCACGTCGAATTTGGTCGTCGACTTCCTCTACGGCTTCCTCGATCCGCGCCTGCGCGCCAAAGGGGCGCATGCATGACGGACGCGACGCTGAAGGACACCGGCGTACGTCGTCGCATCGGCCTTCCCGCGATTCCGGTATCGGTCGCAATCGCGGTCGCCTGGATTGTTGCCATGCTGGTGATCGCAGCTTTCGCCGAGAAGATCGCGCCCTACGGCTACACCCAGCTGGACCTGCGCAACCGTCTCTCAGCGCCCGGCAATGTCGCGCACTGGTTCGGCACCGACGAGCTCGGCCGCGACGTGCTGTCGCGGCTGCTCGTCTCGATCCGGATCTCGCTCCTGATCGCATTCGGTGCGACCGCGATCTCTGCGATCGTCGGCACCACGCTCGGCTTCCTCGCGGCGCATTTCCGCGGGGTCGTCGAGCAGTTCGTGCTGATGCTGACCGACTTCCAGGCCAGCATGCCCTTCCTGATCATGGCGCTGGCGGTGCTCGCCTTCTTCGGCAATTCGCTGCCGCTGCTGATCGGCCTGATGGGGCTGTTCGGCTGGGAGCGCTATGCCCGCATCGCCCGCGGTCTTGCCATCTCCGCCAATGCGCAGGGCTACGCGGCCGCCGTCCGCCAGCTCGGCGCGACGCCGGCGCGGATTTATCTACGGCATATCCTGCCCAACATCGCCTCGACCCTGATCGTCTCGACCACGCTGGTCTTCCCCGAGGTGATCCTGATGGAATCAGGCCTGTCCTTCCTCGGCCTCGGCGTGCAGCCGCCGATGACCAGCCTCGGCAACATGGTCGGCTATGGCCGTGAGTATCTGACCCGGGCGCCCTGGATCATGCTGGCGCCGGCGACCATCATTGTCATGACCACGCTGGCGGTCTCCGTGATCGGCGACTGGCTGCGCGACCGGCTAGATCCGACCCTGCAATAACCCGCGTCGGGAGCAGGGGAGGCCTGCGCGGGGTCGATCCTGGCCGTTTCGGGGCAAGTTCCCGTTGCGCCAACCCACCCCGTGCGCTATCCGGCCGGAAAGGCCTGAGGCGGCTTCGATTTTGCCGCCCGGCCAGCCAAACCCGAGGACGGAAACCGCCATGCCAGCCTATCGCTCCCGCACCACCACCCACGGCCGCAACATGGCGGGCGCCCGCGGCCTCTGGCGCGCGACGGGCATGAAGGACGGCGATTTCGGCAAGCCGATCATCGCAGTCGTCAACTCCTTCACCCAGTTCGTGCCCGGCCACGTCCATCTGAAGGACCTCGGCCAGCTCGTCGCCCGCGAGATCGAGCAGGCCGGCGGCGTCGCCAAGGAGTTCAACACCATCGCGGTCGACGACGGCATCGCCATGGGCCATGACGGCATGCTCTACAGCCTGCCGTCGCGCGAGTTGATCGCCGACAGCGTCGAGTACATGGCCAACGCCCATTGCGCCGACGGCCTCGTCTGCATCTCCAACTGCGACAAGATCACGCCCGGCATGCTGATGGCCGCGCTGCGCCTCAACATTCCCGCCGTGTTCGTCTCGGGCGGCCCGATGGAGGCCGGCAAGGTCAAGCTCCAGGGCAAGACCAAGGCGGTCGACCTCATCGACGCCATGGTTGCCGCGGCCGACTCCAAGGTCAGCGACGAGGACGTCAAGGTGATCGAGCGCTCGGCGTGCCCGACCTGCGGCTCGTGCTCCGGCATGTTCACCGCGAATTCGATGAACTGCCTGACCGAGGCGCTGGGCCTCGCGCTGCCCGGCAACGGCACGGTGGTCGCGACCCATGCCGACCGCAAGCGGCTGTTCGTTGAGGCTGGCCACACCATCGTTGATATCGTGCGCCGCTACTACGAGCAGGACGACGCCTCGGTGTTGCCGCGCAACATCGCAAATTTCACCGCGTTCGAGAACGCGATGACGCTCGATATCGCGATGGGCGGCTCGACCAACACCGTGCTGCATCTGTTGGCCGCTGCGCACGAAGGGCAGGTCGAGTTCACGATGCGCGACATCGACCGCCTGTCGCGCCGCGTGCCCGTGCTGTGCAAGGTCGCGCCGTCGGTCGCCGACGTGCATGTCGAGGACGTGCATCGTGCCGGCGGCATCATGGGCATTCTGGGCGAGCTCGATCGCGCCGGCCTGATCGACACCTCGGTCTCGACCGTGCATGCGCCGACCATGAATGACGCGCTGGAGCGCTGGGACGTCAAGCGCTCCAAGAGCGAGGCGGTCCGCACCTTTTTCCGCGCCTCGCCCGGCGGCATCCCGACGCAGGTGGCGTTCAGCCAGGAGCGCCGTTACGACGAGCTCGATACCGATCGCGAGAAGGGCGTGGTCCGCAACCTGGAGCACGCCTTCAGCAAGGACGGTGGTCTCGCCGTGCTCTACGGCAACCTCGCCCAGGACGGCTGCATCGTGAAGACCGCCGGCGTCGATGCTTCAATCCTCAAGTTCTCAGGTCCCGCCCGTGTGTTCGAAAGCCAGGATGCTGCCGTGGAAGGCATTCTGGGCGGCAAGGTCGTCGCCGGCGACATCGTGGTCATCATCTACGAGGGCCCGCGCGGCGGCCCCGGCATGCAGGAGATGCTGTATCCGACCAGCTATCTGAAATCGATGGGCCTCGGCAAAGCCTGTGCGCTCGTCACCGACGGACGTTTCTCCGGCGGTTCGTCCGGCCTCTCGATCGGACATCTGTCGCCGGAAGCCGCCGAAGGCGGTAACATCGGTCTCGTTCGTACGGGCGATCGCATCGCCATCGACATTCCGAACCGCAGCATCAGCCTGGAGGTCTCCGACGAGGAACTCGCCACGCGCCGCGCGGCGGAGGAGGCGAAGGGCGATGCCGCCTGGCAGGCGACGAACCGCAAGCGCAACGTCTCGACTGCGCTGCAGGCCTACGCCGCGCTCACCACCAGCGCTGCGCGCGGCGCGGTGCGCGAGGTGAAGCGGCGTTCGAAGTAGGAGCGTCTTGCACCGGCGTGATCGCGAACCTCGCGGTCACGCCGCGTGCATGGTCGACAAGTTCCGAGCGATCGACAAAAATCGGCCGGTCGCATTAAGGATGCCCCAACGAACTTCAGCGGCTCCCTTGCCCATCGCGCCGCGCGTGACTGCGCAGTTCGATCGAAGCGTCGATTGTGCCGGGTAGCGATAGCTTGGTGATCGATGGGGCGGAGGAGACCGGCAAGGCTTTCTATCCGCGAGGTGCCAACTTCGCGTTGCCTTGCGCGGTCGACTGCGTTAAGCGACAGCAATTCCGGGCTTGGAAGGGTGGCCGAGTGGTTTAAGGCACCGGTCTTGAAATTCTGGAATCGGGGTGCCTGCTTGTCATAGCCGGTCCCGCTTGGTGCTGAAATACCGGGAAATTTCCCGGGGTCCGCACCCCTTCGTTCCCGTTGATACTGCGTCGTCCCAACCAGTTGGGTAGCAAATCCGGTAGCAGCCGGCTTCGCCCCAACTCGATCGAGGGGCGGGCAGTGGAAGCAATTATCGGGCTAATCCTCGGCATGTTGCTGGGTATCATCGGCCGCGAGCTGTGGCCGCGATGGCGCGAATTGCTGATCACCGCGCTGCTGTTGCTGATCTGGACGCCGATCGTCTGGTTCATGCTGGCGCTGTTCTTGCGGATGCCGCAGGGCTAGTTCTCCACACCCACGACGCGCGGTAGCTTGCGTGCCTTCCCGAGCCCAAGGGATTGATAATTTGACTCGCGCCGACGCACCGCTTCGATGGCTGCATGCGGCGTCAAAAGATCACCTTCCGAGAGATGCGCGAGGTGGGCGTGCGCGGTGTCCTCGTCTATTGCGCGGACTACCGGTACAGCCATAGCGTGGCCCTGAGCGCTGACATTTGGCCGGATGGGGTAAGGCTATCTGACATCGAGCCGCGGTTCGTCTGCTCTGCCTGTGGCAAGCGCGGCGCGGATGTTCGGCCTAACTTCAGATCGAGTGCACCGGCAACGATGGGGTATCGAAACACGAAATGACCAAGGGCTGGGGCCGGCCTTTCGAGTATCCAATAGAGGTGAACGACCGCGCAAGCTGGTGACGCTGCGTGATGCCGGCGAGTACATTGCCAGCCTGCCGAAGAAGGAGCGCGCGGCGCCGGAATAGCAAGCCGCGATGGAAGCCCTGATCCTGATGGCAGAAGGCGGCGGTCCGACGATGTTCGCTCGGATCGGCGTCATGCGGGCGTTAAACCGACACTACGTCCCGGAGTTCAATCCAAAGGGCAAAGAGCCTCACTGGGGCCGGCACAAGCTGAAGAGGGATCAGTGACCGTCTTCGCACAATGGAAAAAGCCGCAGTGCGGTTCCAGCCCCACTGCGGCATTCCGACAACTAGAAATTGGAAAGTACTCAAATCGCGCCGGTGTTCCCACAGTAGAACACCCCGTTCCGAAAATGGACTCCGTACAACTACCGGAGCTCCGCGGTTCTACGCATTGGCACGTCAGGGTGAATATGGCATGGCTCGCTTTCCAGCCCCAATGCTCATGGCTGCCGATCCAATTGCGGATCAGAGCGCCGGGAGTGCTAGGCCCGCCAGTGCGAATTGGCGGGCCTTTTGCTGTCAGATGCCGGAGATCTTCTTGCCGGCGATGGCGAGGAACAACGCTTCAGCAAACAGTCAGGTGCGCCGGCTCTGGGCTGTGTGAGACCTTGAGCCGGCGGTTCCCAAGAGTTAGCGTGCGGAACGGCCCCGGCGGGGGCTGGCAAAACGCCAGGGCCGCTCTCTCTCAGAGAGCGAGGCCGCCGCGACGCTCCAATCCACAAACCAATAGCGATCGCCAATATTCCTCGGACAGCGACGTTCTGACGTGGCCACGACAATCAGTAGGCCATCGCGAAATCGAGCAAGGAGGAGTCCGACAAGGTGAATCTGGTGAGCTTCGATTTGGTTGGCAACATCCCTTCGCGAACACGCGCAAAGGCCGCTGCATTGGCGCAGCGGCCATCCGGGAAAAATGGTTTCGGAATAAAATTATTTCCAGCCCCGGCGCGACTTAAGTGTGGCGACTTGTTGTCAGAAATTGGAGTCCAAAATGTGTTCCGCACAGCGGAACAATTGTGACGTTGCTCTCACGCCACAGCTGCGCCGATCCGCGAAAAGAAGAACCCGCCAGCGTGAACCGGCGGGCCACACGTAAATTTCCCAAAGGTCACCCGCACAAAAAACGCCCACGTTGTTCAGGCCCATCGGTGAGCATCGGGTAAGCACCCCGCCGGCGAATTGCGCTCGTATACAAGGGGCTAATCGCTGCACACCAAATCGTCTTGCTGGATCGCCGTCAGTGCGATGTAGTCCTTTTGCGGGTCCTTGGCGCGACACCTAGAGCCGCTCTCTAGCCTCGAACCATCCATCCGCATGAACCCCTGCCGATCTCAAGTCGGCAGGGGTTTGCCGTTATGAGGCCCTTAGTCGGCGAGCGTGTGCCGCATGCGCGCTCGGCTGACTTGGCGCGAGATCACAAGTCGTTGGCCGGTAATCACAAGATCGTCGCGAGACTTTCAGCTAAGCGCCGTCTCGCAATGACCAATTCTGATTACTACCTTGTCACCTCCAGGCGAGGCGAACATCCTGAGCGGTGGAGCTGGGAAATACGCCGCAAAAGCATACCGCTAGGAATCAAGCTAAGCGGAGACGGATATCAGTCTGACTCTGCCGCGCAGGTTGCCGGAAAGCGTGCGTTGGACGAATTTCTATCCGAGCTAGCCAAGGAAGAGCGACGGGATCGATGTTGATCTGGACCACCTCAGACCGAAGGCTCCAGCGTGAACCGGCGGACCTCGTAAATTTCCCAGGTAAAGAAAACCCGCCGACCTTGTGAGCCGGCGGGGCCCCGACGGGCAGTAGCTCGACGCCTTTCCGGACGCCTAGGAATCGATATTTTGCGTGATGCCGCTGGCGTCGCTTTGATGCCGGCATGCGGCCTAAAAAGATCACCTTCCGAGAGATGGGCGTGCGCGGTGTGCTAGTCTACTGCGCGGACTACCGGTGCAGCCATAGCGTGGCCCTGAGCGCTGACATTTGGCCGGATGGGGTAAGGCTATCTGACATCGAGCCGCGGTTCGTCTGCTCTGCCTGTGGCAAGCGCGGCGCGGATGTTCGGCCTAACTTCAGATCGAGTGCACCGGCAACGATGGGATATCGAAACACGAAATGACCAAGGGCTGGGGCCGGCCCTACTCGTCCCAAATCCGGTCACCGCAATCGCATTCGAATGCCCGAATGAGTGCTTGCCTGTCTGGGACATGCACGACGCTGATTAACTTCAGCGTTGCGCCGCATGCGCGGCATTTCCGCTTTGAATTGTCTTCAGCCTCTCCAATTTTCTCAGCTTTGAATATCTCCATCAGTCGCCCCTAGTACCCACTTTTCTTGGATCGTGAGTTGTGATTTAAGATATGGATGATCCCCGAAGCAAGAGAAGTCCACCTTTCGCGGAAAGATCGCAAGGTGCTTGAGGCGTGTTGTCGCTCGCCGGTGACGTTGCAGCGCGATTTGAAGCGGGCGCGGATAGTCCTGTTGGCGGCGGCCGGGCGCAGCACCCGCTCGATCGCCAAAGAAGTCGGAGTCCAGCCGCGGATTGTCAGCCTTTGGCGGCACCGCTATGCCGATCATGGCCTTGAAGGGTTGCAAGACAAGCCGCGGCCCGGCAAGCAGCCGATCTATACGAAGGCCACCGACAAGCGGATTTTGAAGCTGCTGGATAAGCCGGCCCCGCAAGGATTTGCGCGCTGGACCGGCCCTCTGCTGGCCGAGGCGCTGGGCGATGTTGACGTCCAATATGTCTGGCGGTTCCTGCGCAGCCACAAGATTGACCTCGCGGCTCGCAAGTCCTGGTGCGAGAGCAACGACCCGAACTTTACGGCCAAAGCCGCCGATGTTGTTGGTCTCTACGTCGCCCCGCCCGCCAAGGCCATTGTGCTATGCGTGGACGAGAAGCCTTCGATCCAGGCCTTGGAGCGAGCGCAGGGTTATCTGAAGTTGCCCAATGGCCGCGCCTTGACCGGCCAAAGCCACGATTACAAGCGGCATGGCACGACAACACTGTTTGCGGCGCTTGAGGTCGCCACCGGAAAGATCATCGCGACGCATTCAAAACGTCGTCGCCGCGTCGAGTTTCTCGACTTCATGAACAGCGTCACCGCGGCCTTTCCAGGCCGAAAGCTTCACGTCATCCTCGACAACCTCAACACCCATAAGAAGAATGAGCCCTGGCTCAAGGCCCACCCCAACGTGCAATTTCATTTCACGCCGACAAGCGCGTCCTGGCTCAATCAGGTCGAGGTATGGTTCTCGATCTTGCAGGGGCAGTCACTTAGCGGCACCTCCTTCACAAGCCTCAAGCAGCTCCAGGAACACATCGATGCCTACGTCAACGCCTACAACGACAAAGCCGAGCCCTTCGTCTGGACCAAGAAAAAGGTCCGTCAACGCCCTTTCAAAGGCCGCCGTATCACTCAGCTCTGATTCCGGGTACTAGGTTCCCACAATCCGGAGTTGCGGGGGAACTTTGTCATTGTCGAATTAAGCTCTGAGATTCAAAAATCAGGCCACTAGGGGCGTGCCCCAGCCCGTGGGACTTTAGCCGATGCGCAAATTCTCAGCACGCCTTGCCACTTCGGCCGGCGACAAGCTCAGATGTTCTCGCCAAAGCTGCGGAATGACTCGCCACAACGCGAGAAACCGATAGGCTCTTTTCCACACCCACGACCCGCAGTAGCTCGCTCGCATTCACAGCCGCTAGCAGTTGACGATTTGACTCTGCCTCCCGTGACGCATCGATGCCGGCATGCAGCGTCAAAAGATCACCTTCGGCGACATGCGCGGCGCCGGCGTGCGCGGCGTCCTGGTCTATTGCTCGGACTATCGCTGTAGCCACTCCATAGCCCTCAGCGCCAATCGCTGGCCCGATGATCTCCGTCTGTCCGATATCGAGCCCCGGTTCATCTGCTCGGCCTGTGGCCGGCGCGGAGCGGAGGTGCGTCCGGACTTCAACTGGAACGCCAAAGGGCCTATCGGTGGAATGGGCTATCGGTAACCGGGGGCAGCGTGACGGAGCGGGGTTGGAGACGGCCGTTCGACGAGCCGATCGAGGTGGACGGCCGCGAGCTGGTGACGCTGCGTGATGCCGGCGAGTACATCACCGCGCTTCCGAAGAAGGAGCACGAAGCGCCGGAATGGCAAGCGGCGATGCAGGCGTTGATCCTGGTGGCAGAGGGTGGCGGCCCGACGTTGTTCGCCCGGATCGGCATCATGCGGGCATTGAACCGCGACAAAGCAAAAGCCCCCAGCGTGTGACCGCCGGGGGCTTAATTTGAAATATGATTAGGTCTCGCAATGGCTCATAAATAGCAGCGGCCCCTTGTCGTGCTGTGAGGTTGATCACAGACCGCAGGAAAGGCCCGCCAGCGAACCGGCGGGCCTTGTTGTTACCGCCTCAACTGACACAAGCTCCCACGGCCTGCGAGCCGTGCGCGGCCAGGGTGCGCCCTCCTAATCGATTGTACCGGGGCGCGAATTGGCTCGCGTTTGAGATCCCTGCGGCGCATACTTGCACCATCACGGGTCCGCGCCTTGGCACTACCGGTGACAGAGAGTGTTGTGCTCCCGCCTATTGGGGAGACACCCATGATCCAATCTCAAGCCCGGTTATCTACCATTCCTCCGGCTCCCTTTGAGCGCCCCGCCTGTCCGAGGTGCAGGGCCCATATGATGCTTGTCAGCATCGAGCCGGAGCGCCCAGGCGTGGACTTGCACAGCTTTCAGTGCGCTGTCTGCAACCACTTGCTTACGACCCGCGCCACCCACGAAGATCCTATGCATTCGAAGGCCCTCGGGCGCTGGCTTCAAGGGGATTTACACCCACCGAAGTAGTGCCGCTGCCGAGACGGTCTCCGCTCACGCCCGCCAGCGTGAACCGGCGGGCCTTTGTTTTTGTCTGCAATCCGCCAGGTCAGTGAACTTTGGCAGGCCCGCGCAGTTGGGTTGGTATCCGGGATTTTGTTATTTCCCTCTCGGGGCTGGAGTAAGCCAACCGCCGCCGGGACAGCGTATTTTCAAGCCCGGCGGCGTATTTTCTCAATTCCGTTTCCTTACCCTCTTGGCGTGCGTCATCAGCCGCTGCCGGTCGCGTTTCCTGTGCAGTCTGCGCCGGCGCGCCGCGCGGTCACGGCAAGCGACGCAAGCCCGTCGGTCAACGTGCAATCGAGCGTTATGAGCAGCTTTTAAATCAGCACGTGAAGCCTGTGCTCGGCTCAACCCGATTGCAGCAGTTAGGAGCCGCCGACATCGACGGGTTGTACGACGGCCTCAAGGCAAAGGTAGAGGTGCGGACGATCTCGGCGCGGACCGCGCATCATGTCCATGTTGTTTTCAACTCTTGCCTCGGCACAGCTCAACGCCGAAAGCTGATCCTCACTAATCCCATTGCATCAGTTGAGCGGGCGCCTGATCCGGAGGCGCGCCCTGCTAGCGACGCGGAGGACGAAGTCGACACTCTCGACGCGATCGGGGAGGGGCTCAGCCCGAATGATCTGGCGAAGATGATTGCCGGGTTCAGATCCTCACAGTTGTATCCCATCGTCGCCTCGGCGGCCGCGACGGGAGCTCGGCGTGGCGAACTCCTTGCGCTCCGCTGGAGCGACTTTTCGCCGGAGAACAAAATGCTTCGGATCGAGTGGGCGCTGGAGCAAACGAAGAAGCACGGCGTCAGGCGAAAGCGGCCCAAGACGAAAAGGGGCCTGCGCACTATTGATCTCGACGACGCAACGATCGCGATGCTCCTGAAGGTCAAGGCAAGTCACCAGCGGATCGCAGCCGGCATTCCCGACGACGTAGACGTCGACCTATCGCTCGTAAAGTTGCCGGCCGAGGCGCTGATATTCCCGGCTGACCCGTTGCCAGGTGGGGAGTTCAACTTCACCGCATGGCGCAACCCGCGCAATTTTTCGAAAGAGTTTGCCAGACGCGCAGACGTGCTCGGCTTCGGTCGGACGCGGTTTCACGATTTCCGCGGCATCCACGCAACGGCGCTGCTCGACGCCGGCACACCGGTCCATATCGTCGCGCAGCGGATCGGGGATGATCCTGCCGTGGTGCTTCGTTGGTACACCCAGCGGCAGCGCACCAAGCAGGCCGGCGACAACCTAGCTTCGGCGATCAGCGGCTTCGTAACAGGTTTTTTGAGGTGATTGGTACGTTGTTGGTACGCAGGCCTTGATTTGTTCTGCCACTGGCAGCTAAAAGCCCAGCAACTTCAAGTCTTGGAAGGGTGGCCGAGTGGTTTAAGGCACCGGTCTTGAAAACCGGCGTGCCCGCAAGGGTACCGTGGGTTCGAATCCCACCCCTTCCGCCAGCATATTGTTCGTCACTGTTCGCAGTCGTTCGAACTCAACAGCAAAATCAGCGACTTATGCCGAAAAACTGTACTTCGCAGTTCGTCGGTGTTCTTCCTAATCGGGTCACTGACCGTAGCTTTAGACCGTGGGTTCGGAGGACGGATCGGACGCCGGAGTTCAGCAGGGTACAACGCAACTGACCAGGACGTGCACTCCTCAAGCGTCTGGTCGACCGATGTCCGCTCAACTTCCAACAGCGGCAGAAAAGCGGACATCGGACGAAGTCGCAAAAGGGCCCCCACCAGGCGACGCCGGAATGTCGCCAACCGAGGTAGTGGCGCGAGCGCTAACAAGATGACCGGCGCCAGCCCGTGTGCCCGGCGGCCGCGCACGAAGGCCGCGCGGAGCAACGCTCAATCCTGTTTTGGTCGAAAAGCCGGTCATGCTGCTCGAGCCGCAGCTTTGCGCCTCAAATGGTTCTCTTCGCCGAGTGCGTCAGTTTCTACGCCGCAGCGAAGCCAGCGGTGAGCCTCAATAGCAGGGCGGATACGGATAGTATCCACAAGCCCTGCGGTAGCCATACGCTCCGTAAGCCGCAGCTCCCGCCGCTGCCGCACCATAGTAAGCTCGCCGATGCACCCTGCGATTAACGCCTGCTACGCTCATCGGAGTCAGTGGTCGTCCAACTCTCGCTTCAGCACGGTCAAGGGATACGGATAACACTTTCGCCGGCGAGTAATGGAGCGACAACGGGGTTGCCGTAAAGAGCGCAGCAGTCACGATCAATCCAAGAAGCTTGGCATTCCTTGTCATGTTGTTCTCTCCCTGTAGGGCGATGATCAAACACGAGGTGATATGGCGCATTGCGTCTCGCCGTTGATCTGAATCAATAGGAACTAACTTCGGGTACGCCGCCCAGGATGGTCGCTTCCGCATCGCGACAGTCCTCGGCGCCCTTCGCACCTACGTCTTCTCCCACACGACCAGCCGGATCGACGTCGAGCTCGGCGCGCGCCGGTTCCGCCACCTGATCGCGCTGGCATCCGGCGTTCAGTCGGGTGCTGGATCAATTTGGTTGAGCCCGCTGTAAAAGCCAACGCCTTCCCCTGCGGCCGCCCATCAGTCCCCGGAGAGACGTGCACTTGGCGCCGACGGCTTTGATCCGACCTGCCACGCCTCAACGTGATGGTGCCGCGTGTTCTTACGGTGTTTCTTCCGCCGCACGGCGGGGCTATCAAAATCGGGCGGTGACCTGGCTTTTCACCGAATACGACGGCTCTAGACCTGTTGAACAGGGCTCACGGGCAGCCTCCGGCAGGAATTTTCATGAGAACGGCAAGCGAAATCGTGCAACTGCTGGTGCAATCGACCGGCACTTGGCTTTTTGAGGATAGTCGGTTGGGTTTAACCGACCGCGAATGGGCGGTCCTTCGCTTTCTGGCACACGCAAACAGATTTTCGAGGACGCCGTCTGCTCTCGCCAGTTTTCTCGGTACGACCCGCAGCACCGCATCCCAGATTTCCGCCGTGCTTCAAAAGAAAGGATTGGTGGACCGTAGGACCTCTGCCCAGGATAAGCGCTCGATTACGCTGGGTGTTACGCCTCAAGGCAAGAAATTTCTCGCGCGCGATCCGATAAATGCTCTTCGAGATCAGATTGCGTCACTTGGGCTTGACGACCAATCTCGGCTGCGCGACGCGCTTCGTCGGGCTCTGGTTCAACTCGATGGCAATCAGCGCCGACATTATGCAGACACTTGCAGCAAGTGCATATTTTTGGCTGAAACTCGCTCGGGGAAGGACCGCCATCTCAAGTGCCGACGGTTTCGAAAAACGATTGTCCCTGAAGATACGGGGTTGCTTTGCACGAGTTTCGAGGAGCGGATCGAGAAAAGCTTCGCCGCCCAACCCTCATCACTTTCAATGTCACCGCAGCGAGCTACCCAACCGGACGAATCGGGTGAGCTTCGCGAGCTAGCGCACCGGACGTCCGATTAGGGTCATTCGCGTCGATTCTGGCATGTCGGCAGCATGTCAGGATGAGCCCCCGCTTAGTCGACGATTGCCTCAACTGTGTGGAACAACCAGGCGAACCGCGCGAGCGGGGAGCGCTTATCGGCCTTACCCGTCACTGCCGCTGCGACGCGCGTCACGGCCTCAATGCAGGCGCCTGCGGAGTTTTTCGATGATCTGCCGCAGGCTTTCGACGTACTCTTCGACGATCCGGCGGGCCTCCGCTGAGCGCGACCGCTTGGGCGGCGCCTTATCGTTACCGAACCGCGTTTTGTCGGATGGTTTCATGTCCAAAACGATCAGGCGCGCCGTCCGGAAAAGGCATGATCTAGATCAAAGCTGACGCTCGACTGCTGCCCGATCAATTGGCGCTAAGGATCGTGCGCGCCGCCCGCGGATCAACCGATGCCCAGACGCGCTTGCGGAAAGTGCGTCGCGTGACATCGCCGCAGCAGTTCCCACGGCAGATGCGAACATGCTCCGCAACGTTCAGCAATTCCTCGACACGCTGGCATCAAGTCGAAATAAAACGATGAGCGCCCGCGTGCGGGAATGCATCTACACGATGCTGCTCGGTTGCAGCGCGTCGGAATGGCGAGCGAGGGCGGCACCGACCCATGGGTCTTGCAAGGAAGCCTGATCCTGCACCCTCGATTGATTTCGGAATAATGGCATTATGCCGCTGTTTTGCCCGACGCGTCAATTGGCTTTTGGGCCGATGCCGAAAGGCATTGTACCGGTGGAGCTTAGCTACTGTGCATGGGGTTGTTTTCGAAACGCTTGTTGCGGCGTCTTTTCGGTTGACCTCAAACACGCCGTTGGGTGCGTCGCAGGGGAACTTTTTCCTCACCTGCGCGTTGCCTCGCCATGACAGAAGATACTTCCTTCCGACGCAAACCCCTGACTCCCGAACAGCGCCAGGCACGCGATGCTTCCCGCCGGGTCGAGGCGGAGAAGGCCATGCGTGACCATGAGGCCGCGCAGAGGGCGTTTTATGAGAATCGGGAACGGTTGAGAGCCGAGCGGATGGCCCGCGAGGCGGCCGCGCCCGAGAGCTAAAGACGAGGGCTGACAAGGGGCGCTCATTCGGGCTTCTCCGACCCGTCTCGTGAAGATGCGGTCGGCTCAGTGCCGGCTGGGCGGGCGCACCGCCTCGATGGCTTCGGCCGCTATCTGCAGTCATGGGCAACCTTCAGCAGTCCGGCTCGCGCGAGGTCCATGGTCGACAGCGCGGCCTGCTCCGGGCACACGCGCGCAAGCCGTCGAAATTCCCGAAGCTCTCTGTTCATGCTCCGGCTCTCGATTTCCCCAAGGCCATGCGGCCGTGAGTTTGCTAAACAAATCGCGAAATACGCAGTTTAGCCGATCCGGCCTGACTCTGCCGCCGCGAGGCGCAGGGGGCCTTGACGGCACCCGCCTTCGGCCGGAAGATTCAAACGATCCTAAATTGGCGAGAACCACGGAGACGTTCGCTTCCCAGTCCAGATCCCATCCGCGAAAAGCAAATGGAGCTGACCATGACCACGTTCGACAAGCGCGAGCAGGGCTTTGAAGCCAAATTCGCCCAGGACGAGGAGCTCATGTTCAAGGCTACGGCCCGGTCCAACAAGCTGCTCGGGCTCTGGGCCGCAGGCGAGCTCGGGCTCAGCGGCGATGCGGCGGCAAGCTATGCGACGGCGCTGGTGACGGATAATCTGGCGAGCCAGACGATGGACGAGACCCTGAGCAAGGTATCAGGCGACCTCGTCGGGAAGGGGATTTCGCGGGAGCAGGTTGCCCAAAAGCTTCAGGAGTGCCTGCATCATGCGCTGGGGCAGCTCGCGGCCGCAGCAAGCAAAGCTAGCGATTGATCGCGACCAAGCGGGTCACTCGTCGTGCTTGCGTGCGCCTTGGGCGCTGAACTTGTCGACGAAGGCGATCCCGATCGCCGAGACAACGAAGGTGATGTGGATCAGCTGCCACATCACGCCGTTCTCGGTGAAGCTGGCGCGGCTCGAGCCGAGATTGCCGGCCTCGATGAAGGTGCGCAGCAGCGCGATCGAGGAGATGCCGATGATCGCCATTGCGAGCTTGATCTTGAGCACGCTGGCGTTGACGTGGCCGAGCCATTCCGGCTCGTCGGGATGGCCCTGGAGGTCGAGCCGGGACACGAAGGTCTCGCGGCAGGCCGCGGCGAGGGCGGGCGGGGTCCGGTCGCGGTTTCTGGCTCAACCGGCATTCAGATAGCATCCACGCATCGAGATCATCTCGCTATCCTGTAACCCGGCCAGATGGCTGGCGGAAGACGTGGCCGTGCCTGCGGTTGTCCGCCGGATCGCGCAGTCCCGTGCTATCGTGCGGCAGAACCGCCGCACAACGCGGTAGGGATTGGGAGGCTGTAAGTGTCTCGCAGCTTCGGCAGGGCGCTCGGCAAGATTGTAATCGCGGCTGCAATGATGCTTGTCGCTGGCACGTCCCAGGTGGCGGCCACGCCGCTGACGCCTTTCCGCTATGAGGCGCAGGCCCAGCGCCATTGCCCCGACGACAAGGTCGTGTGGCTGGATTTCAGGAAGGGTGTCTACTACCGCAAGGGACAGAAGCTCTTTGGCCAGGGATTTGATGGCAGCTTCGTCTGTCTGAATGAAGCCCGCGATAGCCTCTATCGCCGGTCGCTGTTGGGTCTGCGCTGAACGGCGCGTGGCCTCAGCTTGGGAAAGTGCCTCGGCTATTTCTGGTTCGGCAGCTTCACAGGCACGTGCGGGGAGGTGCTGATGACCCGGGGACTTCCGTCCGGATGGGTGCGGTCGCCGCGGATCAGCGATTCCAGGACCAGGAAGAATTTCTCGGCTAGCATGTGCGTCACCCTCATTGGTGATGGCCTCGTGAAAATAAGTCGAGGCGCCGACGCGGAAATTCAATCAACTAAACGGGAGCAGCGCAATCCCGGGCAAACAGGCATGCTGCGTCGCACTAGCGCAGCGCTTTGGAAACGCAAAACTGTGGTGGAGGATTAGCCGAAGGCCAGCGCCACAAGGCTTGAGCAAAGCAGGAATAGACCGCCAGCGGTCAGTGCCAGAAAACCATCGGATATGAAATCATGGTTGCGCATGGGACACCTGCTGCTCTCGTCTTCGATGTTCGACCGGATTGATTAAGATTATCCGAACGCGCCGTCATGAAGAGGTGATGCAATGTCGCCCGCGCGAGTGCCTTCAGGCCCTCGTGCGGTAGCCTTCAAACGCATGGGCCAGGAAGATCCCCGCGCTTACCAGACCCATCAGTGCCGAAACCGTCTCGATCATCGTTAAATTCCAAATCCACCCTTGCACGCGAGAAAACGCGGGCGGCCTTGCACAGTCAAAAGAATTCCAGTGAAGGCCGCGACAATGGGGGTGGAGTGAGGTTTTGGCGCAACAGCTTGTGCGGGACTGGCACAGACAAGGCTGCCGCGAAGCCCTCACGCTCCGTAGATCAACGGGGAAGGGCGAACGTCCTGTTTACCATCTCGGCGCGAACGCTGTGGACTCCCCATTTCCGCCGTGTTCGGGTTGCGATATCGTCACGACCTCTGACGCGGTGGTGGGCCGCTTCGGAGCTTGAGGATCGGAAGACGCTCCCCGTGGCCAAAGCGAGGTGGGCCGTCTCCGGCGAAATGGTAATTGGGGCGAATGGGGATCCGACGGTCAAAATCGGTGGTGCGGGCCGCGCGTCGGGTTGCGGCGGTCGCCGCCTGCCTGGCGCTCGCCAATTGCGCTTCGTCCAACAAGTTCGCCAGCCGGGTCGATCCTAAGTACGGCGTGTCCTCGAGCCCGCGAGTTGTGGCTTGGGGCGACCCCGTTCCCAAGGGCGGCGGCACCTATCGCGTCGGCAAGCCCTATGTCGTGGCGGGGCGGACCTACGTACCGGAGGAAGACGTCAACTACCGCTCCGAGGGCTTGGCGTCCTGGTACGGCGACGATTTCCACGGCCGCCAAACCGCCAATGGCGAAGTGTTCGACATGAGCTCGCTGACGGCGGCGCATCCGACCCTGCCGATGCCGTCCTATGCGCGGGTGACCAACCTTTCCAATGGAAAGTCGCTGATCGTCCGCGTCAACGACCGCGGGCCCTATCACGGCAACCGCCTCATCGACGTCTCGAACAAAGCCGCCGAACTGCTTGAATTCAAAGGCAACGGCGTTGCCAGGGTCCGCGTCGAATATGTCGGCCGGGCGCCGCTCGAAGGCTCCGACGACCGCCAGCTGATCGCGACCTTGCGTACCGGCGTTCCGGCGCCGTCACCCTCGATGGTCCGGGTCGCCTCGGCACGGCCCTTCCTGCCGGAGCTGCCCTCGTCGAACCGCGGCGCCATCCACGGCGAAGTCCCGACGCCGGAGGGGAGGCCCTATAATCTCGGCAATACCTCGGCCGACGTGGCCTCGATCAACGCGACCTCGGAGATGTCGGCCTCGAGCCGCAGCCGGGGCCGGGCGCTCCAGAACGCCCGCGCGGTGTCCTATGACGAGGACGGCCGCTACACCTCGGACAAGGGCCCGTCGTCGGCCTATGTCCCGGACAGCGGCGCAGCCGAGGCCCGCGGCATCCTGAGCGGACGCGGCCTTTACTGACTGCTGCGCTTTAGCGCGAAGCCGCTTCGCGCAAAAACTTGACCAGCGCGGCGTTGACCTCGTCGGGACGCTCCTGCTGCACCCAATGACCGGCGCCCTCGATGATCAGTTTTCGCGAGAGATTGGGCAGTACGCGCTCCAACTCGTTGACACGCTTGGCGCCGATCAGGCCGGTGATGACAGCGTCCTGCGCACCGGCAATGAAGAGGGAGGGCTGGTGGATCTGCGCATCCTGCCAGGGCGCGGTCAGCTCCCAGTTGCGGTCCAGATTGCGATACCAGTTCAGCCCGCCGCGAAAGCCGGACTTGCGGAAGCCCTCGGTGAAATGAGCGAGATCGGCCTCGCTCAGCCATGCCGGCAGCGGCTCTTCGCCCGTCATATGGCCTAGAAAGCCCTTGCCCTCCTGCACGAACATCGCGGCGTTCGGATCGGCAAGTCCGCGCCCGCCGAGCACGACGCGCATGGTGCGGGCGACGTCATGCTCGAACTCGCCTTCCGCGACACCAGGCGCCTGGAAATACTGCCAGTAGAAATTGGTGATGCCGCCCTGGCGCAGCAGCTCCAGCGGCCGGCCGCGTCCGCGGAACGGCGGCGGCACGCTCAGGCCTGCGACGGCGGTGAAGATATCGGGGCGGAACAGCGCCGCATGCCACGCGACCGGCGCGCCCCAGTCGTGGCCGACCACCATCGCCTTGGTCGCGCCGAGCGCCTTCACCAAGCCGACGACGTCACCGACGAGATCGAAGATCGAATAGGCGGTCACGTCAGGCGGCGCCGCACTCTGGCCGTAGCCGCGCATGTCGGGGGCCACGACGTGAAAGCCGGCGGCCGCGAGCGCGGTGATCTGGTGCCGCCAGGAATATGATAATTCCGGCCAGCCGTGGCACAGCACCACCAGCGGTCCCTGGCCGGCCTCGCGGATGAAGAGGTCGATCCCGTTGGCCTTGATCACGCGGGTGGTGGACATCGCTTTTCCGCCTTGTTTCAGAGGTTTGGTCAGGAAACATGAGGTGCCACGATAGGGACGCGATGAGAATCGTGCAATCTCGGAGGCGAGCACCGATCCTCGTGTTGTTCGCACCGGTTCCAACTGTTAGAACGCCGCTCTCAGGGCTTCGCCATGGTATTTCGCCTCATCTCGCTCCGTCACACCGGATTTACGGCCGGAGCACTGGCGCGCGGGCTGGTCGCGGCGACGGTTGCGGTGAGCCTGAGCTGGGGTGGGGTGCTCTACGCCGCCAACCAGAGCGTCCAGGGTGCCAAGAAAACCGAAGATGTCGGCTTCGACGGCGACGCCCCGACCGCGATCCTGATCGAGGCCTCCAGCGGCAGCGTGCTGTTCGAGAAGAACGCCGACGAATTGCGCGCGCCCTCCAGCATGATGAAGCTCGTGACCGCGGAAGTCGTGTTCAACGCGATCAGGAAGGGCGACGTCAAGCTGACCGACGAATACCGGATCAGCGAGAACGCCTGGCGCAAGGGCGGGGCCCCCTCCGGCGGCTCGACCATGTTTGCCGCCATCAACAGCAAAGTCTCGGTCGACGACCTCCTGCATGGCGCGATCATCCAGAGCGGCAACGACGCCTGCATCGCGCTCGCCGAAGGCATCGCCGGCAACGAGCGGATCTTTGCCTCCGATTTCATGACCAAGCGCGCCCGCGAGCTCGGCATGTCGAAATCGACCTTCGGGAACTCCAACGGCTTGCCCGACCCCGGCAATAAGATGACCGTGCGCGAGCTCGGCATCCTCGCCCGTCACATCATCCTGGACTTCCCCGAATTTTACAAACTGTTCGGCGAGAAGGAGTTCACCTGGAACAAGATCCGCCAGCCCAACCGCAATCCGCTGCTCAACTCGCTCGAAGGTGCTGACGGGCTGAAGACGGGCTACACCAAGGAGGGCGGCTACGGCATGGTCGGCTCGGCTGTGCAGAACGGCACGCGGCTGATTGTCGTGGTCAACGGCCTCGAAGATCCTGAAGACCGCGCCACCGAAGCCAAGAAGATGCTGGAATGGGGCTTTCGCAATTTCGAGACCCGCACGCTGATCGCGGCCGACCAGCAGGTCGGCTACGCAAAAGTATTTGGCGGCGAGAGCCGCTCGGTGAAGCTCGTCGCGAAAGAGCCCGTGAAGGTGATGGTGCACAAGAGTGGCGGCGACAAGCTGATCGCGCGTGTGGTGTATAGCGGACCGGTGCGAGCACCAGTCGAGGCCGGCCAGAAGGTCGGCGTAGTGCGGGTCTGGCGTGGCGGCAACATTGCGGTGGAGACGCCGGTCTATGCCGCCGGCGCGATCGGCACCGGCTCGACCATGCGGCGCGCGATCGATGGCGCCAGCGAGCTTGTGATCGGCATGTTCCGCGCAGGCGCCGAGAAGCTCTGATCATGAGTGAGACCACGGGACAGCGGCCGTCCGGACGCGGACGTTTCATCACCTTTGAAGGCGGTGAGGGGACCGGCAAGTCGACCCAGATCAAGAAGCTCGCCGACCGACTCGGTGCCGCGAGGCTCCGGACCCTCGTCACGCGTGAGCCCGGAGGCTCCCCGGGCGCCGAGATCATGCGCCATCTGGTGCTGTCGGGCATGGGCAAGCTGCTCGGCCCCGAGGCCGAGACGCTGCTGTTTGCGGCCGCCCGCGACGACCATGTCCGCACTGTGATCGAGCCTGCGCTCAAGCAGGGCGTCTGGGTCCTCTGCGACCGCTTCGCCGACTCGACGCGAGCCTATCAGGGCAGTCTCGGCAGCGTGCCCGCCGCGCTGATCAATGCCATGCAGCGGGTCACGATCGGCGATCTCAAGCCGGACCTCACGATCATTCTCGATCTGCCGGTCGAAATCGGTTTGCAGCGTGCGGCTGCGCGGCGCGGCAACGGCACGCCCGACCGGTTCGAGGGCGAGAAACTCGCCTTCCATCAGGGCCTGCGCGAGGCCTATCGCAAGATCGCTATCGACGAGCCTTCGCGCTGCGTGCTGATCGATGCCAATTCCGATCTTGATACGGTCGCAGGGCGTGTCTGGACCGCGCTGCGTGATCGTCTTCTCCCCACACCAGCCTCGGTGGTCTCGGTATGAGCCCGCGCCAGGCCGAGCGCGAGAGCGCCATTCCGCATCCGCGCGAGACCAGCCTCCTGTTCGGCCACCGTGAGGCCGAGACGGCGCTGCTCGCGGCCTATCGCAGCGGGCGCATCCCGCATGCCTGGCTGATTGGCGGGCCGCAGGGCATCGGCAAGGCGACGCTGGCCTATCGCATGGCGCGCTTCGTGCTCGCTCACGGCCAGCCGCTGGCGCCGTCCGTGCAGCGCGCCGAAAGCCTGGCGATCGATCCGGACAACGCCGTGGCGCGGCAGGTGGCAGCCAGCTCGCATGGCGGCCTGTTGACGCTGGAGCGCACCGCCAACGACCGCGGCGTGATGCGGACGGTCATCACCGTCGACGAGACCCGCGAGACCATCTCATTCTTCGGCTCGACGGCGGCGGCCGAAGGCTGGCGTGTCTGTATCGTCGACACCGTTGACGAGCTCAATCCCAATGCGGCGAATGCGCTGCTGAAGATCCTCGAGGAACCGCCGCAGCAATCGCTGTTCCTGCTGGTCAGCCACGCGCCCGCGCGCGTGCTCGCCACGATCCAGTCGCGTTGCCGCAAGTTGCGCTTGCGGTCGCTCACGACCGACGAGGTGATTGCCGCAGCCGCCACGGCCGCCGACCTCGCTCCGACCGATCTGGCGCTGCGCGAGGCTGCTGAGGCCTCCGAAGGCAGCGTCGCACGCGCGCTGACGCTGCTCGGGGGCGATGCGCTCAAGCTCCAGCAGCGCACAGCAGCGCTGCTGGCACGTCTGCCGCAAGTGGATCCGCGCGAATTGCACACGCTCGGCGAATCCCTTGGCACCAGCGACCGCGTCGCGCTCGCGGCCTTCATCGACGGAATCGATCGCTGGATCGCGGAACGCCTTCATGCCGACGAGGCCAATACCAACCAGAACCTGCCGCGCCTTGCGCGCCTAGCTGAGGTATGGGAAAAGATCGTCCGCGCTGCGCGCGACACCGAAACCTACAATCTGGAGCGAAAGCCCTTGGTTTTCTCGGTGTTCGGCTGGCTGGCGGACGCAACGCGCTAGAGCATGGTCCGGAAAAGTGTGTAGCGGTTTTCCGAGAGGATCATGCTCAAAACAATAACCTAACGCAGGTTCGTTTCCAAATTTCGAGAAGCCGGTAAAGGAATTCGTCGTGGCAACGCGAGCTAAGAAAACCGCCAAGGGCAAGAGCAGCAAGAAGGCTGCGAAGAAAGCCGCGAAGAAGGCTGTGAAGGCGCTTGCGCGCAAGGGTGCCAAGAAGGTCAAGAAGACCAGGAAGGCCGCCGCCAAGAAGGGCGGCGTGAAGAAGAGCGCGGCGAAGACGACAAAGAAGGCCGGCAAGAAGACTGCAAAGAAGCAGGCCGTCGCCAAGAAAGCCGCCAAGAAAAACTCTAAGAAAAACTCAAAGCAAACCTCCAAGAAAACGGCCGCCAAAAAGCCGGCCAAGGCGCCGGCGAAGAAGGTGGCCACGAGGGCGAGGGGGACCGCACCTCCCGCCGTACTGGCTCCTGTCGTCACGCCGCCGAAAGCCGTAAAGCCCAAGGTGTCGAAACCCAAGGCGGCGCCTGCGCCGAAGCCGGTCGCTGCACCGAAGGCAGAAGCGCCCGTTGCCGCGCCCGCGCGTGACAACGTCTTCTACATCTCGACCGCGATCGCCTATCCGAACGGCAATCCGCATATCGGTCACGCCTATGAGGCGATCTCGGCCGACGTGCTGGCACGTTTCGCGCGGCTCGACGGCAAGGACGTGTTCTTCCTGACCGGCACGGACGAGCACGGCCAGAAGATGGTTCAGACCGCGCAGAACGAGGGACTCACCCCGTCTGCGCTCGCAACCCGTAATGCCGACCGCTTCAGGGAGATGGACCAGCGCCTGAACGTGTCGTTCGACCGCTTCATCCGCACGACTGAAGAACAGCACCACCGCTCCAGCCAGGAGATCTGGCGGCGCATGGAAGCGAACGGCGACATTTATCTCGACAGCTATTCCGGCTGGTACTCGGTGCGCGATGAAGCCTATTACGCCGAGGACGAGACACGCCTGAACGATGACGGCATGCGCCTAGGCCCGCAAGGCACGCCGGTCGAATGGGTCGAGGAGAACAGCTATTTCTTCCGCCTGTCGGCCTATCAGGACAAGCTCCTGAAGCTCTACGGGGAGCACCCGGAGTTCATCGGCCCGGACGCGCGCCGGAACGAGGTCGTCAGCTTCGTCAAAGGCGGCTTGCGCGATCTCTCGATCTCACGCACCACCTTCGACTGGGGCGTGAAAGTGCCCGGGGCCGAAGATCATGTGATGTATGTGTGGGTCGACGCGCTGACCAACTACATCACCGGTGTCGGCTTCCCCGACGAGAGCGACACGAACTGGCGCTACTGGCCGGCGGACGTGCATATCATTGGCAAGGACATCATCCGCTTCCACGCGGTGTACTGGCCGGCATTCCTGATGTCGGCGGGCATCTCGCTGCCGAAGCGGGTCTATGCCCATGGCTTCCTGTTCAACAGGGGCGAGAAGATGTCGAAGTCGGTCGGCAATGTCGTCGATCCCTTCAACCTCGCCGACCAGTATGGCGTCGACCAGATGCGCTATTTCTTCCTGCGCGAGGTCACTTACGGCCAGGACGGCAATTACAACCATGAGGCCATCGTCGCGCGCATCAATGCCGACCTCGCCAATGATCTCGGCAACCTCGCGCAGCGCTCTCTGTCGATGATCGCCAAGCAACTCGGCGGCGTGCTGCCGGAGCCCGGCGCGTTCAGCGACAACGACAAGGCGATTTTGGCGATGGCCGACGGCATGGTTGCGGCGAGCCGTGAAGCGATGGCGACACAGCAGATCCATCACTGGCTTAATGCCGTGTGGGCCGTGGTCGCGGAAGCCAACCGCTATTTCGCGGGCGAGGCGCCTTGGGCGCTGGCCAAGACCGATCCGGCACGCCAGAAGACGGTGCTCTATGTCACTGCAGAAGTCGTGCGCCAGATCGCGATCCTGGCCCAGCCGGCGATGCCGACCGCCTCGGGCCTGCTGCTCGACAGCCTTGGCATCCCCGCGGGCGAGCGCAACTTCGCCATGCTGGGCGGCGCCAGGCGCATCGCGCCAGGCTCGACGCTCCCGGCGCCGACGCCGGCGTTCCCGCGCTACATCGAGCCGGCGGCCTGAGGCGTTCATACGATGCTGGTCGACAGTCATTGCCACTTGGATTTTCCGGACTTTGCGGAAGATCTCGACGGGATCGTGTCGCGTGCGCGATCGGCCGGCCTCACGCGCATGGTCACGATCTCGACGCGGGTGCGGCGGCTGGACAGCCTGCTCGCCATCGCCGAGCGCTATGACGACGTCTATTGCTCGGTCGGCACCCATCCGCACAACGCTGACGAGGAAGACGGCATTTCGCCGGACGAGTTGATCGCGCTGACGCAGCATCCCAAGGTCGTCGCGCTGGGCGAAGCCGGGCTCGACTATTTCTACGACAACGGCTCGCCGGAGGCGCAGGCGAGGGGCTTTCGTGCCCACATCGCGGCCGCCCGCGCTACCGGCCTGCCGCTGGTGATCCACTCCCGCGAGGCTGACGAGGACTGCGCCCGCATCCTGGAGGAGGAGGCGGCCAAGGGATCGTTTCGCGCCGTGTTGCATTGTTACACCGGCGGGCGCGAGCTGGCGCTGAAGGCGGTGTCGCTCGGGCTCTATATCGGCTTTACGGGCATTCTCACCTTCAAGAAGTCGGAAGCCTTGCGCGCGCTTGCGGCCGAATTGCCGTCTGACCGTATTCTGGTTGAAACAGACTCGCCCTATCTTGCGCCCGGCAAGTTCCGGGGCAAACGCAACGAGCCGGCCTATGTGGTCGAGGTCGCCAAGGTGCTTGCCGAGACGCGCGGCGTGTCGCTCGAGGAGATTTCGCGCCAGACAAGCGAGAACTTCTTCCGCCTGTTCTCCAAGGTGAAAGCTTGAGGTTGGGAGCCGCATGACGCTGACGCTGACGATCCTGGGCTGTGGCTCCTCCGCCGGCGTGCCGCGCCCGGCGCTCGGCTGGGGCGCCTGCGACCCCAACAATCCCAAGAACCGCCGCCGCCGCTGCTCGCTGCTGGTCGAACAGACATCAGGCCACGGCACTACGCGCATCGTGATCGACACTTCGCCGGACCTGCGCGAGCAGTTGATCTCGACCGATGTCGATCGCATCGACGCGGTGTTCCTGACGCATGAGCATGCCGACCAGACCCACGGTATGGACGATCTGCGCTCGGTCGTGATCCACATGCGCAAGCGCATTCCGGTCTATTTCAACCAGTCGACCGCCAAGGACATCATGGCGCGGTTCTCCTATTGCTTCATCTCGCCGGAGGGCAGCGACTATCCGCCGATACTGACGCGGCATTCGATCGAGGCAGGCGGGAGCCAAATCATCAGCGGCAAGGGCGGCGATGTGACGATGACCGCCTTCCTGGTCCAGCACGGCAACATTCCCGCGCTGGGCTATCGCATCGGCAATGCCGCCTACACGCCCGACCTCAACGACATTCCGCGCGAGAGCTGGAGTGCCCTGGAAAACCTCGATCTCTGGATCGTCGACGGCCTGCGCTACACCGGCCATCCCAGCCATTTCAGCATCAACGACGCGCTGTCCTGGATCGAACGCTTCAAGCCGAAGCGCGCCGTCATCACCAACATGACGGCCGACGTCGACTACGAGGTGATCCGGCAGACGCTACCTGCAGGCGTGGTGCCAGCCTATGACGGCATGCGGCTAGAGACGCACTAACACCTACCAGGCGTAGCGCACTACGGCCTTGCCGGTATGGGCGCGCACCGGGCTCGACAGCTCGCTGTCGAAGTTCGCACTCGCGGACCAACCATTCATGCCGCGCAGCTCGAGCGAAACACCACTCAGCGCCGAGTTCGGCGCCATCCCCGCGCCGCCACCATTGCCGTTGCCGAACGACGCGCCGCCAAAGCCTGATTCCTGCTGTGGGGCACCGAACATGGGGTTACCCATGTTGACGCCAAAATTGCTGCCGCCGCCAAAATTGCCGAACGCGCCGAATTCACGCATGACTTGCGCATCCGCCGCGCGTGGCAGCAGCAATCCGGCCGTCAATAGCAGCAGCGCCAGACGCCCACGGACGTCTGCGCTCACGACACCAACCGCATGAAGCGCCCCAACCGCGCCGGTCGCCGGCCGCGCAGCCTGCGCGGCGAATCATGTGGAAGCAGCGAATCCGACGGGAGAGAAACGCAAATGCGTCTCTAACGTTTTCCAATCTTTTCCTGTGCTGTCCTGATGTCGTCGAACATGCACAATCGGTTTCGGGACGACGCAGCGGAAACGCAGGGCGTGTTTCTAACTGTGTCTGAGGCCGGAGCGCGCTTCAGGCCGTGATGGCCTTGGCCGATCCGACCGCGTTGCGCAGCAGGAATTTCTGGATCTTGCCTGTCGACGTCTTCGGGATCGGCCCGAACACGACGGCCTTCGGCGTCTTGAAGCCGCTCATATGCGTGCGGCAGAAGGCGATGATGTCGGCCTCGCTCGCGCTGGCGCCGTCCTTCAGCTCGACGAAGGCGCAGGGCACCTCGCCCCATTTCGGATCGGGCTTGGCCACCACGGCGGCGAACAGCACGGCCGGATGCTTGTAGAGGATGTCCTCGACCTCGACGGAGGAGATGTTCTCGCCGCCGGAGATGATGATGTCCTTGGAGCGATCCTTGATGATGACGTAACCGTGCTCGTCGAGCACGCCGAGATCGCCGGTGTGAAACCAGCCGCCCTCGAAGGCTTCCTTCGTCGCCTTCTCGTTCTTGAGATAGCCCTTCATCACGATGTTGCCGCGGAACATGACCTCACCGATGGTCTCGCCGTCGCGCGGCACCTCGCTGCATGGTCTTCGGATCGATGACGGTGACGCCTTCCTCGAGCGGGTAGGGTACGCCCTGCCGGCGCTTCATGCTGCGCGCGCTCGGCGGCCGGAAGCTCGTCCCAGCCGGGCTGCTCGGCGCAGACGGAGGCGGGGCCGTAGACCTCGGTCAGGCCGTAGACATGGGTGAGCTTGATGCCGATGCTTTCTGCGCCTTCGAGCACGGCGACCGGCGGCGCAGCGCCGGCGATGAGGCCGACGACCCGGCGGGCCGCGTTGCCTTTCGGCGCATCAGGCGCGTTGATCAGCGTGTTGTAGACGATCGGCGCGCCGCACATGTGCGTGACGCCGTGCTGCTTGATCAGCTCGAAGATCTTTGCCGGCTCGACCTTGCGCAGGCAGACATTAACGCCGGCCGCCGCCGCTAGGGTCCAGGGGAAGCACCAGCCGTTGCAGTGGAACATCGGCAGCGTCCAGAGATAGACCGGATGCTGGCCGAGTTGGCCTGCGAGGATGTTGCTGACGGCGTTCAGATAGGCGCCGCGATGATGGGTGACGACGCCCTTGGGATTGCCTGTCGTGCCCGAGGTGTAGCTCAGCGCGATCGCGTCCCATTCGTCGCTGCGGTGGGATCGCCGTGAAGTTCGGATCGCCTTGCGCGACTGCCGCCTCGTATTCGATTTCGCCGATGCGCTTGCCGCCCTTGAAGGCCGCATCGTCGACGTCGATCACGAACGGCTTTGGGCCGCTCATCAGTGTCGAGCGCGTCCGTAATCACGCCGGCAAATTCCGGATCGACCAGGATGATCTTCGCGCCGCCATGGTCGAGCTGGAAGGCGATCGAGGCGCATCGAGGCGGATGTTGAGCGCGTTGAGCACGGCGCCGGTCATTGGCACGGCAAAATGCGCCTCGTTCATCGCCGGGATATTCGGCAGCATCGCCGCGACGGTGTCGCCGATGCCGATGCCCTTGCCGGCGAGATACGACGCGAAGCGCCGGCAGCGCGCATACGTCTGCGACCAGGTGAAGCTGCGGCCCTCATAGACCGTGCTGATGTGGTCCGGATAGATCGCGGCGCTGCGCGCGAGAAAGCTCAGCGGCGTCAGCGCGACGTAATTGGCCGGCGTCTTCTCAAGACCGATATCGTATTGGTTCTGCGGATCACTCATCGGACCCTCCTTGACGCCGCGCTTTACAGGAATCCGATCGATATCCAGGGAAAGATAGCAACGATTATCAAGCCCGCCATCAGCGCCAGCAAATAACCCCAGATCGGCCGGATGCCTTCGGCGGGATCGACCCGTCCGATGGCGCAGGCGGCATAATAGCCGACCCCGAAGGGCGGCGCGAACAGCCCGATGCCCATCGCGAGAATGATGATCATCGCGTAGTGCACCTCGTGCACGCCGACCGCGCGCGCGATCGGAAACAGCAGCGGGCCGAACAGCACGATCGCCGGAATGCCTTCCAGCACGCTGCCGAGGACCATGAAGGCCAGGATCGAGACCGCGATGAAGGTAGCGGAACCGCCGGGCAGGCCGGTCATCGCAGCCGCCAGCGCGCGCGAAAAGCCGGACTGGGTCAGGCCCCAGGCCATGCCGGTCGCCGTTCCGATGATCAGCAGGATCGCGCCGGACAGGCAGGCGGTCTCGATCAGCATCGGCATCAGCCGCCGCCAGTCGAACTGGCGGTAGATCAGAAGACCGATCACGAAGCGCATAGACGATGCCGATGGTGGAGACTTCGGTGGCGGTCGCAATGCCTTCGACCACGGCGTAGCGGATGACGAAGGGCAGGGCCAGGGCGGGCAGGGCGACGACGAAGGTCACGGCCGATCTCGCCCGACGTCGCCCGCCGTGACGTGGCTCAGATCCTCGCCGCGATAGCGCCACCACACCAGCGCCGACAGCGTGATCGCCAGCACGACGCCGGGCAGCAGGCCGCCGGTGAACAGCGCCGAGATCGAAACGCCGGTCACCGAGCCGATGGTGATCAGCACGAGGCTCGGCGGAATGGTTTCGGTCTGGGCGCCGGTGGCGGCGAGCAGGGCGACGAGATCGCCGGGGCGGGCGCCGCGCTGCTTCATTTCCGGAAACAGCACCGGCGCGACCGCCGCCATGTCGGCGGCCTTGGAGCCGGAGATGCCGGAGACGAGATACATCGCGCCGACCAGCACGTAATGCAGGCCGCCGCGGACATGGCCGAGCAGGCTCGCCAGAAACGCCACCATCGCCCGCGCCATGCCGGTCATCTCGATCAACAGCCCGAGGAACACGAACAGCGGCACCGCGAGCAGGATCAGATGGCTCATGCCCTCGTCCATCCGCCCGACCAGCACCATCAGCGGCGTGCGCGTCGTCAGCGCCAGATAGCCGAAGATCGCCAGCCCAAACGCGAACGCGATCGGCACGCCCGCAAAGACGCAGAAGCCGACCACGCCGACGAAGAAGATCACGAGATTGAGGTTGCCGAGCGGCCGCAGCAGCGGCGGCGCCAGCCAGAACAAAGCGATCACGACGGCGACCGACGCTACCGCCGCGAGCAACGTCCTGAGGTCGCCGACGCGCAGCAGCCGCAGCAGCGCAAACAGCACCATCAGGCAGATGCCGACCGGCAGCGCCGCCGCGCGCCAGCTATTGGAGATCTGCAGCGCCGGCGTCGTGATGAAGCTTTCCTCGTAGGCGTATTCATAGCCCGGAGCGACGACCAGAAGCAGGAAGGCCAGCGCCGCGCAGGTCGCGACCACGTCGAGATAGGCCCTGAGCCGCGGGCCGGCGCTCGCGACCACCGCCGTCATCCGCATGTGCTCGGAGCGGCGGAACGCGACCACCGAGCCCAGCATCGCCAGCCACAGGAACAGGATCGAGGCCAGTTCGTCCGACCAGATCAGCGGCTGCTGCACCACGTAGCGCGACACCACGCCGGCAAACAGCATCACGATCTCGGCGACGACAAGCAGCGCGGCCGGGATCTCGACCAGCCGTTCCAGAGCAAGCTCGAGGACGCCGAGCAGCGGAGCCGGCGGCGAGGGGACGTTCCACCTCGCCGGCCACCGGCTGCGTCATGTCGGCATGAGCCATAGCCAGGCCCCTTCGTTGGCGTTTACGACAATTTGCCGACGGATTTCTCCAGCAGATCGCCCAGGCCTCCTCGCCGTATTTGCCCTTCCATTCGGAATAGAAACCGGCGGCGCGCAGCTTGTCGCGGAACGGCGCCGACTCAGGCTGGTTGAACGTCAGCCCCTTGGTCGCGAGCTCCTCGCGTGACGGTCGCGTTAAGCTTCTCGGTGTCGTCGCGCTCCTTCACGGCCGCCGCGTTGACGTTCTTCGCGACGATCGTGCGGATATCTCGGCGGCAGCGCCTCCAGGCGCGGCGGTTGGCCAGGAACCAGTAGCCGTCCCACATGTGGTTGGTCAGCGAGCAGTATTTCTGGACCTCGTAGAGCTTGGCGGTCGAGATCAACGCCAGCGGATTTTCCTGGCCCTCGACGATCTTGGTCTGCAGCGCCGAATAGACCTCGTTGAAATTGATCGAGGCGGGCGATGCATCGAACGCCTTGAACATCGAGGTCCACAGCGGCGACACCGGCACGCGGATCTTGAAGCCCTTATAGTCGCCCGGCCCCGTGATCGGCTTGGTCGAGGACGTGGTCTGGCGGAAGCCGTTGTCCCAGATCTTCTCCATGACCACGAGGTCGGCCTTGGCGATCTCGCTGCGGACATAAGCGCCGAGATCGCCGTCCATGGCCTTCCAGACCGTGGGATAGTCCGGGAACGCAAAACCCATGCCGTTGATCGAGGCCGCCGGCACCAGCGTCGCCAGGATCAGGCCGGACATCGTGAAGAACTCGACGCCGCCGGAGCGAAGCTGGCTCAGCATGTCCGTATCGGCGCCAAGCTGGCTGTTCGGGAACATCTGCAGATCGAACCGGCCGTTGGTCTCGGTCTTGATCGCGGCCGCCATCTCACGGGCGCGGCCATGAGCGGATGCGAGTCCGGCAGATTGTTGGCGAACTTGTAGGAGAACTCGGCGGCCTGGGCACGGACCACGTAAGGCGCGCTGACGCTGCCGAAGACGGCGGTCGCGGCGGAGGCCTTGAGAAGTGTACGGCGGGAAAAACTCATGGGTCTGCTTCCTCGGAAGTTTGTTCTTGTTGTGAGACGCAAACCTATACGGATGGAAGGCCTGAAGGTCATCTGCGATCTCGCGGAACATCGCTTATTGCAGCCGGCCAGCGTCGCGGCAATATCGGCTTTGAGACGAGGCCGCTGGTGCGCGCGATGGAGGATCGATACTCAGGGCGACAGCGATGAGAAAGCCGCTCCAGTGAAGCCGCAATGGCAGGAATTCGGCCTAAATATTTGATCTCATTGGATATAAATATATTCCATAATATACCTTATGCGAATCACGGATATGGATGTGTGTAGGTCGGGCCCGCCAAATCCATGGCACCTCAAATACCCCGCTCCCGGCTCACGGCAGCGCGCTCAGGCGTCGCAGATCGAGAAACCTGTGTAACGTTCCTGCTGCATCCATCGCGGCGCACCAGCCAAGTACGATAGCCGGGCCGATCATTGTTCCGGGCCCCGGGTAAGTGCCGCGGAAGATCGAGGATGAATTGGTGCCGGCTGCGTAAAGGCCGGACAGTATCTTCCCATCGCGAGACAAGACTCGGCCGCATGAATCCGTGCGCAAGCCGGCGCTGCTGGCAAGGTCTGAAGGCCATACGGCGACAGCGTAATACGGTCCTGGACCGATCCGCCGTAGACACGGGTTCGGCGTGTTCCGAGGATCGCCATTGAACCGGTTCAATTCGCTGGAGCCTCGGCCGAAGTCTTCGTCGACCCCGATTTCGGCATAGTGATTGTATCGCGCGATCGTCTGAGCAAGCTGGTCGCCATCCACGCCCATCTTCTGGGCCAGTGCTTCGATGGTTTCGCCCTCCATCAAATATTTGGCCTCCACGAAGCCGCTCAGCTTCGTGGTCCCGGGATGAACGAGCCCGATGCCAAAATCCCTGATGAAGCCCCGATCGCAGATCAGGAAAGCTGGTGTAGCTGACGTTGCCGATGCGTTCGAACGCAACATCGCTGCGACGAAGTCGTGGTAGGAGTTGGCTTCATTCACGAAGCGGCGCCCCGACGTGTTGACGGCGAGCAGTCCCGGCTTGGCCCGATCGAGCATGATGTGCGGGAAAACCGACAAATGGCCGTCGGCTTGCGCCATCACCGAGCTCGGCATCCACAATGCCGGGCTGTCGAGGTCGCGCTCGATCACGGCGTTGACGCGCTCGGCCGCCAGGATGCCGTCTCCGGTGTTGGACGAAGGCGCGAGCGAAAACCGGCGCGCAGCGCCCGGAAACAACCGTTCCCGAAGTTCACGGCTCCAACCGACGCCGCCTGTCGCCAGCACAACGCCCCTGCGGGCACGTATGGCCACCTCTCCGGTCGGAGACGACAAGACGGCCCCGACGATGTCGTCGCCTTCGCAGATGATCTCGCGAAGTGCCGTCTCAAATCGCAGCTCGACGCCGGCGCGACGGACGCTGTCGAGGAGTCTGGCGACAAGCGCATTGCCCATGATCAGGCGCGTTCCGCGGTTGTGGCTGACACGATCCAGCGCGTGCCGGATGAGAAGACCGACGACGTGCCGAAAATTCGTCCAGTTGCGGAAGGGCGCCAGCAGCGGCGGAATATCCGCCTTCCCGACCATCATGCCGCCGAGAATCATGAATTCCCGGCGTGGCGGCCGGACGCGGGCAAAATCGTCGCCGAGTTTGCGGCCGTCGAACGGAATGGTCCCGAGCGCGCGACCGCCGATCGCGGCGCCCGGAAGGTTTTTGTAATCGGGATGGACCGCCGGTGCGGCAAACCGCACGCTGGTCTTCTGCTCGAGATAATCGAGAACGATCGGGCCCGCTTTGAGGAAAATGTCCAGGCGTTGGTCGGTTGCGTGCTCGCCGAGCATCGCGGCGAGATAGGTACGCGCGGCCTCGACCGTATCAGGCGTTCCGGCACGCAGGCCTTGCCGGTTGCCTGGAATCCAGACGGTTCCGGCGGAGGTTGCGGTCGTGCCGCCCACCATGTCCGATTTTTCGCAAAGGACAACGCTGAGCCCCTCGAGGGCCGCCACCAATGCGGCCGTCATGCCGGCCGCGCCAGCGCCTACGACCAGCAGATCGGTCTCGACGTCCCAGCAGCGATCGACTTGCGGCATCCTCGACTTACATAGACTTGCGTGCTCGCTCGACCACGGCCCTGCCCGCCAGCAACGCCTGACGTGCGCGTGTCTCGGCATCGACCCTCTTCGCCAGCTGAACCGTCGGGACCTCGATGCTGATGGTCAGGTCGGCCGGCATCGCACTCGTCAGTCCAACAAGATCTATGCCGCCCTCGCCCGGAAACATCCGCTCCTCGCGTGCGGCATGGATGAGCTGCTCCGTCGTCGCCGGACGTTCGGCCGGGCCGTCGCAAAGCTGCCAATAGTGCAGCCGATGTGCCGGGATAGTGCGGAGATCCGCGAGCGAACTCTGCGATCGATCGAAATGCAGCGCATCGACCAGAATGCCGGCAGCGGGATGATCGACGTCGCCGACGATCCGCGTTGCGGTCTTCAGGTCTGGAACACTGGTCCAGGGCATGAATTCGAGATCGGACGTCAGTCCATACTTGGCAGCGGTCTCGCAAAACTGCCGGTAGCGGTCCGAGAACCGCACCAGATCCGGATCGTAGGCTGCGACGAGGATGTGCCTGGCGCCGAGGCGCGCGCCCGCCTCGAAAAAGGGCGTGAAGGAAGCGACGTCCGTCTCCGGTCTGAACGCAACGACCTCGAGATCGGTGACGGTCACTCCCGTCGTCCGCAACCGCGCCAGCGTCTCCCGCAGGAGCGGTGCATCGTCCATCAGGCGATAGGCAATTCCGCCAGGCGTTGCGGGCAACAGCCTGAGCCCGACTTTTTCGTAGCCGCAGCGCGCCGCCAGCTCGATCATATCGGGCGGCGCAAGCTCGAGCACAGTCAGCGCAGCAAGCGAGAAATTCGCCATCAGCCGAAATCCGCGATGCGGGCATCGAGCGCGAACATGCCCTGAAAGATTTCCGGCTCGCTCGCCAGGCCGAGGACATCAGGCGCAATCGCGCGCGCCTGCTGCAGGCCGACCTGCAACGACGCCACGTCGAGCGCCTCGATCAACAGAAGGCCCGCGAAGAAGCCCTCGTTCTTGCGCATGCCCTTTTCAGTCGTCGGCACCGATGTCCGCGCTCGATCGGTCGCCCCGATCTGCACGGCGGCAACGCCGTCGCAGGTAACGAGCGCCTGCGCCAAAGTCTCGGGATCTTTGGGCAATTTCTCGATCCGCAGCGCCATGATCGTGGCCCCCTCGCCTCGCCCTGCGCGCGCGACCATGACGCCACCGCCCCGCATGAAATTGCCGAGCTTCGGCATGATGCGCTGCGACCACGGCGTCGGCGCGTTGAGGCGCGCCAGATAGGCCTCGCCATCGAGGACCTCGGGCGTTTCCAGCTCGTACAGGATGAAGAAGCGATTGACGTCGTCCCGCGTCGCGCGGAAGACGCGCGATGCCAGAAAACCCCTGGTGGTGACGCGCTCGGTGGTGTGCTCGCGCGTCAGCCAGTGCCGGTAATCGGTCAGGTCTGGCGCCGCGACGTCGCTCCAGATGGCGAGAAATCCCGATCCGCGCATCCCGCTCTCCCTGGCTTACGCCTGTCCCGCGGCCGCAAGCCCGTGCAGAGCCGGTGGGATCGTTGCAGGCAATTGTCCGAGCTTTTGGACGGCCGCGAGCATCGCGGCGAGATAGCCATATGGGCCCAGGCCGCAAATGACGGCCGTGCAGGCGCTCGACGTGATCGAGTGGCGGTGAAGCTCGTCGCGCGCATGGATGTTGGAGATATGCAGCTCGATCTTCACGCCCTCAAAAATCTTCAGCGCATCGATCAGCGCGATCGAGGTGAAGGAATAGCCGGCCGGGTTGATGATGATCGCGTCCGCCTTGCCATGAGCGGACTGGATCAGGCTGACGAGTTCGCCTTCCATGTTGGACTGGTGGAACGAGATCGAGGCGCCGAGCTGGTCGGCCAGCGCCTGGCAGCTTGCCTCGATCTCCTGCAGCGTCGTCCGGCCGTAGATATGCGGCTCCCGGACGCCGAGGAAATTGAGATTGGGCCCATTGAGGATCATGATTTTCGAGGCCATTGCCCTGCTCCGTTCCGTTGTTCCCAATGCGACTAGCCGCCGAACCACTTGGCCGGGATCGTCACCAGTCCCGGGAATAGCACCATTGCAAACAGGACAATCAGTTGCGCGATCATGAAGGGCCAGACGCCCTTGATGATCTCCTCCATGCTGATCCTGGATACGCCGCAGACGACGTTCAGCACCACGCCGACTGGCGGCGTGATGAGGCCAATGGCATTATTGATGATGAAGAGCACACCGAAATAGACGGGATCGATATGCGCAGCCTTGATGATCGGCATCAGGATCGGCGTCAGGATGAGGATCGTCGGCGTCATGTCGAGCGCTGTTCCGACGATCACCACCACGACCATGATCGCGAGCATCAGCAATGTGTTGTTGCCCATGAATGGCTTCAAGAGATCAACAACCTGTGCGGAAATCTCCGATACGGTGATGAGCCAGGAGGACACCAGCGCGGCCGCGACCAGGAACATCACGATGCTCGTCGTCACCGCGGAGGAAACGAACACCTCATAAAGCTGCGACAGCTTCAATTCACGATAGATGCAGGTCGCCACGAACAACGCATAGACGGCGACGACCACCGCAGCTTCGGTGGGCGTGAAGATACCGAAACGCAGACCGACCACGATGATAACAGGCAGCATCAGCGCCCAGAATCCGTCGATGACGGCCTTCGTGATCTCGGACAAGGAGGCCCTCGGGGGTGGAGTCAGGTTCTCCTGCCGCACCACCCACGCCCAGGCCAGGCAGAGCCCTGCCCCGAGCAGCAGCCCGGGCACGATGCCTGCCAAAAACAGCTTGGAGATCGAGACGCCGGCGGCGACGCCGAAAATGACGAACCCGATGCTGGGCGGAATGACGGGGGCGATGATCCCGCCGGCCGCCACAAGACCCGCCGCATAGGACTTCTTGTGTCCAGCAGCCACCATCATCGGCACCAGAAGGGATGCAAGCGCCGCGGCGTCGGCCGCGGCCGAGCCCGACAGCGAGGCGAGAATGCAGGACGCCAGGATCGTGACGTAACCAAGTCCGCCGCGAAAATGCCCGACTGCAACGAGCGCAACATTGACGATACGCTTGGCCAGCCCGCCCTTGTTCATGACCTCGCCCGCGAGCATGAAGAAGGGAATGGCCATCAGCGGAAAGCTGTCCGCGCCGTTGATGACGTTCTGCGCCACGATCTGGGCATCGAACATGTCGATCGTGCTCATCAGAGCCACGCCGCAGACGATCAGTGCGAAGGCGATCGGCATGCCGAGCGCCATGGCGCCGAGCAGCGAGAAGGTGAAGACGGCGATCGTCATGGCAGGGTCCCGGTAATTTGCAGGATGTGAACGCCGGCCGGCAAGGTTCCGTTCGACAACATCAGTGCTCTTCCGATTCCTTGATGGCCACCATGTCGGCTTCGCTGGCCTGCCCGGTGAGCACGCGGAAGAGGTCGTGGAGAAGGATCACCCCGGCGGACACGCCGAAGATCACGCCGACGGCGTAAAAGATACCGAGCGACAGGCCGGTCGCCGGCGCCCGGTCGTCGATGTTGATGATGGTCTGGCGCCAGCTACCCGAGAGCAGAAGCCAATCGGCAAACAGCATCAGGCAATAGTTGATGACGAAGCAGATGCGCTTGCCGTAAGCGGGCAACATTCGGACCAGACTATCGACGCCGAGATGGGCGTGCTCGCGCAATGCAACGATCGCGCCGAGAAAGGTCAGCCAGACCAGCATCCAGCGCGACAGCTCCTCGGAAATCGCGATTCCGGAGTTGAAGCCGTAACGCAAGACCACGTTGCCGAAGACGAGGACCACCATGACCGCGAGACACGCAGCAATGACGCCCTTCAGGAATCTGCAATAAAGGTCGAGAAATCGCGCCATGCATGACGTCCGGGCAAATGAGGGGCGTGAGCCGGCCATTGGCCGGCTCCGCCGCCTGCGTAATGGAGAAGTCGACTACTTCACGTCCTTGCGGATGCGCTCGACCTCTTCGTTGAAGAGCTTCACCGTCTCGGGACGAAGATTTGCCGAAATCTTGTCCGCGACCGGTTGCGCCGTCTTGCGCATGCGTTCGGTTTCTTCGGGAGCGATCGCGTTGTACTGCATGCCCTTGGCCTGCAATTCCGCCAGGGCCTTTTCGGTCTGAGTGCGCGTCTGCTCTTTCTGATAGCCGCGGCTTTCTTCATAGGCCTCGCGCATCAGACGCTGCTCGGTCGGCGACAGCTTGTCCCAGAAGATCTTGCTCACCAGAATGATGTTCAGAGTGAACGTGTGATTTGTTGCGGACACGTATTTCTGCACTTCATAGAATTTGTTCGAGAGAATGACCGTGAAGGGATTCTCCTCCCCGTCGACGGTGCGGGTCTCCAGTGCCGAATACAGTTCACCGAAGGCCATCGGGACCGGATTGGCCTTAAAGGCGCCGAAGGTCTCGAGATAAACCGGGTTCGGAATCACGCGAAGCTTGAGGCCGCTGAAGTCCTCGAGCTTTGTGATCGGCCGGGTGCTGTTGGTGACGTTGCGGAAGCCCAGGCCCCAATATCCGAGACCTATCAGCCCCTTCGAAGGCAAGGTATCGAGCATTGCCGTGCCGAATTTGCCGGTCGCGAGAGCGTCGGCCTGCTCGGTCGTGTTGAACAGGAATGGGAAATCGATAACACCAAATTCCGGAACGACCGTCGCGAGCGATGTCGTCGAGGCCGACAGCATCTCCTGCGTGCCGCCGCGCAGCGCGGACTGCTGCTGCAACTCGTTGCCGAGTTGTGAGGCCGCGAACTCGCGGACCTTCATCTTGCCCCCGCTCTTGGCCAGCAGGATCTCGGCAAATTTCTGCACGCCAAAGCTGACGGGGTGATCGGTGTTGTTCAGGTGGCCCCACCTGATCGTCCGCTCCTGAATGTCTTCGGCGGATGCGCCGACCGTCAGCGCCACGCAAATCGCTGTCGCAGACAGCGCCCGTACCAACAAGCTCATCGTCTCCTCCCTGTTCGATAGGGCACGAACGGCGGCTTATGCCATTATTTTCCGTACCCTCAGCTTATCTAAACATCATACATATATTTCTATGTCAAACGACAATCTCAATTTCATATGAGATTTTGATGGACGTCTGATATCTTGTGTCTGCTATATTGCTGGCAACATTGATGGTTCGGCTACCCGCGGGGTGGCCGGCGGTCAGGACAAGCGGGATCAGAGAGCATGACGGCACTTGAGGAACGGCCTTTGTCCGCGGGAGACAGCGGCTACCAGCGCATCCGGTCCGACATCATTTTCGGCGTGCTCACGCCATCCGGACGTCTCAAGCTCGATGCCATGAGGGAAGATTACGGCGTCAGCATCTCTACGCTGCGTGAGATCCTCAATCGCCTGACGTCAGAGGGGTTTGTGGTGGCCGAGGGCCAGCGTGGATTCGAGGTGGCGCCCATCTCGATCCAGAACCTGCGCGAGCTCGCCGATCTGCGCATCCTGCTGGAGCACCATGCGATGGGCGAGTTGTTCCGTGCCGGCGACGTCGAGTGGGAGGGCCGCGTGGTCTCAGCGCATCACAAGCTGGCTGCGACCGAACGCACCGTCCTCGCCGACGGCGACGATCCCGAGCTGCGCAAGCACTACGACGGCGAGTTCCACCAGGCGCTGATTTCGAGCTGCGGGTCGCGCGAGTTGATGCATACCCACTCGATCGTGTTCGACAAATACTTCCGCTATGCGCTGCGCTATCGGGGCGCGGAGACGATCAACCAGCACAAGGCGTTGCTGGAATCCGCCCTGAAGCGGGACATCAAGCGCGCGCGGACAGTCCTCACCGAACACATCAATGGCTGCGTCGCGCACGCCCTGTCTTCCTGGAAGGACAGCTGACCGCCCTCGCCAGCCGACAAGATCAAATCGTCGACGAAAAGAACGATAGATGCACGCCAACATTCCATTCTCCATGGCCAGGCTTGACGGCTTGCTCGATGATTTCGGCATCGACGTCCTGATCGTCACCTCGAAACACAACATTCAGTACCTTCTTGGTGGGTACTATCACTTCCAGTTCGATTACATGGAAGCCATCGGCATCAGCCGGTACCTGCCCATCTTCGTCTACGTGAAGGGCGCGCTGGACAAGTCGGCCTATGTCGCCAACCGGAATGAGCGGGACAGCGTCCAGAACAGGACCAGCGCCGGATATTGGATGCCTCAGGTGGTGTTCGGGTCGTCGACCTCGGTCGAGGCGATGACGCTCGCTCTCAAGCACGTCAAGGCCGTCGCGACGCCTGCGTCTCGTATCGGCGCGGAGATGTCGTTTCTGCCGGCCGATGCGGCGGACGTGCTGCGCAAGGAACTTCCCAATTGTCAGCTCGTCGAGGCGATGCGCCCGCTCGAGAAGCTGCGATCGATCAAGACCGCGGTCGAGCTCGAGATTCTCCGCGAGGCGTCCGAGCGCGTGGTCGCTTCCATGATGGACGCGGTCGGCCGCACCCGCCCCGGACAAAGCAAGCGCGCGATCATCGATCATCTGCGGCGAGCCGAACTGTCTCGCGACATGATCTTCGAATACGCGCTGGTGACGATGGGAACGAGTCTCAACCGGGCGCCTTCCGAACAATGCCTCGAGCCCGGCGATATCGTTTCGCTGGATTTCAGGCGGAAACTACAGAGGCTATATCGGCGATCTCTGCCGGATGGCCGTGCACGGAACGCCCGACGGAGAGCTTATCGATCTGCTCGATGAGATCGACGTGATCCAGCAGGCAGCCCGCGCTCCGATACGTGCCGGTCTCACGGGCAGCGAGATCTACGCCGCCGCAACCGAAGCGCTCGCACGGTCGCCTCACGGCAAGCAAATGCACTTCGTCGCCCATGGCATGGGCATCGTCAGCCACGAAGCGCCGCGCCTCACAGCGAGCGGCCCCATTCCCTATCCCGCCGACGACGCCAATGCACCTCTCGAGGCCGGCATGGTCATCTCGATTGAAACCACGCTCGCCCACCCGCGGCGGGGCTTCATCAAGCTGGAGGATACGATCGTCGTGATCCCGGATGGGCATCAGGCCTTCGGCGACGGCGCGCGCGGCTGGAACCGGATTTCGGGATGACTGCGAATTCGATTCCCTCTCATAAGGTCGAGACCGCCGTCGCCAGCGCGGATATTCTTGGCGAGACGCCATTGTGGTGCGACCGGTCCCACAAGCTGTGGTGGGTCGACATCGACGGCAGGCTGCATCAATCCTTCGACCCGGCGACGGGCGCTCATCACGTCACCTCCTACGATTGCCAATTTCTCGGCAGCCAGGCCCTGACGACAGACGGCTCCCATCTGCTCGCGCAGGATTTGACCCTCCACCATCGGTCATCCGACCGTTCGGCTCAGATCATCGAGGTCGAAAGCGGCATCGACAACCGCCTCAACGACGGTCGCGTGGACGCCCGTGGCCGCCTGTGGATCGGCACCATGGACAACCAGCTGCATCGTCCGAACGGCTCGCTGTATCGCGTGACCGGAGACGGTCAGGTGACGCGCATCTTCGGCGACGTCATCGTGACCAACGGGATTGCGTTTTCGCCCGACAACCGGACGCTCTATTTCACGGACACGCGGCGATACTGCACCTGGATGTTCGACTTCGATCTCGATGACGGAGCGATCAGCAACAGACGCCTGTTTGCGGACTATAGCGCCTCGCAGGAGAGACCTGACGGCGCGTGCGTTGACGTCGCCGGCGGGCTGTGGACGGCGTTCTTCTCAGGCGGGCGGGTGGCACGCTATCGGCCGGACGGGAAGATCGACACGGTCATTCCGGTGCCTGTGACCAATCCGACGTGCCTGTGCTTCGGCGGAAGCGATCTCAAGACATTGTTTGTCACGACGGCCAGGAAATTCCTGGATCAGCAACAGCTCGGCATCGAACCTCAGGCTGGTCATGTTCTTGCCATTCACGGCCTCGCGCAGGGCCTTCCAGAACACCGTTTCTCATTCCGCTAGTATGATCTGAGCCGGATCAGTCACCTCAAACCCGATAGAGTTGAAATCCCCCGCCGATGTCGATCCCCGGTGTCACGGGTGGTGTCACTCGCTCACGCCGTAGAACGTCATCTGGTAATCGTGGAACAGCGCATTGCGGCGCTCGGCGGTCGTACCGAGATACGGCGAGGCGCTCGTCGCGCTGGTCGATGTCTCGGCGAATGACAAATAGGTGCTCTTGTTTGATCGGCTGGCCCGTGGCCAGGCCGGCAAGCCCTCGCCATTGGGATCGCCTGTCTTGACGAAATTGGCCCACAGCGACGAGGCCTGTTCCGCCAGCTCGAAGTCATAAGGCGCCCACTGGCGTTGACCGGGCTCGTTGCGCAGCGAGTTGAAGGTGTACCAGAGGTCCGACGAATGCCACGCTCCGTAGTACTCGCGGTCGCGTCCGGGCGCGGGATGATCGAAGTAGTACACGTAGACCTTGCTGGCTGGGTTTCTGGCGGTCAGGAGCGAACCCGCGATCCGGTTCTGCTCCAGCAGCAGGTCGGCCTGGGCCTTGAGGTGCTGGCGGTAGGCGTCGCGTTCGGTTGCCGCCGGATACAGCTTCTCGAAGGAATATCTGGCGTAGAGTTCCTCGCCGAGAAGCTTTTTCCAATAGGCATGGAAAGCCGGGATCTCCATGACCTTGTCCGGTGCGCCGTCCAGCGCCGTTCGCTCGTCGGCGACCGTGCCGACGATGACGTCTACGCCATTGAGCGCGCCCTCTTTCAGCAGGTCGACCGAGTCGGCGGACAGGACGTGACCGTCGATGACCGCGTACATGTTGCTGGTCACGGCATATATGGCATCGATCTTGGCCGGATCCCTGTAGAACTCCTCCGCCGGCAGCTTCCTCAAATCTTCCAGCGTCTTGCCGGGAAAATACTTCTCGAAGACCGGGCCGGCCGCAGCTGTCTTGTCCTCGAGCGTCACGTAGTTCGGCTTTCCAGGCTGGGCCATCACGGTGGGGCTCGAGTGCATGATCGCGCGCTGGAACAGGCCCTTGGCCAGCGGCGTGGAAAGAACGCTTCTGACGTTGCGCGACCCGGCCGACTGGCCGGCAATGGTGACCTTGCCCGGGTCACCGCCGAACGCCTGGATGTTCTTGTTCACCCATTTCAGCGCTTCAACAGCGTCGAGGACCGCGAAGTTTCCGGCGCCCTCCTCCTTCATTCCGGGCAGAGCGAGAAAGCCCATGATGTTCAGCCGATAAGCCGCTGAGACGACGATGATACCCTTGGCGGCGAGCTTGGCCGCGTTGAACTCGATCTCGGAAATGTTGCCGTGCCGGTTACCGCCACCGTGGTAGTACACCATCACCGGGAGCGAGGCGCCGGCCGGCTTTGCGGGGACCCAGATGTTCAGATAGAGGCAGTCTTCGCTGTTCTTGGGATCCTTGGACGGGTCCCAATAATATTCGTTGAAATAGAACGTCCCCGGCGGATTGGCGCTGGCGAGCTGGTAGCACCGGTTGGGCCACGCTGTGCTCTCCCTGACGCCCGACCATGATACCACGGGCTGAGGTGCCTTCCAGCGGTTGGCGCCCACGGGTGGTGCTGCGAACGGCACCGCCTTGTAGACGGAAACCCCGGCCACATCGGTGGCGGTGCCGCGGATCTTGCCGCCTTCCACCGCGATAGAGGAATCGGACGACTGGGCAATGGCGGGCGCGACCATCAGTCCTGCCAGAGCCGCGACGGAAAGCATCCTGCCGAGCATCATGAGTTCCTCCGCGCTGCCGTCGGTCATGGCCGATGGCTCTCTTGTTCTTGATTGGCGCCTACATTGGACGAGCGCGGCCCCGAGGACTAATGCCGTATCGGAATGATTTGAGAACAAAACGGTATCCTGGACAAGATCGCGCGCCCCGTTTGTCGCGGGCTCGTCCTGATCGGCACCGGGATTTTCGTCAAAGGCATCGAGGCTGAAAGCTCGGTAGCGTCTCGCCTTAGCGCAGCGGCAGTAGCTCCAGCTGGCTCTGCGCTTTCTTGACGGCGGCTGCGAACCAGCTCTGGCTTGGCGCCTCCCTGGCGAAACACCTGGTGTAGGCGTCCATCGCCTGGTCTTCCTTTGCCATGCCGTCCTGCGGGACCTTCCTGGCCATCATCTGCTTCCAGACCTTTTCGCAAGCCGGGATCTCGGTCGTCTTCACGGCGTCGGTCGCGGCGAGGAAGAAGACCTTGTTGCCCTGGATCGCGACCACGTCGATCTCGTGTGGCGGTCCTTTGAGATCACCATTGCCGCGAACGCCGAGCACGGCGACCACGGCACTCGCGGACGCGGGCTTGGTGATCGGCAGCTCGGCGTATTTGGCGAAGGCCGCGTCCTGGATCGCTTGATAGTAGAAGCGGTCGGACCTGAGCGCCGCATTGAGCTCCTGCGGCATGCCGTCGTTGTTGTGTTCGCGAAGCCAGTGCTTGAGGAGCGACGTCGTGGTCACCACGGCCTGCTGCTTGTCGCCCTCAGTGGCGAAACCGAGCCCGTCGAGATGGCCGAAGCCTATGTCACTCTTGAACAGCGTGTCGACATTCGACTTGCCCTCGGCCGGCAGCCCCTTGATCGTGACCGGCCCCACCAGGCCGCGCAGCACGCCGGTCAGCTCGCTGAGCGCCACGTCGTGCTGCTTGTACGTCTCGTCGTTCTCCGCGGCCTTCGAGAATTTGGCGATGTAGCGGTCGCGCATGTCGAGATAGTGCTGCTCGGGCGTGGCCGCATGTGCGGGCGCGGCAAAGGCGAGCAGGCAGACCAAGGCAAGCGATCTCATTGCAATTTCCAGACGACTGGAGGCGATCTCCAGTCTTTGTGGCCGTGCCGGGCCGGAAGGTTCATCTGTGCGGGCGTACCAAAATGGCGAGAACGAATCCTTCACCATGCCCTCGGGGTTCGATTGAGCCCAGGGACCCCCGGAGGTAAAATTGTTTGCGGGATTTACCATGCCAGCAGGTGCTGGGCATCCGGGGGCGACGTCCATGAGCGAATTGCGCGCTGCGACCAGGCAATCGACGGCGAGGACCGGGATCCTCGAATTTGACGGTGCCAGGGGCACCGTGAGCATCCCCTGCACGATCGCAGACGTGTCCGGCACGGGCGCACGGCTGAAGCTCGACTGGTCGCTGTTATTTCCGAAAGAGGCCACGCTGATCTTTGCCGACGGCTTACGAAAGGCCTGTCGCGTGGCCTGGCAGAAGCGGCGGCTGCTCGGCGTCGCGTTCGCCGATGGCGTCGCAAGCGCGGACGAGCAGGCCCTCATGATGACCGAGGAAGAGCAGGCCCTGCACAGGCAGCATATTGGCGCCCAGGTCAGAGGCGCGCGCCAGGCGCGTGGCTATACCGAGGTCGAGATTGCGAACCTCATCGGCGTCTCGCCCGAGTTTGTCGCACGTGCCGAGAGCGGTGAGATCATCATCCCTCTCCACCAGCTCACCCACATGGCCGATCTGCTGCTGGTCGATCTCGACAGTCTCGTGGTAGGCCCGGCGTCGACTGGAGTGCCACACGGGAGCGACGTCGAACTGGCGGCGGACTGAATACGGCTGATGCAGGGCAGCGCGATCGCTCGCTGTCGCTCCTGGAGGTCTGCAAGGCCGTCGGCGCCAGGCCGCGCAAGCTTGGCTATTGCTTCCAGGAGGTGCTTTCTCCGAACTGCCCTCGGAGACGCTGCAGTGCGCCAGGCTCGCTGCCTGACGGGTGTCAGCGGTGCCGCAGCCGGCGATTGACCCGGCGCGCCAGATAGTCGCCCGCGCTCTGGACGAGCTGCACCAGCGCGATCAGCACAACGACGACTGCCAGCATCATCTCCGGCATGAAGCGCTGGTAGCCATAACGGATGCCGAGATCGCCTAACCCCCCGCCGCCGACCGCGCCGACCATGGCGGAGTAGCCGAGCAGGCTGACCACCGCGAGCGTCAGCGCCAGCAGGAGACCGGGCAGAGCCTCGGGGATCAGCACCTTGAAGACGATCTGAATGGGCGAGGCCCCGAACGAGGACGCGGTCTCGATCAGGCCGCCATCGACCTCGCGGATCGCAGCTTCGACCAGGCGCGCGATGAACGGGGCTGATGCGATCGTCAGCGGCACGATCGCCGCGGTCGATCCGATCGAGGTGCCGGCGACGAGGCGCGTGAACGGGATGATGGCCACGACCAGGATGATGAAGGGCGTGGAGCGCGTCGCATTGACGACGATGCCGAGCAGGCGATTGACCGCGGGGGCGGCGAACAACTCGCCTTTCCGGCTCGTCGCCAGGAAGACGCCGAGCGGCAGGCCGAAGGCGGTGCCGAGCAGCGCCGCGACCCCGACCATGTACAGGCTTTCGCCGGTGGCCTGGATGATCAGATTGATGAGTTCAGGAGACATAGCCGAGACGCTCCGCCGAGAATTGATCTTGAGACAGCCAGGCCAGCGTGCGGGTCGCCGCGCTTTCGCCGCCGGGAATGCCGAGCACCAGCGAGCCCACATGTTGGCCGCCGATCTCGTCGATGCGCGCCGACAGCAGCGAGACGTCGAGGCCGAGCTCACGCGCGAGCCGCGCGATCAGCGTGTCGCCGGCCCCTGCTCCGCGTACCTGGACGCGGATCACGGCCTGGGCGCTCCCAACTGGCTCCTGCACGATCCTGCTTGCCAATGAGACCGCAAGGCTGTCGCCGGTCACCTCGGCCAGGAACGACTGCGTGATCGGGTGCTTGGGACGGGTGAAGATGTCGGCGACATGGCCGCTTTCGACGACACGGCCGGCGTCGAGCACGACGACGTCCTTGGCGAGCTGGCGCACCACGGACATTTCATGGGTGATCAGCACGATGGTCACCCCAAGCTCGCGGTTGATGTTGGCGAGCAGATCGAGGATCGCGCGCGTGGTCTGCGGATCGAGCGCGGAGGTGGCCTCGTCCGACAGCAGCACGCTCGGCCGCGTCGCCAGCGCGCGGGCAATGCCGACGCGCTGCTTCTGGCCGCCGGACAGTTCTGACGGATAGCGGTCGTGCTTGTCGGCGATCCCAACGAGGTCGAGCAGCTCAGCGACGCGTACCTTGATGTCGGCCTTGGACCAGCCGGCGATCTCGAGCGGCAGCGCGATATTGGCGGCCGCGGTACGCGACGACAGCAGGTTGAAATGTTGAAAGATCATCCCGATCGACCGCTGCGCCAGCCGCAACTCGCGGCCGGCCAGCGCCGAGATGTCGCGGCCATCGACGACGACGCGGCCCGAGCTCGGCTTCTCAAGCCCGTTGATCAGCCGGACCAGGCTCGACTTGCCGGCGCCGGAGCGGCCGATCACGCCGGTGATGGAGCCTCGCGCAATTGCGAAGTCGATGCCTTGCAGTGCGTTGACCCCGGGCTTGCCACGATAGGCCGGATAGATTTTTGAGAGATCAGCGAAACGGACCATCGCGTCCGGCTCAGCCGCGGCTGCAGCATCTCGGATCTCGACCGGCTCGCCGATCACTAGCGATGGGTGCGCATTCATGGAAGCGGCTTTCATGCACGTTATTTAGCTCGCCCGCCCGAAAGGCGCACGAGAGCCAAGTCGCACCACGCGACGGGGATGGAGCAGCGATTGGTCGCCCGGCGGCATCGCTGCACTGCAGCACACAATCGCCCGATCCAGTCCTTCTTGCAATTTCAGATATTTGCGGGGAGATGGACGAAGTTTTCCCGATCTCCCCTCGCCAAAGAAAATTCGTTTGCCGGGGGTATCGGCCTGCTGCCCGGCCTTACCGGACCATCTGCAACCAGGGCATCACGATCACCAATAACCCGGCGAAATAGAGCAGCCCGAAGATCAGGCCAAAACCCCAGAACTGCCGCTTCCCGATATAGCCGCTGCCGTAATACATCGGCGCAGGCCCCGTTGCGTAAGGCGAGATCACGCCCATCAGGCCAAGCGAATACATGCAGAGCATCGCAAGCGTCGTCACGGGCAGATCGGGGATGCCGGAGCCGACCGCGAGCACCACCGGCAGCACGGCAGCGGCATGCGAGGTGATGCTCGAGAAGAAATAGTGGATCCAGAAGAACAGCGCGACCAGCAGGATCATTGCGGTCGACGGCGAGAGCCCCGAGAGCGGTTTCGCGAATTCGTTGGCAAACCATTTGACGAAGCCGATCTCGTTGAGGCCCGATGCCAGCGTCAGGAGCGAGGTGAAATAGAAGAACACCTCCCAGGCGCCCTTCTCGCTGACGATGTCGGCGAACTCGATCACGCCGGTGACCAGCATCAGCGAGATCACGATGAACACGACGGTGGTGGCATTGACGAAGTTCGAACCGAGCACGGGCACGTGGATGTCCGGGCTCGAGCCCGCGATCCACAGGAACATCGCGAGAATGATCAGCGTCAGCATGATCCACTCGTTGCGCGACATCGGGCCCATCTCCGCGAGCTCCTTCGCGGCCCATTCGGAGATTTCAGGGCTGTGCTTCACCTCCGGTCGGCAGATCGCGTAACTGAGCAGCGGGACGACAATCATCAGCAACAGGCCGAGCGGTGCGAAGCCGATGAACCATTGGCCCCAGCTCACATCGACGCCGACCGTCTTCTTGGCGATCACCAGCGCGGCGGCGTTCGGCGCGAGCGCGGTGAAGAACAGCGAGCTCGTGATTGCGGTCGCCGCGAACGCGGTCCACATCACATAGGTGCCGATCTTGCCGGCGGTCGGCCCGGGCTCGGAGCCGTAGATGCGCGGGATGTTGCTGATGATGGGATAGACGATGCCGCCGCTGCGCGCGGTGTTGGAGGGCGTCGCCGGTGCAAGCAGGAAGTCGGACATCGCCACCGCATAGCCGAGCCCGAGCGTGTTAGTACCGAGGCGCCGCACCAGCACCAGCGCGATGCGCCGGCCAAGCTGGCTCTTGCGATAGCCGATCGAGAACACGAAGGCGCCGACGATCAGCCACACCGTGCTCTCGGCAAAGCCCGCCAGCATCCAGCGCAGCGATTTGCCGGGATCGGGATCGATATAGCCGCCGACACCGGCAACCGTGAGCCCGATCAGGCCGACCGCGCCGACCGGCATCAATTCCAGGATGAGTCCGGTGATGACGGCGGCGAAGACGGCAAAATAGTGCCACTGGTTGACGTTCAGGCCCGCAGGCGCCGGCCAGAGATAGATCACAAGCCACACCACGAGCGGCGCGATCAGTTTCCAGCGAGACCCTTTTGCCTCAGGCGCCTGCGTGTTGGCGGTCATGAGCCCTTCCCCTGTCATTTCGTCGCATGGGCCCGCTCGATGGCCGCGCCGCGTTTGTCCCTGCGCGGCGTATACGGACTGTCCGTGGCGTGATCAATGGACTGGAGCCTAACGTCCCCTGAATCGCGGCTTGCGCCGGCCCAGGAACGCCTCGACGCCCTCCTTATGGTCCTCGCTGAGGCTCGCCAGCGCGAACTGGTCGACATCCATGTGGCTGGCGAGATCATCCAGCGCATGCGCGAGCCGGTTGACGGTTAGCTTGGTCATGGCGACCGAGAGCGGCGGCTGGATTGCGACCTTGCGCGCGAGCTCCATGGCGGCATCGAACGCATGGCCGGGGTCGGTCACCTGCTCCACCAGGCCCCATTGAGAGGCCTCGTCCGCGCCGATGCGTTGATCAGCCAGGATCACCGCCTGCTTGGTGCGGGCAGGTCCAATCAGATGCAGCATGCGCGGGATGCTTTGCCAGCTCATGTTCATGCCGAGCCCGATCTCGGGCACGCGCAGATGCGCATCGCTACCCATGATTCGGAAGTCGAGCGCGACCGCCAGCGCCACGCCGCCGCCGACGCAGAAGCCTTCGATCGCCGCGATGGTGATCTGCTCCATCTCCTGCCAGGCATGGGTGAGCCGTGGCCCGAGCTTGAGATGCCGCCGCAGCGCGCCGAGGTCCATTTCCTTGCGCGAGCGCCCTTCGGCGTCCTTCAAATCGAAGCCGGCGCTGAATGCGCCCGAGCTGCCCGTCAGAACAACGACGGACGTCGTCGCGTCATCCTCAAAGCTGCGCGCCGCCGCGGTGAGCTGGCGCAGCGCCTCCGGCGACAAGGCATTGATGCCGTCGTTGCGGTCGAACCGCACCACCGCGATCCGCCCTTCGGGCCCGAGGCCTTTCTCGATCTTCACATAGTCCGCCAAGGCAACCTCCCTGTTCTTGCTTTCTTGATCACAAATGTCCGGTCCGCCGGTGCTCCGGCTGGGCACCTTCAGGCGGGAAGCGAATGGTGGTGCCGATGGTGATCCAGTTGGCGCTCTCGCCGGTGATGTTGTGGCCGTAGATCACGTCGACGGAGAAGATCTCGTTCGGCCGGTAACGGACGCCGGTCTGGAAGCGCGGCTGCACGACGCTCACTACATCGGACGCGCCGGCTTGACCGTACGCCTCGATCGTCCATTGCAACGTGTCGGTGAACTTCCAGTCGAAGCCGATGCCGTAGGTCAGATAGTGGCGGTCCACCATGCGATCCCAGAGCCACCCGCCATTGACGTTGATGCGCATGGTCTCGGACAGGCGGAAGGTCGCGGGGATGACTGCAAAGGCGGTCAGTGCCTCGCCGGTCGCCGCGTCGAATGATCCGCCGCCATAGGCAGAGAGCCCCCAGCGACCTATTCCGGTCGGAATGAAATTCGTCTTGGCTTTCGGGGCGATCGTGGTGCTCCAGTCGCCATCGCTCCGCGCCCGGTTGGTCTGCACGCTCAGCTCGATCGGCCTGAAGGGATCGACGACGCAGGAGGGATTGGCGACAGCGGAGAAATCGGTGTTGGTCGCAGCCGACATCCAGCTTTCGACCTTGCAGGAGCCGACCTCGGAGATATCGGCGGCGTCCACCGCATAGGCGCCATTCGCGGCGCGCGCATCCTCCGCCGCGAGCGCGACAAGGGCCGCGATTGCGGCGGTTATTCCGGTTCTTACAGCCCGTCCCATGACGCGATGTTAGCAGAGTCTTCGCCTCGACAACGCCCGGATTCTGGGACTATGTTCCAGCCATGAGCGAGCACCATCATCGCCACGATCACGACCATTCGGAATTATCGGAGACCGAGTTGCGCGTGCGCGCGCTTGAGACGATTTTGACCGAAAAAGGCTATGTCGAGCCGGCCGCGCTCGATGCCATCATCCAGGCCTATGAGACCAAGATCGGCCCGCATAACGGGGCACGCGTCGTCGCCAAGGCCTGGACCGATCCGGCGTTCAGAAAATCGCTGCTGGAGGATGGCAGCAAGGCCATTGGCACGCTCGGCCATGTTAGCCGCGTCGGCGACCATCTCGTCGTGGTCGAGAACACGCCGCAGCGGCACAACATGGTCGTGTGCACGCTGTGCTCCTGCTACCCCTGGGAAATGCTCGGGCTGCCGCCGGTCTGGTACAAGGCCTCGCCCTACCGCTCGCGCGCAGTGAAGGACCCGCGCGGCGTGCTCGCCGATTTCGACGTCACGCTGCCGAAGGACATGGAAATCCGGGTGTGGGATTCTACCGCCGAGACGCGCTTCCTGGTGCTGCCGATGCGCCCCGAGGGGACCGAAGGCTGGAGCGAGGAACAGCTCGCCAGCCTCGTCACGCGCGACTCCATGATCGGCACGGGATTCCCAAGAACACCCGGAGCGCCGTCGTGAACGGCGTGCACGACATGGGCGGCATGGACGGGTTCGGCAAGGTCGAGCCCGAGCCGAACGAGCCGGTGTTCCACGCGGAGTGGGAAGGCCGTGTGCTGGCGATGGTGCGCGCGATGGGCGCGGGCGGGGCCTTCAATATCGACACCTCGCGCTTCTATCGCGAGACCATTCCGCCGCATGTGTATCTGTCGAGCTCCTACTACAAGAAATGGTTCATCGGGCTCGAGGAGATGCTGATCGAGAAGGGCTACCTCACCAGGGAGGAAGTCGCCGCCGGTCACGCGATGCAGCCCGCGAAGGCGCTCAAGCACGGCAAGTTGAAGCTCGGCGACGTCGAGCGCAGCATGGTGCGCGGCAAGTTCGCCCGCCCTGCTCCCGCGCCGGCGAAATTTGAGATCGGCGACCGCGTACGCGCCAAGAACATTCACCCAGCGACCCACACGCGGCTACCGCGCTATGTGCGCGGCCATGACGGCGTGGTCGAGTTGAACCATGGCTGCCACGTGTTTCCGGATTCGGCGGCGATGGAGCTCGGCGAGAATCCGCAATGGCTCTACACCGTCGTGTTCGAAGGCCGCGATCTCTGGGGCGCCGATGGTGATCCAACCTTGAAGGTTTCGATCGACGCGTTCGAGCCGTATCTGGATCCGGCGCAATGAGCAGCAATGCTGCGGCCGCCGCGACGGCGGCCATTCCAAGCATTCCCCGCGATGACGACGGCCCGGTGTTCCGCGCGCCCTGGGAGGCGCATGCCTTTGCGATGGCGCTGACGCTGCATGACCGCGGCGTCTTCACCTGGCCCGAATGGGCCGCGGCCTTGGCCGACGAGATCAAGCGCGCGCAAGCCGCCGGCGACCCCGATACGGGCGAGACCTACTATCTGCACTGGCTCGCCACCCTGGAAGGGCTGGTTGCGCGCAAGGGCGTCGCATCGACGGAGACGCTGCACCGCTACCGCGATGCCTGGGACCACGCCGCAGATCGCACGCCGCATGGCAAGCCGATCGAATTGCGGCCGGAGGATTTTGGCTAGCCCGCGCCTCACGCGTCACTGCAATGACGGCGGAGCTTGAGGCGCTACCTGCCCGCCACATACTCCCGCCACCCCTTCGCCCGGAGACTGCACGCCGGGCACTCGCCGCAGCCATAGCCCCAATCATGCTGCGCGCCGCGTTCGCCGAGATAGCAGGTGTGCGATTGCTCGCGGATGAGATCGACGAGCCCTTCGCCGCCGAGGTCATTCGCCAGCTTCCACGTCGCCGCCTTGTCGATCCACATCAGCGGCGTATGCAGCTCGAATTTGCGGGCCATACCGAGCGAGAGCGTGGCCTGCATGGCGCGGATGGTGTCGTCGCGGCAATCGGGATAGCCGGAATAGTCGGTCTCGCACATGCCGCCGACGATGTCTGTGATGCCGCGCCGGTAGGCCAGCGCCGCGGCAAAGGTCAGGAATACCAGGTTGCGGCCGGGCACAAACGTGTTCGGCAAGCCATCGGCGCCCATGGCGATGGCGACGTCGCGCGTCAGCGCCGTGTCCGAGATCGCCGCCAGGGTCGGGATCGACAGCGTGTGGCTCTCACCGAGCCTGCTCGCCCAATCCGTGCGCAATCTCTTGAAGCCGTCGAACAGCCGGTCGCGGCAGGCGAGCTCAACGGCGTGGCGCTGGCCGTAGTCGAAGCCCAGCGTTTCCACGTGCGCGAAGCGGCTGAGAGCCCAGGCGAGGCAGGTGGTGGAATCCTGGCCGCCGGAAAACAGCACCAGTGCGGTTTCGGTTGAAAAAGCGTCACTCATGGCCGCGCTTTAGCATCACGGGCGCGGCCAGCCAATCGGTGGAAATCGGCCTGTTCCGCCGCGCCACGCTGGGAACGGTGGCCCACTTTTGGCATAAGGCTGACAAGTCAGGAGACTGCCCCGCAATGACCCCTTCCCGCGACATTTCCCGCCTGATCGAGATCATGGCGGCGCTGCGCACGCCGGTGACCGGCTGCCCCTGGGACCTCGAACAGAATTTCGCGACTATCGCGCCCTACACGATCGAGGAGGCCCATGAGGTGGTCGACGCGATCGACCGCGGCGATCTCGATGATTTGCGCGAGGAGCTTGGCGACCTGCTGTTGCAGGTGGTGTTCCACGCGCAGATGGCCGAGGAACAGAACGCCTTTGCCTTCGGCGACGTCGTCGAGGCCATCACGCGCAAGATGATCCGGCGTCATCCGCACGTCTTTGCCGACAAGGACGGCAACCTCGCCTCGTCCCATGTCAAGGAAGTCTGGGACCGCATCAAGGCCGAGGAGAAGGCCGAGCGCGCCGCGCGCCGGCCGGTCGAGGAAACGCCCTCGCACAAATCCCTGCTCGCGGGCGTGAAGGCCGGCCAGCCGGCGTTGACGCGTGCGATGGAGCTCCAGCGCAAGGCCTCGACCGTCGGCTTCGACTGGAACGACCCGCGCGCGGTCCTGAACAAGATCCGCGAGGAAGCCGACGAGATCGAGGCGGCGCTCGACCGCAACGACAGCGAGGGCCTGGCGGAGGAGACCGGCGACCTGATGTTCGCACTGGTCAACCTCGCCCGCCACGTCGACGCCGATCCGGAAGCCGCGCTGCGTGCAACGAATGCGAAATTCGAGCGCCGCTTTGCCTATATCGAGCGCGCTCTGGAGGCGCAGGGCCGCACGCTGGAGCAGGCGTCGCTGGCGGAGATGGACGCGTTGTGGAACGAGGCAAAGACCGCTGCTCGGTAAAGATCAGTGACGAGGGTATGAAGTGGACATCAGGCAGGACGATCCGACGGCGCCCTATGTCGCCGAATTGTTGGCATATCATCTGGAAGAGCTGCGCAGCGTCATGGGCGAGCACGCGCAGGCACTGGACGCGAGCGGCCTTTCGGCTGCGACCGTGACGTTCTGGACAGCCTGGCAGGGCGATGTGCTGGCTGGATTCGGTGCGCTGAAGCAACTGGATCAGACGCACGGCGAAGTGAAATCGATGCGCGCTGCGCCCACTGCGCGGCGGACCGGAGTCGGGCGTACCATTTTGCGCCACATCATCGCCGAGGGCCGACAGCGCGGATATGTGCGTCTCAGTCTGGAGACTGGCACTGCGCCGCTTCACGCAGCCGCCATCTCACTTTACCGCAGCGTCGGTTTCGTGCCCTGTGAGCCATTCGCCGACTATCGGGCGAGCCCGCACAATCAGTTCATGAGGCTCGACCTGTTGCATTGATTTCTCAACGGGTCGGTCGAGCGCCAGCGAAGGCTTGGGATCACGCCACGCGCGGCACGGCGTCGAACCGCGACACCACGATATCCCGCTTGGTCTCGTCCACCCGCACGGTCATGTCGAAGCGGCCGTCGTGCAGCTCTTTCGCCAGTACCTCGGCATTGCGGTGCAGCCAGCTGATGCCGGCGCCGTCGGCGGCATCGATCGACAGATCGAGTGTGGTGCGCGTGGCGGCCAGGCGTTCCTCGATCGTGGCGAGCAACGCATCGATCCCCTCGCCTGACACGGCCGAGACCAGCATCGCCGGGTGATCCTCAGGCCTGCGTGCGGCGATGTTGAGCAGCTCTTCGCGCTGTTCGGAGTCGTATCGGTCGATCTTGTTCCAGACTTCGATAATGCGGCCGGAATCGTCGGGGTTGATGCCGAGCTGGCGCAGCACCGCGTCGACGTCGCCCTGCTGGGCTTCGGCGTCCTCGTGCGAGATGTCGCGCACATGCAGGATGACGTCGGCCTCCAGCACCTCCTCCAGCGTGGCGCGGAAGGCGGCGACGAGCTGGGTCGGCAGGTTCGAGATGAAGCCGACCGTGTCCGACAGCATCGCCTTGCCGCCATGCGGCAGCGTGAGCGCGCGCAGGGTCGGATCGAGGGTTGCAAACAGCATGTCGGCGGCCTGCACGTCGGCGCGCGTCAGGCGGTTGAACAGCGTCGACTTGCCGGCATTGGTGTAGCCGACCAGCGCGACCACGCGATACGGCACGCGCTGGCGACCGGCGCGATGCAGGCGTCGCGTCGCCTGCACCTTCTTCAGCTCGCCCTCGAGCTTGGAGATGCGCTCCTGGATCAGGCGGCGGTCCGCTTCGATCTGCGTCTCGCCGGGACCGCCCATGAATCCGAAACCGCCGCGTTGGCGTTCGAGATGGGTCCATGATCGCACCAGGCGCGAGCGCTGGTAGTTGAGATGGGCGAGCTCGACCTGGAGCGAGCCTTCCTTGGTCTTGGCGCGGCGTCCGAAGATTTCCAGGATCAAGCCGGTGCGGTCGAGCACCTTGGCGTGCAACTCTTTCTCGAGATTGCGCTGCTGGATCGGCGCCAGCGCGCAATCCATCACCACGAGCTCGACGTCGAGGCTCTTGGCCAGCGCGGCGATCTCCTCGACCTTGCCCTTGCCGATGTAAGTGGCGGGCCGGATCTGGCTGATCGGTGCGATGATCGAATCCGCAATGACGAGATCGATCGCGCGCGCAAGGCCGGCGGCTTCGTCGAGCCGGGCCTCGGCGTTGCGCAGGACGTGGCTTTCCGATTGCGCGTCGGCATTGCCCGCGCGCACACGCAAATAGGGGCCGATGACAAGCACCCGCCCCGTCTGCTTCGCCCCTGCCGGCCGCGGACGGTCGGCATCCCCGTCGAAATTCCGGGGTTCCAATCAGATCACTCTCAAGCCGGCTGATCCTCGCCGCCTTCGAACAACTGGATCGGAGCGCCCGGCATGATGGTCGAGATCGCGTGCTTGTAGACAAGCTGCGAGTGACCGTCGCGCCGAAGCAGCAAACAGAAATTGTCGAACCAGGTCACGATGCCCTGGAGCTTCACTCCGTTGACCAGAAAGATCGTCAGTGGCGTTTTGGTTTTGCGAACGTGATTAAGGAAGGTGTCCTGTAGGTTTTGTGCGCGGTCTGCCGCCATTGTTTTTTTCTCGCTTTGAGTTTCTTTTTATTGCGCCGGTCGCGGCCCTGTTTTGCAAATTTGGGCCTTCTTCCAGTTGCCGTTCCCCATGAGATCCCCCTCGGAGGAACAGCAGGTCAATTAGAGGACAGGTCAGCTTATTAGGCAAGCCGCTTGACGCGGCAGCGCCCGCCCGATTGCCCCGAAAAACTACGGAAATCGATGATTTTCCTCGCCTAATGTGAGCGGGCGGGCGGCGTCAGCCGACGCCGAGCGCCTTCAATTTTCGGTGCAGCGCCGAGCGTTCCATCCCAACGAACTCGGCCGTACGAGAAATATTTCCTGAAAAACGGCTGATCTGTGCAATCAAATAGTCGCGCTCGAACACTTCGCGCGCCTCCCGCAGCGGCAGACCCATGATGTGCTCGCCATTGTTGCTGGTCGGCATCGCGGGCACCATCGAGCCCACGTCCTGCGGCAGCATATCGGCCGTGATGATGACCTCGGGTCCGCCCGCGGCCAGAATCATGACTCTCTCAACGTTGTTGCGGAGCTGGCGCACGTTGCCCGGCCAGACATGCGATTGCAGCACCGCCATCGCGTCCTGGCCGATCTGCCGCTTGGGCAGGCCGCTGCCAGCCGAAATCTGCTCCATGAAGTAGTCGATCAGTTCGGGGATGTCCTCGCGCCGCTCCGACAGTGCGGGCACGCGGATCGGCACGACCGAGAGCCGATGATAGAGGTCTTCGCGGAAATGGCCGGCGGCGATCTCCTCCTCGAGGTTGCGCGCAGTCGAGGAGATGATGCGGACGTCGACCTGCACCTTGCCGGTGCCGCCGACACGCTGGAACGACTGCTCGACCAGCACGCGCAAGATCTTGTTCTGGGTCTCCCGCGGCATGTCGGCGATCTCGTCGATGAACAGCGTGCCGCCATGGGCTTCCTCGAGCGCGCCGGGCTTGCGCGCTTGCTCGCCGTTGGATTGCTCGACGCCGAACATCTCGTGCTCCATGCGCTCGGGTGTGATCGCAGCGGCGTTGATGACGACGAAGGGACCATCGGCGCGGCCCGAGGCCGTATGCAGCGTGCGCGCGGTCAATTCCTTGCCGGCGCCGGCCGGGCCGACGATCAGGATGCGGCTGTTGGCCTTGGCCGCGCGCTCGATGGTCTGGCGCAGCTGGTTCATGCTGGGCGAACGGCCGACGAGCGAGCTAGCGCTCGGCGCGAGCTGCTTCAGCTCCTTGACCTCGCGCTTGAGCCGCGAATTCTCCAGCGCACGGTTGGCGACCAGGATCAGCCGGTCCGCCTTGAACGGCTTCTCGATGAAGTCATAGGCGCCGCGCTTGATCGCGGCGACCGCGGTCTCGATGTTGCCGTGGCCGGAGATCATCACCACCGGCAAGTCGGCATTGTCCTTCTTGACCTGCTCCAGGAGCTGCAAGCCGTCGAGCTTGGAGCCCTGGAGCCAGATGTCGAGGAACACCAGATGCGGCCGGCGGTTGGCGATCTCGGCCAGTGCAGAGTCGCTGTCGCGCGCGGTCCGGGTCACGAAGCCCTCGTCCTCGAGGATGCCCGCAACGAGATCCCGAATATCGGCCTCATCATCGACAATCAGAATTTCACTTGCCATGGGTCGCGCCTGTCTTGTCAGATGCCTGTTGAGGCTTCGATCTTCGTTGAATCATTAGTCTTTTCAGCCGTCTCTTTGGTTTCGGCGGCCGGCTCTTTTGTTTCCGGGGCGTTGACGGATTCCTTCACGGATTCCGTAACCGTCTCCCTGATGACCAGCTTGGCTGTTTGCTCGACCGCGTCCTTGGTCGTTGTCTTGATCGCTTCCTGCGCCGCCGGCGCGGGCTCGGTCCCCTCAGCCTTCGGCGGCGCGCCGGAGACCGCAAAGCGCATCCGCATCCAAGCGCCGCGCTGGCCTTCGCGGAAGTCGGAGGCATCCTTCAGCTCGATGCGGCCGCCATGGTCTTCCAGCACGCGGCCGACGATGGCAAGGCCAAGGCCGGTGCCCTTGGCGCGCGTCGTCACATAGGGCTCGAGCAGCCGCGAGCGAGCGACCTTGGGCAGCCCGATGCCGTTGTCGATGACATCGATCAGCACGTCCTCGCCCTCGCGCGAGACCACGACGTCGATCCGGCCCTTGCCAAGCTCCTCCGGGGGAACCTGCTCGACCGCCTCGGTGGCGTTCTTGACGATGTTGGTGACTGCCTGCGAGATCAGCCGCCGGTCGAACTGGGCGCGGAGCGGATCCTCCTTGAATTCGGCCTCGATATCGATCTCGGGATGGGCGACCTTCATCAGGAACACCGCCTGCCGCACGGTGTCGGCGACGTCCTCGCCTTCCATCACAGGCTTCGGCATCCGCGCAAAGCGCGAGAACTCGTCGACCATCCGGCGGATATCGTCGACCTGGCGCACGATGGTGTCGGTGCACTGCTCGAAGATCTGCTTGTCCTTCGCCTCGGTGATGTCCTTGCCGAACTTGCGGCGGATACGCTCGGCCGAGAGCTGTATCGGCGTCAGCGGGTTCTTGATCTCGTGGGCGATGCGGCGGGCGACGTCGCCCCAGGCCGAGGTGCGCTGCGCCGAGACGAGCTCGGTGATGTCGTCGAGCGTGATGATGTAGCTGTCGTGCGGCTGGTTCTTTTCCGCGCTGACGCGGACCGACAAATTGCGCTCCGTACCGTCGCGCGTGATCGTGATCTGGCCCTGCACCAGGCGCTGGGTTCCTTCCCGCGCCGTCTTCATCATTTCGTCGAGCTCGGGCAGCACGTCGGACAGCGCATGGCCGAGCGTCTCCGCTTCGGAGTGCCCGATCAGCTTCTCGGCGGAACGGTTGAGGATGCCGACGCTGCCCGATGTATCGACGCCGATGATGCCGGCGCTCGCTGACGACAGCACCGCCTCGATGAAGCGGCGGCGGCTATCGATGAGGTCGCTGGCGTTGACGAGCTCGTCGCGCTGGCTGCGCAATTCCTGCGTCATCTTGTTGAAGGTTTCGCCGAGCTGAGCGAGGTCGCCTTCCGACTGATGCACCGGCACTTTCACATGCAGGTCACCGGTCGACACAGTGTGGGCCGCGTTCATCAGCCGCCGGATCGGCGCCACCAGCGAGTTGGCGAAATTCAAGCCGATCAGCACCGAAGCCATCAAAATGGTCAGTGCGATTACCGCAAACATCAGCGCGAAGGCGACCTGGATACCGAGCCGGCGCGACTCGATCTGGGCGTATTCGGCGACGCTGACCTCGGTCTGCTTCAGCTGGTTGACGACGTTCGGATCAAGAGGACGCGCGACATAGAGGAAGGTATCGTTGAACGCGCGCAGGCGGATCACCGCGGCGACGAAGCTCGCGTCGGGCAGCACCGCGATCTCGGGCTCGGACTCGTTGACGTTGCTGAGAAAGTCCGGCGCCGGCGGCGAATAGGCCAGCCGCATGCCGGTGTCGGCGGATTCCAGGATGTTGGTGTTCTTGTCGATGATCATCGCGCCCGGCAAATTGCGGGAGCCGGCGCCCGACGTCAGCAACTCGCGGAACGAGCGGCGATCCTGGTCGTAGAGCGGGCGGGCATGGGCGATGTCATTGGCCATGCCGATGATGTCGCCGCGGATCAACTGCGCATGGTCCTGCATATAGGCCCGCGCAATCGTCAGCGAATTCTGGATCACCTCCTTGGTCGGCCCGGAGAACAGCCGGTCGAGGCCGCGCTCGAGGGTGACGTTGGCGACGACGGCAACCAGCACCGCAGGCAGCACGGCCACGATCGAGAACAGGCTGACGATCTGGACGTGGAGGCGCGCTGCGGCCCGGCCGCGCCGGCGGGCCAGGATCAACTGCCAGAGTTCGCGGATGATGATCCCGACCAGAAGCAGGATCGTGCCGGCATTGATCAGATAGAACGACTGGACCAGCTCCGCCGTCGGCTCGATGTTCGTAAGCCCTGTCAGGACGACGAAGGTCATGAGTGCCGACAGCAGCGCCAGCGCCACGGCAAACGGCGCCAGCCAGCGTCGCACCGACCAGCGCCGGGGCTCTTCGGCTGGAGCCGTGTCAAAGGATGCGGCCGAGGTGTCTGCGCTGGTCATTCCGGCAATGGGGTGCTGAAAACGGGGTCCGCCACGGCGGCTACTGATGTATTCGTACCACATTGTTGCCGAATTGCGACAATTCCGCGGCGCCCCCGCCGCGACGGACGGGCGCATCCACAGCGGCGGTGTTCTGACGTCAGTTGGTGGAACGGAATCCCGCCGTTCCGGCTTGCCCCCGCATGGACAGGTTCTTTCTCGCGATGATGGTTTCGGCCGTGCTGCTGCTGATCGTGGCCTCCGACCTCTTGGTCAACGGCCCTAGCAGGCAGGATCAGACGGCGGAAATGGCCAATATCCAGCCGGTCTCAGCCCGCCTGATCAGATAGATGGGACGGTGCGCGCTACTACGGTCGAATGACCGATTTTGAGCGATGCAGCGGAACATTTCAGCTCGATTCGGACTTTGGCTCACCGCGTCAGCCACGAAGGCCAGCGCGATCCGGACAGGCTCAGCTCACCTTCGGTAGGGGGAACTGAGCCACCGTCCGAGAAGACTAGCCCCCGCTCCGATAGACTTGGATATCGAGATCCCGGATCTTCTTCCGGAGCGTGTTGCGGTTCAGCCCGAGCAGGTCCGCAGCGCGGATCTGGTTGCCGCGGGTGGCGGCAAGCGCGGCCGTGAGCAGCGGCACCTCGATCTCCTTGAGGATGCGGTGATAGAGGCCTGGCGGCGGCACGCCGTTCGGGAAGCCCTGGAAGTGGGATGAGAGATAGGCCTCCACCGCGCCGCCGAGATTGTCGACCCCCTGCTGGGCTGCGGCGCCCGGACTGACCGAGGGCGGCGCGAGTTCGCCGTCGATGACGGAGGCCGTGATCACATCCTGCGGATAGAGCGCGGCGAGGCGCCGGGCGAGATTTTCCAGCTCGCGCACGTTGCCGGGCCAGCGATGCTGCTTCAGCCGTTCCAGTGCCAGTGCGTCGAGCTTCTTCGGCGGCAAGCCGTCCTTCTCGGCGAGCGCGAAGAAGTGCCGCACGAGATCGGGCAAATCCTCGATGCGCTCGCGCAACGGCGGCAGCCGCAGCGGCACGACGTTGAGGCGGAAGAACAGGTCTTCGCGGAACAGCCCCTGCTGGATCAGAACGCGCAGATCCTTGTTGGAGGCTGCGACGATCCGCACGTCGGTCTTGATCGGAGTACGGCCGCCGACGGTGGTGTATTCGCCCTGCTGCAGCACGCGTAGCAGGCGGGTCTGCGCCTCCATCGGCATGTCGCCGATTTCGTCGAGGAACAGCGTGCCGCCCTCGGCCTGCTCGAACCGGCCGGAGGCGCGGGTGTTGGCACCGGTGAAGGCGCCGCGCTCATGGCCGAACAATTCGGACTCGATGAGGTCGCGCGGGATCGCCGCCATGTTGACCGCGACGAACGGGCCGTTGCGGCGCTTGCCGTAATCGTGCAGCGCGCGCGCCACCAGCTCCTTGCCGGTCCCGGACTTGCCCGTGATCATCACGGTGAGGTCGGTCTGCATCAGGCGCGCCAGCACGCGGTAGATTTCCTGCATCGCCGGCGAGCGGCCGACCAGCGGGATCGCCTCCATCTCGGCGTCGTCGTCCGGCGTCGCGACACGCTCCTTCGGCTCGGCGAGCGCGCGGCCGACGATGGCGATCAGCTCCTTCAGGTCGAAGGGCTTTGGCAGATATTCATACGCGCCGCGCTCGGAGGCGCGGATCGCCGTCATGAAGGTGTTTTGCGCGCTCATGACGATGACCGGCAAATTCGGCCGCATCTTCTTGATCCGCGGCAGCAGGTCGAAGGCGTTTTCATCCGGCATCACCACGTCGGTGATGACGAGATCGCCCTCCCCCTGGCTGACCCAGCGCCACAGCGTCGCGGCATTGCCGGTCAGCCTGACTTCATAACCGGCCCGGGACAGCGCCTGGTTGAGAACCGTGCGGATGGCGGTGTCGTCATCAGCTACGAGAATGCTACCTGCGGGCATTGTTAATCCTCATTTTGCCCCCTGTGATGCAGACGACGACTTCCCGGCGGAGCCGTCGCGACTGCTGTGATCGCCATGTTTGACCGATGTGGCGTACATCGGCATCAGCACGCGGAAGGTGGTTTTGCGCGGCTGAGACTCACATTCGATGATGCCCCCGTGATCGCCGACGATCTTTGCGACCAGCGCAAGGCCCAGACCTGAGCCGGTCTGCTTGGTCGTGACGAAGGGATCGAACAGGTTGGGCAGAAGATCGTCGGGCACACCTGGTCCATTGTCCCTCACGCAGAATTCAAGCGGCAGGGATACCCGGGATTTTTGACCGGGGACCGACAGGCGCACGCCGGGGCGGAACGCGGTGGTGAGCTGGATCTCGCCGTCGGGAACGTCGATCAGGGCTTCGGCGGCATTCTTCACCAGATTGAGGAACACCTGGATCAGCTGGTCCTGGTTCGCCAGCACCGGCGGTAGCGACGGATCGTAGTCCTCGATGAAGCGGATGTTGCGGGCAAAGCCGGACTGCGCCAGCCGCTTCACGTGGTCGAGCACCGAATGGATGTTGACGGGGCCGCGCACCACGGGGCGTTCGTCGCCGAACACCTCCATGCGGTCGACCAGCGTCACGATGCGGTCGGCCTCGTCGCAGATCAGGCGGGTCAGCATGCGGTCCTCGGAGGACGCCTGCTGTTCCAGCAATTGTGCCGCGCCGCGGATGCCGGACAGCGGGTTCTTGATCTCATGCGCCAGCATCGCGGCCAGCGCAATCACCGAACGGGCGGCGCTGCGGTGGGTGAGCTGCCGGTCCATCTTGTCGGCGATGGAGCGCTCCTGGAGCATCACCACGATGTGACCGGGCCGCTCCGTGAGCGGAGCGACATGCAGATCGACCTGGCGGTCGCTGCCCATGCGCGGCGTGCCCAAATCGACCTTGTATTCGTTGACCGGCGAATTCGACGAGCGCACCTGGTCGATCAGCGCCAGCAAGGGGCTGCCGAACGGCACCAGCTCTTTCAGCGACTGCCGCTTCAGGAACTGCGTCGAGATGTCGAAGAAAGCTTCGGTCGCGATATTGGCGCCGACGATCTTGCCGTCCGGCCCGATCAGCAGCACGGGATTGGGCAAAGCGTCCAGGATCGCATCGCTGTCGGACGCAACCGGCCGACGATGTTCAGCAGCTGAGCTCATGCAGCAGCGCTCCATGCGAAGTCGTCGAAGGCATCTTGCAGTGAACGGTGAACGAGGCCCGGATCTTCGGAGGTGAGAATCTTCTGGCGCCAGACCTTCAGTGTCTCGGCCGGCGCACGGCTCACCTGCGCTGCGACATCAAGCGCCCAGCCGAGATGCTTGCGCGCATGCTTGAGCCCGACGCGCAGGCCATAGAGCGCGCAGACGCCCTCATAGAGCGTGCGGACATAATGGAGCTGCGCCTCGAGCGTGGGCTGCGCTTCGGCCCCCCCGCCCTTCAGGCGCCGGCCGATCTGGCCGGGCAACCAGGGCTGGCCATTCGCGCCGCGGCCGATCATCACGGCGTCCGCGCCGGAGGCCTCGAGCGCCGCGAGCGCCTTCTCGTAAGTCGTGATGTCGCCGTTGACGACGAGCGGAATTGAGATGGCATCGCGCACCGCGCGGGTCGCATCCCAATCGGCCTCGCCCTTGTAGAACTGGCAGCGGGTGCGGCCATGCACGGTGACGAGCGCGATGCCCTCCGCCTCCGCACGACGCGCCAGCTCTGGCGCATTTCTCGTGCGGTCGTCCCAGCCGAGCCGCATCTTCAGCGTCACCGGCACGTTCACCGCGGCAATCGTTGCCGCGATCAGGCTGACGGCGTGGTCGAGATCGCGCATCAGCGCCGAGCCGGATTGGCCGCCGGTGACATGGCGGGCCGGACAGCCCATGTTGATGTCGATGATGTCGGCGCCCTCGGCCTCCGCGATGCGGGCGCCTTCCGCCATCCAACGCGCCTCGCAACCGGCGAGTTGGACCACGTGCGGCCCGACCCCGGTGGCTTCGCAGCGCAACCGCGACATGCGGTGGCCATTGGCGAGCTCATCGCTGGCGGTCATTTCGGATACGACCAAACCGGCCCCGAGCTCGGCGGCCAGGCGGCGGACCGGCGAGTCAGTCACGCCCGACATAGGCGCCAGGAAGACCGGCGTCGCGATCTCAATATCGCCTATTTTCAGCGGTTTAAAGCCTGATCCTGCCGAGCCGGTCACGGTGGTCTCGTTGAGTGGGCAGGGCCTCATCGCGTCTGCCATGGCTTATCTTGCGCACAATTCTTGTGCAGTCAAGCGCCATGCCTACAGTTTAGACAGTTCTGCAAATCTTTCAAGTGCAGTGCAGCAAAATGCTGTATCCCACAATCCAGGGACCCCCCTTTTTTTGCGGGCCTGGCGTGCTAGAGGCATGCCGGCAATCACCCCGACTCCCCGACTCTCCCTTAACACTTGAATATTTGAGTCCTATGACGAAATCACAGCGCACCGCAGTCGTTCTCGTCGCGGCCGGACGCGGCCTGCGCGCTGGCGCCGGTGGGCCGAAGCAATATCGCGAGATCGGCGGCGTGCCTGTGATCTTCCGCGCCATGGAAGCCTTCAGCCGCCATCCCGACGTGTTCGCCGTGCAGCCGGTGGTGAACACCGACGACAGCGCCATGTTCACGGCAGCGGTCGCAGGATTGAAGCACGAGGCGCCGACCAATGGTGGTGCCACGCGACAGGCCTCGGTGCTCGCCGGTCTTGAAGCGCTCGCCAAGCACAAGCCCGACATCGTCCTGATCCACGACGCTGCGCGTCCCTTCGTCTCGGCGGGCGTGATCTCGCGCTCGATCGAGGCGGCAACCCGCACCGGCGCTGCGATCCCCGTCGTCCCCGTCACCGACACCATCAAGGTCACCGGCGAGAGCGGCAATGTCGAGGACACGCCGGACCGGGCCCGGTTGCGGATCGCGCAGACGCCGCAATCCTTTCGTTTCGACGTCATTCTCGAGGCGCATCGTCGTGCCGCGAAGGATGGGCGCAGCGATTTCACCGACGATGCCGCGATCGCCGAATGGGCGGGATTGACGGTTGCGACTTTTGAAGGCGATGTTGCCAATATGAAGCTCACCACCCCCGAGGATTTCGTGCGCGAGGAAGCGCGCCTGGCCAGCCTGCTCGGCGACATCAGGACCGGTACGGGCTATGACGTGCACGCTTTCGGCGAAGGCGACCATGTCATGATCTGCGGCGTGCGCGTGCCGCACACGAAGGGCTTCCTGGCCCATTCCGACGGCGATGTCGGCCTGCATGCGCTGGTCGACGCCATCCTCGGCGCGCTGGCCGACGGCGACATCGGCTCGCACTTCCCGCCGAGCGATGCAAGGTGGAAGGGCGCCTCCTCCGACCAGTTTCTGAAATACGCGATCGAGCGCGTGACCCAGCGCGGCGGCCGTGTCGCCAATCTCGAAGTGACGATGATCTGCGAGCGGCCGAAGATCGGCCCCTTGCGCGACACCATGCGCGCGCGCATCGCCAATATCTCCGGCGTCGACATCTCCCGCGTCGCGGTGAAGGCGACGACCAGCGAGCGGCTCGGCTTCACCGGCCGCGAGGAAGGCATCGCGGCCACCGCGAGCGCCACGATCCGGCTGCCGTTCAACGAAAAGACCTGGAGCGCGTAAGATCATGGGCGGCAGCGACGCACGCGCCCTCTCCCGCTCGCTGCTCGATTTGTGCCGGATGCGCAAGCTGACGATCGCGACCGCTGAGTCCTGCACCGGCGGTCTCGTCGCGGGAGCGCTGACCGATATTCCAGGCTCCTCCGACGTGATCGATCGCGGTTTCGTCACCTATTCCAACGAGGCCAAGCGCGCGATGCTCGGGGTCGAGGCGGGCACGCTCGCGAATTTCGGCGCCGTCAGCAAGGAGACCGCAACCGCATGGCGGTCGGTGCGCTGGAGCGCGCGGGCGTCGATCTCGCGGTCGCCATCACCGGCATTGCCGGCCCTGGCGGTGCCACGCCGGGCAAACCGGTCGGCCTCGTCCATTTCGCCGCCGCCGCGCGCGACGGCCGCATCGTCCACCGCGAGCAGCGTTTCGGCGCGATCGGCCGTACCGCGGTGCGGCAACGCTCGGTGGTCGAGGCGCTGCGCATGCTGATGGATCTCGCCCGCGGCCCGCAGGCCCAGACCAAACCGCGCCGCGAAGCCGCAAGCCGCCTGCGCCCCCGCGTCGCTCGCTCACCGCGAAGGCACGCAGTGAAACGGCGAAGGTCACCGCGATAGCTCGGCTGCGTCCGCCTGGCGCGGCGATGCCCATAGTCGCCCGGGAGGCATCTCCTCCTGCGCGCCATCGGCTCGCCAACACTGCGCCGCATTTCCGCCGCCGGTACATCTTGTGGCATCCGCGCAACGGCGCGGTGTAATCGACGGGTTCTCATTCCGACGCCGCGCCTTGCCCTCGAATTCCGGCATACTGGCCTGCCTAATCCCGCCGACTTATTGGGGGGAAAGTCACGCAGGCCGACGACAAACCACGTACCAGAGCCTGGCGAGCTTCCATTGCTGCTCGATGGATCATTGCGAGCTGGCTTTTGATCGCAGGAGTGATTGGCGCAGAACGCGTCGTCGGCGCAGACGATCACCGAACGGCGCGAGGCGGCTGTGCTCCAGGCGCGAGCCGGTCAGTTGGAACCCGCCATCGCTACATTGCGCGCGATGCTGGCCGCCGGCGAAGACGACGGTCTCGTGGCGATGGACCTTTCTGCACTGTTGCAACAGGCCGCACCGGCCGGGCGAAGCCATCGCCGTCTTCGAACGGGCGGCCGTTGCCGATCCCCCGGATTATGCTCTGCTTGCCGCCACGCGCGCCTATCGGGACGTCCATCGCTATCGTGATGCGGAAAAGCTGGCGCGCCAGGGCCTCAAACGCTTTCCTGACCAGACTGAATTGCCGTTGCTGCTGGCGCTGGTGCTGACCGACGCAGGCCGTCCCAAGGAAGCGCTCGAAATCCTCGGCCGGCCCGAGGCGCAGCGCGCACCGCCGGTCGAACGGCACCTGGCCGAGGGCTATGCCTGGCGCAAGGCCGGCGACCCGTACAAATCATTGTCCGCCTATACCGACGCGCTGAAGCTCGTTCCGGCGAACGAGGAAGCGCGCACCAGCGCGGCCGCGCTCCTGCAGGCGCAAGGCGGTCCCTATGGCGCAGCGGCGCTCGCAGGGACCACACGGCCGTACGCGATGGATCAGGCTGCGGCGATGGTACGATGGGGCACGGACACGCGACCTTTTGACCCGGCGCGACGATTCGACGGCACCGACGCCGCGATCGCAAGGCTGGACAGGCTGCTGGCCGCCTTGCCTCGGCCGCCCGCCGAGGCCGCCGCACGTCGTCGCCTGCGGCTCGACCGCCTCGTGGCGCTTCGGGATCGCGTTCGCATGGAAGAGGCTGCCAGGGAAGGCCGCGCCCTGCACTCAGACGGCCCGCTGCCGCCGTTTGCCGAGGAAGCCTATGCCGATGCGCTGCTCTACCTGCGGCGGCCGGAAGAAGCGGCCGCCGCCTACCGCCGTGTCCTGGCGGGAAGTCCGAGAGACGTCCCGGCTGATACGCGAACCATGGCGCGCTATGGTTTGTTCTACGCGGCGGTCGAGCTTGAGGATTTTGACACCGCCTACGCAACGATCGACTCGCTGGTTAATGACGAGCCGATCTGGCGCACGTACCGCGATGACCCCACGCGCCACGACAATCCCGACCGCGCCTATGCCGAGGTGACGGCCGCGGCAGCGCGCGATAACGGAAACCAGCTCGCCGACGCGTGGGCGCGCATCACCCGGATTGCGGACGCCGCGCCAGCCAACAAACAGGCAAGGCTGACCCTCTACCAAATCGCCCGCGCGCGCGGTTGGCCGCGGCGAGCGGAGACCGAGGGGGAGATCGCCGCCAGCCTCGAGCCGGATTCCGTGGAGGCGAAGATCGCGCTCGCCGAGATCGCGATGGCAAACTACCGCTTTGCCGAGGCGCAGCGCATGGTCGGCGATCTGCTGGCGCTATACCCGGAGAATTCGCATGTCGGCGGCTGGCGCGCGAGCTCGAGGCGAATCTGGCCTGGGTTCTGGAGTCCGAGGCGAAGCCCAGCAATTCCAGCGGCGGCGGCGCAAACGCAGCGGGCAATGCGTTGACCATGCAGACCCGGCTGACGACCCCGCCCATCGCCGACAATTGGCGGCTGTTCGCGGTCACCGATTACGCCAACGCCCATCCGCCTGAAGGTTTCGTCAATCGCACGCGTCTCAGCGCCGGCCTGGAGTGGCGCATCCCCTATCTGACGGCAACGCTCTACCCGACCCAATCCTGGGGCACACTGACCAAAGCGGGCGGCGGCGCCACGCTGGACTGGCGGCCGACCGACCAGATCCGCCTCGCCTTTTCCAGCGAGCTTTATTCCTGGGATACGCCGCTGGGCTTTGCTGCACGGCATCACGGCTGACAGTTACTCAGTGAAGGCCACCTATCGCTGGGACGAATCGCGCAGCCTGGCGGGTAGCTTTTCCTATCTGCCCTTTACCGACGGCAACCAACGCTTCAACGCAGGCGCGGTCTTCACACAGAAATTGATCAACGTTCCGCACTTCGACCTCTCCGCAACCGGTGAGGTCTTCGCCTCGCACAACAACCAGCCGACCGCACCCTACTACAATCCGGACCGCGACCTGACGGTGGACGCCGGCCTGCTGGCGGAGCACATGATCTGGCGGCGCTACGAAAACAGCTGGGTGCAGGCGTTGTCGATCAACGCCGGACTTTACAGCGAGGCTCATTTCCGCCCCAGCTTGATCGCCACAGTGAACTACGAGCACCGTTGGCGCTTCGACCCGTTCATGGAACTCCGCTATGGGCTACTCCTCCAACGCAGGGTCTACGATGGCTCAGTCGAGAACACGGCGACGCTTACGCTTGGCATGTGTGGAAATTTTAGCGCTCTGCGCCGGATGCTTTGCCTCCTGCTCGTGGTCATCGCCACGGCGCAGGCGCGCGCGGAGCCGCCCGGGCAACGCTTTGTGTCGATTGCCTTTCACGATATCGTCGACGAACCGGCCGATCTCGGCACGGAATCCGTAACGACCAGGACGTTCGTGCAGTTTCTGGATTGGCTGAAAGGCACGGGCTGGGAGGCGATATCGCTCGACGATGTGTCGGCTGCGGCGCGTGGCCTCCGAAAACTGCCCGACAAAGCGATCCTGCTGACCTTCGACGACGGCTATCGAAGCCTTTACACGCGTGTCTTTCCGCTGCTGAAGGCTTATCGCTATCCGGCCGTGGCTGCCCTGGTCGGAAGCTGGATGGAGGATGCGGCCGACGGCGGCGACCGTGCTCTACGGCGACAAGAAGGTGCCGCGCTCGAATTTCGTTTCCTGGGACGAGGCGCGGGAGATGCAAGCGTCAGGCCTCATCGAGTTCGCCTCGCACGGCTACGACCTGCATCGCGGCGTCCGGGCCAATCCGCAAGGCAATTTGACGCCCGCCGCGGTGACTTGGCGGTACGACCCACGTCACCCGAACCTACGAGGAAGACGCTCGGCACCTCACCCGCATTCGCGCCGATCTGATCCTCTCGCGGACACTATGGAGGCCAATCTCGGACATCCGCCCCGCATGATCATTGGCCCTTCGGGCGTCGCACGGAGCTGCGCTGCAAGCAGCCAAGGAACTGGGCTTTACATTTCCCTGAACTTGCGATCCGAACCGGCTTTCACCTCCAAGCTCGATGCAATAAGGTCGGCGCGACCCGGCATGCTCGCACGGAACGCGGGTGCCTGCCTCCGCCCGGCCTTCCCTGCGCCCTCTGACGTCGGAGAGCGACACAACGCAGCAAAGGCTCGGCGAGAAAGCGTCGCGAGACAGCGGCGTTATGTTTGCTTTTCAAATTGCACGTAAATTTGTCGAAATCGGTTATGATGTGCGATGCAGCGGCGCGACCACACGTCATTGTTCTCTTCAGAACTTGCGCGCGACTATATTGGCGCAATAATGCCGCTCTACGTTGTGATCCGGAATCAACCTGATCCAGCCCTTTGGAGGGCGACACTGTGTTCGCTCGTACCGCAGCTTCACTCGCTGCCATCGCCACCTTCGCCGCCTTTGATGGTGCGGCTGCGCAAACGGCCAACCAGCCGCCTGATACGATGGCGGCGCGGGTGGAAGCCTGCACGCCCTGTCACGGCAACAAGGGCGAAGGCACCAGCGATGTCTATTTCCCGCGCCTTTCCGGCAAGCCGGCCGGCTATCTCTACAACCAGCTCCTCGCCTTCCGCAGCGGCCGGCGCAAATACCCGCCGATGAACTATCTGCTGGAGTTTCTTCCCGAGCCGTATCTGGAAGCGATGGCGGAATATTTTGCCAGCGAGCACCCGCCTTTGCCGCAGCCAGCGCCCAGTGAAGTCAGCAAGGACGTGCTGGCGCAGGGTGAGCTGCTCGCCACCAGCGGCGATGCCGGCCGCAACATTCCGGCCTGCGTCAGCTGCCACGGTCCGGGTCTCACAGGCATGCAGCCCGGCATCCCCGGCCTGCTCGGCTTGCGCGCGCCTTACATCAGCGCGCAGCTTGGCGCCTGGCGCTACGGCACCCGCACGGCAAAGTCACCCGACTGCATGCAACTCGTCGCGGGCCACCTGACCGAAGCCGACGTCACCGCGGTCGCGGCCTGGCTCGCGACACGCCCTGCGCCCGCCAACCCGGCTCCCGTCCCGAAAGGCACCTACGCGTTGCCCTTCGGCTGCGGCAGCCAGCCCAACTGACGAGGCGGATGATGGTCTCGAAACTGTCGATCACCCTCCTCGCTCTCGCCGCGCTCACGATGACCGCGCAGGCACAGGACAAGAGCAGCGATGTCATCGCGCGCGGTGAATATCTCGCCCGCGCCGGCGACTGCACGGCCTGCCACACCGCACCGGAGGGCCGCCTGTTCGCGGGCGGCCGCGCCATGCCGACGCCGTTCGGCACGATCTACACCTCCAACATCACGCCGGATCCCGAGGCCGGAATCGGCAAATGGAGCGCGGACGATTTCTACCGGACCATGCACAGTGGCCGCTTTCCCGATGGCGGGCTGATCTATCCGGCGATGCCGTTCGCCTCCTACACCAAGGTCACGCGCGCCGACAGCGACGCGATCTTCGCCTATTTGCGCTCGATCGCGCCGGTGAACCAGAAGAACAGGCCGCACGAGCTGCGCTTTCCCTATGACAACCGCCAGCTCATCCTCGGCTGGCGCACGCTGTTCTTCAGCGAAGGCGAGTTCAAGCCTGACACGACCAAATCGGCCGAGTGGAATCGCGGCGCCTATCTTGTCGAAGGTCTCGGCCATTGCGGCATGTGCCATTCGCCAATCAACGCGCTCGGCGGCACCTCGCAATCGGACGCCTTCAAGGGCGGCCTGATCCCGATGCAGAACTGGTACGCACCCTCGCTGACGTCCAACCGCGAGGCAGGGCTCGGCGACTGGAGCATCAAGGACATCACCGACCTGCTCCAGACCGGCGTCTCCACGCGCGGCGTCGTCTACGGTCCGATGGCCGAGGTCGTGCACAACAGCCTGCAATATCTCAACGACGAGGACACCAAGGCGATGGCGGTGTACCTCAAAGGCATCGCGGAGGCTTCGGCTCCGCCGGCGCCGAGCTCGGCACTGTCGACCACCGAGAGCAGCCTACTGATCAGCCTCGGCAAGACCGTCTACGACAAGAACTGCGCGAGCTGTCATGGCACGCAGGGCGAAGGCAAGCCGCCGCATTGGCCGCCGCTCGCCAACAACCAGTCGATCGAGATGCAGTCCGCGGTCAACCCGATCCGCATGGTGCTCAACGGCGGCTATCCGCCGGGCACCAAGGGCAATCCGATGCCCTATGGCATGCCGCCCTTCGCGGGCCTCCTCTCCGACAACGAGGTCGCTGCCGTCGTCTCCTACATCCGCACCGCCTGGGGCAATCGCGGCACGCCGGTCTCGGCGCGCGAGGCCAACGAGCTGCGGTCCGCACCGCTGAACTGAGAGGCGCCATGTTCAATTCCGATCCGCCGACCAGCCCGGCCGCTGCCGACCAGGCCGTCGAGGAGGTCGTCGCCCAAGGACCGTCCGGCGCGATCGTGCTCGCGGGCATCGCCACGGCCTGCGTGGTGGCGATGTGGCTCGCGTTCTATCTCTTCGTCTTCCTGCCGCGCGGGCCGCTGCAATGAGCGCAGAGGAAGCCCATCGCAGTGTCGAGGTCGCGGCCCGCGTCGAACGGCGCTGGGCCACCGTCGCTGTCATCATCATCGTGGGCATGGCGCTGCTGGCGGCGTTCGCCGGCATCCATCGCGCGACCATGCCGCAGGCGCGCGTCGAGATCACCGATCCGTCGCGGCTGCATCTGGCGGGCGAATTCGTCGAAAGCAATCTCGGCAGCGTGCTGGAGGCCAATGGCAATGTCACCGTGCGCGCGATCGGACAGCAATATTCCTTCACACCGGCCTGCATCCTGGTGCCCGTGGATACGCCGATCACCTTGCGCGCGACCAGCGCCGACGTCGTCCACGGCATCCTGATCCAGGGTACCAACGTCAACACCATGCTGGTGCCCGGCTACATCTCCGAGCAACTCATGCGCTTTACCAGGACCGGCGACTATCTGATGCCCTGCCAGGAGTTTTGCTCCTTCGGTCACGAGGGCATGTGGGGCAAGGTCGAGGTGATCGACAAGACCGACTTCGCCAATCGCGCGAAGGGCGGCGGGAGGCTGAGCTGTGTTGGTCAATAGGAAGCTCATCCTCGCTCATTTCTGGTTTGCCTTCGCCGTGTTCGGCGTCGCGCTCACGCTCGGCGCCTGGCAGATGTTCATCCGCAGCCCGATCGGCACCTGGCTCTCCAATCCCGAGCTTTATTACCGTTCGCTGACCGCGCACGGCACGGTGATGGGCTACGTGTTCCCGACCCTGGTCGCGATGGGTTTTGGCTACGCCATCAGCGAGTCCGCGCTGGAGCAGCGCCTGGTCGGCGTGCGCTGGGCCTGGGCCGGATTCTGGCTGATCGTCCTCGGAAGCATCATGGCGGTGATCCCGATCGCGCTTGGCCGCGCCTCGGTGCTCTACACCTTCTATCCGCCGCTGATCGGCAACGTCTTCTACTATCTCGGCGTCGTGCTGGTCGTGGTCGGCTCCTGGATCTGGGTCGCGCTGATGTCGGTCAATCTGCGCGTCTGGCGAAAGGCTCATCCCGGCGCGCCGGTGCCGCTGGCGATGTTTGCGAACGTCGCGGGCTCGTATCTGTGGGCCTGGACCGCGGTCGGCGCTGCGCTCGAGCTGCTGCTACAGATCATTCCGGTCGCGGCGGGGTTGAAGAACACCATCGACGCCGGCCTGGCGCGCGTCTTCTTCTCCTGGACGCTGCACGCCATCGTCTATTTCTGGCTGATGCCGACCTACATCGCCTATTACACCATCGTGCCGCGCGCGATCGGCGGCCGGGTCTATTCCGACACCATGGCTCGGATCTCCTTCATCCTGTTCCTGGTGGTGGCAATGCCGATCGGCATGCACCACACTTTTGCCGATCCGCAGGTCGGCGCCGGCTTCAAGTTCATCCATTCGGCCTTCACCGCGCTGGTTGCGCTGCCGACATTGCTGACCGTGTTCACGATCTGCGCCTCCGTCGAGATCGCCGCGCGGCTGCGCGGCGGCCGCGGCATGTTCGGCTGGATCAGGGCCCTGCCCTGGGACAATCCGATGATGCTGGCGCTCGCCTTCTCCTTCGTCATGCTCGGCTTCGGCGGCGCCGGCGGCCTCATCAACATGAGCTATCAGCTCGATGCGTCGATCCACAACACGCAGTGGATCACCGGCCATTTCCACCTGATCTTCGGCGGCGCCATCGTGATCATGTACTTTGCGATCGCCTATGATCTGTGGCCGCACCTGACCGGACGCGAGCTGATCGATATCCGCCTGATCCGCACCCAGCTCTGGCTGTGGTTCATCGGCATGATCGTCACGACCTTCCCGTGGCACTGGGTCGGAATTTTGGGCATGCCGCGCCGCATGGCCTATTTCGACTTCGGCGATCCAGCGATCGCGCCGCAGGCGCTGTCGGTGACTTTCTCCGCAATTGGCGGATTCATCCTGCTGACATCGGGCATTTTGTTCCTGGTCATCCTCGCCCGCGGCATGCGCTCGCCGCAGGTCGACGCCGGCGCCTATCGCTTTGCGCTGGCCGTGCACCAGCCGGCGACCGTGGCGGTCGCGCTCAACACGCACGCGCTGTGGGTGGCGCTGATGATCGTGCTCACCATCACCAATTACGGCTACCCGATCCTGACACTGGCGACGACCCAGGGCACGTCAGTTCCGGCCGTCTATGTGGGAGCGCAGTGATGAGCGCGCGCGACCTCTTCACCTTCCGTAACAGCCATTTCAGGATGGGTGTCGGCATCATCGCCGCGATGCTGATCGTAACGGCGATCGCCGGCTTCATCGTGCTGCCCTTCGCGCAGCCCTGGGTTCAGTTCGCCAATGTCTGGGATGCGATCTGCAGCGCCGCCGGCGTGCCGCAGCGCGCGGCAAGCGTGACGGCGCCCGAACAGACAAAACGCCTGTCGGAGGTCGTGCTGACCTCGCACACGCTGTCGCGTCCGAGTCAGGAGGCGATCGGCCGCGGCGCGACGCTGGCGCAGCGCTGCGCGATCTGCCACGGCCCGACCGGCATCAGCCGCGCGGATTCGCCCAACCTCGCCGGCCAGTACGCCGCCGTGATTTACAAGGAGCTGCACGATTTCCGCTCCGGTGCGCGCAGCAATGCCGTGATGTCGCCGTTTGCCGTCAACCTGACGGACGAGGAAATCGCCGATCTCTCAAACTATTACGCATATCTGCCGCGGCTCCCGGCCTATCACCCGACGCCGCAATTGCCGAAGCCCAACATCGTGATCTACGGCGCGCCGATGCGCGGGATCGCCCCTTGCGGCGCCTGCCATGGCAGCCTCGACAACAAGACCGGCAGCCCATGGCTGGAGGGACAGTCCGAGGCCTATATGAAGGCCCAGCTCCAGGCCTTCGCCGGCGGCGAACGGCGCAACGACATCAGCCAGCAGATGCGCAACATCGCGCGTACGATGACGCCGCAGGAGATCGACGCGGCCGCGGCTTACTACGCCTCGCAGCCGCCGGATATCGTGAAGGCGGTGGATTGATCAGGACGACGCCAGCTTCGGTCGGCCGTAGACTGCATCCGCCCGCTTTTCGAACGCCACTGAGAAACGCGCAAACGCGGCATCGAACATCGAGCCCATCAGCAGCGCCAGTATGCGGCTCTTGAACTCGTAGGCGAGGAAGAAGCCGACGTCGCAGACGTCATCGCCCTCCCGCTTATCCTTGGGCTCGAACGTCCAGCGGTTTTCAAGATTGCTGAACGGCCCTTGCAGATATTCGACCAGAATTTTCAGATTGGGGCGATCGAGCGTCACGCGGCTGGTGAAGGTTTCCTTGCACCAGCTTGAACGACACGGTCATGTCGGCGACCAGCGACCTCGGTGCCGTCGGGCTTCGGCATGCGCTGACGGATCTTCAGCGCGCTGCACAGCGGCACGAATTCCGGATAGCGCTCGACATCGGCGACAAGATCAAACATCTCGGATGCGCTGTGATTGACACGGCGCTTGTTGGAAAATTTGGGCATAGCGTTCAGCGGGCGTGCGCGGCCCGTGCGGCCTGCAATCTCGCGAAATCCTCGCCGGCATGATGCGACGAACGGGTCAACGGGCTCGCCGACACCATCAGGAAGCCCTTGGTGTAGGCGACCTTCTCGTAGCCCGAGAACTCGTCCGGCGGCACATAACGCATCACGGCGTGATGCTTTCGCGTCGGCTGCAGATACTGGCCGATGGTCAGAAAATCGACGTCGGCCGAGCGAAGATCGTCCATCACCTGCAGGACCTCGTGGCGCTCTTCGCCGAGGCCCACCATGATGCCGGACTTGGTGAAGATCGTGGGATCGATTTCCTTGACCCGCTGCAACAGGCGGATCGAATGGAAGTAGCGCGCGCCCGGCCGCACGCTCAGATAGCGCGAAGGCACCGTTTCCAGATTGTGGTTGAAGACGTCGGGCTTGGCCGCGGCCACGACTTCAAGCGCGCCGTCCTTGCGCAGGAAGTCCGGCGTCAGGATTTCGATGTGGTCGATCGGGCAACGCGCGCGGATGGCGCGGATGGTTTGCGCGAAATGCTCGGCGCCGCCGTCGGCGAGATCGTCGCGGTCGACGGAGGTGACGACGACATGCTTCAGGCCGAGCTTGAAGGTCGCTCCGCGACATGCTCCGGCTCGTGTGGCATCCAGCGCGTCGGGCATTCCCGTCTTGACGTTGCAGAACGCGCACGCCCGGGTGCAGGTGTCGCCCATGATCATGAAGGTGGCGTGCTTCTTGTCCCAGCACTCGCCGATATTCGGGCAGCCCGCCTCCTCGCATACCGTGACGAGGCCGTTTTCCTTGCACGATGTTGCGGGTATCGGCATAGCCGCGCGTGGTCGGCGCGCGCACGCGGATCCAGTCCGGCTTCGGCGGCGACAGCGCAGTCCGGCCGGTTCACCTTTTCGGGGTGACGCGGGCGCACCGGCGTGGCGGAGACGGTATCGACGATCACGACCATGGGGAATCCGAAGTCTCTCTAAGATCCTAGCTAATCCGGTCGGATGCCGCCGCAACCCGCAACCGCTCGCTTAGTAACGTGCCAGATATGGGCAATATCCCGCTCTGTTCCACGGCATTCTCCGCTTGAATGGTCCAGCCATCGAAAGACCGCTCGGCACAGCGGCTCGGCAAACTGCTGAAGGGCCTTCTTTGACCGCAGCGTGCACGAGGTCGCGCCCGACCTGATCGGCGCGACCTTGCTGGTCGACGGCGTCGGCGGGATCATCGTGGAGGTCGAGGCCTATCATCACACCGAGCCCGCGGCGCATTCCTACCGCGGGCCGACGCCGCGAATATCGGTGATGTTCGGACCGCCCGGCTTTACCTATGTCTACCGCTCCTACGGCATCCATTGGTGCGTCAATTTCGTCTGCGAGAAGGCGGGCTCGGCCAGCGCGGTGCTGATCCGCGCGCTGGAGCCGACCCATGGCATTGCGGCGATGCGCCGCCGCCGCGGCCTCCATGACGAGCGTTCGCTGTGTTCGGGCCCGGGCAAGCTGACGGAAGCGCTCGGCATCACCCACGCCCATAACGGCCTCGCGCTCGATGCGCCCCCGTTCTCGCTGCACGCGCGGACGACAAGCTTGAGGTCGTCACCGGGCATACGGATCGGCATCACCAAGGCGGTCGACTGCCCTGGCGCTATGGGCTGAAGGGTTCGAAATTCCTCTCCAAGCCCTTTCGCGAAGCAGGCCTGCTACGACGCCTTCTTCAGCCGCTCCAACGCCTCCAGCATCTTGGCCTTTCGCGCCAGCGCCGCCTCGCGCTTCTCCTCTTCCTCCTCGACGACCTCTTCGGGCGCGTTGGCGACGAATTTTTCGTTAGCAAGTTTGGCATCGACCCGGCTGATGTCCGCCTCGGCCTTGGCGAGTCTCCTTGTCGAGCCGCATCTTCTCGGCCGAAAGATCGATCACGCCCTTGAGCGGCAGGGCAGCAACCTCGCCGCGGACCAGCAGTTGCACCGCGCCCTCCGGCGCCGCGGTCGGCGAAGGAGATATCGGACAGCCGCGCCATCCGCTTGATGACATCGTTCCAGCGTGGCGCGCGTTCCTTGGTCTCGGCGGAGGCTCCCGACAGCACCAGCGGCGTCAGCGTCGCCGGCGGAATGTTCATTTCGGCGCGCACCGAGCGGATCGCGGTGACGAGGTCGACCACCCAGCCGATCTCGGCTTCGGCCTCGGGATCGGTGAAGTCGGCTGTGTCGATCATCGGCATGACGCCGGCGACATCAACGGATCGCTCGGGACAGCTGCTGCCATGAGCACCAGCCTGCTCCGGCCTGAACCCAGCCGCCTTGCGCGGCCACGGCGCCAGCGCCAACAGTCCCTCGCGCTTGGCCGTGACTGCCCACAGCTCCTCGGTGATGAAGGGCATGAAAGGATGCAGCAGTTTCAGGATCTCGTCGCGCGCCCAGGCGACCATGGCGCGGGTCTCCGCCTTGGCGGCGCCGTCCTCGCCCATCAGCACCGGCTTTGCCAGTTCGACATACCAGTCGCAATAGACGTTCCAGACGAAGCGATAGATCGCGCCGGCGGCATCGTTGAAGCGGTAGGCCTCGAGCGCCTCTGTCACCTCGCGCGTGGCACTCGCGGTCTCATGCGCGATCCAGCGGTTCAACGTCTCCTTCGGCCTTCGCCGGATCGAAGCCTTCGCGGCACGACGCAATCGTTCATCTCGGCGAAGCGGCAGGCATTCCACAGCTTGGTCGCGAAATTGCGATAGCCTTCGACCAGCTGCGGCGACAGCTTGATATCGCGCGCTTGCGCCGCCATCGCGGCCAGCGTGAAGCGCAGTGCGTCGGCGCCGTACTCGTCGATCAGATCCAGGGGATCGATGACGTTGCCCTTCGACTTCGACATCTTCGCGCCCTTCTCGTCGCGAACGAGGGCGTGGATGTAGACGGTCGAAAACGGCACCTCCTTCATGAAGTGCAGGCCCATCATCATCATGCGGGCGACCCAGAAGAAGATGATGTCGAAGCCGGTGACCAGCACGTCGGTCGGGTAATAGCGCTTCACCTCGGGCGTATCGTCCGGCCAGCCGAGCGTCGAGAACGGCCACAGTGCCGAGGAGAACCAGGTGTCGAGCACGTCCTCGTCGCGGGTGATGAAGCCCTCGCGCTTGTTGCGGTCGAGCGCCATCTCGCGCCCCTGCTCTGGCGTGATGACTTCCTGCTCGACGTAATAACCGAGCGCGTGGCTGACGGCCTCTTCCTCGGTCTCAGCGACGAACACCTTGCCGTCCGGGCCGTACCAGGCCGGAATCTGGTGGCCCCACCAGAGCTGGCGCGAGATGCACCAGGGCTGGATGTTCTCCATCCACTCGAAATAGGTCTTTTCCCAGTTCTTCGGCACGAAGCTGGTCGCGCCCGAGCGCACCGCCGCGATCGCCGGCTGCGCCAGCGTCTTGGCGTCGACGTACCACTGGTCGGTCAGGTAAGGCTCGATGACGACGCCGGAGCGATCGCCGTGCGGCACCATGTGCGTGTTCGGCTCGATCCGCTCCAGGAAGCCGAACATCTTCCAGCCGCGCCACGATCTGCTTGCGCGCGGCGAAGCGATCCAGGCCGTGCATCTCCTCGGCGAGCTGCGATCCGCGCCTTCCGGCAATCCGCGCAGATAATCCTCATTGTCGACGAGCGTCGAGACGAGCCTTCCTTGTCGAGCACGCTGATCTGCGGCAGGTCGTGGCGCTTGCCGACCTCGAAATCGTTGAAGTCGTGCGCCGGCGTCACCTTGACCGCGCCCGAGCCTTTTTCCGGATCGGAATATTCGTCGGCGACGATCGGGATCCTGCGGCCGACCAGCGGCAGGATCACGTGCTTGCCGACCAGCTGCCTGTAGCGCTCGTCCTCCGGATGCACGGCCACCGCCGGTGTCGCCGAGCATCGTCTCGGGCCGCGTGGTGGCGACGACGATGAAGGTCGAGGGATCCTCGGGATTGAAGATTTTGCCCTCGAGCGGATAGCGCAGATACCAGAGATTGCCCTTGACCTCGGTCTGCTGCACCTCGAGGTCGGAGATCGCCGTCAGCAGCTTCGGGTCCCAGTTCACCAGCCGCTTGTCCTTGTAGATCAGCCCCTCGCGGTGCAGTTCGACGAACACCTTGACGACGGCCCGCGACAGGCCCTCGTCCATGGTGAAGCGCTCGCGCGACCAGTCGCAGGAGGCGCCGAGCCGCTTGAGCTGGTTGACGATGGTGCCGCCGCTCTCGGCCTTCCACTGCCAGACCCGCTCGAGGAACTTCGCGCGGCCCATCTCGCGGCGGCCCGGCTGCTGGCGCTCCATCAGTTGCCGCTCGACCACCATCTGGGTGGCGATGCCGGCATGGTCGGTGCCGGGCTGCCACAGCACGTCGCGGCCGCGCATGCGCTCGAAGCGGCACAGGATGTCCTGCAGGGTATTGTTGAGGGCGTGGCCCATATGCAGCGAGCCCGTCACGTTCGGCGGCGGGATCACGATGGTGAAGGGCACGGCGTCGCGGCGGTCGGGACGGCCGGCCTTGAACGCGCAGGCTGTCCTCCCACACGCGGACATGCGGGCTTCGATATCGGCGGGCTGGTAGTTCTTCTCGATCATGGCGGCGCTAGAAAGCCGCGCGCGGGGCTCAAGTCAACGGAAAGCGCCAGCGGCAAAGCGCATGCCGGCCCGGCCGGCAGGTCGAAGTATGACACGGAAGCAGGGCTTTATCGGGGCCGGCGCAGCCTGGCTCAGCGGCCGCCGCGCGAAACCCGCTCGATTTCGGCCTTGACGATGCGTTCGACGAGGCCCGGCAAATTGTCGTCGAGCCAGGATTTCAGCATCGGGCGCAGCATCTCCTTGACCAGGTCCTCCAGCGTCCGCGCATTGTTGCTGAGCACGGTGTGGGCAAGGAGTTGAAGGCGGATTCGACCGCCGAGACCGTCGAATGCGCCAGCATCGGCTGCTGCGGCGGCACGGCGAGCGTCGAAGTCGACCGGCGCAAAGGACGGGCGGGCGTCGGACGGCGCGGCGGCTGCTTCGGCGAATTCGAGATCGTCGCGCGGCTCGACCCTGCGGAAGCTCGGCGGCGGCATCGGCGTGTGGATCGAACGCCATCTCGTCGGTCAGTTCGAGCACGTCGGCGTTCGGGCTCGGGTGCGGGGCCCGCATCTCTGGCGCAGGTCGTGGCCTCGTCGAGGCCCGCCAGCAGCGCGTCTATATCGTCCTGGTTGCTTGGTCCGGCGCTGGCGCCGGCGCGGGTGGCGGCGGCGCCGCGGGCTTTTCGGCGGCAGGCTTTTGCAGGCGCGACTTTGGATGCTGGAGCGTCGTTCATCGCCTGCGGCTTCGGCGCGGGCGCGGCGCTGCGCTGGCTTTGCGGCCTCGGCCGGCGGCGGCTTGGCCTCATCGTCGGCAATGATGCGCCGGATCGAGGCCAGAATCTCCTCCATCGAGGGTTCTGTGACCTTTGCAGGCTGCGTCATCTCCGACTCCACATCATCAACGCCCTCGCATGCGTTGTTTTACACCAAGCACGACAGGATTGGCCGGTTCCGGATGGGCTGGCTCGACATTTTCGTCGCGACAGCCGACTTGTCCCCAGATCACGGCTCAACGTGAGGCGGTGCGCCCCTGCCCCGCCCACCCAAACATACGCACGCAACATCGAATGCGGGGCGAATCGACCCGCAGCTTCCTGGCAAGGCTATGTCAGGGATTTAGATGATTGCAAGCAAAGCGCCGGCCGGTCTCGTCTGTTTGCGAGGCCGACCGGAGAACTACGGCAATCAGCGGCCGTCGGGTGTGCGAACGCCAACCCAGCTATCGCGGACCTGCTGGTAATGCACGCTGGGATCGTAGACCGTGGTGTTAAGGCCGAGCACCTGCGGCGCGAGCCGGCCAACCGCGTTGAGCACGGAGTAGGACGCGACGACGCGATCGTGCTGAGCGGTGACGAGCGCGACGCGCGCGTTGACCAGCGCCTGCTGCGCGTTGAGCACGTCGAGCGTGGTGCGCTGACCGGCCTTGGCCTCTTCGCGCACGCCGTTCAGCGCGATCTCCGAGGCCGTGACCTGCGCCTGCGCCGACTGCACCTGCGCCTTGCCGGCCCCAACTGGCCCCAGGCCGTGACGATGTTGGCGCGGGTCTGGTCGCGGGTGGTTTCAAGGTTCAGACGCTGCTGCGCCAGGTTCTCCTTCGATTGGCGGATCAGCGAATATTCTGCGCCGCCCTGATAGATCGGCACGGAGGCTGTCGCGATGGCGGACGCGCCGTATTCGTTCGGAAGACCGTCAGGGTCTGCTCGTAGGATGTGCTGACACCGAGCCTGAACCGTGACCGTCGGCAGCAGCGCGCCTTCGTTGATCTTGACCTGGAGATAGTTGACGTCGATGCCGTACATCGCGGCCGTGACGTTGGGATTCTCGACCAGGCTGAGACTGACCGCCGAGGGAAGCGTTCGCGGCAGGAAGCGGTCGACCGGCGACCCCGGCGCGAGGGCCACCGGCTCATTGCCGATGATGCGGCGGAAGTTTGCGCGCGTGGTCGTCAAATTCGATTCGGCGGTGAGCACCTGCGTCTTGCCGGCTGCCAGCTGCGCCTCGGACTGGGCGACGTCGGTGCGGGTCACCTCGCCGACATTGAAGCGGTCTCGTGTCTGCTTGAGTGTCTGCTCGAGCACGCGCACGTTGCTGCGTTGAACCTCGACGTCGCCGAATCACGCAGATAATCCATGTAGACGGTGGCGCGCCTGGAGCAGGACCGTCTGCTCGAGCACGCGCAACGCCTCGCGGGACCCCGAGACCTGGCTCTCCGCCGCGCGCGTCCTGTTGGCGGTCTGTTGCCGTTGTAGAGCGTCTGGGTGACGGTGAGGCTGGCGCTATTGCGGCTGAAGGGGGCCGGGATCTACGGAGCGAATCGCTCCGTTCTGCACCGCCGTGGATATCCTCGGTGTACTGATAGCCGGCGCTCGCGGTCACATCGACCTTCGGGCGATAGCCCGACAGCGCCTGCGGCACGTTCTCGTCGGTCGAGCGCACCTGGGCGCGCTGCGCGTTGAGCTGCGGATTGTTCTGATAGGCGCGCACCAGCGCTGCCTCGATCGTATCCGCCAACACAGGCGTCGGCCCGGCAAACGCCATTAGAAGGACCGAAACCGCAGCTCCGGTGAACAACCTTCACCCCATCCATCCCAGAAATCCGTTCATTCTCACGTCCGGCTCGTGCCCTCGAGCCTGGTTACCGTATTCCGAGTGGAGTCACTGCCCCGTAGCAGCATAGGACGCGGTCAAGCGCGAAGGAACCCCCGAACGGGTGGGACCCAGTGGAAACTCCTCACGTGCGGCATCCGGGCCACACTTCGATCCAGAACGGCATTTTAAGAGGCCGCTTCGGCCGTCAAAAAACGAATGCGGCGGCCTTTCCAGGCCCGGCAAGGACCGGAATTGCGGCGTCGAAAAGCGCCCGATAGCCGAATTCGCCGTGGGAACGCGTCACGATCGTGGCGCGCGGCGGCCCGGATTCGGCAGAGACCCCCACCAGGCGTCCCCCTTCCTTGAGTTGGCCGAACAGCCCTTCCGGCGTCATCTCGGTCGCGCCGTTGAGAATGATCACGTCATAAGGCGCGGCGGCCGAATCGCCCTCGGCACAGCTGCGGCCTTGCAGTCACGTTGCCGAGCCCGAGTGCGGCCAAGGCCTCCTTGGCTTTTGCCGCCAGCGCCGAATCGCATTCGGTTGCGGTGACCTGGGCCAAGCTTCGCGGTCAGCGCGGCGACGTAGCCCGTCGCGCAGCCGACTACCAGCACGTTGTCACTCTCGCTGATCTCGGCGGCCTGGAGCAGTTTCGCCGGTCAGCGCCGGCTTGATCAGGTACCGCTTGGCGGCCCCCTCGCTGACGTCGAGATCGAGGTCGAGATAGGCCAGCGGCCTGCCTGGTCGCCGGCACGAACGCCTCGCGCGGAATTGTGAGCATGGCATCGAGAATGCGGCGTCGGTGACGTCGCTGGTACGCACCTGGCCATCGACCATTTTTTGGCGCGCGGTCGAGAAACCGGACATTTGCGGACCCTGCAAGGCGGACGATGCCGCGGACGAAAGTTGGCGGCATCTTTGGTACAGGCTCCGCGAAAACGCAACACGTCCGTTGGCCCGCGGGGGGGGGCCAACGGCAGTTCACGGCAGTTGGGGCAGATGGGATCTATTCGATCGCGACAGCAAGTCGGCCGATCAGGGCCGCCACTTCGTCTAGCCGCGCCGAATCGGGGGTCTCGACGGCGCGCGCGAGACAGGCCAAGCATTCATCGTCGCTCAGCGCGGGAATATCGGCCAGCAAAATCGAGGGGGCCTCGTGTGCACGGTCGATCTGGACGTCGGGCATGGCAATCAGCTCCGTAAGAGTCCGGCCCCTGCAAGCTCGATTTGAATTAAGTCGATTTGGTGCCGTCCTCGTGGCGGCGATGGCGCCGCTGCACACATCCGCTTGAACGGGATTCTGCGCTGGATTTGCGTGGGACGACGTTGGGAGATTGATCGAGCAACATCGCACGCCACATCGGTGAACGCGTGCAACTCTTTAGAAATACAGCGGAATTTGGCTCCCCGGGCTGGATTCGAACCAGCGACCATCCGATTAACAGTCGGATGCTCTACCGCTGAGCTACCGAGGAAAAGGCGAACCAATCGTTCGCGCGCGGCTGCGTATAACAAAGCCGGTTGCGCTTGCAAAGGACGAATTCGCCATCGTGCGCACGCGTCGAGGAAGGGCCTCTCCGGCCCCTCCTCCGGGCCGTGTCAGGTGAAGACCTACTCGGCGACGAACGACGTGGTCTTGGAGCCGGAGTCGTAGCGCAGCCGCAGGGCGGTAAACTTGCAGAGGTTGACGTTCTTCCACAGCACGAACTCGTCGTAGTTCTGCCAGTCGACGCGGATGTTCCAGACGCAGCCCTCGCCATCATCGTCGAACTCGACATAGGTCGAGGCCTGGTTCTGCAAGACCTTGTCGAGCTCGTTGTCCCATTCGTCCAGGCCATCGTCCGGTGCGTTGAAGCCGAGGAATTTGATGGCATAGCCGGTCTCGTTGACGACGGTGACGTTGCGGGCGTCAGCCGCGAAGGACGCCGTGGCGGCAAGAGAAAGACCCACGGCGATCAGTCCAGACAAGAAATACTTCATGTGAAAAACCCCCGATCGAAACAGCCCTCCGGCGCCTGACGTCGATCACCGCAGGCGCCGCGGCAACCAATGGCGTTGCCTCAAAAATTCGTCCGGAGCGCGATCGACAGGTTCACCACGCGATCGACCCGCGCTCCGGTTCGTTGCGCGACGCGAGACGCGCAACGAACCGTTTTTATCAATTCGAATTCTCCGCAGCAATGAACCGGCATTCATAGATCGGCGCCGTTTGTTTTCTCCGGCGCAGGCACGGCGGCCGGCGTGACCGCGGCACCGTTGGCCTTGCCGGTCACGGCGCCGACCAGCGCCTTCACGGGATCGTCGCCCGGCGCAAAACCGCTCTGGCGCAGGATCTCGTCGATCATCGGACGCAGCGCATGCACCTTGAGGAGTTCGCCGGCGAGCCCTTCGCCGAAACCGACATTGCCTCCCCCGGCACCACTGCCGCCGAACGCGCCGCCGGTGTGTAGGATGCGGACGTCCTTGAGGTTTCCGATCGGCTTGACCATCTCGGCCAACGCCGAGGGCATGATCTCGATCCGCTTCTTGGCGAGCTCGAAGTCGATGACATTGGTGCCGAGCTTGTTCTGAGCCTCGTTCTTGAGCGCGATGATTGCGGCCTCGGCCTCACCGATATTCCTGACGCCGACGGCCTTGATCTTGTTGGACTCGGCTTCCGCCGTGGCCAGTGTCTTGGTGGCTTCGGCGCGGTCGAGCGCCGCCTTCTTCTCGGCTTCGGCAGCCACAATCACCTCGGTCGACTTGCGCTCGGCCTCGGTGCGCGCGGCGAGCACCTGGGTCAGACGGGCGCGATCGGCGACCTCAACGGCGCGGGCGGTAACGACCTTTTCCTCCGCGGAGACGGCAACAGCTTCGGCAGTCTTGGCCTCGGCCACGGCCTCCGAGGTCTGCTTGCTCTTGGCGGCGATCTGGATCTCGTTCTCCTGCGTGGCGATCTGGATCTCGCGCTGCGCGTCGGTCTTGCGCTTGTTGATCGCCAGATCCGACTCGATGACCGCGGTTTCCTTGACCTGCTTGGCGCCGGCCTCCTTCTCCGCGACCGCGCGGTCGGTGTCGATGCGGGCGTTCTCCTCGGTCAGGCGGGCGGTCTGCGTGGCGGTCGCGACCTCGGCGCGCGTGCTCGCGGTCTTGTTGGCGATGTCGCGCTCCTGCGACAACTCGGCTTCCTTCTTGGTCCGCTCGATCGTCAGGGTCTGCTGCCGCGCCTCGAGGTCCTTTTGCGCGATCGCGACTTCGTTGTCGCGCACGATCGAGTTGCGGTCACGCCGGCGCGTCTCGGTGACGGTTTTCAGCTGGGTCAGGCCTTCGGCGTCGAAAAAGTTTTCCGGATTGAAGAATTTTACATCCGTCTGGTCGAGCTTGGTCAGTGAAACCGACTCCAGCTCGAGGCCGTTCGACTTGACGTCGGACTCCACGGTCGCCTGTACGTGCTTGACGAAATCGCTGCGCTTTTCCTGCAGTTCCAGGATGGTCATGGTGGCCGCCACCGAACGCAGGCCGTCGACGAATTTTGCTTCGACCTGGTTACGCAGGGCTTCGGCGTCATTGGTCAGCGCGCCCAGCGTCTGGCTCGCGAGTGCAATGCTCTCATCGTCGGGGCGGACGCGCACGTAGAACTCGGCGACGATGTCGACGCGGAGGCGGTCCTTGGTGATCAGCGATTCCCGCTCCTTGCGCTCGACAGTGAGCCGCAGCGTCTTCAAATTGACGCTGGCGTAGGAGTGGAAGATCGGCAGGATCATGGCGCCGCCGTCGAGCACGACCTTCTTGCCGCCGAGACCGGTGCGCACGAAGGCCTCGTCGCGCGTGGCGCGCTTGTAGAGAATGGTGAAGACGATCCCCAGGACGACGATCAGCGCGACGCCAATCGTGGCCGGGACTGCGATGTCGAACATAACTTTCTCCAATGATGACTTGCTAGCTGCTTAGAGTGGGTTTGGATGGCTTGAGTTCATCGCCGGCTTGGACCGCCACGAAGCGGGTGCCGACGCGATCGACCAGAAGGACCAGGGCTCCCTGCGGCAGAGGTCCCGATGCGGGCGCCGCAACCGCCCAGACGAAGTGCCGGTTGCCGTGGATGTCGGCGACGCTGACGCGGCCCGGCGGCCCCTGGTCGAGTGGACCGATGACGACCTCACCGACGCGGCCGACGAGATCGCCGAGACCGATGGCATAGCTTTCGTCCTTGGGAATGACTCGGGCGATCGCGCCGCTGGCTGCGCGAACCAGCGGAATCGACACCACGATCGCCCCGGCCGAGGCGATCGTCGCCGGCAAGGGCACGACCATCCGCGCGACATCCTGGATCAGGAAGCCGGTGATGGAGAAGGCGCCGAGCAGCAGCAGCAGGAAGATCAGCAGCGGCACGCCGCCAACATTGATCCAGGAGATGGCGTTGATCACGCCATTGTCGCTGGGGTGGCCGAAATCGATGTTGGTGCCGAGCATCTCGCTCAGCGAAGCCCGACCAGCATCGAAACCACCTCGACGGAGCCGACGATGAGGATCATGGCCGCCGCGATCGCGAACGGCCTGACCTCCGGCGCCATCACGTGTTCGAGCAGAGCGCTCATGACACATTACTCAGGAGCGCGACTTCAACCGCGCCAGCCTCGCTGCAATCTCCTTGTCGCGATGCAACGTGCTGAGCTCGTCGATGTCGCTTGAAAACGGGATGGCTGCGGGAACGCCGGTGGCACGCGCCACCGCCCTGCCTGCACGCAGCGCCTTAGCCGCTGCCGAGGCGCCGCCGGGCTTCCGGGCTGACGCCGAGGCCTGATGGCTGGCGGCCGCCTCGCTCTTCGCAAGATCGGCGCGGCGCTGTTCGGCATCCTGGAGCGCCGACAGCACGGCACGCAGCGAGGTAACGCATTGGTCGATCTTCTCGTTGTTCTCGTCGATGGCGCGGGACAGCGCCTCGAACTGCGCCTCCAGGTCCAACTGCCTCGCGATGCCGGCGCGCGCGAGGTCGTCGCGCCCGTCGGCAATCGCGCCCTCGATCTTGGCGGCGAGATCGATCATCTCGCGTTCGATCTCGGTGCGCCGGGCGTTCAGGCGGTACTCCTCGGCACGGGCGGACGCGAGTGCGTCGCGCGCCTCGCTCTCGGCCCGTTCGATTTCCCGGATGGCCTGTCCGACCACTCCAAGCTTGTTCTTGCCCTCCGCCTGCTCGATCGCGTCATAGGCGATCCCGGCGATCAGACGCCCGACCCGTGACAGGAAGTTCTCGGGAGCGGCAGCGATGGTATCCATGGCGTTCTCCTCCTCTGGCAGGCTGTTCGGCGTGACGCCGTAGTGAACCTCGAAACCGTCGTTGGTGCGGATCAGGAGCGCGGGCACGCTCTGCCCCCAGCCCTCCGCATACCCGGCGTAGTCGAAGGGCACGCTGAAGCGCCCTTGCACGGTTGCAATCGAAATGGTGGCCGGGCCTTTGATCTTGGCGAGCTTGTCGTCGAGCGGCAGGCGGCGGCCCTGCGCCGCGCGATAGTCGGCGCGGTCGCGCAGACCCAGCGTCACCAGGCGCGACGGCAACGCGGTCTGTTTGCGGATCGGCTCATAGGCATGGCGCATGCAGCAGGACGACGTTGGAGCCCACATTGTGGGTCCGCGCGACCTCGTCCAGGAATCTCCATCATGCGATCATAGGCCTGGAACGTCGCCTCCATCGCGGCCTTGGCGGCCGGATCAGGGGCAAGCCTGTAACGCAGCGCAGACGGCGCGTTTCGGGACGACGGGCTCATGGAAAGCACTAAAGCACCATTTTGGTGCTTTCGGAAGGGGAAGCTCGATCACGTTCCACTGATCCTGATGCACTCTAGGTCAGCGTTTCCTTGGTTCGAATCATATCAGGCGGCGTCGGCGAGTTTGTATGACCAAGTGTGGATGACGGGGTGGCGATTTACGTCGTCGATGCCGGCCATAATGCGCTCTTTGAGTTCGTGTTTTGAGGTGACCCGGATGTGGCGCAGGACCGACCGCGCGAATTTGGAGAAGAAGCCCTCGATGAGATTGAGCCACGAACCATGCTTGGGCGTGAAGGTAAACTCGAAGCGTCCAGGCGGTCGAGCGTCGAGCCAGGCTGTTGTTTCTCTCGATATGTGCGCGGAATGATTATCGAGGATCAGCTTGATCGCGGTGCTGGCCGGATAAGCGGCGTCGAGACACTTGAGGAATTCGATGAACTCCCGGCTGCGGTGGCGGTCTCTGACGAGCGCATGGACCTTCCCGGTAAGCAGGTCGATTCCGGCCAACAGGCTCAGCGTGCCATGACGTTTGTACTCGTAATCCCGCGCGAAGGTCGCGTGGACGCCGGGCTTGGGCGGCAAATCGGGTGCTGTCGTTGCGATGGCCTGGATTCCCGGCTTTTCGTCGTAGGAAACGATCGCCACTCGCTTGATGGCTTTGCGCGACTTGGCGGCGGCTCTCTTCAGAACCTGGACCTCGCGATAAACGCACAGAACCTCGGCCATCTTCTGCTCGAACTCGGCATCGCGACGTTCCAGATAGTAGCGCACCTTGTGCGGCTTGATTTCCTCCTGGCCGAGGATCTTGCACACCGTGCCTTGAACCAGCCTGGCGAGACATTCGTGCCCCGCCGTCGGGCCGTGCTCGCGTGCGTGACGTGCCAAAAGCCGCGTCGTCCACAGCTCATGCGGATAGCCGTGCTCCTTGGCCTTGTCGCACGCCAGCGACACCAACCAGGCTTTGGCCTCCGGCGTGATGACCGGTTCTTTACCCGGCCGTGGCCGATCCTCGATCGCCGCCAGCGGCCCATAGCCCAGCGCCCGCTCCACGCAGCGCTGAACCGTTTGATGGTGAACCCCAACTCTTTGCCCCACCGCACAGAACGAAGGATTCTCGCGATAGGCCAGCAGCATCTGCGCCCGCGATACCCGGCTCGCCGGCTCGGTTCGCGACCGCGAAAGAGCCGTCAATCTTTCAATCTCTTCGTCGGTCATTGCCAATTCGACTGCTCGCCGCCATCCTGCCATGATGCCGCTCCTCGTTTCGCCAACCGCAAAACAAGGAATCCGCCATCAACCCATAGGTTCCATGATGCAGGTTTCATGGAATCGATCGTCTAGGGGTTAGTCGTGGTGGCGCGAGCCTACGTTCAAGGATGGCTTTCGCAAACCCGACACGCCGAGCGGCGCCCGCGGCTTGCTGTCAGAAGTTAGATTTTCGGACAGCGGTGAACGTCGAGTTGGTTTCGTCCATGAACAGGAGGCTGTGATCTTCATCATAGAAGCCAGTCCGGTAATAACGCAGATGGCTCTTGGCGTCGGCGACGACACAGTCAAACGTCGCACGGTACTCGCTGACCCGGCGGGACGGTTTTTGCGGCCTCAGGCGAACAAGGTCGCAAACGATTTCGTCCTGATCCCAGCGGGTGGCCGAGATAGCTATGGCATCACGTTCGGTGCTGCGCTCCATCATCGAATGACTTCGCACGCACCATTTTCCGCGAAAGATTTCGGGCATTTGCGGGGCTGCGTCTGCGGCAGTGGCCATCAGCGAGGCTGACGCAGTGATCAGAAACCATTGCATGCTGGCTTCACCGGGAGCTTGGCGCGACCGGAATAGCGTCACCACGACGGACACGGGAAAAGCCCGGCAACCGGGCCGGGCGATCCGAAGTATGGCTGACGTTCTGAAGTGCGAGGATCAAAGATCAGGCTCGGGCCGGCGTCTGTCCACTTTGTAACACTGGAGCCGACATTCGGAGCGGAGCTATCGCCGAAAGTTGGTGACGGCGGGAATCGGAAAGGCGGCATATCGTGGGGGTGCTTGACGCCTCCACTTCTCCACCGAAGGAGCGATATGCCGTGTCCAAAGATAACATCATCAAGCTGATTCAGCCAGGAAACGTCGAGGATCAACTCACCGAAATCTTGCGCAATGGGGCGCGTTCCCTGCTTGCCCAGGCGGTAGAGGCCGAGGTTGCAGACTTTCTCGGCAAGCATGCCGATTTGAAGACCGAGGACGGCCACCAGCGCGTCGTCCGCCACGGTCACCTGCCGGAGCGCGAGGTGATGACCGGTATCGGTCCGGTCGCCGTCCGCCAGCCGCGTGTGCGCGATCGCGATGCGGACGCCGCCGATCCCGGCCGCATCCGGTTCTCTCCGTCGATCCTGCCGCCCTACATGCGCCGGTCGAAGTCGATCGAGACGCTGCTGCCGATCCTATATCTGAAGGGGATCTCGACCGGCGACTTCTCCGAGGCGCTGGCGGCGCTGCTCGGCAAGGACGCTGCCGGGTTGTCGGCATCCGCCATCGGCCGCCTGAAGGACGGCTGGCTTGACGAACACACCGCGTGGCAGAAGCGCGATCTGTCGGCGAAGCGCTACGTCTACATCTGGGCCGATGGCATCCATCTCCAGGCACGCCTCGAAGACGAAAAGCAGTGCATCCTGGTGCTGATCGGCGCGACGCCGGAAGGCCGCAAGGAACTGGTCGGCTTCACCGATGGCGCCCGCGAGAGCGCGCAGGACTGGCGCGATCTGCTGCTCGATCTGAAGCGGCGCGGGCTCGACGTGCCGCCGCGGCTCGCCATCGCCGATGGCGCACTCGGGTTCTGGAAGGCCGCCGGCGAGGTCTGGCCGAAAACGCGCGAGCAGCGCTGCTGGGTGCACAAGACTGCGAACGTGCTCGCCAAGTTGCCGAAGAGCCAGCAGCCCAAAGCCAAACGCGCGTTGCAGGAGATCTGGATGGCCGAAACCAAGGCCGCCGCCGAGCTGGCGTTCGACGCCTTCATGGAGAGCTACGCGCTGAAATACGAGAAGGCGGCCGACTGCCTGAGCAAGGATCGGGACACGCTGCTGGCGTTCTACGACTTCCCGGCCGAGCACTGGAAACACCTGCGGACGACCAATCCCATTGAAAGCACCTTCGCCACCGTGCGCCACCGCACGATCCGATCGAAGGGCTGTCTGTCCAACAGGACCGCGCTCGCAATGGTCTTCAAATTGCTCGACGGTGCACAGAAAAGCTGGCGACGGCTCGACGGACACAACCAGTTGCCAAAACTCGTTCTCGGTGTGACATTCAACGACGGGATCGAGGTCATCGCCAAGCCGACCGACCGTCAACCCGCAACCGCCGCCGCCTGACCGGCCCGGCCGTCACCAAAATTTGGCGATAGCTCTCGGAGCGGCAGGCGACCGATAGCGGACGGCATCGCGGTATCGCGTCATCGCCACGTGACGATCGCGATACGTCCCTCTAACTGGGATGAGGTGGCGAAAAAATGCGATAAATCAGAATTTCTGTAACGGCGAATATTTTGATGCAGGCCGATTGACCCGTCGGCTGGGTGTTTTGCCCGTGGAATAACGCAAGGGATTGTAGCCCGGATCGCGCGAAGCTTGATCCGGGCACCGCGAATTCGGTTGGCCGCGCCAGCGCGAGGGCGTGAAACACAATTCCGAATTCGGGAGAACCAAATGATCTCACGCTACGCAATGATCTGCACGATCCGGGAAGCACTCGGTGAGATCATTTGACAGAGATATGACGCCAATAGACGCATCTGCTGTCCGCAGCACGCTACAGTGTTCCACAGCCTGTCAGCAGCATATCCACAGGCCCACTATGCCGGATTCTCGAGCCCGCACGAGCCACTTGCTGCGCACAAATCCACAGGGCCGGCTCTACCCTCCGGCCTGATCAAACACGGTGCGGCAAGCCTCGCTCAGGCTGGAGCGATTGCGGCGCAGGCAGGCCGTGATGGCGCGAACGTTGGGGATCTCGCCGGCACAGAGTCGGTAGACGTCGGGTGTGCAGGCCCGGCGCTGCTCCGGTGTTCCCTGCTGCGCCTGGGCAGCGCTGGCAAACAGCGTCAGGAACAGCCCGACCGTCGAGGCGCGACGCGCCCGGATCCTCGCACCCGCAAGCCGCAAGAACCTCGCCTTCATGACCAGTCTCCTGTCTCCCCTGTCTGCCCTGCCTGCCCGACCCACGCTGGCCGGTGTGTGCAAAGACGTAGGAGGAATAAATCGCGGGCGATGTGATCTCTTTCACACTGGCCGCTGCCTGGAGACGCCTACGGTTCCGCTCGGGGATTTTTGGGGATTTTTCAGGAATCGCTAACCAAACGGGACCTGATCGCCGGATCGTTAAAATGCGAGCGATCGGCTCAATCAGGAAACAAACCGGCTTTGCGACAGTGCGCCATCCGCGTTCCGGAGGATGCGATGAGCGAAGCCGAATTCAACTTGCTGCTGGATACCGTCCGCGACGCCATGGTCCATGACGATTTCGCGTTTGCGCCGGAGGAGGAATTCGTGCCCCGCAAGTGGAGCCTTTACGCGACGCCCAAGGCCGCGAATGACAACGAGGGCGCCTGGCCCCTGCTGCCCTTTCCGGACGGCTGGTACGCCGCCTGCTGAGATCTCGGCGCCAAGCCCGGCGTAACGGCGCGCAACGCGCGGCCCTACGGCCAGCGATCAATTCTTGACGCTCTCCTCACCGTCCTGCGGCGCCCTGTCGGGCGCGGCTGGCGGGAAGATGCTGTCATAGATCGCGCGCGCCTCCGCAATGAGGCGAGCCCGCTCCAGCTCTGACTTCGGGATAAATCGGACGATCTCGCCCACGTGCCCTCCAGCGCTCGATGGTTGGGGATTGCATCCCTTCGCACATGCGAAGTCTATGCCATCGGGCCTGAATTGAGGGTTTCCAACAAGCCCCGGGCAAACCCGGTGTGCGCGATCAGGCGGGCTGCGCCCAAGCGATCGGCGGAACCCGCGTCACAATCGAATTCATTCTGATAAATCAGAGGCTTGTGATGGAGGCCACGTCGGGACTCGAACCCGAGTAAACGGTTTTGCAGACCGGCGCGTAACCACTCCGCCACGTGGCCCCAACGAGGGCGGAGCAATATAGGGGATCAAGGATTTAGGCAACCGCCTTCGTTCGACTTGTGCGGCCGAAGCCTGACCGCGTCATGGCCGCTGCCGGACAACAAAAAAGCCCCGCTGAGCGAGGCTTTTCCGTCAATGAGACCGTAGAGACGATCAGTATCTTGCGACGACCGGGCCGCCGAACTTGTAGTTCAAGCCGATCTTCGCGATCGAGAGCTTGTTCTTGATATCGACGCTTGCCGATGCAGGGGCGCCGACGATAGCCGAGAAGTCGAACGCGATGTTCTTCTTCTGGAACTCAATGTAGTCGTATTCGATGAACGCGCTCCAGTTGTGGTCAAACGCGTATTCGGCGCCCAGGCCCAGCAACCAACCCAACGTCGTGCTGCTCGAGCTGACGGACGGCACGCCGCCAAGGCCCAAACCTCCGGGGACGCTGAGGGTGTGGTCGGTGTGCATCCAAGCTGCGCCACCCTTCACGTAGACAAGGGTACGATCGCCGACGACGCCGCCGAACCGCCCTGTCACGGTACCCAACCAATTGCTCTTCGCCGTGCAGGAAGCCGCGCCAGCCAAACAAGGCGTCGTGCCCTTCACGTCCATCCCCGCAATGTCGCCCTCGACACCGAAGACAGCCCAGCCGGACTGGAAGTTGTAGCCGGCCTGGCCACCACCGAGGAAACCGCTCCGGCTGTTTTGGGCGACGGCAAACCCGCCCGGGATCGCGCCGCCGGGATTGATGGCGGTCAGCGTTGACTCCGTGGTGCCCCAACCAGCGCCGACATGGCCGCCGATATAGAATCCGGTCCAGCTCCACACGGCTGCCGGCGCAACATAGGGCGCCTTGACGGCCATGTCGGCGGCGGAGCCCATCGAGGTGGAAGCCAGAAGAATGGCGGCGGCAGCGAGCTGAACCTTCATGAAAACCTCCGATGGAAAGACCGAAATAATTCAAGCCTATGGATAGCTGTACATCTACGGGTTCGATGCCGCGGTCACTAGAGCATTTTCCGCCCTGGTGGAATCGGAAGGGGTTCCCTTGCCGGGGCGAACATGCTTCATGTTGAGGGCTCGTGATGGAGGCCAGCCCGCATGGCCAAACCGCTTTCGTCGGATCTTCGTCTTCGCATCATTCGGGCCGTGGAGGACGAGGGTATGAGCTGTCGAGGCGCTGCCAGTCGGTTCGGTGTGGCGCCGTCGACAGCGATCGAGTTGGTGAGCGAGTGGCGGAGCACCGGCGCCTGTGAGGCGCGTGTGCGGGGTGGGGACCGGCGCTCGGCTCGGATCGAGAGCCATGCGGCGGAGATCCTCGCCCTGGTCGGAGCCACACCTGATATGACGCTGGCCGAGATCGCCGACCATCTGTTCAAAACGCACGGTGAGCGCTTCGTGCCGAGCGTGGTTTGGCGGTTCTTCGATCGCCGCAACATCACCTTTAAAAAAAACATCGCACGCCAGCGAGCAGGATCGACCGGACGTGGCCGCCGAGCGCGCGGCGTGGAAGGCATCTGAGCCTGAGATCGACATCCACCGGCTCGTCTTCATCGACGAGACGGGAACCTCGACCAAGATGGCCCGGCTCTATGGCCGCTCGCCTTGCGGTCAGCGCTGTGTCGCAGCGCTCCCGCATGGCCATTGGAAGACGATGACCTTCGTCGGCGCGCTCAGGGCGACCGGCATGACTGCGCCGATGGTCCTCGACGGTCCCATGGATGGGCCGGCGTTCGAGGCTTACGTAACGCAGGTCCTCGTGCCGACGCTCAAGCCGGGCGACATCGTCGTGATGGACAATCTCGCGGCACACAAGCGGGACGAAATCGCCAGCGCAATCGTGGCGGCAGGCGCCAGGCTCCTCTACCTGCCGCCCTATTCGCCCGACCTCAACCCGATCGAAATGGCCTTCGCCAAGCTCAAGGCCGCCCTTCGCAAGGCGGCTGCCAGATCAATCGAGGCCTTGGTCCACGCCATCGCCGTTGCCCTTACCGCCTTCACCACTCAAGAATGTCTGAATTTCTTCGCCGCCGCTGGCTATGATCGTGCCTGATCAGAAATCTGCTCTAGTGCTCAAAAGACACAACCGCCTACCCACGCATCGGCGTGTGGGGTCTGTTTAGTCTGTCTTGGAGTGCTGCTATCTCTTTTGACTGCGGCATGGCGGTCACTGGCGCGCGCCGCATGATATTCTCGCCTCCTCGTCGAAGCCGGCCGAGAAGTCGAACAGCGACAGCAGCGGCCCGCGCACGAGATCGAGCAGCGTCGCGAACGGGATTGATCCGCGTCAGCCAATAGAACGCAGTGCCACGCACGCTGTCCTCGGTCCAGATCACGGGCGTGAGGAAGAAGATGAATTGCAGGCCGCTGACGATCGCAGATCCAATGTCGCGAAAGCGCGCAGAGCAGGCCAAGCGCGACAGAGCCGCCGGTGGCCTGTATCCGCCTGCTCCTTGGCGAGCAATCAACCGTACGGATGACGTGGGGCTGGGGTCACGCTCGTTTGCTGCGCCGGTAATCGCGGCGACGGCCCTTTGGCGCGGGTTTTGGCGCCAGTTCCGGCATCTCGGCCTGAACCTCGCGGTAGCGCGTTAACAGCCGTTCAAAGCTCGCATGCAGGGTCTCGGCGATGTCGGGTCGCCGCTCTAGGCCGGCCAGGATCGTCGCCGCCGCCTCGATGGTCGACAGGCCATCCTTGCGCGGCTCGCGGCGCAGGCTCCCGTAGCGCGAGGGGCGCGACGGGTTGAGGATGACACGCTGGCATTTCAGCATCCAGGGATTGCGCCACCACAGCGCCTTGGCCTGGCTCCAGGTGCCGTCGAGCAGCACCACGCCTTCGAGCTTGCCGAGGATGGCGCGCTGGTTCTCCGCGATCTCGCCTTTGCGGTTGAGCGCGACGATCTCGCCCTCGGCCTCGAGATCGGCCGCGCGCGCCGAACCGAGATAGAGCACGGCCCAGTGCGACGCATTTTCGACGGGCTGCCCGAGCGCCTTGGACAGGCTCGGCCAGGACAGGCCGACCCGCAAAGTTGCATTGGGAAAATGCTTGGCAGTCAGCCGCGCCGTGCCGAGCGCCCTATCCTGCTCCTGCGGATGCTGGAGGATCAGGAGCCCCAGCCGGTTCTTGATCGGCGTGACACTGTCGCAGATGCACAGCGGCATCGGCTTCTGGCAGTGCGGACATTCGGGAATGGGCTCGGGCGCTGCGGCCGTGGTTTCAGCTGGGTTCGACATGCCGCCGCTATACGCTCGAAGCGACGCTGCAACAACCTATTCCGCCGGCGCCGCCAAGGCACGTGGCTCGGAGCGCCGCCGCAGGCGGTCGATCAGCAGGTAGATCACGGGCGTGGTGTAGAGCGTCAGGATCTGCGAGACGAACAGGCCGCCGATGATGGTGATGCCGAGCGGCCGCCGCAGCTCCGTGCCGGGCCCGGTCGCGACGACCAGCGGAATGCCGGCGAACAGCGCCGCCATGGTCGTCATCAGGATCGGGCGGAAGCGCGCCTGGCAGGCCTCGAAGATCGCCTCTGCCGAGGACAGGCCGCGCTGGCGCTCGGCATCGAGCGCGAAATCAACCATCATGATGCCGTTCTTCTTGACGATGCCGATCAACAGGATGATGCCGACGAAGGCGATCACCGTCAGCGGCGTGTTGGTAATCTGGAGCGCAAGCAGCGCGCCGAGGCCGGCCGAGGGCAGCGTCGAGATGATGGTGAGCGGGTGCGCAAGGCTCTCATAGAGTACGCCGAGCACGATATACATCGCCACCAGCGCGCCGAGGATGAGCAGTGGCTGCCGACCGCTGGTCCTGGCGAAATCGCCGGCATTGCCGTCAAAGCTGCCGCGGATGCCTTCGGGCATGTGCAACTCCTCGACCGCACGCTGGATGTTTTGCGTGGCGGCCTGAAGCGGCACGTCCGGCAACAGGTTGAACGACACCGTGGTCGAGGGCACCGACTGCGAATGATAGACCGCGAGCGCAGCGAGGCTGCGCGTCGCGTGCACCACGGTCGACAGCGGCACCTGCACATCGTTGGCGCCGGCGACGTAGATGCGCTCGAGATTGGAGGGATCGACCTGGAATTTCGGATCGATCTCCAGCACGATCATGTACTGGTTGCGCTGGGTGTAGATGATCGAGATCTGCCGCTGCGAGAATGCGTTGTTCAACGCATTGTCGATGTCCTGGACCTTGACGCCGAGCATCGCCGCCTTCTGGCGGTCGATGTTCAAAGTGAGCTGAAGCCCGCCGGGATCGCGATCGCTGGAGATGTCGGTGATGCCATCGACGCTCTCCATGCGCTTGGCCACGATCGGCGCCCACTTCTGCAACAGGCCGAGATCGGTCGAGGAGAGTGTGTACTGGTAGTCGGAATCGCTCTGCCGTCCGCCGGCGCGCACGTCCTGGGCCGCGAACATGAAGAGGCGGATGCCAGGGACGGGGAACAAAGCGCGCCTGAGACGGTCGATCACGACCTGCGTCGAGATGTGGTCGCGCTCCTCCGGCGGCTTCAGGCTGATGAACATGGTGCCGCGGTTCGAGGTTGCTCCACCCGGCCCGCCTCCGCTGCCGACCGTGGAGCCGATGCCGGCCACGGCCGGATCCTGCATCACGATGTCGGCAAGCCGTTGCTGCAGGCTCAGCATCGACTGGAACGAGATATCGGCCGAGGCGCGCGTCGCGCCAATAACGAAACCGGAATCGTCGGTCGGGAAATAACCCTTGGGGACCTTGATGTAGAGCACCACGGTGAGGCCGATGGTGGCGAAGAACACCAGGAGCGTCAGCAGCGGGAATTCCAGAACGGCGCGCAAAGTGCGGGCGTAGAAGGCGACGATACGCGACAGGGAGCCTTCGATGACGCGATCGAACAGCGTCGCGGTCCCCGAGGTCGTTTGCCGGATGTAATGGGCACAGATCATCGGCGTGACCGTCAGCGACACCAGCGTCGAGACCACGATCGCGAAGGTCAGCGTCAGCGAGAATTCACGCAGCAGGCGGCCGACGATGCCGTCCATGAAGATCAGCGGCGTGAAGGCCGCGATCAGCGACAGGCTGATCGAGACCACGGTGAAGCCGATCTGCTTGGCGCCCTCCAGCGCCGCCTGCATCGGCCGCATGCCGTGCTCGAGATTGCGGTACATGTTCTCGATCATGACGATGGCGTCGTCGACCACGAAGCCGACCGAGATCGCGAGCGCCATCAGCGACAGATTGTCGATCGAGAAGCCCGCGACCCACATCCCGGCACAGGTCCCGGCCAGCGCCAGCGGCACCGAGATCCCGGCCGCGATCGTTGGCGTGAGACGGCGCAGGAACACGAACACCACGACCATCACGAGGATGGCGGTCGCCAGCAGCGTCCACTGCATGTCCCGCACGCTGGCCCGGATCGTGCTGGTGCGGTCGACCAGGGTGGAAACGTCCACGCCGGCCGGAATCCATTGCTTCAGCGCAGGGATCAGCGCTTTCACCCGATCGACGGTGTCGATGACATTGGCGTCGCCCTGCTTGGTGATCTGGATCAGGACCGCCGGTTGCTTGTTGAACCAGGCGATCGAGCGGGCGTTGCGGACGGAATCCTCGATGTCGGCGACGTCGGAGAGCCGCACGAAATTGCCGTTGGAACTCTTGATGACGATGTCGCGGAATTCCTTGGCCGTACGCATCTGACGGTTCAGCGACAGCGTCTCGCTCTGGCGCTCGCCGTTGAAGATTCCGACCGGCCCGAGCGGGTTGGCGCTGATGATCGCGGTCCGCACGTCGTCGGTGGCAATACCGGCGTTGGACAGCGCCACAGGGTTGAGTTGCACCCGCACCGCCGGCTGATCGGCGCCGCTCACCGTCACGTCGCCAACACCCGGCACCTGCGAGATGCGCTGCGCGAGGACCGTATCCGCGACGTCGTAGATCGCGCTGGCGGACAATGTCTTCGAGGTCAGCGCCAGCACGAAGACGGGCGCGCCGGCCGTATTGGCCTTGCGGAAGCGCGGCAGCGTCGGCAGGTCGCTCGGCAGATCGACGAGTGCCGCGTTGATCGCCGCCTGCACGTCGCGGGCCGCCTTGTCGATGTTGCGGCCGATGTCGAACTGGAGCTGGATATTGGTCGTGCCGAGCGAACTCGTCGAGGTGATCTGGTTGATGCCGGAGATCTCGCCCAGCCGCCGCTCCAGCGGAGAGGCCACGGTCGCTGCCATGACAGAAGGGTCGGCTCCTGGACGGCTCGCGGAGACGAAAATGGCGGGGAAGTCGACATTCGGCACTGAGGCGACGGGCAGGAACTCGTAGGCGACGCCCCCCAGCAGGAACAGCCCGATCGACAAGAGCGTGGTCGCGACCGGACGACGAATGAAGGGCTCCGAGATCGATGCCATCACTGCATCCCCTCGGTCGCGCCGGCCGTGGGCGGCGCGTCGGGCTCCGGCGGCGGCAGCGCCTGCTCGAGCCGGCGATTGATGCGGTCGAGCGCGAGGTAGATCACCGGCGTGGTGTAGAGCGTCAGCAACTGGCTCAGCAGCAGGCCACCGATGATGGAGATGCCGAGCGGAAAGCGCAGCTCGGCGCCGGTGCCGCTCTCGATCGCGAGCGGCAGCGCGCCGAACAGCGCCGCCAGCGTCGTCATCATGATCGGGCGGAAACGCAACAGGCAGGCCTGCACGATCGCCTCATGCGCCGGCATGCCCTGCCCGCGCTCGGCTTCCAGCGCGAAGTCGATCATCATGATCGCGTTCTTCTTGACGATGCCCATCAACAGGATGATGCCGATCAGGCCGATCACCGAAAGATCCTGACCGCACAGCATCAGCGCCAGGATCGCGCCGACGCCGGCCGAGGGCAGCGTCGAGAGGATCGTGATCGGGTGGATGTAGCTCTCATAGAGCACGCCCAGCACGATGTAGATTGTGATCACGGCGGCGAGCAGCAGCCAGGGCTGGCCCGCGAGCGCCTTGGCGAATTCCGCGGCGTCGCCGGCATAGACGCCGACGATGCTGTTCGGCATGCCGATTTGGGTTTCGATCGTCTTCACGGCCTCGACGGCGTCGCCCAGCGCTGCGCCCGGCGCGAGGTTGAAGCTGAGCGAGATCGCCGGGAATTGCGCCTGGTGCGAGATCGCGAGCGGCGCCGTGGTGCGCTTCAGCGTCGCCACGGCGGATAGCGGCACCTGGGCGTTGGGCGCGCCGGCGATAGAGCTCGCGCCGCCCGGCAGATAGAGTTTTGACAGGATCGAGGGATCGCGCTGGTACATCGGCAACGCCTCCAGCACCACGCGGTACTGGTTGGCCTGGCCGTAGATGGTCGAGATCTGGCGCTGCGCGAAGGCGTCGTTGAGCGTATCGGTGATGCCCTGCAGGCTGACGCCGAGCTGGCCGGCGCGGGTGCGGTCGACATCGAGTTGCGCGCGCAGGCCGCCTTCCTGGGCCTCGGAGGAGACGTCGCGGAACAAGGGGTCGCGCCGCATCTCGTCGACAAGCTTGTGCGCCCATTCCGACACCAGCGTCGCGTCGGTGCCGGTCAGCGTGTACTGGTACTGCGAGCGGCTCGACTGGGTCGAGATCTGCACGTCCTGCACCGGCTGGAAGTAGACGGTCATGCCGGGAATGCCGGCCACCTTCCCCTTCAGGCGGGTGATGACCGCGCTGACATCGTCGCGCCGCTCGCCGCGCGGTTTCAGCGTCATGACGAGGCGGCCGACATTGGTCGTCGGGTTGACCGAGCCCGCGCCGATCACCGAGACCACGCCGGTCACATCAGGATCGGCCTTGATGGCGTCGGCGGCCTCGGCCTGCCGCTTCTGCATCTCCGCGAAGGATACGTCTGGTCCAGCTTCCGTCACCGCCGTGATCGAGGCCGTGTCCTGAAGCGGCAGGAAGCCCTTTGGCGCGACCACATAGAGCACCAGGGTCGCGATCAGCGTCGCGAAGGTCGCGACCAACGTGGTGCGCTGGTGCCGCAAAACCACGAGCAGCGTGCGGTGGTAGAATTCGACGGTGCGGTCGATGAAGCGGCTGATGGTGGCCAGCCCCGGCACCGCCAACTCCTCATGGGCGTGCTTGAGCAGGCGCGAGCACATCATCGGCGTCAGCGTCAGCGACACCACCGCCGAGGTCACGACCGCGATCGTCAGCGTCAGCGCGAATTCGCGGAACATGCGGCCCACGAGGCCCGACATGAACAGCAGCGGGATGAACACCGCGATCAGCGATACCGTTAGCGAGATCACGGTGAAGCCGATCTCGCTCGCGCCCCTGAGCGAGGCCTGCATCGCGCTGTCGCCATTCTCCATGTGGCGGACGATGTTCTCGATCATGACGATGGCGTCGTCGACGACGAAACCGGTGCCGATCGTGAGCGCCATCAGCGAGAGGTTGTCGAGACTGAACCCGGCAAAATACATGATGCCGAAGCTCGTGATCAGCGACAGCGGCAACGCCACGCCCGCGATCAGCGTGGCGCGCAACGAGCGCAGGAACAACAGCACCACCAGTGTCACCAGCACCACGCTGAGGATCAGCGTGAACTGCACGTCATGGACGGAAGCGCGAATGGTGACGGTGCGGTCGGAGACGATGGTCAGGTGCACGCCGGCCGGAATCGCGCGCTGGACCTTGGGAATCTCGGCGCGGATCTGGCTGACGACGTCGATCACGTTGGCGCCGGGCTGGCGCTGGATGTCGATGATGACGGCCGGCGTGCCCTGGTACCAGCCACCGGTGCGGTCGTTCTCCAGCCCGTCGACGATCTGCGCGACGTCGCCGATCGTGACCGGCGAGCCATTGCGATAGGCGATGATGATGGGACGGTAGGCGTCCGCCGCGGCGATCTGGTCGTTGGCGGCGATGATGTAGGACTGCTGGGCGCCGTCGAGCGAACCCTTCGGGCCGGAGACGTTGGCGTTGGCGATGGCGGCGCGCAGGTCCTCCATGGCGATGCCGTAGGCCGCCAGCCGCGCCAGATCCGCCTGGATGCGCACGGCCGGCTTCAGCCCGCCGAGCACGGAGACCCGCCCGACGCCGGAAATCTGGCTCAGCCGCTGTGCCAGCAGCGTGTCGGCGATGTCGCTCATCGCTCGCAGCGAGATCGTGTCCGAGCGCAGCGCCAGCGTCATCACCGGTGCGTCGGCCGGGTTCACCTTGGCGTAGGTCGGCGGGTAAGGCAGCGTCTTGGGCAGCACGCCGGCCGCGGCGTTGATCGCGGCCTGCACGTCCTGGGTGGCGCCGTCGATGTCGCGGTTGAGGTCGAACTGGAGCGAGATCTGGCTGACGCCGAACGAGCTCGTCGAGTTCATCGCCGTCAGCGACGGGATCTGGCCGAGTTGCCGCTCGAGCGGCGCCGTGATCAGCGAGGCGATCACGTCGGGGCTGGCGCCCGGCAGCTGCGTCGACACCTGCACGGTCGGGAAGTCGACCTGCGGCAGCGCGGACACCGGCAGCGCGAAATAGCCGAGCGCGCCGCCGATCAGCAGTGCGATGCCGAGCAGCGAGGTCGCGATCGGACGGCGGATGAAGGGTTCGGAGACACCCATGGGATGCGCCTGCCGCTCAGGCGGCTGTTGTCGGGATCATGGCTGCTTGGCTCCACTTCCCGATTGGTCAGCCCCCTGCGCCGGCGCCGGTCCGGTCTGGCCCTTCTGGTCACCCTCGCTGCCTTGCCGTTTGGCGCGGCGCTCCTGCAAATCCTTGGCGCCATCTTTCGAGGGGCCGTCTTTGGCCTGCCCGTCCTTCGGGCCGTCTTTTGTCTGGGCGTCCGGCGCGCGCGTGCGCTTGCGCGGGGCGAGATCGGCCGACGGCGTCTGTTCGTCGCGGCCGACGATCACCTTGGAGCCGTCGGACAAATTGGCAAAGCCCGTCGTCACGACCCGGTCGTTCGGCGACAGGCCGCTCGCAATCACCGCGTCATGCTCGTTCTGCTGCGTCACCGTCACGGGCTTGGCTGAGACGATGTCGCCCTCGCCGATGACGTAGCTGAAGGTACCGATCGGTCCGCGCTGCACGGCCGATGTCGGCACCACCAGCGCCTGCATCAGCGTCTCGACCTTGAGGCGGACATTGACGAACTGGCCCGGCCAAAGCTGGTAGTTGGCGTTGGGGAACGCCGCCTTGAGCTTGAGCGTGCCGGTGGTCTGGTCGACCTGGTTGTCGATGCCGGTGAGCTTGCCGGTGTCGATCACGGTGACGCCGTCATTGCCGAACACGTCGACCGCGAGCGCGCCCTTGGCGGCTGCCGCATTGACCCGCATGATCTGCTGCTGCGGCAGGCTGAACCACACCGCGATCGGTTGCAATTGCGTGATCACGACGAGGCCGATGGTGTCGGCGGCGTGGATGATGTTGCCCTGGTCGACCTGGCGCAGGCCGGCGCGGCCCGAGAGCGGCGCCACGATCTTGGTGTAGCTCAGCGTCGCCGCCGCATTGTCGATCGAGGCCTGGTCGGCCTTGACCAGCGCCTCGGTCTGCGCGACCGCCGCGCGCTGGGTGTCGGCCTGTTGCTTGGAGCCGGCATTGGAGGCGGCGAGCTGCTCGTAGCGCGTCAGGTCGATGCGCTGGTTGGCGAGCTGGGCTTCGTCCTGCGCCTTCTTGGCGACGGCCTGGTCATACGTCGCCTGGTAGAGCGCCGGGTCGATCTCGCCGAGCACTTCGCCCTTCTTGACGTCCTGGCCTTCGGTAAATTTCACCGCGATCAGCTTGCCGTCGACCTGGGAGCGCACGGTCACGGTGTTGAGCGCGCGGATCGCGCCGACGCCGTCGAGATAGACCGGAACGTCCTGGATGCGCGGCGTCGCCGCCAGCACCGGTACCGGCAGATCGGGGCGCTGGTTGCGGCCGTTCGCCTGCTGCGGCTGCTGATGCATGACGATCCAGCCGAGATAGCCGAGGCCGCCGAGGATCGCGAGCGTGATCAAGGTCATGACGAAGCCGCGGCCGCGCGACTTTTTCGCCGTCCCCGCTTTCGCGTCCTGCTTCGTATCCGGCTTAAAGAGCATTGACCGGTTTCTCCATTCGCGGCTCCCAGCCGCCGCCGAGCGCCTGATACAGGCTGACGATGGCGAGAAGTCGTGCGAGCTGCGCCTGCGACAGCGTGTCTTCGGCCTGGAACAGCGTCAGCTGGGTGTTGAGCACGGTCACGATGTCGGCGGTGCCGGCGTGCAATTGCTGCTCGGCGAGGTCGAAGGCGCGCCGCGAGGCGTTGACGACATCGCGCTGCAATTGCAGCTTGATCGTGGTCTGCTTGATCGAAAACAGCGCATTGTCGACATCGGTGAAGGCCTGGACGATGGTCTTGCGGTACACCTGAAGCAATTCGTCCTGCCGCGCCTTGGCATATTCGAAATTGCCGAGGATCTTGCCGCCGTCGAAGATCGGCTGGGTCGCGCTGCCGACGAGCTGAAAGAACGCCGCGTGCGGCTGGAACAGCGATACCAGCGCCGAGCTCTGATAGCCACCACTGCCGGTGAGCTGGATGGTCGGGAAGAACTGCGCGCGGGCATTGCCGATATTGGCGGTGGCGGAGGCGAGCTGCGCCTCCTGCCGACGGATGTCAGGCCGCTGTGTAAGAATCTCCGACGGCAGGCCGGGCGTGACGCGCGGGATCGCGATCCGGTCCATCGAGCCGCCGAGCACGCGCACGCTCTCCGGCGGGCGCGACACCAGCACGGCGAGCGCGTTGACGTTCTGGTCGAGCGTCTGGCGCAGCGGCGGCACCAGCGCCTTCTGGTTGGCAAGCACGGCCTCCTGCTGGGCGACGTCGAGATCGGTACCGGTGCCGGCCTTGCGGCGCTCGCGGATGGCGTCGAGGATGCGCTGTGCGCTCGCGATGTTGTGCTGCGCGGTGCGCAGGCGGTCCTGCGAGGACAGCACCTGGAAATAGGCGTTGGCGACCCCGGCGAGCGTCGTCAGCGCGACCACGTCGCGATCAAAGCGGTTCGCATTCGCGGTCTCTTCCGCCGTCCGCAGCGCGTCGCGGTTCTGGCCCCAGAAATCGAGCTGGTAGCTGGCACTCAGCGAGGACGAGTAGTTGACGACCTCGCGGCCGCCATTGGTGAGACCGGACGATGAGGAGCCTGACGTGCGCGAGTAGGTTTCCGATCCGCCGCCCGACAGGCTCGGCAGCAGCGCTGCGCCGGCCTGCCGCGCCTGGGCGTCGGCCTCGACGATGCGCGAAACCGCGGCAGCGATGTCGAGGTTGACGGTCTGCGCCTCTTCCATCAGCTGCGTCAGTTCCGCCGAGCGGAAGCCGCGCCACCAATCCAGCGTCGGCCGCGCGTCGGCCTTGCCGGCGTATTTGTATTGTGTGGGGACATCGAGCGCGGGATCAGGAAGGTCCTGGGTCAGCACACAGCCGCCCGAGCTCGACGCGAGGCACACGACGGCAAGCCAGCGCGCCGCTCGCAGCATCCGGGACGCTGAACCAAGGGCTTGCCGCATGGCGACTGCCAGAACCCGCTGTGTCACATCCACCCCCCGCCGGGCAGACCGCACCGCCACCGCGCGGCTGGATTAGCCGATTCGCGGGCGAACAGCCGGGGGCCTCTTTCGAACTCGTTCACAGCGTGATGCTTTCTGCGGAACCTGAAATCCATCCTAGCCGGGCGCGGAACTGCGGGACAGTCCCGCACCTGCGAAACGCACACCCAATCGCATAGGGCTTTGGACGACGGAAATACAAGAAACCTCTGTCTCGCAGCGGTTTCTTGATTTGTCGCGCCATCCGGAAGCGCGTTCAAGCTTACCAAGATTTCATGTGATATTGCGGCCACACTCGCAGCGAGACCGCCGAAGGCCGCCTGTGCTCCACTGAAACCTGCGCCGCAACGCACCGTAGCTTGCCTAGCACGAGGCAGGGACAGTTACACACATGCGCATCGCGGTCATCGGAACGGGCATTGCCGGCAATGCGGCGGCCTGGACGCTTTCGCAGCGCTATCCGGTGACCGTCTATGACCGCGAGCTGCGCCCCGGCGGCGCCTCGCTCTTTCTCGGCGACGCCATGCATGCGCGGCTCAAGCCGATGGGCCATCGCTTCAGCTACCGCGTCATGAGCCTCTTGATCGATCTCGACCGGCTCAACGAGGCCAACCGGCAGTCGGCGCTGTTCGGCGTCAACCGCGCTGCGATCTACAGTTTCCACGAGGAGGACCACGGCCCGCGCGACGGCTCATCGCTGAAGGCTTATGCGAAGCGCTGCGTCAGCAGCAGGACAAACTGTTCTACGTCTCGCCTTTGGTGCCGATGCCGATGCGCTACCATTTCCGCGTCCTGCCGCCATCCGACACGGTCAAGCTGCACATCCTGGAAAGCGATCGTGACGGCCCGCTGCTCGCGGCGACTTTCAACGGCCGCGATGTCGCAGGGAAGCTTGACGCCAAAACCACCTTGGCGAGCGGCAAAACGCGCCCCTATATTAGTCGCTGACCGTATGTGGGGCGCGCTCGGGTCTGGCGAAATGGAGAGTTGGGCGCGCCCGGCTCGCGGTCGGACAGTATCCGTTCAATTGATGGATCCTCCGATGTCGAATGCCATCTCGGTGACACCCGATAATGTGGAGACAGCGCTCGCCGATCTGCCGCGCATCGTCCGCCTCGCGCTTGCCTTTGGTTCACGGCTCAGGCGCGGCACGCTCGACGTCAGTCTGCCCGATGGCCGCGTGATCCGGCTTGGCGGCCAGGAGCCGGGCCCGAGCGCGGTGATGCGGCTGCACAATTACGGCTTCGCCTCGCGGCTGATCAATGGCGGCGACATCGGTATTGCGGAAGCCTATCTCGCCGGCGATTGGGATACGCCGGACCTGACGCAGTTTCTCTACCTGTTCTGCGTCAACCACGACCTGATCCAGGCCATGCTGCGCGACAGGCCGCTGATGCGGGTCGTCCAGATGGTACAGCACTGGTTCAACCGCAACACCCGCCGCCAGGCCCGGCGCAACATCCACGCCCATTACGACATCGGCAACGCGTTCTACTCGGCCTGGCTCGATCCGAGCATGACCTATTCCTCGGCACTGTTCGAGGAAACCACCACCGACCTCGCAGTGGCGCAGACCAACAAATATCGACGCCTCGCCGAGGCAATCGACCTGAAGCCGGGCCAGACGCTGCTCGAGATTGGCTGCGGCTGGGGCGGCTTTGCCGAATTTGCCGCAAAGACATTTGACGCGCGCGTCGTGGGTTTGACCATCTCGACCGAGCAGCGCGACTTCGCCCGCAAGCGCATCCACGAGGCGGGGCTGGCCGACAAGGTCGAGATCCGCCTCCAGGACTATCGCGACGAGCGCGACCGTTACGACCGCATCGCCTCGATCGAGATGATCGAGGCGGTCGGCGAGCAGTTCTGGCCGCGCTATTTCGCACAGTTGCGTGACCGGCTGCTGCCGGGCGGACTGGCCGGCATCCAGGCCATCACGATCCAGGACAGGCTTTTCCAGGGCTACCGGCGCGAGGTCGACTTCATCCAGCGCTACGTCTTTCCCGGCGGCATGCTGCCCTCGCCAGCCGTGCTCAAATCGCTTGGCGACCGCTTCGGCGTCCCTGTCATCCGCGAGCGCATCTTCGGGCAAGATTATGCCAAGACGCTTGCCACCTGGCGAAATAATTTCCGCACCGCCTGGCCGGGCCTCGTCCCGCTCGGATTCGATGATCGGTTCCGGCGGCTGTGGGAGTACTATCTCGCCTATTGCGAGGCCGGCTTCCTGTCCGGGAATATCGACGTCCGGCAGGTCATCTTCGCAAAGCAGCAATAAGAGTTTGCGGGGGGCGGCTTGCAAGGGTCGGCTCGCAAGGGTCGCTTGTAAGGCAGACGACCCTACTTTAGGGTCGCGCCCATCTCGTGAACCAGCCGGTAATTGCCTGACATGACCATCAAAAACGACGTCGTCGAAGCCATCGGCGACACCCCGCTCATCAAGCTCAAGCGCGCTTCCGAACTCACCGGCTGCACCATTCTCGGCAAGGCCGAGTTCATAAATCCCGGCCAGTCGGTCAAGGACCGCGCCGGCAAATGGATGATCCTGGAGGCCGAGAAGCGCGGCGAACTGAAGCCGGGCGGTCTGGTGGTGGAAGCGACGGCCGGCAACACCGGGATCGGCCTTGCGGTGGTGGCGAGTGCGCGTGGCTACCGCACGCTGATCGTGATCCCGGAGACGCAGAGCCAGGAGAAAAAAGACTTTCTAAAGCTGTGCGGCGCCGAGCTGCTGGAATCGCCTGCACTGCCCTATTCCAATCCGAACAACTACCAGCATGTCGGCCGCCGTCTTGCGGACGATCTGCGCAAGACGGAGCCGAATGGCGTGCTGTTCGCCGACCAGTGGAACAACCTCGACAACGCCAAGGCACATTACGAACTCGACCGGCCCCGAGATCTGGGAACAGACCGGCGGCAAGATCGACGGCTTCGTCTGCTCGGTCGGCAGCGGCGGCACGCTCGCCGGCATCAGCCGCTATCTGAAAGAGAAGAACAGGGACATCCGGATCGCCTGCGCCGATCCGCACGGCGCCGGCATGTTTGAATACTTCAGGACCGGCGAAGCCAAGGCAACGCCGGGCGACTTCATCACCGAAGGCATCGGGCTCGGCCGGAAAACCGCGATCGTAGAGAGCGCCAAGGTCGATGACGCCTATCTCATTCCCGATGCCGAAGCCGTTACGGTGATCTACGAGCTGCTCCAGCACGAAGGCCTGTGCCTGGGCGGGTCCACCGGCATCAACATCGTCGGCGCGATGCGGCTCGCCAAGCAGCTCGGACCCGGCAAGACCATCGTCACCATTCTCTGCGATTCCGGCAGTCGCTATCAGTCGAAGCTGTTCAACGCCGACTTCATGCGCGCCAAGAACCTCCCCGTGCCGGAATGGCTGGAGAAGCGCAGCAACATCAAGCTACCGTTCGTCTAGGTCCGCCTAGCTCCAGGTCGGACGTGCCGTGCCTTGCGATATGCGCGCCAGGCGGTCGTTCGAAAACGACGACCCTTCTGGCGCCACATGTGCAGGAATGGTTTTCAGACGGGTGAAGCGACCCGCCGTCGCAAGCGGCACGATTTCAGGCACGCAGCGAGATTGCCCAAAAATTTAGGTTTTGCCGGCTGCGAGGTGGTCACCGCAGGATCTGGCTCAGGAACAACTTCGAGCGGGCGTGCTGCGGGTTGGCGAAGAATTCGTTCGGCGTGTTGGCCTCGATGATCTGGCCGGCATCCATGAACACCACGCGGTTGGCGACCTCCTTCGCAAAACCCATTTCGTGGGTGACGACCAGCATGGTCATGCCCTCCTTCGCAAGGTCAACCATGGTGTCGAGGACTTCCTTGACCATCTCGGGGTCGAGCGCCGAGGTCGGCTCGTCGAACAGCATCACCTTCGGGTTCATGGTCAGGGCGCGGGCGATTGCGACGCGCTGTTGCTGGCCGCCGGACATCTGTCCCGGAAACTTGTTGGCCTGGTGCGGGATCTTGACCCGTTCCAGGAATTTCATCGCGTTGGCCTCGGCGTCCTTCTTGGGGATGTTGCGCACCCAGATCGGCGCCAGCGTGCAATTGTCCAGCACGGTCAGATGCGGGAACAGGTTAAAACTCTGGAACACCATGCCGACTTCGCGGCGCACCGCGTCGACGTGCTTCAGGTTCGGCCCGAGCTCGATGCCGTCGACGACGATCTCGCCCTCCTGGAATTCCTCCAGCGCGTTGATGCAGCGGATCAAGGTCGACTTGCCCGAGCCCGAGGGTCCGCAGATCACGATGCGCTCACCCTTCTCGACCTCGAGGTCGATGTCGCGCAGCACGTGAAACTCGCCGTACCATTTGTTCAGGCCGGAAATCTTGACGATGGGTTCGGACATGGTGAGCTCGATCAGTTGCGGCGGTGAGCGTTGAGGCGGCGCTCGACGAAGAGCGAGTAGCGCGACATTCCAAAGCAGAAGATGAAGTAGATGATCCCGGCGAAGGCGAAGCCGGTGAATGCGGTCGACGGCGTCGACCATTTCGGATCCGAGAATGACGCCCTGAGCGAGCCCAGCAGGTCGAACAGCGCCACGATCGAAACCAGCGAGGTGTCCTTGAACAGCGAGATGAAGCTGTTGACGAGGTTCGGAATGACGTGGCGCAGCGCCTGCGGCAGCACGATCAGCGAGGTCGTCTTCCACCAGGACAGCCCCAGGGCCGCCGCAGCCTCCCCCTGCCCGCGCGGGATCGCGGCGAGCCCGCCGCGAACGTTCTCGGCCTGGTAGGCGCCCGTGAACAGCGCGATTCCGATCAGTGCGCGCACCAGGCCGTCGACGGTGAAATTACCCGGCAGGAACAGGGGCAGCATATAGGTGGCGAAGAACAGCACGGTGATCAGCGGCACGCCGCGCCAGAACTCGATGAAGGCGATCGAGAAGATCCGGATCAGCGGGATAGAGGCGCGGCGGCCGAGCGCCAGCGCGATGCCGATCGGCAGCGAGGTGACGATGCCGGTCACGGAAACCACCAGCGTCACCAGCAGGCCGCCCCACAGATTGGTGGCAACGATTGGCAGGCCGCCGTGGTCGAGCCCCATCAGCTTGATAACGATCGCGATGGCAATGAAGGCCACGATGCTCGATGCCAGAGCGCGCCCGCCGCTGCGCAAGCCACCGGCGAGAAAGAAAGCGATCAGCGAGACGACCGCAGTCGTGATGGCGAAATCGACCCAGACCGACTGGCCCGTTCCCTGGACCTGGTCTCGCAGCCAGGTCAGCGGGAAGATCAGCCAATGGATCGCGATGCCGACCAGCGCGACGAGGTGGCCGAAGACCCAGAGTAGCGGCGCGATGGCCGATGTCTTGCTGAGATTGAGCAGGACCTGCCCGGCGCTGATGATGCTGTCGTCGAACAATTCCAGCGCACTGGCCGTCCAGCTCAGGCCGAAGCCGGCGATGCCGCCGCCATGCAGCAGGAAGAATGCGACCACAGGAAAGGCGAAGAAGAACAGGCTGGCGTTGAGCCCTTTCGCCGGCAGGCGCGGAATCAGTAGCGGCAACAGCAGAACGACTGCCAGGATGAGCGCGAGATTGACCCGCCAGCGCTCGGCCTCGGGATAGAAACCGTAGATCAATTGCGGCAGCTTGGCCTGGATGTAGGGCCAACAGGCGCCGACCGCAAATCCGGCGTTCTCGGCGAGGCAAGCCGTCCGATCCTTACCGGTCCAGACCGCATCGACAATCAGGAACCTGACGGACGGAATGATGGTGAACCAGAGCAGCAAGGCGCCGACGATCGTGAGCAGAATATTGGTCGGCGAGTTGAGCAGGCGGGTGCGCAGCAAGCCGACAAAACCGGTGGTCTTGACCGGCGCGGGACGCTCGGCGACCAGGTCCTGACGAACGAAGGACGACGCGGTGATATCGGTCATGCGCCGAGGCTCCGGCTGAGGCGCCACCCGTAGATGCTCATGACACCGCTGGTGATCAGCGAGATCAGGAGATAGACGCCCATCGTCATGGCGATGATCTCGATCGCCTGCCCGGTCTGGCTCAGCGACGTGCCGGCGAAGACCGACACCAGGTCAGGGTAGCCGATCGCGACGGCTAGCGAAGAATTCTTGGTGAGGTTGAGGTACTGGTTGGTCAGCGGCGGCACGATCACGCGCATCGCCTGCGGCACCACGATCAGCCGCAGCGTGGTGCCGCGGCTCAGGCCCAGCGAGGACCCCGCCTCCATCTGCCCCGCGTGGACGGACAGGATGCCGGCGCGCACGATCTCGGCGATGAAGGCGGCCGTATAGGTCGACAACGCCAGCGTCAGCGCCACGAATTCCGGGATGATACGCGAACCGCCGGCGAAATTGAAACCCTTGAGCTGCGGCAGCTCGACCGTGAAGGGCGGACCGAACACCAGCATGGCGACGAGCGGGAGCCCGACAGAAAGCCGACCACGTAAGGCCAGATCGGATCATCCGGCCGTACTGAAACAGTGCCCGACGCGCATAGGCGCGGAGCGCCAGCGAGGCGACGATTCCGATCGCAAGCATGACCAGGAACGGCACCAACCCGGGTTCGCCGATCGGGCTGGGAATAACCAGTCCACGGTTGCTGATGAAGGCGAGGCCGAGAAGCGAAATGCTCTGCCGCGGGTTGGGCAGCGCTGCAAGCACCGCCAGGTACCAGAACAGGATCTGGAACAGGAGCGGCAAATTGCGGATGATCTCGACATAGAGCTCGCCGACGCGAGACACCAGCCAGTTGGGCGACAGCCGGCACAGCGCGACGATGAAGCCGATCAATGTGGCGAACACGATGCCCACCACAGAGACCACCAGCGTGTTCAACAGCCCGACCACGAACACGCGGAAGAACGTGTCCGAACCGGTGTAGGAAATCAGGGTCTGGTTGACGTCGAAGCCGGCATTGTTCCGGAGGAAGCCGAAGCCGGCGGCAATGTGCTGGTTTTCGAGGTTGGTGCGGGCGTTGGAGATGATCTCGTAGGCGATCCAGCCCAGCACCGCCGCGAAGGCAAACTGGACGGCGACGCCGTTCCAGCCTGCCTTGCCACCCAGAATGCGCCTGATCTTCAGGGCGATCTGGAGCGGCGGTTTACGAGCCTCGATGCTCATTGCCGTCAGCCTGCGGATCGGGCGGGATCAGCGAATTGGCGGCGCGTACTGAAGACCACCCTTGTTCCAGAGATTGTTGAGACCGCGGTTGATCGCAAGCTGCGAGCCGGCGCCGACATTGCGATCGAACACCTCGCCGTAATTGCCGACAGCCTTCACGATCCGGATCACCCAGTCCTTGGTCACGCCGAGTTGTTCGCCGAAATTGCCGTCGCTGCCGAGGACGCGTTTCAGCTCGGGCTTGTCCGATCTTGGCCTTCTCGTCGACGTTCTTCGAGGTGATGCCGAGCTCCTCGGCGTTGATCATCGCGAACAGCGTCCATTTCACGAGGTCGAACCATTGGTCATCGCCATGGCGCACCATCGGTCCGAGCGGCTCCTTCGAGATGATCTCGGGGAGCACCATGTGGTCGTCGGGATTGGCGAGCTTCAGACGGTTGGCGTAGAGGCCCGACTGATCGGTGGTGAAGACGTCGCAGCGGCCGGCTTCATAGGCCTTGACCGTTTCGTCATTGGTGCCGAACGCGATCACTTCGTACTTCATGTTGTTGGCCTTGAAGTAGTCGGCGAGGTTCTGCTCGGTGGTGGTGCCGGTCTGCACGCAGACCGAGGCGCTGTTGAGCTCCAGCGCCGAATTCACCTTGAGCGACTTCTTCACCATGAAGCCCTGCCCGTCATAATAGGTCACGCCGGTGAAGTTGGCGCCGAGCGAGGTGTCGCGCGAGACGGTCCAGGTGGTATTGCGCGAGAGCACGTCGATTTCGCCGGATTGCAGCGCGGTGAAGCGGTCCTTGGCGGACGTCGGCACGAACTTGACCTTGGTCGGGTCGTTGAAGATGGTGGCCGCAATGGCGCGGCAGACGTCGACGTCGAGCCCGGTCCAGTTGCCCTTGTCGTCCGGTGCCGAGAAGCCCGGCAGGCCCTGGCTGACGCCGCAGGACAGTGTGCCCCGGTCCTTGACGGTCTTGAGCGTTTGCGCGTCGGCGGCTTGGGCGGAGAGGCCGGCGGCGAGAGCAAGAGTGAGAGCCAGGGTTACGCGTTTCATGGGCTTTGGGCCTTTCAAGGTCATCTCAAGGTCAGGAACGTTTGCTCAGCATCGCAGACGCTAAGAAGGGCCAGCCTTGAGATCCGCTGCCGCAAATGCCGATCTACCCGCCGCCGTTGGCTGACGCAAGGTCCGGTCAGACGATGGATCGAAGGTCGCGGCAGGCCCCTCAACATGCGGCGACTGAATAGCACCTGCGCATCACAGAACGACTGGCGAGCCGGGTCAAGGGGTTGACGGGACTCTTCTGTGTTCTGTTATTAACGTTCGTGGCCTCCGCCGCCCCGCCGGCTGCGATCTGCGCCGGGCGGAAACGCGCTTTTGAAAGCAGACGCATGGATTCCTCGCACCCCTCCGAACAGCACGCCGAGACCCGCCTGGTCACCTCCGGCCGCGACACCAAGGCGCAGAAGGGGTTCGTCAATCCGCCGGTGTTCCACGGCTCGACCGTGCTCTATCCGACGGCCGAGGACCTGCATGCCCATCGGGGCGAGTTCACGTATGGCCGTCACGGCACGCCGACGACCAGGTCGTTCCAGGACACGCTGATGGCGCTGGAGGGGCCGCAATGCGCCGGCGTCGGCATCGTGCCGTCGGGGCTGTCGGCGATCTCGACCACCCTGCTCTCGGTGCTGAAGACCGGCGACCACATCCTGGTCTGCGACAACGTCTACCGGCCCTCGCGCAATTTCTGCAACGGCATGCTGGCCCGCTACGGCGTCGAGACCACCTATTTCGATCCGCTGATCGGCGCGGGCATCGAGGCGCTGTTCAAGCCCAACACCCGCGCGGTGCTGGTGGAGGCGCCGGGCTCGCAATCGTTCGAGATGCCGGATATCCGCGTCATCGCGGAGGTCGCGCATGCGCGCGACGCGCTCGTCATCGACGACAACACCTGGGCGACGCCGCTCTACCATCGCTCGCTCGAGCAGGGCGTCGACATCGCATGCAGGCGGCCACCAAATATATCGGCGGCCATTCCGACATCATGTTCGGCACCATTTCGGCCAACGCCAAGGCCTGGCCGCAGATCGTCGAAGGCATCCGCCTGCTCGGCGTCTGCGCTGGCCCCGACGACGTCTTCCTCGCGCTGCGCGGCCTGCGCACGCTGTCGGTGCGGCTCGCACAGCACCATCGCTCCGGCCTCGACATGGCGCGCTGGCTTGCGGCGAGACCCGAGGTCGCGCGCGTCCTGCATCCGGCGTTAGAGACCGATCCGGGCCACGCGATCTGGAAGCGCGACTTCACCGGCGCCTCGGGCCTGTTCAGCATCGTGCTGAAGCCGGCGCCGCAAAAGGCCGTCGACACCATGCTGAACACACTCAAGCTGTTCGGCATGGGCTTCTCCTGGGGCGGCTTCGAGAGCCTGGCAATTCCCTTCGACTGCGATGGCTATCGTACCGCGACCAAGTGGGCGCCGGGCGGCCCGACTTTGCGTCTGCATATCGGGCTCGAGAGCACCGACGACCTCAAGGCCGATCTCGATCGCGGCTTTGCTGCCTTCAAAACGGCAATGTGAGCCTGCTCACAAGGCATCGCGCCGCAGGAACGAGCAAACCTCCAAACGTTAACGCCGACGCGCCAATAAAGGGTTTGATCCGCGTTGGTTTGGCGTTAGCCTGATCCTTCGACTCTCATCCGGACACGGAGCATGGGAACGTTGGTTCTGCTCGATCTGATGGGCGGCGTAGCGCTGCTGCTGTGGGGCCTGCACATGGTCCAAAGTGGCATTCTGCGCGCCTTTGGCCCCGATCTGCGACGCCTGCTCGGCAAGGCACTCGGCAACCGCTTCAGCGCCTTTGCCGCGGGCCTGGGCCTTACCGCACTGCTACAGAGCAGCACGGCGACCGCGCTGCTCACCAGCTCTTTCGCCGCCGAAGGCCTGCTCAGCCTCGTCGCCGCGCTCGCCATCATGTTGGGGGCCAATGTCGGCACGACGCTGATCGTACAGGCGCTGTCGTTCAACATCGCAGGCTTGGCGCCCGTGCTGTTCGTCCTCGGCCTCGTCGCTTTCCGCTCCGGCCCGCGCTCACGGATCAAGGATATCGGCCGGCTTTTCATCGGTCTCGGATTGATGCTGCTGTCGCTGCATATCCTGCTCGACACGCTGGCGCCGGCGGAGAACGCGCCTGGTGTGCGCGTAGTGATGTCGGCGATCACCGGCGATCCCGTTCTGTGCATCATTGTCGCCGCACTCATCACCTGGGCCGTGCATTCGAGCGTCGCCAGCGTGCTGCTGATCATGTCGCTGGCCTATTCACAGTTCATCACGCCCGATGCGGCGCTGGCGCTGGTGCTTGGGGCCAATCTCGGCAGCGCCATCAATCCCGTATTCGAAGGTGCCAAACGGGACGATCCCGCAAGCTATCGCCTGCCGGTTGGCAATCTCATCAACCGCGCGGTCGGGATCGTCCTGGTATTGCCGTTCCTGAGCGTGATCGCAGGGCACATGCATGCCTGGCAGCCGGATCTAGCCAGGATGATTGCGGCCTTCCATATCGCCTTCAACGTCGGCACGGCCGTCATCTTCATCGGCCTGCTCGACAGTATGTCGCGCCTGCTGACCCGCCTCCTGCCGGATCGCGTGCAGGAGACCGACCCGGCCCGTCCGCGCTATCTGGATGAGACCGCGCTGGAGAGCCCCTCGCTGGCGCTCGCCGATGCCGCACGGGAAACCTTGCGTATGGGCGATCTCGTCGAGGTCATGCTGCGCAAGGTGATGGCCGCGATGATGACGGGCGACCGTTCGCTGGTCGACCAGGTCTCGAAGACGGACAATGTCGTCGACAGTCTCGACGAGGCCATCAAGCTCTACGTCACCAAACTGACCCGTGGCAGCCTCGACGAGAGCGAGGGAAGGCGCGCGATGGAGATCATCTCCTTCGCCATCAATCTCGAGCATATCGGCGATATCATCGACAAGAATTTGAGCGAGCTTGCGACCAAGAAGATCAAGCGGCGCTTCCAGTTCTCGCCGGAGGGTGCCGACGAGCTCGCCGCCTTCCACAAGCGCACGATGGACTCGCTGCGGATCGCCTTCGGCGTGTTCATGTCGGGCGATGCCAACGAGGCCCGCAAGCTGCTGGCGGAAAAGACCGCGCTGAAGAACACCGAGCTTGCCGCCGTGGAGCGCCATCTCGACCGCCTGCGCGAAGGCCGCCCCGAGACCATCGAGACCACGTCGCTGCATCTGGACGTGCTGCGCGATCTGCGCCGCATCCACTCGCATATCTGCTCGGTCGCCTATCCCGTGCTGGATGCGGCAGGCCAACCCTATCGCCGGAGCGAGGCGGATACCGCCGCCCTGCCCGCCGCAGGTGCGGCGTCGGCACTGCCGCGCTAGGACCGCGACGCGACGGTCGGGGTCAAGCTGGTCGAGCGCGCGGTCTGATTTGCGTGATGGCGACGCCGGAGATCGCAAGCAGCCCGCCGACGATCAGCTTTGGGGTCATCCGCTCGCCAAGGAACAACACGCTCGAAATCAGCGCGAATACCGGCAGCAGCAGCCCGAAGGGGGCGACGCGGCTTATCGAGCAACGGGCGATCAGCCAGAACCAGAGGCTGAACCCGACAATTCCTCCGATGAAGATCGTGTAGGCGAGCGCAAGCCAGCCACGTCCATCGGCCGTGACAAGGCTCGCCATTTGTCCATATTCGAGCAGCAACGACATCACCAAGACCTGCGGCACCGTGAGCAGCGACGACCAGCCCATCAGCATCAGGGGATCAAAGGGGCCGTAGCGTTTCGTCAGGACGTTGGACACCGCGAACGCGAAAGCGGCCCCGACCACGAGCAGCAGTGGAAGCACGTCTCCCGAAAGGCCAGGCTCCGCTGCCAACACGACCACGCCGGCGAAGGCAAGCACCACGCCGGCGCAAGTGATGAGAGACGGCCTCTCCGCAAGCAGCGGCCAGGCCATCAGGACGGTGAAGGGTGTGGCGAGTTGATAAGCGACAGCCGACATGCTGCCCGAGCCGAGCCCAAGGCCGACATAGAACAGCCCGAAGTTCAGCCCGCCAAGGAACAGCGAAATGGCCGCGATCGGGCCTAACTGTTGACGCGTGGGCCTTGCGACGAACGGAACGAGCAGCATCGCGATGACCAGGAAGCGCAATGCGAGGAAGAAGAGCGGTGGAAACTCCGTCACGCCCACCTTGATGGCGACGAACTGATAACCCCAGAGCAAGGGAATGGCCACCGCGCAGACCATCTGAATGGCAGTCATGGCGGCGATCCTTTCTAGACCGATCAGTACAGATATAGACACACCAATGAGCGGAGCCGTCCATGGGGTGCCTACCTGATGAAACGGTCGAGAAGAGCGTCGGCGGTGGCTTGCGACGTGATCCGTGCCGGTGCCGTTTTGCCGGTCACCCGCAGGCCCTCTACGAAACAGACGAGAATGCGCGCGGCACTCGCGGGCTCGACACCATCGGCCAGCTTGCCCGCCGCCCTCGCGCGGGAGAGTGCATCCGCCACCCTGGCCTCCATCGCTTTGAAAAAGCTCGCAACGCGACGACCAACCACGGCATCCTGGCCAGCCAGTTCCATGGCTGTGGCCACCAGCAGGCAGCCGCGCCGACCATTGCTCCCGCTGGTGCGCTCGACATAGCCGGCAAGGTACACCCGCAGGCCGTCGACCGGGTCCTTGCGCGGGTCGAATTCGAGATCCATCCGCGTCAAAGCATCGGCAATGTAGCGATCAAGCGCCCGCAAGAAGAGCGAATGCTTGTCGCCAAAGGCGGCGTAGAGGCTGCCGCGCGAGAGCTTCGTCGCCCGAAGCAGGTCCGGCAGCGCCGTGCCGTGATAGCCGCGCGACCAGAACACATCCATCGCGCGTTCGACCGCGGCCTCCACGTCGAAAGTTCGGGGCCGCCCGCGGGCCGACTGGGCTGAGGCTTGGTGGCTCATGGTCGATATATGAACCAATCGGTCTTTAAATTGCAAGCCCCGCCTTGGATCAGCGCTCCGGCGTTCTCGACGAACGGCTGCGGTTCTTGACGATCAGCATGATGTTGCGGACATAGATGATCGTCGCCAGCGCCTGTCCGAGGATGATGACGGGCTCGCGCTTCACGACGCCGTAGACCAGCGTCATCAGGCCGCCGCCCATCGAGCAGAACCAGAACGCCATCGGCACCACGCTATTGCCGGCGCGCTCGCTCGCGATCCACTGCACCAGGAAGCGCGCGGTGAAGAACAGCTGCGCGACCAGCCCGAACGCGAGCCAGAAATCGAACTTGGCGACGAAGACGTCGTAGAGATAGTTGCTCAGCGCCTGACCGTATTGAATGATCATGCCTTCACCTCGGTCACATCTGGTGTCGGCTTCTTGCGGCGGATCAGCCACCACACGCCGGCGAGATCCATGATCCCGATCCACAGCCGATCGAAGAAGCCATAGTTGGAAACGCCGGAATGGCGCGGCCGGTCGACCACGTCGACATAGGCGATGTCAAAACCTTCGCGGCGGACCAGAGCCGGCAGGAAGCGGTGCAGCCCGTCGAAATAAGGCATCGACAGGAAGACCTCGCGCCGAAACGCCTTCAGCCCGCAGCCGGTGTCACGCGTGCCGTCCCGCAGGATCGCGTTGCGGACCTTGTTGGCCACCCGCGACTGGAATTTCTTGAAGCCGGTATCCTTGCGCCCGACGCGCTGTCCCGCGGCAAGCCCGACGTTCCTCCCCTTCTCCACCGCCGCGATCAGGTCCGGCAGGAAGGCTGGATTGTTCTGGCCGTCGCCGTCGAGCGTCGCCACGATAGCGCCGCGGGCGGCGCGCACGCCGCTGCGGACCGCCGCCGACTGGCCGCCTGATTTGGCGTGGCGCAGCTGCCGCAGATTGTCCCGTTGCGCCATGATCGCCGCGAGCCGCGCGCCGGTCGCATCGGTCGAGCCGTCGTTGACATAGATGATCTCATAGGCCCAGCGGCCATCGAGCGCGGCCGTGATCTCTTCGATCAAGGGCGCAATGTTGTCGGCTTCGTTGCGCACGGGGACGACGATGGAAACCGAAGGCTGGGACGACGACAAATCGAAAGCTCGTGGTTGGATTGGCGTGGCTCGGGGAATTGGCTCGGGGAACCATCAGCCCCGGCAGGCAGCCGCTTTTATGGGGCGGATGCGCCGCGGGCAACCCTTTTGAGGCGTCCGCCGAGCGGTCCGGAAAGCGGCACGATGGTGCCGTCGGCGCGAATGGCAAAGCCGAGCCTGCGCGCTGCGAACCAGTAGCGGACCGCCATGGCACCGACCACGCCGACCAGGGCGCCGGCTGTGACGTCGCTCGGGTGGTGCGCGAGCAGCACCAGCCGCGTCAGGATGATCACGATCGCGTAGGTGAACATGAACACGCGCAGACGCGGCCATAGCGCTGAGACCGCAAAGGCGAGCGCGAACGCGGTGATTGCATGGCCTGACGGCAGGCTCGCATAGGCTCCCGTTCCCTCAAACGGGATGAATTTGAACGGATCGGCCTTGCCGCCCACGAAGGGCCGGCCCCGACCGATCAGATATTTCAGGATCTCTCCGACGAACACCGACACGGCAACAGACAGAAACAAGAACTGGAGCCGCGTGCCTAAGCCCAATAGCAGTACGCGGCGGGTGCCGTGAAGCCCCGCCGCAACGAGCGCCACGACAACCAGCGCAACTCCCAGCACCGAGAGCACATACTCGTCCTGGCCGAAATCGGTGAGGATGCGGATCGGCCACAGGCCGGGCGTGCCGCGCGCCGGCATCAACTGGATCTCGGTCAGATCAAAGGCGAGCATGAGCGCGATGACCAACGCCGCGCCTGCCGCGCTGAGCCACAGCGAGTGCCGCGCCAGCTTTCGCGCGGCCTCGGCGCGGCGCGAATGCGACGGCGTGCGCGCGAGCTGTGCCAACCCACGGCCGGAGATCGCGAGCAGTTGCGCAGGATAGCTCGCGCGCGGCGCGATGTTGGTCGAGGCGGACATCCTACTCGGTGCCTTCGGAGCGGAAGATCGAGATCGAGATCGCGCGCCCTTGCGAGAAATTATAGCCGTCGATGCGCGCGCCGACCTTGTAGCGCAGCCCGATCGCTTCGGCGCGCTGCACGAAGCTGCGCTCCGAGCGCTGCTCGATCAGCGCAAACCGGCAGCTTCCCTGCCTGAGGAAATCGGCCGCTCCAGACCCGTCAGTCAGCAGCGTCTGGGTGCCCGTCAGGAAGACGAGACTCGGCTCGTGATAGCCGGCCGAAGCCGCTTTGGGCCCAACGCAGGTGACATTACGCAACGCGCGCGCGACCTCGATGCTCGGAAACAGCGGCGTCAGCGACGGCAGCACGATGCCGTAGACCACCACCGCCAGCATCAGGGCCGCGACCAGCGCGTTGAGCAACGAGCGCTCGGCCCGGTTGTTATCGTAGAGCCACCAGGCAAACAGGCCGAAGATCAGCGAGGCTGCGATGAACGGCCAGGCCACGAAGGCCGGCTGGCGCGTCAGCATGACGGCGCCGACCACCGCGATGATCGAGCCGAGTGCGGGGATCGCGAACCACCAGGCCGAGCCGCGCATCAGCCAGGAGCGCGACAGCACGCGCCGCTCAAGCGCGCCGACGGTGAGGATCGCGATCGCCGGGTAGAGCGGCAGCACGTAATGCGGCAGCTTGGTCAGCACCGCCTCGAACACGATCCAGGACGGGATCAGCCAGGCCAGCAGGAATTGGGCGCCGGGTTCGCGCCGCGCCCGCCACACCGCAGGCGCCGCCATGGCTGCGAGCGGCGCACCCGGCCAGAAGGTGATCCAGAACAGCGCCAGATAGAGCCCGGGCGGCGCGCCATGGGATTCCTGGGCGCCGATCTTGCTCAGCATGTCACCGCCGACAGAATCGGCGAAGAACGCATCGCCCGCCCGCCAGAAGATCGCGATGAACCAGGGCAGCACCAGCACCAGCATCCACATCAGGCCCCAGACCGGACGCAGCTTCCACAGCCAGGAGGCATCGCGGTCCTGGATCGCGAGCGCGACAACGGTCAGGCCGGCGAACATCAGGATCAGCGGGCCCTTGATCAGGATGCCGACGGCGAGCGCCGTCCAGAAGATCGCGGGCCAGCTCCAGGGCGGATGCGTCTCGTCCTCGGCGCGCTGCCAGGAGAGATAAGCCCGCGCCATCGCGCCCATCGCGGCGACCACGCAGAACAGCAGCATCGCATCGGTTTTCGCGAGCCGCGCCTCGACGCCGAGCAGCACAGAGGCGCACATCAGGAGTGCGGCCAGCACCGCAGCGCGGCGCGTGGCGAAGCCGAGCGCCGTCCAATAGGTCATGAGCACCGCGCCGATCGCGCCGATCAGCGACGGCAGCCGATAGACCCAGATCCGCAGTTCGGCCTTCGGCAGCTTCAGCGCCATAGCGATTTCGACTGCGGCGGATTGCAGCCAGTAGATGCCGACCGGCTTCTTGTAGCGGACGTCCTCCTGGAAGCGGATGTCGACATAGTCGCCGCTCTCGACCATTTGCTTGGTGGCCTGCGCAAAGCGCGCCTCGTCGCGGTCGACCGGGGGGATGGTGAAGAAGCCCGGCAGGAACAGCAGCAGCGCGCACAGCATCAGGAAGGCGACCGCGCGTGCATGGCTGGCCGTGACGAAGTCGAGCATCAGCACGAGCCGGCTGCCCGGATTCACCGGCGTTTTCGGCTCTCGCGGCGCGCCAAAACGGGGGCTGGGATAGGTCTCGGCCATTGGTTCCGCTTACGATGAAACCGCCATCGCCACAACCGCTTAAGCCGGGATCACTGAATTCGAATGACAACTGTGTCCGCGGCGCCCGTGGCGTCGATCACGGTCAGCCGTGCAAAGCCCGGGCCGGGTGGATCGATCAGGCGCTGGCGCCGTCCGTCGATCTCGCCGAGCGCGGTGCCGTTGACCATGACAGTCATCGGCAGGACGCCGCCGGCGACCTTCACGGGCATCGCGGCGCCTTCTGGCCCATTGGTGCGATCGACATCGATCCGGGATCCGTTCAACGGAAACTGGATGTGAAGCGCCTGCCCGCCCCCGGTCCGGACGAGTTCCCCCACCGGGCGGAAGCGCTTCAGCGGCAATGGCAACTTGGAGTTGTTGGCAACCAGGGTTCCCCTGGGCGGCTTCGGCAACGGGGTCAGGCTCTTGCCGGTCCGGGCGAAGGCATCGAACAGGATCGGCGCGGCAGCGACGCGGCCGATCAGGCCGGGAACCGGCGCTCCATCAGGCCGGCCGACCCAGATCCCGATGGTCATGCGGCCGTCGAACCCGACTGACCAAGCGTCGCGATAGCCGTAGGACGTGCCGGTCTTGAAGGCGATGCGGTTGTGGGCGGCATTTTCCGGCGGGGGCGTGCCCAGCAGCACGTTGCCGACCTGCCAAGCCGCGACCTGATCCAAGAGCCGCAGCGGTTCGCGATCGTCCGTGTCAGCCATGACCTCGCGCAGCGGCTTGGTGGTGCCGAGCCGGGCGAAGCCCGTATAGAGCTGGGCCAGATCCTGAAGCGTCACACCGACGCCGCCGAGTCCCATCGCGAGCCCCGGCGCCTCGTCTTTGGGCAGGACAAGATTGCCGCCGGCCTGCCGCAGCCGCGACGCCAGCCGGCTCGCGCCGACGCGGTCGAGCAGCACGATCGCCGGCACGTTCAGCGATAATTGCAGCGCCTTCTTCACCGGCACCGTGCCCTGGAACGTCATGTCGAAATTTTCCGGCGCGTAGGAGCCGAAGCGAACCGGACGGTCGTCGATCAGACTGTCGGGGTGAACAAAGCCGTCCTCGAAGGCGAGGCCATAGATGAACGGCTTGAGCGTCGATCCCGGCGAGCGGATGGCGCGGGTCATGTCGACCTGCCCGGCCCGGCTCTCGTCGAAATAATCCGCCGAGCCGACGCGCGCGAGCACGTCGCCGCTGTCATTGTCGACGACAATGATGCCGACCGAGATGTTCGGCCCCAGCGCAACGGCGCGGTCGCGCGCCAGCGGCTCCAGCACCTTCTGGAGGTTGGAATCGAGCGTCAGCCTGATGACCGGCGTATCCTTGCTCGTCGCGAGTGCGGTGTCGGTGGCATGCGGCGCCAGGATCGGCATCGGCTTGCGCAGTTTCGGCACCGGCACGGCCTTGGCCTGCTTGGCGTCCTCAGTGCTGACCACATGCTCCTCGACCATGCGGTCGAGCACGCGATCGCGTGCGATACGTGCGGCGTCGGGATAGCGGTCGAGCCGGCGCGTCTCCGGCGATTGCGGCAGCGCGACCAAGAGCGCGGCTTCCGCCAGCGATAGCCGCTTCGGCTCCTTGCCGAGATAGGCGATGGATGCTGCGCGGATGCCTTCGAGATTGCCGCCATAGGGTGCGAGCGAGAGGTAGAGGTTGAGGATCTCGTCTTTGCTCAGCATCCGCTCCAGCTCGATCGCGCGCACGACCTGGTGCAGCTTCGCATAGAGCGAGCGCTGCCGCCGCGGCTCCATCAGCCGCGCGAGCTGCATCGAGATGGTCGAGCCGCCCGACACGATGTGGCCGCGCGTCGTGAGCTGCAATGCGGCGCGGCCGAGCGCCAGCGGATCGATGCCGTCATGGGCTGAGAAGCGCTGGTCCTCATAGGCGAAGAGCAGTTTGAGATAGGTCGGATCGACGTTCGTTTTGGCATCGACCGGCAAACGCCAGCGCCCGTCCGCCATGGCGTAGGCGCGCAGCAGTTTGCCGTTGCGATCGACAATGGTGGTGGAGACTGCGCGCGCCTGGTCGAGCGGCAACGGGCCGAGGGAATAGACCCAGCCGACGAAGCCGATGATGGCGAGGATGAATGCGAGCGCGGCGGCCGAGAGGGCACGCATACCGCCGCGCCCTGCTCCGCAGCCGTCCTTGTCGACCTCACTCATCGCGCCATCACTCACTTCGCCGCCCGCACCTCGACATTGCCCGTGCCGGTGCGGCCATAGCGCGAGGGGTTGTACATGTCCTCGACATAGGCCTGCGGCAGCACGTATTTGCCGGGCGAGACCACGCGTACGACATAGGCGACAGTGAACACCGCCTTGGAATCCGCAGCCCGGTCAACGGCCGCGGTGAAGCGGTCGTCGCGGAACTCGGTATCCTCCGGCTCCTGGCCGTCCTCGATCCAGTCCAGCGTGCCGCTGTCACCCGACGACACCAGCTTCGGGTTGTCGATCTCGAGGCCTGCCGGCAGATAGTCGGACACCATGATGTGGCCGTACTCGGGCTTCGCCTCCGTAATCTTCAGCACCACGGCAAAGCGATCGTTCTGCTTGACCTTGCCGATATCGGCGGGCTTGCCGTCGAGCGTGAAATAGTTGCGCTCGATCTTGAAGCCGTTGGACGCGGCCGGCTCCGGCGTCACCGGCGAGCCCGACACCGAGATCACCGCCTGCACCGGCGCATCGCCGGTGTTGGTGATCTTCAGCGGCTTGCCCTCCAGCGTCGCGGCCTTGTAGCTGCGATAGAGCGCGGTCTTGACCGGCTGGCCGTCGACCTCGATCGAGAGGTTTTCCTTGGCCAGCGCCCGCGCCGCCAGCACCAGCCACGCATTCTCCTGCGTGGAGGTGTAGGGCGTGAGCCCGCGTGCGGTCTCGACCCGCAATACGGCCTGCGTCAGCGTTGCCTTCGGTGCATTGCCTTCGCTCGCGAGCGAAACCAGCGCTGCGGCATCGCGGAGCTGCGAGCCATAGTCGGTGCGGCCGAACTCCAGCACGGGCTTTGGCGCAAGGCTGTCGAGGGCCGCGCCATAGACGCGTTCCGCGCGGTTGCGGTCGCCGACCAATGCCAGCGCCGCCGCAAGCTGCGACTTCGCGATCGGCGTCGCCAGATTGCCCAGCTTGGTGTCGGCGAGATAGCGGAGATCGCCGATCGGGGCTGCGCCGTTGCGGGCGAGCACGTAGAGGCCGTAGGCGAGATCGCGCCCGCCGTCCTTCTCCGGCTCGTTGCCGTTGACGACGGAGTTGCGGATACGATCCAGCGCGTTCTTGAACAGGATATCCGGCACCACAAAGCCCTTTTCACGGGCGCGGGTCAGGAAGTCCGTCACGTAGGCATCCAGCCAGGCATCGTCACCGCCGGCCGACCACAGGCCGAACGAGCCGTTCGAGCCCTGGCGCGCCAGCAGCCGCTCGATGGCGTCACGGATGCGCTGGTCGACCTCGGTGTCCATGGCCAGATGCGCGCCGGCCGCGAGATCGTTGACATAGAGCAGCGGCATCGCGCGGCTGGTGATCTGCTCCGAGCAGCCATAGGGATAGCGGTCGAGCGCTTTCAAGATGGTGGCCGCATCGAGCGCGGTCGACAGGCTCGCCGACACCGAGACGCTGCCGGTGCCCGGCACGAGGTCGGAGAACATGTCCGAGGTCAGCGTCAGGCTCTCGCCCTTCGCCAGCGTTCGGATCGAGCGCCGCGCCAGCACCTGCGTCGCCGCCTTGACGTCGAGCGCATAGTGGCGCGCCAGCGCAAGGCCATTCGGCCCCTTGATATCGACGTCCAGCGTCGCCTGCCCCGCCGCGGTCGCATCGACCGCGAGCGCGAACGAATTGCGCTGCTTGGCGGCGAGCTTGACGGTGGTGGCGGGATTGCCGGTCATCTTCACCGGGCCCCCCGTCTTGACGTTGATGACGTAGTCGCCAGCCTGGCCCTCGACATTGTCGATCTCGAGATTGACCGTGCCGTGGTCGCCATTGAGCAGGAACCGCGGCAAGGTCGTGGTCAGCACCACGGGATCGCGGATTACGACGTCGGTGTTGGCGCGGCCGAGTTTTGTGGCCGTCCACGCCACCGCCATCACGCGCGCGGTGCCGGCGAACTCCGGAATGTCGAAGCTGACTTCGGCGGTGCCGTCGGCGGCGACGGTGACGATGCCCGAATAGAGCGCCAGCGGCTTTTGCGCGGGCGGCGAGCCCTGGAGCTCGGCGGCCCCGGCATCGCCGCCGGATTTGATCTGGCCGCGCGTGCCCGACATGCCGTCGATCAGCTGCCCATAGAGATCGCGGATCTCCGCGCTCAGGCGGCGCTGGCCGAGATAATAATCGTCCGGCGCCGGCGGCTTGTAGTTGGTGAGGTTGAGGATGCCGACATCGACCGCGGCGATGACCACCTTCGCATCCTCGCCCGGATTGAGCCCGTCGAGCTTGACCGGGATCTTCAGCATCGCATTCGGCCGGATCAGCGCCGGCGGCGACAGCTTCACTTGCAGCGAGCGGGTCTGCTTGTCGATGCCGAACCACCTGAGCCCAATCGCCCGGCCCGGCATTCGCTGCGCGGCCGCATCGAGTGGACGGCGCAATGTCGCCACCACATAGGCGCCGGTGCCCCAGTCCTTGCCGACCGGGAGTTTCACCTGCGCGGTGCCTTCCTTGACGTCAATGGTCTGCGTCGTGAGCAGGCGGTCGCCGAGCACGTTGACGGTGAGCTTGCCGGGGGTACGGACATTGACCGACACCGTCATGGTGTCGCCGGAGGTATATTGCGGCTTGTCGATCGAGGTCTCCAGCAGGTCCGGCGTGTCGGCGCTGCCGTCGGAATACCAGCCGACGTCGAACTGCACCGAGGTCACCGGACCGTCGGCGTCATTCGACTTCACGTCGAGCCGGTAGCGGCCCGGCTGGGGGTTAAGCGAAACGCGCGACGGCTTGTCGGCGGCGATCGTGACGTCGCCGTCGGCGACGCGCGAGGTCGATTTGACCGGCTCGTACTCCCAATAATTGTTCTGCCGATACCACTGATAGCGCAACTCCATCTTCAGGAGCTCGTAGCGCAGGCCGTCGCGCGGCAAGGTCTTGCCCTCGGGCGAGACGAACACGACGTCGAACTCGGCCTTGTCGCCCTCGGCAACGTTCTTGTCTGCGAATAGCGGCTTGATGCCGATCAGCGCGGTCGCGGGTGCAACCGGCAGCACCAGCTTGCGCTCGACGGCGCGGCCGCCGGTCTCGACCATGCGGACGAAGATCTGCGCCTCCTGCGGACGGGTCGAGGCCGGCTGCTTGTCCAGTGTCACCGGGAAGGTCGCAACGCCATTGGCATCGGATTCCGGCAAGTTCTCCAGCGGCGTGCGCTCGTTCGAGGTGGTCTGTTCGTCATCGACACCGAACTGGTAACCGGCAAAGCCCGGCCGCTCGGTGGCTGGGGCAACCAGCAAATCGCCCTCGAGCTGGAGGCCCGAGGCAGGCGCGCCATAGAGGAAATGACCGTCAGCCTTAAGCTCCACAGGAGCGTTAGCTTTGATCAGCTTGTCCTTGGCGGACAAGTCGAATTCGATCCGGTCGGGCACATAATCCTCGACCATGAAAGTGGTCTCGCCGACCGAAGACCCCTTCGGGTCGGTGAAGGCGCGCACCCGCCAGGTTCCGGTCGGCACGGCGGAGTTGAGTGGCACGGCGAGCGTGCGGCCGCCGGCGCCCTGGTCGGACAGCACGGCGCGGCGGAATTCAACGCCGTCAGGCCGTTCGATCACCAGCGTCAGCGGCCCGCCGGTGACGGCATTGCCCTGCCCGTCGCGCAACAGCGCGGTGAGATAAACGGTCTCGCTGGAGCGGTAGACGCCCCGCTCGGCATAGACGAAGGCGTCGGCGCCTACAGGCACCACGCGCCCTGCGACGCCGCGGTCGGACAGATCGAAGGCCGAGGTCTTGAGGCTGAGGAAGGCGTAGTCGGCCTTCTCGCCCGTGACCGTGAGCATCGCCGGCGAAAGGCCGCCCTCGCCGCGTGCCAGCCCCGCCTCGAACAGCACGTGGCCGCTCTCGTCGGTCTTGCGGGTGGCCAGGATCTCGTTGTTGCGCGCGACCAGCCGCACCTCGGCCTTGCCGACCGGATCGGTCGAGGCCAGCGAGTTCACAAAGACATGGATGCCGTCATTGCCGGAATAGGCCGACACCCCGAGATCGGAGACGATGAACCATTGCGTGGCGAGCTGGTAGTCGTCGTCGGAGCCCGGGCCCTTGGCCGCGGCGGTCATCACATAGACACCCGGCTGGAGCTCGCCGAGCGCCTGGTCGACCGGGAATGCGGTGGTGACGTCCTGGTTCAGCGTCATCGCGGTCGCGAGCTCGCCGGACCAGACCTTGACGCCGCGCTCGCCGCCGAGATCGCTGAGCTGGTATTTCGACAGCGTCTTCTGGAAATCGCTATCGACCACCGTGTTGATCAAATTGCGGTCGCCGATCCGGAACACGTTGACGTTCACCGCGGGCGTGTTGACGCTGACCACGGGAATGCCGCGCTGGCCCGTCTTCGGCAGCACATAGGCGCGGCTGGTGAAGCGAACGAAGGGTTTGCGGTCGCGCACATAGATGTTGAACTCGGCCGATTTCGGCAACCCCTCTTTCACGGTCGACGGCAGGCCGGCGCGCAGATTGATGTTGTAGCGCTCGCCGTGCTTCAGCCCGTCGACGCAGAGCTGCTTGCCTTCGGCCGACAGTGCCGGCTTGTCCTGGCCCGCCAGCGCGAGGAACGGCGCGAAGTCGGTGCGCTTGGCGAGCTCTTCCGAGAACTGGAAACAGGCGCGCGGGCTCGCCGAATCCAAGTCCACGGTGTAGTCGAGCAGCCGGAAGCCGTGCTCGTCGCGCATCTTCTCATATTGGCCGCGGACGTCGGCGACCTCGCGCATGTCGAGCGACAGCCGCAGCGCATCCAGCGCTGGCCGCCACAGCTTGCGCTCAGCCAGCGACTTGCCGAGCACGGCGAGCGCGTCCGCCTCCTCGCCCGGATTGCCGGCCCGCTGATAGGCGATGTAGGCGGCGGTCGAGGCGCGCTCCAAAAGGAAGGTCTGCTCGCTCGAGCTCTTCGGCGTGATCTGGAAGATGACTTTTGCGAGCCGTAGCCAGTTGCCGGCGTCTTCCGGCGCGGTCGCGGCGATCTGGCCGAGGACGGAGAGGCCGCTGCGAAAATCATTGCGCCTGAAGGCGGCATCCGCGTCCGTGCGCAGGGTCGTCCCGGTCTTGGCGACCGGCCCCGCCTCGCTCTTGATCTGCGCCTCGAGCTTGATCGCGGAATCGGCAAGGTCGTCGCGCTTGAACGCCTTGTCCGCGGCTTGCGCGCCCGCAAGGCCGAATGCCAGCGTGGCGCAGAGTGTGACGGCGCGGATCAGACCGATCATGATGGACTCCCGGGATCGCGGACGAACGCCGCGTGGCGATAAAGTGCGCGGAAAGGTGACGAACTCAAGGCGATGGAACCAAAGGTACAAAACGTCGCATTCGCCATGGCAAGGCAAGCCCAAAGCTGCCCAAGGACCGCCGAACGGGAGCGACGGTACCGGAAAAGATGTACGGGCAAAGCATGTCCTGGCCGCGACGGGGCCTAGGCCCGAGGCGCAACAGCCGTCAAACACACTCCACCGCTCCGCTTTGTCGCTTTCACGGTGAAAACGGTTCGGTTCAGACTTGGCGGGATCGCGGATTTTTCATATGTGCCATGGTAGAAGACCGGCCGGCGATAGCCGAGGCCGGCCTTGAGACGGTCCCGTAGCTCAACTGGATAGAGCATCAGATTTCTACTCTGAGGGTTGCAGGTTCGATTCCTGCCGGGATCGCCAGCCTCGGTCTCGTCGACAAGCTCCGACGCTGATCGTCACGCCGCAATACGTCGCCCAGTTGCAAATCTGTCGTCTTTCACGAACGCGTGGGTCGGCGCGCCCCGGGCTTTGAACCGGGCGGATGCGCCCTATTTATGCGCGGCGGGCGCAGTTTGCGCCCGAGAAGGACTGTCGATGCCGCTATCCGAGTGGACGAGAATGGGAATCGCCTGTGCGGTGGCGATCGTCGCGATATCGTTTCTGGCGATCGATGCAATCGTGGACGTCAATTCAGGCGTGATCGCAAAACGTATCGAAATGACGCAGGCGTCCATTGCGGACGCCGCAATAAGCCAGCATCAACTCGCCTCCGCCGTTCAGGCGTGGGCGCGTCGAGGCCATCAGAGGCAACCGTCGGCGATCGAATAATCGGGGCATGGCCCCAAATCGGCCAGCGCTCCGTTTGTTCACGGTCCGACTCGGCTTGTTCACAAAGCACGAATCGCAACCGCAAAAAGTCGCGCCGCGCATTTCTTAATGCCGCGTTTCGCCCGGCCGGATCGTTCATGCATTCAGCATCGCGGCGTTCGACAACAGCAATCTGCGCCGCTCTCGGCGCAGCATCATGCGACCGGTCCCATTCAGGATGAAGCGGGCTGAATCCTTGAGCTCAGTGAGCAGACCGGATTGGTCGGGATATTTCCAGGTGATCTCCAAACCGAACACCAAGTGGAGATCAGCCCGTCCGCTCATCGCGCCGATCGCGTGCGAGCTGATGCCAGGCCAGGGCCAGTTCGATGTGTCGTTGCCGGTCGGCGCCTTCGGAGGCTGCGGCGCGCTTCATTGCCGCTTCGGCTTCGCGCTGTGGGTCGTACTCGGTACACATGAAATCCGACTCTAGCCGGCCGATCTGGACAAGTGCGTGACAATTTCGTCCGTAGGATTGCGGAGAATGAGGCGTGTTACCGGCGATTTCGGCACCCTCTGATTGTGGCCGAAATAGAATTGCACTGGCGGTTTCAAAACAGATCGAGCCGACCGTCGGCGCGCAAGGAAGGGCCCATCTGTGAATTGCATCACAGCCGAGTCCCGGCACGTTCGCTAAACAGCACCTCACGCGCCGCAGAACGCGACACAGGATGGATGGCTATTCCCCTCATGGCACAAAAGGCCGAAGCCGCAGAACGGGCCGACGCAGCGGCGTCATCGCAAAAGACCGCCACGCTCGGCCTGGTCTTTCTCGCCACCATCATCCTGGTGACGACGGCCTGGATCGGCGGCCTGGTCTGGGCCGCAATAGCGTTCCTGACCTGGCTGGTCTCCTAGCGCGCGATGCGATCTCGCGCGTCAGAAAAGGTAGTGCACCAATTGCGCCGCCTTGATCCCACCGCAAACGATCATGGCCCATAGCGCCAAGCTGATCTGGATCGCATCCACCATGTTCCTGTCCCCTGCGACTCACGTCTCCATTTTTTTCTTTGATGAATGCGTGTTGCGGCAGGAAGCGCCAGAGAAAAGTTGAGGCGTTGTTTTGCGTCGCCGCACGCGCGAACACAAGTGAGGCGGGCAGCGGGCCCGCCTCATTCATGTCTGATTTCGCTTCACCGCTCAGTAGCAGGCGCGCGGATCGGCCTGCACATACTGGCCGCTCGGATAGCGGTAGTAGCAAACGCCCTCGGCGACATAGTAGCCGGGGCGCGAAGCTGCCGTAGCTCCAGCGATTGCGCCGGTGGCGCCGCCGATCACGGCGCCTGCGGCCGCACCCGAGGCGTTGCCGGAGATCAGGCCGCCGAGCACGCCGCCGACGATGGCGCCGCCCAGCGCGCTCGCGCCAGGATCGGGTGCCGGCGGTGGCGGCGGCGGCTCATAGGCGACCGGCGGTCCTGGCGGCGCATAGGCCACCGGCACATCGTCGATATAGTCTTCGGAGATATAGGCCGGCGGGCCGGCCATCCGCTGCGGATAATAGTACCAGACGCCGCCGACGTCCCACCACCAGCCGGGGCGGCCGTTATGGACCTCATGGCGCCAGCGCCCGCCATCCCAGGCAAGGTTGCCGCGATAGGCGTGCCCGCCCCAGTCGCGCGCCGGCGCTGGGCCGCGCGCCACATAGCGCCCGGGTGGCGGGCCGCCGGTGCCGTGCGGACCGGCACCGGGGCCTGGACCGGCATGAACCGGGCCACCGGGCTGAGGCCCTGGCCGGGCCGCCTGCTGCGGCGGGGGACCTTTGTGCATGTTCTGCGGATTGGTCTGGAGCGGCGCGCCGGCGCCCGGCCCCTGGCCGTCCCTTCTCGGACCTGAATCCTGCGCCTGCGCCGAAAGCGCAAGCAATGACATGGCCGAAACCAAGGGAATGATGATCTTCATGCGGCTGGACGCAATCATGCGTGCTTGCCCCCTACTCTCTCGATTGCCGTGGTTCCCGCGCGATACCCGATTCGGGTCGCGCCTGGTTGATGCCGGCTGACATAACTGACCTGCTTGATGAGCCAAGTCCCGTTACAAATGTTTAAGATCGCGGCAATTTTTCGTCCGCACGGGTCGCACTGGAACGCCTCTAGCGAGCCGGCTCGATCACATTGCAGTTGCTGCGTCCCGACATCAGGCAATCCTGCATCTTGCTGGCCGCAGTGAGGTCCCGGGCGAGCCACAGGCCGACGCCGAGGATCACGGCCGCGATGATCAATCCCGCGATGGCGCCGCGGCGGCTGTCGCCCGACTGCGGCTTGGGCTGGGAGTTGAGCTTTTCGGCTGGTTCGGATTTGGACATGACGACCCTGTCGCTTTGCGAGGCGGCTTTATCACCTCTGCGACGTCGCGTCACATCCCGCTCAGCCCCTGGTCGGCCTCACCGCCTCCTTGCGCGAGGTTTCGACCGCCGGGATCGCCTGCTGCACGCGCGGCGCGCAGCTCGTCAGGATGAAGGCGGTCTGGGTGCACTCCCAGGTGGCCCCCAGAACGGTGTTCGATATGGGGTGAGGGCGGGCGAGCAGCAGCACGGCGCCCGCCACCACCGCTACGGCAAAAGTGACTGCAAGGGCCTTCAGGCTCACCCGGAAAAAGATCATGCCTGTGCTCCGTCTCGTATCAGGGCGGACGCTAGGCGCCGCCGTTGGGTGTCCTTATGAGGGACATCACAATTCGGCAGTTTTTCCGGGCTACGAAGGGATCGGCTGGTCCAGCGATTTTCGTTGACCTGATCGGCTGCGATTATGGGTGGCTTCGCGGCGCGCGGCGATGTACACGCTTCTGCGTCGCGTGGTGCCTGCTTGTGCCCAGCCGACGTACCAACAGGCAGTGATTTAGGATTGAAAGCGAGGAAGGCAAGGCCCGTGAGTGGATTTAGGGAGCCCGGGTTTTCAGACCGGCAGAAGGCGGCGCAGGACGCACGCAAAAATCTTTTGAACAAATTCAAGTCGCAGCCGGGACCTGACGATCCTGCTGTGCTGGCGAAGCGTGCCGAGCGCGAGGCCCTCGCGGCCAAGCGCGCCGAGGCGAAGGCTGCACGCGAGGCGGAGAAGGCCGAACAAAAGCGTCGCGACGAAGAGGCTGCGGTGCTCGAAGCTGTGCGGATCGCCCGCGAAGCAGAAGAAGCGGCCGCGAAGCTGGCTGAAGCCGAGGCCGAGCAAAAGGCCAAGCGAGACGCCCGCTACGCCGCCCGCAAGGCCAAGCGCAAGTAACGTTCACAAGTAACGTTCAATTGAAATCGAGCTGAGGTACGCCTCAGTTCACGCACCACGGGACGCTGTTACCGGGCCTGCGCCAAGGCACGGCCCGATGACAGGTGCCATCTGCAAATCTCGGGAAACACCGGGCTCGCCTCGTCGAGGCGCCCCGGCATGACGGTACGAGATCAGTTCTTCTTCATCATCCCGTCATCTTTCTTCATCCCGTCCTTCGACATCGTGTCCTTCTTCATGCCGTCGTCCTTGGACATGGTGTCCTTCTTCATACCGTCTTTCGACATCGTGTCCTTCTTCATCATGCCGTCGTCCTTACCCATCTTATCCTGAGCAAAGGCGGCCGGCGCGAGCGCCAGGCCAAGCGAGAGAGCGGCAGCCGAGACGCCGAGCGCGATGCGGGTGCGAATGGTCATGAGTGATCTTCCCTTCGGGATGGTGTTTGTCAGCGACGGATGCCGCTATTCAATCTCGACGGATCGATACGCGGGCTTGTTACGCGACGTTGCGGATTTTTTTGGAGGTGGTCAGCGCGCCCCGCGCAAGCGCCACCTGACGGAACGCGTTGCATTAACGCCTCGGAACAGATCCAAGGTGAGTGTGCGGCGCAACAATCACGCGACTTGCAGCCGCATCCGATCTCGAACTATCAGATGAGAGAATATCGGGTGGAAGACCGGCTAGGATGGGCCTGACGCCGGCCTCAAAACCCGATCGTGCCAACAAGAATTCAAAGAACCGTCCGAAGGGGATCCACCATGTTCACGCGCCGCCATCTGCTCGCGACCGCCGTCGCCGCACCCGCCGTTCTCCGCTTCGGCATCGGCACCGCGCATGCCGCGACCACGCTGAAGATCTCGCACCAATTCCCGGGCGGCACCATCGACAAGGGCGATTTCCGCGATCGGCTTTGCCGCATGTTCGCTGCTGAAGTTGCCAAGCGCAGCAATGGCGACATCGCCGCCGAAATTTATCCGAACTCCTCGCTGATCAAGACCAACGCGCAGTTCTCCGCGATGCGCAAGGGTGCGCTCGACATCTCGCTCTACCCGATGCCCTACGCCGGCGGCGAATTGCCGGAGACCAATATCGGCCTGATGCCCGGCCTCGTCACCACCTACGACCAGGGCATGCGCTGGAAGAAGGAACCGGTCGGCAAGGCGCTGACGGACTTCCTCGCCGACAAGGGCATCATCCTTTTGAGCTGGGTGTGGCAGGCCGGCGGCGTCGCCAGCCGCTCCAAGCCGATCGTTGCGCCGGAAGATGCCAAGGGCATGAAGGTGCGCGGCGGCTCGCGCGAGATGGACATGGTGCTGCAAACCGCCGGCGCCTCGGTGCTGTCGGTGCCCTCGAACGAAATCTACGCGGCGATGCAGACCGGCGCCTGCGACGCCGGTATCACCTCCTCCACCAGCCTGATCTCGTTCCGCCTCGAAGAGGTCGCGAAGTCGCTGACCTCGGGCGCAGGCGCGTCCTACTGGTTTATGCTCGAGCCGCTGATGATGTCGAAGGCCATCTTCGACAAACTGCCGAAGAACCAGCAGGACATTCTGGTCGCCGTCGGCACCGAGCTCGAAGCCTTCGGCCGCAAGGGCGCGCAGGACGACGACGTCGAAGTCGCCAAGGTCTATGAGAAGGCCGGCGCCAAGGTCTCGGCACTTGACGCCGCGACCGTCGGCAAATGGCGCGACATCGCCCGCGACACCGCCTGGAAGGATTACGGCGCCAAGACCGCGACCGCGGCGAATTTGCTCAAGCTCGCCTCCGACGTCGCAGCATGATCCACGGTCCGCTTCCGGATCGTGACGACCAGGCGAACGCTGCCGCAAGCACAGGCCTTGCGGCGGCGCTCGATCGCGGGCTCGCCATCCTCAACCGCATCATCGTCGTGTTCGCAGCGCTCGCGCTGATCGCGGCCTGCGCCATCCTGAGCTACAGCGTGCTCAGCCGCGCGCTGTTCCACGCCGCCAATTACTGGCAGGACGAAGCCGCCGTGTTCCTGCTGGTCGGCGCCACCTTCATGACGGCCGCCTATGTGCAGCAGAACCGCGGCCATATCGGCATCGAGGCCTTCGTCGGCCTGCTCTCGCCGCTCGCGAACAGGATCAGGCTCTGGTTCGTCGACGCCGTGACGTTCCTGTTCTGCGCGTTCTTCACCTGGAAGTCGTGGACGCTGGCGCATGAGGCTTACGTCGACGGCCAGGTCTCGAACTCGATGTGGTCGCCGCCGCTGGCCATTCCCTATTCGCTGATGGCGTTCGGCATGAGCCTGCTCTGCTTGCAGGTTCTCGTGCAGCTTGCGCTGCCCTTCGCTGGAGCCAGGCGGTCATGAGCGTTTTCGGTATCGGCCTCGCCTACGGCTTTGCAACGCTGGTTGCCATGTTTTCGGGCATGCCCATCGCTTTTGCCCTTGGCGCTGTCGCCGTCGTGTTCATGGGCATCTACATGCCTGCCGCTTCGCTGGATACGGTGACGCAGAACGTCTACGAGGAAATGGCCTCGATCACGCTGCTGTCGATCCCGCTCTTCATCCTGAAGGGCGCAGCGATCGGCAAGTCGCGCGCCGGCCAGGATCTCTATTCGGCGCTGCATGCCTGGCTACATCGCGTACCCGGTGGCCTGGGCGTTGCCAACGTATTCGCCTGCGCGCTGTTCGCGGCCATGGCCGGCTCTTCGCCCGCGACCTGCTCGGCGATCGGCTCGGCCGGCATCCCCGAGATGCGCAAGCGCGGCTATTCCGGCGGCTTTGCCGCAGGGATCATCGCCGCCGGCGGTACGCTCGGCATTTTGCTGCCGCCTTCGATCACCATGATCCTGTTCGCGGTTGCGGCGGAAAAATCGCTCGGGCGGCTGTTCCTCGCCGGCATCGGACCCGGCCTGCTGCTGGTATCCCTGTTCGGCGGCTATGCGGTGATCCGCTTCCGCCAGGAATATGCAGCCGCTGAAGCGATCTACAAGAAGGGCGGTCCGGAAGCACCAATCCTCGCCCGCGACGAATATACGCTCGCCGAGCGCTTCAGCGTGTTGCCGCGCGTGCTACCGTTCGTCTTGCTGCTCACCGGCGTCATGGCCGCGCTCTATGGCGGCTACGCCACGCCGTCGGAGACCGCCGGCCTCGGCGGCCTGCTGGCGCTGGCGCTAATCGCGGCGATCTACGGCGTGTGGCGGCCGAGCGACCTCGGCCCGATCATGAAGTCGACGATCCGGGAATTGACCATGCTGATGATGATCATCGGCATGTCGCTGCTCTATTCCTACGTGATGAGCTATCTGCACATCTCGCAATCCGCCGCCGAATCTGTCGTCGCGATGCACCTACCGCGCTGGGGCCTGTTGTTCGCGATCCTCGTGATGGTCGTCGTGCTCGGCTTCTTCCTGCCGCCGGTCTCAATTATTCTGATGACCGCGCCGATCGTCCTGCCACCGTTGCGCGCCGCGAACTTCGACATCATCTGGTTCGGCGTGGTCATGACCATCGTGATGGAGATGGGGCTGATCCACCCGCCGGTCGGCCTCAACATCTTCGTCATCCGCAACGTCGCGCCCGATATTCCCCTGAGCGAGGTGATCTGGGGCACGCTGCCCTTCGTGCTCTTGATGATGGCCGCGGTGCTGCTGCTCTGCCTCGTGCCGGAGATATCGACCGCACTGCCGGACCTGGTGATGGGGGCGGACGGGAGCAAGTGATGCGACCTCCGTTGTCATTGCGAGCGTAGCGAAACAATCCAGAATCCCACCGCGGAACGACTCCGGATTACTTCGCTACGCTCGCAATGACGGAGAATTAGGACGCGGCGCGCTTCTTCCTTGCATTCAGCGCGGATGCCACGCGACTGACGGGCGGCTTTCCCAGCAAGGCGCTCATCATGTTCGTCGCTGCCAACAACCGCTCCATATCCACACCGGTCCTGATCCCCATGCCCTCGAGCATGTAGACAACATCCTCGGTCGCGACATTACCCGTGGCGCCGGGCGCGTACGGGCAGCCGCCGAGACCGCCGGCCGCGGCATCGATGACGCGCACACCCTCCTCCAGGCCGGCATAGAGATTGGCGAGCGCCTGGCCGTAGGTGTCGTGGAAATGCATTGCGAGCTTGGATGCGGGAATGTTGGCGCTGACGGCGCGCAGCATCTCCTTGGCCTTGATCGGCGTGCCGACACCGATGGTGTCGCCGAGCGAGATCTCGTAGCAACCGAGATCCCACAGCGTGTTGGCGAGATCGGCAACGGCCTTCGGCTTGATCTCGCCGTCGAAGGGACAGCCGAGCACGCAGGAGATATAGCCACGCACCCTGACGCCATCGGCCTTGGCGAGCGTCAGCACCGGCTTGAACCGCTCGATGGATTCCGCGACCGTGCAATTGATGTTGGCCCGCGAAAAGCCCTCGGAGGCTGCCGCGAATACGGAGACGACTTGCGCACCGGCCGCGCGCGCGGCGTCATAGCCCTTCTCGTTCGGCACCAGCACGTGCAATTCAGCGCCCTGCACATGACGGACGCCGCGCAGCACCGCATCCGAGCTTGCCATCTGCGGGATCGCCTTGGGCGAGACGAAGGCGCCGACTTCGACGGTGGTGAGGCCGGCCGCAACCAGCGCCTCGACGAAGGCGATGCGGGCCTCGACGCTCACGGACGTCTTCTCGTTCTGGAGGCCGTCGCGCGGCCCCATTTCGATGATGCGGACAGGGTCGCTCATGTCACTCACCCGACGGTTCGACCACGGCGAGCTCGACGCCTTCCTGGACGATGTCGCCGACCTTGCATTTGATGGATTTCAGCACGCCGGCATAGGGCGCGCGCAGCGTCTGCTCCATCTTCATCACTTCCAGCGTCAGGATCGGCGCACCCTTCTCGAGCTTTACCCCCTCCTCGGCCAGGACGGCGACGACCGTGCCCGGCAAGGGGGCGGCGATCTTGTCCGCGCCGGCCTGTTCCTCGGTCTCGCCGCCGAATGGATCGATCCAATGCAGGTCGAAGCGGCCGTTGCGCGTGCGCAGGTACAGTTCGTGACCATCGATGACAGCGGCGACGGAAGACTTCACACCATCGAGCGTCAGATCGAATCCACCGTCCTTCGGCACGACAGCAAACGAAAGCTCACGCTCGCCAATCACCAGCGTCGACGGGCCGCTGCCGTAGTTCAACGTGACTTTCAGCTCCGGCCCATGACCGACCCGGAAAGAAAAGCTGCGCTGGCGCCGACCGACCGGCATCCAGCCAAAGGTCTGCCACGGCGAATTCGCCTCTGTCTGCGCAGACTGCCGCTCGTCGTCGACGATCGCGGCAACCGCTGCGCACAGCTCGAGCTCACCGGGCGCCGCCGCGGCCTGTGTCAGGACCGCCAGCTCACGTTCGATGAAGCCGGTGTCGATGGCATTCGCCCGCACTTTTGGATGCGTGATCAGCGCCGAGAGGAACGGGATATTGGTGACGATGCCGCGGACGTCGGAGTCCTCCAGACCGCGGTTCAGCCGCTCGATCGCGACATCGCGCGTCGGCGCCCAGGCGATCATCTTGGCGAGCATCGCATCGTAGTAAGGCGAGACCGCATCACCCTCGCGATAGCCGGCATCGATGCGCAAGCCGCCGCCTTCCGCCGGCAAGCGCCATGTCGAGATTTTTCCAACCGACGGCATGAAATTCTTGGTCGGATTCTCGGCGTACACGCGCGCCTCGACGGCGTGGCCGTTGAGGCGGATATCGTCCTGCTTGAGCGGCAGCGCCTCGCCGAAGGCAACGCGCAACTGCCATTCGACGAGGTCAATGCCAGTGATCAGCTCGGTCACGGGATGCTCGACCTGGAGGCGCGTGTTCATCTCGATGAAGAACACGTCCTTGCCGTCGGAGACGAACTCGATGGTGCCGGCGCCGACATAGTTCACTGCGCCCGCCGCCTTGCGGGCAGCCGCGCAAACGGTCTCGCGCTGGGCGGGATTGAGCGTCGGAGACGGCGCCTCCTCGATTACCTTCTGGTGCCGGCGCTGCAAGGTGCATTCGCGCTCGAACAGCGACAGCAGATTGCCGTGGCTGTCGCCGATCACCTGCACCTCGATATGCCGGGGATTGTCGACATATTTCTCGATCAGCATGCGATCGTCGCCGAACGCGGCCTTGGCCTCGCGCTTGGCGCTGACGATCGCGGGCACAAGCTCGGCCGCCGAGCGCACGATCCGCATGCCGCGGCCGCCGCCGCCGGCCGACGCCTTCACCAGCACGGGGAAACCGACCTTCTCGGCCGCCTTCGCCAGCGTGGCCTCGTCCTGGGCTTCGCCGTGATAGCCGGGGACCAGCGGCACGCCGGCCTTCTCCATCAGCGCTTTCGAGCCGGACTTGGAACCCATCGCCGTCATCATCTCGGCGGTCGGGCCGACAAACACCAGGCCGGCATCGAAGCACGCCTGCGCGAACTCGGCATTTTCCGACAGGAAGCCGTAGCCGGGATGCACCGCCTCCGCCCCGGTCTTCCGCGCCGCCTCGAGCAGCCGATCGACATTGAGGTAGCTGTCGCGCGCACGTGCCGGCCCCAGCAGCACGGCCTCGTCGGCAAGCGCGACATGCAGCGCGTCGCGGTCGGCCTCGGAATAGACCGCGACGGTGCGCAGGCCCATGGCGCGCGCGGTGCGGATGACGCGGGCTGCGATCTCGCCGCGGTTGGCGATCAGGAGCGTACGAAAACGCCGGTAGAGCTTTGAGCGGTCCATCGCATCACATCCTGAACAGGCCGAATTTCGTAGACTCGATCGGCGCATTCGACGCCGCCGAGAGGCCAAGCCCGAGCACGAGCCTTGTGTCGGCCGGATCGATCACGCCGTCGTCCCAGAGACGCGCGGTCGCGTAATAGGGATGCCCCTGGCTCTCATATTGCGCGCGGATCGGGCTGCGGAATGTCTCTTCGTCTTCCTTCGACCAGCTATCGCCTTTGGCTTCGATGTTGTCGCGCCGGACCTGGCTCAGCACCATCGAGGCCTGCTCACCGCCCATCACGGAGATGCGCGCGTTCGGCCACATCCAGAGGAAGCGCGGCGAGTAGGCACGGCCGCACATGCCGTAGTTGCCGGCCCCATAGGAGCCGCCGATCACGACGGTGAATTTCGGCACTGAGGCGGTCGCAACCGCCGTCACCAGCTTGGCCCCGTCGCGCGCGATGCCGCCTGCCTCGTATTTCTTGCCGACCATGAAGCCCGTGATGTTCTGCAAGAACACCAGCGGAATGCCGCGCTGGCAGCACAGCTCGATGAAATGCGCGCCCTTCAGCGAACTCTCGCTGAACAAAATGCCGTTGTTGGCGATGATGCCGACCGGATATCCCCAGACATGGGCGAAGCCGCAGACCAGCGTCGTACCGTAAAGCTTCTTGAACTCGTCGAACTCCGAGCCGTCGACGATGCGTGCGATGATGTCGCGCACATCAAACGGCTTGCGGCCATCGACGGGTACCACGCCGTAGATCTCCTCTGCCGCAAACAGCGGATCGCGCGGCTTGTGCATGTTGAGGTTCGGCCGCACCGATGGTTTGAGCGTGCCGACGATGCGCCGCGCGATACCGATCGCATGGGCATCGTTCTGGGCGTAGTGATCGGTGACACCGGACTGGCGTGAATGCACGTCTGCGCCGCCGAGCTCTTCCGCGGTCACGACCTCGCCGGTCGCGGCCTTCACCAGCGGCGGGCCGCCGAGGAAGATGGTACCTTGATTTCGCACGATGATGCTCTCGTCCGACATCGCCGGCACATAGGCACCGCCGGCCGTGCAGGAGCCCATCACGATCGCGATCTGCGGAATGCCCTGCGAGGACATCTGCGCCTGATTGTAGAAGATGCGGCCGAAGTGCCGCTCGTCCGGAAAGATCTCGTCCTGGAGCGGCAGGAAGGCGCCGCCGGAATCGACCATGTAGACGCAAGGAAGATTGTTCTGCCGTGCAATGTCCTGCGCCCGCAGATGCTTCTTCACGGTCATGGGGTAATAGGTGCCGCCCTTGATGGTGGCGTCGTTGGCGACGATCACGCATTCGCGGCCCGAGATGCGCCCCACGCCGGTGACGATGCTCGCCGAATGCACGTCGCCGCCATAGAGGCCATGGGCCGCGAGCGGCGACAGCTCCAGGAACGACGTTCCGGGATCGACGAGGAGATCGACGCGCTCGCGCGCCAGCATCTTGCCGCGCGATGTGTGGCGATCGCGCGAGGCTTCGCCGCCGCCGCCGGCGACCTGGCTGAGCTTCTCGCGCAAATCGGCGACGAGTCCGCGCATGGCCTCGGCATTGCGCCCGAAATCGGAGGACGATGGGTCGATACTGGAATGGAGCGGCATGAGGTCCCGCGTTTTCTTGTGACGTGATGAGAGGCCGCGTCAGATTTGCGGCGTTTGCGATCGTGTGAAGGTTTTAAGCGGTTTCCGCCATCAGCTCGCGGCCGATCAGCATGCGGCGGACCTCCGAGGTGCCGGCGCCGATCTCGTAGAGCTTTGCATCGCGCCACAGTCGTCCGACCGGAAATTCGCTGGTATAGCCGACGCCGCCGAGCGCCTGGATCGCTTCCCCCGCCATCCACGTCGCCTTTTCGGCGGAGTAGAGGATCGCAGCCGCCGCATCCTTGCGCAAGCTGCGCGCATGATTGGCGCGGTCGCAGGCGCGACCGACCGCATAGACATAGGCGCGGGTGGCCTGCCAGGTCGAATACATGTCGGCGAGCTTGCCCTGCATCAGCTGGAAATCGCCGATCGGCTGGCCGAACTGTTTGCGCTCGTGCATGTAGGGCACCACCGCATCCATGCAGGCGGCCATGATCCCGAGCGGACCGCCGGAGAGCACCGCGCGCTCATAATCGAGGCCGGACATCAGTACCTTGACGCCCTCGCCGATGCCGCCGAGCACGTTTTCCTCCGGCACCTCGCAGTCGTCGAAGAACAGCGGATAGGTGTTGGAGCCGCGCATGCCGAGCTTGTCGAGATGCGGGCCGTGGGTGAAACCTTTAAAGCCCTTCTCGATGAGGAAGGCGGTCATGCCGCGCGGGCCGGCCTCCGGGTCGGTCTTGGCGTAGACCACCAGCACGTCGGCATCGCCGCCATTGGTGATCCACATTTTCGAGCCGTTGAGCACATAGCGGTCGCCGCGCTTGTCGGCGCGCAGCTTCATCGAGACCACGTCGGAGCCGGCGCCGGGCTCGGACATTGCGAGCGCGCCGACATACTCGCCGGAGATCAGCTTGGGCAGATATCGCTGCCGCTGCGCGTCGTTGCCGTTGCGGCGGATCTGGTTGACGCAGAGGTTGGAATGGGCGCCGTAGGAGAGCCCGACCGCGGCCGAGCCGCGCGAAATCTCCTCCATGGCGACGACGTGGGCGAGGTAGCCCATGTTGGAGCCGCCATATTGCTCCGGCGCGGTCATGCCGAGCAGGCCGAGATCGCCAAAGCGCTTCCAGAGGTCGGCCGGAAACAGATTGGCCTTCTCGACCTCGGCGGCGCGCGGGGCCACCTCCGCCTCGACGAAGGCGCGCACGGTGTCGCGCAGCATGCTGATGTCTTCGCCCAGATCGAAATCGATGCTCGGGATGTTCAAGGCAATTCCTCCAGATTTCTTATCGGCCCCGAACCTACCCCCGCCCAGGCGCCGTGGCGGTCGAAAAGGTTGCATTTTCCGCCAAGTTTGGCGAGGATTTTCCATGCCCTTTCAGGCCACAACCGCCACGCCCCGCCGTGCCATGACCCCCGCCGCCTTCGTCCGCGGCGTGGTCGCGGCCTATGCCCGCTACGGGCGGGATCCGGCCGCGGCCCTGGCCAAGGGACAGGTCGCGACGGACCTCGTCAGATCGACCGACGGCCGCGTGACAGCGGCCCAATTCGAGGCGCTGGCCGGCCACGCCATGCGCGAGCTCGACGACGAGGCGCTCGGCTGGTTCTCGCGCAGGCTGCCTTTTGGCACTTACGGCATGCTGTGCCGTGCCTCGATCACCGCGCCCACCCTCGAGGTAGCGCTGAAGCGCTGGTGCCGGCATCATCGCCTGCTGACGGAAGACGTGCTGTTCGAGCTTGCGATCGGCAACGAGACCGCGACCATCTCCATTCGCGAGGCAGGCGACCTCGGACCATTTCGAGAGTTCTGTCTGGTCACCCTGCTCCGCTATGTGCTCGGCTTTTCCTGCTGGGCCGTGGATTCCGCGATCGCGCTGCGTGTGGCGGAATTTCCTTACTCCGAGCCCAAGCACGTCTCGGTCTATCCGACCATCTTCTGCAGGAACATCAGCTTCGATGCGGACAACGCCAGCATCGTCTTCGACAAGCATTATCTCTCGCTGCCGCTCACCCGCAGCGCCGCCGATCTGGACAACATGCTCAAGGGCGCATTGCGCTTGACCGTGCTGCCCTATCGCCGCGATCGTTTGCTGGTCGAGCGAGTCCGGCGCGTGCTCCGCGAGGCGCGCGGTCGCATCCTCGGCGCGGAGGATGTCGCGAGCGAACTGGCGCTCTCCACCCGCACCATGCATCGCCGCCTGCGCGAGGAAGCGACCTCGCTACGTGATCTCAAGGAAGAGGCAAAACTCGAGCTCGCCAAGCAGGAGCTGATGCGCGGCCGCACCCCGATCAAGCGGATCGCGGAGATCGCCGGCTTCCGCAACGAAAAGAGCTTTTCCCGCGCATTCCGCAGCTGGACCGGCGCCTCCCCACGCGAGTTTCGCGGCAGGTATCGCTGACGCGCCCAGAAGCGCGCTGTCACCCGGCTGTCATAATTTTACGGCCCCCGAGGTCACCTCGGAGGCCGCTGGATTCGAAATCGATCCTGACGCGTCGAGTTAGTTCGAATTGGTCTGCGCGCCCGGACGTGCCTTGGCGCGGGTCTGCTTCGGCTGGAAGGCGAGCGCATCGTTGGTGGTCTTCGCTCCGCCGCTCTGCGAGCATGTTCCGCCCATGCCGGCAGACGCCGCCCGACAGGATTCCATCGTCGGATAGCCGCAGCCGTGCGCGGCCTGGGCGCCGTTGGTGATGCAGAAATCGTCGGCCTTGGCGGCCGGCGCGGTCATCATGAGAAACGCAGATGCAAACAGCGTCGCGGCGGAGGCGACGAACGTCTTCGAGGTCGAGATCATGGTGTCTTTTCCTGCTTCAGGGTCCCACAAAAGAGTCCTCGGCATGCGACGCAGGCTGAGGGTTCACGCCCCGGATGTAGGCCACGCACCGGAACCGACAATCACGGCTCAGCGCATTGCAGGACTTCCTAAATCACATGTCACAGTTACGTGAGTTACTAAGCTTTGTCGGCATTGTCCGAATCGGCTCGGCGACCCGGCGCAGCCTCCGCAATTTCGGATTGCTCTAAATCGAGCCGAGCGCGCTGCCCTACCCTGCCGACGCCGCAGCCGCGATCTCCTGCACCGGGAGCGGCACGTCCTTCGCGACGCCCAACACGGGAAAGCTGCGGACGTTCTTCACGTTCGGCATGGCGGCGAAATGCAGAAGCTGCTGGCGCATGCTCTCCACGCTCGGCGCGACGCATTTGAGCAGATAGTCGGTGTCGCCCGAAATGCGCCAGCACTGCTGGATGCGCGGGATCGCGGCGATCGAACTCTCGAACGCCTCCAGCACCGGCTGGGCCTGGCTGCCGAGCTGGATCGAGACGAACGACACCACCTCATAGCCGAGCAGCCGCTCGTCAATGACGGCACGGATCGCGCGGATCACGCCGCGGCTGAATAGGGATTTCAGCCGCCGCAGGCAGTTGGGCGCGGAGACGCCGACGCGCAGCGCCAGCTCATTGTTGCGAACCCGCCCGTCCTGCTGCAGCTCGGATAGTATCTTCAGATCGACGCCGTCGAGCTGGTCACGCCCGGCCATCCCCCACCTCGTTATGGTCCCGTCATACGGGCCAGCGAAGCACGCGGCGAATTGGGTGCCAAGGGCTCTCAGGCGACCGTGGGCAGCCTCAATGTGTCCAGGGCTCACCGCGGCGGAAGGAGAAATTGTCGGCGTAGGCGACCTGCCGGTGCAGTGACTCCTTCGGCTCGATGACCTGGTAGGCGATGCCCTTGCGCTCGCAATAGGCGATCGCCTCGTCCTTGGTGTGGAAGCGGAGCGTGATCTGCTGCTTCATGTCGCCGGACGAGGTCCAGCCCATCAGCGGCTCGACCGCACGAGGCTGCTCCGGCTCGTAGTCGAGCTGCCATTCCTTGGTCTTGGACCGGCCCGATTGCATCGCGTTCTTGGCGGGCTTGAAAATGCGTGCGGTCATCGGCTGTCGGGCCCTTTTCGTCTTTTCGTTCAATTTTATAATGCGTCACGGTAGCGATTGGTGGAAACCGCGGGCATAGTATAGAGACACCTTTCGGGAACTGATCGGTGATTCCGGAGCCCGGGGCGCCTCACCGACGGGTATAGTCATTATGCTGCACCGTGACAATTGCGTACCTGGCTTCCGCGCCGGCATCTCGCCCGGCGGCACTGCCTCGCAGATGCCCGCGTATATGTCCCATTCGAAAGCTCCCGTCGCATGGCCTTTCTGAACATCAGCGCAACGCTTCCCGAAAAGGGCCGCGACCTCAGGCTCGACCTGTTTCGCGGCGTCGCGAACTGGGCGATTTTCCTCGACCACATCCCCGACAACGTCGTGAATTGGATTACGACCCGCAACTACGGTTTTTCCGACGCCGCCGACCTCTTCGTCTTTATCTCCGGCTACACCGCCTCGTTCGTCTATGCCCGGATGATGCTCGAGCGCGGCTTCATCGTCGGCGCAACCCGGCTCACCAAGCGGGTCTGGCAGCTCTACGTCGCCCACATCATCCTGTTCGTGATCTACATCGCCTCGATCAGCTATCTGGCGCTGCGCTTCGGCAATTCCGAGATGATCAACGAGTTCAACGTCGCCGGCCTCGTCGACAACGCCACCGAGACGCTGCGGCAGGGCCTGTTCCTGCGCTTCAAGCCGCTCAATCTCGACGTGCTGCCGCTCTACATCGTGCTGATGGGCCTGTTTCCGCCGGTGCTGTGGTTCATGCTGCGCAAGCCCGACCTGACCATGGTGGTGTCCATCATCCTGTGGCTCTCCGCGCGCCATTTCGGCTGGAATCTGAACGCCTACCCGGCCGGTCAGTGGTACTTCAACCCGTATTGCTGGCAGGTGCTGTTTGTTTTCGGCGCCTGGTGCGCGATGGGAGGGGCGCGGCGTTCGGGGAAGCTGATCAATTCGCCAATCACGATCTATCTGTGTTTCGGCTACCTCCTGTTCGCACTGATCACGACCATGGCGGGGCGCTTCCCAAGCCTCGCCGCGATGTTCCCGGAATGGCTGTTCTCGGCTTTCAACCCGAACGACAAGACGAACCTCGCGCCCTATCGCTTCATCCATTTCGTCGTGATCGTAATCCTCGTGATCCGCTTCTTGCCAAAGGACTGGCCAGGCCTGGAGTGGAAAGTGTTCGATCCCATCATCGTCTGCGGCCAGCAATCGCTTGCCGTGTTCTGCGTCGGCGTGTTCCTGTCCTTCGTCGGCCATTTCGAGCTGTCGATGAGCTCGGGCTCGGTGTTCGCGCAGCTCTTCGTCAGCATCGCCGGCATCGCGATCATGACGACGGTGGCCTACTACATCTCCTGGTCGAAACGGCAGGACAAGCCGCTGAAGCCACCGCCGGCCAAGCCGGCGGCGGCAAAGGCCGCCTGATCCGCAGGGGCCTTGCTCTTTCAAGCGGGGGCACCGGTTGCCGGCGCGCCCGTTTTTCGCTTTGGCCTGGATCGGATTGACTTGCGTCAATCAGGGGCGGCACCGGCCGACATAGTGTCGCTGCGACACGGACCGCCGCACCGATTGCCGGCGACCTCCTCTCGGACAAGGCCAAAACACATGACCGCTCATTTTCACGCCGTGGTCTGGATCGACCATTCGCAGGCTCGGGTCTTCCATCTCGGTCTGACTGGCTCCGACGAAGTGACGCTGCATCCGCATCTGCCGACGCGCCACCTTCATCACAAGGCCAACGCGATCGGCAGTGGCCATACCGCGCCCGACAAGGCGTTCTATGCCGATGTGACCAAAGCCCTCGCCGATGCCGGTGAGATCCTGATCATCGGCCCGGCGAGCGCGAAGACGGAGCTCGCCAGCCACATCCGTGCGCTCGCGCCCGATCTCGCCAAGCGGATTGCTGCGGTGGAAGCGGCCGATCACCCCTCGGACAACGAGATCGTGGCCTATGCGAAACGTCACTTCAAATTGCCGCCGCCGCGCGTGCAGGCACCGGGATGAGCCGCGGGCGAGAGGCGCTCGGGGTGAGAAGGGAGCGGTCGTTCAGGCCACCTCGTCGTCCCTGTATTCGCTGAACTTCTTGTAGATCCAGTCGCGGCCGTCATGGCGGCGCCAGACCTTGCCGTAGACGAGCTGCCCGTTGATGGAGCGGCGCGGCACAATCACGGTCCAGAGGTGCCAGGTCTCGGTCCAGTTCGACCGCTGGCGGAGAGTTTTCGAGGTGAGATCGAAAGCCATGACGGACAACTCGCACGAAACGGAACGCCGCGACGAATGTGATCTCGTGTGAGCTGGCTGATGGCCCATCGTCGCAAGCCGGGACTGGTTTGATAACAGTCACCAAGCCTGCCGCAACGACGTCTCGCGCTTAACCTAACCAATCAACCTTACTCGACGCAGGGTCTTGCCGGTTGAAGCGCTTGCCTATCTTTCCTAAGATGCGTGCGCGATTTGAGGCGCGTCGTTTACGAAGTGCGCGCGGTGATTTCGAACTCAGACTGAATTTTTGAAAAACTTACTGCACGGGCCGGATGATCTTGAATTTGCAATGTGCACATCTGCGCCTGGCGGTCGTTGCGCCGCCCCCATGGCCGGTCGCCAAGCCGGCCACCGACAAATTGCCGAGAGCCGCCAATGACGATTATCGGGTCTGGCCGCTGATCCCATTTCCGGCCGGCTGGTACGCCTCGAACTGAGCAGCCCGCCCCTTGAAAAGCGCAACGCCGCGCAAGCGGAGTATCATCGCTTGGCGGCGTCCGTTTAGTCCATTGGGCGCTGAAATCCCCAACACCCATATGTCTGTGGCGACGCCCAAAGGTTCGATGAAGCTTTGGCAATTCTCTGCCGGTTAACCTGTTTTAATTCCAGCAAAAATCGCGCAGAAGTCGCGGCCTGCGGAGAACAATCGCTGAGGGTTCGGCGTCGCGTTTGACCGTGCTGTCAGCAGGCATAATTGAGCTCGGATCAGACGCCGCTGCTCGCAGCCGACGCGCTGTCTGCGCCGGCGCCGAGTGCACCTTGCGAATTGTAGGTCTGTCCCGGCTGATTGCCCTGACTGGCTTGCGCGCTGGCGGGGGACGTCTCGACCTCGGTCGTGCCGTCGGAATAGGTGATCGTCGTCGTCGTCATCCCGTTGACGGTGGTGGTAGCCTCGCTGACGACCGTCTTGGACGAGCTGCCGCCGCCTCCGGATCCCGAGCTTCCGCCTGCCGATCGCGAGGACGAGGTCGCTGACGTCGACGACGTGGATGATGTCGCCGATGTCGACGGGGTCACTGATGTCGACGGGGTCGCCGTCACCGCCGCGGAGGATGAAGCAATCGCACTGATCGACATGGAAACCCCGCCTGAAGGAAGCTGGGCGCGGCGCCGCTTGAGCGCCTGCTCTTGCCCTTCAACGCGGACCATGCCGAAATCAGGCGTCGGCACCGTGACGGAATATAATACGAGCAATCAGGACCCGTTGACCGGGGCGCGCGCAGGCGGGGATTAGGATAGATGCCCGCCGGCATCGATTTTCAGCCCGACGGCAGCAACGAATTAAATTGCAACGAGTCCCAGGCTTTTCCCGCCTCCCCAGAGCAGATGCGCGAGCCGCGAGCGACGCCGGCCCGGACGGCAGGATCGTCTCACGTCCCCGTGAGAGGGCGCTTGGCCGGTGAATTAAAGCGAGCGAACGGAGACCAATGAACAGCAGGCCGCAAGGCAAGGGGACGCTGTGAGCCAACTTGATACGACCGAGAAATTGTCCGAGGCAGAGGAGCCCCGGACATCACGGCTTGCAGCGTGCTGGCTTGGAATCGCGGCGATCGCGATGGTGGTCTGGATCTGCGCGCTCGGCTGGCTCGCCTGGCGCCTCGCCGATTGGCTGTTGTCGTGACGCCTGAGCCGACCGGCCGTGACATCCCAGCCGCTCCCGATCACATCAATAGTGGTAGTTCACACCGACCGTTGCCGCATGGATCGTGTCCTTGAGATGGGCCACGGTGATGCCTTCGACCGGACTGATCAGCTGGATCGGGCCCTTCGTGCCGAAGTCGTGGTAATTGTATTCGACATTGGCCGACCAGCGTGGCGCAAACGCCCATTCCACGCCGGCCCCCAATGTCCAGCCGGTCCGCATGACGGACGCGCTTGGATCGATCGCGAAACCGGTGGCCGGACTGACATACGCATCATCGATCTTCTCGTGAGTCCAGGCGACGCCGCCTCGCGCATAGAACAGCCAGCCTGAGCCATAGGCGTAGCCGAACCGTGCGGTGATCGAGGCCAGAAAATCGTTCTTGAGGCCGAACTGCGACGGCACGACGAGGTTGCCGAGCGCGGGAAACCTGATGTTGCTGGCATGGTGGCTCGACAGGCTCGACCATGCGGCTCGGCCTTCGGCGCCGACGACCCAGTTGGATGCGAATTGATGATCGCAGCCGGCCTGTCCGCCGCCGATAAAGCCGGCTGCGCCGAAATCAACCGTCCCCCCGGCGCTGTTGATCGTGCGATCGTCGCTCGCGCCGCCGCCGAGATGAGCTCCGATATAGCAACCGGTCCAATTGAAAGTGAGCGGAGCGATTGGAGGTGCCTGCAGCGCGAGATCGGCCGCAGATGCCGTCGTCGCAGCCAAAGCGAAAATCGCGGTGCCGCAGAAAGCTCTAAACATGTCCTGACATTCCCCATTGCACGCGCAGAGATAGTGCACGCGAAGCTGACGCGGAGGTTGTGTGACGGACAACATGTCGCGGCAGGGCTCTGCCGACCTGACCAACGCCAGCGGCGGAAGCACATCTGCGTGTCGAAATCGCTAGGGAAATGAAGAAGGTCCAAGCCCGGGACTGGTCGGGGCAGCTGGATTCGAACCAACGACCTGCAGTACCCAAAACTGGCTTTGACGGGCTTTGAGGGCGATTACGGGACTTCGTGAAACAACCCTTCTCTTTGATTTAACTACATTTGTTGTTTCATGGCGTCCCACGGCTTTCCGGGGTATGCCGGCAGTTCCTTACCCAGCGGGTAAGGCAGTATAGGGGTTCCGAAAGGGGCGAGCGACCTCATGCCGAAACTGACAGACCAAGCGATCAAAGCCGCAATGTGCCCGGCCGGAAAGGACAGGATCGAGATCGCCGACAGCTCCTGTCCAGGCTTGGTCCTGCGGGTCAGTCGCGGCAGGAAGACATTCCGCTTTGTGTATTGGTCCCGGGTATTGGGGAAGCCCGTCGGCTTGAATCTCGGCACCTACCCTGCCCTTAAGCTCGGCCCAGCCCGCGAGAAGGTAGCGAAGCATCGCGAGACAATCGGCGGCGACAAAGATCCACGCCGTGAGGCGCGCGAAGAGCGTAAGAAGGTTGCGAGGGAAGAGGAGCTCACGTTTGACGCGTTTGCCGACCTCTACATCTCCGAATATGTGATTGGTGGCAAAGCCGGTAAGGAGGCCTCCCGGACATTTGCCGAGACTGGTAAGTGGCCGAAGGTTCCAAATCCGAACAAGCGCTCTTGGCGAAACGACGTCAACTACCTCAAGTCCGCGCGCGAAACGTGGGCAAAGCTGCCAGCGGCGTCGATCACCGACGACGATGTGGCGGAGTTGCTGGACGAGATCGCGGAGCGCGCTCCTGTGTCAGCCAACCGGACTCAATCAATCCTCCACACGATGTTCAATTGGGGGCGTCAACCCGGTCGCAAACACGTCCCGTTGAACCCTGTCGCGGGCCTGCATCAGCGCGGCGGCAAGGAGAAGAAACGCGATCGCGTGTTGAGCGACGAAGAGATACGCACCTTGTGGTGGGGCCTTGAGCGTCCCGATGTGCCGTGCGACCTGCACGTCCGCCTAGCGATCAAGTTCATTTTGGTCACGATGGTCCGCCCCTACCAGTCCGCCTACGTCGAGGTTGCTGAGCTCTCCAATCTCGGCTCGCCGAATGCGCTCTACGACATCCCGCCGCTGCGCGTAAAGAAGTTCAGACCGGTCTTGGTGCCCCTCTCCGATCTCGCGCAGGAGATCATCGACCGGGCGGTGGCGCCGCCGGTGTACGCCAGCGTCGGTCACAACAATCCGCCCGTGTCGATCGAGAAGGAGCAGACTGCGCTGTTCCCGTCCCGCTTCTCGAACCGTGACATCTCAATCAGGCGTGACGCCATCGCGCAGGCTCTCAACGGCAAGAAAGACGAGAAGCGGCGCGACGGCACGCGCAAGGACCGCATCGGCATCCGCGCGTTTTTAGGACTCGCACATTTCACCGCTCACGATCTGCGGCGCACCGCCGCAACGATCGCCAGGCGCGCCGGCGCGCCGCGGCCGGACGTCAAGGCGCTGCTCGATCACGTCAATGGCGATGTCACTGACGTGTATGACAAATACGACATGCTGGCGGAGAAGCGCGCTGTCGTCACGATCCTGGCCGGCGAGATCCGTCGCATCGTTGGTGATCCGCCGTCGAGCCCGTGACTTTTAATCATTAGCTTCAATATTGAGCACTTAGCGCTGCGTCGGCAGCTTGCCGGATCGCCCGCCGAGCGTTCATGTCCAAGCCGTCAGATAAAGAGTTGTTTGAATTCGCCGGATCGCCGACACCACAGGTTTCGATATTGGCTCGCACGTAATTTAGAGCGCCTATCATTTGATCTTCAAGATTGTCAGTTCGTTTCCCTTTGGATCCCTCGATCGTCGTTAGTTCCAGTAGAAAGCTCTTCCTGAACGGTACACCCTTTCGAACTTTCCACAATTTCATAAGGCGAATGACATCGATGCGGCCGCTACCTCGGACTGTATCGATGTGCCTCTTTAGACTGGTCTTAAGGGTTGTTCCTTTGTCGGTTCGATGAAGGTTTGCCTCAAAATACTGAGCATCAAGGGCGCGTCCGGGAACGACATCGATGTGAAAACCGCCGTCGAAGGGCAACTCCCATGCGACAGTTTTTGAATTCACATATTTCCAGTGTTTTTTCAGAACCTGCCCAACGGCGTCATATATACCTTTGATGGTGTATGTAGAGGTGTGCGGCCAATAGACGACAAGGTCGAGAGATCGTACCGCGCTTTAACCATCGTCGTTTTGCCAAATGACCCTCCGTAGTAGAACCGAGGCGACCCCTCCAGTACCGATAGTTGTCGTTCGATCGTTTCGCGAAGGTTGCGGAGGCCGTCGAGTTCGGTAGTTGAAAGCGTCTGCCCTAACAAAATATTTGAGAGATATTGATTGTTCGCATCACTCATCGTTGATGCCTCTTCGCACACTACAAATCACGAACGTTCACCTGCAATCCGAAGGTGAACCCGCCTCTCTTTCTGGTGTCATAGATCGAAAGCTTCGGATGTACCTTCTGTATACATTCGGAATTCTTCAAGATCACGACGCTGGCACAGAAAGTCGACATTAGGCGTCTGTTTGGCGAGCACGATCTCTTAGATCGAGAATTGATCGTTTATGCTTGTCGGCAGCGAGTTTTCGCTAATATGGCCACTCAACGAAAGCAGGAGAGCAACCGACGACTGGTCCGTGCCGGCTCTGAGTTGTCGACTTTTGTATTGAACCAAGTCGCCATCGGTCTTCCACTTCCAAGGTGGTCACCCGTACGGTGCCGCTGATGGAACTCCACGCTGATCTTATTGCTCAGACATGAACCGAGATGTGCCAGCAACGGGATTGGCGCCAAAGCAAACAGTGAGATGTGACGGGTACTCTCCACGTAGAGTTCCCGTTCACGCTGCGCGTCGTGCAGGCACCGGAAGCCGACGACGACGGCGAGCCGGTCACCTCCATGGTGGTGGATTGGCAGCCGAATACGCCTGGCGGAAATCAGACCCAGCCGGGACCGGATCCATGGGCCCAAACCCGGCGACAAGATCAGCGTGCCGCGGTGCTGCGGCTGAAGCGCGTGATGATGAGTGCCATGGCCGAGCATGGCGTCGAACGGGAAATCCCGCCGGACGGTCCGGCGACCTGGATGATCGACCAGGAGGTGGTCCGTGGGCTGTACTATGCCCAGACCCCAGCAGACGGCACGCCGAAACAGAAGACTCGACGCCCGGCGTGCGCAATTCAAACGGGCGCTGGACTGGGCCGAAGCGCAGGAACTAATCGCCAGCCACGAGATCGATGACGTCGTCTACCTGCGCCTGTGCAGTCATGAAGCTGGGGAGCCGAATGAATAGCTCCCCTACCCTCCCAACCCACGCGACACTTCGATTTTTGCCGGAGAACGAAGTGTCGCGCCGCTCGGAGGCGAGAAATCATCAAAACTGGAGAAAAACAGCCGCAAACGCCCCTATTTTGGTCGAAAAGCCGCTTTGGGGGCCCAATGAGTAGGTTCCCGACCCTCCCACGCCCACGCGACACTTCGATTTCCCCTAGACACGCGAAGTGTCGCGCCGATGTGTCGCCTTGGTGCTGACGGTCCCCGCGACATTCACCGCGAGGTCGACACTGCAGGCTTCAGGGTGGTGTTGGCTGATCCACCTTGGACGTTCCGGTCCAACTCGCTGGCGGCGCCAGGGCGAAATCCACGCCGGCACTATCCGTGTATGACGGTCGATCAGCTCTGTCAGCTTCCGCTGGCTGAGCGGGTCGCTCAGAACGCGGTGCTGTTCCTATGTGTGCCTGGGCCGCTGCTGGTCATTGGTGCTCATCTGCCCCTGATCAAGGCGTGGGGCTTTCGACCGACCGCAATGGGCTTCGTGCTGGTCAAGCCGCGGCCGCTCGCAGATCCTACAAATTTCACAATCGCCGACCTTCACACTGGCACTGGCTTCACCACCAGGAAGAACGCCGAGTACGTTGTGCTCTGCAAGCGAGGCAAAAGCCTGCGGCGTGATGCCGGGGTGCACGAAATTATCGTGACTCCGCGGCGCGAGCACAGCCGCAAACCGGATGAGCTGTATCACCGCATCGAGCGATATGTCGGCGGCGAAGGACCTTTTCTCGAATTGTTTGCAAGGCAATCCCGACCTGGTTGGACGACCTGGGGCCTGGAAAAGACAAAATTCGATCCGAGGTGACATGAGTAGTCGCGCACGGGCGCCACGTTGCGACAGGTCGGGTCCAAAAAAAGGAAGTCGCGACCTTGCGGTGGGATCGCTGCTCTACCCCTGCCGGCGCTTAACGGCCGCAAGTCGGATATTACTCCTGTATGAAATTGCAGCAAGATCCACCGTCCCCGACACTATATCAATTAGTCTCCTGGGCAGTCGCTTTTCGGAATATTCGGAAGACTACGCTGGCGCCGCCCGGAAGCGTCACGCAAACATCTGGTCCGGTGACTTTATATGCCAAGGGATTGGCGTGCCCAGCGCCGAAGCCGATGATACAACGATCCACATGAAGCCGCAGCAAGAACCATCGACGCAGGAAGTTCTCGCCGGTCTCGTCGAGCGCGTGACCTTCCATAATGACGACAATGGGTTTTGTGTTCTCCGGATCAAGGCACGAGGGCACCGAGAGCTGATAACTGTCGTTGGGCATGCCGCGGCCATTTCTGCTGGTGAGTGGGTCACCACATCCGGCGAATGGATCAACGACCATACCCATGGCCAGCAGTTCAAGGCGCGATTCATGCGCACCTCGGCGCCAACGTCTATCGACGGTATTGAGAAATACCTGGGCTCCGGCATGATCCGTGGCGTCGGCCCGGTCTACGCAAAAAAGCTTGTTCGGGCGTTCGGCGAGAAGGTGTTTGACACAATCGAGGCAGAGCCTGATCGCCTACGCGAGGTGACGGGTATTGGGCCGGTCCGCGCCAAACGCATCACCGATGCCTGGGCTGAGCAGAAGATCGTGCGCGAGATCATGGTCTTCCTGCACAGCCATGGGGTTGGGACGGCAAGGGCAGTCCGTATTTACAAGACCTACGGTTCGGATGCCGTCCAGGTCATGACGGAAAACCCGTTTCGCCTGGCGCGTGATATCCTTGGCATCGGATTCAAGACCGCCGACGCGATCGCCATGAAGCTCGGCATCGAGAAGACCGCCATGGTGCGGGTGCGCGCCGGAATTTCCTATGCACTGACCGAAGCCATGGATAAGGGACATTGCGGCTTGCCGATCGAAGAGCTGATACCACTTGCCGAGAAGCTGCTCGAGGTGGCACAGGAGCTCGTCCGCACAGCACTCGATCTCGAGCTGCGGGACGGCACGGTGGTCGCCGACCGTGTCGGCGAAATACCTTGTGTATTTTTGGCCGGGCTGCATCGGGCGGAGCGCGGCATCGCCGAGCGGTTGACACGATTGGCGAGTGGCAAGCCGCCTTGGCCTTGGATCGATCCGAACAAAGCCTTGCCATGGGCCGAGGAGCGAATCGGGCTCGCCCTTGCCGAAAGTCAGATTGCTGCGATCCAGCTCGCCCTCATGTCCAAGGTGCTGGTGATGACCGGCGGTCCCGGCGTCGGCAAGACCACCATCGTCAAAGCCATTCTGCGCATCCTTGCGGCTAAGGGCACCAACCTTCTCCTATGCGCACCGACTGGCCGCGCCGCAAAACGCCTGACCGAGGCATCCGGCTTTGAAGCCAAGACCATCCACCGGCTGCTGGAAGTCGATCCCAAGGGTGGTGGTTTCAAGCGCAGCGAAGACAACCCACTCGACTGTGACCTCCTGGTTGTCGACGAGGCTTCAATGGTCGATGTCATGCTGATGAAGGCGCTCATGAAGGCCGTGCCGGACAACGCCGGACTTTTGATCGTTGGCGACATCGACCAACTTCCTTCGGTTGGTCCCGGCCAAGTGCTGGCAGACGTCATTTCATCCGGTGCGGTGCCGGTGGTACGTCTCACTGAAGTCTTCCGCCAGGCAGCGCAGAGCCGTATCGTCACCAGCGCCCATCGCATCAATCAGGGCTCGATCCCCGATCTCAGCGCGCCAGGAACCGAGACCGATTTCTACTTCGTGCAAGCGGACGACCCCGAAACCGCCGTGTCGCGCATCATTGAATTGGTGAAGACGCGGATCCCCAAACGGTTCAGCCTCGATCCCATTCGCGACATCCAGGTGCTTTGTCCGATGAACCGCGGTGGCGTCGGCGCTCGTTCGCTCAACGTTGAACTCCAGGCGGCACTGAACCCAGCCGGTGAACGCAAGGTAGAACGTTTCGGCTGGACCTTTGCGTCTGGCGACAAGGTGATGCAGATCGAGAACGACTACGACAAGGAGGTCTATAACGGCGACATCGGCTACGTCGACGACGTCGACCCGGACGCCGGCGAACTTACCGCGAGCTTCGACGGTCGTTCAGTCACATATGGCTTCGGCGAACTCGATACCCTGGTGCCAGCCTATGCCGCCACGATTCATAAATCCCAAGGCTCGGAATACCCCGCCGTGATCATCCCCGTCATGACCCAGCACTACACTATGTTGCAGCGGAACCTTCTCTACACCGGCGTCACACGTGGGAAGCGGCTGGTTGTACTGGTCGGCCAGAAAAAGGCCATCGCCATCGCGGTACGCAACATCTCGGGTCGGCGTCGGTGGTCGAAACTGGCCGAGTGGCTACGTCCCGGGCCGTCGCGCGGCAAATCGGCATGACGGGCTGAGTCATGGTAGCAGGGAATTTGAAGTTAGTCGGCAGGGACTAGCCGACGTCCGCTTCTGATCGGATACGCCGCGCGGCAGGCTCCGCCTTCTCGGCTCTGCCGCGCGCGGTGTCTCCTATATTATCTCTGATGCCCAAGTCCAAACCCGAGAGTAAGCGCCTTCTGGCGCAGCGCACCAATCGTACGCTTTGTCTCTTTGGATATTTTTGCCACGGGCGTTCTCGCCTTTGAATGCGCCTTGATACCGCATTACAAGGAACCGAGAAGCACTGCAGCGATTGGTGATCATGCCGCAAAAGTAGATATGCATTCAATGCGTGAATTGCCCCTGGCAGTTCTTTTGTGACATCGAATGGACGACAGTGCCGAAGACCCTCAAGATCCATGATCGCGTGAGCTGGAATTCCGAGGCGGGGCGCGTCAGCGGCACGATCATCCGCGTGCATTCCCGCAAGTTCGAGGTCAAAGGCTATACCCACCATGCAAGCCCGGACGATCCACAATACGAGATCAAGAACAGCAAGACGGATCACATCGCCTTCCACAAGGGTACGGCGCTCACCAAGCTTGACGATTGACATCCGCCGCCTTGTCAGGCGCGCTCGATGATAGAAAACGACTCCCCGTTGCTTGCGCGTCCGGCACCTTCGCTGGCTGAGCCACTTCGTGCAGAAATTAGCGATGCCGACGATCGCATCCGCCTCAATCACTGGATGCCGCCACAACAGGGAATAGCGCCCAGGATTCGGATAGGACAGCGTTGGATCAACACGCTGTGGGGCCTGCCGATTATGGCTGCGGCACTGCTTTGCCTGATTGCCATGGCTCAAAGCCTGCGTGAGTATCCCGGCGTAGAAGCCTTTATCCGACAGCATCCCGGCATTGCGCAGGGCGCGCCGTCTGTCAATTCGGGGTTTCCGTGGTGGCTGCAGCTTCAGCATTTCCTGAACATGTTCTTCATGCTGTTCATAATGAGAGCCGGTCTGCAAATCCTGGCCGACCATCCGCGGCTCTATTGGGGCCGCGATTGCACGCCGGGGACCGACTGGTTCCGCTTTCAGGTCCCGGGCCAAAAGGGCGCGTCTGGACCGCCAAGAACGATTCCGTTACTCTGCCGAGATGGCTCGGTATTCCCGGACTTCGCCACACCGTTGGGCTAGCGCGCTGGCGGCATTTCTCGATCAACCTGCTGTGGCTGATCAACGGCATCGCTTTTTATGCGCTGCTGTTTTCGACCGATCAATGGCGCAGGCTGGTGCTGCTGAGCGGGGAAGTCTTCTCGGCCGCGCTCTCAACGGCGATCCAGTATGCGTCACTTAATTTTCCGGTCGACCACAGCTGGACCCGCTACAACGCCTGCAGCAGCTTAGTTATTTCATCACGGTGTTCGTCGCGGCGCCAGTTTCGATCACGACTGGACTAATGCAGAGTCCCGCGATCTCCAACGCCCTGGGGTGGTTCGGAAGGCTATTCAACCGGCAGGCGATGCGGTCACTTCATTTCATCTCGTTCGCCTGGTTCGTGGGCTTCATTCTGGCGCATGGCATCATGCTGTTCGTCACCGGCATCAGACAGAACACCAACCACATGTTCGGCAGCGTCGACAACGCGTCATGGACTGGCTTTCCGCTATTCCTGCTGGCGATGGTCATTCTGGCGATCGGCTGGCTTCTGGCTTCGCCTTTCACGATCCGGCAGGCCCGTCTGGTGCAGCGCGCCGGCGCGTTCATAATCGGTTGGATCATGGGATTAGCCGAAAGCTGGGACCCGCGTTCACGAAGCAAGATATCTCCCCTTACTTTTGGCCAAACGGCACGATGCCAAACTCGAAGGAGTTTGATGATCTCGTCGCGGAGAAGTTTGCCGGCTACAGGTTGCGGATCGGCGGTATGGTCAAGGAGCCTCGAGAATTCGTCTCTCGCCGACCTCAAGGCCATGCCGAAGCAGGAGCAGATCACGACACATTTCTGCATTCAGGGTTGGTCTGGCGTAGCCGAATGGGGCGGAGTTGCCATGCGCGAAATCCTCGATCTGGTGAAGCCGATGTCCGAGGCTCGTTACGCCGTGTTCTATTCGTTGGCCGACGGCGCCGACGGCGGGCGCTACTATGACGTCCACAAGATTAAAAACATGAGCCACGCGCTGACGATCCTCGCCTACGAGATGAACGGCGCGCCGGTCAGCGTGCTGCATGGCGCGCCGCTGCGGCTACGATGCGAGAATGAGCTGGGTTTCAAGATGGTCAAATGGATCGCGGCGATCGAGTTCGTGCCCGACTTCGCTAATCTTGGTGCGGGCCAGGGCGGCTACAATGAGGACCACGAGTTCTACGGCTATCGGATGCCGATCTGATCGCCCTGGATGACGAATTCATGACTATAGGAGGGAGCTACGCATGGCGCGAGAAAACCGGGATACCTCCAACGACTGGAACCAGCGTCAACGGGCTCTGTCCAGATGGGACAACGAAGGAGGCGCGGGGCCAAAGCGACCCACCACGGATTCGGCGCCCGACAGCGAGGGAATTGCAGTCCCGGATCTAACCAATGCCGAACTCGTGACGCTGCGTATCCGTGTCATTGCGTTGGAGAATCTGATGATTTCCCTGCTTGCAACAGCATCGGATGACCAACTTCGATTAGCTCGTGAAATGGCAGGTTATATCTCCCCAAGGCCGGGCTTTACCCAGCATCCTCTGACAATTCATGCAGCCGCTCACATGGTCGATCTTGTTGAGCGCGCCAATCATTTTCGAGACTTCGAATCTTGAAACTTAGACAAGCGCCGCCGGGATCCGAGATCTATCGATATGGCTGCGATTATTGCGTTGTTGGCTCTCGTCATCGCGGCATCTGCGGTTGCCAATGGCGGAGATGTTGCAATGTACTTCGCCAAACAACATCCCGAACTAATATCAAAGGTGATCACGCTCGATAATTTATTCCCTTTGTCCTCAGCCACAAGCTGAAGTTTTTGTCCTTTCGCTCGAAAGATCCGCGTTTCAAAACCGATCCCGGCGTGCTGCCCACCCCTGAGCAGGCCAAGGCGGACGGCATCGATATCGTCAACACACCGTTCCAGCATACTGATATGAGCGACCGTGCTCCCCCTTCCGTTAAAGAAAAGATACAGGCCACGCTCGATAACTTTTTGGGCGACGCGAATAGCAGCGATCTGGCGCCGGCGCCGACCGCCTATCGTTTCCCATGCTGGAGCGCCGCTTCCTTAAATTGTAGTCGGAAACTCCCACCGTTTCAGTGCCGTACCCTTGCGGCCCAGTTCATCAGGAAAGGCTATGAGATGGCTCCGGGGGCTGCCAACGCTCCATTGTCCTTCCTTACGACAACCGCAAATCCCCGAGGACGTTTCAAAAAAAGGCACTTCGGGATGAGCTGAAGCGCCTGGGAAACCAAGCGTCCGCTGCATTCGACTGATTTCACTCCTCTTCCAAACGCAGCTTCAGGTTCAATTATATTTTCATCGTAATGCGATATTCGCCCCACCGGCTTGATCCAGATCTGACTGCTGTATCTAAAGTCTAGTAGCATTAAGAGGAACGTTCAACGGGGTGGCGAGTACTACGGGCAATCAGCATTTCGGAACTGTCCGTTGTCCATCTCCGACCCGCCGATCGGACGCAACTAATGGACTAAGGCGACAGTGGAACCTGCCCTTTCCAGCGAGGTTTCCATTCTTAATCGGGCAAAGCGCAATGGGGGGTGACTTTTCGCGAGTTCAACAGCACTGGAAAGTCGCATGTCCAGCCAATCGATACGCCTCGTCTTCGCTGCCATCCTTGCGTTAGTTGGGTTGCTTCTAGGCCTCGGCGGCGTATGGCTGATCGTGCTGGGCGGATCCGCCTCTTATCTTGTTCAAGGGCTTGCCTTCATCGCGATTGCAGCACTGTTCCGGGCACGCAATCCGTTGGTTCTCTGGGCTTACGCCGCGCTTTTATTGCTAACTATGGCTTGGGCCGTGCTCGAAGCCGGCCTGGACTGGTGGCAGCTTGCCCCGCGCGGGGATCTCACCGTCGCGCTTGGCATCATCCTGGTGATCCCGTGGGTTGCGCGGTCGGTTCGAGTACAGCGGCACGACCCGGTCTTCAGATCGGGTTGGGCCGCTCTCGCCGGCTCGCTTGCCGTCAGCGTGGCGATTGCACTGATCGCCGCCTTTACGCCGTCTCACGATCTGGCCGGCAGCCTGCCGGAACGAGCCGCGTCCGATCGACATACGCTGCGTCCGGACGCCGGGAAGGAATGGACCGCCTATGGCGGAACCCAGGCCGGGCAGCGCTATTCAACCCTCGACCAGATCACGCCGCAGAACGTTGGCAAACTCAAGGTCGCATGGACCTTTCACACCGGAGACGTGCGCAGCAAGAAAGATCCAACTGAGACGACCTACGAAGTCACGCCGTTGAAGATCGGGTCTTCGATCTATCTATGCACGCCGCATGACCGCGTCTTCTCGCTCGACGCGGAAACCGGCCAGGAAAAGTGGCGATACGATCCGAAGGTCGGTGAACCCCCGTACCAGAGCACGCAACATCTGACCTGTCGCGGCCTGTCCTATTTCGACGGAACGGCAGCTAACGCGTCAACGCAACCGAGCGTCGCGGCTTCCGCCGATTGCGCCAAACGTCTGTTTCTCCCGACCGTCGACGGACGCCTGATCGCGCTGAGCGCCGAGACCGGCAAAGTCTGTCCCGGCTTCGGCGGCCCCGACGGCGCCGTGAACCTTTGGCAGAACATGCCTAATGTGAAAACCGGATCCTACTATTCGACGTCCCCACCGATCGTCGCCAAAGGCCTGATCATCGTCGGCGGCGCGGTCAACGACAACGTATCGACAACCGAGCCCTCGGGTGTAATCCGTGCTTTCGACATCAATTCGGGCAAGCTGATTTGGAATTGGGACAGCAAGAAGCCGACCAACACCGCCCCCATTGCCGCCGATGCAAAATATTCGGAAAACTCGCCCAACAGCTGGAGCATATCGAGCTACGATCCAGTACTCGGTTTGATTTTTATTCCGATGGGCAACCAGCCGCCCGATCAGTTCGGCGGAAAACGCGACAAGAATGTCGAGACCTATGCGTCTTCCGTGGTCGCACTGAACGTCGGAACCGGCGCCGTCGCTTGGTCTTTCCAAAGCACGCACCATGATCTTTGGGACATGGACGTGCCTGCCCAACCGGCTTTGGTTGATCTGACCATCGCGGGCGCCACCGTTCCCGCGCTGGTGGAGACTACGAAACAGGGTGAGCTTTTCGTACTCGATCGCCGCACCGGGAAGCCGGTGTTGCCGGTGACGGAAGTACCCGCGCCTCAGGGCGCAGTTAAGGACGACGTCACAGCCCCGACCCAGCCCGTCTCCGAATTGTCTTTCAACCCGACGTCACTGACGGAGTCCTCGATGTGGGGTCTTTCGCCATTCGATCAGCTGGCATGCCGGATCGCATTTCGCTCATTGCGTTACGAAGGTCGCTATACCCCGCCATCATTGAAAGGCTCGATCATCTATCCCGGCAATTTCGGAACCTTTAACTGGGGTGGCGTCGCGATTGATCCGGAACGGCAGGTCGTATTCGCCATGCCGGTCTATCTGGCCTTCACGTCAACCTTGAAAGCCCGCCCTGACGCAACTAGCCGCATCGTAACCAAACCGGATGAGCCGCCCTTCAATGAGAATTTCGGAGCGCCCTACGCCGCCAAAATGGAGGCCTTTCTCTCTCCACTCGGATTGCCGTGTCAGGCTCCGCCCTGGGGTTACATTGCCGGGGCCGACCTGACCACCGGCAAGATATTCTACCGTCACGTCAACGGAACGGTACGAGACTTGTCGCCGATTCCGCTGCCTTTCAAAATGGGCGTCCCCGGCATCGGCGGCCCCATGATCACAAAGGGTGGGGTAGCCTTCCTCAGCGGAACACTCGACTATTTTGCCAGGGCATACGATGTCACGAGCGGCAAACAACTGTGGGAAAGCCGTCTACCTGCCGGGGGCCAAGCAACGCCGATGACTTATTGGTCGGAAGCAAGCGCGCGTCAATTCGTGGTTGTGGTAGCCGGTGGCCATGGCTCGACAGGTACCGAAGAGGGCGACTCCATCGTTGCTTATGCGCTGCCCAAGTCATGACGCCGCCCGCTACGTTTTCACAATCGATCATATTATGCAGGTTCCGGAGACGCTTCCGCGCGTCTTGGTTGTTATACTATCGCAACTTCTACGAACGATTGGTTTGCGCCGATTTCCTGCAGAGGTCAAAAATCGAACATCCGTGAAAACCTCGCGAAAGTCGGTGGTTTAACTTCTCTGCCGCAGCATCGCTTCAACCTTATGGTGGTCCGTAACCGATTTCGGATGAAGCAATATGGCGCCTTGCGCCGCCACGCGCGTACACAACTTGGACTGGCTTTTCGGCGGAAGCAGATGGCCGAGAGTTCATGAAACGCAACGTCCAGCAATAGGTTATTTAAGCACGGGGCTATCAAGGAGTCTCACAATGCGAGCTATTCTACTGGCGAGCGCCGCAGTCATTGCACTGACGCCCGATCGCTTCCGCCGTTCAGGCCCGCACATCGGTTAAATCCGCGACCGGGTACTTTGCCAGCCTCGATGGTCGGACAACGCTACTGCCACTCCTCCTCGCGCTCGCGCTGCACCGCATCGCTCTCCGGGTTCTTCGACTTGAGCCATGTCTTCGATGGTCCGCTGCGTCTCAGACGCTTGTCGCAAGCTCACGGAAGTCGGTCTCGCGAAGGACGCGAATTGGCTGGCCCGCTTGTATTAGCTGCTCAGCCTTTCGATGCTTGGTACTCTTTTCGTGACCGGCCAAATGCTGAACGTCTTGATCGCCCACGACCAGGAGCGTCGTACGCTTCGTGACACCGGCATCAACATCACATCCCATGCCTGCGGCGATGTCAGCCGCCTCTCGTCTTGGAATTGTCAGCGCCCCCGTAAATACGATGACCTCGCCGCAAAGCTCGCCGTCTGGATTTCCCTCTCTGTCGCTTCGCTGTAAATTGATCGGTTGGCGAACCCTCGTAAGCCAGGCATCCAAGTCTAATCCGGTGTGCGTCATTGCCGCGATCAAGATGTTGCCAGCTGCTTTTGCGTCCTCCAGCGCGTCGTGATGCTTAAAATTGTAGCCAATGGACGCGCATATACTCGCGAGCCCATATCCACTTCTCGAAAAGTCTGTCCAAGTGCGCCGTGCGACGCAGGCCGTGTCGAGCCACGAGCAGGACAGCGGCGGTATCTTGTACTTAGTGCAGACCCGATGAAGCGCGACCCTGTCAAACGCGTTATGCGTGACGATGATGTGTCCACTCAACTTGCTGATTAGAACTCTCCGCCAACATGGGGAACGTCGGTGAACCCGCGACGACATCTTTGTCGATGCCGTGGATTGATACATTTATCCTGTCGAAGTGATCTTGAGGATCGACGTACGTTTTCCACTCCTCCGCCAGCGCGCCGCCTTTAAATCGAGCGATGCCAATTTGACAGATAGATGCCATGTCCGCGTTCGCGGTCTCGACATCGATAGCAATAAACTCCATCTTAGTCCCTTCCCTCAGCTCGCTCCCTCATGCACCCTGTTCACCGTTGGAACGAGCCACGATTACGCTGCTAGCTCGGTTGCGGTCAGGACCGTCGATGGTATGGGGCTCCAATCAACAAGATTGCCCAAGCGATTGATGATTTCCCAACGTTCGAGACCTTCGGCGGTCTCACGCGCTTGGTGGAATGTCTCATGCGGGCCATAGGTCAGGCCCGTCGTGCAGTCGATTAGCGTGTATTCCAAATCCATTTTATCCTCGCACGCTGGGCTTAAAGCGGTTGCGCCCCACGAAAGCCCTGCATTGACAGACGTCTGTGGGGACGGTTCTTTGTAGCATTGCCTTCGTCCAGTGGCTTGTTTTCCCGGGCCAAACATTTGTTGATCGCCGCCATGAACGGCAACTTTCTTGGCGGCCTGCCGCACACGCTCGCATGGTGCGCGCCGTTGCGGACTTGAATGGCGACTTGGCGGCTCGATGAGTGCAAGACTGTCAATGACGTGATGCGACTCGTAGTTTGGCGCGTCCGTGCAGGTTCAGGTGGGCACCGTGTGGGATCATCCCTACGCTGTTGTTTCGTTGGGCGGTTGGCCTGCACCTATTCAAACGACAGAAAGCCCACAACATTACTTTCAGATCGCAATGTCGGCTAATAGCAAATGTTTGGCATGCGCTCACAAGCAGCCCGAACGCGCGTGTGCTACAAGAACATAGTGAAAGTTTGATCGGTTTTCGCCGATAGCGCCGGGGGTTCAAAACTTACCCCCGTGCAGCTCTTCCCAAACGAGGAATCCACCAACAACATGAGGGCTGAGATGGCCGAATTCCGCTGTCGCTCCTGCGGTAAGGACGGGACCTGGGTCTATGACCCTGATCGGTTCACGTGCCCGGTCTGCGAGTCCATCGACGTGCAGTTCGTGGTGTTCAGGCACGAACTGTCCGACGAAGACCCCGTCGCTCGGAAGATGGATGCGCTCGCGGAAGCAGAGGGCAAGAACACACCGCTGAATGGATCTCTTGCGGACGAGGATCGCTGACATGCGTCTCTGGCCCATGTCCGACCTCCACCTCGAATTGACGCGCGGCTGGGCCTTGCCCTCCGGCAGCGCGCGTCCTGAGTTCGACGTCATGATCGTCGCCGGCGACTTGATCCCGCGCGCCGAGCGCGGCGTTCGCTGGCAAATTCAGGAATATGCGCTGGCACGACGAGGCCGTCACCAGCATGCTGCTGGACGATCTCGTTCGCTTCGAGAAGAAGCGCTCGCAGGATCCGCGGACCTTCGGACAGTCAAGGGCGCGCGTCGTCGTGAAGTGCAATCCCGCCGATGCCTCCTCCATCAGCGTCTGGAATCACGGCGGCGAGCCCAATCCCTATTGGGTGACGATGCCGAACGCGGACCCGGAATTCCTGAAGGGGCTCAGCTTCTGGCATCACGACCGCATCCAGGAATTCGCGAAAGCCAAGGACCTGGAATTCAGCACTTAGGGATCTCGCGCTGGGTGATCAATTCAGCCAGGCATGGAAGCCCGAGCGGGACACGCCCATCGCATTGCACAGCCATGCCACCGGCCAGATGCTCCGGTGCTTCGCGATGAAGACGAACTTCATGTCGCTTCCCTCGCGAAGAAGGCCGCGGCCTTCCTAAGAAACAGCCGCCTTAGCGTCGCTCGGAATGGCCTGCAAGACGAAGCCCAGCGATTTGGCCCGCCGCTGTAGGTTGGCGAGGACGCGGCTACGATATTGTTGCTCATATTGGTCAGCACCCGGATCCCTGTAGGTCATGCCGTGCCGGAGGGTGTTGTAGAACAAAACCGCAATTTTGCGAGCGGTCGCTGTCACGGCCTTCGACTTACCCGCACGTGAGGACAGCCGACGATAGAATGCTCCTAGCGCCGTCTCGCTCCGCCCGATGGTCGTGGCTGCCAACCGCAACAGCGCAGCTGCCCGACTGGAGGATCTCCGTGTACGCGAAGACAGCACCTTGCCGCCGGAGATTTTGTTGCCCGGTGCGAGGCACAGCCAGGAGGTGAAGTGCTTGGCGCTCGGCCATGCCCTCAAATCCGTGCCGCACTCGCCGATGAGCTTCAATGCGAGTGACGGGCCCAACCCATGGATCTCGGTCAGATCGACGCCGAGCACGCCGTACAGCGCGGTCCTGACATCGAACGAGGTGTGTTGACCTGCTTGGTCTTTACCCGTGGCTTGGATAGCTTGCCGACCGGCCTTGCCCCTTTGTCAGTTCAGCGCCGCTATCAAGGATTCGAGCTTGCGGTCGCAGTCGAGCATCTTGGCCTGGTAGATGTCGTAGAGTTCCAGCGATTGGGTCAGCGCGAAGACATGTTCGTCCCGATCGTTGCCCACCAGTGCGGCGCGGATCGTCTCGATGGAGGAATGGCAGCGCACGTCTCGGTAGGTTGCCAACACGTCGGGATTGCGCTCGCCTGCAACAATGGCTCGGATAATCCGCATCCCGGTCGCGCCGGTGATATCCGAGACAACGTGATGAAGTTGCAGGTTCATCTCCATCAGGGCCTTTTGCATATGCTGGATATGGGCGGCTGCGTATTCCACGAGCCGCTCGCGCTGGCGCAGATAGGCACGCAGGGTTGCGATCTCGGCATCAGGGCGGAAGCTCCCGCGTAGCAGACCGTAGGAATGGAGCTGGCGCAACCATGCGGCATCGCTGACATCTGTCTTGCGCCCAGGTACATTCTTGGCGTAACGCGCATTGACCAGAATGACCTCGAACCCGCGCTGCTCAAGAATCTCGTAAGCCGGGATCCAATAGACCCCAGTGGATTCCATCGCGACACTGGTCACGCCGCACGCTTTGAACCAGTCCGCCAGATCATGCAGGTCTTGCGTAAATGTGCCGAACGCACGCACTGGCTTGTCAGTGCAGATCGGGTCGACCGCAGCCATGTGCATTTTTGATCCAATGTCGATGGCGGCGGCGCCGACATTGACCGGCTTCAATTCCGGGCGGTCACCGGTCGTCCTCTTGGGCATCGCAAATCCTCCATCCGATTGCGGGCAGGAGGGTCTGGGCTATGCCAATCGTCATCTTCCTAATCGGGATCGCCGCAGCAACGGCGTCACCACTCTCAAGTTCGCATGCACCCATGGACCACGTTTTTTAACGGGGACTGTACCTCCAATAAGCTAACGGCCGCTACCCTCCAGCGATACGAGGATAGCACTGGGCTGTTTCTACCGCGCGCAGGCGGGCAACGGCCCGTGACAGTTTTTTAGGATGTCCCGCTCGGCCTTGAGCTTGTTGACCTCGCGCTTGAGCCGCGCGATCTCCAGCTGCTCGGGCTTCATCTGACCATGGCCCGGGAAAGCCTGCGCCGGATCGGAGCCGAACTCCTTCACCCATTTGCGCAGCACGTTCTCATGCACGCCAAGGTCTCGACCGCCTGCGCACACGACACCCCGCGCTCCTTGACAAGCTTACCGCCTCAAGCTTGAACTCTCGCGTAAACTGCCGTCTCTGCATGGCACACCTCCGGCTTCATAAAACACCTAATCTCGGTGTCTTCGAACCGGCAGCAGCTCAGATGGGTACTTCTGACGAAAGCAAAAGGCTCATCCTACAAGCGAGGCCGCCCGATGCGAAGTTCATCTCAACAGCCCCTCCAAATTGTCCCAGCGCACGCGAAAACAATCTAGTTCCGAAGCCTTTGTGAGTTGGAATTGTGACCGATGGACCACAGCTCTCCTTCCAATCCACGATCAGTTTCGTTTCAACAATCGAAGACGCGATTGAAATGTACCCCGATGGAACAGAAAGTGCGCCATACTTTGCAGCATTGGTCGCAAGCTCATGCAATACAAGCGCGAATACCAATACCAATTTAGGGGGAAGAAAGATTTGCGGCCCTTCAACTGTTGCTCGCGTTACCTCGTAAGGACCGATTTCGGCGTAAATGATGTCCTTGAGAAAGGCTCCCTGTCCCTCCGCTGCCTCAATTAGCATATCAGCGGAAGAGAGAGCGCCAAGCCGCTGCAAGATGGTATCGCGCGTCGTCTGAAGGTCACGAAGCTCGTACGCAACAATCGATTGAACGATGGCGACCTTGTTTTTCAACCGGTGGCCAAGCTCTTTGACCGCCAGATTGCGAAGTTCTTCTTCGTCTCTAAGAGACTTTGTTATCCTTCGGCAGTAATCCGCACCTATGACGACCATCAATGAGGCGCAGACGTAAATTATTAGAGAGAGCTGATCCCCGAACGTGCGCGGCGGCACAAATGTGAAGCGTGGATCAAAGAATGCCCACCAAGAGAGCGCTCCTCCCAATACAACAGCCAGCATTCCGGCTCTAACGCCACCCCACAAGGCGGCGAACAGAATTGCCGGATAGAGCATCGTAAACGGCGACGCATCGGGGTTAAGGAGGCCTAGTTGCAAGCGAATGAGAAATGCGACGGCTACACAGGTTACCGCAAGTCCATACGCCGCAATTGTTCCCGACGATTGGTGCGGCCGTTCAATCAAACGATCCACAAATTTGCGAACCTGACCTGGTATCGGTCGGAGCTTAGTCAACGCGGTCGCCTCCTGTTCGGTAGCGAGCCCTTGACATTCAAATTTACAGATGGTTGGCGGATGGTCCAGCCACACGGCCTAGTATATTCCCTCGCAGCCCTTTTCTTAAAGCCTTCGATCAAATCTTCGTTCACATGGAATGTCGCCTTCGGGTCGGTCATGGAAGGCTGCATCCCAGAAGCTATGGCAACAAGATCGAAGACTTTGGAAAGTGCAAGCCAGATGGCAACCGGTGGTCTCCGACCTAATGTCCGGAGGATGTGTCTTGTGCAGCGGGCCATTGCCTTCGCGTGCATTTTCCATTTGTCCCGCCGACCCGCAAGCCGGATCAGCTTATGTAGGCTTGGAACTTATTGACGGAGGTGCAGGTACGCAACGCAAAGAAGCGCGCTGTGATGTTAGCCTGCAAGAAGGCCAGATTTGTACCGTCGCCGTCGAACCGATCTGACCAGATGTCGCGGCCGGTCTGAAGATCGGTTAGCGATACGTTGACCCGGACCTGGTCTCCGTTGCGTTTCACACCACCCTGTACGATCCAGCGGATGCCGAGATCAATCCCGATCTGATTCAGATCGATCGACTTGTTCTCGTAGGTAAAGGCGATCTCGCGTCCAATAACGAAAGTGGACGGCGATCGCGCGAGATCGGTCGTCAAATCTGTCGTGATGGCGTCGGCAAAGTAGTCATGCTCTGGATCGTTGCTGAAGTTGGCGAAGGGCAACACGACGAGAGGGCGAGCTCAAGCGTGGTCTTTGGATAAATTTCATTGCTCATCGTTTGATACCGTTGGACGTGAAGATCCTTGCCTGCTGCAAGCCGCTCAGAAAGGTCGATTGCTCTCAGTCCTTGAGCAAAGGACACTTCGAGTCGGAGAGCTTCCCGAAAGCCTGATCGCCGGGCATCGTCTCCACAAGTCGATAGTAATCCCACGGCTGTTTCGATTCTGAAGGCGACTTGACCTGCATGATGTACATTTCATGTTCCATCAACCCATCAGCGCGGATTCTGCCATTGGACGTAAACATGTCGTCGATCTTCGCCTTGTGCAGTTCCGCCATGACCTTATCTGCATCAGTTGTTTTGGCGGCCTTGACCGCATTGAGATAGGTGAGCGTGGCCGAATAATAGGCGGCCTGGGTCATCGTTGGCTCGCGTTTTGTTTTTTCGAAGAAACGCTTCGCAAAAGCCCGGGTCTTGTCGTTGAGATCCCAATACCAACCCGTCGTAAGGTAGAGGCCCTGGGCAGTTTCCAGACCCAGACTATGGATGTCGGTGATGAATGCGAGTAACGCGGCGGGCTTCATCTTCCTCGTGACCCCGAACTGATTGGCGGTCTTGAGCGAATTGGTGAAGTCCTCGCCCGCGTTCGCAAGGCCCAGAACCTGCGCACCCGAATTCTGTGCCTGCAAAACAAAGGAAGAAAAGTCGGACGTGGCCAGGGGGACCCGCACGGAGCCGAGAATCTTGCCCCCACTGGCGGTCACTACGTTGGCCGCAGCATCCTGAAGCTGTGTGCCAAAAGCGTAGTCAGCGGTCACGAAGAACCAGGTCTTTCCGCCCTGCTTCAGAATCGTCGTGGCCGTCCCATTACCGAGCGCTGTAGTATCATAGGCATAATGCACCGTGTAAGGGGTACAATCCTTGCCGGTGAGCGATGCTCCCGCAGCACCAATGGCGAAAAACGGAGTCTTCTTCTCTTTTGCGATCGTTGCCATAGCAATGTTGACGCCGGTATTGGAACCGCCAAGTACCATGGTCAGGCCATCTCGATCCGCCCACTCGCGGAATTTCTCGGCGCCGAGGTCCGGCTTGTTTTGATGGTCAGTTACTAGTAGCTCGATCTTCTTTCCAAGTACGGACCCGCCAAAATCGGCGATCGCCATTTTGGCGGCTTCGACGCCGCCGGGTCCAATGATGTCGGCATAAACGCCAGACATGTCATCGATATCGCCGATCACGACTTTATTCGCTTCAGCACGCGCTGCCGACGCCGACATGGAAGCGCACGCCACCAAAGCAATCGCGTAAAGCTTGCTTCTCCTGTTCATTTTTCGAGTCCCTTCCTTAGCGATTGGTGCCGCCCCACAATCTCGTCTCCCAAAGCCACGTCAGTTATCCTGCAGTAAGGGCGGCAGACATCCGGCCACACCAAGGCTGCGCTGGCATCGCTTCCGGACCTTTGAAAACCGCAGCACTTACCACCGCACGGTCGTGCCGATTGCTGTCGGCGACGCGCTCTCCTTCGAAGCTTCGCTTAAAACCGCAGATGCCGCGATGACGAGAGCCAACAACGCAATAATCGCAGCCATATCGATAGATCTCGATCCCGGCCGCGCTTGTCTGAGTTTCTCTGCATGAACCGCGCTCCTGCTGCGGATGCTTCAGGTACGTTCTTCGGAATTCCACACTCGGCAGCAATCACCGCTCGATTGACGGTTCGCGATCAGGACGAGACCCATTTTCGATAGAAATCTATGCCAAAGAATGCTTTTGACAAACGAATAATATCGACGCTTGATATCTATATGATAGATATCAAAGGAGCTGCCAATGGATACCGAACTGGCCAGAACCTTCCTCACGGTTGTTACAGCGGGCAACTTTATCAGTGCCGCGGATCGACTTCACGTCAGCCAGTCGACGGTCAGCACGCGCATTCATACGCTTGAAAACCAACTGGGTTGCACGCTTTTCGTCCGCAACAAGGCTGGTACGACGCTAACGTCCGCCGGCCGGCAATTTCAACGGCACGCGGCCACGCTGGTTCGAACGATAGAACAGGCGCGCCACGACATCGGAATTCCTGAAGGGTTCAGCGGAACGCTCGTTGTTGGCGGCCGAATTGGCCTGTGGGAGGAATTTCTTGTTGCGGTGGCTTCCATTGATGAAGGAGGCTAGACCGGAGATATCCATTCGCGCCGAAAGCGGGCTTGAGCCAGATCTAATGCAGGGCCTCGTCGAGGGTCGGATGGATATTGCGAGTCATGTATACTCCACAAAGTCGTCCCGGCTTGAAGGTCGAGCAATTGTTCGAGGAAAAGCTCATCCTGGTTTCGACCGATCCGAATGGCAAACCTGAGCCCCAACCTGGCTATGTGTACGTTGACTGGGGGCCAGAGTTCTACGCAAGACACAACGCTTGCTTTCCAAATTTCGGCGGCCCTTCGTTGACCGCGAATGTCGGTTGGCTAGGATTGCAACATGTATTGGAGAATGGTGGCTCCGGGTATTTTCCGAAGCGGATAGTACTGCCCCACCTCAAGACCAAGCGGCTGACTCTTATTGCCGGCGCCCCTGAATTTTCGATGCCCGCATACGTCGTTTATCCCCTTGAGTGCGATCGTGAGCTGTTTGGCAGCGCACTCGAGATCATGCATCGCATCGCGAACTCGAAAGCCAAAATTGTGGTCGGCAAAAGAGCAGCGAAGCCTGCCGCGCGAAAAGGTCGCTAGATAGTCCTCGAGCTCGCATCCAGCGTTTCGCCCATCAATAGACAGCCCCACGTGCTCGTGACAGGCCACGGGCCTGATCATGATATTTTTCGCGCTGATGCCGGCGATGATGAGACGGATTTGGCAACTGGATGGTACCGCGGATGATCGGCGCCCCGGACATGGCGTTTCCGCGCATGAACAACATCTCGTTTTGGCTGCTGCCCGCGTCGTTTGCGCTGCTCATCATTTCGATGTTTGTCGAAGGCGAGCCCGGCTCGAACGGCGCCGGCACGGGCTGGACGCTCTACGCATCACTCTCGACGTCCGGTCACCCCGGCCCGGGCGTTGATTTCGTGATCCTGTCGATCCATATCGCGGGCGCGTCTTCAATCCTGGGGGCGATAAACTTCATCACCACCATTTTCAATATGCGCGCGCCGGGCATGACCTTGCGCAAAATGCCACTATTCGCATGGTCGGTGCTAGCCACGGCATTCCTGTTACTGTTGTCGCTGCCTGTGCTCGCCGGCGCAATTAGCAACCAAGGAGCTGTTTCACGGGTCCGTGACCTGAAATTGTTCGACTAAATGATGCCCCTTGCGAACTCGTCGCTAGGGGCTTTTGCTTGATGGGCACCAAAGGAAGGTCTTGAATGAGGGAAGGAGCCAAAAAGCGCTTCCAAAGAAGAAAAGACACATCAACCGAGATCCAGGGAGATCAAGATGCCTGCTATCCAATTGCGATTGGGGGCTTTTTCGACTGCCCTCGCAATCCTTGCTGTGACCAGCAGCGGCGCACTTGCACAAAAGAAATACGACATTGGCGCAACCGACACCGAAATTAAAATCGGCAACATCATGCCCTATAGCGGTCCCGCCTCTGCTTATGGTGTGATCGGCAAGACCGAAGATGCTTATTTCAAAAAGATCAATGCCGAAGGCGGCATCAATGGCCGCAAGATCAATTTCATTAGCTATGACGACGGCTATAACCCGCCGAAGACGGTCGAGCAGGCGCGCAAGTTGGTGGAGAGCGACGAGGTACTTTTCATTTTCAATTCGCTGGGCACTCCGCCTAACTCAGCGATCCAGAGATACATGAACACAAAGAAGGTACCGCAGTTATTCGTCGCTACCGGCGCGACCAAGTGGAACGACCCCAAGGAATTCCCGTGGACCATGGGCTGGCAGCCCAACTACCAGAGCGAATCTCGGATCTACGCGAAGTATATTCTCAAGGAGAAGCCAAACGCCAAGATCGCCATCCTCTATCAGAATGATGATTACGGCAAAGACTACGTCAAAGGCCTGAAGGACGGGCTCGGCGCCAAGGCGACCTCGATGATCGTAGCCGAGGTTGGCTACGCAACCACGCAGCCAACGATCGATTCGGAGATCGTCCAGCTGAAAGCGAGCGGCGCTGACATATTCTTTAACGTCACTACACCGAAATTCGCGGCGCAGGCGATCAAGACGATGGCTGAGATTGAATGGAAGCCGCTGCACTTTCTAAACAACGTTTCCTCCTCGATCGGCAGCGTGATGAAGCCGGCTGGCTTCGACAACTCACAGGGCATCATCTCGTCCGCCTACCTGAAGGATACGTCCGATCCACAGTGGAAAGACGATGCCGGCATGAAGGCTTTTGACCAATTCCTCACGAAGTATTTCCCTGAAGGCAACAGGGTCGATCTCAATGTCATGTACGGTTACACCGTCGCGCAAGGCCTCGTGCACGTGCTGAAGGGTTGCGGCGATAATCTGACACGGGAGAACATCATGAAGCAGGCGGCCAGCATCCAGAATCTGGAACTCGGCGGCCTGCTACCGGGCATCAAGGTCAGCACCAGCGCCACCGACTTCGCCCCGATCTCACAGCTCCAATTGGAGAAATTTAAGGGCGAGAAGTGGGATCTGTTCGGCGACATCATCAGCGGTGACGTTGGCGGCTGACGCGCTTTCGCGCACCGACGGACTTTTGAAGTCAACCCCTGCGTCTTAGGCGCAGGGGCGTTCTCCAATGAGTCGTCCGTTAAGAAGCCGGGATACCTCCACGAGGAGGAGCTGGAACGTCAGGCCGAAGCCGCTCTCACCAAGTGGATGACCGCGAAGGCCGATACCTGAGAGCCGGACTGAAAAAGAAGCTGAGTGATTTCAGCCAGTTGTGATTCCTTCGGATTTGCAAAGATTTCGAGGGAGAGCACGATGGTCTGGACTGAAATCACTCGTCGACATTATAAGCGCGGTGGCTTGCGATATGAAAGCGACACGACCGATGCAGAGTGGTTTGTGATGGAGCCGCTTCTGCCGCGTGCATCAGCGCTCGGGCGTCCACGTGCAACAGCCATGCGAGCGGTGATAGATGCTATCCTCTACATTGCGTCCACGGGTTGCCAATGGCGACAGTTGCCGAAGGACTTTCCACCCTACTCGACGGTGCAGGGCTATTTTTACGCCTGGTCGCGTGGTGGAATTTTCGCCTCGATGAACTACACTCTGGTCATGGCATCGCGTGAGAGGGCTGGCCGAGAGGCGAGCCCGACGGCCGGAGTGATTGACAGCCAGTCGGTGAAAACCACGGAAAGCGGTGGCCCACGGGGCTTTGACGCGGGTAAGAAAATCAAGGGCCGCAAGCGCCACATCGTTACCGACACCCAAGGCAATCTGGTCGGACTCGTCGTGCACGAAGCCAGCATTCAAGATCGCGATGGCGCCCCCTGCATCCTTGCTTCGATCCGTTCGCGCTATCCCTGGCTGCGTCATATCTTTGCCGATGGTGGCTATGCCGGAGATAAATTGCGGAAGGCTTTGAAGCGTATCGGCGAATGGACGATAGAAATCATCAAACGTTCCGACACGGTGCAGGGCTTTGAAGTTCTGCCGCGCAGATGGGTCGTCGAACGCACTTTCGCATGGCTCGGTCGCTGTCGCAGGCTGGCAAAGGATTTCGAAGCGACAATCGCCAGCGCCGTTGCCTGGGCGTTCGTCGCCCACATCCGAACCCTCACGCGCCGACTCGCAAGAGCTTGAAACCAAATGCAATCATTATGAGTCTGGACACTGAACGTTACAAACCTTGCTGACCCTGACTACAAACCGGAGGCTGTCAAACAACGATACCCTAACTAAACAAAGACAAAATTATCTGTATCTGATCAGTTGCCGCAGCGATCAGCGTGTCGTAGCTGGTTTGCCCTTGAGCTGCCGCTTTTAAAATACATTCGGCAAGATATGCCTTCGCTGCCGGCGTTGAATGTTCCAACGGCACTCTAGACATGCCGTCCTCAAGAACCTTCTTCATGACTTCGATGAGTTCGGGGTCGAATTGGGGCATGGCGTTGCTCCCGATATGGCCGTCAACCAGCACCAGCCAAGGGCGTCAAGAAGATCAGGCCGATCAATGCTCCCCAAAAGGTTCCAGAAACAGCGCCCGCAGCCGTGGTGTTGAGGAGTTGGTTTAGCTTGACGCGGCCTTGAGCGTCTTTCACCGCGATCACCGCATCGCCAAGCTCAATCAGGTACTCCTTCTGCATCGCAAGTAGTTGCTGACGAACTTCTTCCGCCTTCGCCTCAGTCGGGTTGAAGACCTCGCTCGACCACACCAAGGAAGCGGCGCTGCAAGCGGCATTGGCTGACGTACAGGCAGCAGTTATCTCCCCGCCAGAGCCGTACTCGTTGGACGCGAATTGATCCGGCCCAGATCAAGCAGATGAAAGCCGACGGCATGGCACCGTGTGCCATAGCCAAGACGCTTAGGATCGGCCGCGATTCGGTCTATCGGGCGCTAACAAATTGGGGTCCAGACTCGTTAAATCCACCGTACAAGAACGGCGACGAGGCAGACACAGACCAAGTAATTCCGCGCCAGCCTGTCGTATCGAGTGGCGATGCGCCAGAAGTCCTTCAACCTGTTGAATGCGCTCTCGATGCGCCAGCGCAGCTTGTAGAGACGTGAAGCTGAACGGCTGTTTCCTATTGCAGCGATTTGGAATAACTGGCCTGGTTCCGCGCTCATCCAGTTCCTCGCGTAGTTCAGCGCTGTCGTAGGCCTTGTCGCCGAGCATGCGTTTCGGCGGCTTCACGCCGCGGATTAATTGTTCCGCTACCAAGGCAATCGTGTGCTTCGCCTCCGGTCAAGCCTCGCCGGAGCGATACACTTCAGCCAAGTATCGCCACCTTGATCAGGCTCGACGATGCGGTCAGGTCACACCGGCAATGCCGTCGATCAGGGCATTAACATCGATCCGGCGCACCGGTTCGCGCTGCTTCTCTTCGGTCCTTATCCACAACCGTGCCGCCTTCGCCAAGGCATGCTCCGCATCACCGCAACGCGGGCGATCGGTGCCGCTCGCCCGCAATCGCAGGGAGGCAACGCGGCTCTGGTCGAGTCGGAAGCCGTCGCCTTGCCGGTGGATCACGCCTTCGGCATCAAGCACCAATGTCGACGCGTCGACGATCGCGGGCTTTCTAGATCGCGGTCGAGAGAGGCTTCGCCACGACGGGTTATCAGTCGAGGCGGTCTCAGCCATCGTGTTCGTTCCTATTTTGCTGACCTGATGTAATCGGTGGCAAATGGTTCCGCGCAGTGATGGCGCGACGAACTAGGCCAATGTGCTCGCGTAGCGTATAAGCCTCACTCGCGAATCCAGCTGGTGTGTGTATTCGGGCTACCGCTCGCTCAATACGTTCTAAGTCAGCCAGCCACTTCTCCGTTGGCAACGTGCCTGTACGTGCGGCGACATCTCGCTCGAGCATAGCTAGCTCGCCATACCATCGATAGACCCGTGACCGAACATGCCAACGCCGTAACTGGGGAAAATAATGGAAGAGCGGAAACAGAACGGCAGCCAGAGGGATCAAAATAATGATCGCTCGCTCGGCCAATGTCGCGACCCAGAAGGGAAGGTATTGATAGAGGAAACTCCGCCCGAAACGCTTGTGCTGATCGGCATCAGTCGAGACACGAAGATCGACCTGAGCCGTTCCCGGAAACTCTCCAGCCTGCTCGAAAAGCCCTTGTTTGCCATGAATTTCGCCTGCGGCGTCTACCAACAGGTGGATCAGCGCGGGATGGAGACCATCACGGGCTGCAAGCATCTCTTTGGTACCAATCAGATCGACCTCTCGCTCCGGAATGTTGTTCGCAAGGTCGATCACGCCGGGTGGCAACGTCAATTTGCTGATAAAACTGAGCCGTCGATGGTAGGCTTCAGCCTTGCTGTAACTCAGCAGCTTCAAAGCTGGATCGTGAAGCGCTGTCCAGACGGCATGGTTCTCCGCTCCATCGACAAAGATAGCCGCGTCAACCTCGCCGGATTGCAGTGCGAGCAGTGCAATATTGTTGCTCAGCGGCTGCATCTCCATATTGTTGTTCGAGAGGCCGTTAAGCGCGAAAACGTGTTCTCCCAATGAACGAGCGCCGCTTCCGCTAACACCAACAGCAACCCGATGGTTGCGCAGTTCGTTGACTTGGTTGAGAATGTCCGTGCTGCGGTGGAAAATCCACATCGGCACGTAGTAGAGGCTCGCAAGCATTATTACGTTATTGGCTTCCGGAAGAGTTGCGATACCGCCCTGCGTGAAAGCGATGTCAACACCAGACTGTGGATCTTGCAGTAGCCGTAGATTGTCCCCGGGACCGTTGGTAATTCGTTCTTCTACCGTGACCCCGGATCGAGCGAGGATTTCGATATATCGTTTCGCGTACTGGTGGAGCAGGCCATCTTCCAGTCCCGAAGCCAGAACGATGTGACGTGGTGGAGCGGTTTGCAGGAAGTACGCGACAGCCCATACCGCAGCAACGACCATCGCAAGGGTGATTACGACTATGCTGAGGCGGCCACGTCGTGCCCTGAACCGCAAGTTTTTCAACATTACACGAACCGCCTTCATCGCAACAGCCGGACGGATACAACCTTAACTGTGCTTCGGCGCGGGGTCTTGACCATAATCGGCGTGGGGGTCCCGTCATCCCATTTAGCGAAATCAATGGCTTGAAGGGGTCCCGACGGCGCCGATGGGGGCACTATTCGATCAGCATTCTAGGAGGCGGATGCGTAGCCGATGTCAACAATCCTAGGCGTCAGTCAAGCCGGAGTAGACGTGGCCTGCTGGAGGCTTATATTAGCGCCTTGAATTCGGCCCGCCAGAGTCCCGAAACGACCTCAGCAGGCGATACAGCGCTGGGCTCGCGGCACGGCGGAGCTCCTCAAGATTGTTCTGTGAGAGTGCCTGCAGTTTCTGCTCACCTCTCCTGGTCAGTTTGAGGTGCACGCGTCTAGCATCCTGCGGGTCTGCAACTCGGTTTACCAGTCGAAGCTTGGCCAATCGATTGATCAATTCAACAGCCGAGTGATGCCGGATCAGTAGAAACCGCGCGACGTCGCCGACTGTCGCGGGGCCCGGGCGCACAAAGCCCTTGATTCCGAGCAGCGCTTGATGCTGCTTCGGCGTCAATCCCTGCTTTGCTGCGGCTGCCTCGCTGAAGGCCAGAAAGCTCCGGATCTGGTAGCGGAATTGCGCAAGCTCAGCATAGTCGGAGTCGCGCATCGTGCGGTTGGGTAGAGACCGCGCAGGCATCACCGCCGTCGCCCGTTGCGCATTCTTCGCCCGAACCATGCCGTGCCGCCTCCGTGCTTACCACCCAGCATCGCGGGCAGCGTAGCCCAAAGTAGCAAGCAGGAGCGCCCGGACCAAGCAGCGGGAACTCCGGATACACAGCTATCCGACAGTCTATTCGAAGCTCGACAGCAGGATCTTCACCAGGATGACCTGAAACGCAATCGGGATGCGGACGCTCTTCCGCCGGATCGAGCGCTGCAGCGCGCCGGCGATCTCCGCACTGGTCAAGGCGCCGGCCGACGCATTGGTGATCAGCTCCGCCCACATCTGCGACAACGAGCCGCCGGGCGGGATCACCGGCTTGATGGTCACGCCACACCCCTGCGCCCAATCGACGATCTCCCGCATCGTATGCGGCCCGCAATTGCGCGCGGTCGCGAGGCGTTCGGCCGTCAACGCGCGCAGCAAATCGCGCGAAGGCGACCAGTTACCCTTTGGCGGCTGCTCGTCGGTGAGCTCGACCGCGAGTTCCTTCAGCACGTTCTGGGCTCGCACGCTCAGCGTCTTCATCGGCGTCGGCGCGCGCTTGGCCTGAACGGAGCCGACGGCCGGCCCCCGCTCGCCGGTGGGCCGGTTGCGTGGTTCGGACACGCGGGGCGCTTCGCCGGACTGCGGCGTCGCGCGCTGGTCGTTGCCCTCCGCGGGCCACGCCGCCTCAGGCCGCTCCGCTTCGTGCGGCCAGGATCGTCGCTTCCGGGCACCTGCCACTGTCGTCTGCCGCGCCATCTCTCTCGCCGAACCCGTCAGCCTCGTACTCACAAAGACTAATATATATCCTGATCCGATATGTTTTCACGACATAATTTTCGTCGTTCGACCAAAGGCGGAATTGACAGAAGGCCTTCACAAGCAATGCTTACGGCCAAGAGCAACACGCGGATGTGACGTGCCCGGCGCGGGCTGGCCTATAAGGTCGGCTGCCGCCGGACAAGTCGTGTTTTGCCTGCAAACAAGAACGATGTTCGGAGGAAACGACCATGACTGACGATCTCATCCGCCGCGGCCTCTCGCGCCGTGGCCTGCTCCAGACCACAGCGGGCCTCATCGGCGGCTCGATGCTGCCGGCGATGCCGGCCTTTGCCGAGGACAAGCCGACGATCGGTTCCTTTCCCGCAGGCGTGTCGGGTTCCACCGCCTTCATCGGCATCTCGGTGCCGCGCACCGGAACCTATGCCGTGCAGGGCGAAGACGAGCTCAAGGGCTATCAGCTCGCGATCGAGCACATCAACGAGGGCCACGATCTGATCAAGAAGATCTCGCCCAAGACCAGCAAGGGCGTGCTCGGCAAGGAGCTGAAGTTCGGCGTCGCAGACTCGGCCGCCAAGCCGAACGAGGCGGTGCAGGCGCAGCAGCGCTTCATCAGCGAGAACAAGGCGATCATGATCACCGGTGGCACGTCGAGCGCCGTTGCGGTCGCGTTGAACAAGCTCGCCCAGCGCGAACATGTGCTGTTCGTGTGCGGCATCTCCGGCTCGAACGACACCACCGGCAAGGATTGCGTGCGCTATGGCGTCCGTCAGAACTTCTTCGGCCAGACCGCCGCGGCCGCGATCGGCCCGGTGATGGTGCGGGAGTTCGGCAAGGGCAAGAAGGCCGCGTATCTCACGCCGGACTACACCTACGGCCACACCGTCACCAAGTCGATGCAGGACTTCCTCGCAACGGCCGGGTGGACCACCGTGACCAACCAGGTCGCGCCGCTGGGCGCGCCCGATTATTCCTCTTACCTTCTGAACGTCGCGAACTCGGGCGCGGACGTGCTCATCAACGTCAACTGGGGCCACGACGCGGTGCTCTCGACCCAGCAGGCCAAGCAGTTCGGCGTGCTCGACAAGATGAAGCTGGTCGTCCCCTACCAGGTGCCGTTCATCGCGCGCGAGACCGGCGGCCTGATGCAGGGCGTCTACGCCGCCACCGATTATTGGTGGACGATCGAGGACAAGTTCCCGCTGGCCAAGATGTTCAACGAGGCCTTCGAGAAGAAGTACGGCTACAAGCCGGAATGGGGCGCGGAGAACGCCTATGTCAGCTTCGCGCACTGGGCCCACATGTGCGAGGAAGCCGGCAGCTTCAATCCACCCGACGTGATCAAGGCCTATGAGAAGGGCGAGACGATCCCCTCCCTGGTCGGCGACGTGCATTACCGCCCCGAGGATCACCAGTGCATTCGCCCGGTGATCATCGTCAAGGGCAAGCAGCAGAAGGACATGAAGAACAAGGAGGACTGGTACGACGTGGTCGAGATCGTCCCCGGCGAAGGCCTGATGCAGAAGCCGGACGCGTTCGGCTGCCATCTCGGCGATTACACCTGAACCCGCGCTAACCCCTGTGACGCCGTAGGCCGTACTTTGGACCTGCGGCGTCACCTTTTTTGACGCAGCACCATCGCGCGTCACAAACAGCGATTGTCGCATGATTAGTTGGCCCAATCTCGTTTCGCAGCTTTTCAACGGGCTCGCACTCGGCGCCCTGCTCGCGCTGATCAGCTCCGGCCTGACCATCATTTACGGCACGCTCGGCGTGCTCAACCTCGCGCATGGCGCGATGTTCATGATCGGCGGCTATGCCGGTTTCGTCGCCTTCCAGTACACCGACTCGTTCGTCCTCGCCGTCCTCGCCGGATCCCTGTTCGTGATGCTACTGGGCGTTCTGATGGAACGTGTCATCATCCGCCATTTCTATCATCGCCCGCACGAGGATCAGCTGCTCGTGACCTTCGGGCTCGGTATCTGCTTCGTCGAGCTCGTGCGCCTAATCTTTTCGAGCCAGTCGCAGTTGGTGCCCCCGCCAGCCCTATTCCAGGGCATCACCAATCTCGGCTTCATGTTCTATCCGACCTACCGTCTCGCGGTGGTTGGCATCGTCGCGGTCGCGCTCGGCGCGCTGTTCATCATCCTCTACCGCACCCGGCTCGGCATGATCGTGCGCGCCGGCATCGAGGATTCGGTGATGGTCGATTCGCTCGGCATCAACGTCTACCGCGTCTTCATGATCGTGTTCGGCATCGGCGCAATGGCCGCGGGCTTTGCCGGCATCGTCAACGCGCCGGTGGTGTCGCTGACACCGGGCATCGGCGACGACATCCTGGTCCAGACCTTCGTGGTGGTGGTGATCGGCGGCGTCGGCTCGTTCCCCGGCGCCATCCTCGGCGGCCTGATCGCCGGCGAGATCATCAGCGTCACCTCCATGTTCAACCCCGGCTACGCCTATGTGATGCTGTTTGCGGCCATGGCGCTCGTACTGGTGGTACGTCCGCATGGCCTGCTCGGCGTCCAGGGCCGCGAATAAGTGATCCGCTAATGCCCAAGCAACGTCCATTCCTGATCGAGACCCTGACGGCCATCGGCCTGATCGTCGCTCCCTTCGTGCTGCCTCATCTCGGCTTCGCGCCGAACACGGTGAACCGGATCCTGGTCTGGGGCCTGTTCGGGCTCGGCTTCGACATCCTGTTCGGCTTTACCGGCCTGTTGTCGTTCGGCCAGTCCGCCTTTTACGGCACCGGCGGCTTCGTCGCCGCGTACCTCCTGACCCGCGCCGGCTTCAGCAACGTGCTGGGCGCGCTGGTCATCGGCATGATCGCGGCGGCCGCGACCGGCTATCTAATCGGCCTGATTGCGCTGCGCCGCACCGGCATCTACTTCGCCATGATCACGGTTGCGATCGCGGAGGTGTTCTTCTTCGTCGAGTTCAATCCGCTCTCGGATTTCACCGGCGGCGAGAACGGCCTGCCGGGCGTGCCGACACCGAGCTTCAATCTCGGCTTCACCACCATCCATTTCACCAATGGCTGGTCGCTCTATCAGTTCATCGCGCTGTGCTATTTCGTCGGCGTCATCATCGCGCTCAGGATCGTGCGCTCACCGGTCGGCGCGATTCTGAGCGCGATCCGGGACAATCCGCTGCGGGCCACCGCGGTCGGCCACAACATCCACGGCTACAAGCTGACCGCCTTCGTGATCGCCGCGGCCTATGCGGGCTTCGCCGGCGGCCTGCTCGGCGTGCTCCAGGCTTTCATGCCGCCCGACGCCTTCACGTTCGACACCTCCGGCCAGCTCGTGATGCAGACCGCGATCGGCGGCCGTGGCACGCTGTTTGGACCGCTGGTCGGCGCAACCGTGTGGCTGTTCCTTCAGGATTTCCTCCAGTCCGCGCTCGGCTTGGGAGCAGCCTGGAAGCTCGTGCTCGGCGTCGTGTTCGTGCTGCTGGTCTGCTTCCTGCGCGGCGGTATTGTGGGCGGCATCGTCGATCTCTACGGCCTCGCGTCCGGCAAGCGGGCGCGGAAGGCTGCGGAGACGGAGGAGGAAGCCGAGATTGAGACGCCACAGCAAGCTCCGCCTGCACCGATGCAGGCCAAGGAGGTCGAGCATCCCACCTATTCCGGGCCGATCCTGAAAGCCACCGGTCTCACCAAGCGCTATGGCGGCCTCGTTGCCAACAGCGATATCGACTTCAGCGTCAATCAGGGCGAGCTACGCGGCATTATCGGTCCCAATGGCGCCGGCAAATCGACCTTCTTCAAGATGCTGACCTGCGAGATCCCGCCGACCTTCGGCCAGATCGTGTTCGAGGGGCGCGATATCACGGGATTGAAGGTCACCGAAGTCTGCCAGCTCGGGCTCACCAAGAGCTATCAGGTCAACCAGCTCTTCACTGGGCTGACGGTGCGGCAGAACCTCACGATCGCCGCCCTCGCGGAGCTGCGCGGAAAATTCCGGCTCGACCTGTTCCGCACGCTCGCCGGCGTCAAGGGCCTGACGCAGCAGGTGGAGCACACGCTCGCTTTGGTGAACCTGACCCGCCGCGCCGACACGCCCGTGTCCGAGCTCGCCTATGGCGAGAAGCGCAGGCTGGAGATCGGCCTTGCGCTCGCCACCTCGCCGCGCCTGCTCCTGCTCGACGAGCCGCTTGCGGGCATGAGCCCGCGCGAGCGGGTCGAGACCGTCAAGCTGCTCAAATCGATCGCGCGCGGCCGCACCATGATCATCATCGACCACGACATGGATTCGCTGTTCGAGCTGGTCGAGCGCGTGACCGTGCTGCAGGAGGGCCGCGTGCTGGTCTCCGGCACGCCTGAGGAAATCAAGACCAACGCCGCGGTGCAGGAAGCCTATCTCGGTGGCGTTCACGGAGAGATCGCCGCATGAGCCTGATCGAGGTCAATGGCCTGAACAGCTATTATGGGGATTCCCACATCCTGTTCGACGTCGCCATGCATGTCGAACGTCACGAGGTGGTGGCGCTGCTTGGCCGCAATGGCGCCGGCAAGAGCACGACGCTGAAGAGCCTGATGGGCGTCGTGACGCCGCGAAGCGGCTCCGTGAAGTTCGACGGCGTCGATATCGCCGGGCGCAGGAGCCACAAGATCGCGCAGGCCGGAATGCAGCTGGTGCACGAGGAGCGTCGCATCTTCGGCAGCCTGTCGGTCGAGGAGAACATCGTTATCGCGGGGATCACCGCCCCGAAACGCTGGCCGCTCGGTCGCATCTACGAGATGTTCCCGCGACTGAAGGAGCGGCGCAACAATCGCGGCACCGAGCTCTCCGGCGGCGAGCAGCAGATGCTCGCGATCGCGCGGGCGCTGGTGCGCGATCCCAAGATCGTCCTGCTGGACGAGCCGTTCGAAGGATTAGCACCCGTTATCGTCCACGACCTCGTCAAGGCCTGCCGCGAGCTCGCCGCCGCCGGCCAGACCATCGTGCTGGTCGAACAGAACCTCGCGGCGACGCTGGCGCTGGCAAGCCGGATCTATATCATCAACAATGGGCACATCGTACACGAGGGTCCGGCCCAAGAGCTCAAGGCCCAGCCGGAACTGCTTCAGCGTTATCTCGGCGTCTAGGTTCCGTCAGCCGATCGCGGCGATCAGCCGTCTGGCGTGATCGGCGAGCACAGTGGGATCCTCCTTGCGCGTCTGCGCCGGCAGCAGTTCGACGCCTGCCCTCACCGGCATGACATGCATGTGCAGGTGAAAGACCACCTGCCCGCTGGCCGGCTCGCTGAACTGCTGGAGGATGATGCCCCCGGCGTCGAACGCCTTCATCGCCGCGACCGCAATGCGCTTGGCGGTTCGGGCCACGGCGGTGAGATCGTCCTCCGCGATATCAAGGATGCCGCGTGCCGGCGCCGGGGGGATGACCAGCGTGTGCCCGGGCGAGCGCGGCATGATGTCGAGAAAGGCGGAGCTGCGATCGTCCGGCTGATCAGTTCCGCCGACATCTCGGACAGGGAGCCGCCGGGCCGGACCACCGACTTGATCGCCACGTCGCAGCCTTGCGCCCACGCGATAATCTCGCTCGTCGCGTGCGGGCCGCAGTTGCGCCCAGTGGTAAGGCGCTCGGCGGTCAGCGCGAGAAGCAGTTCCTCGGCGGGGACCAGGTTTCTTTCGGCGGCTGCTCGCCGGTGATCTCGACTGCGAGCCCCTTGAGAACGTTCTGGGCACGCACACTCACGTCTTCATGGGACCGCGCACTGGCTTCGATTGACCGGAGACCGCCGGCGACACGCGTCAGCCGCCATGCCGATTTTGGGCTCCCGCTATGCGAAGCGCGCCGCCGTGTGAGGCACCCGCTCCCGCCATCTCTGTCCCCTGACGGCCCCCTCGTCATTCGCGGCCAGGATCGCCGCTTGCCGGCACTCGTCACTCTCTGCTCAGCCCATCTCGCTTGTCGAACCGGCCGGCCTGATGCCAACTACTATATATCGGAGAGCGATATTTTTTGCGACAACATTTCTCTCTGTTCGACCAACGGCAGCGTTCCACACTGAGAGCCGGTTGCATTCCGCGTTCCTGAGCAGCAATGACGACGACGCGCGTCGATGATCGGTGCGCGATATTGAAGGCGCCCAGAAAGTCTCAGGGATTTCCCCAATAGATGTCAGGGCCGGGGCGTGTCGAACCGGCCGGTCTCGTGCTCGCAAGGACTCGCTAGTCAGACTACTCTCTATCGTAACACGAGACATTTTTGCGAAAAACCTTTTTGCTGTTCGACCAAAAGCTGAATTGACAAACCGTCTTCATAGGCAATGCTTATGGCAAGAACTACACAGGGATATCTGCCCGGCGTTCCCGTTATCGCCGGCGCGTTTGAGCTGCCGAAGTCAAATCCGCGGTCCGGTCGATTAATCTTGGCGCGCAACTCAACGCGTTCCTACTCGAATTTCCGCGGACGGCTCCCGGAATTCGGAAACCGTTCGTTGGATCTTAGGCATGAACGAGAGCATCTCATCTCCGTTTATCCAGTACCCGATCGGAACTTCATTGCTGATGGCGGGCATCATGTTCGTCGGGCTCGTCGCATATCCGCTGCTGCCGGTCGCACCGCTGCCGCAAGTCGACTTTCCGACCATTCAGGTATCCGCAAGCTTGCCGGGCGGTAGCCCGGAGACGATGGCTTCCTCGGTCGCCCAGCCGCTCGAGCGCCAGTTTGCACAGATCCCCGGCATCGCGCAGATGACATCGACGAGCTCGCTCGGTTCCACCGCGGTCACGATCCAGTTCGACCTCGACCGGAAGATCGATGCAGCGGCCAGCGACGTTCTGGCTGCGATCAACGCTGCTGGCGGGCAGTTACCGAAAAATCTGCCGTCGCCGCCGACCTATCGCAAGGTCAACCCGGCGGATTCGCCGATCATGATCTTGTCGGCGACCTCTGATACGCTACCGCTGACCACAGTGAGTGATGGCACTGACGCGCAGCTTGCGCAGCAGATCAGCCAAATCTCCGGCGTCGCCCAGGTGTTCGTCGGCGGCCAGCAAAAGCCTTCGGTACGCATCCAGATCGATCCGGCAAAACTCGTCGCCAAGGGCCTGTCGATGGAGGACGTACGCAACCAAGTCGCGATCGCGACCACCGACAGCCCCAAGGGCAATATTGACGGCGAGCGTCGGGCGTTCACGATTTACGCCAACGATCGGCTTACGGAATTGAAAGACTGGAACGATGTGATCATCGCCTATCGCAATGGCGGGCCCTTGCGGATTCGCGACGTAGGCCGAGCGGTGGGAGGGCCGGAGGACGTGAAGACCGCGGCTTGGGCAGACGGCAAACGCGGGGTGTTCCTCGTCATCTTCAAGCAGCCCGGCGCCAATGTGATCGCCACCGCCGACCGCATCAAGGCGCAGTTGCCACGGTTGATCGCGGCGATACCGCCGGCCATCAAGATCCGGCTCATCAGTGACCGCACCATTACGATCCGAGCGGCGGTGGAAGATGTGCAGATCACTCTTCTGATCACCGTTGTGCTGGTCGTGTTCGTGATTTTCCTCTTCTTGCGCAGCTTCTGGGCAACGGTCATCCCGAGCATCACGGTGCCGCTGGCGCTGCTTGGCGCCTGCTCTCTGATGTGGATGTTCGGTTATTCACTGGACAATCTCTCTCTGATGGCGCTGACGATCGCAGTCGGTTTCGTGGTCGATGATGCGATCGTGATGCTCGAGAACATCACCCGCTACGTCGAAAAGGGCGAGCGGCCGATGGCCGCCGCCTATAAGGGGGCCAGCGAGATTGGCTTCACGATTGTCTCGATCAGCATCTCGTTGATCGCCGTCCTGATCCCGTTGCTACTGATGGGCGGCATCATCGGACGGCTGTTCCGTGAATTCGCGGTCACGCTCTCGATGGCGATAGTCGTATCACTGGTGGTCTCGTTGACGCTGACGCCCATGATGGCCTCGCGCTTCTTGCGCGCCCATCACGAAGTCAGGCACGGCCGCTTCTACCAGTGGAGCGAGCGGATATTCAATGACCTCCTCCGCGCTTATGAGAGGGGTCTCGATCTTGCGCTCCGGTTCAGTCTGGTCACACTTTGCATCTTCTTTATGACCGTTGCGCTCTCCGTGTACCTCTTCATCATCATTCCCAAGGGGTTCTTTCCGCAACAGGACAACGGCTTCCTCACAGCGGTATCGGAAATGCCTCAGGATATCTCCTTCGCCGAAATGAAGCGGCGACAAGAGGAACTCAGCGAGATCGTGCAGGCCGACCCCGCGGTTTCGTCGATAGCGACGTTCATCGGCGGCGGCGGTACCGCGCTCAATTCGGGTCGGATGTACATCACACTGAAGCCTCGCGAGCGGCGCGACGTCAGCGCGCAACAGATTATCGCGCGGCTCCGACCCAGGCTCGACAAAGTCGAGGGAGCACGCCTTTTCATGCAGGCTTCCCAGGACGTACGACTGGGCGGCCGCGCCACGCGGACGCAGTTCGAGTTTACGTTGCATGACGGCAACCTTACCGAGTTGAACGAATGGGCGCCGAAGATCCTTGGGAAGATGAAGACGCTGCCAGAGTTACGCGACGTCGCCACCGATCAGCAGACCGAAGGCACTACGCTCCAGCTTACAATTAATCGCGACACCGCTGCGCGCTTCGGCATCCAGCCGCAACTGATCGACGACACGCTCTATGACGCGTTCGGACAGCGCCAGGTCGCGCAGTATTTCACGCAGGTGAACACGTATCACGTAATCCTGGAGATCTTGCCCGAGATGCAGGGCAAGATCGACACGCTCAACAAAGTCTATGTCAAGTCGCCGCTGACGGGGGAGCAGGTGCCGCTTTCTGTCTTCTGCACATGGACCGATGTACCGGTGCGCCCCCTGGCGATCGCCCATCAAGGACAGTTTCCGGCGGTGACGCTCAGCTTCAACCTGGCCGAGAACGTGGCGCTGGGACAAGCTACCGAGGCGGTCCAACATGCAGTGGCCGATATGGACGTGCCGGGGACCCTTGCGACAAGTTTTCAAGGGACCGCGCAAGCGTTTCAGCAATCGCTCAGCACGGTGCCGATGCTGATCCTGGCGGCACTCGTCGTGGTCTATCTGATCCTCGGCGTACTCTACGAAAGCTACATCCATCCACTGACCATTCTCTCCACGCTGCCGTCTGCCGGCGTCGGCGCGATCGCGATTTTAATGGCGTTCAATTTCGATTTCAGCCTGATCGCCCTGATCGGCATTATTCTGTTGATCGGCATCGTGAAGAAGAACGGCATCATGATGGTCGATTTCGCCATCGAAGCCGAACGCGAGGAGCATCTGTCACCCCGGGAATCGATTGGCAGGCAGCGCTGTTGCGTTTTCGGCCGATCATGATGACGACGATGGCCGCACTACTCGGCGGAGTGCCGCTGATGCTCGGCACCGGCACCGGGTCGGAAATCCGCCAACCGCTCGGTTATGCGATGGTCGGCGGCCTGATTGTTAGCCAGGCGCTGACGCTGTTCACGACGCCGGTGGTATACCTCTATCTCGACAATCTCTCGAACGCCCTGACGCGTTGGACGACGAGGACACAAAGTGGCACCGAGCCGTCGGTTAAGGTCACAACGGTCAAGGACGCTGCCGAATAACGATTTCCTCGCACCGATTTTGTGAGAGCCGGCAGGCCCCATCGAAAGTCCGGCGAAATCCGACCCACCGGCGGTTGTTGCATTTGGATACCTCCGACTTGCCCGACCGATCAGCTAACCGGGCTTCTGGATCGCGCTTGAGAGGCCGGTCTCAGCCAACGTGTGGGCCCATGGCTGCGCCGGAACCAGATCTATCGAACAACCGAAGAAGCCAGTCGTGAACGTCGGGAAGAAACGAAAAGGGCGCTAATGTAAGACTGACCCACCCTACAATCCGCCCCTCCAAAAAGGCGTGGCCGGCGCGGGGGAGCGCACCGGCTCAGCGTCGAAAGGCGCTGTGGAGTGGAGGACGTTTCGCCGTCAGGCCCTTACCTCCTGGCGCTGGAAAATCACGTAGCCTGCGACGAACAGCACGATGGTGCCGGCGATCAGGCTCACCATTTGCGGCCAGGCGATCATCACGCTTTCCCCGAAGGGCAGCGGCGCACCCATGACGGCGCCGCGCAATTGCTCGAGGAACACTGCGCCCAGCGTGCGGGTGCTAGGTGACAGGATCGCCTGCATCGCTTCCGCAAACAGGTCGTTCGGCGAGATCCGGAGCAGGAATTGCGCCCACAGCCCGGTGTCGGGCGTCTCCAACCCGAGCGCGGCGTAACGTGGATCGGGCGGTGCGATCATTTGCGCAACCGCTGGCGCCAGCATCGGCCACAGCACGGTCAGGAACAGCCAGACACCGAGCGCGACCAGAGCAGCGGTCGCAGGCGAGCGGAACATGATCGAAAGCAGCATCGCCAGCGACAGCCAGACACCGGCATAGAAGATCGCGACCACCAAAAACACGAGCGAGCGCGCAATCTCCTCGCCGCCCGGCGGCACACCGAGGAAGAGCAGGCCGAGCCCGATCACCATCAGCCACAGCGCGGTGAGGTTTACGCCGAGCGTGGCGAGACCGGCCAGGAATTTTCCCATCAAGAGCGCGTCGCGATAGATCGGCTGCGCCAGGATGCGCGACAGCGTGCGGCGGTTATGCTCGCTGTTAATGGCGTCGAAGCCGAGTCCGATCGCCATCAGCGGTACGAGGAAGCCGAGCATCGCGACGAACGACGGCAGGGGATCGCGCGCCAGCGTGAACAACCGCAAGAGCAGGAACGGATCCTCGGCCGTATTCTGGCGGAGGTTGTCGATCGCGCCATAGAGCGCTGCGAGCGCGGTCAGCACGACCAGCAATTCCAGGACCAGCATTCGGACGCTGGAGATGTTGTCGGAGAGCTCCCTAACGAACACCGTGCCAAGGCCCTGGAATGCAGAACCCTCACGCCGCATGACGCCCCCCTCCCGCTTGGCCTGGAAGGTGCGGGCGTAGATCGCCTCAAGACTAGGCCGGTCGACCGAGAGCCGCTTCAACGCGCCGTTGACCGCGACGACCGCGCTCGCCGCATCCGGCCGCACGTCGCGCTCGGCAGTCATGCGATAGCGATCGGTTGAAACGGTCTCGACCTTCGTCACCCCGAGAATGGTCGAGAGTTTTCGCGCAATGCCGTTGCCCTCGGCTTCCACTTCCACCACAAAGCCGGCTCCGAGCACCTGCACCGCGAGCTCGGCGACCGAGCCCATCATCACGATTCGCCCAGCCTGGAACAGCGCGACGCGGTCGCAAATGAGCTGGACCTGATCGAGCAGATGCGACGACAGCAAGACGGTAGTGCCGCCGCGCTTGAGCTCGGCGATCAGCTCAAGGAATTCGATCGTGGCCTGCGGATCGAGGCCGGAAGTCGGCTCGTCCAGGATCGCGATCTCGGCGCGCTTGACGATGATCTCGGCCAGCCCCAACCGCTGGCGCATCCCGCGCGAGAAGGTCGCGACGCGCTTGTGCGCGACCTCCGCGAGGCGCACGCGCGCTAACGCGTCGGCAATGCGCTCGGTCCGTTCTCCCAGCGAAAGGCCCATTAGCTTTGCGGTATAGGCGAGATTCTCCACCGCCGTGAGATTGTCGTAGAAGCCAACGGAGTCGGGCATATAGCCGACGCGCCGCTTGACCTGCAGCGGCGCACGGGCCGGATCGAAGCCGAGCACGCTGACCTGGCCGGATGAAATATCGGTCAGGCCGAGCATCATCAGGATCGTGGTGGTCTTGCCCGCGCCGTTGGGCCCGAGCAGGCCAAAAACCTCCCCGCGCTTGATGTCAAAGCTGATTGCATCCACCGCGCTTGCGCTGCCGTAGCGCTTGGTCAGCTCGCGCGCCGCGATGACAATGTCGGGCGGCAGGACGGCATTGTCACTCCTGATATCGCTCATCGCCGTCCAAACCTCACCACTGCGCCGAGCATCAACAGTAGCGCAACGCCGATCACACCGGCTCCGGCCATGCCCCAAACGGTAGACGTAGCAACCGTGATGCGGAACTGGCTGGAGGCGCTTTCGCCGCGCGAATTGGCGTTGACCGACACCATGTAGTCGCCGGCGAGCGACTTCTCGCCAGGGGTGATCAACGCTTGCACCTCGGCATCCTTTCGGGGCACGAGGCGCTCGATGGTCTTGGGCTCGAAGCTGATCTTCCACCCCGTCGGCCCCGATGCGTTCAGCGTGACATTCTCGGCGGTCGCCGTGCCGCTATTGGTGACGACAATGGGCACCGAGCTCTGGTGTGCGGCTACCGCGCGCGCGCTCAGCAGCCCGTCGCGGCCGGCGATCTGGAGCCGCGGCTGGCCGACAACGTCGAGCGCAAGGTCGGTCTTGGCCGAAGCATCTTCCGCTTGCACCGTCACGGTCACCGGGAAATGACCGGCGTCGATCGTGCTTGGCGGCCGCACCTTCAGCTTGATGTCCTTGGACTGGCCGGCCTCGATCGGGATCGATGACAATTCCTGCGTGCCATAGGCCTCTGTGAAGGAGGTCTCGAAATTGTTTGGCGCGTCTGCCATGAAACTGGTGGTTAGGTTGCGGCCGGAATCATTCTTGATGGTCAGCGCATATTCGAAATTCGATTTCGGGCTCCCGCGCAGCTCCGGCAGCTTGGTCGCGAGCGTAAGCTTTGCCGGCAACTCCTTGGCGAGCGAAACCGCGAGCGGCAGGATCGCCTGGCTGGCGCCTTGCCCTTCAGCCTTAATCGTCAGCATCTGCGCGTTGGGACCAGCGTTCTTCGGCACGTCGAGGCGAAGCTGCAACGAGACGCTGTTGTCGGGCGCGGGCATTGCGGCCGCGACCGGCTGACCGCCACCGAGAATGGTGGCGGTCCAGCCGCTCGGCACACCCTCGACCGAGAGCTTGTACTCTTCGGGACCGAGCCCGTAGTTCTGCAACCGTATCGGAATATTGGACGTGGTGCCCGAACGAACCGTGATAGCCGGGTAGTCGGTCATGAGGTAGAGGCCCTTGATGTCGCGCGGGGGATCGGCGGCTTGGGCGTCCGGTAGCGAGGCCAAAGGGATCACGAGTGAGAGGGCAAAAGCAAAACGCGCGACATCCAGCGCTCGCATGGGCAAACACTCCCGCAAGTTATTGTGGATCGGGGTGCTGCGCGCGGCCTCATCACCAACCGTGGCAGCGATGCGTCAAATGATAAAAGCAATCATGACGAAGTGCGGGCGGGCCGATTACAAATGCGTAATCTCTCGTCAGACTTTAGGCTTCAGACTTTTGGTGCGAGGTGGACCGGATGGGTTAGCTCCGTTGCCTTAAGTGTCTATCCGAGAACAAGGCGAATCCAGCGAATCATCTGTGATTCGAGTGAAGTGGACCTCGCCGCCGCGGCCGCTATCGGCAATTGCTACTGCATTTCGCAATTTTGACGTATCGATCGCGACAATGGCCTCGGTATGAGGCCCCACGGCTCGCCCTCCTTGTTAGAGGCATCCGGGTAACCCTCGTTGCGCGCTCCAATCTCGCTGCGCGAAACGGTTTCGCAGACCTCGTCTGGGAGCGCGCGCAGAAGCTCGGTAGTTGACGTGACGAACATAAGATGCCTCCTACTTCGGAGGTGGCGGCTTGGGCATCGCCGACAGCAAACGAATTTTGAGCTTGCCGCCCTCGGTCACGTACGTTGCCGTCCAGACGCCTCCCGTCTCGATAGGCGCTCCGCTTTGGTTCTTGCCCGTCAAACGGTAACTACCTATGGCGAGCGCCATGTCCGGGCCCAGCGGCCACGCCTGATCCACCGTAATTTCCTCGTGGTCGAGCCCGGCCTTGAAGGCGCCTTGGTAAAATTCCGTGATATCGGAGCGCGGACCCGCCGGATTGACATGGATTCCGCCGGCCGCGAACAGCGCGGCAATCCCCGCGCCATCCTGCTTGTTGAAGCTCGCCGCATATTCGGAAGCAACTCCCTCGACCTGTCGCTTAGGATCGCCGTCGGCGGCCATTGCAGACAGCGAAAAGGCCGTCACGAAGAGGCATGAGAGGCAAGTCCGCAGCATCGCAGTTCCCTCCTGAAATAATGTCAGCTCGAATCCGTCTCGACGGAGGACATTGTTGATCTCGCATCAATTCCGGAGCGACGGCAATTGATTCAAGCCTTGCGGCGCAACATGCCCGCGCACGATCTCAGGGCGATTACTCAGCTCGGTAGCTTGATGCCTTCCGGAAGACCGTCCGGATCATGCTTCATCTCCCGCCGGAAGCAAGCCCTTACAGCGCGCCGCCAGCGCCGGCCGTGACCACCCGAGTAAATGGGGCGCCAGCTTACGACCTTTTGACCAGGCGTCGCTGGATTGTCGGGTGCGGGTGACTACCGGTCGAAGAGGGAGTAGCTTCGCGGGGAGGAAGCCCTGATCCCGGCTGAACAAGGCCGGATCGGAACGCATCTCGGAGGCAGCCCCATGGGATAGCACTCGAAAGTCCGCTAAGCCGTGCCGACCGTGAGCAAACGGTGCGGGTCCAGAACCGCCTGCTGAGCGGCCTTGCGCCGGCGTCCTTTGAGCGGATTCGTCCCTTCCTGCAGCCCGTTGCGCTCAAACGCCGGGCGATTCTTCAGGATCACCACCATCCCATCGAGCACATCTACTTCATCGAACGCGGCGTCGCCTCCCTGCTGGTGCGAACGCAGCGCGATGGGCCGGTCGAGATCGCGATGGTTGGACGGCTCGGTTTTGTCGGTGTGGCGGGAGCGCTCGGTATGCCGCGCTCACCCAATCGCTGCCTGATGTCGGTCCCCGGCTATGCATTGCGCATCGCGGTGCCTGACCTGCACAGGGTCGCGCACAGATACCCGGACATCCAGCAGCAGCTGTTCAGCTATATCCACGCGCTGTTGGTCCAGAACGCCCAGACAACTCTTTGTAGCGCCCGCCATAGCCTCGAGGAACGGCTGAGCCGCTGGCTGCTGCTCGCAGCCGACCGTCTCGATGACCGGGTCATCCCCGTGACGCACGACATGTTGTCGGTCATCCTGGGCGTGCGACGCGCCAGCATTACAACGACACTTGCGGAACTGGAGCAGTCCGGCGGGATCATCAGGCAGCGAGGTGGCATCGACGTGTGCGATCACGCGGCCCTCGAGCTTCGAACATGCGAATGCTATCAGATCATAGCGTCGGAATACGGGTACCTAAATCGCAGCGGCCTGCATGACCACCGCATTTCCGCAGACGCCGACCTTATGCGCACCTGCCTTTGCTGCGTCTGACGCAGCCAACCAAACAGCTTGCTTCCGTTCAGCTCCGCGCGACCTCGTCCGCGGTCAAACTTGGTACGGCAGCGTACCAAGTGACCGGCTTTAGTAGAAGGGCCGATCCGGGCCTCAAAGCTATAGTGACGCCAACGATAGCAAGACCCAGGGCCGAGCTAGACTGATCCCTCATCTGGATGAGCCTTCTCCAACTGGCAATATCCATAGGAGAAGTCCAGATGAGCACTGGCAAATATTTACGCGTCACGCGACGCCGTTTCCTGAAACAAACCGGTCTTACCCTTGCCGCCGCTTCGGTGCCGTCCGTTGCTGCGCCATTCGTCTCCCGCGCGCTTGCCGACAGCAAATCCATCTCCATCGTGCAATGGAGCCATTTCGTCCCGGAGTTCGACAAGTGGTTCGATACGTTCGCAAAGGACTGGGGACAGAAGAACCACATCGAGGTCACTGTCGATCACATCCCGGTCGGCAACGTCGCCGCACGTGCGGCCGCCGAAGCCTCCGCACAATCGGGCCACGATCTGTTCGGCTGGAACGGCGCGGGCGGGGCGCACCTCTACCGCAAATTCCTCGTCGACGTGACAAGCCTCGTCGAGGCGACTGAGAAGAAGTACGGCAAGGTCAGCACGATCGGCCACCAGATCGGCTACAACCAAGACGACAAGACCTGGTCGGCTTTCCCGGATTTCTACATCAACTTTCCCGCCATGTATCGCAAGAGCATGTGGGACGAGATTGGGATGAAGCCAGACACGTGGGACAACGTTCGTATCGGTGGCGCCAAGCTGAAAGCAAAGGGCCATCCGGTCGGCATTTCACTCGGGCACAGCAACGACCCGAATACGACCTGGCGCGGCCTGCTTTGGAGCTTTGGCGGTGTGCTTCAGGATGAAACCGGCAAGAAAGTCGTGCTCGACAGCAAAGAGACAGTCGAAGCCGTCAAGTTCGTCGCCGCGCTCTACAAGGAGGCGATGACGTCGGAAGTGCTGTCGTGGGATGACTCCAGCAACAACCGCTATCTCGTTTCAAGCGTCGGCTCGATGATCATCAACCCGATCTCGGCCTATCGGACGTTCCAGAAGGCAAACAAGAAAGGCGCCGACGACACGTTCGTGATGGCTCCGCCGAAAGGGCCCGTGCGCCAGATCATGGGCGGCGCGTCCGAGTTCTACGGCATCTGGAAGTTCGCCAAGAACCAGGAAGGCGCGATCGAATTCCTCAAATACTACGCCGATCATTGGCCGGAAGCGTTCAAGGCGAGTGAGGGGTACAACAACCCTTGTTTCGCTAACCTTGTGCCGAAGCCAATGCCGATCCTCTCGAACGATCCGACCTCTACGCCGAATGACAAACTCGCGGTGCTGCAGGATTCCGAGCAATGGTCGGCTTCGCCGGGGTATCCCGGTCCGTCTTGGCCAGCCGTCGACGAGGTCTACAACGACTTCGTCATCTGCGACATGATGTCGAAGGCGGCGACCGGCCAGATGTCCGCTGAGGACTCGGTCAAATGGGCCCACCAACAGGCTGACGCCATCTTCAGGAAGTGGCTCGAGAAAGTTTGACGGCCGTGCCCGGGCGCCCCCTTTTCGTGGTCCGGGACGCGGCTGCTTTCCGCTCCTCGGCAAACACAGTTGGTCGTTCGCCGAGCGATCCGGGGCAGAGCAGCATGCATTTTGTTCTGGGAGGTTCGATGGCCGCTGTATTGACAAGGAATATCGTCAAACAATTCGGTGAGGTCCCCGCCGTCAACGGCATTTCGCTCACGGTGCAGGACGGCGAATTCATGGTTCTGCTCGGCCCCTCGGGCTGCGGCAAGACGACGTTTCTGCGCATCATTTGCGGCCTAGAGCAACAGACGAGCGGCGATCTCCTGATCGGCGGCAACCTCGTCAACGATATCCCGCCGCGCGCCCGCGGCGTTGCGATGATGTTCCAGAGCTATGGCCTTTATCCGCATTACACGGTACGCAACAACATCGCCTTTCCGCTGCGTACGCAGCGCGTGCCCCGAGAGGCGATCCAAAAGAAGGTCGAGTGGGCCTCGCAGTTGCTCGGCATCGGCCATCTTCTCGACCGCCGGCCACGCCAGCTCTCCGGCGGCGAGCGCCAGCGGGTTGCGCTTGCGCGCGCACTCGTCCGCGAACCGACCGCACTTCTGCTCGACGAGCCGCTGTCCAATCTCGATGCTAAATTGCGCACCTCAGCTCGCCAGGAAATCAAGAACTTCCAGCAGCGCGTTGGCCTCACCACCATCTACGTGACGCACGACCAGGTCGAAGCCATGGGCATGGGCGACCGTATCGCGGTTATCGATCATGGACGGGTTCGGCAGGTGGGAACGCCAACCGAAATCTACGAGACACCTGCCGACCTTTTTGTCGCGACCTTTGTTGGCGCGCCGCCGATGAATATCGTGACCAGCAACGGCGGCGGCTATCTCGGATTTCGGCCAGAGAATTTCCTGCCCAAGGACATGATCGAAGAGGGCGGCGCGACCGAATTTTCCTTTCGCGTCGACCGCTCCGAATATCTCGGGTCCGAGCGCATCGTTTACGGCGTGATGGATGGCTTCAATTCAAAGCAGCCCATCACAGCGAAGTTGCCGCCGGCCCACGTCGCCGAAGAGAGCATTCGTCCCGGAGAGTGGCATCCGTTCGCGGTCAAGAACAGCGCGCTACGCCATTTCGATGCCGACGGCAATCGCAGCACTCGCCATTGAACCGGGGAACCACCGATGGCCGTCATCGCAGAGCCTGTTGCCAAGCCGATTTCGCGCTTTCACTTCATCCTCGACCGTCGAGAAGTGCTCGAAACGATTTTGGTTGCGCCGGCGATCCTTTACGTCCTGCTACTGGTCGGTCTTCCGCTTATGCTCGCGGTCTACTACTCGCTCAGCGCCTACACAATCTACAACCCGACCTGGAAGTTTGTCGGTCTGGCGAACTTCGAACAGATCCTGCAAAATCCGACGTTCCTCGACACGTTGCGCAACACCTTCATCTTTACATTCGGATCGCAACTGCTCGGCCTCGTGCTCGGAAAGTTCGGCGCCTTCCTGCTGTTGCAGCCCTTCCCCGGCCGCAAAATTGTGCGGGCGCTGATCATCCTGCCTTTTGCGGTACCGGTCGCGCTTGCTACTATCGCCTGGCAGTGGATGTTCGACTCACTCTACAGCGTGATCAACTGGACCCTGATTGCGGCTGGCATCCTTACTCGCGAAGAGGCGCCGAATTGGCTCGGCAATCCGTACCTTGCGATGCTGTGCATTGTCATCATCAACGCTTGGCGCTTCTTTCCATTTGCGATCGTGATTTTCCTCGCCGGCATCACTGCGGTTCCGCAGGACGTGATCGACGCCGCAACGGTCGATGGTGCAGGCTTTTGGCGCCGCAACTACCAGATCGTCTTGCCCATGATCCTGCCGATCATGGCCATCGGCTTGATCTTCGGAATCGTGTTCACGTTCACCGATCTTTCCATTGTTTTTTTGCTGACCATGGGCGGGCCCGGCGGCGCGACGTCGGTTTTGGGCTTTGCGGGCTTTCAGACTGGCATCGTTTCAGGCGACGTGTCGCACGGTGCGGCCATCTCGCTGTTCATGCTACCGGTGCTACTTGTCGTGGTGATTTTCACGCTGCGTTTTATTCGTCGCCGGGAGATCTAACATGTCGCGCCCTGTTGCCCGCTCGCTCCGCACGATCGGTTTTTTCCTCGGCGTCGCATTTTTCGTCATCCTGGCGGCGTTTCCGTTCTATTGGATGGCGATCACCGCGTTCAAACAAAATAGCGACCTTTACGACATCACCAACATCCCGTTCTGGTTCAATGAGCCACCGACGCTCGAGCACATCAAGTACCTGTTCGAGGAAACCTTGTTCGCGCGCTGGCTGTTGAACTCGCTGGTTATCGGCCTCAGCGTCACTGCGATCACCCTGGTCACCGCGATTCCGGCCGGTTACAGCCTGGCCCGCATGACCAGCCGGAAGGGCGAAGCGCTCGGCATCATGATCTTTCTGACCTATCTGGTGCCACCGACTCTGTTATTCCTGCCGTTGTCCCGGATCATCGCCGAGCTCGGCTTGCAAAACTCGATGTGGTCGCTGGTGCTGGTCTACCCGACGTTCACGATCCCGTTCTGCTCCTGGCTGCTGATGGGATTCTTCAAGGCGCTTCCGGTCGAGATCGAGGAAGCCGCGATCGTCGACGGCTGCAGCCTGTTGGGCGCTTTCATCAAAATGGCGATCCCGCTGTCGGTGCCGGCAATCCTGACAGTGGTGATCTTTACGTTCACTCTGACCTTGCAGGAGTTCGTCTACGCGCTGACCTTCATCTCGTCGTCCGATCAGAAGCCGATCACGCTGGGCGTCTCGACCGACCTGATCCGCGGCGACGTGTTCTTCTGGGGCGAGATCATGGCAGGCGCCTTGATTGCCGCCATCCCGGTGGCCATCGCCTACAACATCTTCCTCGATCGCTTCATCGCCGGCATCACCGGGGGCGCTGTCAAATAGCCATAGTTCTGCTCCGGGGGGGTGAACTAGAGGCTCCTGTGCGCCCTGGTCCATTCTATCACGGGGGTCCGTCTAAATGTCCGCTTCGAGCGGTCCTGAACGCACTGAAAATCGACTTCCGATCTTCCTGATCTGACGATGACGCTTGGCTCGATGTTGGCCAATTAGAAGGTCGGTTGAATATCGGCTGGCCCGTTCAAAACGCCGACCCGCTCGGCCAGCGAAACAAGCTCGGCTAAGCTCTGAACCTGCATCTTCTCCATCACATTTTGGCGATGGGCCTTAATGGTCCGCGCAGTCGTTCCCAGCGTGTAGGCGATCTGCTTGTTGAGGTTGCCGCGAATTACCAGTTCGAAGACCTGCCGCTCGCGCGGCGAGAGCGTTGCGAGACGAGCGCGAATGCTGTCCAAGGTCCTTTGCTGATCGCGCCATGCTCGCTGATCCGCGAGTGCCTTCTCAAGGGCGCGAAGCAGTTCGTCGCTTTGTACCGGCTTGGTGAGGAAGTCGTGGGCGCCCGCCTTCAGGGTCCGCACGACGGTCGGAGTGTCGGCATAGCCAGTGAGAAAAATGATCGGTAGTGTTGAGCCGAGTTCACTCAGCCGTTTTTGCAGGGCCGGACCGTCCAAGCCGGGCATCTGCACGTCGAGAACGAGGCAGCTTGGTTCGTTGCCGGTCGGCAGGTGGTCCAGCAAGTGCTGGGCGGAAGCATGGATCGCCACGTCGTAACCGGCCTGCTTCAAACGACGTTCCATCGCCGGGCCAACCTATCGAACATTTCCCGCTTGGTCGGGACGGAAAAACTGATGCGGTGGATTGCGCCTGCAGGGTCGCGAACGACGGATCGTCGTCAACAATGTGGATGTGCCCCCGACTGTTCTCCGGCTCTGCCACTTCCGCCTCCAAGCTCCGTCAGTTACCGCTATTGGCTGCCCGCGCCGCGCGGACGACAAAAGCCGTCGCCGGAATGAAGCGGTGACGGCTTCTTATCGATCACGCACGCAACACCAGGTCGTCCCAGAAAGGACGGGGCGGATGATCCTCTGACACGTTGAACGGAACATTAATCGCGCCGCCTATCGGCGCCGTAATGCTGGCACGTTGGCGATGGTGACGTGGCCGCGACGATGCGCACGACAGCTGGCGGGGACCGTCGAAGGACGGCTACTCTTCGCAAGATGGTCGCAAAGGTACTCTGGAGGGCGTGGGAAGGCGCGGGCAACGCCGGACCGCAGGCTTTCACTACATCTCGGATTTTGATTTTTCGACTTGCCTATGCTGAATTTTGTTTTTGAAAGGTCGCGGAGATGCGGCGCGCTGATCTGTTTGAGGGGGTGATGGAAGACTGGGCGCGGTTCGACGCAGCGCAGCGCCAGCGGTTTGCCGAAGCGTTCGCGCGGGCGGCGCTGCGGCTCGATCGGCTTGAGCTCCGGGCGTAGCTTGGGCGGCGGGGCCGGTATCCACCGCTCTCGCCTCCGGTGGATCCGGCCGCCTTCACGATCTCGGATGTCGACATGGCCGCTTTGCTGAAGGCGGGCGATGCCGACGGTACCGGGCTGAGGACGCGCCGATGAGGGATCGGACAGGCTCATCAGATGCTGGCCCGCAGCGCGCGGCGGATGTCGGGGTGCCTTCGCCGATAGCGCGGTTGAAGCCGTTCCGTTGTACCCGTAGCCGGGACCGTGCAAATTGTCACACGGGCTGGAAATGTGCGGTTATTTCCCCCGCGTTCGGTGGACTGTGATAGTTAGAGAACCACGCGCAGCAAGTGTTTCAAAGGTCTCGGGCTGATATTGACGACCAGCCGCGTCAGTTATGTACACGTCCCAACCAGCGTCGCGTAGGGCGAGCGCGCGTTCGACTGCTGCGCGAGAACCAATTCTTAACGTCTGTTGGACGGTTCCGTCCTTTGACGAGTGGATCGTGAAGGTCAAGGCCACCTCCTCATTTCCTGCAGATGAAGCCCAACACATCGAGCAACCGACAACAAGAAAATTGTGTCTCGCAACGCGGTAGAGACTGACTCCGGAAGTCTTTCAGCCTCTGTTCTGCCGGCACTTTGCCCGGTTCGGATTTCTGTTTCATCTGCGCTCCGTGCGGCTACGATGGCGGAAAGGCGGACGTGCCGGTAGGTCCGGTTGGTGCCAAAGGCGGGCATACGCTCTCGTTTCGAAAACGCACGGTAAAGCCATGACGGCATATGACGATCAGAATGTCTTCGCGAAAATCCTGCGCGGCGAGATTCCCTGCCTCGAGGTCTTCAGGGACGACCGCAGCCTCGCCTTTCTCGACATCATGCCGCGCTCGCCCGGGCACACGCTGGTCATCCCCCGGGCGCCGGCACGCGGCATCCTTGATATCGCGGAGGACGATCTCGCCGCCGTGGTCCGAACCGCCAAGCGGATTGCGGTCGCGGCGATGCAGGCCTTTGATGCGGAGGGGATCATCCTCCAGCAGTTCAGCGAGCCGGCCAGCGGGCAGGTGGTCTTTCACCTGCACATGCATGTCATGCCGGTGAGGGCGGGCGTCGAACTGCTGTCGGCGCAGACGCGCAAGGAGGATCCCGCTGTGCTCGCCGATCACGCCAGGCGGATGATCGCCACGATCAGCTGACGGAACCTAGACGCCGAGATAACGCTGGAGCAGTTCCGGCTGGGCCTTGAGCTCTTGTGCCGGACCCTCGTGCACGATATGCCCATTGTTGATGATGTAGATCCGGCTTGCCAGCGCCAGCGTCGCCGCGAGGTTCTGCTCGACCAGTACGATGGTCTGGCCGGCGGCGGCGAGCTCGCGGCAGGCCTTGACGAGGTCGTGGACGATAACGGGTGCTAATCCTTCGAACGGCTCGTCCAGCAGGACGATCTTGGGATCGCGCACCAACGCCCGCGCGATTGCGAGCATCTGCTGCTCGCCGCCGGAGAGCTCGGTGCCGCGATTGCTGCGCCGCTCCTTCAGCCGCGGGAACATCTCGTAGATGCGCGCGAGCGCCCAGCGTTTCGGCGCGGTGATCCCCGCGATGACAATGTTCTCCTCGACCGACAGGCTGCCGAAGATGCGACGCTCCTCGTGCACCAGCTGCATTCCGGCCTGCGCGATCTTGTGGCTCCTGCGCCCTCCTCGCCGAACTTGGTCCCAAATTCTTGGGCTAAAGTAGTCGCGCGGTCGGGATTACGAACGCGCCGCATGCTGGCGGTGCCATCGCGGGTTTCGCAGCGCGCCCCACCTTCAACCCGGACAGGACCATTGTCGGTGATGCGCGATGCGACGGCTGCCCGCTCCCGGTGAGCGCTGCCGTCATGAGGCCGGCAAGGAGCGATACGCGCGAGCGCTCCTGGTGACCGTCGAACGAGGGCGGACCCTCTCCGCAATCGGTCGCAAGGTACTGTGGAGAGCGCCCCAAAACGCGGGGACCGCGAGACCGCACCTATTGAGAATATCTGGTGCGAGAACTTCCATGGTTGCAGTTACAGAACACGCGATCCGATGTCCCCTATGCCCCGATGGCGACCAAGTTCCGCAGCGCACCGAAGTGACCCGATATGCCATGAGCCGAGATATGCTTGAAACGGTTCGCCCCGGTTTTAATCCGGCGTGCGACGACCTGAGAGAGACAGCATCGGACAAATGTCTAATCCCGCCATCCCTTTGGCCGGAGTACGTTGGGCAGGTGCAGGAGGAGCAATGACTGGTCCCCTCAAACGCCGAACTTTGATCATCGGCTCTTTGGCCGCAATCGGCTTCGCGCGGGCGGCTTCCACAAAGGTGTGGCGCATTGCGTTAATCACCTCTAGCCCTGGCGCTGATATCCTCAACATTATTCGCGCCTCGCTCAAAAGTGCGGGATATGCCGAGGGCAACAATCTCGCAATCGACTTTCGCGAAGCAAACGGCCACTACGGCGCGTTGCCGGGCTTGGTCGATGAACTAATCGCTCTAAAGCCCGACCTGATTATCGCAGAAGCAACACCGGCCGTTGCAGTCGCCCAAAAGGCGACCGCCAAGATTCCGATTATCATGGCACCGGCTAGTGATCCTATCGGGGCCGGTTTCGTAAAGAGCTTCACACACCCCGGCGGAAACATAACTGGCGTTGCCAACATGTTTGGCGACACAACTACCAAGACGCTGGACATCATTCGGTCAGTGTTTCCGGATGCAAAGAAGATCGGCGTACTGATATCCAACAACCCGAGTCATCCGCCTTTGTTGGACCTGGCGGTGCGCGCCGCTGCAACAATCGGCGTTTTGGCGAGCGGTTTTGTCGCCAGAAACCCCGAAGACTTAGAGTACACCTTCGCGCAGATGAAGGCGGCGAATTGTGAAGCTGTTTACGTTCTTGCCGATCCGCCCCGACCCGCTTTGCCCTCAATTGCGCTGAAAGACCATTTGCCTACGATTTTTCAGGTTAGCAATTACGTCACGGTGTACGACGGGCTCATGAGCTACGGCCCCAACATACGGTCGTTCTTCACAATGGCGGCTGACTACGCGGCCCGCATAATGAAGGGCGCTGATCCAAAAGAGTTGCCGGTCGAACAGCCGACTACCTTTGAGTTCATCATTAACCTTCGAACAGCGCGGGCTATGGGTATAACAATCCCTGAACAGGTTTTGCTGATGGCCGATCAGGTCATTGAATAGCAAACGGCGGGCTTTCGGAACTCAAAAAAGCGATGCCTTTCGATCACCTGCCCCGACGCAACAGGAACGAACAGGATGGCTGAGACCCTCGCCGTTGATCCTCCTCCCGTCGCTAAGGCCGCAGTCTCTCGACCGCGATCCAGAACGCCTGCGACCGTCAGCCCGTCGGCCACTGGCACAGCATCTTGATGGCCGCCGGACCTACATCGGCAAGCTCGAAGCCGACGGCGTGATCCAGCGGCAAGATGACGGCTTCCCGCTCGATCAGAGCCGCGTCGCGTACCTGCGATATTTGCCGGCGCGAGCGGCAGCAATCCGCGCGCGGAAGCCGCCGCCGAACACATCGCCGTCAAGACGCAGACGTTGCATGAAGCAGAAACAACCGGTGCGGCGGGACGATCATAATGCCATGATCGACCGGATCGCTGGCATTGTGCTGACGAAGCTCGGCGGCTGGCCTGCGCGCATTGCCGGCCACGACCTTGGCCCGCGACGGAGCTCGGAAGCTCTGGTTTGCGCGTTGCGCACCGAGATGTCGAAAGCCGCGACCAAGCTGGCGGACGAAACCGGTGAACCCGCGTTGGACGACGATACAAGATGTGCGTCCGCCCCCAGGCTTTCTTGCCCGGATAGTGACGGCCGAGACGAAGTAGAAGCGAGGAGACGTTCTGGCGCTTGATTTTGTAGTCCTTGACCGCGGCATCGCGAGCCCGCACGAGGTCCCGCATCGCCTCGTGACGCTCATCAGGCACCCAGACCGCCGTCAGCTCACCGGCCCTGAGCAGCTTCACGAGATTGACGGCATCGCGCCGATTGGTTTTGACCCGATCACCTGGCTTGGATGGGATCAGCGACGGTGCCACCACAATGCAGTCATGGCCGATGCTCTTGATCAAGCGGTAGAGACCGTAACCTGTCGGGCCAGCCTCGTAGCAGAACGTTAGTCGAGCATGTTTGCTTGCGAGTTTTGCCACGAGCTTACGTGTCTCGGCTTCAGTATTGTCGATCTCGCCGAGATAGCGAATCTCACCCTTTCGACCGGCATCGGCAATCGCCACCGCATTGCGCAATTTCGCAGTGTCCAACGCCAGAACGCTTCGCTATGATGCTCCATGACTCGCCCCCTTGTGTGAGGCTCTACCCGGCCTATCCGGGCAACCCTCGTCATCACATCGAGGAGCGAGTTGCCTTCACATGGAAAGGGACATACGGACTAAGCTGCACTCGACCAACCCGATCGAGCGCCTCAACGGCGAGATCAAGCGGCGCACCGAGGTGGTCGGCATCTTCCCCAACGAGGACGCCATCATCCGCCTCATCGGAGCGATCCTGCTCGAACAGAACGACGAATGGGCCGTCCAGCGTGCCCGCTACATGACGCTGGAAACCATCGCGCCGTTGAGCGATGATCCAACCGTCAGCCTTCCGGCGATCGCCAGCTGACCTGCCCAGCTCCTGCCGCTGAACGCGGTGACTTGCCGCCAGCTACACCACGCCACGGGACACGATCTGTCGGTGATCGGCGCGATGGGATCGCCGCAGCGGTCGGGTAGCACATCGAGTTCGAGCGTGCTGCCGCCGCAACAGCGGATCAGCGCCTCCTTGGTGCGACAGCAGAAGCGTGGCTCCCAAACACCGTTCGACCGCTGCAACTGCAATATCCGTTGGTAGCAACACCGGGTGCCCGCCCGCCCTGCCCAGCATCTGCTCCAGCTTCTTCTTGAGGCGATGGTGGGCCTCCATGTTTCCTTCGGTGATATCGAGAACCACGCGATCCCCATCATAGAAAATGCGGTTTTCCGGGCGCGGGAGATCTTCGCTGGACAGCCAGAAATCCATCGAATGCCGGGCCATCTCCTTGAACGGCAATTTCGGCGCCCATTCGAGCCAGCCCGGCAATGCTTCCCCACGGACCTGCGCGCCATGGGACTTCGCGCACATCTGGATCAAACCGAGCGGATACTCCCAGTCGTCCGAGCCGAAACAGTAATCGCTCACCGCCAGGGTTTTTTGGAAAACCGTATCGTTCGGCTGCCGCATCAACGCCATCAGGATCGACTGGTTGTGACGCATGTAGTTGCGTCCGACCTGGCCGGAACGTTGGCAAGTCCGTTCGGATGTTTGTCGCTACCCGATCTCAACAGCAACAACGCCGACGACAGCGCTCCGCAGGCGACGACGACGATGTCGGCCGAGAAACGTTCTTCCTGACCCGCTCTGGTGACGTGAACGCTCTTGACGGTCCGTCCGCTTCCATCGGTCTCCAGTCGGGAGACATAGGCACCGGTCATCAGCGCCAGATTGGGATAGGCTTTCAGCGCCGGATCGACACACATCACCTGCGCGTCCGCCTTGCCATTCAGCAGGCACGGAAATCCGTCGAAGGCGTCGCAGCGAATGCAGATGCTGGTCGGGCTTGCCTTGCCGTCTCTTTCATCCAGCAGAATACCCAGCGGCAGATGAAACGGATGCAAACCGTCATTTGCGAGGCTATCGCTCAAGGCCTGGATAGCCGGTTCGTGCGAAACAGGCGGATAAGGAAACGGCCCGCTCGATGGAGGTTCATGCGGATCTTCGCCGCGCCGCCCATGGACGTGGAACAGCCTCTCCGCATCGGCATAATAAGGTTCGAACGCCTCATATTTCAAAGGCCACGCCGGGGAAATGCCGTCCTTGTGCGCAATCTCGTCGAAATCCCGTTCCCGCATCCGAAACAGCGCCGCGCCGTAAACCTTGGAATTGCCGCCAACAAAATATTGCAGGCCGGGATGAAATTGCCGACCGTCCGCCCCGTACCAGGTTTCCGGCGCCTGGTAGGCGCCGTCGACGAACACGGTCTGCGAATCCCAGTTGGCCCGCGAACGCGGCAGATAGTCGCCGCGCTCCAATAACAGTATGCGCTTGCCGCTCGCGCCCAGCCGGTGCGCGACCGAGGCTCCGCCCGGGCCGCTTCCGATGATGATTACATCATAGTGATCCGACATTTGCGCCCGTCAACCGCCCGTGGCAAACCCGGGATAGAGCGTCATGCCGCCATCGACAAACAAGGTTGTGCCCACAACGTAGTCGGAGTGGTCAGACGCCAGCCATACTGCCGCGCGCGCGATATCCTCGGGCTCCCCGATCCGGCCGTAGGGCACCAAGGTCATGAGTTGCTCGTACGCCGCTTTGGTCTGCCACGCCGCGGTGTTGATCGGCGTCCGGATGGCGCCGGGGGCGATGGCATTGACGCGGATCCGCTTCGGCGCAAGTTCCTGCGCCATGCTTTCCATCAGCAATTTGATGCCGCCCTTGGATGTCGCGTAGTTGGCATGTCCTGACCAAGGGATCTCCTGGTGAACAGAACTCATGCAGATGATCTTTCCGGCAGCCCTCGACACGGAAGGGACAATGCCCCGGCGCAGAAATTCACTGACGGCCTCGCGAGCACACAGGAACTGCCCGGTCAGATTGACGCCCAGCACCTTGTTCCATTTTTCGAGGGTCATCTCGTGGAACGCCGAGTCGCGCTGCAAGCCAGCATTGTTGACGAGGATATCGATGGTGCCAAACTCCCGCATCATTCCCTTGAACATCGCGGCGACCTCGCCTTCCGAAGAGACATCGGCCCTGCACGCAAGCGCTTTCGCGCCGGATCTTCGAATCTTCTCGACCACGGCTTCGGCCGCGGTATCGCCTTCGACATAATTCACGACGACGTCAGCGCCAGCTTCGGCCAATGCGACCGCGACCGCCTCGCCGATACCTGAATTGGCACCGGTCACGAGTGCCTTTTGGCCCGTCAGAAGCTTCCCAATCGTTGCAGGCGGGGCGGTTGCCTCCTCGTTTGACGTGGCCATAGCTTTCCTCTCCGGTCGCGAGCGCGCCTTCTAATCGTTATCGGCTAAATGTCGCGATAGCTGTCACCCACCCGATGCCATGACAACCTCCGTGGGTTCGCTCATCAAAGGTTCGACTTTACTGCTTTGGCGAGTTTCGCGTGTTGCTGCAATATCGGGAGTGTTTCGGCGGCGAAGCGCCTTACGCCTTCATTCTGTGTCGTCTTCTCGATATCCGAGAATTTCTTGACGTCGATCGCGTGGTCCTCGATCTGCGCCTTAAGAAGCTCTTCATCGAAATGATCGGTTGGAGTTGACTGCATTTCTGACAGCGTCTTGTCACCTTCATCGCCATTGCCGTTGGGCAACTCGGTGCGCTCGCCGTTCGCAAGTGCGGCGAGGCGACTCTCTACGCCGACGTGGTCATTGACCATGAGCCGGGCAAACGCCTTAAGCGCAAGATCATTCGCTTCTTCTTCCGCAAGAAGGCAAAGCTGAATTTCAGCCTGATTATCTTCGGCAGCGTAGCTGAGAAATTGCTTATCTTGTTCGCTGAGGGGCTGCTGTCGCGCATTATCGCCCGGCGTTTTGCCCTGCGCCAAAGCCATTGATGCGAACTCCATCAAGACGGTGGTTGTGATTGCAACTCTTCCAAGTCTGCCACTCATGACTGAAATGCCTTTCCGACCATTGTCAAACTCGCCGGTTGAACAAAACAATGACGCGGAAGGTTCCTAGGGTCACGCGCCCACGGGGAAAGTAGATCGATCGAAATCGCTCCATTACTGCCTTCCCGGGCAAACCGGAATTGAAGTGATCCCAGGTGCGAACACCAACGGCCGTGTGAGAGCGAGCATAAAGGCCGGGCCCTGCCACCCGGCCTTCCTGTCTGGATCGCCTGGCCGATCAGCTCTTCTTCAACGGCAACGCGATGAATTGAGTTGCATCGGCCGTTTTGACCTGCATCAGCACGCTGTGCTTGCCATTGGACGAGGCGTTGCTCAGCGCCGATCGGACATCGCCGATGTTGGAAACCGCCTTGCCGCCCACGTCGAGAATCACGTCACCGGTCCGCACGCCATGTTCCGCGGCAGCACCGTCCGGATCGGCAGACGTAACGACCACGCCCCTTTCGCCGGCACCGTCGACCTCGCCGGCGGGGGCGAGAGTGAGGCCGAGATAGGGCGTTCCGGCCGTCTCCGTCGACGGCTGCTCTCCGCCTTCGTTGGCCTGGCGGTCGTTCGGCATTTCGCCGAGCGTCAGCGTCAGGGTTTTCGATTCTCCCTTGTGCAGGACGTCGAGTTTCACCTGACTGCCGGGCGCCATTGCACCGACGCTGCGGGCTAGGTCGCGGGAGTCCTTGACCGCATTGCCGTTAAGCGCAGTGATGACATCACCAGCCTCAATGCCTGCCTTGGCGGCCGGGCTATTGGCCTGCGGATTGTCAACCATCGCGCCCCTCGCCTGCTTCAGGCCCAGACTGTCGGCAATGTCAGCGGTGACCGGCTGCACCTGCACGCCGAGCCAGCCGCGCGTGATGTAGCCCTTGTCCTTGAGCCGGTTGACCACGAGCTTCGCTGTAGCTGCTGGAATGTCGAAGCCGATGCCGACCGAGCCGCCCGACGGCGAGTAGATCGCGGTGTTCACCCCGATCACATTGCCGTTCATGTCGAACGCCGGACCGCCGGAATTGCCCTTGTTGATGGGCGCGTCGATCTGGACGTAGTCGTCATATGGTCCGGCGCCGATGTCCCGGCCGCGGCGGAAACGATGCCGGCGGTCACAGTGCCGCCAAGGCCGAAGGGATTTCCGACGGCTACGACCCAGTCGCCGATGCGCGAGGGGTGGTCGGCGAAATTCACATGAGAAAAGTCGTTCTTGCCATCGACCTTGATCAACGCGAGGTCGGTCTTCTGGTCGGTGCCGACCACTTTGGCCGTATAGATGGTGCCGTCATCGGCTGTCACCTGAACCGACTTGGCGTGATCAACCACATGATAATTGGTCACCGCGTAGCCATCCGCCGAGATGAAGAAGCCGGAGCCCTCGCCGGTAATCATCTGGTGGCGATGCGGCATGCCGTTGGGACCGCGGAAACCAAAGTGCCTGAAAAACTGTTCGGGCGAGCCGGATTGATCGGAATTCTCATCGCTGTCGCGCTGGGTAACGGCGGAGTTACCGCCATCCTCGTCGATCCTGACGCGGACCGAGATCACCGCGGGTTTCACCCTGCTGACGAGATCGGCGAAGCCTGCAGGCGTCTGCGCCGCCGCTTCTGCTGCATGGGCAGAGGCGGTCCATGTCGGGAGACGCAGACCGTGATAACCGCCGGGCCCTGCGACCAGAATCGCCATGCCGAGGCCGGCAACGGAAGCAAGGAGCGCCATCCGGCGCGGCTTCAGCATCTTTCGCGGTACGGCGGTTGGGGTATCGGATTGTGAGTTGTTCGTTTGCTCGTTCATTTGAAATCTCCGTGATTGAGTTCGGTTATCCCTTCAACGAGCCAAACAGGCGATCACACATTACCGTTTTCTGTTCTTCGGATTAAACTTTTGAAAGGGAGGCGAGAGCATGCCGCTCTTAGCCTTTCGTCGCGCGTAGCGGCCGTGCGGCGACATGCCGCCTAGGTCAGCGTTTCCATGGTTCGAATCATATCAGGCGGCGTCGGCGAGTTTGTATGACCAAGTGTGGATGACGGGGTGGCGATTTACGTCGTCAATGCCGGCCATAATGCGCTCTTTGAGTTCGTGTTTTGAGGTGACCCGGATGTGGCGCAGGACCGACCGCGCGAATTTGGAGAAGAAGCCCTCGAGCCAGTGCTGATGGGACGCCCGCGGCAGGTCGACACAAAGCCGGAAGGAGCCCCGACCTTGCGTCAAGCCGCTGAATAAGCGTCGCGCTTCGCTCCAACCGGTCACGACGAGGTTCGTGCTTTAACTTTTGTACACCTGTCCGTTTCGAGGAACGTAGCAAGCGATCCTGCGATTAAACCGCGTGGGGCTTTTGAAGGAGATACTAAAATGAAACGAGCAACTTTGGTGGCTGCAGCCATCTTGACGACGGTTTCTTCGGTGGCGCTGGCGCAAACCAGCTCGAACACGACCACACCGTCAAAGACCACGTCCACGACCACTCAACCAGGTAACCTCCGGCAGCAAGTGATGACAAACTTGCAGCAGTCTGGTTTTACCGACGTGAAAGTCGTGCCGGACTCCTTCCTGGTGCAAGCGAAGGACAAATCCGGCAACCCGGTCACGATGTTTATCGGCCCCAACTCCTTCGACGAGGTCACCACCGTCGGGTCCAACACCGATACCTCCAGAGCGAATTCAAACAACTCCGGCGGCATGTTCGCCAGCGTGCCCGCAAAAGCCGATCTGAGTTCGAAGGTCGTCGGCCTAGACGTCTACAACGACTCCAAGCAGGACATCGGAACGATCAAGGACATCGCATACAACGGCAATACCATTGATGGATACATCCTGTCCGTCGGCGGCTTTCTCGGCATCGGCGATCACTACGTCGTGGTTCGGCCTTCCGCAGTGACTGTCAGCTACAACACCAGTGACAGCAAGTGGCACGCAACCATGAACGCGAGCGCGGATCAGTTGAAGGCAGCACCCGAATACAAATATCCCAGCAAGACCTGATTGCTAACGGCAATGCTGGGGCGGCGTTATTGCTTTGCCGCTCCAGTTTTTTTTTTTTTTTTTTTTTTTTTTTCAGTTTCAGTACTCGGTACGGCGAGCAGGCTGGCGACTGGTCATCACCAACGCGCAGTAGCGGACACCCTTATCGAGAGTTACGATGATGATTGTCGAGGGCAGAAGGCAAAAAGGCGGAGGTGACTATGCGTTATACTACTCGCGGCCACGCAGCGCTCTCGCTTTCACAGCCTGCTACGTCCCAGGAATCCGTAAGCCGCCCGGCTAGATCGTCAATTTTCGCCTCACTTTCAGAAAGCGGCAATCTTAGCTCCCAAATCGTTGGACTCGACGTCTACAACGATGACCGGCAGTACGTCGGAAAGATCGAAGACATTGCGATGAACCGGGATGGCCAAACCCAAGCGTTTATCCTTTCAGTCGGTGGCATGATGGGGATGGGCGAGCACTACATCGCCGTGCTGCCATCCGCAGTCAAGGTAAGGTATTCAGCTTCGGACAAGGCATGGCACGCGTCAATGAACGTGACGCCCGATCAAATAGAGAAAGCGCCTGAATTCAAGTATTCAGCAACATAGCTGCAAAGGCTTGCATCAACGTTTTGCACTAGCCAGCAATTCTCGAAGCAACAGACCAGCTTAGCACTACAATATCCCTATTCCTTTTTCTCGATCAAGGCCTTCACGATCGTCGCAAAGGCTAAAACGCCCGCAACGGGGCGAGAGCTTCGCGCCGAAATCACCATCGGCATACAGGCCGGACATGTCATCGATGTCGCCAATCACCACCTTATTCGTTGCAGCATGAGCGACGGTTGCAACACAACAAAGCGCGGACAACGCGACGCGGTCCCGTGAATGCTCGTTTCCGCAAGCTGCTGGCTGACATCGCGGAAACCTTCTGGCTCGTTCCGGCAGTGGTGGTTTTTTCAGGTGTGATCAGTGCTGTAGGATTGATCGAGCTAGATCGCAGTGGGAACGTTCCACAGGATCTGCTGGAGAACTGGATTTACGATGGCGGCGCCACCGGGGCGCGATCGCTGCTCGCAGCGATCGCATCTTCGACGATCGACCGTCTTCTCGATCACAATACAGCGTTATCGCTGGCGGCTGGCCAGATGGGGCCGAGGCTACTGAGAAACTTCACCCGCGATCGCGGCAACCAGTTGACTGGTGTATTTCTCGCAACGTTCTGCTATGCATTGATGGTATTGCGAAGCGTTCGGACCGCAAATGAAGGCGCGTTCATACCGCATCTTGCGCTCAGCGTAGCCATACTGCTTGCCTTTGTTTGCGTGGCGACGCTGGTCTATTTCGTCGGTCACATGGCGAGCCGCATCAAACACCGTCATCGAGCTCGTGAGCGAGGATGTTCATGCAGCTATCCTGCGCTTGACGACGGATACGCGTCAGCCCTCCCCACCACCGCGCACGTTCTGACGCCACGCCGGTCCCGAATGCGAGGCGCGGCTATTTGCAGCAGCTTGACGAGGACGGCCTTGCCAACTGGGCCGCCGAACATGACGCGGCCATTTACCTCATCGTGCGGCCGGGAGACTATATCTTTCCCGGCACCCCGGTCGCTCTGATCAAGCCGGCAGTTGACGGCGCCGATGCGGCAATCCGTGATGCGACTGCGCTGGGCGCACAGCGCGTCAGCACCTCAGACTTGCGCTTTGCCGTCCGCCAGCTCGTCGAAGTTGCGGAGCGGGCGCTGTCGCCGGGAATCAATGACCCGCATACGGCAATCAGCGTGCTGGACCGGCTCGGTGCCGCGCTCTGCGAAATTCAGCCGCTCCATTTCCGAACCGGTGTATCGATGCGCGAGGACCGTCTGGTGCTGTTCGTCCCTCATGTTCAATACGGACAGCTCCTCAACACGATGTTCCACATGATCCGGCAGAACGCTGCAGGCAATGCCGCGGTTCTCATTAAAATCCTGGAAGTGTTGACCGAGGTGGCGGCCTGCGATCGCGATGCCGATCGCCTGGCCCACCTCGAACGTCACGCCGACCTCGTCCTTGGCGATGCTGAGAGAACTCTCAAAACCCCCGCCGATTTTGAGGACCTGCGCAGGCGTCACGACGCTTTTAAGATAACCTTGAAAGACGGCCCCTTAGGCCAACTCAGGCTGGATGCCCGGAGCTAAGCAGGTCGCCTGCGCCTGCCGGCAGGCGGCGACCCGCCTTTAGATTGGCATCGCGCGAGCAGGATATAAAAGGAGGATGCCTTCGAACCACGCCGTCGCGATGCTGTGCAATGGGTGCACAGCCACCGCGAGCGCCTGTGCGGTCAATGGAACGTCCACCGAAGGGATGCACTACAGTCGGTCCAACCTGCCCTTTCCGGCCGCCCGATGATTCCTGCATGGCTATACTATCTTTCGCGGCGCCCGTGGACCGAGGTTAGCCTTGTGCGCTTGCTAATCCGCAAACGTCGAAACCGTTGGCCCTCGCGGTGGCCGAACGTGCTTTCGCCTTGCGGGGCGCCTGTACAGTTGATGACATATGCGCGGAGTAGCTCTGAGACCATGCGGCCCGGAGCACGCGACGGCACACTCCATGACGTCGCCACGCTCGCGTCCGACCCGATTGCTGCGGGCGGCCATCGTCCGGCGGACCCGGTAATTCGCTGCCAGAGCTAAATTTTCCTTAAGAACGGAACCCTGCCTCTGATCGTCCGTTTAGCCGGTTCAGATGCTGGCGGCTGCACTGCGGGACTATATCATGTCTGAAACCGACGCTCCGGGCGACAGCAACAATGAAACGATCGAATACGACGGTCCCGCTGGTGGATGGGGGTCGCTCAAGGGCATCGCTAGCATTTTCGGCAAAGAATGGGACTCTCCGGCGGCGCTCGACACGCTGAGGCGGCAAAATAAGCCAAAGGGCTTCATGTGCGTTTCCTGCTCCTGGGCCAAGCCGGCCGATTATCACGCGTTCGAGTTTTGCGAGAACGGTGCCAAGGCGACCTTATGGGAGTTGACCAGCTGGCGCTGTACGCCCGACTTTTTCGCCAAGCATACGGTCGGCGAATTACGCACCTGGGACGATTATGATCTGGAGCAGCAAGGGCGCCTCACGCATCCTATGCGCTACAACTCCGCGACCGACCACTACGTCCCCTGCGAATGGCAAGAAGCGTTCCATGACATCGGATCGCAACTAAAAGCGCTCGATCCGAAATCCGTCATCTTCTACGCCTCCGGCCGCGCCAGCCTCGAGACGTCCTACCTGTACGCGCTGTTCGCGCGGCTCTATGGCAACAACAATCTGCCCGACAGTTCGAACATGTGCCACGAAACAACGTCGGTCGGCCTCAACAAGGTTATCGGCGTCGGTGTCGGTACCGTCGTCTTCGACGACCTCGCCAATTGCGACGCGATGTTCTTCTTCGGCCAGAACACCGGCTCGAACAGTCCTCGGTTTCTCCACCCGCTGCAGGATGCGGCAAAACGTGGCGTGCAGATCATCACCTTCAATCCGGTGCGGGAAAAGGGTCTTGAAACCTTCGTCAACCCTCAGAACCCGGCGGAAATGCTCACCGGCAAGGAAACCAGGATCAGCAGCCAGTACCATCAGGTCAAGGTTGGCGGCGACATCGCGGTCATGCTCGGCATCTGCAAACACGTCTTCGCCGCGGACGACAAGGCCAAAACCGAGGGCAAGCGCGTGCTCGACGTGCCCTTCATCGATGCTCATACGAACGGGTTTGAGGAGTTCGAAGCCAAGGTTCGCAACACCTCCTGGGATGAAATCGAGACCGCTTCCGGGCTCGGCCGCGCCGCGATCGAAGCCGCCGCGCAGGTTTATGTTGAAGCCGATCGCGTCATTGGAATTTACGGCATGGGACTGACCCAGCACGTTCACGGATTCGAGAACGTCGCGATGTTCGTCAATCTGTTGATGCTCAAAGGCAATATCGGCCGCGACGGAACCGGCATCTCGCCGGTGCGCGGCCATTCCAATGTCCAGGGGCAGCGAACCGTCGGCATTTCCGAAAAGCCCGAACTCGTGCCGCTTGACAAATATGCCGAACAGTTCGGCTTTGAGCCACCGCGCGAGAAAGGCATGAACACGGTGGAGGCCTGTGAGGGCATCCTGGCTGGAAAGGTGAAGGCTTTCTTCGGGCTCGGCGGCAATTTTGTCCGCGCCATCCCCGAGCGGGCGGCGATGGAAGCGGCTTGGGTCAAGATGGACCTCACCGTGCAGATCGCCACCAAGCTCAACCGCAGTCATCTCGTCAACGGCAAATCGGCCTACCTGCTGCCCTGCCGCGGCCGCACCGAACAGGACATGCAGGCCAGCGGTCCGCAAGCGGTGACGATGGAAGATACTTTCAGTTGCATCCAGGGTTCGATCGCGTTGCGCAAGCCGGCGAGCGAGTATCTGAAATCCGAGCTCGATATCGTCGCAGGACTGGCGAAGGCGACCTTGCCGCCCAATCCCAAGGTCAAGTGGGACGAATGGGTCGGCGATTATGGCTTGGTCCGGGACCTCATCGCGGAGACCTATCCGGACGAGTTTCACGACTTCAACGCCCGCATGTTCACGCCCGGCGGCTTTTACCGCGGCAACGCGGCTCGCGAACGGATTTGGAAGACCAAAAGCGGCAAGGCGGAATTCACCGTTCCGGACACTCTCACCTCGATTGGATTTGAAGATGCGCCGGGGCGCTACCGCCTCTTGACCATGCGCAGCAACGACCAGTTCAACACCACGATTTACGGGATGAGCGATCGGCTTCGCGGCATCGAAGGCACGCGCCAGGTCCTTCTCATGAACCCGGGTGCTATAGAGCGCGCCGGCCTTACGGAAGGCCAGATGGTCTCGCTGGTCAGCGATGCCGGCGATGGCATTCACCGCGAAGTCGGGCCGCTGAAGGTCACCCCATTCAAGCTGCCGGATGGCTGCGTCGCTTCGTATTATCCAGAGATGAACCCGCTAATGGCTCTGTCGAACTACGACAAGCAGTCGAAGACCCCCGCGGCCAAGTCGGTTCCCGTCAAAAATCCGCGCCTAGTTTTCGGACCACGCGCTTTGCAAGGACGTTATTTTTAGAGACGGATTCATGCAGATCTTCCGTCCCGGAGCCAACACGATCGCCACGCTGCTGCTGGCGTCGCTGGGAGTTATGCCGGTATTAGCGGTTGGGCTTGCGTATCAAATCGTCCAGTCCCCCTACGTCACAGATCAGAACGTGACCCACGATCAGCCCGTGCCGTTTAGCCACGAACACCATGTCGGGGGTCTCGGCCTCGACTGCCGCTACTGCCACACCTCGGTCGAGAACGCGCGTTTCGCAGGAGTGCCGCCGACCGAGACCTGCATGACCTGCCATTCCCAGCTCTGGACTAACGCCGCCATGCTGGCCCCGGTACGGACGAGCCTCGCCGAGAACAAGCCGATCCACTGGCAACGCGTCAACAAGTTGCCCGACTACGTTTACTTCGACCATTCCATCCATATCGCCAAAGGCGTCGGCTGCACAACCTGCCACGGACCGATCGGTCAGATGAAGCTCACGCGGCAGGGAGCGCCGTTGACCATGAGCTGGTGCATCGATTGTCATCGCGATCCGGCCAGGGCGCTTCGCCCGCACGAAGCTGTTTTCGATCCCGACTGGAAACCGACTGGCGACCGCGAAACCTCGGGAAACCGGTTGATGGCGGCCAATCACATTCGCACCGATCACCTCACGGATTGCTCGATATGTCACCGGTAAACGAGCTGCCCGTCAAAGGGTCCCGGTTCTTCATGCCCGGCCCGGCCGCGTTGAACCGCCGCCAGGCGCTGAGCCTGCTTGCCTCGGGAATCGCGAGCGGGCTCGCCGCTTGCAGCAAACCAGCGGAAGAAATCATCCCCTATGTAAAAATGCCCGAACGCGTCGTCCCCGGCGAAGCGCTGAAATTCGCGAGCACCCTGTCGCTATCCGGGTTCGGACGCGGTGTCATCGTCACTTCGATTGACGGCCGCCCGATCAAGGTCGAGGGCAACCCGCGGCATCCCGCCAGCCTCGGGGCCACCGACGTATTCGCCGAGGCCACGGTGCTGTCTCTGTACGATCCTGACCGCTCGCGAACCATCCTCAAGAAAGATGAGATCGCCTCGCCCGAGGCGTTCAGGCAAGCGCTGCAGGCACAACTTCAGCAGATGGAGCAGCGCAACGGTGAGGGCTTTCGTCTGCTCACGAGCCATGTGACCTCCCCGACATTGCTGCGACAGATCGACGATCTGCTGCAGAAATTCCCGAAAGCGGCGTGGCACGCCTACGAGCCGATCGACGAAGATAACGTCAAGACCGGTGCGGCGCTGGCTTTTGGAAGGCCGCTTCGGTCTGTGCCGCAACTCGACAAGGCGCACGTGCTGGTGGCCCTCGACGCCGACCCGCTGGGTCAGGGTCCGAGCCAACTCGCCAACGCCCGTGGCTTCGCTGCGCGCCGGCGGCCACAGGACGGCGAGTTTTCGCGCATCTACAGCATCGAGGCCGCGCCCACCCTGACGGGTGCCAAAGCGGACCATCGGATCGCGCTTCAGCCCCAGCTGATCAGCGAAGTAGCGATCGCCATCGCCCGTTCGATGGGCGCTCCCGTTCGCGAGGCGTCGCTTCCAGATCAGGCGATGCGACTGGCAAAACAAGCGGGCGCCGATCTTTTGGCCAACCATGGACATGCGGTCGTGCTGGTGGGGCACGGGCTGCCGCCCGAGACGCACGCCTTGGCGCATTGGATCAATGCCCAATTGCAGGCATCTGTTGATTTGATCGAAATCGAAAAAACTCCTGGCGGGCGGAGCGCGGGCACCCTACCGGACCTGGTGCATGATCTCGATGCCGGCGCTGTCGACCAGCTCGTGATGATCGGCGTGAACCCCGGTTACGATGCGGCAGCCGATCTTGAATTCGCGAAACGTTCGGCGAAGGCCGCCTTTCGGCTGCATCTGGGACGCTACGCCGACGAGACGGCCGGTCTCGCCACCTGGCACATGCCGCAGACGCATGAACTCGAGGCCTGGTCCGATCTGCGGTCCAGCGACGGCACGGCAAGTCTGGTCCAACCGCTGATCCGACCTTTGTTCCGGAGCTGGACCGACCACGAGCTGTTGGCACTACTGACGGGCCGAAATGATGCCTTGCCCTACGATCTGGTGCGCGAGATCTGGCAACCGCAGGGAGGCCGTGATTTCGAGGGATGGTGGACCCGCGCGCTGCACGACGGCGTCATCGTCGGCAGCGTCCCGGCGATAGCCGCAGTCGGTCAACCACGGCTTCCCGATATCGCCGCGGCGGTTCCGCCAAGCACGGGTATGACCCTCGTCCTGCGGCCCGACCCTTGCCTATGGGACGGCTCCTTTGCCAATAACGCGTGGCTGCAGGAGTGCCCGAAACCTCTGACCAAGCAGGTCTGGGGCAATGCGCTGGCGCTCCACCCGCACGATGCGGCAGGACGCGGGCTCCGCTCGGGCGACATAGTCTCTTTATCCTGCGAAGGACGGCAGATCGAGGCGCCCGTCATCGTAGAACCCGGCATGGCCCGAGGCGTCATGAGCCTTACCCTCGGGCTCGGCCGCCGCAGGGCCGGCGCGATCGGCACCGGCATCGGCGCCAACGCATTTCACCTGCGCACCGCCGCGCATGCCTGGACTATCCCCGATGTGGCGATCGTGAAAACCGGCCGCCACGAGGAGATCCTCACCACCCAAAACGTGGTCCGCACGGTGGAAGACGTCCGCGAGCTCTACCCGCTGCACGATCTCGCCGAGGCGGCCAAGCGGCCGCCGGCAGCCGAGCAGGAGAAGCCGAGCCTGCTGCCGGAGCGGCCCAAACCGGACGACGGCCACGCCTGGGCGATGGTGATCGACGCCGCGGTGTGCATCGGCTGCAACGCCTGCGTGGTCGCCTGCCAGTCAGAGAACAACGTCGCGGTGGTCGGGCCGGAAGAAGTCGCGCGCGGCCGCGATATGCATTGGCTGCGGGTCGATGTCTACGACCATGGGACGGAAGCAAATCCCAAGCTCGGGTTTCAGCCGGTGCCCTGCATGCATTGCGAGCACGCGCCTTGCGAGCCCGTCTGCCCGGTGGCGGCCTCGGTGCATGATGGCGAAGGGTTGAACCTGCAGGTCTATAATCGCTGCGTCGGCACGCGGTTCTGCGAGGCGAATTGTCCTTACAAGGTACGCCGCTTCAACTTCTTCGGATACGCCGACGGTCAGGAATACGCCAATCTCGGCTTCGAGGCCTATCGTGCCCAGAAGAATCCGGAAGTCACGGTGCGCGCGCGCGGCGTGATGGAGAAATGCACCTACTGCGTCCAGCGCATCAGCGCGGCACGCCGATCAGCCGAACGCGACGACAGGCCGATCGGGACCGACGAGGTCAAGACCGCCTGCCAGAGCGCCTGCCCAACCAGCGCGATCAGTTTTGGCGACCTCCACCAGAAGGAATCAGCCGTCAATCGCCATAAAAACCAAGCGCGCCATTATGCGCTGCTCGAACATCTCGGGACGCGCCCGCGCACCACCTATCTTGCCGACGTCCGCAATCCCGCGCCGGGTTTCCGCCGACGCTGTACCGCGGCCAAATCAGCTTCGAGGCGCCGATGCTGTATGCGTTGGGCTTCGTCGGCTTGTTCACGACCGGCGGCCTGTCGGGTCTGTTCCTGGCCTCGATTCCGGTCGATGTGCACGTTACAGACACCTACTTTGTGGTCGCGATTTTCACTACATCATGGTCGGCGGCTCGGTATCGGCGTTCTTCGCCGGCCTGCACTTCTGGTGGCCCAAAATAACTGGCAAGATGTATCCGGAGTCCTGGGCGCGCTTCGCCGCCATCCTGATGTATGCCGGCTTCAACATGACCTTCCTGCCGCAATTTTTCGCGGGTTATCTCGGCATGCCCAGGCGCTACCACACCTATCCGCCGGAGTTCCAGATCTACAACGTGATGTCGTCTTCGGGCGCAGCCGTGCTGGCAGTCGCATATCTCCTGCCGCTCGGCTATTTCGCCTGGTCGCTGTTTTACGGCCGACGGGCCGGGAACAATCCGTGGGACGCCACCGGCCTTGAATGGACCACAACATCGCCGCCGCCACCAAAGAATTTCGATCGCCAGCCGCGCATCGACCGCGGCCCCTATGATCACCACGCCGAGGGACAATCGGCCGGGCTCGATCCGCCCGAAATGCAGAACGCCCGGGACGTCCGATGACCGACACAACCGGCCTGCTCCGAGAGCCCTGGGAATATTTCGAACGGCAGCGCGGCGCCGGCAGATTCGGCATTTGGGTGTTTCTCGCCAGCGAAGTACTGTTCTTCGGCGCGCTGATGCTCACCTATACGGTGTGCCGGATCGATCATCCCTTGGCCTTTGCCGCCGCCGGGCGCGAGACCAATATTTGGTACGGCACCATCAACACGGCGATCCTCCTGACCAGCAGCCTCACGATGGCGGTCGCCTCGCAGGCAGCGGCCGCAGGTCGCGAATTTCGCCGCCTGGTGGTGTCGTGCCTGGCATCGACAGCTTCGTTCGGGCTGGCCTTCCTGGTGTTGAAAGCCTTCGAGTACAGGGAAGACCTCGACAAGCATCTGGTGCCCGGCGGCCAATTCGCCTTGCGCGAAACCGGCGCGCAATTGTTCTTTGGACTCTACTGGCTCATCACGGGCGTGCATGCAATTCACCTCACCATCGGCATTTTCTTGGTGATCAGACTGGCGCTGCTGGGATATCTCGACAAGCTTCAACTGGACGAAAATCCCGAGATCGAGGTCACCGCGCTTTATTGGCACCTCGTCGATGTCATCTGGACTTCCTCTATCCCCTGATCTATCTGCCGGGGCGGGTCACATGAGCACGGACAATACCGAGTCGCGCACTAGCGCCTGGAAACTCTGGCGCCGCAACGGTCTGATCTGGGCCGCGCTGCTGTTCTTGCTCCTGCTCAGCCTGGTGCTCGCCTATGTTCCGATGGGTTTGTTCACCCCGGCCGCAGGGATCTTGATCGCCTTCGCCAAGGCCGGATTGGTTTTCCTGCTGTTTATGGAACTTGCCACATCGAAAGCACTGATTCGCCTCGCTGCTGTGGCCGGCGTGGTATTCCTGACAGCGCTATTCACACTCACGCTGGCCGACATACTGACGCGTCTGGGAGGAAGATGAATGGAAGACTTCGCCCAGCGACCAGGAATTATTCGTATGCTCGATGAATTGAGCTTTCCCGAACATCCGCTTCCGCCAACGTCCACCTCTGTGAAGCGCCTGTCGCGCGACGGCCGCCTGGACCAGCGGGACGTCGCCGAGGAATGCGCCGTAGCGCTTGCCTATGACGGGACGACGGCGGCAGTTCTGATGGCAACACCCGCCGACCTTCCCGATCTCGCGATCGGTTTCAGCCTTACTGAAGGTATCATCCATAGCGCCAGCGAAATCCAGGATCTCGCGGTCGTTCCGGGCCGAGACGGCATCGAGCTGAGAATGTGGCTGACACCGGACAGCGGCCGTGACTTCAAGAAGCGTCAACGTCGGTTAACAGGACCCACCGGGTGTGGCCTTTGCGGTATTGAAAGCCTGGCCGAGGCCGTGCGACCCCACCCAAGGGTGAGCCGCGCGGTTTGCCTCACCCCAAATGAAATAGAAGAGGCGGTCACGGCGCTCGCGACCGCCCAAAGCCTCAATCAGACAACGCGCGCAACTCACGCGGCGGGATTTTATTCGCCAAAGGAGGGGCTCCTCGCCGCTCGTGAGGATGTTGGCAGGCACAATGCGCTAGACAAATTGGCGGGCGCCCTTGCAGCTCAAAACGTCACAGTAGGGACAGGCGCCATCATTCTCACCAGCCGCGTATCCGTCGAGATGGTTCAGAAAACGGCGGTCATTGGATCTTCCATCCTAGTTGCCATATCCGCGCCGACGGCGCTGGCGGTGAGAACCGCAGAGGCCTGCGGCATCACATTGGTCGGCATCGCGCGCGGCCCCGCTTTCGAAATATTCACGCATCCCAGTGCCATTTGTCACGAAAATGACCCCCGGTTGGAGAAATGGCCTTAAACGAAGCGTCGTTTCCATTCCGCCAGGTCCACCTCTGGCGCCTACTCGCGATGAATCAGAAAATCGGCCAGTTACGGCAGTCACAGTGCATATTTGACAAAAGTGCAATCGCATCCCAGTCTTGGCGCCATCGTTGCCCCGATCATCATCGCCGGTTCTTTGGCCATCCTCTTTAGTGGCATGTCATCGCTTCTGAGGCACGCGTTGTGCGTGTCGAACGATGAACCGACAGAATCCAGACCCACGCCAGGGCAGCGATAAGTTCGTATGTGCCGACGAATAACAAAATAAATTCGCGAATTGGTTGTGCCTATCGCAAATCACATCCGGCCATAGTGATGGTGCAGTCCGCCCAGGATCGGACGACAGATAATGCGTCCCGCGTTTTCGGCGGCACGCGATATCGGCGCGTCCTTGTTCAATGACAGGTGAGTGCGCGTACCATTATAATAGTTTATGTACGACAGCAGCACGTGGCGCAGATGGCGTTCGCCGAAGACCACGACATGATCAATGCATTCCCGCCGGATTGAACCGATCAAGCGTTCTGCATAGGCGTTTTGCCAGGGTGAGCGGAAAGACGTCGGACGGTCGCGAATGCCGATCGACCGAACCCGGCGGACAAAGATCTCGCCATAAGCTCGATCGCGGTCCCTGATTAAGTAACGAGGGATTTGCTCCCAGCCACAGGCTTCAGTGAGCTGATTGGCGAGCCATTCGGCCGTCGGGTGCGCGGTCACCCCAAACCACAGGATCTGCCGCCGGTCATGGCCCATGATCAGCAATCCATAGAGCAGCCGGAACGAGATGGTCGGCACAACGAAGAGGTCCATTGCGACAATGCCCTCCGCATGGTTGCGAAGGAACGTCTTCCATCCCTGCGACGGAGGCCCCCTCCTCCGCGCCATATACTTGGCAACGCTGGTCTGGCCGACCTCGATGCCGAGCTTGAGAAGCTCGCCATGGATTCTCGGTGCTCCCCACAACGGGTTGGCGATGCTCATCGCGCGGATCAGCCGGCGAATTTCCAACGCTACAGTTGGTCGACCGCAGCGGAGCCGCGATTTCCAGCGCCAATACGATCTGAAACCGGCACGATGCCAACGGATCACGGTGTCCGGCTTCACAATCGTCAGCGCCTTGATGGTATCTCGCGCCAAACGATACAACCCGACAAAGATCAGGCGATCCATGGCATTGAAGGCCAGTCTCTTCGGAAGGTGCCGTCGCTGGATGTTAAGTTGATGGCGAAGGATCAGGATCTCGGCTTCCAACGAGACCCGCGACCGGAACAATGAGACCAGCACTGACCAGACCAAGCTGCAAGCTTCTCTCATGAGACAGAACCATTGCGCGATTCGGCCTCGCTTACCAGCCGGATTGGGTTTCCGACAGGGACAGCGGCCTGCATCGCTCTCGTTGACTTGGATCAATGGATGTCCGCTTCGGAGGGTCCACAGGTGAAAGTCGCGTAATTGCATTATCTACGCATCAAAAGCCGCGCCGTATTCTGTAGCTCTCGAATAATCTGTTTCCTGAGTTCGACAGACGCGCTGGGTTCTACAGCTACCAAATAAATCAAGGCAAAATGCCGCGTCACTTCGGCTTGCATGCTGGGTCCAGACATTCGAGCGCAAACATATCCATTCAAGTCGGTCCAGCGATGCATGTTGCCGCTTTCCCTTATGGACACACAATCAACGGCCAAGGATACGGCATCGAGACCATAGAATTCCGTCAAAAGTTCATCGTGTAAAAACTCATTCTCCCGCATGTCCGTTGATCATACCATGCGAGCATTGTTCGGCCAGCAGACGCGGGCGATGTCGCAAAAGGAATGCACGCTGTCGCCTAGATCTTCGGCGGAGGCCTTGACGGCGAGCCTCGACAGCATTCTCATGCCTTTGCCCATGGTCTGCGACAACGAATAGCGATCGACGATCTCGCCGGCCCGAGATCCCAGATGCTGGTCGACGAGTTCCCGGCTCAGCGCACGAAGTGCGATCTCGACGTCTTCCTCCAAATCTATTGATTACTTTTCATTCAGAGTAAAGAGGATGGTGAGGAGCAGGGACGAATCCTCGATCCCCTTCACCGAATGCATGTCATTGCCCGCGAGATGGACCCATTCGCCGGTATTCAATACGACCGCAGTATCCGCCAGGCCAAGCGATACGCGTCCTTCGAGGCAATGGAGCATGATGGCACCTGGTACCTTATGCGGCGGGATTTCCGTTCCGGCCAAGACGATAAGCCGAACGGCCTCGAAACTTTCAGATTTGACGATGGCCGAGGTTTTGACGTCTCTCAGTTTGCCTCCAAGCGGTCGCAAATCGACGATCTCTCTCGGTTTCGCATGCTGTAATGCCACGACGTGCTCCTACGCTGCTGGACGAGTTGTTGTGCGCATGAAATGAGCCGTGTCTGCGCGCATAATAATCTCGCGGTGAACATTCCTCGCAAATTCTCCAGCGTTCGACAAGCAGAAGCCTCGATTCGCTTCTGGCGCGATCGATCTCGATGGTGACTGTCAGCCGCCTCGGCGGCAACGGTCGAGGGACCCCTGGACGGCAAAATCCGATCCCGGATGGCGAGCGGCGCGACTCGATATCTATCATCGCGTCGATGGAATGACGCTTGGGGCGACGGCTCTGGCCGCTTCGCTCAAGAGGCTTGAGGCAGGCCTCTCCTGCGATTGAACGAAAAGGGCCTCGACATGGGCGAGAACCCCTTCGATCTGCTCCGCCTTGAGATGCCTGCCGAGAAGCTCGCGAAAAAACGGCTTCAAAACGCGCCCCGTAATGCCCCGATCCGCACACATGAGGTCGATAAGATTCTGCTCGAGCAAAGACAGCTCCCCCATCGTCGCCGGATCAAGGATGCGTTGTAGCGACCGCTCGATGGCCAACCAGTCACCTCGCGAGATGTGGGTCAGGACATTGTTTATGTGAGAATGCGCACGAAAGGCAGCGACAGTTAGAAACGCCAGTTCGTTGGTGGGAAGGTTTGCAGCCGGCAATTCCGTTTGCGGCCCCACTCGAAATGCAATGGTCATCCTGCCTTCTCCAACCCAAGCGCCTTCTCGGCCTCCCGGTCTGCGCCGAGAACCGAGCTTGAATGCAACTTGGTCAAATTCCCTTCAATGGTGCGAATGACAGTATCAGGAAGACGATCTCCGTTGCTTGCGTCAACACAAAGACCAGGTCGACCCACCAGCAGGCCGAGCAATGTAAGGGTCGGAGGAGGAGACTACCTGCTTTGTGCGCACGAACTTGAGCTGGATCAAAGCCAAACCAACGCTGCCGCCATATGGATGATTGGGCCAATTCGCTGGGATTGCAGCCGCCTATGTGAGCAAAAGACAGCAGTGGATCACTAGGCGCGCTCGACGAAATTGCCATTGGCGCGCCGACTTGGCGCTCGGGCCAGCCGTTCGGGCCACGACTTTCGAAACCGAACTTGCGGTCTCGCACGGCACCATATTGGACGCGGTCGCTACCCTGAAGATCTGCCATCACGACCGCAGCGGGGCCGAACGATTGATCTCCGCGGCCTGCACGGGGGTGCGACGCCTCGAACGCCTGTTCAGCCTCTATCTTGATCGACTCCGATCCCGCACGGGCATGAAGTAGTGAGTCCCGTCCCCGCGTTCGTGGACCTTCTTGAAACGCCACTGCGATACGCTGCACTCACCGGTGGCGCGTTCGACCCGACGGTCCGGCCATTGCGGGAGCTTTACGCAAATCATTTCGCAAAGGAGGATGCCGATCCGTCGGGACCCGACTCGGCCTCCATGAAAACCGCGCTCGCGTGCGCAGACTATCATCGCGTGTCGGTCGACAGGGACCGCTTCGTCGCCCGCAAGCGGACGGCGATCACGCTGAATGGGATCGCGCAAGGACAGCTGCTGCGTTCGCGAGTAATTGCGCACACCCCTCGTCGACTTGGGCGAGCCCCGCGCCATCGGCGCGCGCCCGGATGGCAAGGCGTGGGAGGTCGGCATCGCCGATCCCGAGGCTCCCGAGCGAACCCAAGCCGCTCTTCCGATCGTAGATCGTGCCGTCTCGACCTCGGGCGCCTACGGCTTCGAGTTCGATCCGTCCGGCCGTTTCAATCACTTGTTCGATCCAGCGACCGGGAAATGCTGCCATCTGCATCGGAGCATCACCACGGTCGCCGAAACCCCCACCGCCGCGGATGCACCCTCGGCTGCCTTCAGTCTAATGGACCCAAAGAGAATTCAGGCGTTGATGAACCGCGCCGGCGCCGAACGCGTGCATTTGATCGATGCCGCGAGCCGTCGCCGATCTCGTCCTCTAAGCCAAATTCAGAAGCAGCAAAAGGAGAAGTGAATGAAACGAGTGATTTTAGCCGCCGCGCTCGTCGCGGTCGGACTTGGCCAGGCCAACGCCCAAGACGCGGCTGCAGGCGAAAAGGTGTTCGTCGTCTGCAAAGCGTGTCACCAGGTCGGGGACAATGCGAAGAACGTGGTGGGTCCCGTGCTCAACGGTCTGATCGGACGCAAAGCAGGGTCGGTCGACGGCTACAGCTATTCCGCCGCCAATAAGAACTCGGGAATCACCTGGGACGAGGCGACGTTTTCCGAATACATTAAAGACCCCAAGGCCAAAGTCCCTGGAACCAAAATGGCGTTCGCGGGCATCAAGGACGAACAGAAGATCAAAGACCTGATCGCGTTTTTGCATACCTTCGACAAGGCGCCGGTGAAGCTGAGCCAGCAATAACCCTCGACTCGGCAGTCCGAATGGGTCTCCTCATACCCGATCGCTGACGGGACCGGAACGATCAAGACGCCGACCCGGGGGCCACCGCCGGGCCGGTGGAATCTCTTGGCATAGCGCGCAAGCGCTCTCGGCCGTTGTGCGTGCTCAGCATTTGTGGATCCGGCGCAATGAGGGCAATGACGGTCGGCGGCTTCTCCAAGCTGTTTTTCAAATTCCTTCTGCAGAGACTGCTCGTTCCGGGCTTGCCATCGCTTTTGCGCACACTTTTCACCCGCAGAAGGCATGCGTTTGGGCGGCGGCGTCCCCTACCGGGATGGCTCCTCCAGGTGAAAAGGGGCATGTCGCTCCGCGTGTGTCGTCTCAACCGCCTAGCGTACAGCCGCGCCTGGCTGGGTAGGCCACCGGAGCCTCGCTCCTTCTTCACGATAGTTCCGGCCTTTTGGAACAAATCCGTCAGCCGGTTGTTTGATCCCTTCACTGCGCAGCATTGGGGTGCCGCGTGCGGATGCAAACAGCTATCTTCGGGTTAGCGTGGGGGCTTCTCATCCAGGCTTTTCCCGTTTTTGCTCAAAGTCCCGGCCAGCCACCAGATACGATGGCGGCCCGCGTGGAGGCGTGCACCCCTTGCCACGGCAAACAGGGCGAGGGTACCAGCGACGTCTACTTTCCGCGTCTCGCCGGAAAACCGGCCGGCTATCTCTACAATCAGCTTCTCGCGTTCAAGAACGGCCGGCGGAAGTACCCGCCGATGAACTACCTGCTCGAATATCTCGGGACTCCTACCTGCAGGATATGGCTGACTATTTCGCCGAACAGCGACCGCCATTCCCCTCCCCTTCACCCGGCGAGGCGAGCCAGCAGGTCGTGCAGCAGGGCCAGGCTCTGGTCACTCGCGGCGATCCGGTCCGGCAGATCCCGGCCTGCGGCAGTTGCCATGGGCCCGCACTCACGGGGATGGAACCCGGCGTACCAGGCCTACTTGGCCTTCGACCGAACTACATCAGCGCGCAATTGGGCGCTTGGCGCTACGGCACCCGGACGGCGACATCGCCCGACTGCATGCAGCAGGTCGCCGCGCGCCTGACCGAAGCCGACGTCACCGCCGTGGCGGCTTATCTCGCGAGCCGTCCGGCACCGATCGCCGCGGCTCCCGCACCGAAGGGGACCTACGTGCTGCCGTTCGCGTGTGGCAGCGAACCGAACTGAGGAGGCGGCGATGTTTTCACGCGCACGAATCCTTGGCTTGTTTCTGCTACCGCTCCTGGCGACCGCGACATCGGCGCAGCAGAAGAGCACGGTCGATGGCAACGATATCGTCAAACGGGGCGAATATCTTGCGCGCGCCGGCGACTGCATCGCCTGCCACACCGCGCCGGAAGGGCGCACCTTCGCCGGCGGCCGCGCCATGCCGACGCCCTTCGGTACGCTATACTCGTCCAACATTACCCCCGACCGGGAGACCGGCATCGGCAAGTGGACCGCGGAGGACTTCTACAAGGCCATGCACAACGGCCGCTTTCCTGACGGCGGCCTCATGTACCCGGCCATGCCTTTCGCGTCCTACACGAAGGTGACTTGACCGACACCCAGGCGATCTTCGCCTATCTGAGATCGATCCCCCCCGTCAGCCAGAAGAACCGGGAGCATGATCTCCGCTTCCCCTATAGCAATCGGCAACTGATCCTCGGCTGGCGCACGCTGTATTTCACGGAAGGGGAATTCAAACCCGATCCGAGCAAATCGGCGGAATGGAATCGGGGTGCCTATCTAGTCGAGGGACTCGGGCATTGCGGCATGTGCCATTCGCCGATCAACGCGCTCGGCGGAACGCCGCAGTCGGATGCCTTCAAGGGCGGCCTGATTCCGATGCAGAACTGGTACGCTCCCTCGCTGACTTCCAACCGCGAGGCCGGCCTCGGCGACTGGAGCATCCAGGAAATCGTCGATCTTCTGAAGACCGGCGTATCGGCGCGCGGGGTAGTTTACGGCCCCATGGCCGAGGTCGTCCACAACAGCCTTCAATATCTGTCCGACGAAGACACCAAGGCCATGGCCGTGTACCTTAAGGGGATCGCGGAGCTGGCGTCGCGGCCGCCGGCCAGTCCGGCCACTCTGACGACAAGCGAAGGTAGCCTTCTGATCAGTCTGGGGAAGACGGTGTACGACGCGCGTTGCGCAAGCTGTCACGGCGCGCAAGGCGAAGGCAGGCCGCCGCACTGGCCGCCGCTGGCCAACAACCAGTCCATCGAGATGGAGTCGGCCGTCAACGCGATCCGGATGGTACTCAACGGCGGCTACCCCCCCGGCACGGAGCGCAATCCACGGCCCTACGGAATGCCGCCATTCGCCGGCCTTCTTTCGGACAACGAGGTGGCGGCCGTGGTCTCCTACATCCGCACCGCGTGGGGCAACCGCGGCGCGCCGGTCAGCGCCCGGGAAGCCAACGAACTGCGCTCCGCGCCGTTGAATTGAGGGCACCATGATCAACTCGGAGCAGACTGAGGAGGCCAACACTTCGGCCGACGACCGCGTCGCCCGGATCGTCGCTGCGGGCCCAGGCGGCGCGCTCGTCGTCGCGGGCATCGCCACGACGCTGGTCGTGGCGATGTGGTTCGCCTTCTACCTGTTCATTTTCCTGCCGCGCGGGACGCTGCAATGACGGTTCATGACGGTCACCGCGGCGCCGAAGTCGCGGAGCGGACCGAGAAGCGCTGGGCGACGATCTCGGTCATCATCATCGTCGTCCTCGCGCTGCTGGCGGCGTTCGCCGGCATTCATCGGGCCACCATGCCGCAGGCCCGTGTCGAGACCATCGATCCCGTACGTCTCCACCTCTCCGGCGAGTTCGTCGAATCCAACCTCGGCAGCGTGCTGGAATTCGAACGGGTCCGTGACGGTCCGCGCCATCGGCCAGCAATATTCCTTCACACCAGCTTGCATTTTGGTGCCGGCGCAAACGCCGATCACGTTGCGCGCGACAAGTGCCGACGTAGTCCACGGGATCCTGGTGCAGGGCACGAACATCAACACCATGCTGGTTCCTGGCTACGTCTCCGAGCAGTTCATGCGCTTCGAGAAGACCGGAGAACATTTGATGCCCTGCCAGGAGTTCTGCAGCTTCGGCCACGAAGGCATGTGGGGCAAGGTCAAGGTGATCGACAAGGCGGAGTTCGAATCCAAGGCCAAGAGCGGCGGGAGGTTGAGCTGTGTTGGTGAATAGGAAGCTCGTCCTCGCGCATTTCTGGCTCGCCTTCGCCGCGTTCGGCGTGGCGCTGTGTCTGGGCGCGTGGCAGATGTTCATCCGAAGCCCGCTCGGCACCTGGCTTTCCAACCCCGAGATCTACTACCGTTCGTTGACCGCTCATGGCACCGTGATGGGCTACGTCTTCCCGACGCTGGTCGCCATGGGATTCGGCTACGCGATCTCGGAATTGGCTTTGAAGCAGCCGCTGGTCGGTGCGCGCTGGGCCTGGAGCGGCTTTTGGCTCATCATCGCCGGCGCGATCACGGCAATGGCGCCGGTCGCGCTCGGCCGTGCCTCGGTGCTGTACACCTTCTACCCGCCGCTGATCGGCAGCGCATTCTACTACATCGGCGTCGTGCTTGTCGTGGTCGGCTCCTGGATCTGGGTAGCCCTAATGTCGATCAATCTGCACGTCTGGCGGCGGGCCCACCCCGGCGAGCCCGTACCGCTTGCGATGTTCGCGAATGTGGCGGGATCCTATCTCTGGGCATGGACGGCGGTCGGCGCGGCGCTCGAGCTGCTGCTGCAGATCATTCCGGTCGCGCTCGGCTGGAAGACCACTATCGATGCGGGTCTGGCGCGCGTGTTCTTCTCCTGGACGCTTCACGCCATCGTCTATTTCTGGCTGATGCCTACCTATATCGCCTACTACACCATCGTGCCGCGCGCGATCGGGGGCCGGCTCTACAGCGACACGATGGGGCGCATCGCCTTCATCCTGTTTCTTGTGGTGGCGATGCCCATCGGCATGCACCACACCTTCGCAGACCCGCAGGTCGGCGCCGGATTCAAGTTCATCCACTCGGCCTTCACGGCGCTGGTGGCGCTACCGACCCTGCTCACCGTGTTCACGATCTGCGCCTCGGTCGAGATCGCGGCCAGACTACGCGGGGGCCGCGGACCGTTCGGCTGGATCAAGGCACTGCCTTGGAGCAATCCGATGTTGCTGGCGCTCACCTTCTCGTTCGTGATGTTGGGCTTCGGCGGCGCCGGCGGGCTGATCAACATGAGCTATCAGCTCGACAGCACCATTCACAACACGCAGTGGATTACCGGCCATTTCCACCTGATCTTCGGCGGGGCCATCGTGATCATGTACTTCGCGATCGCGTACGATCTGTGGCCTCATCTCACCGGTCGCGCACTGCCGGATCTGAAGCTGGTCCGGACGCAGCTCTGGCTCTGGTTCGTCGGCATGATCGTGACCACGTTCCCGTGGCACTGGGTCGGAATTCTGGGCATGCCACGCCGCATGGCCTACTACGACTATTCGGATCCGGGGATCGCGCCTCAGGCGTTCTCCGTGACGCTTTCGGCGATCGGCGGGTTCATCCTTCTGATTTCAGGCCTACTGTTCCTGTACATCCTCGCGACCGCGCATCGGCAGCCCGCGACGGATGCCGGCGACTACCGCTTCAGCGTTCCCGTCCATCCCGTGCGCTCCGTACCCTTGGCGCTCAACACCTTCGCGATCTGGGTGGCGCTGATGATCGGGCTGACCGTCACCAACTACGGCTATCCGATCCTGACGCTCGCGTTCCGTTCGGATAACTCGGTACCCGCGGTGTACGTGGGAGCGCAATGATGAGCACCCGCGAGCTGTTCACTTTCCGCAATCCGTACTTTTCTGCAAGCATCGGAATTGCAGCCGGGCTGTTCGTGGTGACCGCCCTGGGTGGATTCATTTTGCTGCCGTACCTTCAAAAGGGGATCCAGTTTGCGGGGATCTGGGACGCGATCTGCAGCGCCGCCGGGCTGCCGCAACGCGTCACCTCCGTTCCGACGACCAAGGTAGGGCCCCGCCTTTCCGAGGCGGTCCTGACGCCGACCGTACTCGCCAGGCCAAGTCGGGAATCGATCGGGCGCGGCGCAACTTTGGCGCAGCGCTGTGCCATCTGCCACGGACCGACCGGAATCAGCCGGGCGGACTCGCCCAACCTGGCCGGCCAGTACGCCAGCGTGATCTACAAGCAACTCTGGGACTTCCGCTCTGGCGCGCGAACGAATGCGGTGATGTCGCCCTTCGCGGTCAACCTGACCGACCAGGAAATCTTTGATCTGTCGGCCTACTACGCGTACCTGCCGCGGTTGCCGGCGTATCACCCAGCGCCGCAACTGCCGAAGCCGCGCATCGTGATCTACGGCGCCCCGATGCGCGGCATCGCGCCCTGCGGATCCTGCCACGGCAGCCTCGACAACAAGACCGGGAGTCCTTGGCTCGAGGGCCAGTCGGAAGCCTACATGAAGGCGCAACTCCAGACGTTCGCGGCCAGCCAGCGGACCAATGACATCAGCCAGCAGATGCGCAATATTGCGCGCACCATGACGCAACAGGAAATCGACCAGGCTGCGGCCTACTATGCTTCGCAGCCGCCAGACGTCGTGAAGGCGACGGACTGACTTTAGAAGGGGCTCGGAACGGGGAGGAGATGCTCGATGTGGGATAGGGCTGCGGACGCGCTGCGGCGATGGGCGATTCTTGCGATCGGACTGGTCCTTCTGATCGGCGGCTTCGCGCTCGGTGCCGCTCTCTACCCGCCGAGCGGGACGGCTTCAAACACCCAAACCGCGGCATCCGAAAAACCGGGCATCGAATCTCGGCACCAGATGGCGCACAACGATACGCTGAAGCCGCCTGTTCCGGAGAAGGCCACGGGCGAACCGCAGCGGGCGCAGTCGGCGCCCCCGGCACCAACCGAAGCGCCGAAGGCCGCCTCGTCGGAGAAAACGCCATCTGCGCAGACTTCGGCGTCAAAGCAGATCTCGTCCGCCCACGATCACATGGCGCAGGCTGCGCCCACGGCTCCGCCGACGACAAGCGGCCAGACTGCCCCGGCTCCCAAGACGCCGCCCCCAACTGCCGCCGCAGCGGGGGCGACCACCGGCGACGCCGCCGCCGGACGTCTCGTCTTCCGGAAGTGCCAGGCCTGCCACTCGATGGACTCTGGCAAGAACATGCTCGGGCCGTCGCTCGCCGGGGTCATCGGCCGCAAGGCCGGGACCGAGCCGAACTACAACTACTCGCCGGCCATGAAGAGCGCGGACATCGTCTGGGACGCGCAGACGCTCGATCAGTACCTGACCGACCCCGGCAAGAAGGTCCCCGGCAACAAGATGCCGTTCCCGGGCTTGAAGACAGACCACGACCGGGACGATGTCATCGCCTTCATCGCCTCTTCTGGCGCCCGCCAGGCAGGCCCCGCGCCGGCGCAACAGGTCCAGGCCGCCCCGCCCGCCGCTTCACCCGCGCCCGCGACGGCTGCACCAAACGGCCCACCAAGCACGACCGGCGCCGACATCGGCTACATCGCGGATGCCAAATTCACGCTGAAGTCCGGCATAGCCGAAGGACGCATGGTCTATATCGGCGTGGGCGGGTCCATCGAGGGCAAGGTCAATCCCGTGCTGACCGCGGCCGAAGGCCAAGTCGTGCAGCTCACGCTGATCAACGGCGAAGGCGCCGAACACGACATAGTCTTTCCCGATCAGGATGCGAAGTCGCCGCGCGTGACCGGCAAGGGCGCCAGCACCACCATCGCCTTCCGCGCCGCCAAGTCCGGCGACTTCACCTATTACTGCGGCGTGCCGGGCCATCGGCTTGCCGGCATGGAAGGGCAGATCATCGTCACGCCCCGGCCGGCGCCGCAGACCGTGGTCGAGGCCGACATCTCCCGCGAGCCGGGCGACGTGCCGCCGCCCATCGGCAAGCGCGATCCGCAGACAGTCCGCGTTGACCTCTTCAGCGTCGAGGTGGAGGGTCGGCTCGCCGAGGGCACGACGTTCGGCTACTGGACCTTCAACGGCAAGGTGCCCGGCCCCTTCATCCGCGTCCGCGTCGGCGACACCATCGACATCCATCTGAAGAATTCCGCCGACAGCGCCATGATCCACTCCGTGGACTTCCACGCAGCGACCGGCCCCGGCGGCGGCGCCGCCTCGCTGCAGGTGGATCCGGGCGCGGAAAAATCGATGACGTGGAAGGCGCTGACGCCCGGGCTCTACGTCTACCATTGCGCGACGCCCATGGTCGCCGAGCACATCGCCAACGGTATGTACGGCATGATCCTGGTCGAGCCGGAAGGCGGCCTGCCGCTGGTCGACCACGAATTCTACGTCATGCAGGGCGAGATCTATTCGGACATCGCCTACGGACAGCACGGCAGCGCCGAGTTCAGCGTCGACAAGCTGCTCGCGGAGAGGCCGGAATACTTCGTGTTCAACGGCTCAGTCGGCGCTTTGACCAAGCTGCATCCGCTGCATGCGAAGGTCGGCGATACGGTGCGGATCTTCTTCGGCGTGGGAGGTCCGAACTTCACGTCTTCGTTCCACGTGATCGGCGAGATCTTCGATAAGGTCTACAATCTGGGCGGCCTGACCAATCCGCCTCTGGAAGGAATTCAGACCGTTATCGTGCCCGCCGGCGGCGCCGTCATCACCGAGTTCAAGGTCGATGTTCCCGGCAACTACACGCTCGTCGATCATGCGCTTGCCCGCGCCGAGCGCGGGCTGCTCGGCATTCTCAATGTCGAAGGACCGAAAAATCCCGAGATCTACAACGGTGAGGTCATGCCCGGCATGGGACACTGAGGCGCAGAAGCCGCCCGAAAAGACTTACCCCGGGAGCATGCCGAAGGCAGGCCGGTCCAGGGTACACGAACAGCGATATAACCTCGCCGGGGTTGGCGGCAAGGCGCCTGGATTTTCAGTGCGATGTGGCGCTTGGCCACGTGCGGACAATGACGCCTCCCGAGGCTCGACGGCGATATGCGCGCGGAGAGCGCCACGATCTCACCATCGAACTGCGGCCAGGGGTTCAAAAAGAGTTGTGGCCCCAGACGAGCTTTCCATCGGGAGCCGCATGCATGATCTTCTTGTCGCCGTCGCGAACCATGACGTGCCTGGCTTCCATGTTTTGGTTGGTCAGGACGTAATAGCTCGATCTGTATCCAAGAGCCTGATCAACGGCGTTTCGGCGCGGGGTATCGACCATGATCGGCGTGGGGTTCCATCATCCCATGTAGAAAAATCAATGGCTTGAAGGGTCTCGACGGCGCCGATGGGGGCACTATTCGATCAGCATTCACAGGTTGAGCGTCAAACCAACGCCATCGACGAACATTCGGTCGGGCCTCCGAGGGATCGAATGAGCTTGGCCAAACATTATGACGACGCACGCGTCACCTATCTTTCTCTTTTCCAGCGCGCGTAGCGGGCCAAACATTCCCATTGGGCACAACGTAAGGCCCCGTTCTTTCGCAAGCCGCTAGACTGGCCGAAATGCATCATAGCAGGCCGCCCTGGGTCCACCACTTCGTCACGCAAGTCTGTGCACGATCGCTGCATGATTCAGTCAGAGGGCCCGTGCGTTAAGCGGACCCATCCACCGCCGCGCCTTATGTCCCAGCCGATCCAAGAACGGCGTAAGCCAGCCTCGCAGCTCGTCTTCCCAAGTCGACGTCATGCCTGCCATGGTCGGCCCTCCAAAAGCCGGCCACCCATAAGTCACAGAAAATCCGATTTGTGAATCCCATCCACCCCGATCTGAGATAAAAACTCTGCCAAAGCAGTGCTAACGGCTGCTAATTTTGCCGTGATGCAAAAGACATCGCTCGATTGAGAGACGCGATAGGGTTTAGTCGTCTGCTTAAGGAGCGGCCATGAAGCGACGCAAGTTGGTCATGCTTCTCGGCTGCACGGCCGCCGCTGGCGCGTGTGGCCCGAGCGCAGCACCCTTATCCGAGCTGCCGCGCTTCCATCTGACCGGCGCGCTGTTGTCGAAGCCGATCAAGTTGCTCACCGAAGATGATCTTGAAGGCTGGCGCGACAGCACCCTTGAGGGCCTCGCGCCATCGAGCGTCAACGGGTCATCCTCTGCCTGCGCAGCCGCGCTGACGCAGGCCGACAAGACGCGGGCTACATACTGGCGCGGCGGGCTGCAGGCGCTGCCGGACGCCACCGAGGCAAACAGCGTCGTAATCGAGGACGAGAAGGCGTAAGCATGGGCGGCAGCAGCCTATGCCCATGATCATTATCTCGAGCTGTTGACCCATGTGCTCGGCGAGAGCGGAGCCCCGGCCATCGCAGGCAGTGCGGCTCCGCATCAGGGACCTGTTCACCATCGCCCCGCGCCTGATGATGCCAAAAAGTGAAAAAAGCGGGACCAATCATCCGGGCCAGCGCAAGGTTACGCGGTCTTATGTTTCGCTACCACTGCGTCGGCTATAACGCGGTGCTCGCGCAGAATGCGGGCGGTCCCCGCTTCGTCGAGACCCATCAGGCCGGATTTGCAAAGATTCGAGGGAGAGCACGATGGTCTGGACTGAAATCGCTCGTCGACACTATACACGACCGATGCACGCTTGCGAACATCGTGTAGGGCGAACGCCAGCATCTCGGCCGGCTCTCAACAGGGCGGCCCCGGCCGCCTCCGGCCGGGCATAGTGCCCGTCGCCACGGAACGTAATTCGCGTCTTGTGCCATCGCGTGCGGATGTGCCGTACCAGGCGACGCAGATGGGCACGCACCTCGACGCCGCCCGGCGTCTTGCCGGGCCGCAGCACGACGGCCACGGGCCGGCTCTTCTCCGTGTCGTAGACGTGGATCGGCAAAAAGCAGCGTTCGTCATAATGAGCGTTGAACAGCGAGAGCTGCTGATGGCCGTGGACGACATCGCAGGTGTCGTCGATGTCGAGCGTGACGGATGCCGGCTCGCACGGATAGCTATCCATCCATGCATCGACCAAGGTGTAAGTCAGGCGGATCACGTCGCGCAGGCGCGGCGCATTCTCCAGCCGCGACAGGGTCGGTTGCGAACACAAATCCCGGCCCGTGTCCGGCAGCCGACCGCAGGCGAGCTTGAACGCCGGATCCGACCGCAGATGATCGAGGTCGTCGGCGTCCTCGTAGCCGCAGCAGATCGCGAACATCCGGGCGCGGAACATATCGACAAGGCTGTGCACGACCCGCGTCGGATCGCGCCGATCCGGAAACACCCGGGCCAATTTGGCCGCCAAACCCAGACGCCGCTCCGCCATCGCCAGAAGCATCACGCCCCCGTTCGAGGTCAGCCGACCGCCATCGAAGGCAGCTGTGACTTTCTTGGCCTGAACGGCTGGAAACCAGAACGGCAGAATCGTATCATCGATCATGGCGGGCGTGGCGTTCGCGGTTGAAGGTGATGGGGTTGGCTTCGCAACCGAATCCTACGCCGCATCAGCGCTCTACGCCACGCTCGCCAGCCTCTCAGCCGCCCTCTGACGAATAAGACGGGCTAGTGCCTATCTCCCAGTCGAAGACCTCCCGTCAAACCGCCGTGTCTCTGCAATGACGCGGGATGAGCGGTCTAAGCTTCAAAAAGAGCTCGTCGCCGCGCGTGACCAGCTAGGTCAGAAAGCGAGTCGCAAAGCGCCCCACGCCTGGCCACCAAGACACCCTGAAGCGAAGAAAGCCCCACCTTGCGGATGGGCGGGGTTTCGGCCCCGCCCTCCTTTGACTGTGTTTCGGCGCGGGGTCTCGACCATGATCGGCGTCGGGGTCCCATCATCCCATTTAGCGAAATCAATGGCTTGAAGGGGTCTCGACGGCGCCGATGGGGGTCGCTATTCGATCAGCATTCACAATCTGACGATCCATGCCGCAGGTTTCGGCCGCCATTTTGCGGTCCACGCCATCGCGCACCAGCGCAAGCGCAAGTATCCGACGCGCCGCGGCGCCGTCCTTCTCTCGCCGCCTTGCGAAGCTCCGAAGCCGTCAGATCAAGCCGGGTGATCGATACTGCCGCTCCCATCAGAATTTCACTGATTTGGGAATCCCTGATGAGTCACAGTTTCGGGCCGTTGGTATAATTTGCTGAAACCAAAGACCCGCGCCTATGCGAGCATGGCTGCCGCGTGTGATCGATATGCAAGATAGTCGGGTCTTCCAGGGCGCTTAAAGTTGTCGAGTTGAACGAGCGCGATGAATTCTTCTTTCGGATATCAAGCGGAGCACTCCAGTGGCTGCTCTATCCTTCCAATTCTGGTTTAATTGAGCGCAAAGACCGGACGTGGATCCAACTGCCCCCGATGCGAGGGGAGGCAGCCATTGCGCCGAAGTTTCGCTCTGCCTCTCGCACGGCTCTCATTTCGGAGGATCACGATGAGGCTTATTTTCCGCGCTTCATTGTCACTCCTTCGCCAGTGGTCTTGTCGGCGTAGACGAACCGGACCCCCTTATCCCTCTCAAGCACGTCCCGAATCGCGACGAGAATCTTCGTGCGCCGCGGATTCACAGGTTGGATTTCGTCCGCTTCCAAGCGGATGATCGTCCTTCTATCCACGCCGACGAGTTCGCCCAATTCGGCTTGCTCGAGGTTCAATAACGCCCGCGCCGCACGGATCATCCGCGCGCTGGGCATCATCCGCTCCGTGTCCGACATCAAGCCTCTCGGTCCGAATCAACACGTTAACCATATCGCATTGTCACTCAAGGAGACACTCGACAGCGCTCAAAATAAATGTCACATGGAGTGACAGTAACATCGAGTGACATTACATCGGCGAAGTCGCTTGCCGAGAACACGGAGAAGTCGATGAACTACGAAAGCTACATCGCCAGCCACCGCTGGCGAACCAACCCCGCCCGCCTCCGCGAAATGGCCCTTGCCGACGGCAAATGCCGTCTGTGCTCGGGCGAGCAGCCCCTCGAGGCTCATCATCGCGACTACGGCAATCTCGGCAACGAACGCGACGGCGACTTGGTCGCCCTGTGCGGCGAGTGCCACCACGAGGTGACCTGCTTCCTGCGCCGTCGCCGGTACGAAAAGCGCGAGCCGCTCAGCGCCGACGTGCGCAGCATGCGCGACGCCCGCATCGCTCTTCGCGATCCGACGCACAAGGAGAACTTCTGATGAAGGCCGAGGAGATCAAGTTGAAGATCACCGGCACGCGTCGGCTCATCATGCACGCCGGTCGCTTAGCGGACCCCTTAGATCCGATCACGAAGAACTTAGCCAAGCTAACGGCCAAGCGCGCGAAGACGGAGGCAGACCACCAGGCGATCAGCAAGGCAGAGTGGTTCGGCGGCCTGTGGTTGAGCGAGGGCAAGCCGTGCGTGCCGGCCGAGACCTTGATGGCGGTCTTCGTCGGCGCCGCCCGCACGCGCAGCCGCGGCCCCGAAGCCAGCGCTGGCTTGATCGTCGGCGCTCATGCGCCCCTGAAGTATGAAGGCCCCACCGATCTCAATGAGTTGTGGGAAGACGAGAGTTTCCGCCTGCGCGTTCCCGTCCGGGTGTCACGTGGTTCCCGCACGATGCGCACGCGGCCGTGCTTCGACAACTGGAGCGTAGAATTCACGGCCAGCTATTTGCCGACGTTACTCAACCGCGAGGAGGTGCTTGAGACCTACTCCATCGGCGGCTTCGTGAAGGCCATCGGGGACTGGCGTCCGCAGCACGGCACCTTCTCGGTGGAGGAGGTCAAATAGACAGATCGCGCAAACCACCAGCGCGTTCGCGTATCGGCAAGTCAAGGCAAGATATGGTCCGGTGTGGCGGGGCGTGGTCCGGCGAGGTAGTGCACGGCCCGGCGTGGTGAGGCAAGGATGGAGACGCCCGGCAAACCCCGGCGTCTCCACTAAACTGAAAATCGAAGAAAGCTTCTACGCGCGCACTTCGCGCGAACGGGGGAGCTTTGCCGACAGGAGAACAATGCGAATGACCAGCAAGACCAATCCCAAACCGCGCAAGTCTACGCGGCCCAAGACGACCGAAGCCCCGTTGCCGCCGCAGCCCTTTGGATGGTGGCGCACCAAGCGGGCAGAATTGTTCGACGCACCTATGGCGGTAGCGATGCGCGAGGCCTTGGCCACGATCGTTATTCTCGGCGAGCCCAACTGGCGTGCTGCGGCAGCCGGCGATGCGTCGGCCGCGGTCGGCCTTGCACTTCGCCTGAATCCCGAGCGTTCGACGGCAACCGCATACGAACTGATCATGACGGCGCTGGCCGCGTGCGCGGTGGACGGCGACGCCGGGGCCCGCCTTGCGATGTCCTTCGTCATTCGCCGCATGCCCAACGCGGGCAAGCCCGAAGCCAGGATCGCAACGAGCTGGATGGTCCGCGGCTTCTCAAACGCCATGCGCAAGCACGCGTTGGGAGAGCCGTCGTGAAGTGCCAGATCATGTCCGATCTCCACGCCGACTTCCAAGGTCATCGCGAATTGCCGCCTCTCGCCGACGGCGTCGACGTCGTGATCGTGGCGGGCGACACCTGCGAAGGTCTCGTCGAGTCTCTGGAGATGCTGCGCGCCGCCTATCCGAGCCCAGTCGAGATCGTGGCTGTCGCCGGAAATCACGAATTCTATTCCCGTGTCCATCGCGTCGAACTGGCGAGGGGGCGCGAATGTGCGAGTTCGCTCGGCATCCATTTGCTCGAGAACGACTGCGTCATGCTCGGCAGCGTGCGTATCGTGGGAGCTACCCTCTGGACGAACTATGGGCTGTTTGGGCCGAGGCTCCGCGACGCCGCGATGCGCACCGCGTTCGACAGCATGCGCGACCACAAGAAGATCAAATGGAATCGCGACCCATGGCAACGGTTCCGGCCCCAGGAAGCCCTCTTTCTCCACCAACAATCCAGGCAGTTCATCGAGAGTGTGCTGGCACAATCCCATGCTGGCGCGACCATCCTTGTCACCCATCACCCGACGACCATGGAGTTGATCAATTCCCCCGACGAGCGCAACCTCCTCGCGTCTGCCTACGCATCGGACTTGTCAGTGACGTGGCCGGACCACTGGGGGCCTGATGTCGCCATCTCGGGGCACACTCACCGGGCGATCGACTTCCGGCGTCGCAAAACCCGTTTCATCAGCAACCCGCGCGGATATCCCGGCGAGGCCACCCGGTTCAATCCCGAGTTCACGATCGAGGTGCCAAATGACTGACCTGCGGAAAATCATCGCCAGAATTGCGCTGGAACAGGTGCATCCGCCCTAGGTGCCTTTTGGGGCGCACAACAATCACGACCAATTCAGGACGATAAGCGTGACAACCGAAGACTTTGACCACGATGTCCGCGGCCTGGAGTTCCCGGAAGCATTGGAGTTCGTAGTGAAGAAGAAGCGCCCCTCGGCACGATGCTCGATCGTGGCAAGCGCGTTTCACGCCGCGACCAGCGGCGCGGTCCGCCGGCAATTGAAGGGCAAGTCGGCGCTCGCGCTGATCGTGCTTGTGCCTGGTCCGAGCTGGATCAAGCCAGTCCGCGATCTGTTCGTCTCGCGGTTCGGCAACCAATGGCAGGCGGTCGAAACGGAAGCCTTGAAGACGCCGCAACAGAAGTCCGACCGCAACGGCGAGGTCGCGGCCGACCTCGCGCGGGGCCGCCCGGTGATCGGCGTTGCCGTGGATCGCAACGCGCTACCTACAGCGCTGACGATGGCGGCCGATCTGATCATTCGCATCAACGCGCCAAACGGAGCGACGATCACGCGCGCGATCCGGATGTTCACCGGCCAGCAGCCGCCAGCGGGCGTTGACGAGAACATCGCCTTCGGCCTCGAATTCCACGATCTGGTCGCGGCGTTTCGCGCCAACTCCTCGCCTGCCGAAATCCTCGGACGGTTACGCAGGGCAGCTGCCACCGTGAACGGCGGCGGGACCACGGAACGCCTACCGAAACTGGAAGACGCGGTCGAGTACGGGGCTGCACGGGTCTGGGGTATGGCGTTGGCGCGCGATCTCGCCGATTACCGCGCCGGCCGCCTCGATTGGCAGGACGTCGACCGCGGCGCAGTGTTGTATTCGGAACCCGGTCTCGGGAAATCGCTGTTCGCACGCATCCTGGCGCAGGCCTGCGGCGTGCCGCTGGTTGCCTTCTCGATCGCGGACCTGTTCGCGAGCTCTCCGGGATACCTGGATTCGGTAATCAAGGCATCGCGCGCGATGTTCGACCGCGCCGCCGCATTGGCACCGTGCATCCTGTTCCTCGACGAGATCGACGCGCTGCCGAACCGCGCGACCATGTCGCCTCGCGGCGCGGACTGGTGGACGCCTGTGGTCACGGATTTCCTGCTTCAGCTCGACAACGCGGTCGCCGGCAAGCGCGCCGGAATCGTCGTAGTCGCTGCCACGAATAACATCGGCGGCGTCGACGCGGCGGTGCTGCGCCCTGGACGTCTCGAGCGGGCGATCGAGATCACGCGTCCCGACCACGCCGGTACGGTCAACATACTGCGTTACCACCTGCATGGGGAACTGCCGGGAGACGATTTAACAGATGTGGCTCATCTGATGGATGGATCGACTGGCGCCGAGATCATGATGGCCGTGCGCGACGCGCGCCGGATTGCGCGAACCGCGGGCCGCGCGCTGGCGCTTGAGGACATTGCGCACGCTATCGCGCCGATCGAGGAGATCGCGCCGGCCGCGCTCAACCGGATCTGCATCCATGAGGCCGCGCATGCGGTGACCGCGCTTGTAGCGCCTTCCGGCGTCCTCAAGCGCTGCACTGTCGGCCGCAGTGGCGGATCGGCGGGCCAGACGCGGATTGACTGGGACGAGGACGACCTTGTGACACGCGATTCCGTCGAGCGGCGCGCCGTCGTCATGCTCGCCGGTCGCACTGCGGAGCGTTGCCTCATCGGCGACGCGGCGCTTGGAGCCGGTGGAGCTGACGACTTGGATCTCGCGCGGGTCACCCGGCTCATCGCGACCCTGCACGCGTCCGCTGGTCTAGGCGACACGCTCGTCTACCTCGCATCGCACGAGGACGCGTTAAGCGCGGTGCGCGGCGATCGTGAGCTGCGATCCAAGGTCGAACATCACCTGCAGATCCTGCAGAAGCGCGCCGAAGAGATCGTGTGCCGTCATCGCGACGCAATCATGCGGGTTGCCGACGGGCTCCGGATGCGCCGTCGACTTTCGGGCGAAGAAATTCGCCGGCTTGTTGGCGAAACGCCGGTATCGCGTTCCGATGCGCCGTCAATGATCGCCGATCCTGCATCGAGGTGAAAGGCGTCCTCCCCGAGGCTCCTGATCTCCTGACCATCCTCACATGCAGGATCAGCACCTGGTATGTCGAGGTGGCGCAGGCTGTTGGATCGATGCTCGAAATGATTGGGCATGTACGAACTCTTCCATGAGGGGCGCGCATGCTTGAGGCAGCCCGCGCCTTCAGGCCGGACGCCATTCTGCTGGATATCGGCATGCCGGTCATGGATGGCTATGCCGCGTGCCGCGCGCTCCGGTGGGACGACGCCTTCAAGACGACGCCGATCATTGCACAGACAGCGGGATAAGCCTTTGACGTCGCAGGCCGGTTTTGATCACCATCTGATCAAACCCGTCGCGCTGGAGGCACTCGAGAAGCTTTTCGCGTCGACTCACTCGCAAGGGTTAGCACTTGCTATTGAAAGTTCAGCCAGACCGCATCGACCCGTGGGCACGTGTCTTTTAATCACGGGGTCGTGGGTTCGAGCCCCACCGCGCTCACCACTAAAAACTATAATAAATACAGCAGCTTATGCGAAATTGCGGAGGCAATTTCGAGACGCCAAAATCCACCGAAATCGCGTTTTACGTCCATTTTTACGTCCATAGTAAAAGGCTTGGAAACGCCGAGCCCAATTGCCCGATCGAGCCCCCTGTGCGCCTTCCGCCCTGGCCGCCGGAACAACGCACGGGCGGCCCGCGCTGCGAGGCTGTGCGGCCGTCCAGGCCAATTGACCGCCGACGCGGCCGGCATCACGGTACGTGCCCATGCGAACCATGGTGATCCGCACGTCCTCGCAAGCCGTTCACGGCGGCCTGGTCTATGGCTGGATCTCGCTGCCCTACGTCGCCGCGCTGATCGACGGGCAGAAATATCTCGAGCCGGCCGACGTGAACCCTTCCGAGAACGACGGCGTCGAACGCTACCGTTTCCGCGGCCCGAGCCTGCGATCGCTGGTGCGACACGTGGTGCGGTGCGCCGACGCCGAGGAACGCGGCCTGAAGATCAAACGACGCTTCGACCAGAGCCTGTGCCGGGCCGATCGGGCGCGGGTGCTGGTCGCCGGCGGCCTCAGCCAGGGTGATGCCGCGGCGTTCCTGGGTGTCGGCAAATCGACAATTTCGCGAGACCTGGCGGATAAGCCGGCCAACGCAACGGCCGCCGTCACTGCACGCTCCACGCTCCTGCTTTAAAAAAATGCTTTCCAGATGATCCAGATCGCCACACTGGACAGCGCGAAAAACCCAAGAACTACAATCTGGACGCGACGCTCGTCTCGGTTCATCCCCAGCCCCCCAGCCAAGCCCCTGTTCACCAGGGTACTGCAAAACGTCGATTGCTGTCTCTCGACTGCGGAAACGCATGCAGTGCCGCGCGAGCGCGTTGCCAACCAAGGAACGGCCCCAGTCGGAGGAGATGACTGAGGCCGTGGGGTTGGGGACCATGAGGTACCGTGGGCATTGGTACCGTCAGCCAGCTAAGCTCAAGAACGAGGTCAGGGACAGTTGTCCTCGGGCACATTGGCCTGAGGGACACTGTCCTGGTTTTAGGTGCACGCGCGTCTCGCCATACCGATGTTGCCTCGCCCTGCGGCGATCGGCTTAAATGCGTCTATGCCCGTCCTCACGCGCCGCCTCGATCCTCACCGCGCCGATTGCTGGCGCATACCACGGCGAGGTCTCCTGCCAAGCTCACGGCACGCTGTGCTTGAACGTCTCAATCCGGCGGTCGCCCTGCCACAGCTCTACATTGCCGAGGGCCGTGCTTAGCCTGGCTTTCTCCGTGGCCTCTTCTTCATCGAGGCAACGCAGGTCCATTCGCGACACAATGTGCCCATCCCGACCTATGACGTAGACACGGTATTCTTTGCTCAACCTTGCCCCTTCGACCATTAATTGCCTCCACCCCGCGCTTACCGAGCCACCATACTGAAAATGCCCAATTACTGAGCATAGCACTTTGTCCTATCGCAAATTCCTGAGTAAGCTCAGGATGTCCATTGTGCCGGCATCGCGGCAGGCTGGTTCCGAGCGATGGCGATGGCAACAGTCGGTACTGGGTCAATTTGTGTGGTACGAGGACGATTTAGGGCGCATAGAGGGGAGATGAGCGAGCTTGCAAACAGAGCTTGGTTACTTTCGATCGAGCACGGCGCCTCGCCGGGACTAGCCCCAACATATGGATGGTTCTACGTCGGCACCGCTAATGAAGAGGCGGCTAAAAATGCGCTTCGCGCCCACCTGGGCCCGCGCGTCGGCAAGAGGGTAATTAAGGGCGAGCGGCTGTTGATCCCTGATGAGATAGCCAAAACCCGATTGGGGAAAGGTCAAGTGGTCAAGTTCGGCGGTCCCAAACCTAGGGCACAGCCAGCATGAACCGCCGTCCCGGGAGCCGTAATCTACTGCACGTGAATGCTTGATCGCACCACGCGCCAGGCGGTGAGCACGCGGATCGCGGCCTCGACGCTGTCGATCACTTCGAAACCATGGCCGGCCTGGCGCATGTGAGCGGCGATGCGCTGCTGGCGCGGCGATGCCCGCAGTCGTCATTGCTCAACGAACATGATCGGCATAGGGGGCGACCTTGTGGGTCGCTCCCCTGCCACACCACCCGGCATGCGGGTCCGCACCGGGCGGTTCGAGAAGTTGAGGTCATGAGAGCCGGGGCAATCCCAGCCGGTCCGACCAGTTCAGGGGCAACACGGCGTTGAGGAGCATGCTGCTGTTGCGCCACCAGCGACGGCTGTTGGCCGCCACCTGTCGCGCAACGTCAGGCTTGGCTCCCAGTGCCAGCAGTTCCCTGTACATGGTCGTACCGCGCTTCCACTGCTTGAGCTGGATGGCGCGCAGCCGATGACGCAGCCACTGGTCAAGCTCTCGCCAGACCTTCGGCGTTTGCGCCAGCCGGAAGTATGCCTTCCATCCCCGAACATAGGGCCGCAGACGATCCACCACATCCTGCATACTGCGCCCGCCTGAGCGGCCGGTCAGTTGCCGGACGCGCTGCTTGAACGTCCTCATCGGCTTTTCGGCGACCTTGCGTTTGATCACGCCGCCCGGGGCTACCCAAAAGCCGTAACCCAGGAACTTGCGACCAAACACGCCGGTCACCGCGCTTTTGGTCTCGTTGACCGTCAAGCGCAGCTTGCCGTAGAGCCGCCGAAGCAGCGCCATCACCCGTTCACCCGCCCGGCGGCTGCGCACGTAAACGTTCGCATCGTCGGCGTAGCGCACGAAGCAATGGCCCCGGCGTTCCAGCGCCTTGTCCACTTCATCGAGCAGGACATTGGCCAGCAGCGGCGACAGCGGCCCGCCCTGCGGCGTCCCCATCGCGCGCGTCTGGACCACGCCATCGTCCATGATCCCGCTGTTCAGATACGCCCGGATCAGCCGGATGATCCCGGAGTCCCCGATTCGTTTCTGAAGGCGGTCGATGAGGATGTCGTGATCGACCCGGTCAAAGAACTTTTCCAGGTCCACGTCCACCACGATCCGGCGGCCCGATTGCACGTATGACTGCGCCGCAAGGACGGCGTCATGCGCACCTCGACCCGGCCGAAAGCCGTAGCTGTGCTCGCTGAAGGTCGGATCAAGAATGGGCTGCAGCACCTGCAGCAGCGCCTGCTGGATCAGACGATCCGTCACCGTCGGGATGCCGAGCTCACGCTCGCCGCCCTCTGGCTTGGGAATCGTCACCCGTCGTACCGGACTGGGCCGGTACGTCCCCGACAACAGTTGCTCGCGGATCGCCGGCCACGCCGTACGCAGATGCGCGGCGGTCTGGTCAATGTCCAGGCCGTCCACACCGGCTACGCCTTTGTTGGCCCGCACCCGCTTCCACGCCCGTTGCAGGTTCTCTCTCGTCAGCGCCGCTAAAAGCAGCCCTGACCCTGTGCCCTTCGGTTCATGCCGCGGGCGACGAGCTTCATCGCTGCCCGAGCCACACGCGGCTTCACCGCGTCCTACCCCGGACCGCCCTGCTTGCGCAGGCATCTGATGCGATGCTCGCCACATCGGCATGGCCTCGAACACTCCCTCTCGTTCGGCCCTTCACCTCCGGGACGGCGTCGCAGCCTTCCCACCGACTACTACGACCTCGGCTGACTTCTCGCTCCGGCTCGACACCGTTGCCCTTTCAGGCACAAGGCGAGATCTCCCCAGGTAAGAACGCACTCCTTCACTGCACGGCCGCCGGATCTACGCCGCTTCCCCTTGATCACGAGAGCTTCGCGGTTTCTGGCCCGCTCGCCCTGGTCAGCACCGCCTTCTATCCGGTTCTTGTTCATCAGCCCGCAGCTTCGCTCCACGCTTCCTCCCCACATTCGGTCGCCCTCATGCAGTTGCGCTTCGCTTCGCTCGTTGTGATCAACTCACGATGGGACTTGCACCCACAAGAGTGCGCCCATGCTGGGCGCACCAAACAAAAAGACCGCCCGAAGGGCGGTCTCTCTGCACATCTGATCGGGCTGGTGATCAGACGGCGTTAAGTGAGACACTCTGATCGCGCCGGCGATAGGCCATGAAGCCGACGCCGCAGAAGCCGAGGATCATCATCGCCCAGGTCGACGGCTCGGGGACGGCCTCAACACCCGAGATAGTAAACGCCATGTTGAAGGTCGGAGCGGGAGTTCCGCCTACAATGTCAGTGCCAATTCGCAGCCAATCTGGATCAAGAAATTCGTCCCTTGTCCATGCTTGCAAATCTGTAGAGCCCGGTGGAAAGGGCGTTCCCGGTGCTACAATGGGCCTCGGCGCAGATAGCCATTCGAAAGTACCGTCAGTAAGTTCGACCTGAGGCACAAAGAAGTAGTGACCCGCCGCAAGATCAAATGAGGTGGTGAAGGCTACATCGAATTCAACTTCTTGGCCCGTGACCGGCCCGTTTCCTCCGGTCGCCTGACCGGGCATAGGATGTATTCCACCCGGTTGAACAGAGTTAAGCGCAGTAAACGATGTGGCCAGAACGGACGTGCTAAAAGTTAATGTCCCGCCGGAGGAGTTGCGCGAGTTGGAAGCAACGTCTGAAGGAGAGTTAACGCGCGTAGGAACTTGCGAAGTTGAAAAAGTCGGCGGCCCCGACGTGCGGCCGACATTGGAATCTTGTGGAAACACCCGATAGATTTCAACAACAACGCCGCCAACAGCACTCCCGGAAGGCACCAATCCAGTAAAGGTGGCACTGTTGATCTTTGTCTGATTGGCAAGAACAAAGTCGTCTGCGGATTCAATTTCAAACGCGCCGCCTCCTGAGGGGCGGCTTGCCGCCGCCAACCTGGCGTCAGGATTTCCGGTGCTGAAGAAGAAGGGGTCGGCGGTTGCTGGTAGGCTCAAAGCAATGCTGCTCAACAGAAATGTTGAGACAAGGACGGTCTTCATAACAAAGCCTCCTATTGCTGAAATTGATCCGCCTGTTTGATTTCGCCTCCTGCCGATTCCACTCAAGTCTCCGGCGCACCGAGAGTCAACGCCCATTGTCGGTTCCATCCATCTTAAGTTGTGCTTCGCCAATCGAGCCTTTTACAAAAGCATCACAAATCTTCAACAAATTAAACACCTCGCCTAATCCTGCGCCTGGCGGCGATCAGGCCAACTTGGTGGCTGGTCAATACCCACATTGCAGCATCCGCCTGCGCGCCTGCTCGATCACCGGCTCAACGGCGGCGAGGAACGCCGTCGCGCTCTCATAGTCGAGCTTCGGACCACCGCCGACGCACATCAGGCGCACCTCGATCAGGTCGAGCAGCCCGCCCCGCATCGCCGCGTCGAGGTTCGCCAAATTGCACATCGTCACGAACGGCACCGCATCCAACGTACGAGCGATCCGCTCAAGCCTGCGACGGTGTTCGTCCGCGCATGCGCTGCGAGGCTCGACCACCGTCGCCGCGACTATCTCGCGAACGTCGGCAATGAAGCGATCCGTTCGCTCGATCTATGCCGCGACTTCGGCGTCGGTCATCTCGCCGGTCATCATGCGTCGTCGTCCAATGGCGGCTCGCCGCGTTCGTCCGCCAGCTTGGTGCAGGCTTCGGCTAGCTCGGAGCGCAGATCGCACACGACCCGCTCGATGCTGCGCAGCAACGCAAGAGCGCCACGCGGCCCGAATGCAAACCGGAGGGCAACGATAAACACTGATCGTACCGCCGCGTCGCCAAATCGCAATGCAAGTTGCAAGACCCCAAATGAACGATTTTCGTGCATGCCCGTTGACATTTTCGGGCGATGAAGCGCGAGGGAGTTGAAATCATGCATACCGTCGAGACGTACATGCGCGGCTCCATAACCGGGTGTTCTTAATAAGCGCATTGGGCGGAATGGCGTACATACTTTCGTCAACTTCCGCCCTGCCTCAGGCGTCGCAAGGCATGGGGGACGTCTCAGGAGAACAGGCGTTCAACAATGCCTGTCGAACGTGCCACGTGGTGAAAGAGGGCGACAATCGGCTAGGCCCCAACCTGCAAAAGATTGTTGGGCGGAAAGCAGGATCGCTACCGGACTACGCATTTTCCGGTGCAATGAAAGAGGCAGACTTCGTCTGGGATGAGGAAAAGCTTGATCGCTTCATTGCAAAGCCAGATGAGGTCGTACCCGGCAACAACATGAAGCCATATGGTGGTCTCTCATCAAGCGACGATAGAAAAAAGATCATCGTCTTCCTTGCGCAACAGCAATAGCGTCACGGCACACCACTAGCGTCTCGCCAAGTCAATCGTCAGGATCGAGCGGCTCGTTGCATTCGTCTGCCGCCTTGCTGCACGCCTCCGCAATCTCGCGCCTGATCTGCATCACCACCGCGTCGATGTTGCGCCTCACCGCCATGTCGCGGCTGCAACGCGCCGCCATGCCCGATAGATGCGTCAGCGTGATGCCAGCGATCTGGTCGATCAGTTCATTGACATCGTCCTGTCGCACCAGCTTGCGCTGCTTCTCCTCGATCCTGATGCGCAGCAATGCCGCCTTCGCCAAGGCATGCTCTGCATCAGCCGCAGCGCGCGGCGATTGCTGCCGCTCGCGCCGCAAATATCGCAGGTAGGCAACGCGGCTCTGGTCGAGCGGGAAGCCGTCACCTTGCAGCTGGATCACGCCCTCGGCTTCGAGCTTGCCGATGTAGGTCCGGCTGCAATCGAGGTGCAGCGCCGGCGCGCTCACGGTCGCGGGTTTTCCGGATCGCCTTCGAGGGACCGCCACCCTGGCGGCGGGCGGGCGATCATTGGTGACGGTCTCAGCCATCGTATTCATTTCCTGTTGCGCCGCAGGGCCGCGACTTCCGTTTTTCTGTGACCCAAAGGCGACATTGCCGCCGGATTGACTTATCGGAATTTATGGAATGTCGGTTCCCGCGGGGGGCCTACTCTGCCTTGATGTTCGCGTGCTTGACGATGGTGCCGCTCGCCCCCCGTCTCCGCCGTTGGAATGGCGGCCTCATGCGGTGCGCCAAGGCGACAGCCGCGGAATCCACCGCGGGACGTTGGCGCGGAAATTCTCGTATTGGGCGCCAAAGCTCTCAGCCAGCACCGGCTCTTCGTAGGCCACGACAAAGGCGTGGAATGCGAGCCACATGAGCCCGCCGTAATTCAAGAGACGCCAGTCGCCGAACAGGATCCCTTGGCCCAGGATGACCGCGACGACGGCGACGTACATGGGATTGCGCACGTAGCGATAGAGCCCCGTCACCACCAGGTTCTGCGGCGGTGCGATCGGCGCCGGCGTGCCGAGCCCCTGCAGCGCAAAGCGCGCAAACGAGTCGATGAGACCGGGCAGACCGACGACGATCAACAGCATCCCGACCGCGCGCGTCGCCTGAAGGTCGAAGAACGGCGGCCGAAACTCCCAATGCGTGATCGACCACGGGATGAACCCCGCCAGGACGCTGGGCGCAACCACAAAGAAGAGGGCAGAGCCCAATACCGCGACCGTTTTCCGCACGGCACCCTCCTTCATTTCCTGCCGCAATGTTAATGCAGCAATGTCCGGTCAGCGCGTTCAGCGGTTGAATCGCGACGGCCTTGCGAAAGCGTCTCGACCAGGCCCACTGCCCAGCACATCGGGCATCCGCGTAGCGCGACGAGAGCGGCAACGCCCGCGCCCAAGGATAGCCAAGGGTGCGCGGTCTGCTGGACGATGGCCCAAGCGAGTAGTGCCGCCGCAGCTGCGCCGCGCATCAGGTGTGCGCCCAGGAAGGAGCTGCCGAACATGCCGACTCCGCGAAAGTAATTCATGTGCTCTCTCGTCCACTGTCCTTTGTGCCGAGCAGGTATTCGCGCACCAATGCGCGGGCGCGGCGCAGGCGGCTTTTGGCCGCTTCGCGCGTCACGCCGAGCCGCCCGGCGATTTCCCAAATCGTCAGATCTTCGAGATCTCGCAGCAGCAGTACTTCGCGATGGGACGGCGAGAGCGACTTCGATCGCATTGACCAGGTCGATGCGTAACTCGTCCGGCGGGACCTTTGCGAGCTCGCGTGACTCTTCCAAGCTGCCGAGCTCCTCGACTCCGCGCATCAGCATCAGTGCCGGCAGCATGCAAAGGCGGGCGATGACGGTCACCAGCCAGCCGGCGACTGCGGCTGGACTACGGATCGTGCCAACGCGCCGGTACACGACGATGAGGGCTTCTTGCACTACGTCTTCGATGACCGAGGCGCGGTAGCAAAGGCGCCGGGCGTAGCGTCGAATGTCCGGCTGCAGCGCCACCAATAGCTGTGTCAGCGCGTGCCGGTCACCCGACTGTGCCGCGAGCAGGAGATCGTCTGATACGCGCGCCATGGCGGTCATCCCTTCAGTGGCTCGCGCCCGGTGATGGCGCAGGCAGGGCAGTAGCCGAACACGCCGGTGACCAGCGTCACGACACCCGCGCCGCTGAGCAGTAGCCCGAGCGGTGAAGCGTGCAGCGCAACCACGCCACAGATGAGCATCAAGCCTCCGCCGATCAGCCTGGCCGCGCGCTCCCACCCGCCAACGTTCTTCCTATACCACATGGTTCTGTCCTCCGATTTGTGACGCGCCGCTATGGCGCATCCACCCAGACAAGAGGGCGCAAACCCGGCGCCGGGGTCGCGGAACAAAAAATAATTTGAAGGGGGGGGGCAGCTTCAGCAGGCTGGCGTGGGCGTCGGGCGCGGGCCTGGGCCGCTGAGGAACGCCGGCATCGGGTTGCCGGGTATGGACATACGATCCAGCAAACTCCCGCCCGCACCGAAGAGGTGATCGAACAGGACGCTATTTGCTGCACTGCATTAGTCGCTAATTGGCAGATATTGTTGCAGTAGTGGAATGGATTTCGGCTAAAATTTCGAATAATTCTGTGAACTGAATGCCTTACTGTGATTTTGTCGATGGTCTAAGGCCCGAATGGTGCCATTTGGGCTACGATCTGGGCTACTTTTGACACGGCTCGATTGGTCGGGCTACCGCCCGATGGCCCGGCGGATCGCGGCGCGGGCCTGCTGGATGCGATGGCCGGGCTTGCGCGCTGTTGTATAGCCGTGCGCTGGCGGCGCGCTGTGGGGCCTTCCTGCGGGCTCGGGGCTGACAATCTTCTAAGGCGCGACGGCACGCTTCCATGTGGTTCGGAGCGTCATGCCGTTTGGGGTACGAGGATTGTCGAATTCGAGTTCGTCTGAGGTTAGGAGGGTAATTGTTCTCTTCTGGTTTGGAATGGCCGCAACGTTCGCGTAGGTACTGGCTGCAAGGTTGACCGACATCACCTTTGTATTTTCATCAATCGAGTATGTGCCGTAATACGCAATGCTTGATGCTACGATGCTTTGTGCTTCTTCGGGTGTTGCCTTGGCTCGGTCATTAGCCGCAATATTCGGAATTTCCGCGCGCGACTGGAAGAGCGAGAAATGGCCGTCGTTTGAGAAGATGATCACGCCCATTGGGGAAGGACCGAAGGGTTCTCCTTTTTTGCCGTCGTCCATCTTACTGGTAACAGCCACAAGGGTCCACGCGCCGACAATCTGTTCTTTAGCGGCTTTCTGCTGAGCAAATGCGACGCATGACAGGGCGAGGCTAAGTCCGATGACGACGAGAGCTTTGTTCACATTTTTACCCCACGGTTGAACTGTTACTTGCGTTGCGGATCGTCCGCTGCATCGACAAAAATCGTGCTGGATGGGCCCTCGAATTGCAATTGTACGATAGCTTCGTCGTCCAAGGTCCACACGAAATGCGCTTGCCCCGCAGGTACGATGGCGAATGTGCCGACCTTTCCGATTTCAGGATTTGACGTATCGAATTTTTCGCCTTCGCCGTAGTAAACCTTGCCGCTCAGGATTGTCGTATATTCAGCATATGGGTGCCTGTGCGGAGGTGTTTGTCGATTTGGTGGGAATTTAAAGCGCAAAACCACTGTCCCGGCTTTGGTGGGATCGCCGTGCAGTACCGCCGCCTTTCCTCCCGCTACGAGGGGAACGTCGAACCATTTCAATTGGTCTTCGTGAACCGAATATGAATTGACTGGAGGGGATGACTTCTCCGTCATGGCATTTCCATCCAAATGATCAGGAAAACAGGCTGAAACTATCATACAGACCGATGCGCGCAATCGGCCGGCGGGGTCACCTGCACGTTCCGCAATGCCTTATTCGATCACCTCGTCGGCGCGGGTGAGCAGTGTCGGTGGCACAATGATGCCAAGCGCCTTGGCAGTCTTGAGATTGATCACCAGCTCGAATTTGGTTGGTTGCTCGACCGGCAGGTCGGCAGGCTTGGCACCCTTGAAAATCTTGTCAACGAAGCCTGCGGCGCGACGAAAAACAGAGCCGGCTCCGCAAATTTGAACAGGACGATAAGTGGAGTTTCTGCCTGAACGCGGCGATAATCGCCGCGAACAGGAGAGACCATGAACAGACGACCGCGCCGGAACCACACACCGGCCTTCAAGGCGAAGGTGGCGCTTGCCGCCGTCAAGGGCGACCGGACGATAGCTCAGCTGGCCGAGCAGTTTGACGTCCACCCCAATCAGATTACGGCGTGGAAGGCCCAGCTGGAGGGTGGAGCTTCCGGAGTTTTTGGATCTGGCAGCACTGCGCCGGCCACGCCTGCGATCGACGTGAAGTCGCTGCACGCCAAGATCGGGGAGCTGACGCTGGAGAACGATTTTTTAGAAGGAGCGCTCACCAAGGCGGGATTGCTGAGCGCAAAGCGATGATCGACCGTGAGCACGATCTGTCGATCACCAGGCAGGCGGAAGTTCTGCAGATCAGCCGCGGCAGCGTTTATTACCTGCCGCGCCCGGTGCCGGACGCCGATCTCGCGATCATGCGGCGTCTCGACCGGCTGCATCTGGAGTATCCCTTCGCCGGTTCGCGGATGTTGAGAGGCCTGCTGGCTGCGAGGGGTGCAAGATCGGCCGCCGGCATGTCAAGACGCTGATGCGGCGGATGGGGATAGAGGCGCTCTATCGCCGTCCGCGCACGACCAAGCCCGAGCCCGGCCACAAGATCCATCCATATCTGCTGCGCGGCATGGAGATCACGCGGCCGAACCAGGTCTGGGCGATGGACATCACCTACATCCCGATGGAGCGTGGTTTCGTCTATCTCGCCGTCGTGCTCGATTGGGCAACCCGCCGGGTTCTGTCGTGGCGGCTGTCGATCACCATGGAAGCAGCCTTCTGCGTCGAGACGCTGGAGGATGCCTTGGCTCGTCACGGCAAGCCGGACATCTTCAACACGGACCAGGGCTCGCAGTTCACCGGCACGGCTTTTACCGGCGTGCTCGCCGACAACGGCATCGCGATCAGCATGGACGGCAAGGGCGCATGGCGGGACAACGTGTTCGTCGAGCGGTTGTGGCGCAGCGTCAAATACGAGGAGGTGTACCTGCGGGCCTACGATAGCGTCAGCGAGGCGCGCAACTCGATCGGCCGATATCTCGATTTCTATAACGGCCGCCGACCGCATTCGAGCCTTGACGGCAGCACGCCGGATCAAGCCTACTTCACCCAGCTGCCACTCCGCTTGGCAGCCTAACCCCGGCAGACGCTCCACTTATCGACGCGGAGATTCTGTTCAGACAACCGGGACCAGCTCAATGCCTTATTCGATCACCTCGTCGGCGCGGGCGAGCAGTGTCGGTGGCACGATGATGCCAAGCGCCTTTGCGGTCTTCAAATTGATCACCAGTTCGAACTTGGTCGGTTGTTCGACCGGCAGGTCGGCAGGCTTCGCACCCTTGAAAATCTTGTCGACGAAGCCGGCGGAGCGACGATATAGATCTCGAATATCGGCCCCGTAGGTCAGAAGGAAGCCCGCCTCCGCCAACTCTCTCTGAACAGAGGCGGCTGGCAGCCGATTCCTTAAAGCCATTTCTGCAATCTGGCCGCGATAGTTGAACAGCACACTATCTCCCTGCACGACGAACGCCTGCGCGCGCTCCCTCACCATTGTCGCGAACGCTTGTTCAAGTGCGTCCAACCCACGTGCTTCGACCGGAATAGTCGTCAACCCTAGCGTCCGGGCGGTCTCCGTCATCGACGTCTGCCGGCTCCGATTGAACGCAACGTCCGGATTCCACAGAATGCCCAGACGCGAGAGGTTCGGCAGTGTTTCCTTCAGCAACTCAAACCGCTTGCCCAAAATCTCGCCGCCCGCATCCACGGCGAGCCCGGTGACGTTCCCGCCGGGGCGCGCCAGACTGGCGACAAGCCCGGTACTGACCGGATCGACACCGGTGGTCATGACGATCGGGATGGTCGTGGTCGCCTTCATGGCCGCAACCGTGATCGGATTGCCCCCGCTGGCGACGATGACGTCCACGCCGAGCCGGACCAGGTCTGCGGCAAGCGCGGGCAGCCGTTCCATCTCGCCGTCGGCGAAGCGGTACTCGATGACGACATTCTCGCCAACGCGGTAGCCGAGGCTCCGCAGGCCCTCTTCGAACGCTTTATGAAAGGGAGCGTTTGCTCCCGGGACGCGACCGACGAGGTACCCCACCCGGTAGACCCGCCCTGCCGGTTGCTGCGCGCGCGCGGCCAGCGGCCACGTCGCCGCCGTGCCACCAAGAAGCGTGATGAACTCGCGCCGTCGCATGTGCCCCCAGGAACCTCGAGCCTAGCACTTTAACGCGCGGCGAGTGAGAAAGCGCAGCCAATTGGCCCCAGACGCTGCGACCCAATGTCCGAACTGGGATCCGGGGCCGTCGAATCGGGTCGCCAAGGTCCTGTGGGGGCCATCGGCGAGGGCGGGACCGCCGAACCGCATTTAGTGAGGATATTTGTGGCGAGAATCCGTGGTTGCGTTACAGGGCGGCGGTGTCGCTATGCCAAGGTCTGCATCGCAGCGAATTGATGCGATGTGTCAAGGGCGCCTCCGCTTCCTGAAGTCAAGCGAACGCTCGTTAGGGCGCTTCCGACGTCTGCTGACTATTCAATAACTTCGTCCGCCATCAGCAGCCCGCGCTCGGGAATGATCAAATTCATCGCTTTGGCCGTCCGCAGGTTGATGACGAAGACAAATTTCGTCGGTCGCTCGACAGGCATGTCCGCTGGACTTCCACCTTTGAGAATGCGGTCCACATAATGCGCTGCACGGACAAATATGCTTTTCTATGGCTGGACCGTAGCTCATGAGAGCCCCAAGGAGTTTGGGATAGGAACTCACTTGGTAGACCGCAGGCAATCCGTATTTGATTGCAAGCAGTGGCGAATCTCGGCCGGGGTAGGGTCGGCAAGAGAACGTAAACGATTTCGCAATTCGCCGCCTTCATGTCGGCAAAGGCCTTCTTTACGTCCTCAGGATTTGGCGCGGCGAAACTTTCGGCGGGGATGCCAATCGCGGCGGCGGCCCCAATGGCTATCTTTGACCAGAGGCGGGTGTGAGGGATTGGCTGAAGTGAGGATGCCGATCTTCTTTACGTCGGGGAAAACGAGGCGAACGATGTCCAGCGTCTTGGCCGTAAGATCGTCAAACATATTGGCGACCCCGGTGATGTTGCCACCGGGGCGGGCGGGTGCGGGGCCAGGAGCGGCGCTGTACAATGTGATCTCCGGGACCGGCGCCAACACAGTCGACGGCACGACGGCGGAAAGAGCCCCGGGTTCTCCGAGGGAGCCGAATGATAGCGCGATATGCCGACCTCCGACTTTAATCAGATCGCAATCTCCATCGGCGCGCGCCGCGCGGGCCACCTGAAACGGGTAGCCCGTCACGGTCGCGTTGCGGGTTCATTAAGCCGCGGGCTCTGCCACCACAGGGATCACGGCTAATGCCTCGGGGCACATCATGGCTTCATCGCACCCTGCGCACTAGTGTAGACCGCATAGAGCGATGACGACCCGCAGATATAAAGCCTGTTCCGCTGCTGACCGCCGAAGCACATGTTGGCGACCGTTTCCGGAATGTGGATCTTGCCAAGCAAATCGCCATCGGAAGTATAGCAGCGCACTCCATCTTCGCCCGGATCGCCCAACCGACCGAGCACCAGACCCGGCCGTCGCGGTCGCAGCGCATCCCGTCGGTAATGCTGGGCTTGGGCATTTCCGCAAAGACTTTGCTGATCGAAACCTTTCCAGACCCGATATCCACGTCGAACGAGCGGATATGGGACGGGTTGTCCGGCGCGTCAGTGAAGCCGGTGTCGATGACATAGAGCTTCTTCTCATCGGCGCGAAGGCAATGCCATTGGGCTCCACGAAATCGTCGACGACGACCTTGATGTCACCAGATTTCGGATCGACCCGATAGACATTGTTCTTTGCCTGCTCCTTCTCGGCTTTGATGCCCTCGTGATCGCCGCCGATGCCGTAGCCGGGATCGACGAACCAGATCGAACTGTCGGAGGCGACGACCAGGTCGTTCGGCGAGTTTAGTTTCTTGCCATTATATCAGTCGGCGATGATCGTAATCGAGCCGTCAAGTTCAG
>CAWFVZ010000016.1:0-19138 GCA_963819355.1 uncultured Alphaproteobacteria bacterium | reverse complement strand
GCGTCATGGGCGTCGACGACCGTTCGCTGGGCGGCGGCGCCACAGCACGGACATCGCGGCAAGATTTTGATGAGCGCGCGGATCAATCGGGCGCGCATGGTTGCGATCGAGCTCGGGATGTGGCGTTCAGGCCGCGCGGGCGGAGCCTCTGGGTCGATAATCGTCGCGTAAGCGAGGTACCGGGACTGGCGCGGCGGAACGCGGTCCTGAGGGGGGAATCGTCGCCTGCTCGGCGATCAGGAAGCCGTAGGCTGCGATGCACAGAGTTGCGTGGTGATGGAAGCCGCGCCAGCCGCGTCCCTCGTAGTGACCGAGCCCGACCTCTTGCTTGAGCTCCTGATAGTCACGCTCGATGCGCCAACGCAGCTTGGTGAGGTCGACGAGCCGCTCGAAGCTGATGGTCTCCGGCAGCGTGGCGAGCCAGTATTTGGTGGGCTCTGCTTCACCGTCTGGCCATTCGATAAGCAGCCACTCCGGCGATAGCTTCTCGGGAAGCCGTTTGTTGGACCCGACACGGACGCGCACACGCGCAAAGCGCGAGGACAGCCGGTCGGCCGAGCCTTCCCGCCACGTCACCGTGCGCCAGGCCTGTTTCGGCAGCGCAAGCGCCACCTCCTTGGCCGACAACAAATCGGGCTCATCGCGTCGGCCCGTATTGTTCATCGGCTTGTCCATGCGCCGCGGGCTGGCTTCAGGCCGCCACATCAGGGTTTCCGGCAAGATGCCGACCACGTAAGCCACGCCCAATTCCGTCATGCCGGCGCGCAGCCGAGAGTCCCGACCGTAAGCCGAGTCCATCAAGGCGACACCGCGCGGCAAGCCAGCCTCGCAGGCCCAGCGGATTTGCTCTAATGCATCTCCGGCTTGGTCTTGAACTTGATTTCCTTCGGCACCGCGGCCTTCTTCCGCCGCACACGATCCTTCGTCCAAGCTTCCGGCAGGTACAGCCGATAGGCCACCGGAAGGCTGGCGGCATGATTGGCAATCGAGAGCGACACCGCCACCTGGCAATTGGCCTGCTTGCCGAGTTGACCGCAATATTGGTGGTGTACGCCGACCGAATGCTTGCCTTGCTTGGGGAACGAGGTGTCGTCAATGATCCATGCCTCGATCGGTCCGCTCCTCTCGATCGCCGGCAGCACCATCTCGCGGACCTTGGACAGCACGGCCTCGTCCGACCAGTCTGCGACGCCGGCAAAATGAAGCAGCGATTGATGCTGCGCCGACGTCCTCGCTGGAGCCGTACGCGCCGCCATCGGTTCCACGCTCTTGCGTTCTCCAGGCAACATCAAGCCGGTGCAGTAGTCGCGCAGCGGCCTCATCCGCTCCGCGTGACCAATCACGCTTCCAAGCCCCGCTACATATTCTGCAAACCGCGTTTCGCTATCTCCACCCTGATCGAGATTTATCTGGCCCTCCGCGCGCCAAACAGTGAATCTCCTCAAATACTTGATTCTTGGGCCTCAAGGACTGCGGCCGTCTGACTCAGTAAGATTAGCCACCTTACGCGTCCGCGCGTGCGGCAGGCAGACCTACCCCAGCAACACCGCATCCGCCGCTGCGACCGACTCCGCGCTCTCCGTCACGGTGCGCTCGAGCGCGCCGGCCTGCACGGCGATGTTCTCGGCGAAGAAGCGGGCGAGCGAGACGTAGCGCTGGGCATCCGCAAAACCGTCGGCCTTCGCGGCGAGCGCCTCGGAGGCCAGCATGCAGCCGCCGAGCGTGGCGCTGAACTGCTGCAAGTAGGGCGTGGCGCCGGCGAGCGCCTCGTTCGGCGCCGAGGTAACGTGCTCCAGGAGCCACTTGCTGGTGCGCGTCAGCGCCTCCAGCGCCTCGCGCAATTTCACACCCGTGGTGCCGAAGGCGGGATCGTTGGAGGCTTCGACTTGGCTCACAGTTGCCGAGAGCTCGTCGAACAGCGCCCACACCGCGGTGCCGCCGTTCGCCGCAAGCTTGCGCGTGACGAGATCGATCGCCTGGATGCCGTTGGTGCCCTCATAGATCGCGGTGATGCGGGCATCCCGATAATGCTGCGCCGCGCCGGTCTCCTCGATGAACCCCATGCCGCCATGCACCTGCACGCCGAGATAGGCGACCTCGTTGCCGACATCGGTCGAATAGCCCTTCGCCATCGGCGTCAGCAGCGCCGCGCGCGCAGCCGCGTCAGCCCGCACCTTGGGATCCTTGGCGCGCGTCGAGACGTCGATCGCAACGGCGGTGGCATAGCAGATGGTGCGTGCGGCTGCGGTCTGCGCCCGCATCCGCATCAGCATGCGCTTGACGTCGGGATGTACGAAGATCGCATCCGAGCCATCACCCTTCTTGCCGACGGCGCGGCCCTGCTTGCGCTCCTGCGCATAGGCCAGGGACTGCTGATAGGCGCGATCGGCGACGCCGACGCCTTCGAGGCCGACGCCAAGGCGGGCCTGGTTCATCATCGTGAACATGCAGCGCATGCCCTGGTTCTCTTCGCCGATCAAGAAGCCGATCGCGCCGCCATGATCGCCCATTGTCATGGTGCAGGTCGGCGAGGCATGCATACCGAGCTTGTGCTCGACGCCGCTGGCAAAAATGTCGTTGCGCGCACCGAGCGAGCCGTCTTCATTGACCATGAATTTCGGCACGAGGAACAGCGAGATCCCCTTGGTGCCGGCCGGCGCGTCGGGCAGACGCGCCAGCACGAAATGCACGATGTTGTCGGTCATGTCGTGCTCGCCATAGGTGATGAAGATCTTCGTCCCCTTGATGCGGTAGGTGCCGTCGGCCTGCTTTTCGGCGCGGGTGCGCAGCGCGCCGACGTCGGAGCCGGCCTGCGGCTCGGTGAGCTGCATCGTGCCGGTCCATTCGCCGGAGACGAGCTTTTCGAGATAGATCGTCTTCAACTTCTCGCTGCCATGCGCATCGAGCGCCTCGATCGCGGACGCCGTCAGCAGCGGACAGAGGCCGAACGCGACGTTGGAGGCGCTCCAGATCTCGGTGCAGGCGGCGTTGATCGCCAGCGGCAGGCCCTGGCCGCCGAAATCCTCCGGCCCGGAGACCGCGTTCCAGCCGCCCTCGGTCCAGCGCTTGTAGGCGTCCGGCCAGCCCGGCGCGGTCGTCACCTTGCCGGCGTCGAGCTTGATGCCGTGCTCGTCGCCGACCTTGTTGAGCGGCGCCAGCACGTCGGTTGCGAACTTGCCGGCTTCTTCCAGCACCGCAGTGACGATATCGGCGTCGAAATCGCCGTAATGGCCGGCTTCCACGGCGGCCTTGAGGCCGGCGCCGTGGTTGAGCGACAGCAGCATGTCAGAGATCGGCGCGCGGTAGGTCATGGCTCACTCCCGAGGACAGGTTTGGCGCCGTATTCCCATGAAACGCCGGAGGTCTCAATGGCCGGGAGGGCCGGCCCCGGGCCTGTGGTATTTTGCCCCTCCAGGCGGTTGAAATGCCGCGCCGCTCCCTATAGACCGGCTGCGACAAGAGGGAATCTGCGGTTAGCCAGTTCTTGCACCGTTCCCTTCGTCGCCTGATGGGGCGTAGCCAAGCGGTAAGGCAGCGGATTTTGATTCCGCCATTCGGAGGTTCGATCCCTCCCGCCCCAGCCAGCGCTTAAGCTGCTGAGTTCGTTATGTAACCAGCTCCATTCCCACGAAATCTTTTGGCGCGTTTGGAAATAGTTTCCTTCCGCTTTCGTCCCCCTATAGACCCCGGACGCCCACTCGAGCAGGTCTGATGCAATCTCATCGTAGAGCCGGGTACTGTGGCGAACAAATCGGACAACCGGTAGGCATTATGGTGTGCGCAATGGCACCATGCTGTAGTTCGCCCAGCCGTTAGGCCGGGGTGAAGTCGCTTCCACTATCGCCTTAGTCCGCGACTACCAGCGGAATCGGCAAGGCCGTGATCGACTTGATCTTCTCCATCGCAAAGCGCGAGGTGACGTTCTTGAGCGGGACGGCGTTGATCAGCTTCTTGTAGAACACGTCGTAGCTCTGCATGTCCGGGATGACGACGCGCAGCATGTAGTCGACGTCGCCGGCCATCCGATATAACTCCATCACCTCGGGCATGGTGCTGACGGCAGCTGCGAAGCGCTTCAGCCAGGCGTCGGAGTGATCGGAGCTTTCCACCGAGACGAACACGGAGAGACCGAGGCCGATCTTGTTCTGGTCGACCAGCGCGACGCGCTTCTGGATCACGCCGTCGGCCTCGAGCCGCTGAATGCGCTTCCAGCACGGCGTGGACGACAGGCCGACCCGGTCGCCGATCTCGGCCACCGAGAGCGAGGCGTCCTCCTGAAGCACCGTCAGGATCTTGCGGTCGATCGCATCGAGGCGGCGGCCCGTCTCGGCGAGCTGCAACGCAGCGTCGGTCATGTCAGATTACCTTTGTGTCAGGGGAAGCTCGGGGGCCGGCGCTTGGGCAAGACTGTCAGCCGTGGGGCCCGAACAGGAAGATCTCGTAAAGATCGTCCTGATCGCCGCTCTCGCCGCCCGTCTGCGGCTGCAGCGAGCGCCGGAACCATCCGCGTGCCTGTTCGAGCCAGCTGGCGAAGCCTGAATGCAGCGAGACGATGTGCTCATGTTCACTCCGGACAACATTGTAGGGCGAGAACCCGCCAAAGCTATCACGGGCGGCAAGACGTTGAACATCGCCAGACGCTGGCGTCGACCAGTTTGGTTGGATCGTACTGAAGCTGTTATTTGTTCAAGCAGAAAATTCCATGGCGCCGTTTCGCAAGGGACGATTTTCATGCACTACACATGGCTCGGGGGCGTTGGATCAGGCTTCTCGATCAATCTTGCGCCAGCAGCGCCAGCACGTCGGCGTGCCGCAGGTGTGGTGTGGAACCGACGTTCAGCGGTCGGCGGCAGAAGTCCGGCAGCACGACAAGCATGGGCATGCCCATGCTGCCGAACGATGCATAGAGCAGGCTCCGGTCGGCGCGCTGATGCAGATGCGCTCCCGTCATGAGGCCAAGCACGAGCAGGAACGCGATCAACAGGGCAAGGGGGAGGATCAATGCCTCATGCCTGCCGATGCGATCTGTGACCGCTCTCGCATCGATCGCCCGCTCGGCAGGAGAACGAAGGCCGGTCCATTCCAGGGTGAAGTCGAACATGCTTGCGCCGTGTCTCACTGTTGCTCTGTGAGCCTTTCACTTCATGTAGTCGGGCAAGGTGAAGCCGTCATAGAAATGATCGGCCTGGATTGCCGTCTTGAACGCCGGGGACTTGTAGCCGGCAACGATGTCCTGGGCCCATTCGGCATTCGGCATTGGCCTTCTTCACCGCGAGCACGTTGATGTAGGGCGTCGTCATCTTCTCCAGCGCAAAGGCGTTGGTCAGCTTCAACCCGCTGAAGATCGCGAAATTGCCCTGGATGGCGGCGAAATCGACGTCGTCGAGCACCCGCGGCGCCTGCGCGGCTTCGAGTGGAACGAGCTTGATACCGCCAGGGTTTTTCAGCACGTCGAGCTCAGTGACGTCGACCGGCTTGCTGTCGCGGATCTCGATCAGGCCGAGGTCGCGCAGAACCCACAGTGCGCGCTGCAGATTGACTGGATCGTTCGGCACCGCGATGCTCGAACCCGGCTTGATCGGTGTGCCCAGCGGATGCTTCTTCGAATAGAGACCCATCGGCGGGGTCGGGACGTGGACGATGCCGACGAGATCGGTCTTCTGCCGCTCGTTGTAGGAGTCGAGGAAGATCGTGTGCTGCATCACATTGGCGTCGATCTCGGACTTGAACACGGCATTGTTGGCTTCAAGGCCGGTCGAGAACTCGACATAGCGGATCTTGTAGCCCTTCTTCTTCAGCTCCGGCTCGACGCCGATCTTGAACTCATCGATATACGGCCCCGGCACGAAGCCGACCCTCAGTTCCGGCTTGGCGGGCTGCTGTGCAAGGGACTCTCCGGCTGCGAACGGGGAAAGAGCCAAAAGGCCGGAGAGGAGAAACAACGCTGTCTTCATGTCTGCTTATTGATCTCGAGTTGGGATGGGAGTGTGGAAGCGGTGTCAGGCGATCGCCTTGACCGCGTTGGAATAGACGCTGGCGGGCCGCGCAAGGCCGTAATGCTCGCGCAGGGTCGTGCCGGTGTAGTCCTCGCGGAACAGGCCGCGCTTGCGCAGGATCGGGACGACCTGCTCGGCGAACGCGTCGAAGCCGCCGGGCAGCCAGGGCGGCATCACGTTGAAGCCGTCAGCCGCGCCGCTCTCGAACCAGGTCTGGATATTGTCGGCGATCTTCTCCGGCGTTCCGGCAATGACCCAGTGGCCGCGCGCGCCGGCGAGGCGCTGCACCAGCTGGCGAATGGTCGGCTTCTCGCGATCGACGATATCGACCACGAGCTTGAAGCGGCTGGCGACGCCGCGCGCGCTCGCGGTATCGATCAGATGGCGCGGGACGGGGCCGTCGAGATCGTAGCCGGTGAGATCGACGCCGATCATCTGGCGCAGTTGGGTCAGGGAATATTCCGGCTGGATCAGCGCGTTGAACTCGTCCTGGAGGCGATCGGCCTCGATTTGCGTGCTGCCGATGAACGGACTGATGCCCGGCAGGATCTTGATCTCGTCGGGACCGCGGTCGAAGGCGCGTGGCTTGGCGCTTGATATCGGCATAGAACGCCTGGGCCGATTCCAGCGTCTGGTGAGCCGTGAAGATCGCCTCGGCAAACGCGCGGCAAACGCGCGGCCGTCATCGGACGATCCGGCCTGCACATAAACCGGCCGTCCCTGAGGCGTCCGCGAGATGTTCAGGGGTCCACGAACGCGAAAATGCTTTCCGACGTGATTGAGCGTGTGGATCTTGCTGGTCTCGGCGAACACGCCCGAGACGGGATCGTTGACGAGCGCGTCGTCCTCCCAGCTGTCCCAGAGCCGCGAGATCACGTCGAGATATTCGCGGGCGCGCTCGTAGCGCTCGTGGTGAGGGGGATGCTCGGGCAGGCCGAAGTTCTGCGCGGCCTGCGGCGCGCTGGTCGTCACGATGTTCCAGCCGGCGCGGCCACGGCTCAGATGGTCGAGCGAGGCAAACAGCCGCGCCAGATTGTATGGTTCGGTATAGGTCGTCGAAGCCGTTGCGATCAGGCCGATGCGCTTGGTGACTGCAGCGATCGCCGCAAGCCAGGTGATCGGCTCGAAGCGAAAGCGCTGCGCGTAGCGGACGTTGTCGGCCAGCGCCGGCCCGTCGGCAAAGAAGATCGCGTCGAACTTGCTGGCTTCGGCGCGCTGCGCCAGCTCCTGATAATAGGTGATGTCGAGGATGCGATCCGGCTCCGATCCCTTGTGGCGCCACGCGGCTTCATGGTGGCCGCCCGGATAGATGAAGAGATTGAGAACAAGCTGCCGTGGGTTGCTCATGGTTCGAATATCCGGATGCGATGGCCAGGGAGGACGCGAAGCGACTAGGAAACGGACGGGATGTTCTGCTGCTCCGGCTTTCGCGCGAAAGCGAAACGCAGATATCGCTCCAGCCGGAGGCCCTCCGGGGTGCGATTTGCTTCGACCAACACGGCAAAGGCTCTGTCGATTGCTTCCCGTTCCGCCGCGGAAAAGGCGCCGAGGAAATTGCCGAATGCGCTGGCTTCGGACCATCCGAGCGCCGAACTCACGTCGCCGTGCAGATCGACCAATGTGCGCAGGTCGCTGCGGTAGTCGACGAAGCCTGCCCCGATGAAGAGTGTCCTTGAGCTCCTCGTCCGTTGCTCCCAGCACCCGGTTCGACTCACCGCTTCGTTCGGCAAATCCGGCCAGTTCGATGGCTTGGCGAAGCAGGTTGCGCGATTCGTGTGGTTTCGATGGGTCCTGGACATTCAGCCCGAGCCTGCCGCCGGGCTTCAGGACGCGGTGAATTTCGCGCAGCGCCCGCGGCTTGTCTGCAATCCAGTGGAAGACGCTGTTGAGATACACCACGTCGAATTCCGCAGGCGCAAAGCGCTGCAGATCCTCGGCGCGGCCGACGCCGAAGGCCAGCGTGTTCGACTCGCGCAGGCGCGCGATGGCGATCCGGTTTTCGCAGAGGATCGATGCCGATCACACGGCCATCGGGGCCGACCAATCCGGCGACGAATTCGGCAAGCCGGCCCGTACCTGCGCCGATGTCCAGGACGCGATCGCCGGACTTCACGGCGAGGGGGCCGATCAGGAATTTGCCGTGGTGAAATTGCAGAATGCCAGCCTGCTCGTAGGTGCGCGCGAGTTCGGGCGTGTCTCGCTCGAGGCTGATGACGTCAGGCGACGACATGTGCTGTCCAAGCTCTCCAAGAGGCCGCCAATGCGGCTCGATCGAGCAGGACTCTATGTCTCCGGCGACGGAAATGTCGATGAAATGAATTTACGTTGTTGGGATCGATGCGAGCATGAATATAACGAAAGCGCTGCGGAATAGAGACGAAGCCATGAGCAGAACTTTCGTCTGCTGAACGTTACGCAGCTGATGCACCCGTCGTCGTGCGCGAGCCACTGCACCCTATCAAGGCAAATCTTTCAACGCGCCGCGAGGTTGCGACGAATTCGTTATGTGGCGCGTCAAACAAAGCCGATTTCATTTCATTGACTGAATGTCGTTCGCTTCTACGATTTGACAGCATCTGATGCCGTCAACTCCAGGTGCGATATGTCCCAATCCGATGTCGATGCTGCCGCTCGTGAGACTTTGCGCCTGATCGGTGCCGACCCGCAGAATTGGGTGCCGGACCGCGACGGCGTCGACCACAACGTCGCAATCATCGGTGGCGGGCAATCCGGAAGCGCCTTTGCTTTTGCGCTTGCGTCGTGCCGGCATCGGCAGGGTGACGGTGATCGAGCGCCGCGGATGACGCCGCTTCGTCCGGTCCCTGGCTGACCAGCGCGCGCATGCATAAGCTGCGCACGCCGAAAGGGTTGCCGGGACCCGAGCTCGGTTTGCCGGGGCTGAGCTTCCAGGCCTGGTATGAAGCCGCATCGCGGCGCCGCCGCCTATGATGCGCTCGACCGCATCCCCCGGGTGGAGTGGGCGGCCTATCTCGACTGGTACCGCAAGACGCTCGGCATCGAGGTGCGCTATCGGACGCGTTTGATCCGGATTGAGCCGCAGGACGGGCATTTGCGGCTGCATCTGGACGTCGGCGGCGCCGTGAGAACGGAGACCGCACGCAAGATCATCCTCGCCAGCGGTTTCCCCAGCAACGGCGGCCCCGCTGTTCCGGACGTGGTCTCACGCGATCTGCCGAAGGCGCTCTACGCACACACGTCTGAAACAATTGATTTCGAAGGCCTGCGCGACAAGTCGGTCGCGGTGCTGGGCAGTGCGGCCTCGGCGTTCGATGCCGCGGCGGTCGCGCTGGAGACCGGGGCGCGCGAGGTGCACCTGTTTGCCCGTCGTGACGCGCTGGCATCCGAACCCGTCATCAGGACGCGAGGATATCCCGGGGCATACGACAATTACGGTTCGCTTCCTGACGCGGTTCGCTGGCACCAGGCCATCCGGTTTCGCCGCGCCGGCTCGACGCCGCCCCCCGATGCAGTTGCGCGTGCCGTTAAATTTTCGAACTTCCATCTCCATCTGGCGACCCCGTGGACATCGGCAAAGTCGTTCGGTCAGCGGCTGCTGGCGACGACGCCGCAGGGGAACATCGCCTTCGATTTCACAATCGTGGGCACGGGTTATCAGGTCGATCTCGCCCGCCGTCCGGAGCTTGCCGCCTTCTCCGACGAGATCCTGCTATGGCGCGACCGCTTCTCGCCGCCGGCCGACCAACCGGACGATATCTTGGGTGCGCATCCTTATCTTGGCCTCGGCCACGAATTTCTGGAGAAGCAGCCCGGCCGCGCGCCGTATCTTCGCAACATCCACGTCTTCAACCCCGCGGCGTTCGTCAGCTTCGGCCTGCCGATCGGAGATGTGCCGAGCTTCAAGCGAGATATTCCAGGCGTCGTCGCGCGGATCAGCCGGGATCTCTTCCTTGACGATCTTCCGGCGCATGAGGCGCGGATCAACGGGCAGATCGCTGATGATTTCGAGCCGGCGCTGTATGCGTCGTCCGTCTGGCGCTCGCCGAACACCGTCGCGGCAGAATAGATGAGGAGCGCAAATAACAACCGGGCACGCCATCACAGCGGACGCGTCTGTTTCTTAACTGCCTTGAACTTTGGAAGCTATTTCCGAAGTGCTTGAGTTAGCATCGTGTGACTGAACAAGAGGCCGCATTGATGCGGCCTCCACGGAAAGATCCCGCCAGACGTGATTGCCGCCAGAGCAGACGGCAGTCCCGCAAGAGGATCGATTACTCTCATCACCTGCTTTTGCTCCGCCATCGTACCAGCGATCGGCGAACGGCGGAGCCTTGTCAAAATGGATCGCGGTCTCGGGGAAGATGACATGACAGACGGAATCACCATCGACAACGTCATTCCGCGCGCGGATATCGTCAAGCGGGCGGCGCGTCATCGGCGCCGAAATCAGGAACATCAAGCTCTCGGGCGATCTTCCGGACGAGACCATCGCTGCGATCAACCAGGTGCTGCTCGAGCACAAGGTCATCTTCTTCCGCGATCAGAACCATCTCGACGATTCCGAGCAGGAGCGGTTTGCCGTCCGGCTCGGCAAGCTGGTGCCGCATCCGACGGTCGGCGCGACCAAGGGCACCGTCGTCGATCCTGGAACTGGATTCCGGCCGGGGCGGCGGCCGCGCCGACCAGTGGCATACCGACGTCACCTTCGTCGATGCCTATCCGAAGATCTCGGTGCTGCGCGGCGTGGTGATCCCCCAGTTCGGCGGCGACACCGTCTGGTCGAACACGGCGGCTGCCTATCTCGATCTGCCGGCCCCTTGCGCAAGCTCGCCGACGAGCTCTGGGCGGTGCACAGCAATGCCTATGACTATGCGGTCAAGACCGCGTGCGACCGAAGCCGACCGGAAGCAATTCGACGAGGTCTTCACGGAACGATCTACGAGACCGAGCATCCGGTCGTTCGCGTCCATCCCGAGACCGGCGAGCGTACGCTGGTGCTCGGCAATTTCGTCCAGCGCTTCGTCGGCCTGCCGAAATATGACGGCCAGAAGCTGTTCGACCTGTTCCAGTCGCATATCACGGCGCCGGAGAACACGGTGCGCTGGAGCTGGCAGACAGGGCGACGTCGTGATCTGGGACAATCGCGCCACCCAGCACTACGCCGTCAACGATTACGGCGACCAGCACCGCGTGGTGCGGCGCGCCACCATCGATGGCGACGTGCCGGTCAGCATCGACGGCCGCAACAGCGTCACCCGCATCAAGTCGGCCAAGCCGCAGGCGCCAAAGCCGCCTGAAGGATCACGTCAGGAAGATCAATGAAAATCGCATCTTCTGCGATCGCTTCGTCCGGTGCGCCGGCTTGCGGGCAAGGACCGGCAACGCTTGGCCTTCTGGCCGGCCTCGGCGCTGGCCGGCTTGATCGGCAGCGCCATGGCCGAGCCGCAGCTTGAAAAGACCGAGATCCGCTACCAGGGCTGGGCCGGGCAGGTGACATTCATCGAGCTGGCCGAGGATCTCGGCTATCTGGCGCCGCTGAAGCTCAAATGGGTCGGCAACACCATCAGCGGGCCGCAGGACATCCAGACCGTCGTCACCGGCGACATCGACATCGGCGGCGCGTTCTATGGCGCGATCATCAAGCTGATCGCGGCCAAGGCGCCGATCAAGGCGGTGGTCGGCTATTACGGGTCGGACGCCAACACCTACTACGGCTACTACGTGAAGGAGGACAGCCCGATCAAGACCGCGCGCGACCTGATCGGCAAGAAGGTCGCGGTCAATACGCTGGGCGCGCATCTGGAATTCGTGCTGCGCGAATATCTGGCGCGCAACGGGCTCAGCGCCGGCCGAGGCCAAGCAGGTGACGCTGGTGGCGATCCCGCCGGTCGCGGGCGAGCAGGCGTTGCGGCAGGGCCAGGTCGAGGTGACCACGCTGAGCGGCGTGCTGCGCGACAAGGCGCTGGAACGCGGCGGCATCCGCACGCTGTTCAACGACACCGACCTGTTCGGCAACTTTACCGGCGGCGCCTATGTGCTGCGGGACAAGTTCATCAAGGACAACCCCAACGCCTCCCGCAAGCTGATCGAGGGCATTTCGCGCGCCATCGCACTGGGCACAGACGACTCCGCCGGAGGAGGTGCGCGCACGCTTCGACAGCATCATCGCCGAGCGCAAGCGCAACGAGGACGCGTCGTCGATCAAGTACTGGAAGAGCACCGGTGTTGCGACCAAGGGCGGCGTGATCGGCGATGGCGAGATCCAGGTGTGGATCGACTGGCTGGTGAAGGACGGTCTGTTCAAGCCGGACCAGATCAAGGCCGCGCGACGTCTACACCAACGAGTTCAACTATTTCCGTCCGGGCAAGACGGCGGAGGCGCAAATGACGTCGGCCAAGATCCGCTTCGAGCATGTCCGCAAGGAATTTCTCGTTCGCGGCGAGGATGGCGGGCCGACGCAGCCGCTTCACCGCGCTGGAGGACATCACGCTCGATGTTCGCGCCGGCGAGTTCCTGGCCCTGGTCGGGCCGAGCGGCTGCGGCAAATCGACTCTGCTCGATCTGCTCGGCGGCCTGACGGCGCCGACCAGCGGCCGCATCCTGCTCGACGGCAAGGCCGATCGAAGGGCCGGCGCGCGACCGCGGCATCGTGTTCCAGCAATATGCGCTGTTTCCCTGGCGTACCGCCGCGCAGAACGTCGAGTTCGGGCTCGATATCGCGGGGCTGAAGGCCAGGGAGCGGCGCGAGATCGCGCGCTGCATTATCTCGATCTGGTCGGCCTGTCCGGCTTTGCCGACCGCTATCCGCACGAGCTCTCCGGCGGCATGAAGCAGCGTGTCGCGATCGCCCGAAGCCTCGCCTACGATCCGGAGGTGCTGCTGATGGATGAGCCGTTCGCCGCGCTCGACGCGCAGACCCGCGAGACGCTGCAGGGCGAATTGCTGCGGATCTGGCGCAGCACCGGCAAGACCATCCTCTTCATCACGCACGGGATCGACGAGGCCGTCGTGCTCGGCCAGCGGGTGGCGGTGATGACCTCGCGCCCCGGCCGCATCAAGCAGATCGTCGATATTCCCGACGAGCTGCACAGCGAGACCGAGGACGTTCGCTCGCTGCCCGAGTTCGGGCATGTGCGGCACGAGGTCTGGTCCCTGCTGCGCGAGGAAGTGTTGAAGGCGCAGCAACTGGCCAGGCCGGCGCGCGGGCGGCGCAGCGCCAGTCGCACATGCGGAGGAAGTTGGCCCATGTCTAGTCTTGAGATGCTGACGCTGCTTGGAGCTGCGCCGAGGGGAGCCCAACGGACCGCGGCCGCACAGCACGCCGGCGCGCTTGTCGCGGCGACAGGCGGCTCGTGCGCTGGCTCGGCGCCATCGGGCAACGATCGCTGTTGCTGCTGGCTGTTCCTGTCGGTCTGGGAGGCCGCGCCGAGGCTGGGCCTGATCGACGTGACCTTCCTGCCGCCGTTTTCGGAAGTGATCGCGGCGGGCTGGCAGCTCGCGCAAACCGGCGAACTCTACGACGACGTCGCCGCCAGCCTGCTGCGCGCCTTGAGCGGATTCCTGATCTCGGTCGTGCTGATCGTGCCGCTTGGCCTGGTGACGGCTGGTATGCCCGGCTCGGCGACCTCCTGAACCAGTTCATCGAGATCTGCCGCAACACCGCGCCGCTGGCGCTGCTGCCGGTGTTCATCCTGCTGCTCGGGATTGGCGAGCTCTCGAAGGTCACCATGGTGGTCTATAGCTGCGCCTGGCCGCTGCTGCTCAATACCATCGCCGCGGTCAGCAAGTCGATCCGCTGCTGATCAAGTCGGCACGGACGATGGGCGCGACCCCGAGCAATTGTTCCGCAAGGTGATCCTGCCGGCGTCGCTGCCGACGATCTTTGTCGGCATCCGCCTCGCCAGCGCCTCGGCGATGCTGGTGCTGGTGGCGTCCGAAATGGTCGGCGCCAAGTCCGGGCTCGGCTATCTCATCATCAACAGCCAGTACAGCTTCCTGATCCCGCAGATGTATTTTGGCATCCTCGGGATTACCGTCATCGGCCTTGTCTTCAACGCATTCCTCGAGGCGCTGGAGCGCCGCTTGATGCGCTGGAAGGCGCCGGCGACGGCCTAGCCGGGCTTGTTGCGGGCCGTTGCCTGGGTCACGATGCTGTTCGGCGGCACGTCCTGGGTCACCCAGACGTTGCCGCCGATCGTCGATCCCCGGCCGATCGTGATCCGGCCGAGAATCGTCGCGCCCGCATAGATGACGACGTCGTCTTCCACGATCGGGTGGCGGGCGTCGCCCTTGATCAAACTGCCTTCTTCGTCCGTCGGAAAATGACGGGCGCCCAGCGTGACGGCCTGATAGACGCGGACGTTGTCGCCGATGATGGCGGTCTCGCCGATCACGACACCTGTGCCGTGATCGATGAAGAAGCCCGAGCCGATGCTGGCGCCGGGATGAATGTCGATCCCGGTGCGAGTGTGCGCAATCTCGGCGACGAGGCGAGCGACAAGCCGGGCACCGAGGCCATGCAGGATATGGGCAAGACGATGGTGGATGATCGCGGTCATTCCGGGATAGCCGATCAGGATCTCCGGAAAATTCCTGGCGGCGGGATCGCCGACGAAGGCGGCCCTGAGGTCGTTGATGAGGAGCCCGCGTACGGGCGGCAGTCGCGAGGCGAAGGTCCGTGTCAGTTCGACCGCGTCCTCGCGCCGGAAGCCGGCGGTGAGCTCGTCGCCGATGAAGAGGGCGCCGCGATGGATCTGGTCGCACAGCGAGTCCAGGGCAACGCTGAGGCTATTTCCGACGAAATAGTCGATATTCTCGCCATCGAGCTCGGAACGACCGTAATGCCGTGGAAACAATGCTGCGGTGAGGCCGTTGAGGATCGCCTCCAGCGCTTCGCGCGACGGGGCTTGCCGCGCCTCGCCGTCCTTGCGAATGCTGTGGGTTTCCTCACGCGAGACGCGCAGCTCCGCGACGATCCGGTCGAGCTGCCATCGCCTCGGTGTCGACTCCGGCGCGGTGTGATCAGCCGGTGGAATTCCTCGTTTCATGCTGCCCTCGCTTAGCGATTCCGGATATCGAGAGGCGGCAGGATCGTCGCTACCTGACATGCGCCAGGGGGATGCTGATCTCGGCGAGCAGATCCAGATCGACGTCGTGCGTGATCTCGATGTATTGGCCGTTCCAGTATACCAGCCCCGACAGCTGGGGCGACAGTTCGAAGCTCAGAATGCTGCCGACGATGATCCCATGCGAATGTCGCTCGATGATCTCCTCGACCTGGCACTCGACCGTCGCCAGAGAATGGCCGAGCAGAGGCACGCCCGATGCCCCGGCCCTCCAGGATACGCCTTCATAGCGTTGGGCCCCCTTGAGCCGGCCATTGCTGAACCGGCTCGCGAGTTCCTGCTGCTCGGACCCGAGGATGTTGACCCCGAACACCCGATGACGCTCGATCGGGGCAAATGACGAGGCCTGCCTGTTGACGCTGACGAGCAGGCGCGGCGGGCTCGCGCTGAGCGATGTCAGGGACGTGACAGTCATTCCCGTGATGTCTTCGTCACGCCCGGCGGTGATGATGCTAACGCCGCCGGCGAGGCGGCGCATGACTCGCGCGAAACTGCTCTTCGATCTCGTTGCTGTCGGTGACGAGATGGATGTCCGACCTTCCCATGATTGTCTCTCCTTGCGTCGGACCGTCGAATGCCGGCGCCTTCGCTTAGAAGAAGCCCTTCGCCGGCAATGGTGTGCCGTTGATTTCGTGTTCCCCGATCGAGCGCGCCTTGTAGGTCGTCGGGTTGTGCGACGACAGCGTCCGCGCATTGCGCCAGTGACGATCGAAGTTCGTGACCTTCTTGGTGGCTGACGCGCCGCCGACGTCGAACAGCAGGCTGCCGCCGCGGATGGCGAAATCGTCGGCGACGATCTTTGCTTTGGCCGAGAGCAGGGCGGCCGTGTGCGCAGAGTCTGCCGCGTTCGCAGCGCCGGCATCGAATGCGTCGGTCGCGATGTCCAGCGCCTCGGCGGCCGCGAGCACGACGGTTTCGGCCGCAAAGGCGCCGCTGGCGATCTGACCAACCGTCTGTTGCAGGAGCGGATCGTCGGTCGGGATCTCGGTCGGTGCATAGTAGAACGTACGCTTGCGCGAGCGGACCAGGGCTGTCGCATCCCGCAGCGTCGCACGCGCAATGCCCGCAACGATCGCCGTCAGAAACAGCTGCGCAAACGTGTTGGAATAGGGCACGCCATAGCCGCCGTCCGGCGTGTCGAACACGACCTCCTCGCGCTTGACCTTGACGTTACGGAAGTGCGTGGTGCCGGTCGCCGTGAGCCGCTGCCCGAGCCCGTCCCAATCGTCCACGAGCTCTATACCGTCGCGCTTGATCGGCACGATCGTGGCACCGGTCGCGCCGGATGGATCGGCCGCTCGTACAAGGACGTAGTCCGAATACAGGGTGCCGGTGCTGTAATATTTGGTGCCGTTCAGCAGGTAGTCGCCGCTGCCGTCCGGCGTGAAGGTCGTGCCCGGCGTCACATTGCCGACGCGCGGGCTTTCAAGCTCGGTCGTCGCAAGCCCGATGATGGCGCCCTCGGCAACCGCTTTCTGCCATTGCCGGCTCTGCTCGTCCTTGGGGTTGCGCACCAGCCGCTCGACCACGCTGAAATGATTGCGCAGGATATGCGCAACATTGGCGTCGGCCTCGCCAAGCCGGATGACGAAAGCGAAGAGATCGCGAATCGTGCTGCCGGCGCCGCCGGCCGCAACGGGCAGCCGCAGCGCACCGAGGCGGGCGCGGCGAATGAGATCGATCACGTCGAAAGGCAGTACGCGGTCGCGCTCACGGTCGCTCGCGCCCTCGGCGATCTGGTTGAGCAGCGCCTCCAGTTCCGGCGAGCCGGTCTTGAGCGGCTCGGATACATCCAGGGAGGGGGCGGATACGGTCTTGTTCATTGTCTTGGCCTGTTGGAATGGTCTTAGAGCTGGGCGAGATGATCGGTCACCTTGACCGGCTCGGGCAAAACCTTGCGGGCGACCAGCCAGTCGGCGGCCTTTTGCAGCTCGCCGATGAATTTCTCGTCGTTGACCGCGAAGTAGCGATACTGGCGTTTCAGCGCGATGAACTGGTCGCGAACCTCGTCGCTGTATTTCCCCGCCTTCTGCGCGATGTATTCGGCGTCCTTGCTGTTCTCCGAGACCCATTTGCCCTCGGCGCGGAACGCGTCGTCACGGCGCGGACCAGCGCGGGATTGTCGGTGGCGAATTTGCGGGTGGTCAGATACGAGGTGTAGTCGATCTGGAATTCGAGGTCGCGGCCTTCGAGGAAAATATCGTGCGCCTTGTATTCGAGCCGGGCGATGTCGACGCCGGGGCTCCACATCGACCAGGCGTCGACCTTGCCGGCGGCAAGTGCCGGCGCGGCATCGGGCGGGTTGAGATAGACGAACTTGACCGCGGAACGGTCGACCTTGTGCTTCTCCAGCGCGGCCACCAGCAGGAATTCGCCGAGGCCCGAACGGTTGACTGCGACCGATTTGCCGACGAGGTCCTCGATCTTGTCGATGCCGGAGCCGTCCTTGGCGATGATCGCGGTGGTCCGCGGCTCGTAGACCACGAACTGCGTGAACACCAAAGGCGAGCCGGCGATGATCGCAGCCAGCGCCGGCGTGGTGCTGCCGCCGAAGCTGAAATCGGCGCTGCCGCCGGTGACGGCCTGCAGGGTCGGCGCATGGTTCGGGAACGGGCCGAGCCATTCGACCTTGATGCCGTCCTTGGCGAGCAGTTTCTCGAACTCGCCGCGCTCCTTGGCGATCAGATTGAGGCCGCCCAGGCCCCAGGTCAGGCGCACCGTGTCGGTGGTGCGGCCGGGCGCGGCGTGGGCGGTTCGCTGATTTCAAGCCGGCAAGCGCGCCGATGCCGAAGGCTGCGGCGCCGAGGAAGCTGCGCCGGGATGGTTTGGCGATTGAGGAGTCGGACATGTCGGAACCTTTCGGGGCAACCTAGTCGGCGAGAATGAGAAATCACACCGAGCTCGACGAGGAGCTCGCGCGCGCGAGATGGATGTCGAGCCGTCGCGCGTCGCGCGATGCTCGAAGGCGATCGCGCCGTTGCGCATCACCAGGATGCGATCGGCGAGAGTGATCGCCTCGTCGACATCGTGCGTGACGAGCAGGACGCCCGGCTGATGATTGGCGACGAGTTCGCGGACGAGCTCGTGCATGCGGATGCGGGTCAGCGCATCGAGCGCGGCGAACGGCTCGTCGAGCAGCAGAAGCTCGGGCTCCTGGACCAGCGCGCGGGCAAGGGCGACGCGCTGGGCCTGTCCGCCCGAGAGATTGCGCGGCCAGTCGTCCAGTCGTTCGCCGAGTCCGACCTCGGTGAGCGCTGCAGCGGCGCGTTCGCGCGCGTCCGATGCCTGCAAGCCGAGCGCCACGTTGCGCCAGAGGTTGTCCCACGGCAGCAGCCGATGTTCCTGAAACACGACCGCCGGCCGCCGCGGCGCCAGCGATGCGGCCGCCCTGGATCGGAATCGAGGCCGGCGAGGGCCCGCAGCAGCGTGGTCTTGCCGCAGCCGCTTTCGCCCAGCAAGGCAACGAACTCGCCGCGCTCGATGCGCAGATTGAGCTTCTCGATGACTGACGCGGTCGCCGTAGCGCGCGACGAGATTGCTGACGACGACAGCCGGCCGGATCCGGATGGCGCGGCGTGACGCGGAGCGACATGAACGTTCATCGCGCCGCTCCATAGTTCGGATGCCAGGCGCAGCAGGCGCCTTTCGAGCAAACGGGCGATGGCATCGGCGGCGATGCCGATCAGCGCATAGATCACGATCGTCAGGACGATCACGTCGGTACGTAGGAATTCGCGCGCATCCATCGCGAGAAAGCCGATGCCGGATTGCGCGCCGATGGTTTCGGCCACGACCAGCGCGAGCCACGCCGTGGCCAGCGCATAGCGCACGCCGGTGAGGATCGACGGCAGGGCGCCGGGAAGCACGATGCGGCGGATCAGTTCGAAGCGAGCTTAGACCCTGGACCCGACCGAGCTCGAGCAGCTTGGGATCGACCTGCCGGATGCCAAGGTCGGTGTTGATGTAGATCGGGAAGGTGACGCCAAGCGCCACCAGGAAGATCTTCTCCGCTTCACCGACGCCGAGCCAGACGATGA
>CAWFVZ010000015.1:0-373845 GCA_963819355.1 uncultured Alphaproteobacteria bacterium | reverse complement strand
AGAGACGCGAATATGAACACGATGATCCGGCCGGCCGCACCGGCCCGTGTGGGTCCTGGCCAGCTACTCGGCGCGCGCCAGCTTGCCGACGTGGTGCGGCGGCTGGCGACACCCCGGGACTGGCTCGGCCGGGTACGCCTGGATCCGGAAGGCCGCTGGTACGAGCGGATCCACCTCGACGACAGCCACGAGGTGTGGGTGATCAGCTGGCTGCCCGGTCAGGCGACCGGCTTCCACGACCACGGCGGGTCGGCCGGCGCGTTCGCCGTCGTCTGGGGCACCCTGGTGGAGTGCCGGGTGGTCGGGGGCCGGACCACCGGCCAGGTGCTGGCCAAGCCGGTCGGGGCGGGCGGGGCACGCGCGTTCGGCCCCCGCTACATCCACGACGTACGCAACTCGGCCGCGTGCGTGGCGGTTACGTGCACGCCTACTCGCCGCCGCTGCAGGCCATGACGCGTTACGAGCTGACGCCGGGCGGCCTGGTCACGCTGAGCACCGAAGGCGCGGCGGCATGGTAGCCGTCCGGACGCAGGGGGCCCGCACCATCGACGAGATCCTGGCCTCCGCGCGGGCCCGGCTGATCCGCGTGGCAACGCGGCAGGCCTTCGGCGAGTTGTCCGGCGGCGCCGTGCTCGTCGACATCCGGCCGGCCGCGCAGCGCGCGGCGCAGGGAGAGATACCCGGGTCCACGATCGTGGAGCGCAATCACCTGGAGTGGCGCCTCGATCCGTTCTCGGACGCCCGGCTGCCGTGGGTCACCGGGTACGACCACCGGGTCATCGTCTTCTGCGTGGACGGGTACACCTCCAGCCTGGCGGCGGCGGCCCTGCTGGACCTGGGCCTGCACCGGGCCACCCACGTGATCGGCGGGTACCGCGCCTGGGTGGCCGAGGGCCTGCCGTCGGTGCCCGCGGGCGCCGACGGCGTCACGCTGGCGCCCGGGGCTGCCCCGGCGCTAGCGCTTGGCTGAGCCCTTTCCGTTCGCGTCCAGAGGACCCTGCGGCCGAACGACGAGCGGCAGTTCAAGCTGTTCCAGGACATCCGCGCGCTTCTGTCCGACGATCTCGCCCAGCCGATCTACAGCGAGGAGATGGCGCGCAAGCTCGGCCTTTCCGTCCGCACCTTGCATGACGTGGTCCGCCGCTATCGCGGCATGAGCTTGCATCGCTATTTGCGGCTGCGGCGGTTGTGGCTGGTCCGCCAGCGGTTCCTGGCCGGCGCCGAGAGCGTGAAGGCCGTCGCATTGGCCTTCGGCTTCTGGCATCTCAGCGATTTCTCCCGAAGCTATCGCGATCAGTTCGGCGAAGCGCCGTCGGAAACGCTGGAGCGCGGACGCAGGACATAGCACGACAAATGGATTGGGGCCGGACTCCGGTTTCGTGCTAGCCTGCCGGACATGAGCAACCGCATCCTCGTCCTCTATGGTTCCTATCGTTCCGACCGCATGGGCATCCGCCTTGCGAATTTCGTCATCGATCGCCTGCGCAGTCGCGGCGAGCAGGTCGAGTTCATCGACGCCAAGGCGATCGGCCTGCCGATGCTCGACCGCATGTACAAGGAATATCCCAAAGGCGCAGCGCCGGAGGCGCTGGAGAAGCTCGCCGGACAGATCCGCGGCGCCGATGGTTTTGTCTTCGTTACAGGCGAATACAATTGGGGCATTCAGCCGGGCCTGAAGAATCTCACCGACCATTTCCTGGAGGAATGGTTCTGGCGCCCGGCCGCGATCGTCGAGCTATTCCGCCGGCCGTCTGTCCGGCGCGCGCGCCTCGACCGCCTGGCACGGCACGCTGTCGGAGATGGGCATGGTCGTGGTGTCGAGCACCATCGGCGTCGGGCCGATCGCGCAGACGCTGTCGGCCGAGAGCGAACCGATCGGCGAGGGCGGCAAGGCGCTGGAACGGTCGTTCCCGCGCTTTGCCGACGATCTCGCATGGTGGATCGAGGCCGCTAAGGCACAGCGGGCGCGCAAGGCGCCGCCTTACTGAGGCGTCTAGAGCGCGCTCGAAAACGCTCTAAGCCGCCCTGACTTCACCGAGGAAGCGGTCGAACTGGCCTGCGAGGTCGCGCGACTGCGTCGAAAGCTGCTCGGCCGCGCCGAGCACTTCCCTCGCGGCTGCGCCGGTGTCGTCGGCGGCGCGCTGCACGCCGGTGATGTTGGTGTTGACCTCCTGGGTGCCGCGGGCGGCCTCCTGGACGCTGCGGGAAATCTCCCGGGTTGCCGAGCCCTGTTGCTCGATCGCGGCCGCAATCGCGGTGCCGATCTGGTCGATCTCGGCGATGACGTCGGCGACGTTGCGGATCGCGGTCACGGTCTCGTCGCTCGCGGACTGGATCGCCGTGATCTGCTCGGAGATTTCGGTGGTGGCCTTGGCGGTCTGGCCGGCCAGCGATTTCACTTCGGACGCGACCACGGCAAAGCCGCGGCCGGCGTCGCCGGCGCGCGCAGCCTCGATCGTGGCGTTGAGCGCGAGGAGGTTGGTCTGCTCGGCGATGCTCTGGATCAACGTGACGACGTCGCCGATCTTCTGGGCGCCCTCGGCGAGCGCGCGCGCGGTGTCGCCGGTGCGGCGGGCGTTGTCGACGGCGCGGGCCGCGATCTCGGTGCTTTGTGCAACCTGGCGGCCGATCTCCGAGATCGAGGAGGTGAGCTCTTCGGTCGCGCTCGCGACCGTCTGCACGTTGGTCGAAGTCTGCTGCGAGGCGGCGGCGACGACCGCGGCCTGGCTGTTGGTCTGGGACGCCGTCGAGGTCATCGACTGCGCGGTGCTCTCCATGGTGGAGGACGCCTGCGACAGGCCGCCGACAAGCTCGGTGACCTTGGCCTCGAAGGCGCGGGTCAGCTCGTCGAGCGCCTGGGCGCGGCGCATCTTGCCATCGCTCTCGGTCTGCTTCTCGGCCGCGAGCCGGTCGGCGCGGATCATGTTGTCCTTGAAGACCTGCACGGCCGAGGCCATCGCCCCGATCTCGTCGGAACGCTCGGCGCCCGGGATTTCTTCCGCAACGTTGCCGTCAGCTAGCCGCGACATCCGGGTCGTCAGGCCGACGATCGGGGCACAGACGCGGCGGCGGACCATCACGATCAGACCGGCACTTGCGATCAGCACGGCGAGGAGGCCTGCGAGTGCGACCGTGAAGCTCGTGTGCGCGGCCGACGCGGCGCCGGCGAGGATCTGCTCGGCATTGTCGTAGAAGGCGTCGCGGACGCCGATGATCGCGCCGAGGCCACGCTGCGATTCCACGTAATAGGTGTCGACGTCATGCTCGTACTTGCCGCTGACCGCGCCGTCCTTGACGAGCTTCTGTTCGCGGCCGAAGGCCTCGACATAGACCGAGTTCATCGTCTCGAGCGCCGCTGCGACATTGGCCGGCGTCGCCGGATTGCCGCGCAGCTCCTGGAGCGACATCACGAGCTGGTCGTTGCGCCCCTGCGAGCGGGCGATGTCGGACCTCTCGGCGTCGGTCGCCACCTTCTTGGACCCGACGAGGTTTTTGTGCAGGCTGGCGTTGAGGCCGCCGATATCGCGCAGCGTCATGGCGATGTTGGCGTAGCTGGCCTGGCGGTAGGCATCGCCGTTGAGGATCGCCATGCGGCGGACCTGCTCGTTGAGCAGCGCAGTCACGCCGTTGTTGAGCACGCCGTTGTCGGCGACGATCTTCCTGGCGGCGTCCTTGCGCGCATCAGCCGGCCCCGCGATCGCCTTGTCGATGGCCTCGCGGAGCGCCGCGAATTTCGAATTGATGCCGTCGATGTTGGTGCCGATGGTGTTGCCGTCGTCGAAGGCGCCGGGCAGCTCCTTGCGCAGCGCGTTCATCTTGTCGCGGGCGCCGTCGGTCTGCTTGCGCAGCTTGTCATGCTCGGTGAGCAGCATTGGGTCGACGGTCGCAGGCCCGTAGAGGATGTTGGTGGCGAAGCCACGCTCGGGGTTGAGATAGCGCGGGATGTCGCTGACGGCGCGGACGATCGCGAGCCGGCCCTGCGCCTCGGCTATCCTGTCCATCGTCTGGTATTTCGTCACGGCGACGTAGACGGCGAGGCCGCCGCCGACGGTCGAGAGCGAGACGATGGCGGTGGTCAGGAGCGTACCGATTTTCATGGTCTGTCCGGCAATTGGCGCGGGGAGAAAGATATTCTCCGGACGATAAGGCGGCCGTGTTAATCGCTGGTTTACGCTGGTGGCCGCGATTGTCGCAGTCAGGCCTTTCGATCGAGAGCGGCGAGGATCTCCAGCGTCGCGCCGCCGGGCTCGCCGGCGAAATATCGGGCGAGCGCCTCGTCGAAAATGGGCTCGCCGGAGACCGCGCCGAACAGCGTCATCGACGAACGGAATTTGGCATCATCAGGCGCGCCGAGGATCGCATGGATGGTTCGTCCCTCGACAGCGAGCACGAGGTTGGTGCATTCGACCAGGCGCGGGCCGAGCACGGAGTGGGCGAGGTAGGCCTCGGCCTCCTCACGGGAGGCGATGGCGTAGCGCCGGGACATGGCGCTGAAGCCGAGGCCGGCGACCTGCGGGAAGACGAACCACATCCAGTGGCTCTGCTTCCGGCCCCGGGACAGCTCGGCCTGGACGGCGCGATAAACCGGATTTTGGGCCAGAACGAACCGGTTTAGGTCAAAAGGATAGGTCATGAGCTATCTTGGGGTGCCCCGCCGGCCGCGATTATGCCTAACTTTAGGCTCCCAATGTGGTAGCTGGTATAGAGTCTCCGGGTGGGGTGGGTACCCCCGGGGGTCAATTTGGGGATCTGATGGTTTCCGACACTGCAGGAGCCGAGAGGCTGTTGTCGCGCCGCCGTCTCGGGCGAGCCGAGACAATATTGCTGTCTATGGCTGCCATCGCGCTGGCGCTGGGCGCTGCCGCGTGGGTCGCGGATTTCGACGATTCGACCCCGCTGGTCACCACCGCACTGCCGCCCGCCAATACCCCTTCGTTCGAGGATCGCTTCGCCTCGCTGTCGGGCAGTCCGCCCGCCCGGGACCTCCGGACGCTGGAGCGCTCCGCCCTGAACGCGGTCCAGCTCAAGCTCCGCGACGCCAAGGCGATGCTCGCCCAAAGGCTTCAGGGCGACGACTGGCGCTCGACCCTGACCGATGACGACCGGCTTGTTGACGAGAGGCGGCCCTCGCAGCGTGCCGACGCCGTCCCGATGCCGCGCTCGCGCCCGGTCCAGGCTGACCTCTCCGCCCAGATCGCATCGAGCCAGGCCTATGCCGACACCAGTCCCAGGGTCGACAACCGCAATTTCTTCGAAAAATTCAAGGACAAGATCAAGCTGGCCTCGCTGACGCCCGACAGTGGCCTGTTCGGCAAGGCGCCGGATCTCGCCGCCCTCGGCTACGATTTCGCGGACGGCGGTCTATGACATCTCGGCCAAGGCGCTTTACCTGCCGAGCGGCGTCGCGCTCGAGGCCCATTCGGGCATGGGCGGGCTGATGGATGACCCCGATCATGTCGACCAGCGCATGGTGGGTGCGACCCCGCCTGCGACCTACGATTTGAAGCCGCGCGAAAAGCTGTTCCACGGCATCCGGGCGCTGCGCTTGACGCCCGTGGAAGGCACCAGCGCGCTCGGCCGTGTCGGTCTTCTCACCCACAGCTTCATGCTTGGGCCGCGCGGCGATTCCAACGGCTGCGTCTCGATCAAGGACTATGATCGTTTCATGAAGGCCTACGACAATGGCGAGTTCAACCGTCTGGTCGTGGTGCCGAGCCTGAGCGGATCGGCGACGGCCTCGCAGCGCGCGAGCACGGACTCCTGATCTTTGCCTGCAGTGGCGGGGCTGCCGTTTTCCCTTCGTTAAGCCGTTGTCGTCCAGAAGCAGCCCATGAGTGATCCTTCAAGCTCCGAGACCCCGCTGCGCACCACGTTCAAGATCAAGCTGAACGGTGACACGCTGGCGATTGCGACTGTCGGCCAGGCCTATCAGTTCCTCACCAACTTCAAGTCGGTCGAGTGGATGGAATTCCGCTCGCTGCATGATGATGCCGTCCAGGCGCTCGAGGGCGCCGCCGACAATGCGATGCTCGCCGTGCAGGCAACCAATGCCGTGCGTGCGCTGTTCGTGAGCGCGAAGCTGCTCTGAAGCGGTCGGGGCTGGCGCCCGCGCTCGCGGCTGGGGCGGCGGTTTGATCAATCCTGCGCCCCGGATGCGCTGCGTCCGGGGCGCGCTAGGCGGGTCAGTTCCTGTCGCCGCTGTGCCCGTCGTCATCGTCGTGGAAGTCGTGGTCGCCGCCTTGCCTGAAGCCTGGATCGATGCACGCAAAGTTGGCCGCATCGCTGGTCAAGCCGCTGCCCTTGTAGGCGGGAATCTTCGGATAGACGCAGAGCGGCCGCGTGCCTCCCGTTGGGAAGTTCTGGGCAATGCGGGGATCGAACAGACCTCCGGTCGGGTAGGGCGAGGTGGTGTTGGTGTTGGCCGCGACGATGCGTTCCGGCGCGATATCCCTTTCGACCCAATCCGTGATCGCCTTGAGTTCATTCTCGGCGAAGCTGGCGGTGGCCGCGCCGCCGCCGCAATGCGCCATGTTCGGCACCATGAACAGCCGCGCAAAATCGGTCGCGCGACCGTCCATGCGCAGGTTCATCTTGCGGTACCAGCGCGCGATCGCAGCGCCGGAGAAGATGCCGTCATTGACCGAAGACGAGATGATCAGCTTGCCGCCGCGCGCCCTGAAGGGACGCAGATCGGTTGCGACCGCCGCCATGAAGTCCATCGCGCTTTCCGGATACGTTTGCGTCTTCGTGAAGATTTTTGGTGCGTCGCTGTCGAAGTTGAAGCGGAACACGAAGGCTTCCTGGCCGTTCGGCCCGTTCACCGGCGTGACCACGGGCGGGGTCTGGAAGATCATCGGGATGGCACCTGCGCCGAGCGTCAGGTTGATCGCGGTGTTGACGTTGGGCACCGGTGCGGTGACGACGTTCCATAATTGCCAGCCCGCGCCGGGCGCGGTGGGCGGCGTCCATATGCCGGCATCCCAGAACCAGTTCGAATACAGCCGCTGGCCTTTTGAATTGACCGGCCCGGCGTAGATCTTCTTCAGCACATCCACCTGCGCACTGGTCAGGCAGGTGCCGCCATGCGGCGTGCTGCCATGCGCGCCGGTGCCGCAGGTGTAGCTGGCGAGCGCCGGGGAGACCTTCTTGGCGGTGCAGGCGTGATAATTGTCGATGATGCCGTCGACGAGGCCATCAAGTGCGTCGCAGGCGCTCAGGATCGCGGCGGACGCCACCTGGAGATCCTGCGAGGGGAAGGTGTCGGGAATGAAGGGCTGGCCGTTGACGTCCTTGCTGGTTGAGAGCGTGCCGAGCACCTGCTCGTTCCAAGCCTCCGCGAGGCCCGCCTGCGGCAGGTTGAAGCCCGGATTTTGCGAGATCACGCCGTCGAACAGCCAGGGCGATCGCTGCGACGCAACCATCGCGTCACGGCCGCCGTTCGAGCATCCCATGATGTAGGAATAGACGGTGTCGAGGCCGTAAAAGTAGGAGATGATCTGCTTGGCGGTCGTCGCGGTCTTCTCGATGCCGTTGTAGCCGTAGTCGCGCCGCGCCTGCGCATCGATCGCGAAATGGGCCGAGCCACCGGCGTTGACGTCGTCGTCCTGATAGCCGCCGACCAGATTGGTCGCATTGTCCTCGTGGCCGCCGTCATCCGCAGCGACCGCCCAGCCCTGACCGAGTTCGACGCCGGCGGAGCCTTGCGGATCGCCTTGCAGGCCGCCGTCGGTGCCGCCGCCGCCCATCATCTCGAAGCGGCCATGCCAGGTGTTGGGCAGGTTGAGCGCGAAGCCGATCCCGTAGGTGAAGTGATCGGGGTCCTGCGTCGAAACCCTCTTGTTGATGATCCCGATCACGTTGCAATAGCCCGACTTCTGCGTCGCGCTCAGGATTTGGGTGTTCGGCAGCGTGAGCCCGGTGAGGCCGGTGCAGGACGCGCGCGGCGCGACGCCGCTCGGCGGCAGTCCGTGCGCCGCTGCCTGTGCTCCGAGAGCCGCCCAGCCGGCCATGATCGTCGATGCCAGGAATAGTCGTTTCATGTCGTGCCCTCCCAGGTTGATGACTTCGCAAACATCGACATCCCACGCCGCCACATGCGACGCCGGCGCTTCAGGCGGGCGCCGTGGAAAGCGCGGTTGCTGTCGATCGAGATGTCCGGACTGCCGAGAGATCGCTGGGCCGATCGCGGCGTGCGCACAGCAGCGCTCCGATCGTGGCGCTCATCGCCGCGAAGCGTCGCGACACGCGCATCTGCGCCCACCCTTGATGGAGGCATGGACGTTCGCTCCCCTGATGTCTGCTCGTGTGACGGCAGATTTTCTCAATGCTTAGGCGAGCGATGTTGCTGTGTCAACATCGAGAAAGACGCGAGTGTGCCGTGCAACCTGTCGTAGAAGCTGCACCGCGAAGGCGATGCCGCGCGGCTTCTCGATTGCAACGCACTACGTTAGGCTCGCTGTCGAATCCTCAACCCCGGCCGGATTGCGAAAGACAGGCGTCGATGGAGACAGTTAAGGCAGGCGCCAGGAAGCGGCTCGCCAACAAGAAGCCGTCGCGGACGGGTGTTGCCAAGCCGTCGCGATCGCCGACGCGCGTTGAAGCCGGCACGAAGCCAGTCCGGGCGAAACCGCTTGCCCTGGGTGATCTCTCGCAATTGCTGGGCTACCGCATCCGCCGAGCGCAGCTCTGGGTGTTCAAGGAATTCAGCCGGCAACTGGCGGCCTTCGACATCAGTCCGGCCCAGTTTTCCGTGCTCTGCGTGATCGAGGCCAATCCCGGGGTCAACCAGCTCGCCGTGGCGCAGCTGCTGTCAATCGAACGGGCAGGGCTGGGCAGGCTGGTCGATCATCTGGAAGGCCGCGGCCTGGTGCGGCGCAATGCCTCGGCGATCAACCGCCGTTATTACGTGCTTTACCTGACCGAGGCCGGTACCGCGCTGTTGCACCGCATGCGGCCGGCGGTCATTGCAAATGACAAGGCGCTCGCGGCCAAGATCGGATCGCGGGCCTACAAGGAATTGCAACGGGCGCTGTCGATCTTTCTCGGAGACGCCTGAGAAGCCGCCGGAGCCAGGCCGTCGGCTCCGATTTCGGGTGAGAGCCCCTGCCTCATCACAGCTTGAACTCCACGTCAGGAACGGGCAAACGGTCCGCGAAGATCGTGGCCCAGGCTCGCTCCAGGGCCACCCATTTCAAGCCTTGCTTTAAGGGAGAGACCCCATCATGAAACGCCGTACGTTCCTCAAGGGCGGCGCGGTCGCCGGCGCGACGACGCTGGTTGCTGCCCCTGCAATCGCGCAAGGCGCGCCCGAGATCAAGTGGCGCCTGACCTCGAGCTTCCCGAAGTCGCTCGACACCATTTACGGCACCGCGCAAACCTTTGCGAAATACGTCGCTGAAGCCACCGACAACAAATTCCAGATCCAGACTTTCGCCGCCGGCGAGCTCGTCCCCGGCCTGCAGGCGCTCGATGCCGTCAGCGTCGCCACCGTCGAGATGGCGCAGACGCCGCTCTATTTCTACATCGGCAAGGAGCCGGCGCTGGCCTATGCTACCGGCGCACCGTTCGGCATGAACCATCGCCATCAGGAATCCTGGTGGTATTTCGGCGGCGGTGCCGAGCTTGCCAACGAGGCGCTGAAGCCGTTCAAGACGCACGCGATCCTCTGCGGCAATTCCGGCACCCAGATGGGCGGCTGGTTCCGCAAGGAGATCAAGACGGTCGACGATCTCAAGGGCCTGAAATTCCGCATCGCCGGCATGGGCGGCCATGTGCTGGCGCGGCTCGGCGTGGTGCCGCAGCAACTCGCGGGCGGCGACATCTATGCGGCGCTGGAGAAGGGCTCGCTCGACGCGGTCGAATTCGTCGGACCCTATGACGACGAGAAGCTCGGCTTCCAGAAGGTCGCCAAATACTACTACTTCCCGGGCTGGTGGGAGGGCGGCGCCATGCTGCACATGATCGTCAACGACGAGAAGTGGGCTTCGCTGCCGAAGCAGTACCAGGCGGTCGTCAACCAGGCCGCGTCCGCGGCAGGCGCCTGGATGCTCGAGAAATACGACAGCGTGAATCCGGCGGCGCTGAAGCGGCTGATCGCGAACGGCGCGGAGCTGAAGGCGTTCCCGCAGCCGGTGCTGGAGGCCTGCTACGCGGCAACTCAGGATCATCTGAACGAGCTCGCTGCCAAGAGCGACCTGTTCAAGCGCACCAAGGACAGCCACGACGCCTATATGAAGGAGCTGCTGTTCTACACGCAGATCGCGGAAAATTTCTACGACAACTATCTGCTCGGCAAGATGCGCAAGGGCTGACACTACTAAGACGAGCGGGCGCGGCCCTTATGCCGCGCCCAGCGTTGCTGCGCAGAGCCGGACCCAAGCCAAACGGGGCACGCTCGCGGCAAACATGGCCTCGTCGCCTCATGGAGAAATTAACCATCCATTAACCACATCGGCTGCATCGTTAACCATTCGATAACAGGGAACGAGTTCGGCTGCCATGGAGGCCCATGCAAAACCTCAACGCCAGATGGTTCGCCTGCGCGGGCGCTCCTATGTTGCCTTCGTGTTCGTGCCGACGGTTCCGATCCAGGACTGGCTCCAGGAGATCGACACCACCATCGCCCGCTCGCCGGGCTTCTTCGCCGGCCGGCCCGTGGTGATCGACCTGTCCTCGGTCGACCTCAGCCAGTCCGGCATCGGCCATCTGCTCACCAGCCTCAGGACGCAACATCCGCGTGCTCGGCATCGAGGGCGTGGAGGAGGCCGGCTGACGCCGGCGACTGCCGCCGCTGCTCTCGGGCGGGCGCAGCTGCGTGATCGAGCCGAGCGCGCCGAAGAAGGCCGAGGCGAAGGCCCAAACCAAGCCGACCTCGCTGCTGCTCGAAAGCCCGGTGCGCTCCGGCCAGACCGTGATCTTCCCGGAAGGCGACGTCACCATTCTGGGTTCGGTCGGCTCCGGCGCCGAAGTCGTCGCCGGTGGCTCAATCCACATCTACGGCGCGCTGCGAGGCCGCGCCATGGCGGGCGTGAACGGTCACACGAGCGCACGCATCTATTGCCAGAAGATCGAGGCCGAACTGCTTGCGATCGATGGGTTTTATCAAACCGCCGACGATATCGACGACGCCCTGCGCGGCAAGCCGGCCCAGGCCTGGCTGCAGGGCAACACCATGCGAATTACAGCGCTGAACTGACCAGAAGGAGATAATTGAGATGGCCAAGGTACTGGTCGTGACATCAGGCAAGGGCGGCGTCGGCAAGACGACCACGACCGCCGCGCTGGGGGCGGCGCTGGCGCAACGCGGCGACAAGGTCGTCGTCGTCGATTTCGACGTCGGCTTGCGCAACCTTGACCTCGTGATGGGCGCCGAACGCCGCGTCGTGTTCGACCTCATCAACGTGGTGCAGGGCGTCGCAAAGCTTCCGCAGGCGCTGATCAACGACAAGCGGCTGGAGAACCTCTGGCTGCTGCCGGCTTCGCAAACCCGCGACAAGGACGCGCTGACGGAAGAGGGCGTCGGCAAGGTCATCGCCGATCTGCGCAGCCGTTTTGACTGGGTGATCTGCGACAGCCCGGCCGGCATCGAGCGCGGCGCCTCGATGGCGATGCGCTTTGCCGACGAGGCCGTGATCGTCACCAATCCGGAAGTCTCCTCGGTGCGCGATTCCGACCGCATCATCGGCATGCTCGATTCCAAGACCTTGCGGGCCGAGAAAGGCGAGCGCGTCGAGAAGCACATTCTCATCACCCGCTACGATCCCTCGCGCGCTGCACGCGGCGAGATGCTGACCATCGAGGACATCCTCGAAATCCTCGCAACGCCCTTGCTCGGCATCATCCCCGAGAGCCAGGACGTGTTGAAGGCCTCCAATGTCGGCACGCCGGTGACGCTGTCGAACGCGGACGGAGCGCCTGCCCGGGCCTATATCGACGCGGCGCGGCGGCTGTGCGGCGACACCGTGCCGATGCAGGTGCCGACCGAGCGCAAGGGCTTCATGGATCGTCTGCTGCGACGGAGGGCTGCATGAGCATGGGTCTGCTCCGGCTTCTCCGCGGCAAAAAGGCCTCTGCACCCGTCGCTCGCGAACGGTTGCAGATCCTGCTTGCCCATGAACGCGGACTGCGCGGCCAACCCGATCTGCTCGGTGTGCTGCGTGAGGAAATTCTCGCCGTCGTGTCCAGGCACGTGACGCTGGACCCGACCAAGGTCATCGTGCGCCTGGAGCGCGGCAACGAGGTGTCGACCCTCGAGGTCGATATCGAGGTGCCCAACGACTTTGAGCGCAAGCGCGTGGCGGTCGCGTAGGGGACGCGTCCGACGACATCCGGTTTTGGGGTGGGTGAGACGGCGGTCCGCTGGGCATAGCGGGCCGCCTTTTTCGTATGGGCGCGTGAGCGGAACACGACGCGCGGCTCGATCGTTGTCAGAAAGCCGCGGCGCGCGCGCCCGAGCGATGCACCGCGGCTACGGCAAACGGGAGAGGCCCATGCCCATGATGTCCGAGATCCAGGTCCACACCGTCGCACGGCAGATGCTGGAACGGCATGGTTTCGCTGCGATCGCGAAGGCTGCCGAACAGGCCCAGGCCTGTGAGGGCCGCGGCGAGGCCGATGACGCAAAGGAGTGGCGCCACATCGCTGACGCCATGAAGATCATGCGCGGCCCGCACCAGGGCTGATTTGACGGAACCGGGGGCGTCAACCCGCTCCGGCTCCGTCCTTGATCATATCGAGCACGCGGCCTGCCAGCGCCTCGACGACGAACGGCTTGGTCAGCACCTGCATGCCCGGCGCGAGATGGCCGTTGCCGATGATCGCGTTCTCCGCATAGCCGGTGATGAACAGAACCTTGAGCGTCCGGCCGCGTCGCGCGCGCGGCATCCGCGAGCTGCCGACCGTTCATGCCGCCGGGCAGGCCGACATCGGTGACGAGCAGATCGATCGTCGCATCCGATTGCAGGATTTTCAGTCCGGTCGGGCCGTCATGGGCCTCGAGCACGTTGATAGCCGATCTCCTCCAGCACGTCGTCAGCAACATGCGGATCGATCGGCTCGTCGTCGACGACCAGGACGGTTGTCTCGCCTGCGGCGCGCACAGTGGGTTCGGCGGCGAGCGCCGCCGGCTCGTCAGCTTCGCTTGCCGTAATGGCGCGGCAGATAGAGGCACATCGTCGTGCCCTGGTCCGACTTCGGAATAGATGCGGACCTGGCCGCCGGACTGGCGCACGAAGCCGTAGACCATGGAGAGGCCGAGGCCGGTGCCCTGGCCGATCGGCTTGGTGGTGAAGAACGGATCGAACGCACGTTCGATCACCTCGGGCGTCATCCCGGTGCCGGTGTCGGTGACGCAGAGCGAGACATATTGGCCGGGCGCGAGATCGCGTTCGCCCGCGCCATGCTCGTCGAGCCAGCGTTGGCGGTCTCGATGGTCATGCGGCCGCCGCCGGGCATGGCGTCGCGGGCGTTGATGCAGAGGTTGAGGAGTGCGTTCTCGAGCTGCGAGGAGTCGATCAGCGTCGACCACAAGTCCGCCGGCTGCGACGACCTCCAGCGCGATCTCGGGACCGACAGTGCGGCGGATCAATTCCTCCATGCCCATCACCAGCCGGTTCAGGTCCGTCGGCCGCGGATCCAGCGTTTGCCGTCGCGAGAAGGCGAGCAGGCGGTGCGTGAGCGCCGCCGCGCGCCGGGCCGCGCCCTGCGCCGCGGTCGACGTAGCGGTCGATCTCCTTGACGCGGCCCTGGCCGAGCCGGGTCTGCAACAGTTCCAGTGAGCCGGTGATGCCGGTGAGCAGATTGTTGAAGTCGTGCGCGATGCCGCCGGTGAGCTGGCCGACCGCTTCCATCTTCTGCGACTGGCGCAATGCCTCTTCGGCCTGCCGCAGGCGCTCCTGCTCCCTCAGGCGCTCGGTGACGTCGTAGACGAACTGGTAAGCGCCAAGGAGCTGACCGTCGCCATCGCGCAGGCAGTTGAAGCGCATTTCGTAGGATCGGCGGGCGCGGCCGGGGTCGCCGAGCTTGCTGATCTCGACGAACTCCTCGCCCGCAAGGGCCTTCGACCAGACGGCGTGGACGGCGTCGCGGTGCTCCGGTTGATCGTTAAGGAGCTCAAGCATGTTGTCACCGACCTTCGGCATGATGCCGAAAATGCGGTGGAATTCCCGAGCCGATGCGCCGTTGATGGCGAGCCAGCGAAAGTTGGGATCGACGACCTGGACGAAAGCGTTGGTGCCCTCGACGATGTCGGCCAACAGCTTGCGCTCGGCGAGCGCCGCGACCACGCGCGCTTCCAGCGTCTCATTGAGCTGCTGCAGGGCCACTTCGGCGCGCTTGCGCTTGGTGATGTCCTGGAACAGCACGGCAACCTGCTTGCGGCTGGCAGGCTCGACCCTGAACGCGGCCAGCTCCAGATAGCGGCCGGTCGCGACCAGTTCGCGCTCGAAGCGGATCGGTATGCCGGTGCGCAGCACGCCGCCGTAAAGCTCCACCCAGCCATCGGCTTCGGCCGGTACCATCTCGCGGAGCTTCTGGCCGACCACGTTCGGAATGCCGGCATGCTCGGTATAGGCGGGATTGGCCTCGACATGAACGTAGTCGCTGAGCGGCCCGTGCGGTCCGTCAAAGAACTCGATGACGCAAAAACCTTCGTCGATCGAGTTGAACAGCGTCCGGTAGCGCTCCTCGCTCTCGGCAAGCGCGGATTCCGCCTTCTGCCGCTCGGTGACGACAGCCGCTCCGAGCGTCTTGAGGCGTGCGTTTTCCTCCTCAAGCGCCCTCAGACGGCGTTGCAGGTCCTCAAACTCGATCGAATCCACACGCGCTCACGGGGTTTGCGTTTCCAGAGCCGCTCGACGGCCTGCCCGCGCCACTCTAGCGGGCGGGCGCACCGCGGCAAGCCGTCCACCTTAACCCGGCCGGATCCGGCGGGTTCCCGCAACATCAGCGGCTTAGCGTCCGCCCTGATCGGCGCCTTGCGTAGCCGGCTTGTGCCGGGTCTGCGGCTGTCCGCGGTCGCCGGTTTCCTTGCAGGGGAGCTGCTCCCACGATCCGTCCGGCGACTGCTGATAGGCGCTACAGGATGACTCGGCCGACTTGTCCTCGCCTTTCCGGGGATCGGAATTTTTCGCCACCGCCGTCCCAGCCAGGATCGTGGCCACCGCGAGCGCGCCGGCGAAAACGACATGAACTGTCCGCATGGGGGTTCTCCGCTTTGAAGACGCCCGCATGCTGGCGAGGAATGTGACGATTATTGGCCGGAGCAGAGGTTCCGTCGCGGTGTGATTAACGGCCAGGAGAAACGGGTTAGCCGCCCTTGCTGCGGATCAGGCCGGCAAGGCTGGTCTTCTGCTTTTCGCACCAATTGCCCATGCCGAGCCGGCGCTGGTCGAGGTCGGTCGCTTGGGTCGCCACCGCGACCTCGGCCATGATGTCGTCGGCTTGCTTCTCGCCCATCTTGCCGCCGGTATGCATGAAGGCGATCGCCTTGCGCACCTGCTCGGCGGTGCCGTCGGGCAGCTGCATCTGCTGCGCCTTCTGCACCAGGTCCTGGTAGACAACATCCGTGCCCGGACACTGGACCTTGGCGGCGAAGGCCTGCAAAACCAGCGTCACATAGGTCGAGCGCGGATGATCGTCAGCCGCTTGGGCTGGAGCTGCGATCAGCAACAGGCCTGCCATCAGGAAATGGGTGCGCATCCTTGGGTCCTCCTCGTTTTTTTGGGAGGCTAGCGCCCGGCGGGCCGCTCCGCAATGGTTGCCGGGCCGATTGTCGCTCGTCCGTGCGGTGCGCTAAATTGATCCGCCCCCAGTCCCGGAGAGCGACATGAGCCTGTTCAGCACGCCGTTCGATCCCGCACGCGACAGGGCGCTCGTCACCGGAGCGGGCAACGGCATCGGCCGCGCGATCGCGCTGGGCCTGGTCGGCGAAGGCGTACGGACGCTGTTCGCCGATGTGGGCGCGGAACGGGTGAGCGCCGCCATCGGTGCGGGCGAGAGGCCCGACCTGGCGGTACCCTGGGTCGGCGATCTCGCCAAATTGGATGCGTGCGACGAACTGCTTGCGGCCGCCGATGCGGCGCTGGGCGAGGTGACGCATTTCGTGCACAGCGCGTCGCCGCCGCGGCGCGAGGCCGATCACGCGCTCGCGGTCGATCGCCGGACCTGGCAAGAGATGCACGCGGTCAATCTCGATGCCGGCTTTCATCTGGCGCGCGAAATAGCAAAGCGGCTGATCGGGGCGAAGCGGCCCGGCTCGTTCCTGTTTCTCACCTCGTTGCACGCAGGCACGCCGCGCAACCTGCCGCATTATTCGACGGCGAAGGCGGGGATGGCAATGCTGGTGAAGGAGCTCGCGAAGACGTTCGGCCGTCACGACATCCGCGTCAACGCGCTGGTCCCGGGTGCGATCGCGGCCGGCGGGTTTGTCGCGGATGCTTCGCTGGCGAAACACATTCCGCTCGGGCGTCTCGGCGAGGCCAGTGACCTCGTGCCGATGGCGCTCACCGTGCTGTCGAACACGCTCTCCGGTTACGTCACAGGCGCGGCCTTTGTCGTCGACGGCGGATTGTCGCTGACGAACTGGTTCGAGCCGCCGGAGCTAGACGATTAGCTAGCGTTGCCAGGCTGGTACGGGATCGAGCGGCGTCCGATAGACCTCGTTGTGATCGCGATCGGTGACGCGCACCGCGCAACCTTTCCGCTGCAACTCAGGCTTCACCTGTGACAGCTCCGTGGCCAGCTGAACGGCGCGATCGGAGGCGACCTCGATGTCTTCGAGGATGATTCCGCCCTGGTTCTTGAACTCTTCACCAACCACCAGATCGAAGGAATAGTACGGCATCCGAATTCTCCGGTGTGACAACCCAAGTCTTGAAGAGGATTCTTCAAGAGAAGTCTGCAACGGAAGTCTTCAACACGTGTCGGATAGTATCACTGAGTCGATATTTATCGAATGAACGGACCGCGCAAACTCTGTGCTTATGGCGCAGAAATGATGTGCAACACGCGGGCGCTTTAAGATTTCGTTAACCACCTCAGCGCGATCATGAGGCATGGAATTGCAGCAGAACCGGGCTCCGGGAACCGGCAGCTGCAAGAGAAGGCCGCCGGCATAGATCCCGACGGCCTTTTCCCTTGGGCGACATTTCTGGCAGGGGACATCGCTGCAGCGATCTCCGTAGTCGCCCGGACTCAAATCATCGGATCGAGTTGGACAGCCTGCGTCGTCGTTTGATGCAGGTCTCTTGATGCAGGTCTAGTGCAGCGGCATCGGCGGACGCACGATTGGTCCGTCATCATCGGCAACAGATTGTGCCGTCGCGGTTGGCGGTGCCGCCGGCGGCGGGACCGCGGCGGCCTGCGAAGGCGGCGGCGGTGCGAGCGGCGCGGGCGAATAAGCCGGCATGTAGGTCTGCGACACGACCGGCTTTGGTTTGCGAACCGGTGGCGGCATCGGCGCCGGAGCCCGCGGTGGGAGCGCAGACACGCGCGCACGCGGATCGACCGGCGGTCTCGCCTCAGCGACCGGCTTTGGCGCGGGCGGCTTCGCCATCTCGCGTACCATCTGCTCCTGACCGGCCTTCAACTCGGCGATGTTGGCCTTGAGCTGCTCGATCTGCTGCGCCATCGCGGTCATGTCGCGCGTCATCAATTCCAGCGATGGCGTGGCATCGGCTTGCGTCGCGGCAGTGGCGTTCTGCACTGCAGACTGATCCGCGGTCTGATCCTGCGCGGCGGGCGCGGCAGCTTGCGCGGCTGCGACCGGCACCGTCTGCGATGTCGAAGGCAGCACCGACGCCAATGCCGGCGTCCATTCGGCGAGCATCTGCGTTGCGGTGTCGCCGTGCTTCTCCCAGGCGATGGTGGCGGCGGCGCTGCCGCTCGCAAACAGAAATGTGATGAAGGCACCGCGCAGCCACCTGCCGGCCGCCGATCGCTTCCGTCGGCTGTGATCAGCACTCGGCGTCACACGCACGGCGGTGTCGACCGAGGGCGCTGCCCCTTGCTCCAGGACGGGGCCGACTTTCGGCTCCGGATTAATTCTGGGTTCCGGCGCGAACTTCGGCTCCGGACGGGTCGGGAGGTCAGGAGCAAGCGTTGGCGCCTCGCTGCTCGGGCGCGAGGCTCGCACCACGTCGGACGAAATCTGGACGGCGTCGTGCGGGTCGTTGTCTTTCATCGTGTCCTTCACGATCTCATCGACGATTTGCCTGCTGTTTAGCGTCGCGAGCATCGCAGCTCCTTTGAGGCCTTGATCGCCCGCATTGGCGCGAGCCGATTGGTTGAGGAGAGCCCATCCGGAGCCCAGAGGTCCACGAGTCCAGCCGGATTTGACCAAAGCAAGGCGAGGCGATGGAGACATCGCGACGGTCTTCCGCCGTTTGTGGTAATGGAACCGGATCTTTTGAACACGCCCACGTGTTCCGTGCTGCCTTGTTTTCAGCACGATTTGGGCAGTATCTGGTGGTGCTGGGGGCGTTGTTAACCGCTATCGGGGGGCCGGTGGTGCCGAAACTTTCAATCGCTATTTTCGCCGTTGCCTTGCTTCCGCTCGGCGGATGCATGCAGGCGACGCTTTCGCCGTCGACCGACGCAAGCATGACGCCGCGCGACAGGCAGTTGCTGTCGCATACGCCTTACGCCCAGGCGAGCGTGCCCGAGCAGTATCTCCGTCACGTCGTCGATTATCCGCGCAAGGAGCAGCCGGGCACGATCCTGGTCGATACCGATGCGCGCTACCTTTACTACGTCCTGCCTGAGGGCAAGGCGATCCGCTACGGCGTCGCGGTCGGCGAGGAGGCGATGGCGTTCTCGGGCGTCGCGCGTGTCGGCCGCCTGGCGGAATGGCCGGACTGGGTTCCGACGGCAGAAATCCAGGCACGGCTGGGACCGTATCCGGCGCGCGTTGCCGGTGGTCCCGCCAATCCGCTGGGCGCGCGGGGCATTTATCTCTATGCCGGCAACAAGGACACGCTCTATCGCATCCACGGCACCAACCAGCCGGAATATATCGGGCAAGCGATCTCGTCCGGCTGCATCCGGATGCGCAATGAGGACGTGATCGACCTGTTCAATCGGGTGAAGCTCAACGCGACCGTCGTGGTGCTGCCGCCCGGGCAGAGCGCGCAGGGCGCGACAGGGACGGGCTGGCGCGGGTGAGGATGATGTCCTGACCTATCGGCGCCCGCGTTCACCGAAGCTTGAATGATGGTCAGCGGTGATCGGCAGCTCTGCCGCTGCCAAAGGTGAATTGCTTCACACGCGTTTTGCTGTAGTCGCGCTATGTCTCAATGGCTCGTTGCCATTGGAGGCATCATGCAAAAATTTCTTGATCAATTGAATGAGGACGACCGTCGCATCGTGCGCAAGTGGCGTTTGGCCACGCTCGGTTTCTACGGATCGATTTTGGTCGGCCTCGTGCTGTACACGGCGCTGCACTGGAATCCAGAGGTGAACTACGCCTCGATCGATTCCGCAGCCCATGCGAAGCTCGCGGTCCCGTCGGGCGGTGACGGAGGCGCGCCGTTCCGGCCTTAATCTTCGGGCCGGGCGACGCGCCATTGCAGCGTCGTGGCGTTGCCGTTGGAATCGCCGGGCGCCTCGTCGGCCACTGACGTGTAGAGCGGGCGATAGCGGAAGGCCCACATCTTGCTGCGGTCGTTGCGGGTAATCGGCCTGAAGTCGCCGATCGACTTGGCATCCGCAGGAGCGGCCAGCGGAATCCAGCTCTCCGCGCATTTGCCGTCACAGCTCGATGCTTTTCCGCTGGTGTCACGCGCGTAGAAATAGAGCGTCATGCCCCTCCAAAGCGGTAGTCGCGCGTCAAGCGCCGAATGGGGCAGCAGCCGAAGGCTAGTTCCTGGTTTCGCGGTATTGCGACAAAAACGGATAGAAGTACGGACTTATGCCTGCACATCGCGCAGTGGCGCGCGGCTGAGGTCGTTGCCGGCGGCGATCGCCTTGTGCAGCAGCCGCATCAACTCCTCGCCTTCCTTTGCGCTGAGCCCGCGCAGCATGATGCGCTGGGCGGATTCCACGGCCGGCGTGATCTTGCGCAGGGTACGTTTGCCCTCGTCGGTGATTTCGAGCTCGCGGGCGCGGCGGTCGCGGCTGGAGGCGCGCCGCTCGGCGAGGCCCTTCTGCACCAGGCGATCGATCACGCCGGTGATGGTGGTGCGGTCGTATGCGATCAATCCGGCGAGCGTCACCTGATCGAGGCCCGGATTGGCCTTGATGGTCGCAAGGGCGGCGTACTGCACCGGGGTGAGGTCGAAGCCGGCTTCGCCAACCTCGGCCAGGAACACGGCGACCGCGATCTGCTGGAACCGGCGCGCCAGATGCCCGGGCATGTCGTTGTTGTCTCTCACCGAATTCTCCTCTGCGCGGGAAGGGGCGTGACCGTTGACGAGTATACTGATCATCAGTATACTGAGCAATATCCAAATAGAACATCGACGGGAGAACTGCTCATGCAATTCCATCTGAATGGATTCCAGCCGGGCGACCCGGAGATCGCAGATTTCGCCGAGCGGATGCAGCCCTCGGGTGCGACGGGATCGGCGCCTGACGAGGTCGATGTTCTCATCGTCGGCTGCGGCCCCGCCGGCCTGACGCTCGCGGCCCAGCTTGCGCAATTCCCCGACATCAAGACCTGCATCGTCGAGCAGAAGCCGGGCCGGCTCTCGGTCGGCCAGGCCGACGGCGTCGCCTGCCGCACCATGGAAATGTTCCACGCCTATGGCTTCAGCGAGCGCGTGCTGAAGGAGGCCTATTGGGTCAATGAGACGACGTTCTGGAAGCCGGATGCGCGTGCGCCGGAAAAGATCGTTCGCAGCGGCAGGGTACAGGACGTCGAGGACGGGCTGTCGGAATTCCCGCACGTCATTCTCAACCAGGCGCGTATCCATGACGGCTTTCTCGACGTCATGCGCAAATCGCCGGCCAGGCTCGAGCCCTATTACAGCCGGCGTGTGCTCGACCTCCAGGTCGATTCCGCCGCGGGCCCCGCCGATCACGCGGTAACCGTCCGCCTCGAACGGGTCGATGCCGGGAACGAGGGCAAGGTCGAGACCATCAAGGCGCGCTACGTCGTCGGCTGCGACGGCGCGCGCAGCACGGTGCGCAAGTCGATCGGCCGCGAGCTGCATGGCGATTCCGCTAACCACGCCTGGGGCGTAATGGACGTGCTGGCGGTGACCGATTTTCCCGACATCCGTTTCAAGGCCCTGATCCAGTCGGCGAAGGATGGCAGTCTTCTGATCATTCCGCGCGAAGGCGGCTACATGGTTCGTCTCTATGTCGAGCTCGCCAAGCTCGACGTCGGTGAGCGCGTCGCCAACCGCAACATCACCGCCGATGACGTGATCGCCAAGGCGCAGCGGATCCTTGCTCCGCACAAGCTCGAGGTGAAGGAGATTGCCTGGTGGTCGGTCTACGAGATCGGCCAGCGCCTGACCGACAAGTTCGACGACGTGCCGGACACCGAGATCGCGACGCGTCTGCCGCGCGTCTTCATCGCCGGCGATGCCTGCCACACTCACAGCCCCAAGGCGGGGCAGGGCATGAACGTCTCGATGCAGGACGCCTTCAACCTCGGCTGGAAGCTGGCAGCCGTGATCCGCAAGCAGTGCGCACCTCACCTGCTGCATTCCTATTCGGCCGAGCGGCAGGCGGTTGCGAAGGAGCTGATCGATTTCGATCGGGAATGGGCCGGGATTCTTGCCTCCGCGGCCAAGGCCGGCGGCGCCGACGCGGCGAAGACGCAGGACTATTTTGTCAGGCATGGCCGCTACACGGCCGGCACGGCGACGCATTACCGCTCGTCGATCCTGACCGGCGCGACGTCCCGCCAGCAGCTCGCGGAAGGTCTTGTCATCGGCAAGCGCTTCCACTCGGCTCCGGTGATCCGGCTCGCGGATGCCAAGCCGGTGCATCTTGGGCACGCGGCGCAGGCCGATGGCCGCTTCCGCGTCTATGCGTTCTCCGGCGCGGAGGATCCGGCCGCGGCCGGCTCCGCCATTCGCGCGCTGTGCAATTTCCTCGCCGAGGCCAGGGAGTCGCCGCTCAAGCGATATACGCCGGCCGGTGCCGATATCGATGCCGTGATCGATCTGCGTGCGGTCTTTCAGCAGGACCATCGCGAGCTTGCGGTCGAGGCGATGCCCGCGCTGCTGCTCCCGCGCAAGGGGCGTTACGGCTTGCTCGACTACGAGAAGATGTTCTGTCCGGACCTCAAGAGCGGCCACGACGTTTTCGCGATGCGCGGCATCGATCGGAAGGCCGGCTGTATGGTCGTGGTGCGGCCGGATCAATATGTCGCGCAGGTGCTGCCGCTCAATGATTTTGCCGCGCTCGCTGCATATTTCGACGGGTTCATGTTGCAGGTGAATTGAGGCTCAGCAGCAAGCCCTTGCCGCGCCGATGAATGGCGGATGAATATTGAACTCCGCGCGCGGCGCGCATCTCAATCTTTTGGCTGATGCGACGTTTGCACGCGGAACGCTTCATTCCGCTCGCGCGTTCCGCCTCTCAGAGGAGGACTACGCCATGAGACTGAGAACCGCTTTGGTTGCCGCATTGTTGCTCGCGCCGACGGCTGCATTGGCCGCGCCGGGCATCGTCACCGTCTCGACCGGTCTGCGCGCCGGCCCGGGTGCGGGCTTTCCCCTGGTCGATCGCGTCCCCGAGGGTGCCCGCGTCAACATCCATGGTTGCCTGCGCGGCAATGCCTGGTGCGATGTGAGCTTCTCCGACGACCGCGGCTGGGTGTCGTCGCAATATCTCGAATATCTCTACCGCAACCACTACGTCTATCTGCCCGACTATGTCGACGAGGTCGACGTGCCAATCGTCCCCTTCGTGCTGAGCTCGTACTGGTCAAGCTACTATGAGGGACGCCCCTGGTATCGCCGCCATGCCTACTGGAATAGCTACTGGACCTCGCATGAGCGTTTCGCAACGCGGATGACGCTCGACCCGCACGCCGCTCGTATCGGCCGCGCGGCGACGCGTGACGCTGCGGTTGCGCTGGGCCGCAACGATGTGCACGCCAGGGGCAATGTCGCGGTCTCCCGGCGCGATGCCGCGACGGTGCGGCATGACGCCGCCATCGCCAAGCGCGACGCTGCGGTCGCCGTCGATCGGACCCGCGCCGAACGGAGCCAGCGTTTCGTCAATGAGCGGACCGCCGTGCGCGATCGCAATCTCCGTGATGCGCAGGCGCGCATGATGCACGAACAGGCTGCCGGCCGTGCCGCAGTGCGAGCGCAACCGATGGCACGGACGCATGAGGCGCCGCGCGTGTCGGCCGCGCCTCGGCCTGCGATGCCGCATATGGCTCAGCCGAATGTCAGCCATGGTGCGCCGATGAATGCCCATGCGCAGATGCCGGCGCCGCGCGCGGCTGCGCCTGCGATGCCGCATCCAGGCGGAGGTGGTGGCGCACCGCACATCAATGCCGCCCCGCACGGCGGCGGTGCGCCCGTTGGCGGCGGCCACCCAAAGCACTAGCTAGCTTCGAAAAGCCCGGCCTTCGTGCCGGGCTTTTTGTAGCAGCCTGTCCGGAGGAGGTCGCGGCGCACTGTGCCATCGACGTAAAGGCGCAGTCGATGGTGCTGCCGTCGATGGTGTAGAGCTCAATGCAGACCGGATAGCGCGGATCGTAGGTCCGCGCGGCCGCGGGCGCGATGGCGAGCAAGCTCCCGGCAAGCAGAATCGCACTCATGTGGCGCCTGATTAGCCTCCGTCGCTCGGCTGGAACCGGTGCTGGCGCACAATGCTGCCGTAAACGGCAACAAATTGCCACGCTCCCGGCGAATTGCCGCCAAAGCCCGCTGCCACGACGAGAACGGATGCAGGGTAACGTAAGGGGATGCGCATTGGCCTATAAAATGATCGCAGAACGCGACAATGAGAAGTACAGTTTTGCCCGCGAGAGCCGGTTGCTCATCGTGGCGAAGGCGAAGGTTTGGGCCAGCGAAGGATGGCGGGTCGTCATCACCGATCAGGACGGCAAGGCCTACGCGCCGCCGGAGTTCGATCGGTTGCTGGCGGCGTGATTGCAAGCCGGGCCAGGGGACGACATTGAGATCGTTCATTCGATCGAGGCGCGAGATCATCGCGCCTCGGGTGATTCTTGGGATGATTCTGGGACCGTTGCTGCGGCTGCCATCGTGCTGACACCGACGCTTGCGTCGGCGCAAAATCTCGACGCCGGCAAGTCGTCCGAAAAGCTCTTCGCCGACGGCTGCGCGACCTGTCATCGCAGTCCGCGGGGTCTTGCGAAGGGGCGCTACAGTCTCACGCTGTCCTGGTTCCTGCAGGACCACTATTCGACCAGCTCCGACTCCGCCAAGGCACTCGCGGCCTATCTGGTGTCGGTCGATACGCCGCCCCCGCGTGCAGCAGGGAAGCCCGGCGCCAAGCCATCCCGCTCCGGGCCGCATCCGCCCAAGCCTTTGCAGAGCCACTAGTCGCCGATACGGATGCTCGCTACGTGCGCCGATAGGTCTGCGCGACCAGGCGGTCGTGCACGGCGCGCAAGTCGGCGCTCATGCGCGTCTGTCCTGTCGTGACGTAGGACAGCCAGGCGCCGTCGGCGGCGAGACGTACGATCTGGAGTTCTGGTGCTCCGTCGGTTGCACGGTGGCGTTTCAGGCGGGCCTTCATCCAGTCGTTCCAGAGCCGGCGCAGCGACGGATCGGTGACGACGACCATGCTCAGCGCCGCCCAGGGCGTGGCGAAGCCGAAGGCTTTTCCGGTGAACACCGCATTCACATAGGCGCGCGTAAAGCTGCCGCTCGGCTTCGGGTCCGCCTCGACAGCCGCGTCGATCTCGGCATCGACGCGGGCGAGCAGATCGGCAAACAAGCCCTCGATCAGCGCCTGCTTGCTCGTGAAATGATGAAACAGCCCGCCCTTGGTGACACCCGCCGCCGCCGCCACCGCCTGCACTGTGACTCCGGAGACGCCGTGGTCCATGGCGATGGCAGCCGCCCAGTCGAGCAGGGCGCGCCGCACCTGCTCGGGCTGCTTGACGCGGGTGTAGGCGCTTGCCGGCATCAATGCGCCGTTGTCTGGGAGAACAGGTTGATGATCACGACCCCCGACACGATAAGTCCGATGCCGACAAAGGCCGCGGCGTCCAGCATCTGGCGAAACAGCACGAAGGAGACGGTGGCCGTCAGGATGATGCCGACCCCGCCCCAGATCGCGTACGCAATGCTCAGGGGGATGACCCGGATCGCGACCGACAGCGCGTAGAACGAGGCGACGTAGAACAGCACCATCGCCAGCGTCGGCCATGGCCGGGTGAATTGCGCGGACTGCTGCAGGAAGGCGGACGCGGTCACCTCGAACACGATGGCGAGAGCAAGCGCTGCGTAGGCATTGAAGGCGGACGTCATGGCGACTCGATCGTGGCGCGCAAGAGATACCGCGCGGTAGGTATGTTTAGCTGCGGAACATGACTTTCGCCGGGAAGAGATATCACGTGTGGGTGACGAGGCTGCGACAAGCGAGATTTCCCGACGTGGGGCCGACAACGCTGGGCGAGGTCGACAAGCGGTTCTCGGAGACGCCGCGCAGTGAGGCGGAGATCGTGCGTCATACCGACGGGCTGGCCGACATGTTCTGCGCCTATCTCGACGAGCTTGCACGACGCGGACGTCATTCCTGACATCTGCGTTTGCGGCCCAATATCTTTTCGGGTTTTGGGGGATCATGGGTTAGCTTCGTACCGTCCTTCGTCGAGCCGAACGAGTGCCGCGCCATGCATGTCCTCCGTCCCCAATTTCGCATCGACGAGCAACACGCGCTGGAGTTTGCCGGGCAACGCGGTTTCGGCATGATCGTAGCGGCGGATGAGCGCGGGCCGCGCGCATCGCACGTGCCGTTCGTGCTGGGCGAGCGCGACGGTCGTGCCATCGTGCAGATCCATTTCACCGCCATGAATCCGCTCGTTCCGCTCGCGGACGGCACCAGGCGCTTCCTGCTGATTGTTGCCGGCGACGACGCCTACATCTCCAATGACTGGTACGCGTCGCGCGACAACGTCTCGACCTGGCTCTACGAAGCCGTGCACCTCTCGGGTGTGGGGCTTCTGCGGGAGTTGGACGAGAACCGCGGGCATGGCGATGCGCTGCTCGCGGTCTCCGAGGCGAGGCTGCCGAAACAGCCCTGGGATCTCGCGCAGATGGAGCCGGGCAAGCGCGAGAACATGCTGGCTGCGATCCGTGTCGTCGATCTCGTGGTGGATCAAATCGAGGGACAGGCCAAGCTCAACCAGCACAAGAGCGATGCGGACCATGTCGCGGTCGCTGATCGGCTGGTGCGGTCGGAGGAGACCGGGCACCGGCGACTGGCGCGGAAGATGCAATCCCTGCGGCCGGGGCTTGCGTATGGCGCGTCCTGACCCGCCTATGCTTGCGTCGCCGCGTTTTTGATCCTACGGACCTCTGCATGCTCGTCATTTCCATTCAAAGCCAGGTGATCCACGGCCATGTCGGCAACAGCGCGGCGGTCCACGCCATGCAGGCGGAGGGCGTGAACGTCGCCGCGGTGCCGACGACGTTGCTGTCGAACCATCCGCGCTATCCGACCTTGCGTGGGCGAGTGCTCGAGGCCGAACTTGTCGCCGATCTGCTCAAAGGCGTCGAGGAGCGGGACCTCGTCGATGAGGCCACAGTCCTCGTCACCGGTTATCTCGGCTCGCCCGACAACGCCGTCGTCATCGCCGATTTCGTCGAGCGCGCGCTATCGCGCAATTCGAAGCTCGTCTATCTCTGCGATCCCGTGATCGGCGATGACGGCCGCGTCTATGTCGCCGACGGCATTCTGGACGTGGTGCGGCGCCGCCTGTTGCCGGCAGCACACCTGATCACGCCGAACCAGTTCGAGCTCGAGTTGCTCGCCGGCGTGACGATCGCCGATACGGAGGCCTTGCGCGCGGCGGCGGCTGCGATTGCGGGGCAAGGCCGCATCGACATCGTCGCCACCGGCTGCACCCTCGCAGATACGCCGGTGGGGCAGGTGGAGACGATCCTGTGCGCAGACGGGCAATTGTCGCGCTTTGCGACGCCGCGCCTGCCGATCCGCCCCTATGGCACCGGCGATCTCCTGACCGGCCTGGTCGCGGCGCACCTTGCCAAGGGCACGCCGATCGAGGCGGCGGTGCGGCTCGCGGTCGAGGCCATCTTTGCCGTGCTGGTTCGAACGCAGGAGGCAGGTTCGAGCGAGATGCGCCTCGTGCCGCTGCCGACCTCAGGACTTAAGACGTAACTCCTCAGGTCGCGCGCTTTGCTGCAGATTGCGCCGATTTCAGCGGTTTGGCGGGGCTCCTCTGCTCGCGCGCGGCCTGCGACTTTGGCGGCCTGGCGCCAGCCACAGCGCGCGCCTTCTTCCGGTTGGCGTTGGCAGCTTCCTTGCGGTCGGACGCGACGCCGCGCTTCGAGATATATTCCTGGCCGTCGATCGGGCCGACATGCGGCGGGTCATGGCCGAGATAGGGCCGGCCGATGCCGAGCGCCTTGCCATTGGCATCGACCCACTTCCACAGCACCTCGGTCGAGACCCAGCGCTGCGCGCGGTTGTCGCCCTTGGTGCTGACGATGTCGGCCGCCATGCCGTGACCATAGCCGCCGCGTGTGCTGCCGCCGTGATAGGAGCGGTCGGACGCAGCCTTCAGCCCGCTCGCGATCGATTGACGATAGTCGTCGCGAAACGCGCTGGTGATACCGGGCGAGAGGCCGGCCGCTTCCGCCGCGAGCAGCGTGCGAAACAGCTTCCGCTTGAAGCTCTTGTCCATGCCGCCGATGACGTAGTCCATCAGCGTCATGTTGGCACGGTTGGCCGCCTTCGGGTCCTTCCAGCCAAAATCCTCGTCGACGAGCTTTGTGAAGCTGCGCATCACCGTGACCATCTTGCCCCTGCGCTTGATGGTGACGGCGCGACGGTCCTCGACCTTGATCGAATCTTCCTTCGGCGTGCGTTGATAGAGCGCCCAGAGATAGCGATCGATGCAGGCATCCATGGCGAAGCATTCGTCGAGCACGGCCACGGTGTCGGCGGGTGGCGACGCCTTGCTCTCAGCCACCGGCCCGCTCGCGATTGCCGCAGGCGACAGCGCTTCCTGGGGCACGACGTCGCCTGGATCGGCGGAGGCAAGCTTGAAGGTCGGCTCCGGCGCGGGCTCGGCCTCGCTGGCGACGGGCGCTGGTTCAGGATCGACCTGAGGTGCGGGCGAGACCGCCGGCACCATGTCGGTCGGATCAGCTGAGGCGAGTTGGACGGCTGGGGCGGGCGTCTCGGGCGGGGGCGCTTCGACCATCGCCACGCTCGGTGTCGCGGCCGCAGCGGCGGCGATGTCGGCGGTCAGGGCGATGCCATCGTCGATCGTCGCTGCGCGCGGGATGTCGGCCAGTTCGAGGCGGGAGAGATCTTTCGCGCGGGAGACAGCGGCTGCATTGGCGCCGCTGTTCTCGATCAGCGCCGGGGCATGAGCGGAGAGGGACAGCGCCAGCCAGCCGACCATCACGGCCGAGGGGCACGAAACCGCCACAAGAAGAGACCGCCGATCATTCATGATCCCTGCCTCCAAAGTTCGTAAGCGAACCAGATTGCACAGCCAAGCACCCGGCGCGTCAACTGTTCGGAGGACGTTGTGGCGGCGCAATGGCGCAAATCCCCGAAAAAGGGCTTTCCACGCGAGTGTTGCCCGTATGCAACTTCGGTTCCCGAGTGGTTCCAGCGGCGAGGGGTGGGAAAAAACAGGCAAAAGGCGGCCGGAATGAACATCAAATTGAACAGTCCGGATTTACTCAATCTTGGATTGTGGTGGTGCATTGCTCGCGCGCCGGCAACGTCCGGTAGATCTGGGAAGGACATAGTTGTGAAGTTGAAATGCATGCTGGCCGATTTTGCCGCCGATGAATCCGGCGCCACCGCGATCGAATACGGCCTGATCGCAGCGGGCATCGCGCTCGCGATCATCGAAGTGATTTATGCGCTCGGCAGCAATCTGGTCGCAAAGCTGCAATCGCTGGCGACTGCGTTGAAGTAGGGCGCTGCCTCCTCGTCGTTGGGAGCGGAGCGAAGCAATCCGTGTCTGCGGCGCGATTTGATTTGGCGACGGGCGAGGGGATTCGTCCAAGGCGCTGGGCGCGTTAAGCATATCGTCATGCACGGCGCGCGATGTTGCGTTGCAGCAATGCATGTCGCAATGCAGCAAATCAGGCTTACATGTGCTCCGAACTTCTCTTTGGAGCATCACCATGAACAAGAAGACTTTGTCGATCGCAGCCGCCGTCCTCGCCATTGCGGGCTCGACTGCCACCTTCGCCGCCGAGCTGCCGGCCTATGAGGCTAACGGCATTCCGGCCTCGCCAGTGCAGGTCCGCGTGCTCGGTGCCGCCCATGTCGAGCAGCAGGTGACGGCGCCCGCCACCAGCGTCACGGCGCTCCAGGCCAGCGTGCTGGCGCCGCGCAAGCTGAAGACCGCGACCGTGACTATGGGCTCCGCCCGCTAAGACTGACATGGCACTGACGTTGCACTGGGCCGAGAGCTTGGTGCCAAAGCTTTCACGACGTCGTGGCCGGGCTTGTCCCGGCCATTTCTTTGTGTTCACGGCCGGCAAGTCCTCGAGACGAAGTGATCGATCACACCGCGTGTTGATGCGCTGACTGAGAATCCTTCAGCAGAAAAAATTGCCGCAACGCGCGACTTGTGTACCGCCGTTCAAAACGGGTGTGATCTCCTTAATAGTTGTTTTGCAGATCGCGGCGCTTGATGCGGGCGCCGCTTGTTGGCGGCCAAGAATCGTTTTCATAATGGAGGCCGTCATGCCCGTTGCGCAGAAAGCTGTTGTTGTCGCCACCTCACCGCGCGGATTTATCGTCAGGCATCTCGCGATGTTCGCAGCCGCCGCGTTGTTCGTGTTCGTGCTGAGCCTGACCTATGGGCTCGATCTCAGCCCCGGCTTCTTCTGAAGTGCTTACGTTCTCCGTTCCCGCACAGCGCGTGCCGTTCCAGGCCGGGCAGAACGGCGCAGGCGCGCGGCGTTGCAGGTCTCGAAGCTCAGCATGGCCTGGATGATAGCGCATGCGTGTGCGCAGGGAAGAGCCGCGGGATGACCGAGTCTGCGGGGAACCGGATCCGCGAGGTGCGGGAATACATGGATACGCGCAAGGGATGGCGCATGGTGTTCGGCGAGGAGGCGTGACGCGCACGGCTCGCATTTTCCGCCGCGTGCCAGACCTGCAGCCGCGTGGGTTGAGCCGATGTGTGCGCTGACATAAGGCTTGGCCCATGGATCAGCGAACGAGCGGCGCTGACGCTCTCACTCAAACGAACGATGCGACGCGGGCGCTTCTCGGCGTCGTCTGCGGGCTGTCGGCTGCGCTGTTCTGGGCGCTCGGCTTTGCCGGCACGCGCCACGGACTGAAGATCGGCTTCACGCCGGTCGATCTGCTGGCGCATCGCTACGTCTGGTCGGGCATCGCCTTCCTGCCGCTGGTGCTGCGCGCCGGCATCGGTGATCTCTGCGGCATCGGCTGGGGCAGGGGTCTTGCGCTGATGGTGCTCGGCGGTCCCGTGATGTCGCTGATCTCCTACACCGGGTTCCTGTTCGTGCCGCTCGGCCATGGCAGCGTGATCCAGCCTTCCTGCGCGACGCTCGGCGGCCTGTTGCTCGCCGCATTGTTCCTCAAGGAGCATATCTCCGCCTCGCGGCTGGCCGGCGCAATCGTGATCGTCGGCGGCCTCGGCGTGATCGGGGCGGAATCGATCGGCCATATCGGCATCGACGGCGTGCAGGGCGACCTGATCTTCGTACTCACCGGTTTGATGTTCGCCGGATTCGGCGCGCTGTTGCGCCACTGGCGCGTCTCCGCGGTGTCGGCCGCGCTCGTCATCAACGTGCTGTCGCTGCTGCTGCTGCCGATCTACATCGTCAGCGGAGGACTTGCGCGCGTCGCGGCGATCGGGTTGAGCGAGAACGCGATCCAGGCGCTGGCGCAGGGCGTGCTCGCAGGCCCAGCCGCGCTCTATCTGTTCGCCGTCTCGGTCCAGCGCCTCGGCGTCGCCCGCGCGGCCGTGTTCCCGGCCTGCGTGCCGGCGCTGACGCTGCTCACGGGCTGGCTGCTGCTCGGCGAGCCGCCCACGGCATTGCAGGCCGCAGGCCTCGTGACGGTGCTGTGTGGATTTTATCTGGCGCAGCGGCAGCGCTAGGGCGCGCGCTTATTGCCCGCTCAGTCCCCCACCTCGACCAGTCGCGATCCCTTGATCGGAGATTTCGGCAGCCTGCCGGGGTTCTTCTTTGCCTTCTTCAGGGTTGCCTTCGCCAGTGCCGGCGCTTTCTCGAGCCTGCGCAGGATGTACTTGATCAGGCCTTCCCGGTCGGATTTCTTCGCCAGGGCGTAGTGCTTGATCGTGATCTCCAGGCGGTCCTTCTTCGGGCGATAGTCGTGGTCGACGGACGGCTTCTTCGACATGGACGGAACCCCCTCATGGTGCGACCGGCGTTTTGCCGGTGTCGCCCGCAGCTTAGCCGATAGTCGACGCCGACGCGCGCGATGTTCGCGGTGAGGCGAGGGGGCGTCCAGCAAAAACCGCGAAAACAACCCCATGCAAAGTAGAAATCGCTGCGGATTTTTGATTTCGACTATACCGAATAATATTTGACGCGTCGGGCAAAACAGGGGCATGATGGCATGGTGACAAACGCACCAGCCTCTCGCGCCGCCACGGCGGCCATGGCGAACGAATTCAACGCACAGTCATCCCAGCCTTTGGCGGTGTGAGGCAGAAGGCCAGGCTACTCTTCGCGGGCGTTTCGCGTAAAGTAGCCGTGAACCCTGACGGCTTGCCGAATATGCCAGCCCGGCTTCCTGCCGGTGAGCTGGCGAGAAAATGCTTCGCGCTGCTTATGCAGGTCAAAATGTATGCCTGCCCAACCAAATGCAGCAGCAATGAAAATGAGACCGGGAAGAAAGTCGATTATTTCGACGGGTTGGTGAGTCACCAGCTTGGCGAACGGCGTAGCGCTTCGAATGCCAGCCAGAGCTGCAATGAACTTGATCAAGCTCCAAACGACGAATTGTTCGATCTGCCAGACGAACTTCGGGGCGATTGCGGCCCCCGATATCCCGGCAAGCACGTATGTCAGCAGTTGGGGACCGACAAAGACGCCCACGATGGCGCCGATCAGGATCAATTCTTCCCTTGCGTTCGTGAGGTAGTCATAAACCGCTGCGCACGTGCCTTCGTAGGTTGCACAAACCTCGGTGAGGCGGGCGTTGTTTTTTGCCGCGACGATTTCCAGCGCAAAGAAAAGCAGGAAGAACAGCGAATTAATGTACCAGATCAAATAGAGCTCGCCGGCATGCTGCGTTCTCAAGCGGCTTGCCGCATAAAATACAGCCACCGCTGTGCCGATAACGAAAACGAGGTGCCAGCCCCAGTCCGTCATTTCAACATTTCCCGCAGCAAGAGACAGCGATGCGGAGCGCATTTAAGCAGAAGAATTCAGGGCTGACTGCGGAGTGGTGCATTCAAAAATACCGACGAGGCGGAAAGTCGTCGGCAATTTGAGCCGCCGCCGGAAGCACCTGGCAGATGAGTTCCGAAGTGACGACCGAGTTGTCGACGACTTGCGTTTCGTACGGCTCAAGGTCGCAGGCTTATGTCAATTCTTCATTTTCGCCGTTGGCCGAAACAGTCGATGTAGGCGCAGTAGGTCCCGCCGGTCGCAATGGAGCCACCGATCAGGGGGCCGGACTTGCTGGTTTGATCGGCCGGAACGGAGGCTGTGGAATCCTGGTCTGGCGCCGCAAGATCTCGCTTTCCGACGACCGAGTTAAAATCGGGTTTGTGAGTGCCAAGTTGGCGGGAGAACTCATCCGATTGCCTGAGATTTGGCGTCTTCGGGATCGTCTCGTAGGCCGGCCGCAGCGACGGGATGTGCTCCGGCCACGGCACTTTCCGTATCGTCGAGAGTTCCGCCGCTGTACCGGACCGTCCAAACCACCCGGTCCACGCGGCCAGTTCTTCCAGGGTACTCAGAACCACCTTATCACGCGGCCCAGCGTGGGCCGCTGTAAGGGACGCGCAAACAACGCAGAGGACAGAAGCAGCAAGCATTTTCGCACGCATGGTAACCCTCCATGAGCAAAAGACTTTTGGCTGCAAACGCGTAAAATTATCCGTCAGCTCAGATGGACGCCTGCTGTTTGGGCCACCCTGTCCAGCAGTTGTGCTTCTACAACCTTGGAGCGCGACGCCCTGCAGAAGCAATATGCCCATCTGAATCTGTGGCGTCCGACGGGGCCATCGGTTCACAACGCTGCTCGAAATTTCTTTCACGTTCGTGAGATCATTCGACCGCGGTATTGCCGTAGGGGATGATAGTGCGTGGGGAAACGAGATTGCCGGGGGACAAGCCTCGCATAAGCCGGCGTTGGGATAGAGGCACCTACTCTGGGTTTGAGGAGATTCTACAATGCCGATCGCGGGGCAAAAGCTGGCCTTTGTCATGGCCTCGTCCAGCCACGGAACGATGATCGTCAATCGCTTCGATTATCGCATGGTCAGCCCTGACCGCGGCTACGGCGTGGGGTTCCAGATCCTGGAGACGGCCGCTTTCGATCCCGGCGAGGTCAAGATCGCGCTCGAATTGCTGGCCCTGCGGCGAAAGCACCACGGCGACGGCGTGATCGCCGTCGACTGCGGCGCGAATATCGGTGTGCACACCATCGAATGGGCCTCGGCGATGACGGGCTGGGGTTCGGTGATCGCGATCGAGGCGCAGGAACGGATTTACTATGCGCTGGCCGGCAACATCGCCATCAACAACTGCTTCAATGCGCTGGCGGTGCACGCCGCCGTGTCTGCCGAATCCGGCACGCTGCAAATTCCAAACCCCGATTATTTCACGCCGTCGAGCTTCGGCAGCCTGGAATTGCAGCAGCGCCCGAACAACGAATTCATCGGTCAGCCGATCAACTATTCCGACAACACCGTTCTCATCCGAAAGATGACGCTGGACGATCTCAACCTGCCGCGCGCCGATTTCATCAAGATCGATATCGAGGGCATGGAGATGGAGGCCCTCAGCGGCGCCCGGGAGACGATCAGGAAATATCGTCCGATCCTGCTGATCGAGAAGATCAAGACCGATCTCCGGCAACTCGAGCAATGGCTCCTGGGCAACGGCTACCAGCTCTTCGCGCTCGGCATCAACATTCTCGCAGTCCATCAAAGCGATGCGAGCTTGAAGGATATCAACGCACCTCAAAGCGCCGGCTAGCATCCGGAAACACGCGGCTTCGCGGAGGCAAAGGTCTGCACGACCTGCGCAGGATGGGTTTCGCTTCGCTCTACCCATTCTACGGATTTGGAGTGAGCGGCGGCCGGAATCGCCGGAGCCGGCAGCGGTCATTCATGCAAGTCGGGAGCGAAATTCGCTTGCCTTGCTTGGCGTCCTTTTGCACTCTGTTCGCAAGGAGGCCAACGCATGAAGATCATGACCGTCGCGTGTGCGCTCGGAGCGGCCTTGGTGCTGTGTAACCTTGCCACGTCCGCTGCTGAAGCCCGGACGCGGAAAGCCCAAATCGTTGGTGAACAGGAGAGGCTTGTTGTCACGGCGCCCGTGCTCAGGCCCACGCCGTGGGATTACAATGTTGTTCCACGATACCGTTACCGCCCTGAAGACGACCGGGTCGATCCCTACGGCCCGCCGCTGGTGCCGTCGTTCGTCCGCTATGAGGGTTGGCGGTGGCCGTACTGGTGGTGATCGGCCATCGAAGGACGCTGAGCTGATTGCTTCGTCGGGTGGCCGCCTTCCCGAGGCCGATCGAGTCCTTGCTAGAAATAACCCGCGTCTATACCCTGCGTTGCAGAAGGGGTGTTTTTAAGGGACGGATCGGCTGGAATGACCGCAATTGAGGGCGTGGCGTCGGAGGCGGGTGCAGACCCGAAAATGCCACCGGGCGTGCTGGTCGAAGGCCCGGTGGTCGACGCCAAGTTTCGCGATTCCTATATCTCGTTCGCCATCATGATCGCAGGTTCGATCGCCGCGCTGGTCTGGGCCTTCACGCAGGGCATCGGCCGGGTGGAGATTTCGGTGTTCGCCGGCATGTTTGCGCTGACCACGGTCGGCATCGGCTTCATGCATCGCTACTTCGTCCACCGCAGCTACCGATGCGGTCCGGTGATGCGGACGATACTCGCTGCGATCGCCACGCTTGCCGTGCAGGGCTCGATCCTGAAGTGGGTGAGCAATCATCGCCGGCACCATCTTCACTCCGACAAGCCCGGCGACGTCCACAGCCCCTACTATGACGGCTTCGGCAACCGCATTGCCTCCTTCGCCAGGGGGATGGGGCATGCGCAAGGCGGCTGGGTGTGGGACCTCGCCACCACCGACGCCGAATACTACGCCAGGGATATTCTGGCCGACCCGATCGCCATGTTCTTCACCAGGACGCGCTGGTACTGGTACGCGCTGTCGGCGCTGATCATTCCGGGGGCGCTCGGCTACGCGTTTAGCGGCGTGCACGCGATGATCGGCTGCGTGTTGTTCTCCGGCCTGTTCCGCAGCTACCTCATGACCATGGCCACCTCGATGGTCAACTCGGTCTGCCATAGCGACGGTCGCTGGGGCTACCGTCGATTCGATCTCAATGACGGCACGACCAACGAGCTGGTGACCATGATCCTCACCTTCGGTGAAGGGCTGCACAACAACCATCACCGGTTTCCGCGCGACGCCTATCTTTCGCACGCCTGGTACGAAATCGACATCAATGGCCTGATCATTCTCGGGCTTGGGAAACTCGGGCTCGTGCACGACATTTTCGCGGCCGGAAGCCGGATCCGAGGTTCGGACAGCGGAAAAGGTTCGATACCAGATCCGGAAGCTACGGTCTGAAACCACCCTACGGATCATCCGCCGCAAGGCGCTGAAACTGCCGCTTCATCGCGTTGACCCGGGAGATATAGGCCGCGACGAGGTGATCGCCGCAGCGCTCACTGGGCATCATCTGAAAGTGACGGCGCGCGTAAGCGGTGGCGGGACCTGCGCCGCAGAGATGGATGAAGGCGGCCAGATCCTGCTTCTGCTGCGCGCTCGCTTTCGCATCGCCCGCGCGGGCAAGAACATCAGCCACATTGCGGTCCAGATACACCGATGCCAGCTCGATGGCGTGGCTCGGGATCGCGCGGGTGTAGAGGCCAGTAAACCCGCAGCCGGTCTCCGTGACCGCGTTGCCGCGGACACAGAACCGCGCAGCGTCGGCGAAAGCTGGATCGGTCATCTGGTAAAGGCCGACGGCGCTGGAGGCGGGCCGGTAAATCGCGAGCGGATTGAAGCTCAATCGCCAGCGCCAGTAGGTGCGCGCCACCGGATTGCCCGAACTCTCGACCTGCGCCAGCGCGGCCAGCAATTCGGGCGTGATCGTCGCGGTGGAATAGGTACGGAACAGCGGTCCGTATTGCCGCCAGTTCTCGGCCGGCTCCTTGTCGAAGGCGTTGCCGGCAAAGACAAACAACTCGGTCGGCTTGCGGATCATTTGATAGGCGAGGTTGGTCAGCGCCAGGACCGAAAACAAGATCACTGCGGCACCGGCGATACGTACCGCTCGCGGCGCTCGCGCGAGCTTACCTCGCGCCCCCAATACCCTCCGCCGCCAGCGGCGAAGGCGAGGGAGGAAGCTCTTGCTTTTTCTCGGCATGCGTCTTGCGGGAGCGCGCAGGATTGGGTTGAGCCGTTATGAAACCCATCACCCGGCCGAATTTGATGGTATCGCTTCGTTCCGCCCACCCTGCAAGCGGTGTCAGGATATCATTGCAACAGTTCGGCGCTGAGTTGAGTGCACCGTCAATCCCCGGCGGGCTCACCAATCCGGATCGCCGTAAGGGTCGATCATATAGGGCGGGGGCATCCAGGGTCCTCGTGGCGGCCTGGGCCGCCGAGGTGCGGCTGCTTGTATATGCGGGCGCGCAGCCGCATCGCTCTCCTTCACGACGCTGTGCGCCGCGGGTTTCGCGGATGCGGATAGCGCAGTGAGCTGTGTCTGCAGCGCCTGTACCTGCGCCGTGAGGCGCGCACTGTCCCCCGCGTCCTTCTCCCGCGCCGTCCTGAGTTGTTGAATGGCGTCGGCCTGCTCACGAAGCGTCTGCTCGTTGCGGCTCTTCAGTTGCTCGAGCTTGTCGCCGATGCTTGCAAGTTGGTCCGTGATGGTCTTGAGCGATTGCGCCAACTCGGCGGATTTCTGATCGGGCGGCGTGGCGGCGGTCGACGGATTGCTTTCCGCATCCTTTTGGACCGGCGGTGCCGGCACGGACACCGGCCCATCGGCAGCGGCTAGCTGGACTGCTGGCGGATTTGCCGGAATGTGAACCTCGGACGGTGGGTTCGAGACCGGCGGAGCCCATCGCGCCATGATCGCTCTCGCCTCATCGCGATATTGCGAAGCGAACGCGGCACCAAGGATGCCTGTCGCCAGCAACAGGCCAACAAAAGCTCGCAGTATGGGCCGAGTTCCCTTCGGGCCTTGGTCGCGAACCTTGCCTTGCGGCGATGACGTCGTTTCCGAGGGATTGGCGTCTGGCGCCGCACTGGCCCTTGCCTGCGAGGTTGCCGGGCCGTCGCTGCCGCGTTCCATTCCGGAAACCAGCCGGTCCAGGCGCGCAAGGTCTTCTTCGGCGCTCTTGATCTGTGCATACGCCCGCGTCAGATCGCCATCGGCGCGCTGTTGGTCCGGCTTCGGGTCGTTCGTCTGAGGCACCGATGCGCTCTCCATTAGTCCTGCCTCAGCAGAGTGAGTGCGGCAGTCCGAGATCGTCGTGAGGATAACTCTCGCCGCCGCCCAAGGTAACGCGAGCGCGAGGGAGAAATTATGGCGGCCTTGGTGGCGTCCACCCGACAAATCACGCCTTCTTCACGAACTCCGACTTCAAATTCATCGCGCCGATGCCGTCGATCTTGCAGGCGATGTTGTGGCCGTCGGTGGCGTCCTGGAGGCGGATGTTGCGGACCTTGGTGCCGCCCTTGACGACCGACGACGAGCCCTTGACCTTGAGGTCCTTCATCACGATGACGCTGTCGCCGTCGGCAAGCACGTTGCCATGGGCGTCGCGCACGCCGGCCTCCTGCGGGGCCTGCGCGACCGCATCGCCCGCGGCGCTCCATTCATGGGCGCATTCCGGGCAGATCCAGAGACCGCGATCCTGATAGGCGTGCTCCGACTGGCAGTTGGGGCATTTGGTGGCGTCGGTCATGATGGGTCTCGATCTCGGTGCTGAGCAGGGATAGTGGCGGGGCGTCAGCGAAACAACGCGACGAAGATGACGTAGAGCCAACCCAGGATCCCATGGATGATCGCCCACAGAATTGAGTGGTTGTTGGTGTAGGAGATCGCGATGGCGAGCGCCGAGCCGAAGCCCACACCGTATTTCGCGCTCTCGACGCGGACGCCATAATACCGATTGCCGTTCATGGTGATCCTTCCCGGAGATTGCGCTGCATCTCTTCCTATGAGCATCGCGCCGGCCACTTGACGCAGATCAATTGTCCTCCGCGCGCGCCGACCTACGCTTATCAAGTCACCGAAGCGAAGGCGAGGTCAGAGCGATGTCGCGCAACGTTCAAATCTATCTCGGCCTCGCCGCCCTGATCGCGTTGTCGGTGCTGTTTCTCTTCAGCGTCGTCCACACCGCCGCCGGCGCATCCAGGCCTTCCCTGCGCAAGATTTCTGAAGGGCATCGTCTCGCCCAGGCGTGGTGCCAGCCGTGCCACGCCATCGAGCCGGGCATGGCCGGGTTCTTCGACCTGGCCCCGAGCTTCCAGGCCGTCGCCGAACGCAACGGCACCACCGCGCTCTCGCTCAAGGTGTTCTGGAGGACCAGCCATCATGACATGCCGAACCTCATGATCGCGCCCGATCAGGCCGATGCGCTGGTGGACTACATCCTGAGCCTGAAAGGCAATTGACAGCGCCGGATCGCTGGTCGGTTTTGAATCAGGCGTCCATGAACCGCGCCGTGCCCGAGACCCGGATCGAGCCGCCCCTGGCCTCGCCGATCTCCGCCCGGATCAGCGAGCGGGCGCCCATGTCTTCGCCCTGGACGATGTCGATGGCGCCGCCATGGGGCCAGCCGATGTCGCGCAGATAACCTGCGAACGCGGCGGCGGCCGCGCCCGTTGCAGGATCCTCGACCACGCCGCCGGCAGCAAAGGCATTGCGCACGTGAAACAGCCGCGGCGTCTCCACCGTCACGAGCGCAATGGTGACCAGGCCCGCTTGCTCCATCAGGGCGCGGCCCCGTTCGAATTCATAGGTCATGCGCGCGAGCGCCTCGCGCGATCGCAAGGCCAGGAGGGCATGATCGGCGCCGCCGTGAATTTTCGCCGGCGGCAGTTTTGGGTCGAGATCGCCGCTCGCGTAGCCGAACAGATCCAGCAACGCATCCCGCAGCGATGCATCGAGCGGTGCGCTGCGCGTCGGCGGCGACTGCAGTGCGGCTGCGATGGTGTTGCCGTCGCGCTGCCCCGAGACGGAAATGACGGCATCATTCAGGTGCAGCCCAAAACTGCGATCGCCGTGGCGATGCGCGAGCGCGGCGCCGAGCGCGATGGTGGCGTGGCCGCAGAACGGCACCTCCATCGCCGGCGAATAATAACGCACGCGCCATGCTTCGCCCTCGGGCGCGGCAAAAGCCGTCTCCGAAAACCCGACCTCGGCTGCGATCGCCTGCATCGCTGCGGCATCCGGCAAGGCATCGCCGATCCAGACGCCGGCGGGATTGCCGCCTGTGTTGCCGTCCGAGAAGGCCGCGATACGGAGAATAGTGGTCATGAGGTGATCGTCCAAATGGAGCGCAGGCGAGATCGAAAGGCGAATACGCGGCACAATCCAGGATTTCGCCATGCTCCGTCCCACGGAATCAGGATGAGCTCCGCATAAGCTGGCGTTGGGATAGAGTCATCTATTCCGAGGGGGAGATTCTGCAATGCCGATCGCGGGGCAAAAGCTGGCCTTTGTCATGGCCTCGTCCAGCCATGGAACGATGATCGTCAATCGCTTCGATTATCGCATGGTCGGCCCCGACCGCGGCTACGGCGTTGCGGGGCTTTGCTAGGCGGCGTGCTCGGCAGATCGCGTTAGGTCGCCGCGTCCCGCGAGGAGGCCGGCAACGGAAATATCCTCGTCGAGCGCTTCCCAGTGCAGGCCGACACGACTTAGTTCGACCTGCTCGCGTTCGGCAGGGGTCGCATGAAGCAGTCGTGGAAACCATGCTGGCGGCACACCGAGCGTCCGGCCGTCCGACAACTCGACCCACATGGTGTGTTCGTCAAAGCGAACGCTAGTTGCCGAAATGGTCATGCCAAGCCTTCAGGAGAAGATCGCGATCGTCCTCGACGACGCGCAGGATATTAGAAAGTTCCCGTGGATTGAAGCCGTAACTATCAGCAATCGATGTCGTGGGTTAAAGCGATATCTTGGCGTCCCGGCCGCCTCCCTTGACGTGAATATGCGGCGGCTCGGGCAGTTGCCCCTCGTTCGAGAAAAAATAGTAGCGCAAGCCGCCCTGGCGTAATGCAACCGGCATCGATGCCTCCGGGCGGCTTGCGCTATTGGTATCAGCTACACCCCGTCGTGCTGCCGCACGTATCGCACTTCATGCAGGTCCCATTCCGCACCAGCGTGAAGTTGCCGCACTCACCGCACATCTCACCCTCGTAGCCCTTGGCCTTGGCTTCCGCGCGGCGCTCGGCCTTGCTGGGGGCCGCCATCTGTGCCGCGCCGGACTTGCTCCACTGGAGGGCCTCTAACTTCTCCGTGGGGGAGAGGTCGTGGGCCACTTCCTGCTTCAGCGCGACTGCGCCTTCCAGGGTATCGCCGACACGAGCCGAGGCGCCGTGCGAGGCGAGCGACGTGACCTTGGAGCCGCCGGCAGGCGCACTGTCATTGCCCTGGGCGACCGCGGCCGAGCCGCCGCGCATCACCACCAGGTTGTCGGTGCGGGAGCGGGTGAGGCCGCGCGATACCAGCTTGGTGGCGTGGTGGGTCTCCCCCGGCTCCTTGCCTTCCTCGACACCCTTGCCGAGCGCGTCGAAGTTCGACTCGGTGGGATCGACATGGGCGAGGTCGAAGCGCGACATGTAGCTCACCGCCAGCTCGCGGAAGACGTAGTCGAGGATCGAGGTCGCGTACTTGATCGAGTTGTTGCCCTGCACGGGGCCCGCCGGCTCGAAGCGGGTGAAGGTGAAGGCGTCGACATATTCGTCGAGCGGCACGCCGTACTGGAGACCCAGCGACACCGCGATGGCGAAGTTGTTGATGAAGGAGCGAAGCGCCGCGCCTTCCTTGTGCATGTCGATGAAGATCTCGCCGAGACGGCCATCGTCATACTCGCCGGTGCGCAGGTACACCTTGTGGCCGCCGACGACCGCCTTCTGGGTGTAGCCCTTGCGGCGATCCGGCATCTTCTCGCGCTCGCGCATCACGATGATGCGCTCGACCAGCTTCTCGACGATCTTTTCCGAGACCTGGGCGGCACGCGCCGCCATCGGCTTCTCGTAGAGGCTCTCGACCGCATCGTCCTCGTCCTCATCATCGCTGATGAGCTGCGAGTTGAGCGGCTGGCTGAGCTTCGAGCCGTCGCGGTAGAGCGCGTTGGCCTTCAGCGCCAGCTTCCACGACAGCATGTAGGCGGACTTGCAGTCCTCCACCGTGGCGTCGTTCGGCATGTTGATGGTCTTGGAGATCGCACCCGAGATGAAGGGCTGGGCGGCTGCCATCATGTGGATGTGGCTCTGGACCGACAGATAACGCTTGCCGACCTTGCCGCAGGGATTGGCGCAGTCGAACACCGCATAGTGCTCGGCCTTCAGGTGCGGAGCACCTTCCACCGTCATCGCGCCGCAGATGTGGACGTTGGCCGCCTCGATCTCGCGCTTGGTGAAGCCGACGGCCTGGAGCAGGTCGAAGCCGGGGGCTGCGATCGCCTCGGCACCGATGCCGAGCTGGTCGCGGATGAAATCCTCGCCAAAGGTCCACTTGTTGAAGGCGAACTTGATGTCGAAGGCGGTCGGCAGGGCCTTCTCGACCTTGGCGATGGCTTCGTCGGTGAAGCCCTTGGCCTTCAGCGTCGAGGCGTTGATGCCGGGCGCGTTGGACAGCGAGCCGTGGCCGACGGCATAGGCCTCGATCTCCGCGATATCAGCTTCGCGATAGCCGAGCGCACGCAGCGCCGCGGGAACCGCGCGGTTGATGATCTTGAAGTAGCCGCCGCCGGCGAGCTTCTTGAATTTCACCAGCGCGAAGTCGGGCTCGATGCCGGTGGTGTCGCAATCCATGACCAGGCCGATCGTGCCGGTCGGCGCGATCACCGTGGTCTGGGCGTTGCGATAGCCGTGCTTCTCGCCGAGCTCGAGCGCCGCATCCCAGGCTGCTTGCGCATGCGCGACCAAATCGGCCTGCGGGCAGGAGACCAGGTCCATCGGCACCGGGTTGACCGAGAGCGCCTCGTAGCCGTTGGACTGGCCATGGGCGGCGCGGCGGTGGTTGCGGATCACGCGCAGCATGTGCGCGGCGTTCTTCTTGTAGCCCGGGAAGGTGCCGAGCTCGGCCGCCATCTCGGCGGACGTCTTGTAGGTGATGCCGGTCATGACCGCGGTCAGCGCGCCGCAGAGCGCACGGCCTTCCTTGCTGTCATAGGGCAGGCCCATGGTCATCAAGAGACCGCCGATGTTGGCGTAGCCGAGTCCGAGCGTGCGGAACTCGTAGGAGAGCTCGGCGATCGCGCGCGAGGGGAACTGCGCCATCATCACGGAGATTTCGAGCACGATGGTCCAGAGCCGGCAGAGGTGCTCGTAGCCTTCGACGTCGAACTGCTTCGTGGTGGTGTTGTAGAACGTCAGCAAATTGGCAGACGCGAGGTTGCACGCCGTGTCGTCCAGGAACATGTATTCCGAGCACGGATTGGACGCGCGGATGTCGCCGGACGCCTTGCAGGTGTGCCAGTCGTTCATGGTGGTGTTGAAGTGCAGGCCCGGGTCGGCCGACGCCCAGGCGGCGTAGCCGATCTTCTCCCAGAGGTCGCGCGCCTTCAGCGTCTTGGTGATCTTCTTCGTCGTGCGTCCCACGAGATTCCAGTCGCCATCGGTTTCGACAGCGCGGAGGAAGTCGTCCCGCAGCGAGACCGAGTTGTTGGAGTTCTGGCCGGAGACGGTGAGGTAGGCTTCCGAATCCCAGTCGGTGTCGTAGACGTCGAACTGGATGTCCTTGTAGCCCTGCTTGGCGAACTGGATGACGCGCTTGATGTAGTTGTCGGGCACGAGGCTGCGGCGCGCGAGCTTGATCTCGCGACGCAGGGCAGGGTTCTTCTCGGGATCGAAGCAATCGTCGCCCGAGCCTTCGCAGTTCACGCAGGCCTTCAGCACCAGCTTGAGGTGCTTCTGGTTGATCTTGGATCCGGTGACGAGGGCGGCGACCTTCTGCTCCTCCTTCACCTTCCAGTCGATATAGGTCTCGATATCGGGATGGTCGACGTCGACCACGACCATCTTGGCGGCGCGGCGCGTGGTGCCGCCCGACTTGATCGCGCCGGCGGCGCGGTCGCCGATCTTGAGGAAGCTCATCAGGCCGGAGGAGCGGCCGCCGCCGGAGAGCTTTTCACCCTCGCCGCGCAGACGCGAGAAGTTGGAGCCGGTGCCGGAGCCGTATTTGAACAGGCGGGCTTCGCGGACCCAGAGGTCCATGATGCCGCCCTCGTTGACGAGGTCGTCACCGACGCCCTGGATGAAGCAGGCGTGCGGCTGCGGGTGCTCGTAGGCCGATTTGGACTTGGTCAGCTTGCCGGTGAAGGGGTCGACGTAATAGTGGCCCTGGCCGGGGCCGTCGATGCCATAGGCCCAGTGCAGGCCGGTGTTGAACCATTGCGGCGAGTTCGGCGCGACCATCTGCATGGCGAGCATGTAGCGGAGCTCGTCGTAGAAGGTCTGGGCGTCCTCGTCGGAGGAGAAGTAGTTGCCCTTCCAGCCCCAATAGGTCCAGCAGCCGGCGAGGCGGTCGAACACCTGTTTTGCGCTGAGCTCGCTGACATAGCGCTCTTTCTCGGGGAGCAGGCCAAGCGCTTCGGTATCGGGCACGGAGCGCCACAGGAAGGAGGGGACGGATTCCTCCTCGACCTTCTTCAGGCGCGCGGCGACGCCCGCTTTACGGAAATATTTCTGGGCAAGGACGTCGGAGGCGACCTGCGACCATTCGGTCGGGACCTCGACGCCGTCCATTTTAAACACGACCGAGCCGTCGGGATTCCGGATCTCCGACGTGGTCTGCCGGAATTCGATCCCGGCGTAAGGTGACTGTCCCGTGGTGGTGTGGCGCCGCTCAATCCGCATCGTCTTGCCCCGTCCTATTTTTAGCCGGACCGCCTCCGCAAGGCGCCCGGGTCGCTATTTCGTTTCGCGAATTCCTCCCGGGCGGCGTTGCCGGCCCAAAGGCTTCGCAGTTCAGCCGGTGGATCCGGCCCAGTTTCTCCCGACGGTGGTTCGGTGCGTGCACCTCACATCCCGCCGGCATGTCCACACCCATCCGCCCCCAAGGGGATGTGCGCGACATGCGTTCAAACGCCCCACAACATCACAACTTCAACCATTGCCGTCCGAGCCTGTTTCCAGCCTGTTCCGGCGCCCGAAAAGTCCGGTTCCGCGGGGCAGACAAGCCCTCTTCCCGCTGCCTTGGTCTGGCTTGGCGGAGTGCAGTTTTGCGAACCCTTTGGGGGAGTGCCGGCGGGACGCAAACACACTCGCGCCGAACGGACCGAAAGCTAGGACTCTCCGTTGCGCCCGTCAAGAACTAGTGCGAGTTCCTGAATCAAATACTAAATATGGTGGATTGCGGGGGATAACAGGGGGCAAGCTGACGCCTGCTCTGGAGGCAAGTATCAGTGAATCCTCAGGGATTCCCAACCAAAAAAATTTGCATCCCATGACGCTAGGGCCCCTTCACCCCGCTCTTCACAGGGCAGGTATATTTTTTAGGGACCGGGGTTGCGGCAACGGGACTCACGTAGCGCTACGGAAGGTGTGGGCAGGCATGCCCGCTGGGGTAGTGGTCCGGCGCGTGAATCCGCGCCAAGCTGCCCCGTTTTCTGCCGGGATACCCCACATGCTTGATTCGACCAGCCGGGATGCGCGACCGCGCATCGCCCCGGCCGGCCTGATGTTCCTCGCGATCACCTCGATCGGCTGGGGCTTCAATTGGCCGGTCACGAAATTCCTGCTCGGCGAGCTGCCACCGCTGACGCTTCGCGGGGTGACCGGCGTGCTCGGCGCGGTGCTGCTGGCCGCGCTCGCACTGGTTCGTGGCGACAGCCTGAAGGTCGCGCCCCAGATCTGGCCGCGCCTGGCGACCGCCGCGATCCTCAACGTCACCGGCTGGATGGTGCTGATGGGCCTGGCGCTGCTCTGGCTGCCGGCGAGCGAGGCGGCGCTGATCGCCTACACCATGCCGGTCTGGGCCTCGCTGATCGCCTGGCCCGTGCTCGGCGAGCGGCCGACGGTCTTGCGCACCATCGCGCTGGTGATGGCCTTTGCCGGGCTGGCCTCGATCATGGGCGGCAACGGCATTGCCGCCAGCGCGGGAAAGCTGCCGGGCATCGTCATGGCGCTGTTTGGGGCGATCGGCTTTGCGCTGGGCACGGTGTTCTCGAAGAAGTACCCCATCCATCTGCCGCCGATCACGGCCGCCGCCTGGCAGATCGGGATCGGCTGCCTGCCGATCTCGATCGTCGGCCTCTTGGTCGAGACCTCGCATCTGGAGCTGGTGACCTCGGTCGGCTGGGCGCTGCTGGTCTATTCGACCGTGGTGCAGTTCTGCATCGCCTATGTCAGCTGGTTCGCCGCGCTGTCGCGCCTGCCGGCCTCAGTGGCCGCGATCGGGACCATGGCCGTGCCGGTCATTGGCGTCGTCGCCTCCGCGATTACGCTGCACGAGCCGCTCGGTCCGGGCCAGATTGCGGCGCTGATCTTCACGCTCGCGGGCGTGGTGCTGGCGACGCGTTAGATAGCCGCCGCAGCGCCGTTCAGCGCCTTCCTGATCATCTCGGCGAGCTGATTGCGGCGATAGGGTTTTGTCAGCAGCATCACGCCGTCGTCGAGCTTGCCGTGATGCACGATGGCATTGTCGGTATAGCCGGAGGTGTAGAGCACCTTGAGGCCCGGCCGGCGCTTGGCGACCTCCTCGGCGAGCTCGCGCCCGCTCATGCCGCCGGGGATGACGACATCGGTGAACAGCAGATCGAAGGCCTGGCCGGCCTCGATCAATTGCAGCGCAGCCTTGCTGTCGGCGGCGGCCACCGTCTTGTAGCCGAGGCTCTGGAGCTGCGCGGTGACGAAGTTGCGCACCAGCGTGTCGTCCTCGACGACGAAAATGGTCTCGACGCCGCCTTCGGCCTGCGGCGCGATCGAGGCAGTCGCTTCCGCCATGCCTTCGCCCGGCGGCAGATAGAGCTTGATCGTGGTACCGTGGCCTGCCTCGCTGTAGATCTTGATGTGTCCGCCGGACTGCTTGACGAAGCCGTAGACCATGGAGAGGCCGAGGCCGGATCCCTTGCCGACCTCCTTGGTGGTGAAGAACGGCTCGAACGCCTGCTCCTGGACATCCAGCGGCATGCCGGTGCCGGTGTCGCTGACCGCGAGCATCACGTAGGGACCGGGCCGCACGTCGGCATTGGCCTGCGCATAGGCCTCATCCAGCACGACGCGGTGGGTCTCGAGCAGCAGCTTGCCGCCGTTCGGCATCGCGTCGCGGGCATTGATCGCCATGTTGAGCACGGCGTTGGTGAGGCGGGACGGATCGATGTGCGAGGTCATCGGTCCCTGCTCGAGCACGGTCTCGATCTGGATCTGCTCGCCGAGGGTGGGGCGCAAGAGTTTTGCGATATCGGCGATCGCGCCGTTGATCTCGACATTGCGCGGCTGCAGCGGCTGCCTGCGCGCAAAGGAGAGCAGATGCTGGATCAGATCGGCGCAGCGCTCGGCGGCATCGTCGATCAGGCGCGCGGTGCGCTGCAGTTCCGGCTGCTCCTTCAGGCTCGCCACCAGCGTCTCGGTGTTGCCGGAGATCACCGTCAGCATGTTGTTGAAGTCGTGCGCGACGCCGCCGGTCAGCTTGCCGATCGCATCGAGCTTCTGCGACTGCTGCAATTGCCGTTCGGTTTCGCGCGAGGTGGTGGCGTCGTGATAGACCAGCACAGCGCCTGAGATCGCGCCTTGCGCATCCAGCATCGGCCGACCGCTAATCATAAGATGACGCACCGAATTGCCGCTGTGCGGGCGGACAATCATCTCCATCTCTTCGAATGCGTCGCCGCGCAGCACGCGCGCGGAGGGCAATTCTTCAGGCTTGAGCGGCGTGACGCCGTCGCCGTGAAAGACGGTGGATAGCGCGCGCAGGTTTTGCAGGTTCATGCCGACGCGGTGCAGCAGCATGCGCTCCGCGGCCGGATTGGACAAAAGCACGTTGCTTTCCCTGTCGATGACCAGCACCGCCTCCGCCATGCTGCGGAACGTGCTCTGGAGCACGTTGACCGACAGGCGCAGTTCGTCATGCGCGGTGACGAGGTGCTCGGTGCGTTCGGCCACGGCCGCCTCGAGTGCTTCCTTGGCGGCCTGGGTCTCGTGCAGCGAGCTCTGGAGCTGCACGGTGGCGCGCTGGCTCCCACGTATTTGCATCGCGACCAGGAGCAGGATCACCAGCGCGCCAACGAGGTCGATGCCGAGCAGGACGATGCCGGTCCGGCGCGAGTTCGCTGCGCGGGCGGCAAGCAGCTTCTCTTCGCCCGTGGCGAGTCGATCCAAATTGGACGTGAGCGTCTTCATCAGGCTGCGGCCCTCGGCACGGTCTCGCAGCGCGTTGAAGCCGTCGGTATCGCCGCTTGCACGCAGCCGTAGCGCTTCGGCTGCGACCTCGATGCGGCGGAGGATGAGAGGCTCGGTGGCCTCCATCAGCGTCGCCTGATCGGCATTGTCGCGGACCGCGCGCTTGAGGTCGACGAGCGCCGGCGCAATCCGGCTCCGGGCGGCCTGGAATTCGTCGACGAAGCCTGCGGTGCGGTAGATATCGTAGCCGCGCGCCGCGCTCTCGGCACCGCGGACCAGCAGGCGCACGTCCGAGATCTTCTTCAGCACCTCGACGGTGTGGTTGACCGAGGCAGCATCCCACCGCGACTTGACGTCTAATCCGATCGAGGCGGCGGTGATGATCAGGAGGATGGCAAGTCCGGCACCGAGAATGACGCGCTGCGTTGGGATCAAGGGGCTTCTTTCTTGTCCTTCGGCGGTACGTTCTCGCCGGGACCGGCGAGGCACTCCCGGATCGTGGTCAAGAGCATCTCTGGCGTAAACGGCTTGCGCAGGCAGCGCGTCGCGCCGAGCTCCAGCGCCAAGCGCAGAAAATCAGGAGAAGGCGAGGCGGACGAAGCGAAGGCGTAGCCGGACATCGCGATCAGCGGAATTGCGGGCGCGCGCTCGTGAAAGATGCGGATGGATTCGTAGCCGCGCATGTGCGGCATGAAAATGTCGACCAGCATCACATCAAAACTCTGCGTTTCAAGCGCAGCCAGCCCCGTTTCGCCGCCGTCGGCCAGCGTGACATCGAAGCCCTGACGCTGGAGCAGGATCTCGATGGTCGCGCCGACCATCGGATCGTCATCTACCACGAGGATACGCGGCATGACATTTCCCAGTAGATCGAAGTCCCCATAGCCATCGGTGATATAGGCGAATCGCGCGATGGGTCAATTTGGGATTGGATCGGGGTAGATATGCACGGTGCAATGCATAGCGCCCCTGCGGGTTCCGACATCAAGGGCCGGCTGCGCGGCGTCGTGCGGCAGGCGTATTCCGTCGAATCTCAATGACAGGTAGAAATAAATCCGCGGGGAAGATGACGCGCGAACCCGGATCGAACTCTTGACCAGGCTCGCGCTTCATGGACTGCGTTCGCTGCAAGACGTGCAGGATCTCAGCGACGAAGATCGCAAGGCGTACCGAAGATGGGCGCGCCGTTCGTGCGCGCTGGCGGCGCCGATGATCGGCGCCGCCAGCGATGACATTGTTCAGGCCGTGTTAAGGGCAGAGATGCCGCAGACCGTCATTGCCGAGATAGGTGCCTGACGCAGGGTCGTACGACCGGAAGCGCTGGGCGCAATAGGCTGACGCATCGCCACCACCACCGGGGACCACCGCCACTGACGAGTCGTCATAGTAGCTGTCGTCGCCATAGTAATCGGGGTCGTTGTAGTAGCCGCCGCCGTAATAGGCGTAGGAGCCCAGCGCGCCGACCGCAGCACCAGCTGCAACTCCCGGCCAGAAGCCACCGCCGTGGCGATGCCAGCCACCGCCGTGCCAATTGCCGCCGCCGCCATTCCAGTGGCCTCCGGCTGCTGCGAAGTTGCGGCCGCCACCGTTAAAGGCGGCTCCGCCACCCGGGCGCACGGCCGCGCCGGCCGCGAAATTGCCGCCGCCACCACCGATCCGGGCACCGCCGCCAAAGCCGCCGCCCATCACGTGGCCGCCACCACCACCACCGCCGTGACCGCCATGGCCCTGGGCGAAGCTCGGCGTCGCCATCGGAAGGACCAGCGCCAGCGCCGCGGCAGCGCTCAAAACTCTCAGACTTCTCATGTTCAAACTCCTTCTCCAGAAAGCAAACCCATTGAAATGGCCGTTGTTCCTGGGTTCACGCCGGTGTGCGCGTGACGTGGAGATTTCCACGCGGCCGCTGTACCCCGCATGAACGGACCGTGGTCGCTTTGCGGCGGCCCCGGGCGGGGGGCACCGCGCTTGGCGTGGGGCACGGCCGCGCCGGTCGAACTGGACATTTGGCCGTCCGGATGGCATCAGGACCCCACGAAGCAGGGCCCTTGCCGCATGAAACAATTCTTCCTGAAGCTCTTCACCTGGTGGAACAGCCAGACCTTTGGCACGCAACTCTGGACCTCGCGGTTCGGGGAACTGGTCGGTGAAGATGAGCAGGGCAACCGCTACTATCGCACCCGCGGCGGCAAGATCGACCCGGCGCTCGGCTTCGAGCGGCGCTGGGTGATCTACAACGGCTATGCGGAAGCGAGCCGCATTCCCGCAGGCTGGCACGGCTGGATGCATCACGTCGTCGACGTTCCGCCGACCGAGGAGAACTATCAGCCACGGGAATGGCAAAAGCCGCATCAGCCGAACCCGACCGGCACGCCGAACGCCTACCGGCCGTCGGGCTCGACGCTCGCCAGCGGCAAGCGGCCGAAGGCGACCGGCGACTACCAGCCGTGGACGCCCCGCTAACCGCTCGGGCTCTTCCATCGTTCGATTGGATGCACACGCATCCGCCTCACTCCGCTGTGGACAACGGGAACAGCGGGGACGGTGCCTGCACGAGCGTTGCGCTCATGCGAGCGATGCGGCTCAATGAACCCATCTTACGGAGATGGGAGACCATCGCGTTCGGTTCGGGCAACAGTTCGCGACTGTCCCGAAATGCAGCGGCCGCCGACCAGGACTCGATCGGGAGATAGGCCCCCGGTCTGGAAGCTCCGAAATCGCCCGATGAGAATGTGCGCCGTCGTAAGACAGGAAAGGCCGCTTGGGAAACCGAGCGGCCTTTTTCTGTTGTGGCGAGCTACGCCAAGCGCTCGGCTGCGCGCTTGGCGGCGTCGAGGCGGCGAGCCTGCCATGGCGCTACCCTCGCTTTCATGAGTGCGAGCACCTCGGCTGGAGCAGTATCCGGCGAGCCAGCATTGAATGGTGGCGCGGGATTGTATTCGAGGCGAAGCTGCACTGCCTCGGCCGTGGTGCGATCGACGAGCAGCGACACGAGCGTCAGCGCGAAATCGATCCCCGCGGTGACGCCGCCCCCGGTAACCCGGTTCCGATCGATGCAGACGCGTGTCTTGGTCGGGGTCGCACCGAACAGCGTCAGCATCTCCATCGCACTCCAATGGGTGGCGGCATTGTAGCCCTTCAATAGCCCGGCCGCGCCCAGCACCAGTGATCCGGTGCAGACGGACGTGACGAATTTGGCGTCCGAAGCCTGCTTGCGCACGAAGTCGAGAGTCTCCTCATCATTGAGGAGAGCGTCGGTGCCGAAGCCGCCGGGAATGCAGATCACATCCAGTCGCGGGCAGTCGGCGAACGTCACGGTCGGCGTCAGCATCAGCACGGAATTGCTTGGCACCGGACTCAGCGTCTTCCAGATCAAGTGCACCGTCGCACCGGGCACGGACGAGAACACCTGTAAGGGACCGGTGAAGTCGAGCTGGGTGACGTGTGGAAACACCAGAAGTCCGATCTGGAGCGGTGCCGACATGAAAGCCTCCAATGAAGAGCTTGACGCCGGCAAATTGGCATGATGCCATTCCGTCCGAAATGGCGTAATTCCCTCACTTTCGGACATCAGCATGATCGGCATCCTGATCTTCCCTGACTTCCAGCTGCTCGATGCGGCCGGTCCGATCTCGGTGTTCGAGATCGCGGCGCGCGCCAGCGGCAAGCCGCTCTCGATCCGGGTGCTGGCCGTGAAAGCGGGAGCCGTGCGCAGCTCCTCCGGCGCCGAGATGATGGCGCGTGATTTCAAATCGGCGAATGCGATCACGACGCTGGTGGTGGCAGGCGGTGCCGGCGTGGCGGGGGCGGCGCGTTGCGAGGTCACGCGCGCCTTCGTGCAGCGGCTGGCGAAGCGCGGCATACGCGTCGCCAGCGTCTGCTCCGGCGCCTATGTGCTGGCCGAGGCAGGGTTGCTCGACGGCCGCCGCGCCACCACGCATTGGGGCCGCACCCGCGATTTCGTCGCGCGCTATCCGCAGGTGAAGTTCGAGCCGGACCAGATCTTCACCCGCGATGGCAATGTCTGGACGTCGGCTGGCATTACCGCCGGCATCGACCTCGCACTAGCGATGGTCACCGAGGACCATGGCGAGGAGATCGCGCAGGCGACCGCGCGCCAGCTCGTGCTCTACCATCGCCGCAGCGGCGGCCAGTCGCAGTTTTCCTCGCTCCTGGAGTTGAAGACGCCGAACGGCCGCTTCGGTGCGCTGTTGTCCTGGGCGCGGGAAAATCTCGACGCGCCGCTGACGGTGGAGGATCTTGCCGATCGCGCTGGCATGAGCGCGCGGCATTTCGCCCGCGCCTTTGCGGCGGAGACCGGCACGACGCCGTCGAAGGCGATCGAGCGCTTGAGGATCGAGGTCGCCCGCGAGCGGGTGCAGTCCTCGCGCGAGGCGATCGAACTCGTCGCGGAAGCGACCGGCTTCCGCGACCCCGAGCGGATGCGGCGCGCCTTCATCCGCGCCTTCGGCCAGCCGCCGCAGGCGCTGCGGCGCGCAGCGCGGGCGGGATAGGTGGTGCTCATCAATCAGAGGAGGTCCGCTTTGGCGAGTACAGCAGACTTGCGCATCGAAGCCGGGCATCTCGCATTTTGACCCCAAGCGGACCTGCCGATCTCAACCCTTGCGGGCCGTCGCCTGGCCGACGCCGATCTGCATAAGGTCTCGGCCAATCACCAGTTCGCCCGAGAAGCCCTTGCCCGCGGGTAGCAGTTGTTCTCGCGTAGCGTTGCCGGGCACGATGTGGCTGAGGACAAGTTTCTTGACGCCTGCCGCTTCAGCGATCGCTCCGACCTCTTCGACCTGGGTGTGGGCGTTGAGCAGATGCTGCATCAAGCCTTCCTGGGCGATCGAACGCGGCGTCGGGAAGAGACCTTTGACCCAGTTCGTCACAATGACCTCGTGAACGAGAATGTCTGCGCCTTTTGCGAGCTTGACCAAATTCTCACTTCGCCCCGTATCGCCGGAGAACACGATGGATCCGTCGTCAGTATCGAAGCGATAGGCGAACGCAGGCCAGACAGGCGCGTGCTCGACCAGGGTTGCGGAAACGCGAACGCGATCGTCCTCGAAGAATTTGAACGGCTCCATCGGCGGAGAAGGGGTTTCATTGGGCGATTTGAAACCGGCAATCGGCGGGAGTTCGATGTCGTGCGCCTCGACCACCGCTTCGAGGCTCGGCTTGCCGTTGTCGCGGATTCGGTCATTCAGATCCGCCGCGAAAGCCTGATAGAGGTAGCCCGTCATATCCCTGGTGCCGGGCGTCGGATTGTCGGGATTGATGATTGGCACGGTCGGAGTGGGAGAGCCGGGCAGCGAAAACACAGGTGCCATCTGGCCTCGCCGACCCGGGCCGAAGACCTTGAAAGGAGTGGACCGGCGGTCGAGCCCGACGAACAAGCCGAACAGCAGCAGGTTAGCATAATCGACTGTATGATCGGAATGCAGGTGAGTCAGGAACAGCGCTCGCACCTTGTCGTCCATGACACGGCTGCTTGTCGGCGATATCGCCTGTTGAAGTCGTTTGCCGACCCCCTCGCCGCAGTCCACGATATAGTAGGCGTCACCGACCGCCACGGCCGACGATATGCCGCACTGATCCGAATTCGGCCACCAGGTCGGGCCGCCTGCCGTGCCGAGCAGAATGAGCTTCGTCCACGAATTGCTGGCGTCTGCGGATGATTGGGCAAGCTGAATTCGTGTGTCCAGGCGGCCGTCGCCTGCCACGGCAGTGCACATCATCGGCCCAAACAAACCGGCTCCAGCCGCGCTTCCCGCGAGGAAGCCACGGCGCGTGAGCGCTTGCTGGATAGCGTGTCCGATCAGGTTGCACATTTGGCCCCCAAGACGGCTTCACGAGAGAGTTTCTGGTAAATTCAGTGGGCCAGAGAGCCCGTCAACGGACAGAACATCGCGTTTCGTCAACATGCAGCCCGTCGCCAAAACATGCGCAGCCGGCTCCACTTTCGGAACTCCGCTCGCAAATTGCACGTAAATTGTATGGAGGACACGTACAATCGGCAGTCCGTCAGCGGCAATTGGCCGCCTTTGAGAAGATGAACTTAAAGTCTGTTGCGACTACTTAATCATCCGGCGTGAGTGCCAAACTCACGTATGAGTTTGGCACGAACCGGACCAACCGGGCCGGTCCGATGATGTCCGTTGATCGGTGCAGACCGGAAGTGGCGGTTCGGGGCCGTCCGGTCGCATTTTGACCCTTATCGGAAGTCGGTGGGCCTAATCTGGCCGTCTACCGTTGGCAGGTATCGGAGCCATTCACCGGATCGGATGCCTCGCGGGTCAATACCTCGGTGCGAGGCGACGTAGTCGATCTCTCCGCGCGTGGTGCCGATGTCCATCAGCTCCGTGTCGCTTAAGTTGGACAAGGTGGCGCGCAATTTTTGGCATTCGCGGCGCTCCCGAAAGGCATCCCAATATTTCCAGATGAAGTTGGAGACATGCCGGGTCGATACGGATGTCCGTTCCAGCCACGTTGTGCCGTGCGTCGAGCTCATTGCGAAGTCTCCCTGGGACGGCGTTTCTTCCACGGCTTAGCGTTCGCCTGTTGCCACCATGGTGTCAGGAGCCGTCACAGCCGGCACGAGGGTGCCGCGAGAGCGGCGGGCATGCTTGACCGGCAGCTTACATTTTCCTCACCTGCAGCTTATTCTTGCGATTTCCAGCCAGGCCAAAGCGCTACCCGGTTATCGGGGGCTCTCATCCAAGGGGATTCGCATTTTGCGCTATCTCTTCGAGGATTACGCATTCGACCTTGACCGGCGCGAGTTGTATCGCGGGGCGGAGGTCGTCCCCATCGCACCGCAGGTGTTCGATCTGCTCGATTACCTGATCCGCAACAGGGAGCGCGTCGTCAGTAAAGACGACCTCATCAATGCCGTTTGGAATGGGCGCAGCGTTTCGGATGCAGCACTGACGACCCGGCTGAATGTCGCCCGAAGCGCAATCGGCGATTCCGGGAGGAACAGCGACTGATCAAGACGTTACCGCGTAAGGGATTCCGTTTCGTCGGACAGGTGCGGGAGGCGCGAGAAGTTTCGGGCCCAAATCCGGGCGATGCGCCCGAGAGCGCTTTTGCGGTTCCCGACAAGCCCTCCATCGCCGTGCTGCCGTTCGAGAACATGAGCGGTGATCCCGAGCAGGAATACTTTGCAGACGGAATGGTCGAAGAAATCATTACGGCCCTTTCCCGAAACAAACAGCTTTTCGTCATCGCTCGGAACTCCAGTTTCGCGTTCAAGGGCAGTGCTGTCGATGTCAAGCAAGTGGCTCTGGAATTAGGGGTCCGGTACGTTCTCGAGGGGAGCGTCCGGAAATCCGGCAATCGCATCCGGATAGCGGGCCAGTTGATCGATGCAGCTTCCGGCGTGCATCTGTGGGCAGACAGATATGACGGAGCTCTTGAGGACGTCTTTGAGCTGCAGGATCAGGTAGCTGCCAGCGTGGTTGGCGCAATCGGCCCCAGCGTGACCCAAGCTGAAATCGAACGTGCCAAACGAAAACCCACCAGCAGTCTCGATGCGTACGACTACTATTTGCGCGCGCAGGCGGCACATTGGGAACGTACAAGGGATGCCACGGATCAGGCAATTGATCTCTACGAGCAGGCTATCGCGCTGGACCCGCAGTTTGCACTGGCTTACGCACTATTGGCGGCGACGTTCCAACAGCGCAAAATTTGGCGGTGGAGCACCGATCCAGCAGAAGACGCATCTCGAGCGATAGCCTACGCGAAAAGCGCTCTACGCCTAGGGAGACAAGACCCGTTGGTATTGGCGCAATCTGCGATAGTCCTGACCGCTATCGGCTATGAAGTCGAATTGGCCGACAGTCTTTTGGAGGAAGCAATTCGCCTTAATCCAAACGGAATGCTAGGATGGCTGGGGGGTGGATGGACGAAAACGTTTCTGGGCGACCACCGAACAGCGATTGACTACTTTCACCGCGCATTGAGGCTAAGCCCGCTGGCTCCCGCCATTTTCTTTGCACATGGCGGGCTGGCTTTCGCCCACTTCTTTCTTGGGAACTATGAGGAGGGGCTCAAGTGCGCAGCCGATGCGTTGCGTCATCATCCCGACTATGTGGCAGCTCAGCGCATAACAATGGCCAGTCATGCACTGTCGGGCAACATAGAAGCTGCCCGACGGCTCTGGGAGCAAACTGCTCTGCTCTCTCCATCTGATCGCGTGTCCGAGACAAGGAAGCGATTTCCGCTCAGGAGAGATCAAGACCTGGAGAAGTTACAGGAAGCCTATCGCCTAGCCGGAATGCCGGAATGAGCACGACGCGCCATCTCGCAGCTATTCTGGCCAACGACTTCCGCTCATGGCCCCTTGGCCGACTCGCAAAGGCGAATTGAACTTGTCTGCTCCCGAGGGCAGAACGGACAAGGCATGTCTTGCGTCCGGTTAGCCTGATGAGGTCGTGCCGCCCGCAGTTGTCGCCCTCGAGCCGCGTGCCCGCGCCGTCAAACGCCGCGCGATCGGTGTCAGCATGTAGGGCGCAAGGTGGATCGGAAACTGCGTCAGCGCGAAATAGAGCCAGGTGGTGGGCGGCAACGCGCCGGCGGTCGCGGCCAGCATCAGGCCGAGATTGCGCTGTGACACTATCAGCCCCAACGCCAGCCCACGCTCATAGCCGATGCGGCGGAACAGCAGCGTCGTCACCGCAAGCAGGGTGAAATAGACCGCAAAGGCGAGCACCGCGATGCCGATCGTGAAGAGGGGATCAGCGACGAAATCTTGCGCGACATCGCCCATGATTGCCGACGCGAAGATGAAGAGGAGGATGATGTTGAAGCCATCGATCGGCCGCTTGTGACGCTGGATCGTATCGGCGCCGAACAGCCAGCGGATCATGGCCGCGGCAAATAGCGATATTGCGAGAATGCCGAGCAGTTTTGCGCCGAGCGCAAGTGGGGAGATGCTGAGCATGCCGCCGAGGAAGAGGCTCGCGAACAGCGACGCGGTGAAGGGCACGACTGCGGTTGCGGTCACCAGCGTGACCAGCACGAGAGTCGCATCAAGGCCCATCAGGGCCGCGAGCGCTGGTGCTGCCATCATGGGCGAGGCCATGCTCTGGAGCATCAGCGCGAGTGACAGGCCGGGCGAGCGGTTGGTGAGCCCCGTCGCTTGCGCGATCAGCCCGACGATCAGCGGCACGCCGATCGTGGTCCAGGCCGTGGCAGTCGCCACCAGCGCCGGCCGCCGCAGATGCCCGTACAGCGCTGCCAGGTCGACCCGCATGAACGAGATGCAGAGCAGGCCGAGGATCGCCTCGGTGACATAGGGGCGCAGCAGCGCGCCGAGCGGCGGCACCGCAACGGCGATGAACACGATTGCGGCCACGGCGCGGGTGCCTTGGCCGCCAAGCCAGGTCAGGCCGCGGAGGGGAAGGGCGAAGGCAGTTCGAAGTGCAGACGACATTCGGATGACGGCGTTGTCAGCCCAATTGCTTCAGCCATGCGCCGATCTCGCCCACTGCGACATTGGCCTGTTGCAGCAATTTGAGATTGGCGCCCGCCGTGAGCACATAGGCCGGCGGCAGCCCGGCGAGGTTTCGGGCGCGTGCTTCCGGTGCGGTCAGCGTCTCGTAGGCGGGACGGCCGGCCTCCCGGAAGGCCTTGTAGACGGCGGCGGCATCGGGATCGGGCACAACGGGCATGAGGCAGCGACCTAGGGGGTTCTGGTACGGTTGGGCGTCGTTCTCGGGGGCAATGCCCGGCTCGGCCCCTGGGAGGAGCCTCGGGACTATCCCACCCGTGGGCCGGTCTGGCCAGCCGGCGGCGGGCAGGGCAGGAATGCCGCCCTTTCCCTGCCGTATTCGCCGTGTTAACCGGATGGCCTGCGAGCGGCGGTATCCCCTGTAGAATATCCAACGAGCCCGATTCGCTGTTGAAGCCGCGCGAGATATGTTTCGAACCATTACCCTGACAGGTCTTGCGGCGCTTCTGGCCGCTACCGCATTGACGGTGGCGACGCCTGCGCAGGCGCAGATCGGCACGATTTTCTCCGATCCGCCGCCGCTGCGGCCGCCGGGGAGTATCCCTCGTGGCGGACAGCCGCAACCGCAGCCAACTCCCGACGACGACGAAGAGGTGCCCGAGCTGCCGCCGCAGGGCCGCGTGCTGCCGTCGCGCCCGATGCCGCCGCCAAGCCGGCAAGGCAACGTCATGCCGGGTCCGGTCGAGACCCAGCCGCTGGCGCCGCCGCCGGGCACCGCCGTCGCTCCGCAGAACCAGCCGCCGGCTGTCGCGGTTGCGCCGCCCAATCCGCAAGGCGCGCCGCAGCCCGGTGCCGCTCCGGGTGCTCCCGGCCAGCGCCAGCCGCAGCAGAAGGGCGGGACACAGCAGGGCGCCGTGCCGCAGGCCCCGGCGAGCCTCCAGCCGGGCGACGAGGTCGTCACCGAGCCGCCGGCCCAGAAGATCCTGAACAAGAAGGCGACCTTCTCCGGCCTCGACAAGATCACCGGGCGCATCATCAATTTCGACGAGGAGATCGGCGAGACCGTGCAGTTCGGCGCGCTTCGGGTGAAGACCGACGCCTGCTTCACGCGGCCCGCGACGGAGGCCACCAATACCGACGCCTTCGTCGAGGTCGACGAAATCACCTTGCAGGGCGAGGTGAAGCGGATCTTCTCCGGCTGGATGTATGCCGCGAGCCCGGGCCTGCACGGCGTCGAGCATCCGATCTACGATATCTGGCTCACCGACTGCAAAGAGCCGCAGCAGACCATCGCGACGGCGGCACCTGATCCCGCGACCAAGCCGGCCGCGCCGCCACCGCCTCCGGCGCAGAAGAAGGCCGCGCCCAAGCAGGCCGTGCAGCAGCGTCCGCCGCAGCCCTTGCCGCCAGCGCAGCAGCCGCAGGCTCCGCCGCCACCTCCGCCACCGGAGCAGCGGCCGGGTCTGTTCGGCATCCCCGGGTTCGGCCGGTAATGTCTCTGCTTATTTATCTATTGCCGTGAGGCGATGATCTCGAGCGCGCGTGCGCCCGGGATCGCATCCCCCGAAGACAGTCTCAGGAAATCGCCGGGCTCGCCGGCGAGCGCCTTGTCGAGCAGAGTGGTGTAGCGCCGCCGCGAAATCTCGGCCGCACCAAAGCTCTTCAGATGCTCGGTGACATATTGCGTGTCGAGCAGCTCGAAGCCGCCATGGATCAGCCGCGCCACCAGATGCACCAGCGCGACCTTTGAGGCGTCGCGCGCGGTGTGGAACATGCTCTCGCCGAAGAAGGCGCGCCCCAGGCTCACGCCATAGAGGCCGCCGACGAGGTCGTCGCCCTGCCAGGCCTCGACGCTGTGGCAATGGCCGAGCTCGTAGAGGCCGCCATAAAGGTCGCGGATACGCTTGTTGATCCAGGTATCCTCGCGTCCGGCCTGCGGCGCGGCACAGCCGGCGATCGTCGCCTTGAACGCGGTGTTGACGGTGACGCGAAACGCATCCGAGCGCACCGTGCGCGCAAGCCGCGAGGCGACGCGAAAACCATGGAGCGGGATCACGCCGCGCATTTCCGGCTCGACCCAGAACAGGGTCGGGTCGTCGGCGCTCTCCGCCATCGGAAAGATGCCGCACGCATAGGCGCGCAGCAGCACGGCCGGCGTGATTTCAGATGAGGCAGAGTCGCGCGAAGTCATAGCGCCCGACCATAGCAGGATCGCGATGCGCGTGCGATGGGGGGCGATCCCGGAAGCGGAGAGATCAACCCGCCGCGACGCTGTTCGGCTTGCCGGGCGCAGCCTGGGCGCGGCGGAACCTCAGAATGATGCGGGTTCCGGAATGCGCGGGATCGCGTTCGACAGTCGCGTCGAGCTTGGTCGCCATGGCCGCGACGATGCGCTGGCCCATGCCGGTGGAGCGCGGATCGGCCTTGACGTTGTCGCCGACGCCGTCGTCGGTGATCGACAGCAGGAGATCGTCGCCCTGCGAGGCCAGCTCGACATGAATCGGGCCGGCGCCGTCCGGATAGGCGTATTTCACCGCATTCATCACCAGCTCGTTGACGATGATGCCGACGGCGACGGCGCGGTCCGGGTCGATCTCGATCGGCTCGGCCTTCACCGTCAGGCGCGACATCCGGTTGCCTTCGGCGGAGCGGCGCAGATCCTCGAGCAGGGAGTCCAGATACTGGTTGAGCACCACGCTCTTCAGGTCCTGCGAGGTGTAGAGACGGCGGTGCACCTGGGCGACGGCCGCGACGCGGCCCATCGCGTTGGTCAGTGCGGCCTTGACCTCGTCCTGTCCGGCGGAGCTCGCCTGCAAATGCAGGAGCGAAGCGATGATCTGGAGCGAATTGCCGACGCGATGATTGACCTCGCGCAGCAACAGCTCGCGCTCGGCGGCGAGCGCCGCGTAGCGGTCGCGCGAGGCATGGATCTCGGCCTCGGCCTCCTCGCGCGCCCGCTGCAATTCGGCCTGGCGCAACGCGCCTTCCGCCGCGACGTGCAGCAGCGGAATGAAGTCGCCCTTGACGTCCTTGACCAGATAGTCGGCCGCGCCTGCCTTCAGCGCGGTGACGGCGATGCTGGAATCCTGCGAGGCCGTGACGAACACCACCGGCGGCGCGTCCGGGATCGCCATGATCTGTTCGAGCGTCTCGATCCCGTCGAGACCCGGCATGTACTGATCGAGCGCCACGACATCGATGCAGCCCTCGGTCCCCGCGCGGCGGATGCGATCGAGGCCTTCCTCGCCGCTCGCAGCATGAACGACCTTGTAGCCGCGCCGCGTCAGGCCGCGATCGACCAGGCGCGCCAGCGCGCCGTCGTCATCGATGTAGAGTAGTGTCGGCGTGCGCTGGGTCATGTGGCTGCGGGCGGGACCTGGATGACCGAGAAGAACAGGCCGAGCTGCCGGATGGCGTTGGCGAAATTCTCGTAATTGACGGGCTTCGTGATGTAGACGTTGCAACCGAGTTCGTAGCAACGCCTGATTTCCTGGCTGTCGTCGGTCGTGGTCAGCACCACCACGGGCGAGGCCTTGAGATATTTGTTTTCCTTGATCTGCTTCAGAATATCGATCCCGCTCATGTCAGGCAGGTTGAGGTCGAGCAGGATCAGGAGCGCATTGCCTTTCTGGGCGAGCCCGCTGCCGTCGACGCCGAACAGGTGCTGCATCGCCTCGGTGCCGTTGGCGAACGACACGATGCCGTTGTTGACCCCGGAGCGGCGGATATTGCGCTCGATCAGCCGGGCGTGGCCCTCGTCGTCCTCGATCATGATGATGGTGACGGGCAGTGTCATTGGTCGGCGTTCCGGTTGCTGGCGTGCCACGAGATGGGCAGCGTGATCGTGAAGGTGCTGCCCGCGTTCAGCTCCGACGATACCGACATCGTGCCGCCGAGGCGGCGCACCAGTGCACGCACATGGGCAAGGCCGATGCCCTGGCCGGGCTTGTCCTGGGTTCCCGCGCGGCGGAACAGGTCGAAAATTCGCTGATGATCCTTCGGATCGATGCCACGGCCGTTGTCGCTGATTTCGAAGATGGCGTAGCCGAGCTTGGTGCGCCCGCGAATTCTGACCTCGCCGGGCACCCCGCTCTTGAGATACTTGATCGCGTTGTCGATCAGATTGGAGAAGATCTGCTCCAGCGCAAGGCGGTCGCTGATGATATTCGGCAGCGGCTCGATGTGGATCTCGGCCTGCGCTTCGGCCGCCTGATGTGCCAGCGACGAGACGATGCCCTCGATAAACTCGCGCGTATCGATCCTCTCCGGCTGGAACTCGCGCCGGCCCTCACGGGTGAGGTTCAGGATCGCCGAGATCAGCCGGTCCATCCGGGCGATCGAGGACTTGATGAAGCCGAGCGCTTCGGAAAAGTCGGCGGACATTTGCTTGTCGGGGCCGGCGAGCGGGATGTCGGCGACATCGACAGGCGGACCGCCCGCAGGCACGCCGGTGAGCCCTCCGATCCGTCGAAAGATGTCCTTGCCCAATTCTTCGAGCTCGCTGGTGAAGCCCATGATGTTGACCAGGGGCGAACGCAGATCATGGCTGACGATATAGGCAAAGCGCTGGATCTCGTCGCTGGCTTCGCGCAGGTCTGCCGTGCGCTCGTCCACGGTGGCCTCGAGATTGAGATTGGAATCGCGCAGGCGGGTTTCGGCCAGATCGCGCGCCCGCGCTGATTGACGAACCAGAAGGACCGACCCGAATGCGAGCGCCAGAACCATTCCTGATCCGGCAATCGTCACCGAGGAGGCAAGTTTCTGGGTCCGGTCGGCGGTCTCGGTCCGCTGCCTCAACAGACGATCCTCCTCGGTCCGCATGTCGCGCCCGGCCGCGGCGATAGTCTCGACGGCTCCCATCGACGAGCCGTTGCGCAGGACCGTGACGGCCGTCGAGAGGTCGCTGGTTTTCACGCGCTCGACGCCGCGCGCAAACTCCGACAGCCGTTGCTCGACCGCCGTTCGAAGCTTGGCGACGTTCGCCACCTGAACGGGATTGTCGCTCGTGAACGCGGACAGTTTGTCGAGGGCCGGCACGATGGTGGTGGCGGCAGCCTGATACTCGGCGAAGAATTGCGGGCCGCCGGATAACATATAGGCGCGCGTCGCGCTCTCGACGCGCCGGATTTCGAGCAGCAGATTGGAGATCTGGCTCTCGGCCTCGACCGTGTGAATGACCCAGGCGTTGTCCTCGCGCGATTTGTTGACGAGCAGGACCGAGGCCGTGCTGATCGCGACCAGGACCAGAAAGCCCGCCGACAACAGCAGGGTTTGCAGCACCGCGCGCCGGCGCTGTGCGTCAGCGGTCACGATGGTTCGCCGTGTTAGATTGATCGGAGTTCAAAACGCGCCCTTGGAACAGTCCCCAACCGTCCATAATGCGATTGGGGCCAAAGGGTTCCCTGGGCGGAGAAGATTACTTCGCGTTAGGTTCGGTCTGGCCGGCCAGGTACTGTTCCAGCCAGTGGATGTGGTAGTCGCCGTCGATGATGGATGGCTGGCGCACCAAATCGCGGAACAGCGGCAGCGTGGTCTCGATGCCGTCCACCACCATCTCGTCGAGCGCCCGGCGCAGCCGCATCAGGCACTCGGCGCGGGTCTTGCCGTGGACGATCAGCTTGCCGACGAGGGAATCGTAATAGGGCGGGATGGTGTAGCCCTGATAGACAGCAGAATCGATCCGGACGCCGAGGCCGCCGGGCGGGTGATATTGCGTGATGCGGCCCGGCGAGGGACGGAAGGTCTGCGGGTTCTCGGCGTTGATGCGGCACTCGATCGCATGGCCGATGATCTGGACCTCGCTTTGCTTGGCCGGCAGCTCGCCGCCTGCGGCGATGCGGATCTGCTCCAGCACAAGATCGATGTCGGTGATGCTCTCGGTGACGGGATGCTCGACCTGGATGCGTGTGTTCATCTCGATGAAGTAGAACTCGCCGTCCTCGAACAGGAACTCGATGGTGCCGACGCCGAGATATTTCATCTCGCGCATCGCCTTTGCACAGGTCTCGCCGATTTTGGCGCGCGCGGCTGCGGACAGCACGGGCGAGGGGCCTTCCTCCCAGACCTTCTGATGGCGGCGCTGGAGTGAGCAGTCGCGCTCCCCGAGATGGATTGCGCCGCCGCGGCCGTCGCCGAGAATCTGGATCTCGATGTGGCGCGGCTTCTGGAGGTATTTTTCCAAATAGACGGAGGCGTCACCGAAGGCGGATTTGGCTTCGTTGGCGGCTGTCGACAGCGCCACCTGGAGGTCCGCCTCGCTCTGCGCGACCTTCATGCCGCGACCGCCGCCGCCGGCTGCGGCCTTTACCAGCACGGGAAAGCCGATCTTCCTGGCGATCGCCATCGCGTCGTCGCCGGGGCCGACCGCACCGTCCGAGCCGGGCACCACGGGGATGCCGAGCTTCTTGGCGGTCTTCTTGGCCTCGATCTTGTCGCCCATCAGGCGGATGTGCTCGGCCTTGGGGCCGATGAATTGCAGATTGTGCTCACCGAGGATCTCAGCGAAGCGCGCGTTCTCCGAGAGGAAGCCGTAGCCGGGATGCACGGCGTCCGCGCCGGTGATCTCGCAGGCCGCGAGCAGCGCGGGCACGTTGAGGTAGCTGTCCTTCGACGGCGGCGGCCCGATGCAGACGCTCTCGTCCGACAGGCGCACATGCATGGCGTCAGCGTCGGCGGTGGAGTGCACGGCGACGGTCGCAATCCCGAGCTCCTTGCAGGCCCGCAGGATGCGAAGGGCGATCTCGCCGCGATTGGCTATGAGGATCTTGTCGAACATGGTGTCCTTAAGGGACGATTGGCGCGCGGGAACGCGGCGAGGGCGGCTTGCCGCCCTTTGCCGTTACTCAATGATGACCAGCGGCTCGCCGAACTCGACCGGCTGGCCGTCCTCGACCAGGATCTGCGTCACCGTACCGGCGCGCGGCGAGGGGATCTGGTTCATGGTCTTCATGGCTTCGATGATCAGCAGGTTCTGGCCGACCGAGACCTTCGAGCCGACTTCGATGAACGGCTTGGCGCCGGGTTCCGGCGCCCAATAGGCGGTGCCGACCATCGGCGAGGTCACGGCGCCCGGATGCTTGGACATGTCTGCCGCAGCAGACGCGGATGCGGCAGCCGCAACGGCGACCGGCACGGGAGCCGCATGCGCCACCGGAACGGGCATGGTTGCGGCAACGCTGATATTGCGGGCAACGCGCAGGCGCAGGCCCGCACGTTCAATCTCGATCTCGGTGAGGCTGGTCTCATCGAGCAGCAGAGCGAGCTCGCGAACGAGCGCGGAATCCTCGCTGGAAAACTTTGCGGCTGCTTTATCGTCTGGCTGGCGCGCCATGTTGTTTGATCCGAATGTTCTGTGTGATGAAGGAGCTTCAGGCTTTGGGCTTGATGCCGACCTTGGCGGCAAGGCCCTGGATGGCGAGGCGGTAGCCCTCGATGCCGAAGCCGCAGAGCGAGGCGAAGGCCGCGCGCGCGGTGTAGGAATGGTGGCGGAAACTCTCGCGGGCGTGGATGTTGGTCACGTGCACTTCGACCGTCGGGATCTGTACCGCGAGCAGCGCGTCGTGCAGCGCGATCGAGGTGTGCGAATAGCCGCCGGCATTGATGATGATGCCCTTCATCTTGCGCCCGTGCGCCTCGTGGATGAAGTCGATCAGCTCGCCTTCGCGGTTGGACTGCCGGCAGTCGGCCTTGAGGCCGAACTGCGCCGCAGTCTCCCGGCAAAGCTTCTCGACGTCGGCCAGAGTCGCATGGCCATATTTTTCGGGCTCGCGTGTCCCCAACATGTTGAGGTTCGGCCCGTTGAGAACGAGGATCGTGTCGGTTGCTGGTTCGGCCATTCCTGTCCCGGCAAGGTGTTTCGGCGTGGCGGGGGTTATAGGTAACAAAGTGACCTAGGGGAAGCCTTGAAGGGCCTCCGGGACCGCTTCAGGCACCTCATCCGGTGTGCAAAAACCTGTGCGGAAACTACGGAAATTGCTTGTTAACCAGTCCAAAGCATGGCTGCCGGGCAGGACCAGCGGGAAGGCCGCCCAAATAGACCAAAAGCCCCTGCCGATCTCTCGGCAAGGGCTCATTTGGCGTCAGCGAAGCGGCTTAGCCTTCGATGATGTAGACGATCTCGCGCGTCTGGGGACGGACGATGATGTACTGGCCGTGCACGAAGATCACGTCATAGCCGCGCCATTCCGGGTAGATTTCGACAATCCGTGCCGGGAGCGGATGGAAACGGACGCTCGCCGGGACTGCCGTGCCAACCGAAATGTTGAAGTTGACGTTGGTCGTTTCCTCGATCTTCTCGGACTTGATCGCCGACGCGATCTGGGTCCGCTTTTCCGCAGGCGGAGCAGCGGTCGCCGAGGTCGCGGCGTTGCCGGTCGTGGTCTGGGACTTGCTGTCGGTCGTCGCCGGACGATTCTCCGCGTTGTTGCTCTTGGCGGCGGCGCCGGCCTTGTTGTCCTCGGCCTTCATGTTCTTGGTGTCGGACTTGGTCGTCGAATTCGTGCTCATGCTCTTCGACTTGTCTTGCGCACTCTGGGCGTGCTCACCCTTCGCCGCGCCGGCCTTCTCGTCAGCCGCGTTCTTGTTCATCGCGCCGGACTTTTCCATCCCGCTGGATTTTTCCATCGCACCAGACGACTTCTCTTCCGCTGCTCCGCCGGGCTTCATGGCGCCGCCGGCCTGGCCCACGGTGCCCTTCTCGGGAGTTGCTTCCTTGCCCATCGCACCACCGCGCTCGGCGGTGCCGCCGGCGGATTGCGAATGCTGCGTCGGCTGCGCGCCGGCGCCGCTGTCGTTCTTCATGGTGCCTTGTGCGTTCGCCAGACCGGTGCCGGCGATCAGTGCAATTGCGGCGACCGAGATCATAAAGCGGTTCGACATTGAATTTCTCCTCACGTGTTCATTTTTCATCATTGCCCGCGCCGACAACGAAAGGAGGTAGCAGGAGTTCCGGAACATCTACGGTTCCGGGGGATTTGTTTATTGAACGCCAGATGAATGCGCGCGTCGGATTTGCGACACGATCGCAGCGACGATAGTGCAAACGAAAAGGCCGGCTTTTCAGCCGGCCTCATCGCATGCGTGATGTGGTGAAACGCGCGATCAGCAAGTCGCCTTGTTAGCAGATCGCCTTGTTAGCAAGTCGCCTTGCCGCAGCGGGCGACGCCGATCTTTTCCTTGAGGCCGTCGAGGCCGACGGCGCCGACAACGATCTGCTTGCCGATCACGTAGCTCGGCGTGCCGTTCATGCCCATCGCTTCGGCGAGCTTGAAGTTCTCCTCGATGGTGGCGCGCACCTCGGGGCTTGCGATGTCCTTCTCGATCTTCGCGACATCGAGGCCGGCTTCCTTGGCCGCTTGAAGCGCGTGCGCCTTGTCGGCCGGGCCGCGGCCGCCGAGCAGCTTCTGGTGGAAGTCGAGATATTTCTTGCCGGTCGGGTCCTGCATGCGCACGGCGACCGCGACCTGCGCGGCCTCGACCGAGCCCTGGTTCAGCACCGGAAACTCCTTCAGCACGACCTTCAGCTTGGGGTCGGCCTTCATCAGGTCGAGCATGTCGCTCATCGCGCGCTTGCAGTAGCCGCAATTGTAATCGAAGAACTCGACGAAGGTGACGTCGCCGTCCTTGTTGCCGAGCACGACCTGGCGCGGCGAGTTGAAGATCGCGTCCGAGTTCTGCGCGATGCTGGCCTCGTGCTTCTCGGATTCCGCCGCGGCCTGGCGCTTGGCGAGTTCGGCCATCGCCTCCTCGAGCACCTCGGGATGGGTGACGAGGTAGTTCTTGACGATCGCCTCGATGTCGGTGCGCTGGACATCTGAGAAGCTGTCGGCCGAAGCCGGTCCCGTTGCGCCGAAGATGGCAAGCGCAAACAGCGCGGGAGCAAGCAGGCGCAGCGAAAGCATTGGCAAATCCTCTTATCCAGAGCAGGTTTCGAAAAAACGTCCCGGCGGACTTAAGCTATTGTCGTGACGGCACGGTGGCGGATGTCGTGATCAGGCGTCGGTTGAGTTGCCTGTTTGCTAGTTGCGTGGCGGTTTCGCCGCCACGATGTCGTCGGCCTTGACCCATCCGGGCGTGCCGACGGCGAAACGGGTTTTCGCGCGCGTGGCGAGCTCGCGAGCGGTCTTGTTGTCGCCGCGCAAATAGGCGGCCTGGGCCGACGCGAGATCCGCCTCGGCATAGTCTCCCTTCCGGCCATAGGCCATCGCGAGCTGCGTGTAGCCGAGCGGCGCTTCGGGCTCGCGCGCCACAGCGGCACGGAGAATCCGAATGGCGTCGTCGGTGTAGGCCTTATTATCGGTTCCAACCAGAGCTTGCCCAAGTAACATCTCGATGAGGGGCGCATTGTTCGAGAGCGCGACTGCCTTGCGCAGGGGAGCGATCGCGTCGGCCGGCTTGCCGCTCTCCAGAAGGGCCTGGCCACGCACCTCGTAGAAGTACGGGTTGTTCGGCTGCACCTGGATCAGGGTGTCGATCTGGGCCAGCGCGCTGCGCAAATCCCCGTGCAGATAGGTGCTGATGGCACGGGCATAGCGCGCCGGCACGCTGTCATTGGTCTGGGGATAGCGGCGGTACACCGTCTCCGGCCGCTCCATGAAGGCGGAGATCTTGGCGCGCACCATGTCATGGCGGAGCTGGAGCGCGGGATCGTCCTTCTTGTCCCAATAGGGGCTGGTGCTGGCGAACTCCTGGAGCGCTGCGACGCGCTCGGCAGGCATCGGGTGCGACTGGAGATAGGGATCGGCGCCGCGCGCCGCGAACAGGCTCTCGCTGGTGAAGCGCTTGAAGGTCTCGTACATGCCCTTCGGCGACTGCTGGCTCGCGGTCAGGAATTTCACGCCGGCGCGGTCGGCGTTTTCCTCCTGCTGGCGCTGGTAGGACAACAGCGAGCGGCGGATCATCTCCTGCGGTCCGGTGATCGCGGCCGCGCCGGCATTGGCCAGCCCGTTATTGCCGGGGCTGTTCGAGCCGCGGCTGGCGCCTGCGACCAGGGCGCCTGCGCCGAGCAGCATGGCGATGATCATCTGGGTCTGGGCGTTGGCGAGCTGCTCGCGCAGCTTGGACAGGTGGCCGCCGGCCAGATGCCCGGTCTCGTGCGCGAGCACGCCGATCAACTGGTTCGGTGTCTCCGACTGGAGCATCGAGCCGTAATTGACGAAGATGCGGCGGCCATCGGCGACGAACGCGTTGAACGAGGCGTCGTTGATGATCACCATCTGGATGTTCTGCTTCTCCAGACCGGCGACGCGCAGGATCGGGCGCGTATATTCACGCAAGAGCTGCTCGGTCTCGGTGTCGCGCAGGATCGGCGGTCCTTTGCCTTCCTGTGCCCGTGCCACGGAGAACGGTGACAGCACCATCGCCGCGGCCGTGACGAGGGCGGTCAGCGCGGAGGCTTTCTTGCGTAATGCGATCTGGAGCAACATCAAACGGTCTGGGTCTCAAACGGACTTCAAAAGCAGCTGGTTTTTTGGTGATTGGCGGCGGACCGGATACGCGATATGCCCTTATGAGCCGTACAATGCGGCCAGTCTGGGGCGCAAGCGCCCCGTTTCCCGGACCGACGGACCGGTCCGCCAGCGAAATAGCAGAAATCGATGCACGATGCGACATTGAGGAACCGGTTGGGGCAGTGGCTCGAGCCCTCCCGCCGCAGTGATGTTCCCCCCTTCATGGTGATGGACGTGATGGCCGCGGCGGCCCGGATCGAGGCGGCCGGCGGTCATGTCATCCACATGGAGGTCGGTCAGCCCGCGGCCGGCGCGCCGAAGACGGCGATTGCAGCCGCTCATGCCGCACTTGAAGCGGGGCGGATCGACTATACCTCTGCGCTCGGCATTCCCTCCTTGCGCGAGCGTATCGCGCGGCATTACCGCGATGCCTATGGCTGCGCCGTCAGCCCGGAGCGGATCGTGGTGACCACGGGCTCCTCCGGCGGTTTCATCCTGGCGTTCCTGTCGATGTTCGAGCCCGGCGATCGCGTCGCCGTCACGGTGCCGGGCTATCCGCCGTACCGTCATATCCTCACTGCGCTCGGCTGCGAGCCAGTGCTGATCGAGACGACGAACGAGACGCGCCATGCGCTCACCGGCGAGGCGCTGCTCGCCGCCCATCGCAAGGCGCCGCTGAAGGGCGTGCTGGTCGGCAGTCCCGCCAATCCGACCGGGACGATGATGTCACGAGAGGCGCTCTCCAGCCTGATCGTGGCGGCGGAAGACGCAGGAATCCGCTTCATCTCGGACGAGATCTATCACGGGCTCGACTATGCGTTCCCCGCTGTGACCGCGGCTGCGCTGTCGGAGCACGCACTCGTGATCAACTCGTTCTCGAAGTATTTTTGCATGACGGGCTGGCGCGTCGGCTGGATGGTCGTGCCCGAGATCCTGGTGCGCCCGATCGAACGGCTTCAGCAAAACCTCTCGATCTCGGTGCCGTCGCTGTCGCAGATCGCGGCCGAAGCCGCCTTCGACGGCGCGGCCGAGATGGAGGAGATCAAGCATGGCTACCAGGAAAACCGCCGCATTCTGATCGAGGGACTGCCCAAGGCCGGCCTGACCCGCTTCCTGCCGGCAGATGGTGCGTTCTACCTCTATGCCGACGTCTCGGATTTCACTTCCGACAGTTTCGACTTCGCCAGGCAGATGCTGGACCAGGCCCACGTTGCGGCAACGCCCGGGCTCGATTTCGATCCGGTCCATGGCCGCTCCTTCATCCGATTGTCCTATGCGCGCTCGGCTGATGAGATGCGGGAGGCAGTTGACCGGATCGCTCACTGGCTTAAATAGCCGCCAGTTTCGACCAGCCTTCCGGAGTTCATCTTGTCTGACCGATCTATCGCGCCTGCCGCTACGCCGCATTCTCCTCTCGCCGCATTGATGTGGCCGACCCGGCCGGGCGAAACTGTCGGCAGCTTGCGCGGCTTCGTGCTGGTCGCGCTCGGCACCGCGCTGATGGCGCTGTCGGCCAAGGTCAGCCTGCCGCTGCCTTACGTGCCTATGACCTTGCAGACGCTGGTGGTGCTGATGATCGGGGCCGCCTATGGCTGGCGCCTTGGCAGCGCAACCATGATCGCATATCTCGCCGAAGGCGCTATCGGACTGCCGGTATTCGCCGGCCCGGTCGGTGGAATTGCACCGCTGGTCGGTCCGACCGCCGGTTATCTGTTCGGATTCATCGGCGCCGCCTTCGTCACCGGCTGGCTCGCCGAGCGCGGCTGGGATCGCAGTGTGGTGCTGCTGTTTGCGGCGATGGCCGTCGGCCACGTCGTCATTCTGGCCGCTGGCTTCGGCTGGCTGGCCTTTGGCCTCGGCCTGGGCGCAGCGAAAGCCTGGCAGGTCGGCATCGTGCCGTTCATCGCGGCTTCGCTGGTCAAGAACGCGCTGGGTGCGACGCTGATGCCGGTGGCACGCCGGATCGTCGCGCCGTAACGAGTAGTTCCAATTGACAGGGCCGGCCAAGTTGATCTTGGCTGGCTTCGAGTTTGAGGGGGAGTGAAACAATGACGACGACAACGATGGCGGGGACGCCGGTCGCGCCGACCACCGCCAAGCCGTGGTATAAAGTTCTTTATGTCCAGGTGCTGATCGCCATCGTGCTCGGCGCCATCGTCGGCTGGTTGTGGCCGTCGGTTGCCACCAACGAATGGATCAAGGCGCTCGGTGACGGCTTCATCAAGCTGATCAAGATGGTGATCGCCCCGATCATCTTCTGCACCGTGGTCTCCGGCATCGCCCACATCCAGGATGCCAAGAAGGTCGGGCGCATCGGCGTCAAGGCCCTGGTCTATTTCGAGGTCGTGTCGACTTTCGCGCTGGTCATCGGCCTCATCATCGGCAACGTCGTGAAGCCCGGCGCAGGCTTCGGCAACGCCGCCGCCAATGCGCAGGCGGTTGCCACCTACGCCAAGCAGGCCGAGGGTCAGAGGAGCGTCGACTTCATCCTGCACATCATTCCCGATACCGTGGTCGGCGCCTTTGCGCAGGGCGAAATCCTCCAGGTGCTGCTGTTCTCGGTGCTGTTCGGCTTCGCCATCATGGGCCTCGGCGAGCGCGGCCATGTCATCCGCAGTTTCATCGACGACGCCGCGCATGCGGTGTTCGGCGTCATCTCCATCGTGATGCGCGCCGCGCCGCTCGGCGCGTTCGGCGCCATGGCCTACACCATCGGCAAGTTCGGCACCGGCGCGATCCTCAACCTGATCGGCCTGATCGCCACCTTCTACCTGACCGCGGCGTTGTTCGTCTTCGTGGTGCTTGGTATTATCGCGCGGGTCGCGGGATTTTCGATCTTCCGTTTCCTTGCCTATATCAAGGACGAACTCCTGATCGTGCTCGGCACCTCGTCGTCGGAAAGCGCGCTGCCGTCCCTGATGGAAAAGCTCGAGCGTCTCGGCTGCTCCAAATCGGTGGTCGGCCTCGTGGTGCCCACGGGCTATTCGTTCAACCTCGACGGCACCAACATCTACATGACGCTGGCGACCCTGTTCATCGCGCAGGCGCTCGGCTTCGATCTCACCTTCGGCCAGCAGCTCACGATCCTGGTCGTGGCGATGCTGACCTCGAAGGGCGCCTCCGGCATCACCGGTGCGGGCTTCATCACGCTGGCCGCGACGCTTGCGGTGGTCGATCCGCGCCTCGTGCCGGGCATGGCGATCGTGCTCGGCATCGACAAGTTCATGAGCGAATGCCGCGCGCTGACCAATCTCTGCGGCAACGGCGTGGCCTGCGTGATTGTCGCCTGGTGGGAAGGCGAGCTCGATCGCGACAAGCTCATGGCGCGACTGAGCCAGCAGATCGATCCGACGGACATGGAAACCGCTCTGACGACGGACTGATCTGCTAGCCGGTTTGGACGGCGCGTTGCGTCGTCAGACCTTGAAGTAATAGGGCTGGTCGAGATCCTCGATCAGCCCTTTCTCTTGCGGCGTCCAGCCGAGCAAGGCGCGCGTCTTCGCGCTCGAGGTCGGCACGTCGACGCCGGCAAATTGCGCGAACCAGCCGAAATGCTCGGTCGCTTCGTCCGGCGACTTCGAGACCACGGGCAGGCCGAGCCTTTTGCCGATCACCTCCGCAATCGTCTTGAACGGCACGCCTTCCTCGGCGATCGCATGATAGCGCGGTGCGGTTGCGCCTTGCTCGAGCGCGAGCCGATAGACGCGAGCGGCGTCGAAGCGGTGTCCGGCCGGCCAACGATTGCTACCGTCGCCGATATAGGCCGCGACGCCCTTCTGACGCGCGAGGTTGATCAGGATCGGCACGAAACCGTGGTCGCCTTCGCCATGGGTCGTCGGTGGCAGCCGAACCACGGCGGCGCGGACGCCCGCCAGCGACAGCGCGGTCGATTCCGACACGCGCGGAAAGCGGTGCGCAGACTTCGTCGTCCTCTGTCGCGAGGCGACCGGGTGCGAGCAGTGCGACGCCCGACGTGACGATGAGGGGACGGTCGGAGCCCCTGAGTTCCTCGCCGAGTGCGAGAATGGCGCGGCGGTCGAGCTCGCAATTGTCCAGGAACTTCGAGAAGTCGTGGTTGAAGCCGAGGTGCAGCACGCCGTCGGAGCCGGCCGCGCCGCTGCGCAAGGAGCCATGGTCCTCCAGCGAGCCGCGATGGACCTCGGCTCCCATCGCAGCCAGCGATGCGGCGCCCGCATCGGAGCGGGCGAGGCCGAGCACGCTGTGGCCGGCAGCAACCAGGTCCCGAACGACGGCGGAGCCGACGAAGCCGGTGGCGCCAGTGACGAATACACGCATGAGCAATCTCCAGTGTTGGTGGAGGGCACCATCTGCGCTAGGATTATCCGGGTAAAGTAGTGAGATTATCAGGGTATAATAGCTAACAGGATGAGCGAGACCACCAGCGAGAACCTGCTCGGGACCTATTTGAAGGACCGCCGCACCCGGCTCGATGCGGCAGCCTTCGGCTTTGGCGGCAGCCGCAGGCGCACGCCGGGGCTGCGGCGCGAGGAGGTGGCGCAGCGCGCCAATATCAGCCCGACCTGGTACACCTGGCTGGAACAGGGCCGCGGCGGCGCACCGTCAGCCGACGTGCTCGACCGGATCGCAGCGCGCGCTGATGCTGACCGACGTCGAGCGCGAGCATCTGTTCCTGATCGGGCTCGGCCGGCCGCCCGAGGTTCGTTACCAGGCATCCGAAGGCGTCTCGCCGCGTCTCCAGCGCGTGCTCGATGCGCTCGAGACCAGCCCCGCCATCATCCGGACCGCGATCTGGGACGTCGTCGCCTGGAATTGGGCGGCCACGATCGTGCTGACCGACTACAGCAAGCTCCCGCCCGAACAGCGCAACATCCTGCGCCTGATCTTCTCCGAGCCACGGGTGCGCGCCGCGCAATATGACTGGGAGAGCGTGGCCCGTTTCGTGGTTGCGGCGTTCCGGGCCGATGCCGCGCGCGCTGGCGCGGTCTCGCATGTTGCCGAGTTCGTCGACGAAATGTGCGGTCTCAGCCCCGAATTCGCGCGGCTGTGGCGCGACAACGACGTCCGCTCCTATGGCGAGGGCGTCAAGCATTTGCGCCATCCCGTGCTCGGCCCGATCGCGTTCGAATATTCGTCGTTCTCGGTCGACGGCCGGCCCGATCTCGGCATGGTCGTCTACAACCCGGCAACGCAAGAGGATGCCCAGCGCATCAGAGCCGTATTGCCCACTCACGCCGACTGACTTGCCGCGGCTCGTCATGCCGGGCGTGCAGTTCTACAGCCTGCAAAAGGAGCCGCGCGCCGAAGACGGTGCGGCGGTGCTGGCGGCGCTTCGTGACGACGTCGTCGATCTCGCGCCCGCGCTCGGCGATTTTGCCGGCGGCAGCCGTTGCGGCGCTAGATCTCGCCATCGCCGTCGACACGTCGGTGGAGCATCTTGCCGGCGCGCTCGGCCGTCCAGTGTGGAAGCCATGCGGTTGTTTCGACAGCGCGCCCCGCGGGAATGGGACGATCCGCTGATGCGCCTGACCGCTGCGCTCGCGGTGCTTGCTGCGAAAGCGGAGAGTTAGAAGCGCTCCGGCCGGTAAGGCGTCGGATCGATCGACGGCGTCTCGCCGCTCATCATCTCCGCGAGCAGGCGTCCGGTCGCAGGGCCGAGCGTGAAGCCCTGGTGACCGTGGCCGAAATTCATCCAGAGGCCACGGTGGCGCGGGGCGGGACCGAGCACCGGCACCATGTCGGGCGTGCAGGGTCGCGTGCCGAACCACGGCTCCGGCTCTGCGCGTTTGCCGAGGTCGATCAGCTCGCGGGCCGATGCTTCGGCGCTTGCGAGCTGCACCGGCGTTGCCAGCGCATCCGGACCCGTCAGCTCCGCGCCGGTGGTGATGCGGATGCCCTTCGCCATCGGGCCCATGGCGTAGCCGCGGCCCTTGTCGACCAGCGGCAGATCGAGCGAGGCGCCGCCGCTGTAATGCATGTGGTAGCCGCGTTTGCGCACCAGCGGAATCCGGTAGCCGAACTTGTGCAACAGGTCCGGCGACCACGGTCCGAGCGTCACGACGGCGGCCGCCGCATCGATGCGGCCCTGATCGGTGTCAACCGACCATCCGGTCGCGGTCTGCTGCAGCGACTGGGCGTCGCCGAGCACGATCGTACCGCCGAGCCGCTCGAACAGTGCGGCATAGGCTGTGACCAGGGCACCGGGATCGGAAACGGTCCAGGTATCGAGCCAATGAATCGCACCTGGGAGATCGTCACGCAGGATCGGCTCGGCCTTGTTGAGCTCGCTGCCTGACAGCACACGAAAATTCACGCCGAATTCGCGACGGTCTTGTTCCGCATCCTTGATCGAGTGGTCCAAGGCGGCAGGATCGCGAAAGAGCGCGCGATAACCGGCGCGCCGGATCAGATTGTCGGCATGGGCTTCCCGGATGAGGATGTCGTGCTCGGGTGTCGCGTAGGCGATCAGGCGAGCCCAGGCCTCGATCGCCTCGCGATGCCGCTTCGGCGCCGAATGCCACCAGTAGCGGAGCAGGGGCTCGACGTGGCGATGAAGCGACGAAAAGCTGTAGCGCACGTCGTTGGTGCGACCTGTCGCGATCCTCACGAGCGAGGCGAAATCGCGCGGCATCGGATAGGGCCGCACCGCCTCCGCCTGGATCATGCCGGCATTGCCGTAGCTGGTCTCGCGGCCCGGCTCCCTGCGGTCGACGAGCGTGACCGTCCAGCCGCGCTGCCTCAGATGCAAGGCGGCCCCGACACCCACCATGCCGCCGCCGAGAACGATTGCGCTTTGCATCGGATCTGACCTCGCCAAATCAAAACCGCCCGGCTTGGCCGGGCGGTTTCATCTGGGTTTCCGTTTATTCGCCGCCGCCGAAACGGCGCGACCACCAGCCGGCGCGCCGCGGTGCCGCCGGCGTCTCGGTTGCCGCTTCCGGCGCGGGCTCGGCCGGGGCAACCGGTTCCGGCGCTGCCGCAACCGCCGTTGCCGGCTCGCTCGGGCTACTCGACAGGAAGCTCACCTTCTCGCGTACGGTGGAGCGGCGCCGTGCGGCGGCCTTGTCGTCGGATGCGGGCTCTTCCTCCGCAACAGCAGCAGCCGGCGCGGGCAGGACCGGCGTTTCAGCCGGTGCCTGCAGCTGAGGCTCGGGCTGAGACATCTGCGGTTCAATCGGTGCGATGTGCTCCGAATGCGCAATCGACGGAGCCGTCTCGCTGCCGGAGCTATCGAAATCGGCCACCGCGTCGGTTGCTTCCGACGGCGGATTGCCACCGAGCTCGTCGCCGATGGATCCGGCAAGACCTTCCTCGTCCCCGCCGCGCCGACGACGTCCACCCCTGCGACCACGCCGGCGCCGGCGTTCGCCGCTGCCCTGCTGGTCGCCGCGGGCGGCCTGTTCCTCGCCTTCCTCGCCGTCCTGCTCGGTCTCGGCATCCTCTTCGGCCTCGCCGGCGACCGCTGCCGCCTCAGGAAGCGTTGGCGCGCTGTCTTCGCGAAGCTCACCGTCGCGCTGACCGCCGCGGCCGCGCCGACGGCGGCGACGCTTGCGGCGCTGGCCATCCTGCTCGGGCGCGGCATCGCCTGCGGCCTGCTCTTCGGTGAGGCCTTCGGTCTCCTCGGTCTCGACCTCGGATTCCAGTTCCGGATCGAATTCCTCGTCGTCATAGGCTTCTTCGACCAGCGGCGGCGGGCTTGCGGCCGCCTGTGCCGCCAGCAGCGCCTTGGCGGCTTCCAGCGTATGCACCTGCTCGCCACGGTCGATGAGGTAGGCCTGCGGTCCGCTGACGCTGGGGTCGGCGATGACCGCCAGCGTGACCTTGAAGCCGTTTTCGAGATCGCGCAGATGACCGCGCTTGTGGTTCAGCACATAGAGCGCGACGTCGGTGCGGGTGCGGACCACGAGATTGTGGGTCGCGCCCTTCATCAGGATTTCTTCGAGCCCGCGCAGCAGCTGGAGCGCCACCGAGGACACCGAGCGCACATGGCCGGTGCCGCCGCAATGCGGGCAGGGATCGGTCGAGCTCTCCAGCACGCTGGCGCGGATACGCTGGCGCGACATCTCGAGCAGGCCGAAATGCGAGATACGGCCGACCTGGATGCGCGCGCGATCCTGCCGCAGGCAGTCGGACAGCTTGCGCTCGACCGCGCGGTTGTTGCGCTTCTCGTCCATGTCGATGAAGTCGATGACGATCAGGCCGGCGAGATCGCGCAGGCGGAGCTGGCGGGCGACCTCTTCGGACGCTTCCAGATTGGTCTTGAGCGCGGTGTCCTCGATATGGTGCTCGCGCGTCGATCGTCCGGAGTTGACGTCGATCGAGACCAGCGCCTCGGTCTGGTTGATGACGATGTAGCCGCCGGAGCGCAACTGCACGGTCGGCGAGAACATCGCGTCGAGCTGGCTCTCCACGCCCATGCGCGAGAACAGCGGCTGGCCGTCGCGATACTGCTTCACCGCGCTGACATTGGCGGGCATCAGCATCTTCATGAAATCGCGCGCTTCGCGGTAGCCGGACTTCACCGGCGACCGAAATTTCGTCGATCTCCTTGTTGTAGAGGTCGCGCAGCGAGCGCTTGATCAGCGAGCCTTCCTCGTAGACCAGCGTCGGGGCCTGCGACTTCAGTGTCAGGTCGCGCACCGTCTCCCACATCCGGATCAGGTACTCGAAGTCGCGCTTGATCTCGGGCTTGGTGCGGGCGGCGCCAGCGGTGCGCAGGATGATGCCCATGCCCTCGGGCACGTCGAGATCCTGCACCACTTCCTTCAGGCGCGAACGGTCCTGGGCTGAGGTGATCTTGCGGCTGATGCCGCCGCCGCGGGCAGTGTTCGGCATCAACACGGCATAGCGGCCGGCGAGCGACAGATAGGTCGTCAGCGCCGCGCCCTTGTTGCCGCGCTCTTCCTTGACGACCTGCACCAGCATGACCTGGCGGCGCTTGATGACTTCCTGGATCTTGTACTGGCGGCGCGGACGGAAGGTGCGCTCCGGCACTTCCTCGAGCACGTCGTCACCGCCGACGGATTCGACGACTTCCTCTTCGGCGTCCTCGCCGTCTTCATCATCCTCGTCGTCGTCTTCGCCCTGGCTTCGTCTGCTGCGGACTTCGGTGGTCTCGCCGGCGGCGTAAACGGCATCGGCCGGCTCAGCGGTGGCGGCGGTCACGGCTTCGGCGAGCGCTTCCGCGTGCGTTTCGGAGGCCTCCTGCGGCTCGGCGGCAGCCACGGGTCTCGGCGACAGCAGCTGCGACAGGCGCGGGCGTCTCATCGGCATGATCGTGGTCGTGATGATCGTGCTCGTCGTCATGACCATGGTCGTCATGATCGTGGGCGTGATCATGATCGTCGTGATCATGGTCATGATGGTCGTCGTGATGATCGTGGCCTTCGTGCTCGCCGTGATGCTCCGCATCGGCGTGCAGATGCTCGCCCTCATGCGCAACGCCTTCGGCGTGCTCCGGCAGGAACCCGCCCTCGAGCGGCTGGGCAGCGGGATCGGCACCGGCGTCGAGGCCTTCGACGATGTCGCTGCGGACGCGCTCGCCTTGACCGCGGCGGCGGGCGTTGCGGTGGCGCGAGCGGCGGCGGCCGTGGGAGCGGTTCTCGCTCTCTTCCTCGGCTTCGCGATGGGCCTGCTCATCGGCCTCGATCAGCGCCTGCCGATCGGCGACCGGGATCTGATAATAGTCGGGATGGATTTCGCTGAAGGCGAGGAAGCCGTGGCGATTGCCGCCATATTCGACGAAAGCGGCCTGGAGCGAGGGTTCGACCCTTGTGACCTTGGCGAGGTAGATATTCCCTCGCAGTTGCTTGCGTTGCGCGGTCTCGAAATCAAACTCTTCGACGCGATTGCCGCGGACCACGACGACCCGGGTCTCTTCCGGGTGGGTGGCATCGATCAACATCTTGTTGGGCATGTCTTAACTCTTGGAGGCGGCGGGCGCGATCGACCGTGGGCGCGAAGAGCGCTGCCGGGTGACGCGACGGTCCACCTGATTCGGGGGTGAGGGGAAGGCCGAAACGCCGTCTCTCGCGCCTTGCCGAATCGGAAGCCGGAGGACCATTGCGGCGGCGCGCGGGAGTTTCGCTCCGCAGCGTCGCGAATGGTCCTTCAGAATTCGTCGGCACAGTCTGGCGCATCAAGCGTCGGCCCGTATGAAACATTGGGCGGCGGAGCCGCCCCTAATCAGTTGCTGCTGGCCAGGCATGGCGCGTGCGCGCTCGCCTTGGGATCACGAACCGCCCCCTTGGGATTAAGGAGACGGGTAAGAAGCCGCGTCGCTGTCAAAACTGTCCCGGAAACATAGTGGTAACCGGAAACCGTCCGCCGCCGGGGCTTGCCCCGTTCCGCCTCGCTGCCGCGCACCGCGCTGGTCTTAGAGGGGAACGGAAAACGCTGGAATTCCCAAACCTTGAGATTTCCGGCGCTGCACCGGGAGGCTGAATGCGACACAACCGGAAATTATCGGCCGTCAGCATTCCGTACATACGAGGAATGGGCCATCCGTGCAAGGGAGCGTCGCACGCCGGTCACAGTCGGAGAGTTTCGCGCCCTTGTCATTAAGGACTGATTAACCCTGTGGTTCTATTGCGTTAAAGAGGCTGCTCGGAGGCACGGAATTGGTGGCGAGCCGCGCAAATCAAAGGGTTTTGCTGGGATGTGCGCTTCTGTGCGCCATGGCATTGCCGTGCGCCGATTCCTCGCGCCTGAGCGCGGCGGAGAGCCAGCCGCAACCCTCTGTTGCCGTAGCGAATTTTCCGATTGCCACGGCCGCCCGGCTGGCCGGTGACGGCAAGCAGACCCGCTTCATTCTCGACCTCGACCAGACCGTCAGCTTCCGCGCCGCGACGCTCGCCGATCCCTACCGGGTGGTGGTCGACGTTCCTCAGGTCAGTTTTCAGCTGGCTCCAGGCACGGGGGCCGGGCGAGGGCTGGTCAAGGCGTTCCGCTACGGGCTCGTGATGCCTGGCGGCTCCCGAATCGTGTTCGACCTGACCGGGCCCGCCAAAATCACCAATTCCTACGTGCTCGAGGCGGCCAATGGCCAGCCGGCCCGGCTCGTGCTCGAGCTCGAGGAGGTCGATCGCGCGGCCTTCGTGCAGACGCCCGGGCCGGAAAATCGCCCCGAGCTGCGGCCGACGATCGCCGCCACGTCGCCGGCAACAATTCCTGCCGCTTCGGAACCGGCGCAGCAGAAGCCGGGGGCGCCGGCCGATGGCCGTCCGGTCGTCGTGATCGATCCGGGCCATGGCGGCATCGACAACGGCACCCAGTCGAGCGGCGAGAGCGAGAAGAGCCTGGTGCTGGCCTTCGGCCTGGCGCTGCGCGAGCGGTTGGAAAAGGCCGGCAAATACCGCGTGGTGATGACGCGGGACGGCGACACCTTCATTCCGCTCAACGACCGGACCAAAGTCGCCCGCAATCTGAACGCAGCGCTGTTCGTCTCAATCCATGCCGACGCGCTCCCGCGCGCCGAGGGCGATGCCCAGGGCGCCACGATCTATACGCTGTCCGACAAGGCCTCGGATGCCGAGGCCCAACGCCTGGCGGACGCCGAAAACCGCGCGGACGCGATTGCCGGCTTCAATCTTGCGGAGGAACCGACCGACGTCGCCGACATCCTGATCGACCTCACGCAGCGGGAAACCCGCACCTTTTCAAATCGTTTTGCGCATTTGCTGATGGGCGAAATGAAGTCGACCGTGCGGATGCACAAGCATCCCCTGAAGTCGGCCGGGTTCCGGGTGCTGAAAGCGCCGGACGTGCCGTCGGTGCTGGTCGAGATCGGTTATGTTTCCAACAAGGATGACCTCGGCCACCTCGTGTCCGAGGGTTGGCGGTCGCGTGCCGTGGGCTCGATGGCCCAGGCGATCGACACGTTCCTGGCCAAGCGGTTGGCGACGGCCGGGTCCGGGAATTGAAAGGGTTTTTCCGTCCCGCCGCAAAAGCCCTAGTTTGGCCACAGCGGGCGCTTTATAAAAACGACGCAGGGGGTTCCGGAATCGGCGAGAATCCCGTTCGGCAAGCGTCTTTCGGTCCGGCGTCGACGTCATTGAGTAGGCCGGTGAATTCACGACGTGAGGATGGCGCCTGTTTTGGGCGCTTTGGGCTGATCCTGGGATTGAACGGATAAACACATAATGCGCTTGCTTGTGCGGTTCATGGGCTTCCTGTTCGCTGCGGGAACGGTGGTGTTCCTTGTCGGTGTCGGAGCCGTGGCAGGCCTGATCTGGCATTTCTCCAAGGACTTGCCCGATTACTCTCAGCTTCAGGATTACGAGCCGCCGGTGATGACCCGCGTGCACGCGACCGACGGCTCGCTGCTCGGCGAATACGCCAAGGAGCGGCGGCTTTACCTGCCGATCCAGGCGGTGCCGAAGCTTGTGATCAACGCGTTCCTCGCTGCTGAAGACAAGAATTTCTACGAGCATGGCGGCATCGACTACACCGGCATGGCCCGCGCCGGTCTGGTCTATCTCCAGAACTACGGCTCGAACCGCCGTCCGCAGGGCGCTTCCACGATCACCCAGCAGGTTGCGAAGAATTTCCTGCTGACCAACGAGGTCTCGTTCGCGCGCAAGATCAAGGAAGCCTTGCTGGCGATGCGGATCGAGAAGACCTATTCGAAGGACAAGATCCTCGAGCTGTATCTCAACGAAATCTATCTCGGCCTCGGCGCCTACGGCATCGCAGCCGCCTCGCTCGTCTATTTCGACAAGTCGGTGAACGAGCTCACCGTGGCGGAAGCCGCTTACCTCGCGGCGCTGCCGAAGATGCCGGCGACGCTGCATCCGGTGCGTAACCGCGACCGCGCCATCGAGCGCCGCAACTACGTGGTCGACCGTCTCCAGGAGAACGGCTGGATCAAGCAGGCCGACGCCGACAAGGCGCGCAAGGAGCCGCTGGCCGTCACCAACCGCTCCAACGGTGCCCACACTTTCGCCGGCGAATATTTCGCCGAGGAAGTCCGCCGCGACATCTTCGAGCGCTATGGCGAGAAGAAGCTCTACGAGGGCGGCCTCTCGGTGCGCACCACGCTCGATCCGAAGATCCAGGTCATGGCACGCAAGACCATGGTCGCCGGCCTCGTCAATTATGACGAGCAGCAGGGCTATCGTGGTGCCATCAGCAAGCTCGATATTTCGGGCGACTGGGGCGTGAAGCTTGCCGAGATGAAGTCGCTCTCCGACATCTCGCCATGGCGCATGGCGGTGGTGCTGGAGACCAGCGACCAGTCGGCTCGGATCGGCTTCCAGCCGAACCGCGAGCTCGGCGGCGCCGTCAGCAAGCAGCGCGAGACCGGCCTTGTCACGCTCGATGGTGTCAAATGGGCGAAGGCGGCGACGGGAGCCGCGAAGGGCAGGGCTGCCACGGGTGTGTCGCAGGTGCTCCAGCCCGGCGACGTGATCTATGCCGATCCGCTTTACAAGGATGGCGCGCCCGTTGAAGGCCAATACCGGCTGCGCCAGATCCCCGAAGTGTCGGGTGCGATGGTGGTGATGGATCCCTGGACCGGCCGCGTGCTCGCGATGGTCGGCGGCTTCTCGTTCGACCAGAGCCAGTTCAACCGCGCCACGCAGGCCTACCGGCAGCCGGGCTCGTCGTTCAAGCCGATCGTCTATTCGGCGGCGCTCGACAACGGCTACACGCCGTCGACCGTCGTGCTCGACGCGCCGATCGAAATCGACCAGGGCCAGGGCGCCGGCGTCTGGCGGCCTGAAAACTTCTCGACGAACAAATATCAGGGACCGGTGACGCTGCGCAACGCGCTGCGGCAGTCGCTCAACACGGTGACGGTGCGCCTCGCGCAGGACATCGGCATGCCCCTGATCGGCGAATATGCGCGCCGCTTCGGGGTCTATGACGAATTGCCGAACTATCTCTCCTACGCACTTGGCGCCGGCGAGACCACGGCGATGCGCATGGTCACGGCCTATTCGATGCTGGCCAATGGCGGCCGCCGCGTGAAGCCGACCTTGATCGACCGCATCCAGGACCGCTACGGCCACACCATCTTCAAGCACGACCAGCGCGAATGCCGCGGCTGCGACGCGCCCGGTGGCTGGAAGAACCAGAACGAGCCGCAGCTGATCGACCGCCGCGAGCAGGTGCTGGACTCCATGACCGCCTATCAGATCACCGAGCTGATGGAAGGCGTGGTCCAGGCCGGTACCGCGACCGTCGTGAGGGAAGTCGGCAAGCCGATCGCCGGCAAGACCGGTACGACCAACGAGGCCAAGGACGCCTGGTTCGTCGGCTTCTCGCCGGACGTCGCGGTCGCCATCTACATGGGCTACGACAAGCCGCGTCCGCTGGGTAAGGGCAACGCCGCGACCGGCGGGCATCTGGCTGCCCCCATCGCACGCGACTTCCTCAAGCTTGCGCTCGCCGACAAGCCCGCGGTTCCCTTCAAGGTGCCGGCCGGCATCAAGCTGATCCGCGTCGTCGCCAAGACCGGCATGCGCACAGGTCCCGGCGAGACCGGTGGAACCATCCTCGAAGCGTTCAAGCCGGGTACGGCGCCGCCGGACAATTACTCGGTCATCGGCGTTGCTGACGCCGACGGCCGGATGCCGGCGTCGCAGCAGCAGCAGCCGGATTCCGGCTTCTTCATGCGACCGGGCACCGGCGGGCTGTATTAGCGGATAACGCCGCAGACTGGCGAGGCCGGCGGTTGCGCTTTGGCGCGGCCGCCGCTACATCCCCGTTGCAATCAGACGCGGAGTCTTTCCGCGAGACCAGAGAACGACATGCGCGCCGAAATCGAACGGTTGGTAGAAGAGATCAAGCAGTCAGTCGGGCTGCTGAGGAGGCATCTTTGACGTCGAGAAATCGACGGCGCGCCTCGCTGAGCTGAACAAGCTCGCAGAAGATCCCAACCTCTGGAACGATCCCCAGAAAGCCCAGAAGCTGATGCAGGAGCGTACCTCGCTGGAGGATTCGCTCTCGGGCATCGGCAAGGTCGAGCAGGAGCTCGAAGACGATATCGGCATGATCGAGCTCGGCGAGGCCGAGGGCGACACGGGTGTCGTGGCCGAGGCTGAAGCAGCGCTCAAGAATCTCAAGAAGGAAGTCGCCCGGCGCGAGCTCGAGGCGCTGCTGTCGGGCGAAGCCGATCGCTTCGATTCCTATCTCGAAGTCCATGCCGGCGCCGGCGGCACCGAGAGCCAGGACTGGGCGCAGATGCTCTTGCGCATGTACACGCGCTGGGCCGAGACGCACGGCTTCAAGGTCGAATTCCTCGAAGAGTCCGAGGGCGAAGAGGCCGGCATCAAATCCGCGACCATCCAGGTCTCCGGCCACAATGCCTATGGCTGGCTGAAGACCGAGGCCGGCGTGCACCGGCTGGTGCGCATCTCGCCGTTCGATTCCAACGCGCGGCGGCACACCTCGTTCTCAAGCGTGCAGGTATTCCCGGTCATCGACGACAGCATCAAGATCGACATCAAGGAATCCGACGTCCGCACCGACACCATGCGCTCGGGCGGCGCCGGCGGCCAGCACGTCAACAAGACCGAATCCGCGGTGCGCCTGACGCATATTCCGACCGGGGTTGCGGTGGTCTGCCAGGCCGGCCGCTCCCAACACAAGAATAAGGCGCAGGCCTGGGACATGCTGCGCGCGCGGCTTTACGAGATCGAGCTGAAGAAGCGCGAGGAGAAGGCCGCCGCCGACCAGGCCGCCAAGACCGATATCGGCTGGGGCCATCAGATCCGCTCCTACGTGCTCCAGCCCTATCAGATGGTGAAGGATCTGCGCACGGGCGTGCAGACCTCCGACACATCGGGCGTGCTCGACGGCGAGCTCGACGACTTCATGGCCGCGACGCTCGCGCAGCGCGCCTTCGGTACCACCGGCGCTGACATCGAGGACGTGGACTAGTCATGACCCGCGTTGCCTTCATCGGGCTTGGACGGATGGGCCACGGCATGGCCGGCCGCTATCTCGATGCCGGCTTCACGGTGACGCTGTGGAATCGCAGCAAAGCCAAGGCCGAGGACCTGATCGCGCGTGGCGCGCATTGGGCGACTTCGCCGGAAGACGCAGCGATCGATGCCGACGCGGTCGTGACCATGGTTGCCGACGACGAGGCTTCGCGCACGGTCTGGCTCGGGCCCAACGGCGCGGCCAAGACGGCGAAGGCCGGCACCATCGCGATCGAATGCTCCACGGTGTCCTATGATCATGTCCGCGAGATGGGCCGCGAGCTCAATTCGCGTGGCCTGATCTACATCGATTGCCCGGTGACCGGCCTGCCGGACGCGGCCGCGAGCGGGAAGCTGACGCTGCTCGCCGGTGCTGACGCGGCCGACCTCGAGCGCGCCCGGCCGTTCCTCGAACCGATCGGCTCGACCATCCGCCATTTCGGCGCGGTCGGCTCCGGCACGGTCTACAAGCTCATCAACAATCTCATGGGCGCGATCCAGATCGCAGGCCTCGCCGAAGGACTCGCGATTGCCGAGCAGGCCGGGCTCGACATGAAACTGGTGCTGGAGTTGATCCAGGCCGGCGTTGCCGCGAGCCCGCAGGTCCAGCGCCACTCCAAACGCATGGTCGCCCGCGACTTCAGCGGCGCGACGTTTACGTCGGCGCTGCGGCACAAGGACGCCGCCTACGCCGTGAAGCTCGCCGAGAGCCTGCTGGCCGACAAGCCGCTGGTCTCGCGCGCCGCGGTCGAGGCCTACGCGCAGGCGAAGGCCGCGATGCCCGACGATGACGAAGGCAAGATGATCGAGCTGGTGTCGCGGCCGAAAAAGCCCTTCAGGTCATGATGTGCTTCTATTTTCGCGATGAGAGGTTTGAGTGTATCGCGGCCGATTGAACGCTCGAGTGTGTTGCGAAAAATGCGCTGATCGATAGCTTGCGCACCGATTGAGCAGTATTCGTCTGGACGGAAATCGGGTGGCATCCTCCGCGACGCCGTACTAGGCCGTGGGGCCAATCGCCAACATGAGGCGCCATGCCCCCGAACGACAACCGGATCGACGCGCGGGACTGGTCGCTGCTCGCTGTGCTCTCGATCCTCTGGGGCGGTTCGTTCTTCTTCAACGGCGCGGCGCTGCGGGAATTGCCGCCGCTGACGCTCGTCCTCCTGCGCGTTGCGCTGGGCGCTGCCATTCTGCTGCCGCTGCTCCGTATGCAGGGCATCCGCTTTCCCAAGGGCATGACGGGCTGGATGCCGTTCGTCGCGATCGGTCTCCTCAACAACGTCGTGCCGTTCTCGCTGATCGTGATCGGCCAGACCTTCATTCCGAGTGGGCTAGCGTCCATTCTGAATGCCACCACGCCACTGTTCACCGTGCTCGTGATGGCGGCGGCTCGTGAGGAAGCGTTGCAGTTGCGGCGCGTGGCTGGCGTCGCGCTGGGGCTCGTTGGTGTGATTATCCTGAGGGGATGGGGCGTCGAGTCGCGCGCGGGGCAGGGGGTCGGCATTCTGCTCTGCCTCGGCGGCGCGTTCAGCTATGGCCTCGCGGCGCTGGCGGCGCGGCGGCTGCTGAAGGACTCCCCGCCGCTCGGAGCGGCAACCTTTCAACTGATGGCCTCCACAGTGATGATGGCGATCGTCGCCAGCGCGACGGAGCAGCCGTGGCGTCTGCCGATGCCAGGCATCGAGACCTGGCTTGCCGTGCTTGGTCTCGCCAGCCTTTCGACGGCGCTTGCCTACATCGTCTTCTTTCAGATCCTGCGGCGTTCGGGCGCAACCAACGTCATGCTGGTGACGCTGCTTATTCCCGTGACCGCCATTCTGTTGGGATGGCTGGTGCTGGGTGAGCCGATTTCAGTGCGCGAGATCGCAGGCGCAATCGTCATCGGCAGCGCATTGCTCGTGATTGACGGGCGGGCTCTGAGGATGCTGCAGCGCGTCGCGTAAGTTGCCGAACTCGCGTTTCATCTTGCGGAAAATCCTGCCGCTTGCCAGCGGCCGGCCACCTTGCGACACTCCTCCAAAATAAGAACGACAAAATACAGGGGAGAGAACGATGCCGGGTCGTCGCAGAAGCCTTGCTGCCCTCGCCATGCTTGCTGCAGGCGTGCTCGCCACGAAACCGGCCTTGGCGCAGAAGAAATACGATCCAGGCGCCAGCGACGGCGACGTCAAGATCGGCAACATCATGCCCTATAGCGGACCGGCGTCGTCCTATGGCGTGATCGGCAAGACCGAGGCTGCGTTCTTCCGGATGATCAATGATCAGGGCGGCATCAACGGCCGCAAGATCAACTTCATCAGCTATGACGACGCCTATTCGCCGCCGAAGGCGATCGAGCAGGCGCGCAAGCTGGTCGAGAGCGATGAGGTTTTACTGATCTTCCAGGCGCTCGGCACACCCTCGAACTCCGCGATCATGAAATACATGAACGCCAAGAAGGTGCCGCAGCTCTTCGTTGCCTCCGGCGGCACCAAGTTCGGCGATCCCAAGAACTTTCCATGGACCATGGGCTTCCAGCCCAACTACCAGAGCGAGGGGCGGATCTACGCGAAATATATCCGTGACAATTTCCCGAACGGCAAGATCGCGGTGTTCTGGCAGAACGACGATGCCGGCAAGGACCAGTTCAAGGGCCTGAAGGACGGGCTCGGCGACAAGGCCAGCATGATCATCGCCGACAAATCCTATGAGGTCAGCGACCCCTCGATCAACTCGCAGATCGTGGCTCTGCATGACTCCGGCGCCGACATCTTCTTCTCATGGGCCGCGCCAAAGGGCTCGGCACAGGCGATCCGCAAGGTCGGCGAGCTCGGCTGGAAGCCGAAATTCTTCCTCGCCAACACCGCCACGTCGGTGGCGTCGGTGCTCAAGCCTGCCGGGCTCGACTATTCCAAGGACATCATCTCGACCGTCTATCTGAAGGATCCGACCGATCCGACCTGGGACAAGGACCCGGCGGTCGTGAAATGGCGCGAATTCATGGACAAATATTATCCCGACGGCGACAAGGCCAATGCCAACAATGTCTACGGCTACGTGCAGGCCGAGGCGATGGCGCAGGTGTTGAAGCAGTGCGGCGACACCCTCACGCGCGACAATGTCATGAAGCAGGCCGCCAGCCTGAAGGATTTTCACACCGATCTGATGCTGCCCGGCATCATGGTCAACACCTCGCCGGACGATTACTTCCCGATCGAGCAGATGCAGCTGATGCGCTTCAACGGGCAGGCCTGGGAGCTGTTCGGCGATGTCATCACCGGCGAGGTCGGCCACGAGCGCAGCCAGTAGTCAGGGCTGGCCGAGAGCCGCTAGGGCGTTGCGCTTGAGGGCGTAATGCCGGCGGCCGGGCATTTCGCGTGCGCTGCCAGGGCCTCGCGATAGACCATCTCCATGGCAGCCTTGAAGGCCGAAGCAGAAAATCGGTCGGCGACGCGTGTGCGCGCCGCGTGGCCCATGTGACGGCGCCGTTCGGGGTCCCGAATGAGCATATCGATGGCATCGCCGAGCTGTTTCGCGTCGCCGGGGGCCACGGTGACGGCCTCGAGGCCATGACGGGCGACACGCGGCACGGCCGTGTCGAGCGCGGTATTCACGACGGGCCGCCCGGCAGCCATCGCTTCGAGTTGGACCAGACCAAATGTTTCGGCATCGGTCCGGGCCGGCATTGCGAAGACGTCGGCGATGCACATCAGTTTCAGACGCTCGCTATCGGGCAGGGATCCGAGCAGGCGAACCCTTTCGGTGAGGCCGAGTTTGTCGATCGATTGTTGCAGTCTGGTCCGCTCGGGCCGTACGATACGACGCGGCATTTGTGGGCATGTTCCCTCAACTGCGAAGTCTCATGGATCACCCGGCGATCGGCAACGACGATCGCTTCGGCACGGCGCAGCGCCCGCCGCAGCAGAGAATCTCTGAGACCGCGCCGGACAGCGTGGACGGCGAGGTCGCCGTGCCAATGCAAGATGAGCGGCTTGCAGCGGCCAAAGCCTAAGACAACAGCCAGTCCCGCAAGTGAAAAGGGAATGTGGAGCGCGAGAAGGTCGTGTGTTGCGATTTGGCGGTCTGGGTTCGCCCGGCGGGCCGATTGGGCCTGGCGGTGGAATGGGTGGCGGCGGCTTCGGAGGTCCCGGCGGCGGGATGGGCGGCGGACGACGCTAGAAAGATGCGGCGTGGAGTTAGCCCGCGCTCAGCCTCACGCCGGCGCGCAGAAACTTCTGCGGATCGACGGCTTCGCCATCGATCCGGGTTTCGTAGTGCAGATGCGGGCCGGTCGAACGGCCAGTCGAGCCGACGAGGCCGATGACCTGGCCGATCTTCACGAACTCACCGACCTTGACGTTGATCTCGGAGAGATGGCCGTAGCGGGTCGACAGGCCGTTGCCGTGATCGACTTCGACCATGCGGCCATAGCCGCCGGACCAGCCGGCCGAGACCACCTTGCCGTTGGCAGTGACGCGCGCGGGATCGCCGGTCGCGGCACGAAAATCGAGCCCGGTATGCATCGCGGGCCGGCCGAGGAAGGGATCGCTGCGCACACCGAAGCCGGAGGTGAATTCGACCTCGCCGACGACAGGCTTGCGATAGGGCACCTGCGCCAGCGTGCGGTTGAGCCGATCCATCTCGGCGCGAGTGGTGTTGATTCGATAGAGCTGCTTCTCGAAGGGCCCCGCATTCGCCGTGAGCTTCACCGGCACGAATGGCCCGCCCATCGCGTTGCGCGGCACGGCGGCCTCGAGATTGGCGACGTTCAGGCCGAGATCGCTGACGACGCCACGCATCCGCCGCATCCGCAAATCCATGCCTTCCTCAACGGCGCTGAGCGCCGCGACCTGGCGGCGCTCGACCTGATCAAGCGAGGTTGTCAGCCGGACCAGGACATTGTCGAATTCCCTGGTTCTTGGCGAATTGATTGACCGGGGCCGCAACGACGGCCGGGGCGCGCGATTCCAGCCGCGCTTCGCGGTCGGGCGGCGCCACGAAGATCACGGTGTCGCTGATCGGCGACGGTTTTGGCGTGCCCTGCGTCGTTGTCTGGGTCGCGTCGCCGCGCTGCGGCGTCGAGCGTGGGATAGATCCGGTGACGTCCGGCATGGCCCCGAGCGCCGTGGCCCGGGACTCCAGTGCCGTCTGGCGCTTCATGATCTGGTCGAGCTTCTGGTCGAACTGCTCCTGGTCGAGCAGCTGGCGGCTGGTGGTGCGGTCGACCTTGGCGCGCAGCTCGGCGATGCGGTCTTCATAGGCGTACTGCATCTCGGCCTGGCGGGCGATCAGCCGGGTCAGGACGTCGTCGCGGAAGGCGAAATAGGTGGCGGTCGCCGCAGACCACAGCCCGAGCAGCACGACGGTGCCGACCACGATCCAGAACACCACTGGCCCCAGGCGAACCTGCTTGCCGTGATGCAGGATTGTATAGGCGTCGTCGGCGTCGGGCAGAGGAAGAGCGGCTGCTGCCGCTGCCGCGGAAGGACGGCGGGGGAAGGCACGTCCGTGGTTGTGGGGATGATGCTGGGGGTACTGCGAATATTGGGCAGAACTTTTCGACATCGGCACTCCGGTGCCGGTCGGAACGGTTCCTTGCGGCTCAATTGCCGCAGCAATCTGGGCTGCTCATGGTTAATTTTCCGGAAACGGGAACGCCCGAATTTAACGGGCTGGTTAAAGACTTCTTGCGGCTTCCAGCACCTGATCAGCATGGCCGTCGACCCGGACATTGCGCCAGACCTTGGCCACTTTGCCGTTGGCGCCGATCAGCACCGTGGTGCGAAGAATCCCGAGGAAGCTCTTGCCATACATCGATTTTTCGCCCCAGGCGCCATACGCCTCCAGCATCTCATGGGCCTCGTCCGAGACGAGGGGGATGCCGAGGCTGTGCTTGTCGCGGAACTTCTCCTGGGCCTTTAACGGATCGGCCGAGATGCCCAGCACAGCGGCGCCGGCAGCCGTGAAGGCGTCCTTGAGCCGGGTGAAGTCGATCGCCTCGCGGGTGCAGCCCGGCGTGTCGGCGCGGGGGTAGAAGAACAGGACGAGCTTCTGGCCGGCATAGTCGGCCAGGGTGACGACATTGCCGCCATCGCGGGGCAGGCGGAAGGCTGGGGCCTTCTGGCCCTCGGCCAGAGCGGCTTTGGCGCCGGACACGGAGGCGGCGGGCTTAGCGGCCTTTTCAGAAGATTTTAACCGTTTCGATGCCGCCTTATGCGATGCTGCCTCTGCGGCTGTCTTGCTTGATTTGCCTGCTGATGCGGCCTGTGCTTTCGCGCCACGTGTTTGAGTCGATGCCCGTGCTTTCTGGGGCCTTCTTTTTAGCCGTCGGACTGCCGGAGGGCGTTTTGGACGATTTCTTTCGGGATTTCTTGGACATACGCCTTCCTTTCGTCGCTTTCGGCGGGTCAACCAAAGCGGTATTGCTGCTCTCGTCCGGCCTGCCGGATTCGCGCCCTCGGCTGGGCAAGTTTTACGGCGCCGGAGTATGGTTACAAGGAATTCCACGCACCACCCCACTGCTCGTTGAACGCGCTCCCGGGGCGAAATGACGAACAGCAGGAATATTCGAGGTATGGCGGCAATGCCGGTGCGGGGAGCGTCGATCCCCGTCGACGGCTGCGGTCCCGGCGGCGCCCAATCCCACGACGGGCGCCTGTATCGAGAGGCAATGGCAAGGAATACGTCGTCCAAGGATCACACTCGCGACTTCGATCGGCACGGCGGCCATCAAGGGCAGCCGGAATGGGATGAAGCCGACTGGGATCCGACCAGGAAGAGGAGGCGGGTCATCGCGCACGCCGCCTGTTGTCGCGTTCCAGTTCGCGCTTCCGCGTCGGTGACGGTTTCTCGTTGTTTCGGCGGTTGCTGCCGAGCGGACGCTGGCTTCGCCGGCTCGCCGTCGTCCTCGGCGCATTGATCGTCATCTTCGTCGGCTGCTTTGGCGCGCTGTGGTGGCGGCTTGGCGCCGGCCCCATCAATCTCGACATGGCAACGCCCTGGCTCGCCGCCGCCATCGAGGACAATATCGGCCACGGCAATACCGTGGAGGTCGGCGGCACCCAGATCGAGCGTGCCGGGCGGATCCGGATCGCCGTGCGCATCCGCGACATTATCGTCCGCGACCGTGACCACGCCATCGTCGCCAGCGCGCCGAAGGCCGAGGTGAGGCTGTCGGGGGCTGGCACTCCTGATGGGGCACCTCCGCGCTGAAAGCCTCAACCTCGTCGATGCCGAGCTCGCGATCCGGATCGCACCTGACGGGACCGTCACGGTGTCCGCCGGCGACACGGCAAAGCCGCTCGCCACGGGTGTCGCGTCCAAGAAGGAAGCCGGCCTGCCGCCGACATTCCCGCGTAACGGGGTCCCGCCGCCGCCTTTCGGGATGGCGCCTGCAACCCCCGACGCGTCTCAGGCCGCGCCTCAACCCGTAGCGCAGAGCGGAATTCTTCAGGGCCTCGACTGGCTCGACAGCCTGAGCTTGACCGGCCTCGACGGCCAGAACCTCAACGAGATCGGTCTCAAGAACGGCAATCTGATCGTCGACGATCAGCAGCGCGGCAGCAAATGGACGTTTGAAAACATCACGCTCAGCCTGCGCCGGCCGACCCATGGCGGCGTCGCGCTCAGCTTCGGCGAAGAGGGCGCGCGCCCGTGGTCGCTGCGCGCCACGATCGGACCGAGCGAGAATGGCGTGCGCTCTATCGATATCCGCGCCGACAAGGTCTCGACCGCCAACATTCTGCTGGCGCTGCGGGTGAAGGACCTGACCTATACCGCCGACCTGCCTCTGACCGGCGAGCTCAAGGGCGAGCTTGGCCGCGATGGTGTGCCGACTTTCTTCCGCGGCAAGGTCACGATCGGTGCAGGCAACATCATCGACACCGACACGCCCGATTATCCGATGGCGATCGACTCGGCCGAGATCAATGTCGAATGGGATGCGGGACGGCGGGTGCTGGTCGCACCGTTCAAGATCCTCTCGGGCGCCAACCGCCTGACGCTCCTGGCTCATCTCGAGCCGCCGAACGGCACCATCAACGACTGGCAGCTCGGCTTCAGCGGCGGGTCGATCCTTTTAGGCGGCATCGACAACGAGCCGCCGCTCGTCTTCAACCGCATTGCGATCGGCTTCCGCTTCGACACCGATCACAAGCGCATGCTGTTGACCCAGGCCGACATTTCCAACGGCGAGATCGGCGTCGCCGGCACCGGCGCGATCGACTATTCGGGCGAGCCGCGGCTGACGCTCGGCTTTGTGGGAACGCCGATGTCGGCCTCTGCGCTGAAGCGGATGTGGCCGACGCTGGTCGTGCCTGAATTGCGCCAATGGGTGATCGAGCGGATCGAGCGCGGCACGCTCCAGCGCATTGAGGTCGCCGTCAACTCGCCGACGCGTAACCTTCCGCGCAAGGGGCCGCCCATTCCGGATGACGGCCTGTCGGTCAACATCGTGGCGAGCGGCGTCTCGGTTCGCCCCGTGGACGGCATGCCGGTGGTGCACGATGCTGACCTCAAGGCGCACGTGACCGGACGTACCGCCACCGTGAATATCGCCCAGGGCATTGCCGACACGCCCGCGGGCCGCAAGGTCACGATCTCCGACTTCACTTTCGAGGTACCGGACATGGCGCCGAAACCCTCGCCCTCGCGGACCCGATTCCGTGTCGATGGTCCCGTGCCCGCTGCGGCCGAAATGCTCTCCAATGATCGTTTGAGCGATCTGTCGTCGACCGTCGTCGACCCAACACCGCCAAGGGCACGTTCACCGCGAACATCCAGCTCGGCCTGCCGGTCAAGGGCGAGCTGACCAAGGCGGACACCGTCTACGCCGTCACCGCCGATCTCAATGGCTTTGCCGCCGACAAGCTGGTGATGAACCAGAAGCTCGAGGCCAACAATCTCAAGATCGTCGCCAACAACCAGGGCTACCAGGTCAAGGGCGACGTCAAGATCAACGGGCAGGCGGCCTTGCTCGACTACCGCAAGGCGACCGATGGCGATGCGGACGTCAAGCTGCAGACGACGCTGGACGACGCCAGCCGTGCACGCCTTGGCTTCGACCTCAGCCCGGCCGTCAGCGGGTCGGTGCCGGTCAAGCTGTCGGGCAAGATTGCCGGCGGTCCCGACGCAGACGACGAAGCTCGGCATCGAGGCCGACCTCACCTCGGTCAAGCTCGACAACATCCTTCCCGGCTGGGTCAAGCTGCCGGGCAAATCGAGCAAGGCGACGTTCAAGGTGGTGCCGACGGCACAATCGACGCGGCTCGAGGACATCGTCGTCGAAGGCGGCGGCGCCTCGATCAAGGGCTCGCTGGAAATCGACCCGAACGGCGATCTCATGAATGCGAACTTCCCGACCTATTCGCCGTCCGACGGTGACAAGACGTCGTTGAAGGTCGAACGCGGTCAGGACGGCGTGGTCAGGGGCACCATGCGCGGCGATGTCTTCGACGGCCGCGGTTTCCTGAAGTCGGCGATCTCAGGCAATTCCAAGGACGACGGCAAGAGCAAGCTGAAGAACATCGATTTCGATATCGACGTGAAGCTCGGCGCGGTGGCCGGATTCAATGGCGAGGCAATGCGCAGCGTCGATGCCAAGATGTCGAAGCGCAGCGGGGCCATCAAGGCCTTCACGCTGAGCGGCAAGCTCGGCGGCAACACGCCGGTGCCGGTGGCAGCGGATCTGCGCGGCGGGCGCGCGCAGGGTAGCCGCGAGGTGATCTACCTCCAGACCGATGACGCCGGCGCATTGCTGCGCTTCACCGACACCACCAACAAGGTCTTCGGCGGCCAGATCGTGGTGGCGATGGAGCCGCCGACGTCAGAGCCATCGGCCAGGGACGGCCTGATCAATGTGCGCGACTTCACGGTGAAGGGAATGGATCAGCTCGATCGAGTTGCGGCTGGCGGACCCAACGGCGCGCAGGGCGGCGTGGCCTTCACGGCGTTGCGTGCCGAGTTCACCCGGCAAAACGGCGGACTCACGGTCCGCAACGGTGTGGTGAAGGGACCGATGATCGGCGGCACCATAGAGGGCTCGATCGACTATCCCGGCAACCAGGTGTGCATGAGCGGCACCTTTGTGCCGATGTACGGCGTGAACAACATCTTCGGTCAGATCCCGTTGTTCGGCATCTTCCTCGGCGGTGGCAACAACGAGGGATTGATCGGCGTCACCTATGAGGTCGTCGGCACGCCGGCAGCGCCCGTGATGCGCGTCAACCCGATCTCGGCGATGGCGCCGGGCCTGTTCCGCAAGATCTTCGAGTTCAACACCGGCAAGCAGAACACGCCGATCGACGAACTGCCGTCGGCGCAGTCGGGCGACAGCCCGACGGGATCGGCAAGGCCGCTGTCGAGCGGTTGTAGCCTCGCGCGGCGTTAGCAGCAAAGCTGCTTCTGTTCGTGGATGACCAAGGCGATGCTGCGCGGCTTACGCCGCGCGTACGCCGGCCAGGAATGTCCCGACTTCGCCCGAGAGCTGTTCGGCCTGCTTGGAGAGGTTCGACGCGGCCGCGAGCACCATGCCGGCGGCGTTGCCGGTTTCGTTGGCCGCCGCGCTGACGCCACCGATATTGGTAGTGACCTCCTTGGTGGCCTCGGCCGTCTGCGAGACGCTGCGGGCGATCTCGGCGGTGGCCGCGCCTTGCTCCTCGATCGCGGCGCCGATCGAGGTGGCGATCCGGCTAACCTCCTCGATGGTGGCGGTGATGCCGCCGATGGCGTCCACTGCTTCTTTCGTCGCGCCCTGGATCTGGGCGATCTTGTCGCCGATCTCGCGGGTGGCTTCCGCGGTCTGGCTCGCCAGCGACTTCACCTCGGAGGCGACGACGGCGAAGCCGCGGCCGGCTTCACCGGCACGCGCGGCCTCGATGGTGGCGTTGAGGGCGAGCAAATTGGTCTGCGCCGCGATGCTGGAGATCAGCTCGGCGACGTGCTCGATCTGCTGGGCGCCGTCGGACAGCGCGCGTACGATGGTGTCGGTGCGGCGTGCGCTCTCCACCGCGCGGCCTGTAACGTCGGCCGATTGCGCAACCTGACGGCTGATTTCGGTGATGGAGGAGGAGAGTTCTTCGGCCGCGGCGGCGACGGTTTGGACGCGCTGGCTAGCTTCGGTCGCGGCGGAGCCGACCACGGCGGCACGGCGGTTGGTGCCCTCTGCGGTCGACGACATCGACTTGGCCGTGGTCTCCAGCTCGCCGGAGCCCGAGGCCATCATGCCCACGAGCTGACCGACCGACGCATCGAAGCGATCGGCGAGCGAGATCAGGGCGTCGCGCTTCTCCTGCTCACTGCGGGTCTTGTTGGCGGCCTGCTCGGTCTCGAGCGTGCGCGCGGTCAGAGCGGTCTGCCGCAACACTTCGAGCGTCTCGGCCATGCGGCCGATCTCATCGCCTCGATCGGTCTCCTCGACCGGCGTGTCGATGGCGCCGTTGGCGATGTCCTGCATCCGGGTCTTCTGACGGTCGAGTGCGCTGAGCACGTCGCGGGCGATCAGCCAGGACAGTGCCGCCATTAGCAGCATCAGGCCGACGCCGATCGCGGCAAGTTCGAGCGTCAGCGCGCGGACGTCGGCGTCGATGTCGTCGACATAGAGGCCATAGCTGATCGTGGCGCTCCAGGGCGCGAACTGGCGCACGAACACTGTCTTGCGGACGGGCTCGGTCTGGCCGGGGCGCGGGTAGAGATAGGACGTGACGCCGCCCTGGGACGCCTGCTTGGCGGCGTTCAGCTGGGCATCGGCGATCAGGACGCCATTGGAGTCCGTGGCGCCTGTGATCTTACCTTCGAGCTGCGGATTGGCTCCATTGACCAGAATCGACGTGTCGGCGTTGTAGACGACGGGATAGCCTTGGCCGCCACCGAACTTCATGGTGCGGGCGCGCTGGCGGAACTGGAGCTTGGCGTCGTCCGAGCTCATCTTGCCGGCGGCGACGTCATCCTGGAAGGTCTGCGCGAGGCCATGGAGCAGATCGACCGCGGCCTTCATCTGCTGGACCCGGTCGTCCATCATGCGGCTCTTGCTGAGCACGGCTGATACCGCGATGATGGCTGTGACTGTGAGCGCCGCGAGGCAGACCATGCTGGCAAGCTTGGTGCGGATCTTCAGATGGCTCAGCAACGTCATCGCAGCCTCTACGGAATGGTTATTGTTTCTCGCGTCGGTAGCATGAAGTTCTTACCAATCATGAATTGTGGCGTGCGGCGGCCTGCCGCGCGGGAGGCTCCTCGCAGCCATATGCGCAACCATGCAGCCAAAATGCCGTGTGCAGGTGCACGCCGTTTCGCGTGTCCTGGAAAATCGATCTTGGACTTAGTTGGTTGCCCAGCCAGGCGGGACCGGCAATGAACCGATTCGTTCACCGCATCATCATGTCCGTGCTGCTTGTCGCGGCACTGGCTGTCATCTGGAACGTGCTCGGGGCACGCTGAGATGGCACCCGTAAACCTACTGGTGCCATCTCGTTGCTTGCGAATTGATCGCGAGCGCCTCAGCGCCGCGCGAAGGCGCCGCCCGCCGCGTCGCTTTCCTTGCCCAGCAACGCATCGACGCTGACCGAGCCACCGCCCGCTGCCGAGATGTAGAGGCAGGCGAAGCAGAACAGGATCGCCGCAGTGCCGCCGTTGAGCAGCGGCAGGAGCACGGGCGTGCCGGTCTTCATCACGTGGCCGAGGAAATAGGCGAAGGCCATTTCACCCGCCAGGACGAACGCCGTGAGCCGGGTGAACAGGCCGAGCATCAGGGTCGCGCCGAGGATCAGCTCGATCGTGCCGGCCGCGTAGATCAGCGGCGGAATGTCGGCGAAGTAAGGCAGCACCGGAAACTTGAACAGCTTGGCGACGCCATACTGGAACAGCAGGAGTCCGGTGATGAAGCGAAACAGGCTCAGGAGAACCGGCTGAAAGCGAGTGAGATAGGGAAAGTTCATTGGTTTGTCCCTCCATCCAATGCAGCGACTTGGACCGCATTCAGTTCCACCCTGCAAGCGGCCCAAGCTCAATTCGAGCTGACATTTTTGTCATATCAGACAAAACACCGCAGGCCGGGATTTCAGCCGCGCACGATCCGCATTTTTTGCGCGCGTTCGCATCACGCCCATCCGTAGTTTCCCGGTGACGCGCATGGATGCAGGTTACCTCCGGGACACCTAGCGCCGCAAGGCGGGCACGATCAGGAACGGGATCATTCCGAGCACCACGCTCGCAAGTGCGAAGAGGAGCAGCGCGTTATAGCCGTGGGTCGCGTCATGGATCAGGCCGCCGCTCCAGGAGCCGAACGCCGAGCCAAGTCCGCTGCCGATCGAGATGGTGCCGTAGATGGTGCCGACCCGCTTGCCCCGAAAGATCTTCATCGCGGTCGCCGTGATCAGCGGGCCGCGCGAGCCCATCATGCTGCCGAAGCAGACGACGAAGCCGGTGAGCAGGATGACGTTCGGATAATACTGCAACAGCCAGAGCAGGAAGATGCCGAGGATCGAGATCGCGTAGCTGAGCAGCACGGACGGCCGTCGCCCGATCAGCCCGTCGAGCGCGGACACGCCCAGCATGCCGAACACCAGCACGACGCCCGAGAAGCCCCAGGCGGTGGCGGCCTGGAGCGGCGGGAATCCGGCATCGATCAGATAGGCCACGATCTGCGCGGCGATCGCATACATGCCGACGGCGGTGAAGAAGAATGTCGAGAACAGCGCCCAGAAGGCGTGATGGCGCATCGCGCTCGCAAGCGTCCAGCCGTTGTCGACGAAATCCGGATCGGTCTTCTTGGCAACATGCGGCGAGCCCGCCGCAAACAGCCGCCACGGCAGCAGCATCAGCGGCACCAGCAGGCCCAATGCGGCAAGCCGAACAGCTGGTAGGTCTCGCGCCAGCCGAGACGATCGATCAGGAGCTGCGAGGCCGGCAGCAGCGCCAGCACGCCGCCGCCCATGGCCGAATAGACCACCGCCATCGCGGTCGGCAGCTTTGGGCCGAACCAGCGGCCGAGCAGGATCGAGTTCGGCACGTTGCCGATGAAGGCGACACCGATGCCGACGCACAATCCAATCGAGAGCTGGAATTGCCAGAGCTCTTGCGCATGCGCGGCGATCAGGAACGCTGAGCCGAGCAACAGCAAGCCAAGCGCATAGACGATGCGCGGTCCGGAATGATCGAACAGCCGCCCGACCAGCGGCGCCGTCAGTCCGCCGATGAGCCAGGTCAGCGAGTAGATCGAGACGATTTGGGCGCGATCCCAGCCGAAATTTTCGGAGATCGGTTTCAGGAAGACGGTGAAGCTTTCGCTCAGGCCGCGGCCGAGCACAGCCAGCGTGAAGCACAGCGCGAGCACGACAAGCGCGGTGCGCACGACGCCTTGCTGCGTCGCAGCTACAGTTTCCCTGCTCGTTGCCTCGGGCGCTTTCTGATCCATTGACGGTCAGGGAGCGCGCTTCGGCGCGCCCTGACAAGCATCAAAAGCTCATACGCCTATGCAGGCCTGAGCAGGACGTGTTTCTTCTTGCCGAACGAGAGCTTGATCACGCCTTCCGGCGTCAGATGGGCCGCGGATAGTGCCATCTTCTCGTCGGTGACGGATTTGTCGTTGACGCGCAGGCCGCCGCCCTTGATCTGGCGCCGCGCCTCGCCATTGGAGGCGACGAGGCCCGCCTTGACGAAGGCGTTGAGCACGCCGACGCCGGTATCCAGCTCGCCGCGCGGAATTTCCACCGTCGGCAGGCTCTCGGCGAGCGCGCCTTCCTCGAAGGTGCGGCGCGCGGTCTCGGCCGCCGCGTTTGCTGCGTCGCGGCCGTGCAGCAGCGCGGTCGCTTCCGTCGCGAGCACCTTCTTGGCCTCGTTGATCTCCGAGCCGCCGAGTGCCTCGAGCTTTTTGATTTCGCTCATCGGCAGCGTCGTGAACAGTTTCAGGAATTTGCCGACGTCGGCGTCTTCGGTGTTGCGCCAGTACTGCCAGAAATCATAGGGCGAGAACTGGTCGGCGTTGAGCCAGACCGCGCCTTGTGCGGTCTTGCCCATCTTGGCGCCCGACGCGGTCGTCAGCAGCGGCGTGGTCAACGCGTACAGTTGATGCGTGCCCATGCGGCGGCCGAGATCGACGCCCATGATGATGTTGCCCCACTGGTCCGAACCGCCCATCTGCAAATGGCAGCCGGTGCGCTTGGCCAGCTCGACGAAGTCGTAGGCCTGGCAGACCATGTAGTTGAACTCGATGAAGCTCATCTCCTGCTCGCGCTCGAGGCGCAGCCGCACGGAGTCCATCGTCAGCATGCGGTTGACCGAGAAATGCCGGCCGACGTCGCGCAGCATCTCGATCCAGTTGAGCTTGGTCAGCCACTCGGCATTGTCGAGCATGATGGCGTCGCTCTTGCCGTCGCCATAGCACAGCACTTTTGCGAACACGCCGCGGATCGAGGCCTTGTTCGCCTCGATCTCGGCGACGGTGCGGATCGCGCGCGTCTCGTCCTTGCCGGAGGGATCGCCGACCATGGTGGTGCCGCCGCCCATCAGCGTGATCGGCTTGTTGCCCGACTGCTGAAACCAGTGCAGCAGCATCATGGTCAGGTAGTTGCCGATGTGCAGCGACGGGGCGGTGCAGTCGTAGCCGACATAGGCGATCGCCTCGCCCTTGGCGGCGAGTGCGTCCAGCCCCTCGAAATCGGAGCACTGGTGGATGAAACCACGTTCCTGCAGGGTATTGAGGAAATCCGATTTAAATGCAGTCATCTGTCGGCGTGCCTGACAATTCTTGGTTTACTGTTTCGGGAGCAATTTAAGGGCCTTCCGCAGGAACTCGATTGCTGCCCGCCACTTGGCGCTGTGGCATTATAAGATGTGTCCCTCTGGCACAAGATCGGCATGCCAGAGGGGGTCTCTTGAGGACGCTGATCCATGATGTTGACGGCACTCGGTTTGATGAGCGGCACCTCGCTGGACGGGGTGGACGTTGCGCTGATCGAAACCGACGGAAAGCAGGTGAAAGCGTTCGGACCGTCCGGCTACCGGCCCTATAGCCCGGCCGAGCGCAATCTGCTGCGACAGGCGCTGTCCGAGGCCGTGCACCTGACGCAACGCGATGCCCGGCCGGGGATTTTGGCCGAGGCCGAGCGCGCGGTGACGCTGGCGCATGCCGAGGCGGTCGCCGCCTTCGTCGCCCAGAACCGGATGAAACCCGAGGACATCGACATCGTCGGATTCCACGGCCAGACCGTGCTGCACCGCCCCGAGCGGCGGTTGACGGTCCAGATCGGCGATGCGCCGGCGCTGGCCAGGGCCATCCATATTCCCGTGATGCACGACTTCCGCGCCGCCGACGTCGAGGCCGGTGGGCAGGGCGCGCCGTTCGTGCCGGTCTACCATAGGGCGCTGGCGCAATCGCTGGAGCGCGACGGGCCGATCGTCGTGGTCAATATCGGCGGCGTCTCCAACATCACCTATATCGACGGCAACGACACGCTGATCGCCTGCGACACCGGACCGGGCAACGCGCTGCTCGACGATTTCATGTACCGCACCATGAACCAGTCGTTCGACACGGAAGGCAGGTTCGCCGCGCTGGGCAAGGTCGACGAGGCCTGGATTGCGCGGGCGCTGGAGCTGCCGTTCTTTGCGCTGCCGCCGCCGAAATCACTCGACCGCAACGACTTTGCCACGCTGAAGCTCGGCGACGTGCCGCCGGCCGATGGCGCCGCGACGCTCACCGCCTTCACCGCCGCCGCGATCGCGCGCATCATTTCCTTGCTGCCGCGGCGTCCGCGAAGCTGGATCGTCTGCGGCGGCGGCGCGCGCAACCTCACCATGCTGCGCATGCTGCGGGAGCGGGTCGGAACGGCGGCGGTCGAAGCCGCCGAGACGCTCGGCTGGGCCTCCGACGCCATCGAGGCGCAGGCCTTCGGGTTCCTCGCCGCGCGCGGCCTGAAGGGCCTGCCGCTGTCCTATCCCGCCACCACGGGCGTGCCGATGCCGATGACCGGCGGGGTCATCGCGCGGCCCTGAGGCGCCCCGAGAGGTTAATGCAGGTGCATCGATCTTGACGAGTTAATGCAATTGCATTTATCTTGGCTGCAGGTGCATCGAACCGCCGGGATCATTGCCATGACCGCTTCGCTCAAACTAATCAGCCACAAGCTTTGTCCCTACGTGCAGCGCGCGGTGATCGCGCTCAACGAGAAGGGGGTGCCGTTCGAACGGATCGACATCGATCTAGCCAACAAGCCGGACTGGTTTCTAAGGCTCTCGCCGCTCGGCAAGGTGCCGGTGCTGGTGGTTGCGACGGACAAGGACGAGGTCGCGCTGTTCGAGAGCAACGTCATCTGCGAATACATCGAGGAGACGCAAGCCGGCGCAAAGCTGCATCCGGCCGATGCGCTGACGCGAGCCGAGCACCGCGCCTGGATGGAGTTCGGCTCGGCGATCCTCGGCGACCTCTGGGGGCTGGAGACGACGACCGATCCCGCAACGTTCGAAAGCAAGCGCCAGGCGCTGTCGGCGAAGTTCGCGCGCGTGGAGACCGCGCTCAGCAGCGCGGGCCGGTTCTTCGCAGGCGACGCGTTCAGTCTGGTCGACGCGGTGTTCGCCCCGATCTTCCGCTATTTCGATGTGTTCGACGAGCTAACCGAGCTCGGCATCTTCACGGATCTGCCGAAGGTACGAGCGTGGCGGGCCGCGCTCGCACCGCGTCCGAGCGTGCGCGCCGCGGTCGGCGCCGACTATCCGCAATTGCTGCGCGCCTTCCTGGTGCGACACGACGCGCATCTGCTGAAGCTCGCCGCCTGAGCCACGCAGGCTCGAAACAGCAGCGGTTTTCCGAATTGATCAGCGCACGTTGGCGAGACGCATGTCGAGATAGGCGGTGATGGTTTCCATCAGCGGCTCGAGCTTGGCGTCGAAGAAGTGATTGGCGCCGGGGATGACCTGCTGGTCGATCACGATGCCCTTCTGCGTCTTCAGCTTCTCGACCAGCGTGTTGACGTCTTTCGGCGGCACCACGGCGTCCTTCTCGCCATGCACGATCAGGCCCGACGACGGGCAGGGCGCGAGGAACGAGAAGTCGTAGAGATTGGCCGGCGGCGCGATCGAGATGAAGCCCTCGACCTCGGGGCGGCGCATCAGAAGCTGCATGCCGATCCAGGCGCCGAAGGAGAAGCCGGCAACCCAGCAGGCGCGCGCTTCGGGATTGATGGTCTGCGCCCAGTCGAGCGCAGCCGCCGCATCCGACAATTCGCCGGTGCCGTGGTCGAACGAGCCCTGGCTGCGGCCGACGCCGCGGAAGTTGAACCGGAGCACCGAGAAACCGCGATGCGCGAAGGCGTAGTAGCACTGGTAGATGATCTGATGATTCATCGTGCCGTGGAACTGCGGATGCGGATGCAGGACCATCGCGATCGGCGCGTTCTTCTGCTTGGCCGGATGATAGCGGCCTTCGAGGCGGCCAGCTGGGCCGGTGAATATGACTTCAGGCATGGATGATCTCTTGTTGATTCCTCGAAGACGGTCCCCAGCAATCAACCGATTGTGCGGACTTCATCGGCGGCGACGCCGACGAAACCGCGAATGGAAGGGTGGAGCGGCGCCCTCGGATGATGCGCGAGCGGCGCGCGGGTGAACTGACGCGCGCGTTCTAACATGAGGCGAGGGTCAAAAAGCAAGCATCTTGAACATCCCGCAATCGGCTCAAGATGTTAGCGTGTCACCGCCGTGTCATGGCCAAACCTGGATTGGAATCGCGGTTGCCAAGCGCCCGGCAGGGGCCCATGTCGGGGATGGAGGCGGGCGCAGCAGATCCCGCGCACAGGGTAACATATTACTTTCATGCCGAGCCGCGTCTATCTCGACTGGAATGCGACCACGCCGCTCCGCGCCGAAGCGCGGGCGGCGATGCTGACCGCCTACGAGCTGATCGGCAATCCGTCCTCTGTCCATGCCGAGGGGCGGGAAGCTCGACGGCTGGTCGAGGACGCCCGTAGCGCGCTCGGGCGGCCGTCGGCGCGCAGCCGCGGAACGTCGTCTTCACCTCGGCCGGAACCGAGGCCAACGCGCTGGCGCTGTCGCCCGGCCTGCGCGGCTTATCGGGCCGGCCGGTCGAGCGGCTCCTGGTCTCGGCAGTCGAGCACGCCTCGGTGTTGGCCGGCGGCCGGTTTCCGGCTGCTTCGTCGGCCAGATCCGGGTCACGCGCTCCGGCGTCCTCGATCTCGATCATCTTAAGGCGACTGCTCAGCGACGGCCCGCCGGCGCTGGTCTCTATCATGGCGGCCAACAATGAGACCGGCGCGATCCAGCCGGTCGCCGAGGCCGCACAGATCGTTCACGAGGCCGGCGGCCTCATTCATGTCGACGCGATCCAGGTGCTCGGCAAAATTGCGTTCAATATTAACGCGGTCAGCGCGGACCTTGCGACCTTTTCTGCGCACAAGATTGGCGGCCCCAAGGGCGTCGGCGCGCTGGCCGTAGCCGAGGGAATCGCCGGGTTGGAACCGATACTGCGCGGCGGCGGGCAGGAGCTTGGCCGGCGGGCGGGAACCGAGAATGTCGCGGGCATTGCCGGATTTGGCGCAGCCGTGAAAGCTGCCCTTCAGGCTCTGCCGGAGGATGCGGAGCGGATGGCAACCCTCAGGGATCGCTTGGAAAATGGTCATTCGCGCCATAGCCGGTGCGACCGTCTTCGCAGACGACGTGAAGAGGTTGCCAAATACCGTTTTGTTCACCGCTCCCGGGCTCAAGGCCGAGACCGCCGTGATCGGCTTCGATCTCGAAGGCATCGCCGTATCCTCCGGTTCGGCCTGTTCCTCAGGCAAGGTCCAGCCGTCCCATGTGCTGTCGGCGATGGGGTACGATGCCACCGAATTGCCCAGGGAGCGGTGCGCCTCAGTCTGGGCTGGTCCACGGAACCAGATGATATCAACAGGACGTTAGAGGCTTGGCGAAAGCTCGGTAATACCCTACTTAGAGCCTAAGCGACGAAACACGGCTTGAATGGTTCTAAGCCCGTGCTTTCCGCCAAAAAACATCGTAATAAACATCGTAATACTCGTCCGAGTTTGATCCACCGCGGTCCTTGAAACCGCGAGCGGAGGATAGAATGCCAGCCGTCCAAGAGACGGTCGAGCGCGTCAAGCGCATCGACGTCGACCAGTATCGTTATGGGTTTGAGACCCAGATCGAGTCCGACAAGGCCCCGAAGGGGCTGTCCGAAGACACCGTCAGGTTCATCTCCGAGAAGAAGAACGAGCCCGCCTGGATGCTCCAGTGGCGGTTAGAGGCCTATCGGCGCTGGCTGACCATGACCGAGCCGACCTGGGCCCGCGTCGACTATCCCAAGATCGACTTCCAGGACCTCTATTATTACGCGGCGCCGAAGCCGAAGAAGACGGTCACCTCGCTCGACGAGATCGACCCGGAAATCCTGAAGACCTACGAGAAGCTCGGCATCCCCTTGCGGGAAGTCGCGATGCTCGAAGGCGTCGAGCCCAAGCCCGGCGAGCAAGACCCGGCCCGGCGCAAGATCGCGGTCGACGCGGTGTTCGACTCGGTTTCGGTCGCGACCACCTTCAAGGCGGAGCTGAAGAAGGCCGGCGTGATCTTCATGCCGATCTCGGAGGCGATCCGCGAGCATCCTGAGCTGGTGCAAAAATATCTCGGCTCCGTGGTGCCGACCTCGGACAATTTCTATGCGACGCTGAACTCGGCGGTGTTCTCCGACGGCTCGTTCGTCTACGTGCCGCCGGGCGTGCGCTGCCCGATGGAGCTTTCCACCTACTTCCGCATCAACGAGCGCAACACCGGCCAGTTCGAGCGCACGCTGATCATTGCCGACAAGGGCTCCTACGTCAGCTATCTCGAAGGCTGCACCGCGCCGCAGCGCGACGAGAACCAGTTGCACGCCGCCGTGGTCGAGCTCGTCGCGCACGACGACGCCGAGATCAAATATTCGACGGTGCAGAACTGGTATCCCGGCAATTCGGAAGGCAAGGGCGGCATCTACAATTTCGTCACCAAGCGTGGCGACTGCCGCGGCAACAATTCCAAGATCTCCTGGACCCAGGTCGAGACCGGTTCCGCCATCACCTGGAAATATCCGAGCTGCATCCTGCGCGGCGATAATTCCCGTGGTGAGTTCTACTCCATCGCGATCTCCAACGGCTACCAGCAGGTCGATAGCGGCACCAAGATGATCCATCTCGGCAGGAACACCACCAGCCGGATCATTTCCAAGGGCATCGCCGCGGGCGTTTCCCAAAACACCTATCGCGGGCTCGTCACCGCGCATCGCAAGGCGACCGGCGCGCGCAACTTCACCGCCTGCGATTCCTTGTTGATCGGCGACAAATGCGGCGCCCACACCGTGCCGTACATCGAAGCCAAGAACTCGTCGGCGACGTTCGAGCACGAGGCCACGACCTCGAAGATTTCCGAGGACGTGCTGTTCTACTGCATCCAGCGCGGCCTCAGCCAGGAAGAAGCCGTCGGCCTCGTCGTCAACGGCTTCGTCAAGGACGTGCTGCAGCAGCTGCCGATGGAATTCGCGGTGGAAGCGCAGAAGCTGATCTCGATCTCGCTGGAAGGGTCGGTCGGCTAACGCCGACCCTCGCGGTGCGCCTGGGCGCTCCATGCATCAATTGAACAAACTGGATACCAAGATGGCTTTGCTTGAAGTGAAAGACCTGCAGGTTCGTGTCGAGGAGCGTGAGATCCTCCACGGGCTGACGCTGACCGTGAACGAGGGCCAGGTGCATGCGATCATGGGGCCGAACGGCTCCGGGAAATCGACGCTGTCCCACGTCATCGCCGGCAAGCCCGGCTATGAGGTCACGGGCGGACAGATCCTGTTTCGGGGCGAGAACCTTCTGGACATGTCGCCGGACATGCGCGCCGCCAAGGGCGTTTTCCTGGCGTTCCAGTATCCGGTCGAGATTCCTGGCGTCGCCACCATGACCTTCCTGCGCACCGCGCTGAACGCGCAGCGCAAGGCGCGCGGCGAGAGCGAATATTCGACGCCTGATTTCCTGAAGAAGGTCCGCGAGGTCTCGAAGTCGCTGAACATTCCGCAGGACATGCTCAGGCGCGGCGTCAATGTCGGCTTCTCCGGTGGCGAGAAGAAGCGCAACGAGGTGCTGCAGATGGCGCTGTTCGAGCCGAGCCTGTGCATCCTCGACGAGATGGATTCCGGTCTCGATATCGATGCGCTGCGCATTGCGGCCGACGGCGTCAACGCACTGCGTTCGCCGAAGCGTGCGATGGTCGTCATCACCCACTATCAGCGGCTCCTGAACTACATCGTGCCCGACGTGGTGCACGTGATGTCGAAGGGCCGTGTCGTGAAGAGCGGCGGCAAGGAACTGGCGCTGGAGCTGGAAGCATCCGGCTACGCCCAGTTCGAGGACGCTGCGTAAGGAATTTTAGGATGAACGTTGCTGTGGCAAAGACCGGAAAGGGCCGCGCGGTGAGCGATCTCTTCACCAGCGCCGAATGCCGACTGCCGGGTTCGCCCGCGGTGATCGCGGTGCGCCGCGAGGCGTTCGAGACCTATGAGCGTCTCGGCCTTCCGCACCGCCGGATCGAGGAATGGAAATACACCGACCTGCGCGCGCTGGTCGGCGAGGTGCTGCCGCTGGCAGCCGCGCCCGATGCGGCCGCGCTGAAACGCGCTGCGGACGCGCTGGAGGCGCATGCGATCGCGGGCGCCCGCAAGCTGGTGCTGGTCGATGGCGTGTTCGCGGCCGATCTCTCGGACGTCAAGGCGCTCGCCCCTGAGGTGAGCTTTAAGACGGCGCGGGAGACTCTGGAGAAGGGTGCCGGCCTGCTGAAGACGGCGTCCAGCGATGCCGTGATTGCCCTGAACGCAGCTATGGCGACCGATGGCGTTGTGCTGTCGATCGCAGACGGCGCGCAACTGTCCGCGCCGATCCAGATCCTCCACATCGCGACCGCCGCTTCGGCCTCGGCGTTCACCCGCTCGCAGGTCGCGGTCGGGAAGGGCGCTCGAGCTACCATCATCGAGAGCTTTGTGGCGGCCGGCGCCAAGGCCTATCAGGTCAACGACGCCGTCATCGTTTCGGTCGGTGACAACGCCGATGTCGCGCATATCCGACTGATGGACGATGCGCCTGACGCGGCGAACATCACCTCGCAGTTCGTCACGATCGGTGCGAACGTGAAGCTCAATTTCTTCAACATGACCACCGGCGCCGCCGTCAGCCGCTTGCAAGGCTTCATCACGCTGGCGGGCGAGGGCAGCGTGCTCTCCGTCAACGGCGTCAACCTGCTGAAGAAGACCGAGCATGGCGACACCACGCTGGTGGTCGACCATGCCGTTCCGAGCTGCGTCAGCAGGGAGATCTTCCGCGCCGTAATCGACGATCGCGCCCACTCGGTGTTCCAGGGCCGCATCATCGTTCGTCCCGACGCGCAGAAGACCGACGGCAAGATGATGACCCGCGCGCTGCTGCTTTCGGACGAGGCCGAGGCCGACAACAAGCCGGAACTCGAGATCTTTGCCGACGACGTCTCTTGCGGCCACGGCGCTACCGCCGGCGCGCTCGACGACAGCCTGCTGTTCTACCTGAAGGCGCGCGGCCTGCCGGAGAAGCAAGCCCAGGCGCTGCTGATCCAGGCCTTCGTGGGCGAAGCGATCGAGCAGATCGCCGACGATACCTTGCGCGAGCATGTGATCGGGATTGCCGAGCGCTGGCTGGAGCGGCGGTCATGAGCACGCATCCCGCAGTCAAGAACGGCGCCTACGACGTCGCGCTCGTGCGCCAGGATTTTCCGGCGCTGGCCATGCAGGTCTACGGCAAGCCGCTGGTCTATCTCGACAACGCCGCCTCGGCGCAGAAGCCGAGTGCCGTGCTCGACCGCATGACGCAGGCCTATACGAGCGAATACGCCAACGTGCATCGTGGCCTGCATTACCTCGCCAACGCCGCGACCGAAGCTTATGAGGGCGGCCGCACCAAGGTCGCGCAGTTCATCAACGCGCCCCGCACCGAGGAAGTGATCTTCACCCGCAACGCGACGGAGGCCATCAACCTGGTCGCGTCGTCTTGGGGCGGGCCGAACATCAAGGCCGGCGACGAGATCGTCATCTCGATCATGGAGCACCACTCCAACATCGTGCCCTGGCACTTCCTCCGGGAGCGTCAGGGTGCCGTGATCAAATGGGCGCCGGTCGACGATGAGGGCAATTTCCTCATCGACGAGTTCGAGAAGCTGTTGACGTCCAAGACCAGGCTGGTCGCAATCACGCAGATGTCGAACGCGCTCGGAACCATCGTGCCGGTCAAGGACGTCGTGAAGATCGCCCACGCCCGCGGCATTCCCGTGCTGGTCGATGGCAGCCAGGCCGCGGTGCATCTGCCCGTCGACGTTCAGGACATCGGCTGCGACTTCTACGTCTTCACCGGCCACAAGGTCTACGGGCCCACCGGTATCGGCGTGCTCTGGGCCAAGTACGACCACCTCGTCGCGATGCGGCCATATAATGGCGGCGGCGAGATGATCCGCGAGGTCTCGCAGGACGTCGTCACCTATGGCGATCCGCCACACAAGTTCGAGGCGGGCACGCCCGCGATCGTCGAGGCCGTCGGCCTCGGTGCTGCCATCGACTACGTCAATTCGATCGGCAAGGAGCGCATCGCCGCGCACGAGCACGACCTCGTCACCTACGCCCAGGAGAAGCTGCGCGAGATCAACTCGCTGCGGCTGATCGGCACAGCACGGGGCAAGGGTCCGGTGATCTCCTTCGAGCTCAAGGGCGCGCATGCCCATGACGTCGCCACCGTGATCGACCGCCAGGGCATCGCGGTGCGCGCCGGCACCCATTGCGTGATGCCGCTTTTAGAGCGGTTCAACGTGACCGCAACGTGCCGGGCGTCGTTCGGCATGTATAATACACGGGAAGAAGTGGACCATCTGGCACAGGCGCTGCTGAAAGCGCGGGATTTGTTCGCATGAGTGACACGGCCGAAATCAAAGCCAATCCAATGGAGACCCATTCGGCGCTGCCGCCGGAGGAGACCGAGCGGTTGTCGCGCGAGATCATCGCCGGGCTGAAGACGGTTTTCGATCCGGAAATCCCGGCCGACATCTACGAGCTCGGCCTGATCTACAAGGTCGAGATCAAGGATGATCGCTCCGTCGACGTCCAGATGACGCTGACGACGCCGAATTGCCCGGCTGCGGGCGAATTGCCGACCATGGTCGAGAACGCGGTCGCCAGCGTTCCCGGCGTCGGCGTTGTCGACGTCAAGGTGGTCTGGGAGCCGGCCTGGACGCCGGAGCGGATGAGCGACGAGGCCCGCCTCGTGCTCAACATGTGGTGAGTGCGGGTGAGACGTGCGTTGGCACTGAACTTGCTGGATTGAATTCACATCCGAACGGACCACATAGGTAACATGACCCAAGCATCGTCCGCCCCAACATCAGCTCCCGTCAAGCCGAAGCGGCCCCGTCCGCAGGTCATGCGGCTCACCGACACCGCGGCCCAGCGCATCAGCGAGCTGACCAAGCGCGCGGACTCCGAGATCGTCGGCTTGCGCGTCGGCGTGAAGAACGGCGGCTGCGCCGGCCAGTCCTACACGGTCGAATATGCCCACGACATCCGCCCGACCGACGAGGTCGTCGAGGACAAGGGCGTCAAGATCCTGGTCGATCCCAAGGCCGTGCTGTTCCTGCTCGGCACCGAGATGGACTACAAGACTGACAAGATGTCGGCCCAGTTCGTCTTCAACAACCCCAACCAGGTCTCCGCCTGCGGCTGCGGCGAGTCCGTGGAGTTGAAGCCGGCCAAGGTCGACGGGTAGTTCTCTCAGATGCTTCCGTGTCCCGGACGCGCTGCAGCGCGCTTGCGCTGCTGCGCGGAGCCGGGACCCACGTTATAGTCCCAAGCACATGACGACATGGGCCCCGGCTCAGCCGCGCATCGCTGCACGCTGCGCCGCGTCCGGGGCACGAGAGTTTGGCCATGGACCGCGAATTCCTGATCGACCTGTTTGCCGATTTCGGCCCCGTCACGATCCGAAAAATGTTCTCCGGCCACGGCGTCTCTGCCGACGGCACCAACTTTGCGCTGTCGCTGCGCGCCGGCCTCTACTTCCGTGCCGATGAGGTAACGATCCCGGGCTTCGAGGCCGAAGGCTCAAAGCCGTTCCAGTATCAAACCCGCGCCAAGACCGTGACCGTCAATTCCTACTGGCAATTGCCGGCGCGGCTGTTCGACGATTCCGAGGAGCTTGCGGAGTGGGCGAGGGCGGCACTCGCCGCGGCACAGCGTGCCAAGGTGAAGAAGCGGCCCAAGGCTAATAAGAAAACTACGAAGAAGGCCATAAAGAAGACGGCCAGGAAGGCGGCGAGGACAGTCGCCAAGCCTGCAAAGGCGGCCGCGAAAAAGGCGGGTGCGAAGAGCCCGGCGCGAAAGCGCAGCAAGCGAAGGGCCTGAGCTCAGTTAGTCCATGGCCTTGGTCAGGCCGACCCTCATATCCTTGGCGATGCAAACGCAGTTGCCGTCGGCAATGACGCGGCCGTCAGCAAATCCCAGAACCAGCTTACCGCGCCGGACCTTGCGCATGGTGACCTCATAGCGCACGCATCTCGCGTCTGGTGTGATGGTGCCTGTGAACTCCACCTCGCCGACGCCGATGGCGCGGCCCTTGCCGGGTGAGCCCGACCATCCCAGCCAATAGCCGATCATCTGCCACATTGCATCCAGGCCGAGACTTCCCGGCATCATCGCGTCATCTCTGAAGTGACACTCGAAGAACCAGTGGCCCGGCGCAATGTCGAGTTCGCCGACGATGTGGCCCTTGCCGAATTCACCGCCGTCCAGGCTGATCTCGGTGATGCGATCCATCATCAGCATGGGCGGCGCCGGCAGCTGCGCGTTGCCCGGGCCGAAGTAACCGCCCTCGCTTGATCGCAGCAGTTCGTCCTTCGTGTAGGACGGCTGCGGCGTGTGAAAATCGTGTGGGTTGGGCACGACACGGCCTTTGCGATGGGCGCCAGCGAAGCTCAGGGGCGCGGGCGCGCATTCCGCCGTCGGTTGCCGAGCAATGTCAAGTCGCAGGTGCGCGCGTCACGCCACCCGGTTGTGCGTCTCGACCGCGTATTCCGGGTCGACTTCGCAGATCACCCGGTTGCGGCCGTTGCGCTTGGCCGCGTAGAGGCAGGCATCTGCACGCTCGATCAGCGCGTCGGTGTCGTCATCCTGCTTCAGCATGGAGACGCCGACGGAGATGGTGACGCGGCCGAGGATCTCGCCGGTCGACTTCTTCTTCAATTCCTTCGCCATCACGGCGCGGCGGATATGATCGGCAACAGTGAGGGCCTGGCGCAGCGCGGTGTTGGGCAGCACGACTGCGAATTCCTCACCGCCATAACGCGCGGTGATATCCTGGCCCTTGATAGTCTGCTTCAGCGACAGGCCGACCAACCGCAGGACCTGGTCGCCGGTGAGGTGCCCGTAGGAATCGTTGAACGACTTGAAATGGTCGATGTCGAACAGCAGGAGCGACAGCGGCTCGCCGCTCGCAAGCGCGCTCTGCACCGCCATGTCGATCATGCGATCGAAATATTTGCGGTTGCCGAGGCCCGTCAGCGGGTCGGTCAGGCTCTCGGCGCGAATCGCCTCCAGGCTCTGCTGGAGATTGCTGATCTCGTTCTTTGCAAGGATAAGCCGGTCTTCAAGCGTCTTGTTGGTCTCACGCATTTCGCTTGTCGAATGGAGCAGAGATTCGATGATCGATTTGATCTGGTCGGCCTTCTTGGCCAACAAGAGCTCCTTCGCCGCATCCGACAGGCTCGCGTCGTAAGAACGGGTCATTCCGAGCGCTTCGCTCAACACGTCTACGACGTCGTCGATCTCGCCGATCACGCGCGCGCCGACCTTGTCGATGCGGTCGGTCGTCTTGATGTGGGAGAGATAGGTATCGTAGATCTGCTCGAGATCGGCTTCGGTCAGCTTGCCGTTGCGTGCCAGCGTCTCGTTGATGATCTTGTTGAGCGGCGCGTTGTAGCCGGTGGCGTAGACGTACCAGATCTCGTAATTGCGGGGGATTGCGGCTTGCTTGAGCGACCGGATCTGACCGAGTGCCACCTCGGCGAACGCCATCGTGCGTTCGTGTTCATCGAGCACCTTGACCACAGAACATACCCCACAGCGGCCGGTGCGCCGCCGACCGCAGCAATGCTTAAATTATGTTCGTAGGCTAACGGATGATCGTGAACGGCCGGTAAACGGCCGTCACTGGAGCGTCATCGGGAAATGTTCAGGCACGCAACGCGGGCGCTCTAGGCGCCCGCGGGAGAGCGCACCGGGCGCAGCAGAAACGCCGGGAGATGCGAATGGTCGCCGGGCTCGCTGTCGGCCTCGCGCTGGCGGCGCGGCTCGGGACGGCCGATCGACGGCACGTGCGACGGTTGGGCTTGCTGGCGCGAGCCGTGACGCGGCTCGGATGATTGCCTGGCTTCGCGCGGAGGCCTTGCCTCGCGTGCAGGCCTTGCTTCGCGTTCAGGCCTTGGCTCGCGTTCGGGCCTTGGCTCGCGTTCAGGTCTCGCCTCGGGCGCAGGCCGTGCTTCTGCTGCAGGCGTTGCCTCGCCACGCGCTTCGCGCGGCTCATGGCTGCGCTCGCGGTCGCGGCTGCGCTGCGGCTTGCCGCGTCCGCCGCGGGAGCGGTCACGATCCCGTCCACGCGCCACGCGCGGACGCTCGCTCTGCTCGCCCGCGTCGGCGTTCACTTCGTAGTCGCCCTCGGCGCGCGGAATGTTCTGGCCGATCAGTTTCTCGATCGCGACCATCGACTTCTGGTCGAGCGGCGTGACGAGCGAGATGGCCATGCCGCTGCGGCCGGCACGGCCGGTGCGGCCGACGCGATGGACGTAGTCGTCGGGATGGTGGGGGACGTCGAAATTGAAGACGTGGCTGACCTCGGGAATGTCGAGGCCGCGGGCAGCGACGTCGGAGGCGACCAGCAGCGGCAGCTCGCCCTTGCGGAACTGTTCAAGCGCCGCCGTGCGGGCCGACTGATCCATGTCGCCGTGCAGCGCGCCGACGCTGAAACCGTGCTTTTGCAGCGATTTGTGAACGACCGCGACCTCGCGCTTGCGATTGCAGAAGATGATCGCGTTCTGGAGATCCTTGGCCTCGCGCAGCAGGCGCCGCAGCAATTCGCGCTTTTCATGCGCCTCGCGCCCGGCGGGGACCTGACACTGCGTGACGGTGACGGCGGTGGTGGCGGGTTTGGAGACTTCGACCTTCTGCGGATTGTGCAGGAAGGTCTCGGTGATGCGCCGGATCTCCGGCGGCATGGTTGCGGTGAAGAACAGGGTCTGCCGCGTGAACGGAACGAGCTTGCAGACGCGCTCGATGTCCGGGATGAAACCCATGTCCAGCATGCGGTCGGCTTCGTCGATGACGAGCAGCTCGACGCCGGTGAGCAGCAGTCCGCCGCGTTCAGTATGGTCGAGCAGCCGGCCTGGCGTTGCGATCAGGACGTCGACGCCGCGGGTCAGCTTGGCATCCTGGTCACCGAACGAGACGCCGCCGATCAGCAGCGCAACGTTGAGTTTCTGGCCGGCGCCGTAGCGGTCGAAGTTTTCCTTCACCTGCGCTGCGAGCTCGCGGGTCGGCTCCAGGATCAGCGTGCGCGGCATGCGTGCCCGGGCGCGACCCTTTTCGAGAATGGTGAGCATCGGCAGCACGAAGGCCGCGGTCTTGCCGGTGCCGGTCTGGGCGATGCCGAGTACGTCCTTGCGTGCGAGGACGTGGGGGATCGCCTGTTCCTGGATGGGGGTAGGGGTGGTGTAACCGGTGGCCGCAACTGCGGCGAGGACTTTTTCGGATAGTCCGAGATTGGTAAAAGACATTGAGCCTCTGGTCGAAACCGCCGTTCGGAATCGAGGGTAATAAGGCTGTCGCGTTCCACCCCGAAACGGCGCGCTCACAAAGAAGCTGGGGGTGCTGACTCACGCGAACAAAGCGCCAAGCCCAGGAATCGCTCTTCGATACCGAGCCGCGTCGCCCCGGAACATAGGCGGGAATCGGCCAAAGTCAATGGAGCAGCCGCGGGAAGGTCCTAAAAAACCTGAAGTTTTTGCCCAAATAGCGGGCTTAGCTCGGCTTTTCGCCGCAGCGATCAGCCCGGCGGTTAAGGTGCCTCCCCGGCCTGGGCCCGGAAATCGCCGGGCGCCATGCCATAGGCGGCGTTGAAGACCCGGTAATAGGTCGCCAGGCTCTCGAAACCGCAGGCGGTGGCGATATCCGCGATCAGCCGCTCCGGCGCTTCACGCATCAGGCGGCGGCTCTGCTTCAGCCGCTCCTCCGTTACGGTCTGGGAGAAGCTGCGGTCGGCGGTCTCGAACAGCATGTGCAGGTGGCGCACCGAGACGCCGAGTTTGTCGGCCACCTGCGTCGGCGCAAGATCCGGGTCTTTCAGGTGGCGCGCGATCAGGCGGCGCGCTAGCGACAGGCGGCCGGTCCGGAGGGCAGCCTGTCCGCGCCGGCTGCCGGGCCTGACAATGCCGCGTTCGATCAGCGCCAGATGCCCGAGCGCCTGCACGAGCGGAGTAGTCCCGGATGCACCATCGTTCGCAGCGACCTCGCCGAGATCTGCAAAGCAGGCATCGAGCAGGGGCGCCAAAGCGGGATCGTTGAAAATCTTGGGCGCAAGCTCGCGCATGCGCTTGTCCTGCGTCGTGAGGCCGCTCACGGGGATCTTCAGGACCCGCAGGTGAAATCCGGCCGTGCCCAGCGGCGCAGTACGGTAGGGCAGGTCGGTATAGCTGGTGGCGAAGCCGCCGTTTGCGATCGCGAAATCGCTGCCGCGCATGCCGCCGAACCAGCCGCCGCTGCCAAGCTGCTGGTAGACGCAGATGCTGTCACCCGGCGCGTAGCCGATGTCGGCCTGGCTCCGTTCGACCGCATAGGACGAGGCCATCAGCTCGACGAGGCCGCCATTGCCGACCTGGCGCAGCGAGAATTCGCCGAAAAAGTCCGCGCGCCGTTCGCGCTCGAGTTCCGCGGTGACCCCGAACAGCCCCTTGGCGCGCACCTCGCGCCAAAAGTCGAAGCGGTCGTGAGGCTCGACCTCGTCGGTGCACCAGCGATACACGGCAGCCCCTCGTCTCGAACGGAATTTCGCCTAAGAAAAAGCAGATTCCGCGGGACTCTGCCATGGGCTAGATGGTCGAACCCGAGGCCGTTTCGTTGAACCGCCGACATGGCTGGGCCGACTATCACATCAACGGCGCAAGGTTCCGGATGAACGCTTCGGGGGACCATGGGGAAGCCGTTCTGCAACGGGAATGTTACGATGACGCGTCGGCTTTTCAGAATTCTGGCAGCGCTTGGCCTTGTGGCGAGCCTGAGCGGCTTTGCAGGCTCGGCCCATGCCGAAAAGCGCGTTGCGCTCGTCGTCGGCAACAATGACTACAAGAACGTTCCGAAGCTTTTGAAGGCCGTCAACGACGCCCGCACCATGGGCGACACGCTGAAGCAGCTCGGCTTCTCGGTGATGCTGGCCGAAAATCAGAACCGTCAGCAATTCGCCGAGACGTTGCTTGCCTTCGACCGGGCGATCGAGCCCGGCGACACCGCGTTCTTCTTCTACGCCGGCCACGGCTTCGAGATCGCGGGCCAGAACTATCTGCTGCCGACCGATGTGCCGGCGGCGACCGAAGGCCAGGAGGAGCTGGTGCGCGACGCCTCCATTCTCGCCGACCGTGTCGTCGAGCGTCTCCAGAACAAGAAGGCGCGCACCGCGATCCTGGTGTTCGACGCCTGCCGCAACAACCCGTTCGAGCGCAGCGGCACCCGCGCGGTCGCCGGCGGCGGCGGGCTCGCGCCGATGACGCAATTGCCCGAGGGCGTGTTCTCGGTATTCTCGGCAGGTCCACGCCAGACCGCGCTCGATCGTCTGTCCAACGACGACGCCAATCCCAATTCGGTGTTCACGCGCACCTTCGCCAGAGAGCTGCTCCAGCCCGGCGAGAACCTCGTGCAGGTCGCGCAGCACACGCGGCGTCTGGTCAGCGAGATGGCCGACACCGTCAAGCACAAGCAGGTGCCGGTCTATTTCGACCAGATGGTCGACGACGTCTTCCTCAGCGGCGTCGCCAAGGATGCGGCGGCCGCCGCGGCGCGGCCGGCCGATCCGCCGCCGCAAAAAGTCGCGGCGCTGCCGCCGGTCGCGGTGCCGCGCGTGCCGAGGGAGGAGACCACCAACGCGCCGATCGCGAGCTTCTCGCGCCACAATGGCGGCTGGAGCGTGACGTTCTCCTTCGCCGACCCCACGATCGGAGTGTCCTGGCGCATGGCCGGCAGCGGCGATTTCCGCGAGACCGGATTCATCGATACGCTTGATCCGCGCACGCGCAAGCGGATGCCGAACCCGTCCATCGAGCTGCCGCCGGATGCGCAGGCCGGCACGATCGAGGTCCGTTATGTCGACGCATCCGGCGACATGCAGGGCCCGTTCCCGATCAAGTTCGACCCTGAAGCGGCGCTGATCCGCGACCAGCGCAAGATTCTCGACATGACAGCCACGAGCTGGCTGTCGTTTCGCGAGTTCAACGGGCTCCTGGTCTATTATTCCCATCTGGTGTCGTACCGCTGCGCGATCCGCGAGGTGCGCATCGGCATCGACACGGCAGTGCCGGACAAGGTGCTGAAGCTGCCGCCTTGCGATCTCCGCGATCCCTCGGCGATCTCCGCCGGCATGCTGCTCTACCAGAAGCTGCCACCAACGACGCAGTTCATGTCCGTCGAATTGACCTACCGTGATGGCAGCGTGTCGGAGGTCAAGAGCTTTCGCACGGCAAACCGCAGCAACAATTGAGCGGTTTCTCAAATTGAAGATGCTCCCGACTCTCGCCGGCGCTACAATCAGCCGAGCGATGCAGCAGTAAGGGTCGGGTCATGGAAACAGCCACGTCGGATCAGCCCGCATCGCGCGTCCGAAAAGTCCGCTGCTGCATCGTCGGCGGCGGGCCGGCGGGCATGATGCTGGGCTATCTCCTGGGACGCGCCGGCATCGATGTCGTGGTGCTGGAGAAGCATGCCGATTTCTTCCGCGACTTTCGCGGCGACACCGTGCATCCCTCGACGCTTCAGGTGATGGACGAGCTCGGCCTGATCGACGGCTTTCTCAAGCTGCCGCATCAGCGCTTGCAGAAGATGGACGGCCTGTTCGCTGGCACGCCGGTGCGGATCGCCGATCTCGGCCGGCTTGATACGAAGTACCCGTTCATCGCCTTCATGCCGCAATGGGATTTTCTGAATTTCCTGCGCGAGGCCGGCCGACGCTTCGCCACGCTCGAGGTGCTGATGAGCACCGACGCCGTTGACCTGATCCGCCACGGCGAAACCATCGCCGGTGTGCGTGCGAGGACGTCCGACGGCATCGTCGATATCGAGGCCGATCTCACCATCGCCTGCGACGGCCGGCATTCCACGGTGCGCGAGCGCGCCGGTCTTGGCGTCGAGGAGATCGGCGCACCAATGGACGTGCTGTGGTTCCGTGCCGGCCGCAGGCCGGACGAGACCGAGAACCTCTTTGCGCGTATCGAGCCGGGCAAGATGATGGTCACCTTCGACCGCGGCGACTATTGGCAGTGCGCCTATGTCATCGCCAAGGGGCAATATGATGCGGTGAAGGCGAGGGGATTGCATGCGCTGCTCGACGACGTCGTGCGCATGGCGCCGGTTCTCAAGCACGGAATTGCCGACGTGAAGAGCTTCGACGACGTCAAATTGCTCACGGTCGCGATCAACCGCCTGAGCCGCTGGACGCGGCCCGGGCTGCTCTGCATCGGCGATGCCGCTCATGCGATGTCGCCGGTCGGCGGCGTCGGCGTCAATCTTGCCGTGCAGGATGCGGTCGCGACCGCGAACCTGCTCGCGGAGAAGCTGACGCGCGGCTGTCCATCGGAAGAGGAGCTTGATGCCGTGCGCCGCCGCCGCGAGTTCCCGGTGAAGATGACGCAGGCGATGCAGGTGATCGTACAGAACAACATCATCAGCGGTGCGCTGAAAGGCAGCGATCGGCCGCTCAGGGTACCGCTGATCTTGCGCGTGATCTCCGCGCTGCCGTGGCTTCAGGGCATCCCGGCGCGCTTCGTTGCGCTCGGCGTGCGGCCCGAGCACGTACTTTCGAGAGCCGCGCCGGCGTCGTAGCGCAGGAATTCAATAGGGATAATGTCGCGTTAAATTGCGCGCGGCGCGTTGCGCGCGGGCAACAGCGCAAACGGATTCAAGGACCGCCACGCGCCAATCCGGCGTCTTAACTTTCTTGATTCAAATTTGAGTAAGAACTGCGTGCAAGCGTGCACCTGTCAAAAGACACGGGGGTGTACCATGCGTAACAAATTGATTGCTGCCTTTGCCTGCACGACCGCTCTGGTTTCGACCGGCGCTGCTTCCGCCGCCGATCTCGCCGCGCGTCCCTACACGAAGGCGCCTGCCTATATCGAGCCGCTGTTCAACTGGACCGGCTTCTATGTCGGCGGTCACATCGGTGGCGCCTGGACCAACGAGCAGTTCGTCAACAACGGCAATGGCGGTGGCTTCGGCGATCTCGTCCCGGGGCAGGGCTTCCGTCAGCGCAACTCGGGGATCATGGGCGGCGCCCAGATCGGCTACAACTGGCAGGCCAACAACTACGTGTTCGGCATGGAAGGCACGATCTCCGGCCTCGACAACAAAGGCACCGTCGCGAACAACGCGTTCGGACCTGCCATGGACGACGTGTTCACCTGGCGTGCCAACGTGCTCGCGACCGTCGTCGGCCGCGCCGGCTTCGCTGTGCAGAACAATCTTTTCTACATCAAGGGCGGCTACGCGGGCGTGAACAACCGCCTCTCGGTGACCGACACGGTCGGACCGTTCACGGGCTCGGGCGGCCAGAACTCACTGGGCCAACGGCTGGACCGTCGGCGCCGGCTGGGAGTACGGCATCACCCGCAACTGGATCGTCGGCCTCGAATACAACTACGCTGCCTTCGGCAGCCAGACCTATCAGCTCGGTGGCACCGCAGCCAACTACACCTTCGATGCCAAGCCGCGTGATATCCAGTGGGCCGTTGTGCGCGCCAGCTACAAGTTCAACGCGCCGGTCATCGCGCGCTACTGAGCACGATAACGAACGACCGATCAGCAAAAAAGACTTGTCACTGCCAACAATTAAAGCCCCGGACTGGTCCGGGGCTTCTTTTTTGCGCGCAGCGCGAGCACGGCTCAGGCCATGACGGAGAAGCCGCCGTCGACGGGGATCGCGGTCCCCGTGACGAAGTTCGATGCGGCCGAGGCCAGGAACACGGCGATGCCGGCGAAGTCGTCGATGTCGCCCCAACGTCCCGCAGGCGTGCGTGCCAGCACGCGCTCGTGCAGGCCCGCCACCTGCTTTCGCGCGCCGCGCGTCAGGTCAGTATCGATCCAGCCCGGCAGGATGGCGTTGACCTGGATGTTGTCGGGCGCCCAGGCATTGGCGCAGGCGCGCGTGTACTGCACGATGCCGCCCTTGCTCGCCGCATAGGCTGTCGCGAAGCTGGCACCGAAGATCGACATCATCGAGCCGATGTTGATCACCTTGCCGTTGCCGGATGCCTTCAGCGCCGGATAGGCCAGCTTCGAGCACATGAAGGCGCTGGTGAGATTGGTGTTGATCACCTTGTTCCACTCGTCGAGCTCGAGCTCGTGCGGCGGCTTGCGGATGCTCATGCCGGCATTGTTGATGAGGATGTCGATGCGGCCGAGATCCTTGACGACGCGGTCGATCATCGCCGCGACGGCCGCCTGGTCGGTCACGTCGGTGGTGACTGCAATTGCCTTCACGCCGCGCTGTTTGAGATCGGCAATTGCTGCGGCCGACTTGGTTTCGTTACGTCCGACCACGGCGATATCGGCGCCGGCATCGGCGAGTCCGTGCGCGAGGCCGAGCCCGATGCCGCCATTGCCTCCTGTTACGATCGCGACCTTGCCGCGGAGATCAAACCGGCTGGATGTCATGCTTTCACTTCCTGGTTTCTTCTATTGGTTGCTCTGCCAGATCAGCACCAGCCCGAACCCGGCCATGGCGACGCCATAGCCGGCCCATTGCAGCTGGTTGACCATGAAGCTCGATCGCGGCCAGGCCACGGTGCCCGTGCCTTGCCCAATCCAGAGCAGCCCGACGGCGAGGGCAAACAGGCCTGCGATCAGCAGAATTCTGCGCATGCATTGCTCCCCATGGGTCCGCTTCTGTCGCGGTCTGCAGCCCGAACGATCGCCGCAGGTCGCGAAAACTTGCGGCCAGACTAGCCGTAGCTTCGGTTCGGATACAATGGCCGCGGACGCAGGACCGCAGGGAGGACGTATGTCCGTGCGCAAGATCGCAAGGGCAAGGGGCTATGGCCTATCGCGAGGTGTGTGGTGCGCGATCAGCGATGCCAATTGGTTGACCGCAGGCGCGCGTGGTCGACTGTTGAGGCCAAAACGAAAAAGCCCCGGGCGATCCCCGGGGCTTTGACGTCTGAATTTAGATCAGATCAGTACTTCGCGACGACCGGACCGGTCCAGTTGAAGCGGTAGACCAGCGAGGTCGAGATCGTCTGGTTCCACGTGTTGGCGCGGATGTCGTGGCCGACCGGGAGGTTGGTAGCGTCGGACAGCTCGCTCTGGGTCTTCGCGCTGTAGAAGGCCGAACGGTATTCGGTCTTCATGAACCAGCCGGGCGAGGAGATGCCGAAGATGTTCAGGTTGTTCTCGACGCCGCCGCCGACGAACCAGCCGTTGCGGTTGTAGCTGTTGAGGTGGGCACCAGCGGCAACGCCGGCCAGCGTCATGAAGTTGGTCTGGCCGAAGTGAGCGCCGGAGTAACCGCCGTTGACGTAGGAGAGAACGTTCGGAGCGACCAGATAGCCGAGGCGCACACCGGCGGCCCAGGAGTCTTCCAGCTTCTGCGAGCCGGTGATCGGCCCAGTGCAGATCGGATCCTGAATGGTGGCGCGGATGCTGCCGAACTGACCGTCGGCGAACACGCCGGCGACCCAGGTGCCGCTGAACTGCCAGTCGTAGCCGAGACCGACGGTGCCGAACCAGCCCGAACCACCCTGACGCTGGGTGATGGTCAGCGGCGCGCCGGTCGGCGTTGCAAGGACGCTCTGGTCAGAGGCCGAGAGACCGCCGCCGGCGCCGCCGAAGATGTAGAAGCCGGTCCAGTTGGCAACCGGAGCAACCATCGGAGCCTTCGCGTAGGGACGCGCAGCGAGGTCAGCCGCCGAGGCCGAACCGGTCATCGCCGCAACCGCGGTCAGAGCCAGCAAAATCTTTTTCATGTAAAAATCCCCAACTTTGGTCTGTAGCAGGCGCGAGCGCACGGAAGTTCGTCTCATCTGATGCCCGGACTATAGACGTTTCCCGCCGAAATGCTGTTGCAGGGCAGGCACAGTCGCCGGAAAACGCCGGCCGGACGGATTTTGGGGCGCCACTGCCTGATTCATAAAAAGCTATGTAATTTCATAATGTTAAGTTGGTCGCCGGGCCTCGTGATCGAGTAAGTTTTAGTTGGCAAACCCAGCCTTGTTCGAAATGGAGGCGATCCCGCCTCAGCCTTGCGCCGGTGAAGTCGTTGGCCGAGTCGTGCCTTTGGGACGGCTCACCTCGCCTCGGATGAATCGTCGGAAAAAAGCCGTGCTGTCGCCGGAAATGAAAAAGCCCCCCCCCCGGCCCTGAGCCGGGGGCTTCTTAGCGGGAGATCGCCGCTTTAGACGTCGAGCAGGTCGTCGTTGGCGAACTCGGCCTTGTCCGAGATGAATGCGAATCGTGCCTCGGCCTTGGTGCCCATCAGGCGCTCCACCGAATCCGCTGTGTCGTCGCGATCATCGGCGAGCAGGACCACCTTCAGCATGGTCCGCTTGGCCGGATCCATGGTGGTCTCCTTGAGCTGCGCCGGCATCATCTCGCCGAGGCCTTTGAAGCGGTTTACCTCGACCTTGGCGTTGGCGTTGAACTCGCTCTTGATCAGCGCCTCCTTGTGCGCGTCGTCGCGCGCGTAGATCGACTTCGTGCCGTGAGTCAGCTTGTAGAGCGGCGGCACGGCAAGGAACAGGTGTCCCTCGTCGATCAGTCGCGGCATCTGCCGATAGAAGAAGGTGATCAGCAGCGAGGCGATGTGGGCGCCGTCGACGTCGGCGTCGGTCATGATGATGATGCGCTGATAACGCAGATCCTCTTCGCGATACTGGGCGAGCATGCCGCAGCCGATCGCCTGCACGAGGTCGGAGAGCTGGGCGTTGGCCGTCAGCTTGTCCTTGCCGGCGGAGGCGACGTTGAGGATCTTGCCGCGCAGCGGCAGCACGGCCTGGGTCTTGCGGTCGCGCGCCTGCTTGGCGCTGCCGCCTGCCGAGTCACCCTCGACGATGAAGAGCTCGGAGCCCTCGGTGCCGGCATCGCTGCAATCGGCGAGCTTGCCGGGCAGGCGCAGCTTCTTGCCGGCGGTCTTGCGCGCGGTCTCTTTCTCCTGCCGGCGGCGCAGCCGCTCCTCGGCGCGATCGACCACGAAATCGAGCAGCCGGTTGGCCATGTTCGGATTGCCCGACAGCCAGTGGTCGAACGGATCCTTCATCGCCTGTTCGACGATGCGCTGCGCTTCGGCGGTCGCGAGGCGATCCTTGGTCTGGCCCTGGAATTCGGGCTCGCGCACGAACACGGAGAGCATCACGGCCGCGCCCACCATCACGTCTTCCGAGGTGATGGACGAGGCGCGCTTGCCCTGGCCGACGCGCTCGGCGTGATCCTTCAGGCCGCGCAGCAGCGCGCTGCGCAGGCCGGACTCATGCGTACCGCCATCGGGCGTCGGCACGGTGTTGGTGTAGGACGACAGGAAGCCGTCGGCATCCGCGGTCCATGCCACCGCCCATTCGCAGGCGCCATGCGCGCCGTTGCGGCCCGACTTGCCGGAGAAGATGTCGGGATGCACCAGCGTGTCGGCGTGGATGGCGGCCGCGAGATAATCCTTGAGGCCGCCGGGGAAGTGGAACGTCGCCTCCGCCGGAACGTCGTCAACGCCCTTCAGAAGTTCGGGCGCGCAATTCCAGCGGATCTCGACGCCGCCGAACAGATAGGCCTTCGAGCGCGTCATCTTGAACAGGCGCTGCGGCTTGAACGCCGCCTTGGCGCCGAAGATGTCGGTGTCGGGCTTGAAGCGCACGCGCGTGCCGCGCCGGTTGTTGATCTTGCCGAGATCCTCGAGCTTGCCCTTCGGATGCCCGCGCTCGAACGTCATGCGGTAGAGTTTCTGGCTGCGCGCGACCTCGACCTCGAGCAGTGAGGAGAGGGCGTTCACGACGGAGATGCCGACGCCGTGCAGGCCGCCCGAGGTCTCGTAGACCTTGCTGTCGAACTTGCCGCCCGAATGCAGCGTGCACATGATGACTTCGAGCGCCGACTTCTTCGGAAATTTTGGATGCGGATCGACCGGAATCCCGCGGCCGTTGTCGGTGACGGTCAGGAACCCGTCCGCGCTGAGTTCGACCCCGATGAAGGTCGCGTGCCCGGCAAGCGCCTCGTCCATCGAGTTGTCGATGACTTCGGCGAACAGGTGATGCAGCGCCTTCTCGTCGGTGCCGCCGATATACATGCCGGGCCGGCGCCGGACCGGTTCCAGGCCTTCGAGCACCTCGATGTCGGCCGCCGTGTAATCGGCCTCGGCGCCGCTCGCGCGCGGCGCCGCCTTGGCAGGCGCGCGAGGTTTTCGCTCGTTGCCGCCGAATAGGTCGTCTTTAGCTTTTGATTTCAATTGCTTGGACATATATCTTGATGCGTTTTGAGGGCCGCGCAGGCGGCGAATCGGTTGGCGTGACTATGCCACTTCTGGCTTGGAAAGGTCACCGCGGGGCGAGCCGGGCGGTCTGGTTGCGAGCCAATCCCGGCGATTTTACGCCGCAGGCCCGCCAATTCCCGGCAATTTGACGTTCTGGTCCGGCCCAAGCCGGGCTTTGTGACTTGATGTCACACAAGTCCCTGGCTTACCAGTGCTTTTCATCGAGAGGGACCCCTGAGGCGGGGCGGGAAGGCGATCTGGAATGGAGCAGTATGCGCACGCGCTGGCCGATTTCGTGCGCGTTCACCAGGCCTGGGCCGCTCCAATCGTGTTCCTGCTGGCCTTCGGGGAGTCGTTGGCTTTCATCTCGCTGCTGATTCCGGCCTGGGGGGCGCTGGTCGCGATCGGCGCCCTGATCGGGGCGAGCGGCATCAGCTTCTATCCGGTCTGGATTGCCGGCGGCATCGGCGCTGCGCTTGGCGACTGGGTCTCCTACTGGTTCGGTTACCGCTACAAGGAGCAGGTCGCGCAGATGTGGCCGCTCTCGCGCTATCCGGAACTCCTGCCCAAGGGCGAGGCCTTCGTGCGGAGCTGGGGCGTGCCCAGCATCTTCATCGGCCGCTTCTTCGGCCCCTTGCGCGCCTCCGTGCCGCTCGCCGCAGGCATCTTCGAGATGCCTTACTGGAGCTTCCAGGCCGCCAATTTCGTCTCCGCGCTGGTCTGGTCGGCGGCGCTGCTGCTGTTCGGCGACGTAATTGCCAAGATCATGGAATGGCTCTGGCGGGTGATCTGACGCCCGAAACTTGACGGGAACCAGATCTGGCCTTATAGCCGCGCGCCATGATCAACGCCGCGACCATCCTGTTCGCCCGTCGCCGCCGCCGCATCTTAGCGGTTTGGGCGGTCGATCGCGTTTGAGATCATCGTCTTTGCCGCTGGACCCGATCCGCGGCATTCTCTCTCCTGTCAGCGCGATCTGATCCGGCGGCCCCCACGGAGGCCCAGCAGGAGACCACGATGTACACGCCACCCTTTTTCAAGCAGGACCGCGCTGCGAGCCTGAAGTTTGCCGACGATCGCGGCTTCGGCACCATGTGTGCCTTCGACGGGAAAAAGCCGATCGCATCGGCGCTGCCGTTCTACCTGACCTATGCCGATGATGGCACGCCGCAGGTTGCCTTTCATGTCGCCCGTCACAATCCGCTGGTAAAGTTTGCGGACGGCGCGACCTCCTGGCTGCTCGCGGTCAACGGCCCCGATGCCTATGTATCGCCGGACTGGTACGTCTCGCCCGATCAGGTGCCGACCTGGCTCTACCAGTCGGTGCATTTGAGCGGCCCGGTGCGGTTGTTGTCGGACGATGAGCTGGCGAAGCAGATCGACGTGCTCAGCGACAAGTTCGAGAACTGGCTGTTGCCAAAGAAGCCATGGACGTCGGGCAAGATAACCGCGGGCCGGCTCGAGACGTTGAAGAAGGCGATCGTGGGTCTGGTGATGACGGTTGAAGAGGTCGAGGGCAGCTTCAAGCTCAACCAGCACAAATCCGACGCCGACTATACGGCGATAGCCAATGCGCTCGGCGCGCAAGTCCATGCCGACGCCAGAGAGATCGCACAATTGATGCAGGACGTGAGGCCGGAAGCCTTCGCGGACGAAACCGACAAGCTCGAAAGGAGCCTGTGATGAGCCTGGCTGAGACCACGAAAGCGCCGACCACCAGCGCGGCGAAGAAGCCTGCCACCGTCTTCGTCGACGGCGGCTCCGGCACCACCGGGCTCGGCATCAACGAGCGGCTGAAGCTCCAGAGCGACGTCGTGGTGAAGACCATCGCCGACGACAAGCGCAAGGATCCCGCGGCCAAGAAGGCGCTGATGGCGGAGGTGGATCTCGTCATCCTTTGCCTGCCGGATGATGCCGCCAAGGAAACGGTCGCGCTCATCGACAGCATGGGTTCGTCCGGTCCGAAGGTGCTGGACGCTTCGACCGCGTACCGGGTTGCGCCGGATTGGGCCTACGGCTTTCCGGAGCTGACGGCGGACCAGGCCAACAAGATCAAGGCCGCGAAGAAGGTCTCCAATCCCGGCTGCTACCCGACCGGCGCGATCGCGCTGCTGCGGCCGATCGTCGACGCCGGCCTGCTGCCGCCTGACTATCCCGTCACCATCAACGCCGTGAGCGGCTATTCCGGCGGCGGCAAGTCGATGATCGCGAGCCATGAAGACGGCAGCGCGCCGTCCTTCGAGCTCTACGGCCTCGGCTTCGAGCACAAGCATTTGCCGGAGATGCAGCTCTATTCGAACCTGACGCGGCGGCCGATCTTCATTCCCTCGGTCGGCAACTACCGGCAGGGCATGCTGGTCTCGGTGCCGCTCCAGCTCGACGCGCTGCCGGGCAAGCCCAGCGGTGCCGATCTGCAGGCCACGCTGGCCAAGCGCTACGCGGGTTCAAAATACGTCTCGGCAATGCCGCTCCAGAACGAGACGACCAAAGGCGGCAAGCTCGAGCCGGAGGCGCTCAACGAGACCAACATGCTCGAGCTCTACGTCTTCGCCAGCGACAAGTACCACCAGGCGGTGCTGGTCGCGCGGCTCGACAATCTCGGCAAGGGCGCGTCAGGCGCGGCCGTGCAGAACATGCGGCTGATGCTTGGATTGCCGGAGGAGTAGCGGCACGCTCGTGCCCCGGACGCGGCGCATCACTATCGTGCTGCGCCTTGTCCGGGACACGAGACCGGCCTATCTGGCCACTCAGTATTTCGCGATGACGGGGCCGCCGAACCTGTAGTTGATGCGGGCCGTGATCAGGTCGACATCCTGACCGATGCGGTCGGTGCGCGAGGGCGCGCCAACGGGCGCCAGCGCGCCATTCGCAGTGAGCGCGACGTCGTGGCGACCCATGAACATGTGGTCGTATTCGAGGCCGACCGACCAGTTGGGGGCAAAACCGTATTCGAAGCCGACGCCGACCGTGCCACCCCAGCGGGTCTCGTTGGCACCATCGAACTCGGCTCCTGCCAGACCGCCCGTACCGATGCCGCGGTAACGATCGCTGGTGACGGCGGCGCCGCCCTTCACATAGAGCAACGCGTTGTTCCAGGCGTAGCCGACCTGGCCGGTGAACAGGCCGAAGGCGTCGACGCGCGTGCGGTTCGCGACGCCGAAAACAGTGCTGGTATTCCGGCCAGAGAGATCTGCCCAGTCGCCCTGCGCTTCGAGGCCGAACACGAAGGCGCTGCTCTGCCAGCGATAGCCGATCTGGCCGCCGGCGACGGCGCCCGTCGCATCATGACATCCTTCCGAGACGCCGGGCGCGAAGCCGACGGTCTGGTCCCAGCACTTGTGCGACGAACCATAGCCGCCATTGGCGCCGATGTAGAAACCGCTCCAATTATAGACCGCGGCAATCATCGGCGGCGCCTTGGTGTAGGGACGGGCGGCGAGATCAGCGGCGTTGGCCTGGGTCGCGACGGCTGCCAGCGCCAGGGCGCCGAGCGCGGATACAATCTTCCAATTCATGTCTGTTCCAGAATCAATCAATTGCGATGCGTAAATATACGTGAGGATGGCTGACAATTTGTACGAGTGAACCGGTCGACCGGTGGTTTTCCGCCGCGGTGTCATCCTTCGGCAACACCCGCGGTTGATGCCAGGCTGCCGACAGGGTAGGCAGGCGGGTCAAAGGCCTGCCGACGCGAGTGCCGCCATGGATGAGGTCACGCTGAAGTTCTACCGGCAGAACGCCCAGTCCTACGCTGACTGGGCGAAGGCGCCTTCGACGCGGCTGCGGGTTTTTCTCGCGTTGCTGCCGCCCGGCGGCACGATCCTCGAACTCGGCTGCGGTGCCGGCAATCATGCCGCGGTGATGCTGGCAGAAGGTTTTTCGCTGCGCGCCACCGACGGTTCGCCAGAAATGGCCGAGATCGCTGCGCGACGGCTCGGTCATCCCGTCGAGGCGATGCGGTTCGACCAGCTGGATGCGCATCAGGCCTATGACGGCGTCTGGGCCAGCGCCTGTCTGTTGCACGTCCCGCGCGACGAGCTCGCGGGCATCCTTGGGCGGATCCACCGTGCGCTCAGGCCGTCGGGCCTGTTCTACGCCAGCTACAAGATGGGCGAGGGCGACGGCCGGGACAGCCTCGGGCGCTACTACAATTATGCGTCGCCCGAGTGGATCGATGCGACCTACGCCAGCGCGGGTCCGTGGGTCACGCTGTCAACAGAGACTAACGTGATCCAGAGTTTTGACGAGACGCCCGCCAACATGCTCAATCTTGTCGTTCGTAAATCCGCAGCCTGATCCCTAAACCAGCTTGAAGACCGCCAGCGCCAGCACGGCCTGGGCGAGGAAGCCGACGGTGAAGGCCAGCGTGCGGAACACCGGGACGCCGAGCGCATAGACGATCAGATGCGCGACGCGTGACCAGAAATAGACGACGCAGGCGAGCACCGTCCATTTCGAGGAATAGTCGATCGCGTTCAGGATCAGCACCAGCGGCGCGAACAGCACGAGGTTCTCGACCGCGTTGTCATGCGCGAACATCAGGCGGTTCGCCCACTCGGATTGCGGTTTGTCGCCGCGCGAGGGATTGGCCATCGCGCCACCGAGCCCCCGAATCTGGCAGCGGTTGATGGTGTAGGGAATCCAGAGGATCCCGGTCAGGATCACCGTACACGTCAGCCAGAACAATTCACGCGTCATAACCCGGTCCCCTCCAAAATCGACGTCGTGAGCTTATACGAAAGCGCGCGCCCTTGCGCTATGCGCGAACCCTGACATAGCTGCCGGGGGCGTCCTCGATCGGGGGCAGCGCTTCGCTGCCGACGCTGCGCGCCGGGACTTGCTCCGGATCGAGCGCGCCCAGCCATTCGCGCCAGTCCGGCCACCACGAGCCCGTGTGCTCCACCGCATCCTTCATCCACTGGGCTATGTTGACGTCCTTGACGTTGTCGTTGGTCCAGTACTGGTACTTGTTCGAGGCGGGCGGATTGACGACGCCGGCGATGTGGCCGGAGCCGGACAACACATATTTCACGGGCCCGCCGAAGAATTGCGAGCCGTACAGCACCGATTCCGCCGGCGCGATGTGGTCCTCGCGCGTGGCGAGGTTGTAGACGGGCACCTTGACCTTGGAGAGATCGAGCAGCGTGTTGTCGAGCACCATGGTGCCCGTCGACAGCCGGTTCTCCAGATAGCAGTTGCGCAAATAATAGGAATGGTTGGACGCCGTCATGCGCGTGGCATCCGAATTCCAGTGCAACAGGTCGAACGCGCTCGGCTGCTGGCCCTTCAGATAGTTGCTGACGACGTAGGACCAGATCAGATCGTTGGAGCGCAGCATGTTGAAGGCCATCGCCATCTTGGAGCCTTCGAGCACGCCGGACGCCCTCATGTCCTGCTCGAGCGCTGCGATCTGCTCCTCGTCGACAAAGACCAGGAGATCGCCGGCATGGGTGAAGTCGACCTGCGCGGCAAAGAACGTCGCCGAGGTCACGCGCTGGCGCCGCTTCTCGGCGAGCCAGGCCAGCGTGGTCGCAAGCATCGTGCCGCCGACGCAATAGCCGGCGGTGTGCACCTTCAGCTCGCCGGTCGCGCGCTCGATGACGTCCATCGCCGTCAGGACGCCTTCCTTCATGTAGTCTTCCCAGCTCTTGGCACCTAACCGCTTGTCGGGATTGACCCATGAGATCACGAACACGGTGATGCCCTGGTCGACGCACCACTTGATGTAGGATTTCTCCGGCTTGAGATCGAGGATGTAGAACTTGTTGATCCAGGGCGGCACGATCAGGAGCGGCGTGCGCAGCACGTTCTCCGTGGTCGGCGTGTACTGGATCAACTGCATCATCTCGTTCTGGTAGATCACCTTGCCCGGCGTCGTCGCCATGTTGACGCCGACGACGAGGTTGTCCGGGTTGGACTGGCGGATCTTCAGCATGCCCTTGCCGGCGGCGATGTCCTCGGCCAGCATCTTCAGGCCGCGCGCGAGATTGCCGCCGCTGCTTGCGACCGTCTCGCGCAACACCTCGGGATTGGTCAGCACGAAATTCGACGGCGACAGCGCGTTGGTGACCTGCTGAACATAGAACTCGGCCTTGCGGCGGGTCGGCAGATCGAGTCCTTCGGCGTCACGCACCAGTTCCTGCGCCCATTTGGTCGTGAGCAGATAGAGCTGCATCACGAAATCGAAGAACTGGTTCGACTTCCATTCCGGATCGGCAAAGCGCTTGTCGCGCGGCGAGGGTGCGATCGCAGGCGGGGCGTCCTGGCCGGCCATGCGGCGCGCCGCCGAGCCCCAGAGGTCGAGATAGTCCTTGGCGAGCTTGGTCTGAAGGTCAGACGATCGCGACGTATCCGACAGCCAATATTCGGCGACCGAGGTGAAGGTCTTGACGACCTCCGAAAGCTCGGCCGGTGGACGGTCCTGGACCTCGCCGCTCTCGCGCGGCTTCAGATACGCGGCGAGCGCCTTGCCGCCGTTCTCCATTGCCTGCGCGACATTCATCGCGAAGGCTTCCGCATCGAACTTCGTCTCGGATTTGGGTGTGTCGGTCGTGGCGGTACTCATGAGCAGAACAGTAACGATTCATTCCGTATTCGTCACCGCGAAGCTCGCATGTTTGGCGTTAAACGCGCTCCAAGATGTGCTGCACTGCGACAAAGCTTCTTGGTTTTGTCACAATCGGGGTGCACCCCTGACGCCGTGGGCCTTGGATGTTTTCTCGCTCGTACCATTTGTGGGCAGCAATGGTTTGAGCTTGGGCAGGTTGTTGGGTTAAGCTCCGGCAGCCTTGCGTTGGGATGAGTAGGGGATTTCCCAGGTGTTGGCGTTGAGGGACCTGCAAAAGTCGCTGCCAGTTTGTGGCGCGCTGCTGATCGCGGCGCTCGCGCTGGGCGCCTGCTCGAGTCAGCTCGCGGACCTCTCGTCCGCCGACACGCAGGCGCATCCCAAGGATCCCAACGCCTATCTGCCGGTGCACGACCTCCCGCCGGATCGTGATCAAGCAGTCATCCCGCCCGACCAGCGCGCCAAGATCGAGGCGGAGCTTGCGGCCGCGCGCGATCATCAGGCCGTCGCTGCCAAGGATGCTAAGTAAGGATCGCCAGGTAGAGGCGCCAGGCTGGGGCGGGCAAGGTAATCGCTGGCGCCCCCGCCACTCCGTGCTAAAAAGACCTCAATTCAGCCGAGAGTCAGAGCGAAGGACTTCAGTCCCAGTCGCCGAAATTCACTCCAAGTATTTGATTTTGAGTGATTTTGTGCGAAGGGTTCGGGTCCTCTGCGAAAGTCCGCCGCGGCCTTTCGATTCTGCCCTGACCGGTTGCCCGGAGCCCAGAGACCCATGGACGATTTTTACCGCATCCGCCGCCTTCCGCCTTACGTGTTCGAGCAGGTCAACCGGGCCAAGGCGGCCGCGCGGAATGCCGGCGCCGATATCATCGACCTCGGCATGGGCAACCCGGACCTGCCGGCGCCGCCGCATGTGCTGGAGAAGCTCAAGGAGACGCTGGGCAAGCCGCGCACCGACCGCTACTCGGCGTCCCGCGGCATCCCCGGGCTGCGCCGGGCCCAGGCCGCCTATTACGAGCGCCGCTTCGGCGTAAAGCTCAATCCGGACACCCAGGTGGTGGCGACGCTCGGCTCGAAGGAGGGCTTTGCCAACGTGGCGCAGGCGATCACTGCGCCCGGCGATGTCATCCTCTGTCCCAACCCGAGCTACCCGATTCACGCCTTCGGCTTTTTGATGGCGGGCGGCGTGATCCGCTCGGTGCCGTCGGAGCCGACGCCGCAATTCTTCGAGGCGGTGGAGCGCGCGATCGTGCATTCGATCCCGAAGCCGCTGGCGCTGGTCGTCTGCTATCCCTCGAACCCGACCGCCTATGTCGCGAGCCTCGATTTCTACAAGGACCTCGTCGCCTTCGCGAAGAAGCACGAGATCCTGATCCTGTCCGATCTCGCCTATGCCGAGGTCTATTTCGACGAGAACAACCCGCCGCCCTCGGTGCTCCAGGTGCCCGGCGCGATCGACGTCACCGTCGAGTTCACCTCGATGTCGAAGACCTATTCGATGGCCGGCTGGCGCATGGGCTTTGCGGTCGGCAATGACCGCGTGATCGCAGCGCTCGCCCGGGTCAAATCCTATCTCGACTACGGCGCCTTCACGCCGGTGCAGGTCGCCGCGACCGCCGCGCTGAACGGTCCCGACGATTGCATCAAGGAGATGCGCGACACCTATCGCAAGCGCCGCGACGCGCTGGTGGAAATCGTTCGGCCGCGCCGGCTGGGAGATCCCGCCGCCGGAAGCCTCGATGTTCGCCTGGGTGCCGCTGCCCGAGGCGTTCCGCAGCGTCGGCAGCATGCAGTTCGCAACCCTGATGGTGGAGAAATCCGGCGTCGCGGTCTCGCCCGGCGTCGGCTTCGGCGAGCATGGTGAAGGATATGTCCGCATCGCCATGGTGGAAAACGAGCAACGGATCAGGCAGGCCGCGCGCGGCGTGCGCCGCTTCCTTGAAAGCGGCATCGAAACGTTGCACAACGTCGTTCCGCTCGCCAATCGGCGCTAAGTTCTCTTCGACAGGTTTTCTAAAAGCATCATGGTCGCACCCCTGAAAGTGGGCATAGCGGGGCTCGGCACCGTGGGCGCCGAAGTTATCCGTTTGATCGAAACCCAGGCCCGCGTGCTCGCGGGCCGCAGCGGCCGCGGCATTCGCGTCGTCGCCGTCACCGCGCGCTCGAAGGCGAAGAAGCGCAGCGTCGATCTGCGCGGCGTCGAATGGGTCAAGGATCCGATGGCGCTGGCCACGCATCCCGGCATCGACTGCTTCGTCGAGTTGATGGGCGGCGCCGGCGATCCCGCGCTGTCGGCTGTCGAGGCGGCGCTCAACGCCGGCAAGTCGGTCGTCACCGCCAACAAGGCGCTTGCTCGCCAAGCACGGGATAAGCTGGCAAAAGCCGCCGAAAAGCATGGCGGCGCGCTGAATTTCGAGGCAGCGGTCGGTGCCGCGATCCCCGTCATCAAGACGTTGCGCGAAGGTCTTGCGGGAACCGGCATCAACCGCGTCTACGGCATCCTCAACGGCACCTGCAATTACATCCTGACCCGGATGGAGCAGGAGGGCTTGTCGTTTGCCGAATGCCTCAAGGATGCGCAGCGGCTCGGCTATGCCGAGGCCAATCCGTCCTTCGACGTCGACGGCCACGATACCGCGCAGAAACTTGCCATTCTTGCCAGCCTCGCTTTCGGCACGAAAGTTGCTCAAAGCGCAGTGTATGTCGAAGGTATCTCCTCCATCGCGCCGGAAGATCTGCGCGCGGCCGACGATCTCGGTTACCGCGTCAAGCTGCTCGGCGTTGCCGTTCGCACCGCCAAGGGCATCGAGCAGCGCGTGCATCCGACCATGGTTCCAAAATCCTCCTCGATCGCGCAGGTGATGGGTGTCACCAACGCGGTCACGATCGATGGCGAGGGCATTCCGCCGATCACGCTGGTCGGCCCCGGCGCCGGCGGAGCTGCGACCGCATCCGCCGTCGTCGCCGACATCGCCGATGTCGCGCGCGGCATCCGCGCCAATCCGTTCGGCCGGCCGATTGCGCAGCTGCGCGACACCAAGAAGGCGCCGATGGAGCGCCACGAAGGCGGCTATTATATCCGCCTGCTGGCGCGCGATTTCCCGGGCACCGCGGCCGCGATCGCGACCCGGCTTGCGGAGCAGAAGATTTCGATCGAGTCGATCGTGCAGCGCCATCCCAATGGCGGCGCTGCGCCGGCCGACGGCAAGGCGGTGCCCGTGCCCGTCATCCTGATCACCTATGCAACGCATGAGGACGCCGTGCGCCGCGCGCTCGCCGCCGTGCAGCGGGACAAGGTGATCAGCGGACGGCCGCAGGTGATCCGGATCGAGAAGAACTGAAGCGGTTGTTCCGAACCGGTCAGCGCGCTAAACGAGTTGATGCGGACGGAGATTTCCGTCCAAAACTGTTCGAAGGAGTGAGCCGATGTCGACCCATATTTCAGTCCCGCCGCATGCGTTGCTCGAGCGCATTCTCACGCTGGAGATCGTGCGCGTGACGGAGCGGGCGGCGGTGTCTTCGGCGCGGCTGCGCGGGCACGGCAATGAGAAGGCGGCCGACCAGGCCGCGGTCGACGCGATGCGGCGCGAGCTCAACAAGCTGCCGATCGAGGGCACCATCGTGATCGGCGAGGGCGAGCGCGACGAGGCGCCGATGCTCTTCATCGGCGAGAAGGTCGGCATGAACGCCGGCCCGAAGGTCGATATCGCGGTCGATCCGCTCGAAGGCACCACGCTGTGCGCCAAGAACATGCCGGGCTCGATCGCCACCATGGCGATGGCCGACGGCGGTACGCTGCTGCACGCGCCCGACGTCTACATGCAGAAGCTCGCGATCGGCCCCGGTTACGCCAAGGGCGTCGTCGAGCTCGACGCCACGCCGGCCGAAAACGTCCGCCGCCTCGCCAAGGCCAAGGGTGTTCAGCCGGACGGATCACCGTGCTCGTGCTCGACCGTCCGCGCCATGCCAGCATCATCGAGAGCGTGCGCTCGACCGGCGCGGCTGTGCGCCTCATCACCGATGGCGACGTCGCCGGCGTGATCCACTGCGCCGACCCTGATAACACCGGCGTCGACATGTATCTCGGCACCGGCGGCGCGCCGGAAGGCGTGCTCGCGGCCGTGGCGCTGCGTTGCATCGGCGGCCAGATGCAGTGCCGCCTGATCCTCGATTCCGACGAGAAGCGCGAGCGCGCCGCCAAGATGGGCGTCAACGATCCGAAGATGATCTACGGCATCGAGGACATGGCGCGGGGCGACTGCCTGTTCGCCGCCACCGGCGTCACCACGGGCTCGCTGCTCTCGGGCGTCAAGTTCCGCAAGGACGGCGTGATCGAGACCGAGACGGTGGTGATGCGCTCCGTCACCGGCACCGTGCGCTACATCAAGGCCGAGCACCGCGAGCTGGCCAAGTTCCACCTCGATTGAGGATAGGCATATTCGGACGAAGCGCAACGCCAGCCCGGTCAATTCCGGGCTGCGCCTGACGGCGCATCCCGGAATGACGGACAGCGGGGAGCGCACATGTCCGATCTCGCCGCCGTCAAAGCCCTTGTCTTCGACGTGTTCGGCACCGTCGTCGACTGGCGCACCAGCCTGATCAGCGACCTCATGTGGTGGGGCAAGGGCCGCGGCATCACCGCCGACTGGACCGCTTTGGTCGACGGCTGGCGCGGCATGTACACCGCCGCGATGGATGACGTGCGCAAGCACCCCGAACGCGGCTATGTCATCCTCGACGTCCTGCACCGCCGCTCGCTGGACAAGCTGGTCGAGAAGTTCGCGATCAAGGGCCTGACCGAGGCCGACCTCGACCACATCACCAAGGGCTGGCATCGCCTGCATCCCTGGCCCGACAGCGTCGCCGGCCTGACGCGGCTCAAGACAAAGTTCGTGATCTCGCCGCTGTCGAACGGCAACGTCGCGCTGCTCACCAACATGGCGAAGTTTGCAGGGCTCCCCTGGGACCTCGTCATGTCGGCCGAACTGTTCGAGCACTACAAGCCCGATCCCGAGACCTATCTCGGCGCCGCGCGGCTGCTCGGCCTCAAGCCGGAAGAAGTGATGATGGTCGCGGCCCATAACGGCGATCTCCTGGCCGCGCAGAAGAACGGGCTGAAGACCGCGTTTGTTGCGCGCCCGACCGAGTACGGGCCGCTTCAGAAGGTCGATTTCGAGGCCACCGGCAATTGGGACATCGTGGCCAAGGATTTTGGCGGGATTGCCGACAAGCTGGGGTGCTAGCCGTAGCTGAGGGCGACGGAATGAACCGAGCCACGGCCATCGACGCTGCCGATGCGATCAGCACGTATATCCTGGCGAAGGACGGCAACCGTCCTCAGTTGATGAAGCTGGCCTTTGTGGACGACTGTGAACTCGAAATGGCCGTCAGGACTGACGCCATCTCGTTTCCGAGCTCGGCAAAGGGGCTGGAGCAAATCACCCAGGTGCTGGTGACCAACTTCGGCGACCAGTACGAGAATGTGCGCACGTTTTGCCTTTCGCGTCCCAGTGCAGGTCACCTGCCGCATTTCCGTTGCGATTGGCTGGTCGGGATGTCGGCGCGGCAGGGCGGGGCCGTTCGCGTCGGCTGCGGACACTATGGCTGGCAATTTGCGTCCGACGATGATGGGCGCGTGAAGAAGCTCGTGATCGATATCGAGGTGATGTGCGTGCTTCCAGTCGAGGACTCGGAGCCGATCATGCGGTGGCTGGCCGCTTTGTCCTATCCTTGGTGCTCAGATGCCCAGGCCCGCGAGCGTATTCCGGATATCGATGCGCTGCGGCCGATCGAGCGTTTCCTCGGCGGACGGAAATGAAACGCCGCCACCTGTAACTCTCTCAGCAGGACTTACGGCAAGCGCGGCATTGTGGCCATAAACGCAGCTCTCCGAGAGAACTCCGACCACCAGTCATTGACCCCGGCGTACTTCTGGAGAAGGGCTCTCCCTTGGTCGGCGAGGACAAAATAGCCGATCATCGGCGCCAGATGGATGTCGGCCAGCGACAGTTGATTGCCGCACAGGTAGCGCCCGCCGCCAGCGGCTGTCTCCAGCGCTGCGAGGATCCTCGGCGCGGCTTCGATGCCTTTTCGAAATTCGTCCTCGTCTGCCGGCAGTCCCATGCGCGGCCTGAAAACCCCGTGGGAGAAGACTTGCCTCACCAGCGGCCAGTAAGCGTAGCTGTCCACGATCGACATGATCTGATTGCTGCGAGCCCGCTCTCTCGGTTCCATGGACTGAAGCCTGGGACCCTCAAAAGCTTCATCCACATAACGCGTGATGGCGCCCGTTTCGTAGACGATGAACCCAGCGTAAATCAGCGCGGGCACGCGCTTGAAGGGATGCGTTGCAAGGTAGCTCGCAGGGATATTCTCCGCGAAAGGATTTACCTCGACCCAATTGTACGCCACGCCCTTTTCATGGAGCGCCAGGCGGGCGATCCAGGAATAGACGCTGTATTGGTAGCCGTGCAGCTCGATCGCCATGCAACGCGGTCCTGGCCTGCCACGATCAGCATGGCCCGATCCTGGCGGGTTTACAAGCCGTCGTGACTTCCGGTGAGCGGCCGCGCGAGTGGCCAGGGTCCGTGCGCCACTGGCCGGCGGTGCTGTGCGAACACTTGTCCCTCACGCAATCCGCAGCGTGAGCTCGCTCGCTTCCGTCTCCGCAAAACCCGCCTGCAAAACCTCCTCACGCTTGTGCCGCAGATGCGCACGCAGGATGTGGGAGAGGCCGGCGCCGTCACGGCGCTGGAGCGCGTTCAGGATGGCTTCGTGCTCGCTGACGGCGAAGGCCCAGCGCTGCGGCGTCATCGGCGTGACGTAGCGGGCGCGGCGGATGCGCGCGGTCACCGACGCGTAGAGCCCGGTCAGCACGGGATTGCCGGCCGCGGTGACGATGGCCTCGTGGATGGCGCGGTTGCCGCGATAGTACTGGATCAAATCGCCTTCGCGATAATGCTGCACCATCGCCGCGTGCGCGGCCGCGATCTCCGCGATCTCGTGATCGCTGATACGCTCGCAGGCGAGCTCGCCCGCCAGCGCCTCGAGGCCCTGGCAGACCTCGAAGAGGTCGCGCATGTCCTTGTCGGTCAGCTTCGCCGCGCGCGAGCCGCGATGGGGCAGGAGCTGCACGAGGCCCTCGGCGGCCAGCACCTTGAGCGCCTCGCGCAGCGGCGTGCGCGAAATTTCGAGCCGTTCGCATAGTTCGCGCTCGGGGATCCGCGCGCCCGGCGGGATCTCGCCGTCGAGCAGAATGTCGCGGATGCGGCCGACGACCTCCTCATGCAGCATGGGATATCTCGAATATTTTGAATGCAAAAATGATCCAATCGACGAAAGTTCGGCAATTATATCTTGTAAAATCCGATTTTTGCATTCAAAAATGCAAAAAACAGTGAGGGATCGAGGAAATGGACCAGGCCGTAGGGGCGGACGACCTCGTTTTTGAATGCACGGACGGCATCGGGCGGATCACCTTCAACCGCCCGCAGGCGCGCAACGCCTTCACCTTCGCCATGTACGAGCGGCTTGCCGCGATCTGCGAAGAGGCCAATGGCGATCGCTCCATCAAGGTGCTGGTGCTGCGCGGGGCCGGCGACAAGGCCTTTGCCTCGGGCACTGACATCAACCAGTTCCGCGAATTCAAGACGCCGCAAGACTCCATCGACTACGAGAACCGCATCGACCGGGTGCTGACCACGCTCGAGCAATGCCGCGTGCCGACGATCGCGGCGATCAACGGCTTCTGCACCGGCGGCGGAGCGGGCATCGCCGCCGCCTGCGACCTGCGCATCGGCACCCGAAGCACGAAAATCGGCTTTCCCATTGCGCGAACGCTCGGCAATTGCCTGTCGATGTCCAATGTCAGCCGTCTCACCGCGCTGATCGGCGCTGCGCGCGTCAAGGATTTGATCTTCACCGCGCGCCTTGTCGATGCCGCGGAAGCCGCAGGCGTCGGGCTGCTCGGCGAGGTCGTCGAGGACCTTGCGGCGCTCGACAAGCGCGCCGATGAACTCGCCCGCCTCGTTGCCAGCCATGCGCCGCTGACGCTGAATGCGACCAAGCAGGCGGTGGCGCGCCTGCAAAGGCGGCTGACGCGGGACGAGGGCGAAGACCTCATCCTGATGTGCTACACGAGCCAGGATTTTCGCGAAGGGCTCGATGCTTTCCTCAACAAGCGCGCGCCGCAATGGCGCGGTCAATAGGACGCCCCTGATGCAGAGCGATCGATCGCAATCCACCTCACGCCGCTCGGGGCCGCTCGCCGGCCTCAAGGTCATCGATCTCACCCACGTCATGGCCGGGCCGACCTGCACCCTGATGCTCGCCGACATGGGCGCGGACGTCATCAAGATCGAGAAATCGCCGAACGGCGACGACACCCGTCACTCGGTACCGCCGAAGATCGGCGACGAGGCGGCCTCCTTCCTGATGATGAACCGCAACAAGCGCGGCATCGTGCTCGATCTGAAGACCGATGGCGGCAAGGAGGTGCTGCGGCGGCTGATCGCGGATGCCGACGTGTTGGTGGAGAACTTTGCGCCGGGCGCGATGGAGCGCCTGGGCTTCGGCTATGAGGCGATGCACAAGGACTTCCCGACGCTGATCTATTGCTCGCTGTCGGGTTTTGGTCGCACCGGTCCCTACAAGCACCGCAGGGGATTTGACCTCGTCGCGCAGGCGATGAGCGGCATCATGAGTTTCACAGGCGAACGGCCCGATGGCCCGCCGGTGAAATGCGGCCCGCCGCTGTCCGACATCACTGCCGGCCTTCTCGCGAGCATGGGCATCCTCGCCGCATACACGCACCGTCTCAAGACAGGTGAGGGGCAGTGGGTCGAGACCTCGCTCTATGAAGCCGCGCTGGTGCAGACCTATTGGCAATCGACCATCGCGCTCGCCGCCGGCACCGCGCCGCGCGCGATGGGCTCGGCCCATCCGCTCAACGCGCCGTATCAGGCGTTTGAAGCCTCCGACGGCTGGCTCGTGGTCGGCGGCGCCAACAAGAAGCACTGGCTGCTGATGCTGGAAGCGCTCGGCGCGAGCGAGCTTGCCGCTGATCCGCGCTTCGTCACCGGTGCCGACCGCATGGCCCATCTGAAGGAACTCGAAGCGGTCCTGAGCGCGCGCTTCCGCACCCAGTCGCGGTCGCATTGGCTCGCGGCGCTGGACGAGAAGGGCGTGCCGTGCGGGCCCGTGCACGACATGCTGGAAGCCCTGAGCGATCCGCAGACGCTGGCGCGCGAGATGGTCGTCGAGGTCGAGCATTCCACGCTCGGCCCGGTGAAGACGATCGGGCTGCCGGTCAAGTTCTCCGAGACGCCCGGCAAGGTTCTCTCGGGCGCGCCCGTCTATGGCGAGCACACACGCGAGGTGCTGGCCGAGCACGGGTTCACCGACCAGGAAATCGAGACCTTCGAGAAGCAGGGCGCAATCGTCTCGGCGTCAGGGAGGCGCGAGGAACGCGTCGCCTGAGCGGACGTCACCACGACAGACACTAGACCAAAAAACAATCAAAAATCAGCCGGAGGGAACATGCGTCGCACGTCAACATTTTTGCTGTCCGCAGCCGCACTCGTGGTCGTCGGCACCATGCCTGCGCTCGCGGCCTGGCAGCCGCAGAAGCCGATCGAGTTCGTCGCGACCGCAGGCCCCGGTGGCGGCACCGACAACATCGCCCGCGCGGTGCAGAACATCATCACCAAGTACAAGCTGACGGACCAGCCGATCGTCGTCGTCAACAAGGCCGGCGGCAGTGGCGCCGAAGGCTATGTCTACGGCAAGGCCTCCGCAGGCGATCCCTACAAGGTGATCTTCGGCACCTCGAACGCCTGGCAGCAGCCGCTCGTCTCCAAGGTCGCCTTCAACTACACCGACCTGACCCCGATCGCGGCGATGGCGCAGGACGAGTTCCTGCTCTGGGTCAAGCAGGACTCGCCCTACAAGACCGCGGGCGACTATCTGAAGGCCGCCGCAACCGCGCGACTTCAAGATGGGCGGGGCGCAGTCCAAGGACACCGACGAAGTCCTGACCCGCATGATCGAGAAGGCCGGTCATGTGAAACTGACCTACATCCCCTTCAAGAGCGGTGCCGAAACAGCCGTGCAGCTCGCCGGCGGACACCTCGACTCCCACGTCAACAATCCCAGCGAAAGCATCGGGCAATGGCGCGGCGGAACGCAGCGCCCGCTGTGTGTTTTCAGCCCGAAGCGGCTGCCGCCGGGCGCCAAGGTCACCGCGACCGAAGGCTGGAGCGACGTCCCGACCTGCGTCGAGCAGGGCCTCGACATTGCGCAATACGAGCAGCCGCGCACGGTGTGGCTGCCCGGCAAGGTCACGCCGGACCAGGCCGCGTACTACGTCGACCTCATGAAGAAGGTGCAGGCGACGCCGGAATGGAAGGACTACATCGAGAAGTCCTCGCAGATCGACACGTTCCTGACCGGCGCCGAGTTCGACAAGTTCATCAAGGAGGACCTCGAGCACCTCAGGCAGGTTGCGAGCGAGCAGGGCTGGTTGGTCAAGTGAGCCGGCTAACGCCCGTCAATAATGTGCCGTTGTCCGACGCTTGACCGGAGCCTTCGATGATCTCGCGCCGCGCTCTTGAATTTGCGACCGCCATCCTCACCGGCAGTTTTGGTGTCGCGGTGGTCGTCTCCAGCCTGGACAACGGCATCGGCTGGTCGAGCGCGGGCGTGGAATTCCGGCACGTTCCCGTTCGCGATCGGTCTCGTGATCGTGCTCGGGAGCCTCTACAATCTGGTGCGCGGCGTGCTGCCGGCGGCGACGCTCGCCAGCGTGCCTATCGCGATCACGCCCGTCGAGCTGCGCCGGCTCGCCGGCCTGTTCGTGCCGGCCGCGATCTTCGTGGCCGCGATCCCGCTGCTCGGGATGTATCTCGCTTCCGCTCTCTATATCTTCGCCGTGCTCGCGATCCCCGGACATCAATCCCTGCTTCGGTCACTGGCGATGGCGGCGACGACCGCGCTCGCGCTCTATATCGTGTTCGAGCGCATGTTCCAGGTGAGCTTGCCGCATGGCGCGGTCGCCGCCGCGTTCGGCTTCTGAGGAGAGGCCGATGGACAACCTTGGGGAACTTCTGCACGGCTTCACCATCGCGATCACGGTGCCGCATCTGGCGCTGATGGTGGTCGGCGTGCTGCTCGGTATTCTCGTCGGCGTACTGCCGGGACTGGGCGCGCCGAACGGGGTGTCGCTGCTGTTGCCGCTGACCTTCGGCATGCAGCCGGTCTCGGCGATCATCCTGCTCTCCAGCATGTATTGGGGTGCGCTGTTCGGCGGCTCGGTCACCTCGATCCTGTTCAACATCCCCGGCGAGCCGTCCTCGGTCGCCACCACATTCGACGGCTACCCAATGGCGCGCGACGGGCGGCCGACGACGGCGCTGGCCACCGCCTTCGGCTCCGCGGCGTTCGGCGCGCTGGTCGGCGTCATCCTGATAACATTCCTGGCGTCATGGGTGGCGCAGGTCGCGCTTGCTTTCGGGCCGCCGGAATATTTCGCGGTCTATTTCCTTGCCTTTGCCAGCTTCGTCGGCATGGGCGGCGCGGCGCCGATCAAGACCGTGGTGGCGCTCGCGATCGGCTTTGCGATCGCCGCCATCGGCATCGACACCGTCTCCGGCAGCGTGCGCCTCACCATGGGTATCGACGAACTGGTCAAGGGCGTGAACTTCGTCGTCGCGGTGATGGGCCTGTTCGGCATCGGCGAGCTCCTGGTCGCGGTCGAGGAGGAGTTTCATGCCCGCGCCGTCTCGTCGAAGATCGATTGGCGCGAGGTGTTTCGCGCGGTCGGCTGCCTGCCACGACACAGCGTTGCGTTGCTGCGCAGCGCGGCGATCGGCTGCTGGATGGGGATCACGCCGGGCGGCCCGACGGCGGCATCCTTCATGAGCTACGGCATCGCCCGCCGCTTCTCGCGCCGCGGCCGCTACTTCGGCACCGGCGAAGTCGAGGGCATTATCTCGCCCGAGACGGCCGACCATGCGGCCGGCACCAGCGCGCTGCTGCCGATGCTCTCGCTCGGCATTCCCGGCTCGGCCACCGCGGCCGTCATGATGGGCGGGCTGATGATCTGGGGGCTCAATCCCGGGCCGATGCTGTTCGTCGACCAGAAGGATTTCGTCTGGGGCCTGATCGCCTCGATGTATGTCGGCAATATCGTCGCGGTCGCGCTGGTGCTGCTGACCGTGCCGGTATTTGCCGCCTTGATGCGGATTCCCTTCGTGATCATCGCGCCGCTGATCGTGATCATCTGCGTCGTCGGCGCCTATTCGGTGTCGAACTCCTATCTCGACGTGGTCATGATGCTCGGCTTCGGCATTGTCGGTTATCTCTTCAAGAAGCTGTTCTATCCGTTGGCGCCGCTGGTGCTTGCGATCGTCATCGGCGACAAGGCCGAGGATGCGTTCCGGCAATCGATGCTGATGTCCAAGGGATCGCTCGGGATCTTCTTTGCGAACAAGCTGGTGACAAGCCTGGTGGTGGTCGGCATTGCGCTGCTGCTGCTTCCGCTGCTGTTGCAGCTCGCGCGTCTCTTTCGCAAACCTGCGTCGCCCGCCGCTGACGCGACAAGCCAGGAAAAGGTGATCATATGACCGCAAAGCCGCTCATTGCGCTGGCAATCGGAGATCCCGCCGGCATCAGCCCTGAGCTGACCGCAAAGCTCGTGGCGCTCGACGAGGTCCGTGCCCGCGGCCGCCTCGTCGTGATCGGCGACCGCCGCATCTTCGACGCGGGCGCGCGCGTTGCCGGCGCCACGCCGGAGCTGACGACGGTGGAGCAGGGCACCGATTTTCGCGCGGCGAAGGGAGATGCGCTGTTCGTCGATCTCCGCCATCTCGATCCCAAGGACGTCGAGCCGAAAACGGCGACCCTCGCTGGCGGAAAATTCGCACTGGCGAATTACCGGCACGCACTCGAACTCGCCCGGAACGGCCGCGTCGATGCCGTCTGCTTCACGCCGTTCAACAAGCAGGCGATGCGGCTCGCCCGCGCCGACTATGACGACGAGATCGCGTTCTCCGCGGAGATCGCCGGCCTCAAGACCCCGGCCAGCGAATTCAACGTGCTGGGCGAGCTCTGGAACGCGCGGGTGACCTCGCACATCCCGCTCAAGGACGTCGCTGCAAAGCTGTCCGGCGAACGCATCCACCGCGCCCTGACGCTGACCGATGCCTGCATGCGCAACGCCGGCTTTGCGCGTCCGCGTATCGCGGTCGCAGGGCTCAACCCGCACGCCGGCGACGGCGGCAATTTCGGTCGCGAGGAGATCGATGTCATCGCGCCGGTGGTGGAAGCCGGCCAGCGCGAGGGCATTGCCGTGGAAGGGCCGTTTCCCGCCGACACGGTGTTTTTGCGCGCCAAGGGCGGCGCCTTCGACGCGGTGCTGACCATGTATCACGACCAGGGCCAGATCGCGATGAAGCTGATGGGATTTGATCGCGGTGTCACCTTGCTCGGCGGCTTCCCGTTTCCAATCTGCACGCCCGCGCACGGCACTGCCTACGACATAGCCGGGCAGGGTGTCGCATCGACCGGCGCCAGCCGCGCAGCGGTGCTGCTCGCGGCCGAGATGGCGGCGCGTCGCGTCGGCTGATCCGGGCCGACGCGCTTTTTGGGAAAAACTGGAAACTTCCGCGATCGAGTCGAGTTGCCAATCCGACGAATGTCTCCACGTCGGAGCTGGAACATGATCGAGGAGGCGCCGCCACGCGCGGCAGCGAAGATTGCTTTCGCCGTTACACTCTTGGTCTTGGCGGCCGCACCGGCGTTCGCCGCCGGGATGGACACGGCCACGATCGGTTCCGCCGAACCCTCGAAGAAGACCCTGTCGAACGAGAAGCCGACTCCGGCGGGCGTGCGTCTGCAGGTCCTGCTGGACAGGGCCCACTTCTCGCCGGGCGAGATCGACGGCAAATTCGGGGAGAACGCCAGGAAGGCGCTGCGCGCCTATGCGGAAGCGCGGCAATTGCCGAGCTCGGATGAGTTGACCGATGACGTCTGGAAGGCCCTGCAGGCGGACGGCCGGCCGCCGACGGCGACCTATGCCATCACCGACAAGGACGTCGCAGGCCCGTTCCTGCACAAGCTTCCTTCAAAGATGGAGGCGATGAAGGACATTCCGACGCTCGGCTACACCAGTCCGCGCGAAGAACTGGCCGAGAAGTTTCACATGAGCGAGCAACTGCTGGCGGCGCTCAACCCTGGGCGGCACTTCGACCGCGCCGGTGAGACCATCGCCGTCGTCGACACCAGCGGCGGTGGAAGCGCTGCGCCTGCCAGGGCCGACAGGGTCGAGATCGACAAGAAGCGGCAAACCGTAAAACTGTTCGACAAGTCGAATGCGCTGATCGGTTTCTATCCGGCGAGTGTCGGCAGCGAGGAGAAGCCGTCACCTTCAGGCACGCTGAAGGTTACCGAGATCGATCCCAATCCGACCTATCGCTATAATCCCGCCTATCACTTCAAGGGCGTTCATTCCCGAAAACCCTTCAAGATCAGGCCCGGCCCGAACAATCCGGTCGGCATGGTGTGGATCAACCTGTCCGCAGACGGCTATGGCATCCATGGCACGCCGTCGCCGCAAAATATCTCCAAGGGGCAATCGCATGGCTGTGTGCGTCTCACCAATTGGGACGCCGAACGCGTCGCTGCCAGCGTCGCGAAAGGGACGCCGGTTGCCTTCGTGGAGGGCGGCGGGTGATGCGGCAACTCTCGGTCGGTGCGTGCCGATCGGGCGCTATTTCGGCATCGGCATCGTCAGATCCTTGTCAGCCGTATCCACCACGAAGACGGCCAGCAGCTTTGCTGGCTCGGTATCGCTGGCATTGGCGCTGACGGCATGGCGGTCGCCAGGTCTTTCGGAGAAGTTCTCGCCCTTGCGAAAGACTTTTGCGGGTCCGTCATTGACCTGACTGCGGATCGCTCCTTCCAGAACCGTGGCATAGATGAAGGCCGAGGGCGCGTGGATGTGGGCCGGCGAGGAGCCTCCGGGACCGTACTCGACCAGTACACCCTTCATGCTCTTGCCGGGGACGTTGGGCAGGGCCTGGTCGAACACGATTGCTATTTTGGCCAATGGTGCTGCCGGCGGTGTTTCGGCCGCATGTACCGTCAACAGGGACGCGGCACACACGGCCGTTGCAATCAGGATTCTTCGCATGGGATTCCCTTCGTGGCTGCCATGAAGACGGGATGCTAACCTCAGATCGTCGAGAGCCATGTTGCGAGCGGCGTCTTCCCGAGCCGCGCCTCGCTGAGCGGGTTGAGCGACGTGTCGACGATCGGTGCGCCATAGTACTGCGCGGTTGGGTCTCCGATCACCGGACGGCTATCGCCGGCCGCCTTCAGGCGGCGCGCAACGAACTCGTTGAAGGGAGCCTTCTCGGGACCAGCGAGATCGATTGTGCCGTTCAGCGGTCGCCCTGTGGCGACCTCCGCGAGGCAATCGACCACGTCGTCGGAGGCAATCGGCTGAAACAGTGCCGATGGGACGACGATCTTGCCGCCAGTCGCACCCGCTTCGCCGATGGCGCCGAGAAATTCGAAGAACTGGGTGGCACGCACGATCGAGTAGGGGACGGAAGCGGCCTTGACGACCGTCTCCTGCGCGAGCTTGGCACGGAAATATGCGATGTCGGGTGAGCGGTCGGTCCCCACGATCGACAGCGCGACATGATGCTTGACGCCAGCTTTGGCCTCGGCAGCGACGAGGTTCTTGCTCGAACGCTCGAAGAATTCGAGCACGGCGGCAGGCTCCCAGGATGGTGAATTGGCGACGTCGACGACGGCATCCGCGCCAGCCAGCACTGCCGTGAGGCCTTCCCCTGTCACGGCATTCACGCCGGATTTCGGCGAGGCCGCGATGGCCTCATGCCCCTGCTGCTTGAGCTTCGCAACGAGCTTCGACCCAATCAGCCCGGTTCCACCGATCACGACGATCTTCATGGCGTGTCTCCTCAACATCTTGCGAACGTAAGTCGACCAAAGCCAATCGAGTGCTCACGCTCACGTCGATAAACGTGATGCGAAGCAAATATTACCCGAGCAATGAGGCAAGCTCTTGCCTGGAACGGGCTTGCATTGCCGAAAATGGCCCAGAAGTTTCGTCGCGGTACGACAAGAATTGGTAAGGGATTATTCCTCCTTGTCTCGCAGGTACGGATCGGGTGGCCGGCCCGGGCGGCGCTTGCGCGACCCGGGCTAGATGTCACCGACTACAACGTCATCTGCATCGGTTCGGCAAAGAAGTGGAAGCCGTCACCGACCTTGGCGACGTGGCCGTAGCCCGGCCAGGCGAAGTGATAGGACATCACGGGGGTCTTGTTGGCCGCCAGCATGGTGAGGAGCCTGACGCGCAACTCGGCCGCCTGCTTCGGGTCGGTGTCGTAGGAGAACTCCATCCGCGGCCGTTCGAGCAGCAGCACCGAATGGTGCGAGAGGTCGCCGAGGAACGCAAATGACTTTCCTGCCGAACTGACCATGAAGATGGTGTGGCCGACGGTATGGCCGGGCGCCGCGATCGCCTGCACGCCGGGCAGGAACTCCTGACCGTCCTTGTAGAACACGATGCGGTCCCGGACCGGCGTCAGGTTCTTGCGGGCATGCACCACGAAATCTTTCAGCGGGCTTCCGAGCTTGCCTTCGTCGGTCCAGAAGTCGAAATCGCTCTGGGCGATGTAGATCTGGGCGTTCGGGAACAGCGGCTTGTCGTTGGCGTCCACGATGCCGCCGATATGGTCGATGTGGGCATGCGAGCAAACCACCGCGTCGATGTCCTCCGGCTTGATCCCGGCCTCGGCCATACTCTTCTGCTGCCGGCCGGTGGTCGGCCCGAACGCCTTGGAGGTGCCCATGCCGGTATCGAACAGGATCAGCTTGTCGCCGGTGTTCACGATCGGCGAGTTCTGCTCGAGCACGACGTTGTCCGGCGACAGGAAATTGTCCGCCAGCATCTTCTTCACCTCTTCCTTCGGCACGCCGGTGAACGTCCCGGAGGGATCGCCGAGCGGCAGCGGCCCGTCGGAGACGATGGTCACCTCGGCATCGCCGAGAATGAAGCGGTGCCAGTAGGGCGTTTGGGTACCGAGCTTGGGAGCGCGCGCCATCGCGCTGTTGCCGAGCATTGTGCTGGCACCAAGGCCTGCACCAAGCGCGAGTAGGGATCGACGTGAGACATTGAGCGTCATTCGCTTCCTCCACTTTTGCATTTTGATCCACGCGATTTTTCGCGCATTGAGCTCGGCCTGACGCCGGCAACGCGATGCTGCGCCGGTTCAGCCAGGCTAGCAAGTAGAACAGATGAGGAAATAATCGCTGGAATTGAATGATTATTCTGGCCCGCGGAATGATCCCTATCCGGCCGCTGCCACGTCTTCACTATGAGGGCTCACACTTCACTTCCCGCTGCAGGTGCCCTCATCACGCAACGGAACCCGACATGGCTGGTCGAGGTATCGACCGGCTCGGCGTGGCGGGCGGCGGGGCGATAGCGGCGGCAATAGTTCGGCGCGCAGAGATGCGAGCCGCCCTTGAGGACCTTACGGGGAATCCGGATATCGGGCAGGGCGGGGTCGTAGCTCGCCTCCTCGCGACCTCCGCGGGGACTTTGGGGAATGCAGCAGGGTTTTGTGGTGTCGGCGGCGTGCCGGGCCGACCACCAGTCGGAGGTCCATTCCCAGACATTGCCGATCATGTCGTAAAGGCCGTAGCCGTTCGGCGGGAAGGCCATGACCGGCGAGGTACGCTCGAACCCATCCTCGCCGAGATTCTGGACAGGAAAGCTGCCCTGCCAGATGTTGGCCATGTGCCTGCCGCCGGGCGTCAGCGCATCGCCCCAGGCGAACTCTTCGCCATCGAGGCCGCCGCGCGCGGCGAACTCCCACTCGGCTTCCGTTGGCAGATCCTTGCCGGCCCAGCGCGCATAGGCCGCCGCGTCGCTGTAGGAGACGTGCACGACCGGGTGGTCGTCGAGACCCTTGATGTTGCTGCCAGGACCATAGGGATGGCGCCAGTTGGCGCCGCGCATGAAGGACCACCACTGGCTCCAGTCGGTGAGATCGGTGATGCGCGGCAGCGGCGAGAACACCAGCGAGCCGGCGTAGAGCATCTGCTTCAGCGCACCGGGATAGTCCTTCGGATTGGGAACGACCTGCGCTTCAGTGACATGGCCGGTCGCGTTGACGAATTGCTTGAACTGCCGGTTGGTGACCGGCGTACGATCGATCCAGAACCCATCGACGGAAACGCGATGGCTCGGTGCCTCCTCGGGATAATGATGGTCGGATCCCATGCGAAAGGTTCCGCCGGGAATGAAGACCATCTCGCCGGTCTTCACATCATCCGGCAACCGCTCGCAGTGACCCAGATCCGCCGGCAACATGGTGGAAGCTCCGCTACGCGCATTCCACTCGATGCTACGGCGCAGACTTTGACGGTATTCGACGACGGCATATTGCCCGCCACGTTGGACACATTGTCTGGTCCCCTTTTTTTGGCGCTTGGCGGAGAGGACGACGCCGCATTGCGTCAACGTCCCTTGCCTTTGCGCGCACGCTTTCGAGCACGCGGCTAATCCCTACCGCGTGCGCACTGCCATCCGCAGACCGCTTTCGATCGATAACGCTAAGGTTGCAAACGGTATCCGAAGATTGGGCGGCTGTGATGTGCAATTTGTGCCAGTACGCGCGAGCAGTGGGTGAGACTTGACGACCCATGCTGCAAATCCCCGAAAATAGGGAGCAACGGAGTAAATTGGTGTGCCGAATTTCGATAGCGTTTGTCTTAAAACGCGAAGGCAGGTTGGCGCACCCACTTCCCGTTGTGGTGGTATTGCAGGCGCCGCCTGCCGCAGAAATGTCGCGCTTCAGTAACAGGGTGCAACCATGGGGCAATTCCTACTGGTTGATTCGCGCAAGCTGGACTGTTTCGAAGGACTTCAGCAGGCCGTCCACGGCACGCATGTCGACGTGGTGCAGCTCGGCCGCGGGCGGTTGCGCGGGACGTTGTCGCATATTGGCATCGGCGATTTTTCACTGAGCATCGGCACGTTCAGCGTCGGCATGCGCACACAGCGCGTCTCCAGCGACGACAAGCTGATCATCGTGATGTTGCTGGCGGCCGAAGAGCGCGTTGCCCACTGGTCGTTCGACATGCAGCTCAACGACGTGCTCGTAATCCCGCCGCTGCTCGAGCACGACGGCGTCTTTCACGGCGCGTCCGCTTACGCCGCGATGCGCTTCGATCTCGGTGAAGTCGCGTCCCTGTTTGGCGGCGAAGCGAGGCTCAGCGATCCCGACGCCTGGCGCAGCCGCGGCCATTTCCGGGCCGATCTCGAGACGGGTGCGATCGCCTCACGCCGCCTGGTCCGGATCATGTCGCATCTGCGCAAGCACGGCGGCGGCCTGACGCCGTCCACCGCCGATTTCTGGAAACGATCGATCGTCGAATGCATGGCCGCCAATGTCATGTCATCGCTGCCGCCCGATGACGCCGGCTGGCTGCCTTCTGCGAGACGGCTGATCCGCAGGGTCGAGGAGTATCTCGACGAGGCCGGCACGCGCCCGGTGCAAGTGTCGGAGATTTGCGCGGCGCTCAGCGTATCGCGGCGCACCTTGCATCGCGCCTTTCAGGAGGTGTTCGGCCTCGGTCCGGTCAGCTTCCTCAGGTGCAAGCGGCTCTGCGCCGTTCATTCCATCCTGCATGAGAGCGCGCCTGGCTCGACCACCGTGGCGGCCGTTGCGATGGAGCAGGGCTTTTACGAGCTCGGCCGGTTCTCGCAATACTACCTTGCAATGTTCGGGGAACGTCCGTCGCAGACGCTCGGAATTGCAACGTTGCAGGCCACCCGGGACGACATCGCCAGAGTCTAGCGCTCTGGAGGTGACGATGGCGGGCGTGCCCCAGGCGCTCGACGAAGTGCACCAAATACCCGTCCGCCCCCCTGCCGGCTTCACGCCGGCAAGGGGGGCCGTTTTGAGATCCTCGGGCGGCGGAGCGCGTGTCGCCAACCGTCCGGGCGCAGGCGCGATTCGGCCGCTGGTCAGAAGTCAGACCCGTAGATTTTCCGCGCTGCTCTTGCCGCGCTTCGGATCCACTTTGATCTCGTAGGTGACCTTTTGGCCCTCAGCCAAGCCGGACAGACCGGCGCGCTCAACAGCGCTTATGTGGACGAAAACATCCTGACCGCCATCGTCGGGTTGGATGAACCCAAATCCTTTGGTCGCGTTAAACCACTTCACGGTACCTGTCGCCACATCCGCACTCCGTTTTTTGAACCGACGGAACTACTTTAGGGCGGGCTTGGCTCGGTCGTCATTTGATTCAGATCAATCGAGTCGCGGAAGAAGAGCCAAGATTGTTTCATTTTGCGGGGGGAACCAACGTGAAGTCGATCGATCCCGACCCCACGCGACCTCGCCGGCCAGGCCGCGAAGCATCTGGTTGGTGCGGCGAATTCCGGTTGACGCAAAGGGCGGGAACAAATGGACTTGCTTTCGTCGCTCAAATTGCCGCATTGGCTAATGATTGCGGGAGCTGTTTTATTGGCGACTGGATTGCTTGGTCTTGTATTCACCCGGAACAAGCAGTCCGCGACCAATCCTGGTCAAGAACCACCTGCGCCACGCCTTCAGATGCCGCCGCTGCTAAGCCAGCTCGATTCTACGCGCCAGAAGAGGAGCGGTTGAGTATGCACGGCCATCCGCCGGCTAATGGCGAAGAAAAGGCTGAGGTGGAAGCCCCGGCGAAAACTGAGACCCAGCTTCGAAGGCTGCTACGTCGCGCCGCGAGACAGCGTCATAGCAAAGGCCCCACCACCCCTTTTGGGCGAGAGACGGACCCCAACCGCGAGTTCGCTCGGCTGGAAAGCGACCGGCCGGCCCTATGGTTCTTCGGGACACTGCCCATTTTTATGATCATCTACGTGATCTGTGTGAGGATCAAAGCGATGTAGGGACGACCTATCCATTTGTACGACGCGCTTTTCGGACGGCCCATCATACCCGCGCGTCAACAGAATGTTCACGGTTCGACCGTCTCACCCCTTTGGTACAATGTCCTCTGGGACAATAGTTCCAGGCAAATAACCCACTCTAGTCTGACCAAAATTCATTGGCAGATGCGTCGAGAACTACCCCGCGGGCTACCCCCGAGAAATGTTGCACAGAGGCCCTTCCGACCCCTTCAATAAAGAAGCCGGATCAGATGAGGGATTTGGGAATTTATTTCAGCCTGGCCATGAAGGACGCTGTTTCCTGGGCCCGTTCGCAGGGGCGGGACGCCGAAATCGCCCGTGTGGACTTAATCATAGCCGCGATTGACTACGCATTGCACACGGCGGAGGTTGAGAAAGTCAGCTTGAGTCAGCGAGTTGATGATGTGCTCTCGCGGGCGGCGGTGACTTTCGGCAGCGGAACCGACGAATATCTGGAGCGCGAGCCGCTCAACAACCATCATCAAAACCTTCTCGCGGCCGAGATGTCCAACGGGCAGCAACGTCTCAAGGAATTGACCACCGAGATTACCCATTTCGAGTTCATCAAAGCTGCACTGCTCGGTAAGTTTCCAGACTACAAGCCGCCAACGACCGCGGGAGCGGCCCACTCCGCGACAGCCGGAGGCGGCCGATGTGCAGATGCGGACCCTTGATTTGGGCGTCCAATGCACGTTTCCGGAGAATACAACGCTTCTGCGCGACGGGGCGCCACGGCCTTGTGCTGTGCTGTGGCCTCGGTGTTGACGCTCATGGGGTGTCTCCACTGTGTATGTTGGGACCATTCCCTGACACCTTAACCCCGGTAAGGCCGAGGCCGCCGGGGAAGGGAGGTTAGTGTTTGGTCTCCTTCGCGGGTGCTTTAGATTGCAGTTGCTTGAGCAACTCATTCAGCGAGCGAATGTGGGCCTTGATGACTTCGACCCGATCTTTAGCGCAGTCCTGATAGCGCTCGTTCGCGTTTGTCATGAGCCTTCTCCTTTGTCTGGTTTCACTGACATCTCAAGCCCGGTGGGTTTTACAGCCGCCGAGCACTGAGGGTAGATGCGTGAGCTCGCCCGCGAGTGCCCCACAGGGTGAAGAAGACGTTCACCAGCAGGACGGTTAGCGCTGCCCAAACGATGTACGCGACGTAAAAGGCGAAAACTTTTATGCCCACATCGATATTCAGGTCTAAGACGGATGATCCCGGCATGACGGTAATAGCGAGCAGCGAGGCCAATAGGGCCAACAGGACCGTGGCCGCAGTAATCATGCGTTTCATTGCCTTGCTCCAGTGTTGGTTGTTTCCTGACACCGGAACCCCGGTAGGCCGAACGGCCGCCGGGCATTGAGGGTTAGCCTGTGTCAGGCGGTAAGCATGGGCATGATCAAATCTGCCCGGTACCTGACAGTGACGACGGCCAACACATGGTTGGTCAACAGGCTGCCGATAAACGAAGTGACTTGCGTTGGGCCTGCACCGTTGTCTTCTGTGTTCCGATCTGATAGGTACATCATACACATGATGGCCGTCATACGCAACAAAAACCGGAGTCCCCAATGCCGAAAAAGCTCGACGATGAAGTCCAGCGCCTGCACATGGTGGTTCCCTCCAGCCTGATCGAAAAGGTCGATGGCTGGCGACGGCGCGAAGCCGACCTGCCGAACCTGTCGGAGGCGATCAGGAGGCTGGTGGAGATCGGGCTGGACGCCGCCAAGAAGGCGCGAGCGCAGCGCTAGGCCGGCGGTGCTGGCCAGCCATCGTAGACCCGTGGCTCGCCGTCGATACTGTCGAACGCCATCGACGATGACGCCATCAAATTCTATCGCGAGTTTGAGTTCGTAGAGTTCTGCCGGTCGCGACGGCAAGGAAGGCCGTCAAGGTTTTTGAACGTCGCCCACGCTGTCGCAAAGCGCTGCTTGGCCTGGTCGAGCGAGCCGGCATCGCCGGACGGCGGTCCTGGCAAGGTCACCGCAACGGTCCGGAACCAGAGCGGCGACGTGTGCTCGCTCGTCAGCCGGATGCGGCCGATTAGCTGCCGGTCTTCGTGCACGGTGCAGTCGTCGGGGCCGATGACGCGGAGTGTGAGGGGCGACGATCGCAGTCAGAGTTGCGAGTTGATCGGTAGCATCTTCAACAGGCCGGCGACGAACCGCCGTCGAAAGCCGGTTTCGGGCTCGTCATGGTAGCGCACTATTTTGTCGTCTTTGACCGTCTCCCAGACGATCCTGCCCTTCGTGTCGAGGAAGGCCCGGTAGCTGTTGGCGGGCAAGACGCCAGTCTCCATGTAGGCCTTCAGTTGTTTGGCAAGCTCCGGGCTCTCGATATAGAGTCCGGCTTCCGTGTTGATCACGGCTGAACGCGGATCCAGGTTGAAGCTACCAATGAACACGGCTTCGCCGTCGAAGGCCATCGCTTTGGTGTGCAACGCGGCCGGTGACCGCCCGGAAAGGAACGACCAACCCGGCCGGAAGGCGTCGGTATCCGGGCGCAGCTCGTACAACTCCATACCGTTCTCGAGCAGCCGCCTTCGTGTCTTGGCATAGCCTGAATGTGCCGGCAGCATGTCGTTCGAAGCGAGTGAGTTGGTCAGCACGCGCACCCGGACATTGCGCTCGTGCAGAGCCTTGACGGTTGCCTGCGCCCCGGCGGGCAGGACGAAATAGGGCGACTCGACGAGCAGTTCCTCTTTCAACTGGGCGATCCGCCCGCGGATGAATTCGACCACGTCGTCGCTCTCCTCGCCACGGGCGATGGTTTCCGGATCGTCCGCAATGATTCGGCCGTGCGCCCATACGAGGTTGTCGCGAAGCGCGGCGCTCTGGGCCGCCAACTCGTCCAGGTCCTGATCAATCGGATAAGGGTAGTCGGCCGCGGCAATCGCCTTACGCAAGCGAACCATGACGGCATCGAGATCGTCCGCGCCATGGGCGCGATCAACGATGGTAGCGATCGGCACAGTCGAGCAGCTGTTCCAGTACCGATCGAAGACACCCGACAGATCGCGGACGACAGGTCCAACCGCCAACACATCCAGATCGCGATAATTGGCAATGGTGTTCACGCCATAATAGATGTCACCGATATTGCGCCCACCGACAATTGCAGCCGCATTGTCAGCAACCATCAACTTGTTGTGCATGCGGCGATTGACCCGGCCGAAATCGAAAATGAAGTCCAGGATTGACCAGCGCCGGTTGGCGAGCGGGTTGAACAGACGGATCTCAACATTGGGGTGAGCATCGAGGCAAGCTTTGATGGAATCGCTGTCCTTGTAGAAGGGATCGTCGACGAGCAGCCGCACCCGGACCCCGCGATCGGCAGCCTTCATCACGTGGTCGACGACGATCCGGCCGGTCGTATCGCCGTCCCACATGTAGTATTGCATGTCGAGGCTTCGCTCGGCCAGGTCGGCCAGCGCCAGACGGACGATGAAGGCTTCGCGCCCGTGGCTCAACAGGCTGAAGCCGGACAGGCCGGAATGTTCGTCGGCGGCCGGACCGAAGAAGTGGCCCAACCTGGTCGACGTGAAGTCCTCGAACGCGGTTGAAACCGTGCGCGGATGGTGGGGCCGGGGGCCAGTGGCGTGACCGCTGATAACCTGGGCAATCCAAATCAGGGCCGGCAACGGCAAGCCGCCAGGAGCACACTCGCGACTTGGCCAGGGAATATTTGAGTTCCACATCATTGGTCACTGTGATCGCAAACGAAGACAGGATGATCGTACAGATGGTCGCCCGGAAGCGGCGCGCACCGGCAACGCGCGGACCGGTCCGTTCAACCCTGTCGAGCCACCGAGATCCTGCCGCGCCGGGCCGCCGCCTCAAGTGCGTCATGGTCACGCTCGGTCTGCTCAAGATAGGCCAACGAGAACTTTCCGATGGCATCCGGGAGCGCATCTCCGGTGCCGCAATAGCCTGATATCATCGCCGCGTCGCCCGACTTTGCGTGCGCAAGCGCGAGTGCCCATCCGCACAAACCACAGTACCTCGAGAGGCCGTCAAGGGCCTCGCGATCGCCTTCCTTCAAATTCAGGCCGCCCTTCATGTCGGCGAGTTGCCGGACGTAGTAGTGCCGTCCACTGCCGTTTGCCGAATTGACGGGCCCCCAGCCAAGGAAGATGTCCGGGGATCCCTGGATCATTCGCTGACCAACTACGACGCGCCGCCCCTGTTGCGTGATCGATCCCTTTTTGTGGACATAGCGCGCCAGCACGGATTCACGCGCTTCTTTTATCTGAAGGAACAGCGGACTGCGGGCTCCTTGCTCCTCAAGCAACACAACCCAACAACTGGTGCCGACGCTGCCTACACCGACAACCTTGCGAGCGACATCGATGATCCGGTAGCGCGAGAGCAGGCGCCTGCGGTCTTCCGGTAGGGAGGCGAGATAGGATCGTAGCATGGTCTCCAGCGCTTCCCGCATCGGTGTGCCGTCCGGGAGATGCTTCGCGCGAACGATCAGGGGTACATCCTCTACGATCCGATGCTCACCGTTGACCTCTTCTGTTAGCCGATCCAGGGCTCGAATATGGCCTCGGGCGCGGGCCTTGGCGAATGTGGCCTGAGCGAGCTTTCGTAGGCGCTGCGGGGCTGCGGCAAGGATCGTCCGCTCGTCGATCAGGTCGTACCACACCTCCAAAAATCCCATCTCGGCGTAGCCGCGAATCCTCCTGACATAGGATTCGACCACCGCGTGCGCCGCCTGTTCGGCATCAGTCCGGTCGCCGCCGAGAAAGAGCGCGGCAACCGCGGCGCTCGCGGCCAGCCGCTTGAGATCCCACTCCCACGGTCCGGGAAGAACCTCGTCGAAATCGTTGATTGCGAAAATGAGGTTGCGCTCCGCCGACGCGAACAGGCCGAAATTCATCAGATGCATATCGCCGCAGGCCATCACCTCGAGATTGGTGCGCGGGGAGTTCGCGAGATCTCCCGCCATGATCGCAGCGCTTCCCCGCAAAAACGCGAACGGCGAAGTCAGCATACGTGCCATCCGCACCGGCACGAGCTCCTTGATGCGGGTGGCATTCTGCGCCTCAAGGATCGAAACCGGGTCGGGGCGTCCGCGCGCGGGTCGGAATTCCGAATGGGAAGAGCGCGGAATATTACGACGAAGCGCCCGCCCATTCGCCATCCGTTCAGTGCCTGACAACCGGATTGCGCTAAAATTGTTGAGCCTCGCCAGCTCGGCCCGGCTCGCATCCAGTCGAAAGAAGTCTTCGAGCTTGGGCATGTGCGCAGTCCTACAGTTCGCAGGCCAACGTCGCGCGACAACTGCAGCCGGCTATGCGTTATCTCAATTCGACTTCAAACACATTTATGGACGCCGTTCGGAAACGTGTTCGACCTGTGTACCTGGTCCCGGAGCGGTACATTGATTTAAGTCAACGCAGGCTGCTGCCACACCGCGACTGGCCACCGCGAAACCCTTGCCAAAGTCGGTTTTTGGCCGCTTCAACTGCCGCAACTTGCTCGGAGCCGAATACCAGGACGGTCGTTTTTGGATTGGGGTGGGGATTGGAGGTCACACGATTGATTCCAAACACATGATGGCTTGAGGTCCGGCAAACCGCTCTACCCCGTTACTTTATTTCTGACCGCCCGGCAGCAAGCGCTTCATCCCTTTCCATGCAGGCGCAACAGCATATCCAACGATCGGGATCGTGGCCGCGCCAATCAACAATCCCATGATACCCGAGATGACCACCCCAACACCCCATTCGACCACCTCGGCAGCTGACGGCAGTAAGTGAGCCACGGTTTCGGCGGCGGCGTGGACGGTCGAGCCGATTGAAGCCGGGCCGTATGCTTCCAGCCCATGCAGGACGATGCCGCCGCCAACCCAGACCATGGCAGCGGTGCCGACGGCGCTGAGAATTGTCAGGAACACAGGCATCCCGCGAACAAGGGCGCGTCCGAACGCCCGGCCCATACCGGCAAGAACCGAGGCGCTGTCGTTGTTGGCAAGGGCCGCGCCGAAATCGTCGGCTTTCACGATCAGCGCTACGGCGCCATAGACGGCGACTGTGATCCCGATCGCGACAAGCGCCAGCACAAGGGCCCGCATCAGGAAGCCTCCCGCGGGTAGCGCCGCCAGCGTGATTGCCATGATCTCTGCCGAAAGAATGAAGTCGGTCTTGATGGCGCTTGCGACCCGCTCATCCTCCAACGTGGTCGCACTCAACGTGATCGTGCCGAGTTGCGCTTCATGCTGAAGTGCACTATGTGGCATGACGGCTTCGAACACTTTTTCCGCGCCTTCGTAGCATAGGTAGACGCCGCCAATCATGAGAAGCGGCGTAATCGTCCCGGGAAGGAAGTAGCTAAGGGCCAGGGCAGCGGGCATCAGGATCAGGAGCTTGTTGCGAAGCGAACCAGCCGCGATCCTGCCCACGATCGGCAGTTCGCGCTCGGCAGCAAATCCGATCACGTAACGCGGCGTAACTGCAGCATCGTCGATGACGACGCCCGCCGCCTTTACACCTGCCTTCGCGGCCTGGCTCGCGACATCGTCGAGGGAAGCTGCCGCTACCTTTGCGATGGCCGCAAGATCGTCCAGAAGGGCGATCAATCCGACGCTCATCGAGACTTCTCGAGCTTCGTTTCCGCAAATCCCTCTGGCGTCATCAAATGCAATGCCTCACGCGCTACGGAGACCCGGATTGGCGTTTGCGTGATGACCTCACCGTCGACGGCAACATGTTGTTGCGGGATGGTGTCGATTGTCAGCTCCGGTACTCTGATGACGTCAAGGTCGGAAGGGCCGAAGGGCACGCCTAACGCAATTCGCGCCCACTTTTTTGCCAAGGCCCACTTGGACGGCCCCTTGAGAATGCGGATAACGATCTTGCCATCGCGGGGGTCTGCCTCGTGGGCAACCAGGACACCGCCCTGATACCCGCCGCTCGCAATCAGGACGTCGAATGCCTGGAACGAGGTCTGCTGACCATTGACCGTGACGATGCAGCGGAAGGGCACGAAGCGTGTGAACTTGTACGCCGCGACCAAGCCATAGGCACCCCGGCCGAACCATTTCTTCAGGCTGTGCGGCGTCGCCCGACCGACAACGGCAGGCATTCCGATTGACGCTCCGTTGGCAAAGTAATCTTCATTGATTTTGCCAAGATCTATGTTGGCGACCTTCCCGTTGACCAGCACATCGATGGCGCCCGGCAGGTCAAGCGGGACCCCGAGCGTGCGCGCAAAACTGTTGGCGGTGCCGAGCGGCAGCACGCCGAATACGACGCTGGTGTAGGCAAAATGATCGACCACCGAACTGATAGTGCCGTCCCCACCGCCAACGATAATGAATTTGCGCCCTTTGGCAATTTCCTCCCGAACTATCTCGGTCAGCCTCTCCGCCTTCCGAACAGGATAGGAAGCATCGAGGGCGAATCCCGCCTCTGCGAGCAGCCTCTTTGCTTTCGAATAGGCATGCGCACCATATCGCGAGCGCGTGTTCACCACGAGAACCGCGTGACGGCTTCGTTTAATCTCCTGCTCCAACGAGCTTGTTTCCGGGCGAGAATCTTCCGCCGATGGCGTCTCACCCAAATGCTGTGTTCGGGTCAATTCACTCACCAGTAACCTCCTTGGAGGATCCGTTTTGGGGATCAATGTTCTCCAATGCGTGTTCTGGCACTGCTCATGACTTGTCTTAGTCGGCATCCGTTGACCCAGATCAACGGCGTGGCCGGACCGGGACCCCCGTCTTGATCGCTCTGATTTTTTCGGCGCTGTTCAAGGTACTGGTTCGGGCACGCGATCGGCAGAGCCGTCTCGTGCTGCGTCACCCGAGCTATCTGCGGTCGCGCGCGAGTCAGGGTCTGAAAGCGGAGGTTCGGATATTGCGGCGGCGCCAAGCCTTGTGACCTATGCAGCCTCGCTCGCGAACGGCGCCATGATCGCAGAATGCCGGTGTTTTGCCCGACGTGTCAAACGGCTCAAACGGCGCGCGCGAAAACCATCATGAAAACAGCCCTCCAGCTACTGTGCATGGGGTTGTTTTCACTGTTTTGGTTGAAGAGACGGTTCGGCTGGCCGCGGCCTCAGGCGCCGCAGACGATCACGCCGTACCAGCCAAGCCCACGATAGGTCTCGTAACCTGGCGTCGCGTGGAAGGCGACCAGCGTGCCTGTGTGATCCTGGTAGAAGCCGGAGCGCTGCCCGTTGAGCGATAGCGAGACGCGCTCGCCGAGGATGCCCTGGCCGTCGGAGGCGGCGATCACGCGAAAATTCGAGTTGACCAGCAGCACGCGGGCCTTGTCGCTATCGCCGACGCGCACGCCTTGCACGATCGCACGCGCCTGCGGCTCCCAGTCGAAATGGATGGCGAGCACGCCGATCGGCGCGCCGTTGGCCTGGCCGCCGGCGCGGACGCTGGCGCAATAGGTCGCGACCTGGGCGTTGCCGAGCAGCGGCTGGTTCTCGACGTCGCCGGCGACATAGTCGTCGCCGGAGCGCAAGGTCTTCGCCTCGCGAAACCATTTGGTGTGGGCGACGTTCTGGCCGACGACGCGAAAGCGGTCGGCGCGGCCGTTGGCGATGACGTTGCCGTCAAGGTCGCAGAGCCAGAGGTCGAGATAGACGGTATAGGCGCCGAGGATGACGCCGAGCCGCTGCGAGGCATAGGTGACCGACGCCGGTGCAGGCGTCGCCGCGCAGTCAACCACGGCGGAATCGGTGGCCCACCAGCGCACGTCGCAGGTGCGCTCATAGAGATTGCGGTCGATCAACTCGATCGCGTTCAACGACAGGTCCATCATGCGCTCGCCGCGCGAACGCTGGCTCATGCGGTCGATCGAGGAGACGAGATCGCCGGTGCGTTTCGTCAGCTGCGTCTCGAGCTCGCGTGCGATGGTCTCGACCTGCTGGCCGACACTGCGCACCTCCTGTGCCACCACGGCGAAGCCAGCGCCTTGCGCGCCGGCGCGCGAGCTTTCGATCAGCGCGTTCAGCGCCAGCATCTTCATCTGGTTGGTGATCTGCTGGATCGACTTGGTCTTGTCGACCGCGATCTGGTTGACCTCCGCGGTCAGGCGGTTGATCAGCGCGGAGATGTCGGAATCATCATCGGCGGGTTCGGTGGCGATCGGCTTGGCTTTCAGACCCAGCGCAGCAGACATCGGGTAACTTCCCTTGGCAATGAGGCCTGATCTGCAACGAACCCGGAACAACCAATCACAGATCGAATACGAGTTTTTTCGAGGATTCAACCTAACGCCTGCTTAATTTGCTGTTCGGCGGATTGCACAAATGATAGTCACTCCGGCCGGGACGGCGGCCATCCACTGCTTTGTACGGCTTGGCCGTTGCAAATGTCCGCGGTTTCCCGGCCAATCATCCGCCGGCCGACCCGACGCATCGCTTACGATCGGGTCCCGGGTTCCTCAAGCCGCCCTTGAATCATGACGCCGCCCGCCACCGCCTTGCCCGTCGAAGCGCCCCAGGCCTTCCTGGGCGTGGCGCGTTCGCTCACCGACAAGCTCTGGCGCGACCGCCTGGACGCGCGCGGCGCGGCCAAGGCGCTCGCCATCGTGCAGCGTCACCAATTGCCGGAATTGCTGGCGCGGGTGCTCGCAGGTCGTGGTGTCGACATCGATGCTGTCGCCGACTTCCTCGATCCGACCATCCGAAAACTGCTGCCGGATCCGTACACGGTGACGGAGATGGAAGCGGCCGCCAAGCGCATTGCCGATGCCGCGGTGAAAGGCGAGAAGGTCGCGATCTTCGGCGACTACGACGTCGACGGCGCGACCTCGGCGGCGCTGCTCGCCTGGCATCTGCGCCATTGCGGGCTCGATCCGCTGATCCACATTCCCGACCGCATCTTTGAAGGCTACGGCCCCAATGTCGAAGCCGTTCGCGGGCTGGCGGCAAAGGGCGCCACGCTGCTCGTGACCGTCGATTGCGGCACCACCAGCATCGAGCCGCTGGCGGAGGCGAAACGGCTCGGCCAGTCTGTGGTCGTGATCGACCATCACCAGACCGGCACCGAGTTGCCGGAGGTGGACGCACTGGTCAATCCGAACCGGCTCGACGATCTCTCCGGCCTCGGCCATCTCGCCGCTGTCGGCCTCGTGCTGGTGACGCTGGTCGCGGTCAATCGCGAGCTGCGCCAGCGCGGCTTCTGGAATGCGGAGATGCCCGAGCCCGATCTCTTGGGCATGCTGCATCACGTCGCGCTCGGCACCGTCGCGGATGTGGCGCCGCTGATCGGCCTCAACCGCGCCTTCGTCGCCAAGGGTCTGATCGCGATGCGGCGGCGCGACCATGTCGGCCATACCGCGCTGATGGACGTGGCGCGGCTCAACGGTCCGCCTGAGGCCTGGCATCTCGGCTTCATGCTGGGGCCGCGCGTCAATGCCGGCGGCCGGATCGGCCGCGCCGATCTCGGCGTGCGGCTCCTGCTGGAAGGCGACAGCGTCGAGGCCGCGCGAATCGCGGCCGAGCTCGACCGGCTCAACAGCGAGCGCCGCGTCATCGAGCAGGCGGCCGAGGCGCAGGCCGAAGCCGAGGCGCTCGCCTCGATCGGGCTCGAGGACAAGCTCAGCGTCATCGTCACGGCGTCGGAAGGTTGGCACCCAGGCGTGGTCGGCCTCGTCGCCTCCCGGCTCAAGGAAAAGTTTTCGCGACCCGCCTTTGCGATTGCGCTCGAGCCCGGCGGCATCGGCACCGGATCGGGCCGCTCGATCGCCGGGGTCGATCTCGGCAAGGCGGTGCGGCAGGCCGTTGCCGATGGCATTTTGCTGAAAGGCGGCGGTCACGCGATGGCTGCCGGCGTGACGCTGCGCAAAGAAAAGCTCGCCGAATTCCGCGCCTATCTGGAAAGCGCGCTGGCGCAGGACGTCGCCGAAGCGCGTCACGTCAACGAGCTCTATATCGACGGCGCAGTGTCCGCGCGTGCCGTGACGACGGAGCTTGCGACCACGCTCAACCGTGCAGGTCCGTTCGGCAGCGGCAATCCGGAAGTCGTGCTGGCGCTGCCGGCGCATCAGCTCGTCTATGCCGACGAGGTCGGGCAGGCGCATTTGAGACTGCGCTTCAAGTCCGGCGACGGCGCGATCGTCAACGGCATCGCGTTCCGTTCGGTCGGCCAGAAGCTCGGCAATGCGCTGGTGGCCAATCGCGGCCAGCAGCTGCACGTCGCGGGATCGTTGTCGGTCGATCGCTACCAGGGCGCCGAACGCGTGCAATTTCGCGTCATCGACGTCGCACTACCGGACCAAGGGCCATCCGTGATTAGATAGCGCATGATCCGGAAAAGTGCGAAGCGGTTTTCCGACAAGATCACGCGCAAAAAAAATAGACCGCTCAAACAACAAAAAAGGGAGTGAACATGGCAGGGCAGGTTGAGGGCAAGGTCGCGCTGGTGACGGGCGGCGCCTCCGGCATTGGCGAGGCAATCGTCGAGCTGTTCGCGCGCGAGGGTGCGACCGTCATCGCCACCGACATCGACGAGCTGCGTGGCCCCGAGCTCGCCAAGCGCGTCACCAAGGCCGGCGGCAAGGCGATCTTCCTGGAGCAGGACGTCACCAGTGAGGAGCGCTGGATCGAGATCGTCGCCGAGATCGCGAAGCGTTACGGCCGGCTCGACATCATGGTCTCCAATGCCGGCATCGGCATCGCCGTGCCCTCGATCGTCGACATGACGCTCGGTGACTGGCGCAGGCAGAATGCGATCAATCTCGATGGCGTGTTTCTCTCGGTCAAGCATTGCCTGCCATTGATGCGCAAGCATGGCGGCGGCTCGATCGTCATGATGTCCTCGCTCGCGGGCCTGCGCGGTGCGCCCGGGCTGTCGGCCTATTCGGCCACCAAGGGCGGCGTGCGGCTGTTCGCCAAATCGATCGCGATGGAGTGTGCAGCGGCGGGTGACGGGATTCGTGTCAACTCCGTCCACCCCGGCATCATCGACACGCCGATCTGGGGCAAGATCCCGACCGGCGCAACCGGCAACCAGGGCAACGCGCCGATCGATCCGGAGGAGCGGGCCAAGGTGGCGACGCCGCTCGGCCGCGCCGGTCAGGCCGCGGAGATCGCCTCTGGCGTGCTCTATCTGGCGTCAGATGCCTCGCGCTATGTCACCGGCAGCGAGCTCGTCGTCGACGGCGGCATGAATGCCGGCGGAGTACCGCGGCGGGCGTGAGACGCGCAGGGCAGGGTGGCGGTCGCAGGGGCTGACGCGCAGGCGTCGGCCCTGTACAAGGCGGACAACTCCCGACTGACAGAGGTCTCCTTCGCCATGGCGCACGGCCTTCACGCTTCATCATCCGCTGCCGAGCCGGTCCGCTCGAACCGGCCGGACCTCGCAACTGATGCGATCCGCAGCGCGCGCGAGGATCTCGCTGCCTGCTTCCGGATGGCGGCGCGCAACGGTTTTGAGGAAGGCATCTGTAACCATTTCTCGGCCGTGGTGCCGGGCCATGACGATCTCTTCCTCGTCAATCCCTACGGCTACGCCTTCCGCGAGCTGACCGCGTCAAAACTCCTGATCTGCGATTTCCACGGTCATGTGCTCGACGGTGAGGGCGAGCCCGAGGCGACCGCCTTCTACATCCATGCCGAGATGCACAAGCGCCTGCCGCGCGCCAGGGTCGCCTTCCACACCCACATGCCCTACGCTACCGCGTTGTCGATGACCGAGGGCGATCCCCTGATCTGGGCCGGCCAAACCGCGCTGAAGTTCTACGGCCGCACGGCGGTCGACCGCGACTATAACGGCCTTGCGCTGGACGACCGCGAGGGCGCGCGGATTGCGTCGGCCGTGGGCGATGCCGACATCGTCTTCATGAAGCATCACGGCGTGATGGTGCTGGCGCCGACCATCGCGGAGGCCTGGGACGATCTTTACTATCTCGAGCGCGCCGCCGAGGTGCAGGTGTTGGCGATGTCGACGGGGCGAAAGGTGCTGCCGGTCGATCCCGCGATCGCGGCCGCCACCTACAAGCAGATGCGCGAAGGCGATTCCGAAATCCGCGCGGCTGCATCTCGCCGCGATCCGACGGCAGCTCGATGCAGAAGAGCCGCAGTACAGGCACTGAGGCGGTTTACGAGCCCTGCCGCAGCTTGGCCAGCACCTTCAGCCCGCCATAACCATCGGCGGGCATGATCCCGGCGCGCTGCTGAAAATCCTTGATCGCCTTCATGGTGTCGTTGCCGACGCGGCCATCGGTGCCGCCGGTGTCGAACCCGGCCTTGGTCAGCCGCGTCTGCATTTCCTGCACCTCGGCGAGCGTCAACGCGCGTTCGGAGCCAGGGAACGGCTGGATGAAGGGCGGTGCGCCGAGGCAGCGATCGCCGAGATGGCAGATCGCGAGCGCATAGTTCATCGAGGGATTGTAGCTCTTCACCGCGTTGAAATTCGGTCCGAGCAGGAAGGTCGGCCCGCCCGCGACCGGCGTCCACATCTGCGCGGATGCATTGGGTTGTGGAAAGGGCTGACCGTCGGCGCGGGTCACGCCGGCCGCTTGCCACGCCGCATAGGTGCGGCTGCCGCTCATCTCGCCGGACACACGCACCTCGTAGCCCCAATGCTCGCCGCGGCGCCACTTGCCGCGATTGACGAGATATTTTGCCGTCGAGCCCAGCGCATCGTCGGGCTTGCCGAACGGCGAGACCTTGCCGTCGCCGTCATAGTCGATGCCGACATTGAGCCAGACCTCCGGCATCCACTGCGAATGCCCCATCGCGCCGGCCCAGGATCCCTGCATCTCCTCCGGCGTGCTCCAGCCCTTGTCAACGATACGCAGCGCGTTGATCAACTCGGTCTCCCAATAGGCTTTCCGCCGCGGCTCGTTCCAGGCGAGCGCGGCGAGCGAGGGAAACACCGGCGTCATGTGGTTCTGCTGCACCAGCGGATCGCCGTAAGCGGAACTCCACGCCCCACAGCGCGAGCAGCGTGCCGCGCTCGACGCCGAAATCGCGCTCGATGCGCGCGAGCAGCGCCTCGTTGTTCTTCAGGGCGATCTTGCCGTTGATGATGCGCCAGTCGGAAACGCGGCGGTTGATGTATTGCCAGACCTGCTCGTGGAATTCCGGCTGGTTGCGCATCTGCTTGAACACGCTCATGTCCGGCTCGACCCGCGCCATCGCGCGCTGCCAGGTCGCGGCTGAGATGCCTTTCGCCATCGCGCGTGCGCGAAAGCTCTCGCGCCATTCATCGAAGCCGGGCGGCGAAGCCAGAACACGTGTTGGAATTGTCAGCAGGGCGGCCGCGCCAAGCGTCGATTTGAGCAGGGCGCGGCGGGTGTGAGTGGCCGAGGAATCAGCGTGTTTCATGGGCGCATTGTAGCGGGAATCACGGCCTCTGTGAGTCGGTTCCTGGAACAGGAGAAACCGACTTTTGACGTCCCGTTCCCCGGAACAAAGTGTCGCACGGCCGCATTCCCTCTGCACACATTGGAGGAGGATGAGATGAGGAAGTATCTTTTTGCCGCTGCCATGGTCACGGCCATTGCGGCCCCTGCGTTCGCGGATGAAGTCGGCGTTCACGTCGGCCCGGTCGGCGCCGGCGTGACGGTCGGCGAGTCCCACGAATATCGTGACCGCGATCGCGATCGGACCACCGTCGTCAAGGAGCGCGCGCCCGCCGACCGCACCACGGTCATCAAGAAGGAAGATGAATTCGGCAACCGCAGCAAGACCGTGATTCATCACGACAACGATTGACGGAGCAGGCCCTGGCCGATCGCCAGGGCCCGCCTTCTTCAGCGAGACTTCGGGGTGGAATGAAGATACGCACCCATGCGGAAAGCCATGTCGTCGAGCTCGATGACGGATCGTGCTGGCAGATTTTTCCCGGCGATCTCGCGGCGACGCTGAGCTGGAATCCCGAAACGGATTTGCGTCTGGAGCCGAGCGACGACCGGATGAGTTCGCATGTGCTGGTGAATGCCACGGATGGAAGCCATGTCCGGGTCATCGCGGCGGGTGAGCCTTGGTCCGACCGTGAGGTTAAGAATGCGTTGAAGGGCGGCTGACGCGCCCTTTCGCAGGGCTCAAATCCCCAACTTTTAAGCCCGTCTTTCACCGTCGGTTCGCTTCCATGTGCGCATCATACGCGCGTGCGGGAGCTGTTCGACATCATTCGTGCCAACCCCTGGCCATTCAGGCCTCGTCCTGCAAATCGGCTGCGATGCCGGCCAGCCAGCGGCGGATGGTGGCTTCGGCCTTGCCGTCGAGCCCCGTCACGAGGCGCTTTTCCAGCGCGATCACGCGATCGCGGCATGCCTTCAGCAATGTCGCGCCGCGCAGTGTCAGCGTCCATTGCTGAATCCGGCCGTGGACGGGATGGGGCGTCATGAGAATCGCGCCGTCGCGCTCGAGGTTGCGGATGATCACTCCAACGGTCTGCGGCGTCAGAAAGGTGAGGCGGGCGACATCGGCGCCTGATAGCCCCGGATAGGCGTTCAGCATGGTCAGCACGGCGAATTGCGGCGAGGTCACGCCGAGATCAGCCAGCGTGCGTTCCATCTTCAGTCGGACCGCGGCGTGGGCCTGGCGCAGGAGATAGCCGAGATAGCCTTGCTCGCCGCGCTTGCCTTCGCCGGGGGCGGGCACGTGGACCGGGCTATCCTTTGCACGGCCGGGCGTCTTCCGCCCCTGTTGCGATCTTGTGATGTCGACAGACTTGCGCGCCATATAAGAGCTCTTATAAGATATAAGTAGTCTTACAATACATGAGGTGAGCGGCAATGTCACACGCCCGCAGCGACTACGAGGATTTCAAGAAGATTGCGCCCGATGTGTATGATCTGGTGCTTGCGCTGGGCCAGGTCGCGGCCAAGGCCGGCCTCGACAAGCAGCTTCTGGAACTGGTCAAGCTGCGGGCCTCGCAGATCAACGGCTGCGCCTTCTGCGTGCAGCATCATATCCTGTTCTCGGAGCGCATCGGCGTTCCCGTGGACAAGCTCAATCTGGTCGCGGTCTGGCGTGAGGCGCCGATCTTCTCCACGCGCGAGCGCGCGGCGCTGGCCTGGGCCGAGGCGCTGACCTTCCTGCCCGAGGGCGTCAGCGACGAGATTTATGCGGAGGCTGCCCGCGAATTCTCCGAGACCGAGCTGATGTACCTGACCTCGGCGGTGGCTTCGATCAACGTCTGGAACCGTTTTGGCGCCGCCTATCGCTGGATGCCGGCGAAGCGGCCGGTCGCGGCGAATGCCGCCATATCCTGATTGTGGCGAGGGGAGGTTGTCATGACGGCAATGAGTTTAGTCGCCACCACGCGCCGCCTGGTGCCAGCGCGTTCAATGGCGCTGGCTGTTGCCGGCGGGCTCGCCTGCGCGCTTGCGATCGGTAAGGTGCTGCCGGTGACGATGGATACCATATCAGGAGTACTCGCGCCGCTCTGCGCCACAGCCGCGGAGAGTTCGCCGCTCGACAAGGTCGAGCCAATCGGTTCCTACGCCTTACCCAACGTGCCGGGCAAGCGCGTCACCATCGTGCGCGTGTTCTACGGTCCGGGCGGATTTTCGCGGCCGCATCGGCATGCCGGCTCGGTGACCGCCTACATTACCAAGGGCGAGATCCGCTCCCAGCTCGGCGGCGGTCCGGTCGAGACGTTCGGTGTCGGCCAGTCGTTCTTCGAGCCGCCCGGCGCGACGCATCTGGTCTCTGCCAATGCCAGCACCACCGAGCCTGCCGAATTGATCGCCGTGTTCGTGGCGGACGAGGGCGCGCAGCTGACGACGTATCTGGAGTAACTTGTAGCCCGGGTGTGCGAAGCGACACCCGGGCTACCCTCAAGCGGACCTCATCCTCCGTAAGATGCAGGATCGGGATTGTTCGACGGGTTCTCGAACGATTTCTTCAGCGAGGCCGGCATCGGGACGTGGAAGTTAAGGCCGCGCGGCGGCACCGGCTCCATGAACCATTTGTTGTAGATCTTCTCGATCTCCGGGCTCTTGTAGAGCTTTGCGGTCGCCCGATCGACCACCGCCTTGAAGGGGGCGTCGTCCTTGCGCAGCATGATGCCATAGGGCTCCGGATCGGAGAACGCGCCGGTGCTGATGGCGTAGAGCGACGGATCCTTTGAGGAGGCAATCATGGCCGCAAGCTGGATGTCGTCCATGACGAACGCTTGGGCGCGATCGGTCTCGACCATCAGGAACGCTTCGGGGACGTCCTTGGCGTTCATCACGGTGATGCCGAGAGAGCGGGCCGCGTTGGCCTTGTTGAGCTGCGTGATGTTGGTCGTGCCCGAGACCGAGACGACCGCCTTGCCCTTGAGGTCATCGACCTGGTCGAGCTTCAGCGCCTTCTTGGACACGAAGCGGCTCGCCGTGAGGAAATGCGTGTTGGTGAAGGACACCTGCTTCTGGCGGTCGGCGTTGTTGGTGGTCGAGCCACATTCGAGATCGACGGTGCCGTTGGCCATCAGCGGAATACGGCTGGACGACGTGACGATGTTTTCTGCGACCTCGAGCTTGTCCAGCTTGAGCTCGGCCTTGATCTCGTCGACGATCTTCATGCAGATGTCGACGGCGTAGCCGACGATCTTCTGCTTGTCGTCGATGTAGCTGAAGGGTACGGCACTGTCGCGTATCCCGAGGGTGATCGCGCCGGTGTCCTTGATCTTCTTCAGCGTGCCGCTCAATTCCTGCGCATGAACCGGTACGGCGAGCGCTGCGGCCAAAACGGCCACCGTGGTGAGACAACGCATGTGCTTCCCTTCATCCTGTTTGCCTGCAGGATGCCAAGCAAGTCTGGGGCCAGAGAAGGCTGGGTGTGCGGTTGATCCGTAAGTCGGTCTTGTCAGGCCTGTCGCCTTGACGGGCCTGTCATCGAGCTGCGCGGCGCGAACAGCGTCAGTTCTCTTCGCTGCTCGATCCCTCGTGCTGGTCGGGCTTGGCCACGTCGTCGGGCAGGACGTGTGCGACCGGCTGCGCGGTGCCTGCGATCTCCGGGCCGATCTCACGGCCGCGGGTATGGATCAGGCGTTCATAGGCTGAGACCAGCGTGTAGTAGGGGCTGACCCAGATCCAGCCGTCGCGGGTGAACACCTGCACGTCGAAATGCAGATGCATCGAGGTGCCGGCGGGATGGTCGAGATAGTTCGAGACCACGCCGATCTTCTCGCCCTCTGCGACCATGCGGCCGTTGAGCACGCCGTCGGCGTTCATCACCTTCGGGTTCATGTGCATGTAGCGGAAGCGGATATGCTCGGTGCGGCTGTTGACCTCGAGCGTCGCGGCCTGGTCGTTGGTGCCGCGGATCACCATGGCGTCGCGCACGGCGACGACGCTGCGCTGCTTGGGATCGCAGGGTTCGCGGCCGTCGCCGGGCGGGGGACAGTCGGCGGCGCGGATGTCCTCACCCTGGTGGCCATAGCCGCCGCCGCATTGCCAGACCGCGAAGCTACGGGACTCGCAGAAATTGTCGCGCCAGGGATAGGCGGTCGGGCGGTCGCTCCTGTCGCGCTTGCCGTAGGATTGCGAGCGTACGAACGCAGGCACCTTTTCGAGGGGAAAGCGGATCTGCGCATATGCCATCACGTCGGGATGGCCACCCTGCTTGCGGTAGCCCGTGTTCGGGATGATGTCGCCGCTCGGACGATAGCTGAAATCCGCCGATCGCTCTGCGGGCCGATCGATGATGTTGGAGGCGATGTCCGTCAGCGGCCGCATGCGCTGGCCGCCCGCGACGCGGAGCGCTTTAAGGAAGCGCTCTGCAACCGGATAGGCTTCTTTGCAGGCGAGCCGCCGCGGTTTGGCGACGCTGTCGAGGCACTGGATCGACACCACATAGGCCACGCCGAAGCGCGTGAATGCGTAGCGCACATAGCCTTCCCGGATGAACTTGCGGAGGTCCGGGTAAAGTGTGGCGAGCGGCTTGACCGGCTCGCCCTTGCCACCGGCGGGATCGGCGATGTCGTAGACGAGCGCCGAGCCCGTGATCTGCACCTCGACCGGCCTTGCAAAGACCCGGCTCGGCATGCCGTCGCCGGCGCCGGGCTCGAACGAGAAGGTCGCGCTGTAGCCGGCGGAGCCAGCATCGAACATGTCGACGGGATTGAAATCAGCCTGGTAGCGCGGCAGCGAGAGGCTCTGTGGCGCGCCATTGCGCTGCGCCTCGCGGTAAGCGGCGGCGTCGAACGGCAGCAGCACGGGCACGGAGCTGCCGGCGATGCCGGTGAAGAATTGCGAGGAGATCGCGTTGAGCTGCACCAGCACCGGCATCGCGCGCGGATCATAGCGCGGCACCAAGCGGCGGGGAGCGAAGACGAAATCGTCCGCAACCTGGGGATGGCTCTTGATCTCGGTGCGGAGTTGGTCGAGCGCTGCACGCCAATCGACGCGCAGGGCCGTGAGTGAGGGGCTTCGAAATTCATCCGCAGCGAGCGGAGCGGCGGTGAAGAGCGAAAGCGACGCCAGAAGAAGCGAGACGAAGCGGAAACTCTTCCTACCCACTGTCTCGACCTCTGGCGGCACCTGTCCTGATCCCTCGTTCCCTCGCTTAGTCCTTGGCGCGCTCGGAGTAGGAGCCGTCTTCGGTCATCACCACGATGCGGGTGCCGACGGCGATGTGCGGCGGCACGGTGGTGCGCAGGCCGTTGGAGAGCACCGCAGGCTTATAGGAGGAGGAGGCGGTCTGGCCCTTGGTCACGGGCTCGGTCTCGACCACTTCCAGCGTCACGCGCTGCGGCAGCGCAATCGACACCGGGTTGGCGTCGTGCATGGAGAGCTTGACCGTCATGCTTTCCTGAAGATACGAGGCCGCGTCGCCGATGACGTCCTTGGAGACCTGGACCTGGTCGTAGGTCTCGGGGTTCATGAAGTGGTAGCCGTCGGCATCTTCATACAGGAAGGTGTAGTTGCGCTCTTCGATCGTGGCCTTCTCGACCTGGTCGGTGGTCTTATAGCGCTCGGAGATCTTTACCCCGTCCGAGATTTGGCGCATTTCGATCTGGCTGACCGGGGTGCCCTTGCCGGGATGGATGTTCTCGGCGGTCACGACGACATATAGCTTGCCGTCTTGCTCGATCACGTTGCCCTTGCGAATAGAACTGGCGATGACTTTCAAAGCGATATTTCCTGCTTGCTTGGCCCGGCACCGGCCAGGACGTGATCAATTTGATGGGGGACTTGGGGCCTCAAATCAGACCTCGGCGCCCGTTTCGGGCCGCAACATACTGATTTCGCCGTTGAATGCCAGCATTTTGCTGGCCTGCGAGGCGGTCGGCTAATGGCTGGGGACAAGCCGATGTCACCGTTCTGGTTCCCCTCGCGGCACCTCGACCGGCGACCGTTCCTCCAGGCGAGGGGGGCCATCACCGGGGCGCTACGGGGCTTTTTTGCCGAACAGGGGTTCGTCGAGGTCGAAACCTCCGTTCTTCAGGTCTCCCCGGGGAATGAGACCCACCTCCATGCCCCTCGGACCGAGATCATGCGCCCCGACGGCAGCCGTGCCAGCCGTTACCTGCGGACCTCGCCCGAATTCGCCTGCAAGAAGCTGCTGGCGGCTGGCGAAGAGCGGATTTTCGAGTTCGCCCGGGTGTTCCGCGACCGCGAGCGCGGCGACCTGCATCTGCCCGAATTCACCATGCTGGAATGGTACCGGGCGGGCGCCCCCTATGACGCCATCATGGCCGATTGCGTGGTGGTTATCGCCCGCGCGGCACAAGCAACCGGAATTGGGACCTTCTCCTTCCGTGGCCGGACCGCCGACCCCTTCGCCGAGCCGGAGCTGCTGACGGTCGCAGGCGCCTTCGATCGGTTCGCCGGGATCGACCTGCTGTCGACAATCTCGGGCGGCGAGGGCAACCGCGCAGCCCTGGCCGGGGCCGCGGCCGGCAAGGTCCGTGTGGCCGAGGACGACAACTGGTCGGACATCTTCAGCAAGGTTCTGGTCGAGCATGTCGAGCCGCATCTGGGGCAGGGGCGTTTGACCCTTCTGTTCGAGTACCCATCTCCAGAGGCGGCCCTGGCACGAGTGAAGGCTGACGATCCCAGGGTTGCCGAGCGCTTCGAGGTCTATGCCTGCGGCGTCGAGCTTGCCAACGGCTTTGGCGAATTGACCGACGCCGAGGAGCAGCGGCGCCGCTTCACGGAGTTGATGGTGGAGAAGCAGCGCCGCTATGGCGCGGCCTATCCGCTGGACGAGGATTTTCTGACCGCCGTCGCCGCGATGCCGGAGGCAAGCGGCGTCGCGCTCGGCTTCGACCGTCTGGTGATGCTGGCGAGCGGCGCAACACGGATTGATCAGGTGGTATGGACGCCGCCTGCAGATGAAACGTTAAGCGAGACATGACGAAGACCAACCTTGCACGAACACTGCGCGAGCCGGCCGAACTCGTGGCTGAGCGGCTTGCATCCACCGAGGCGCTGCCGGCGCTCGAACGCGTCGCCGCGCGCTATGCTGTCGCGATCACGCCGGCTTTGGTCGAGCTGATCGACAAATCCGATCCCGACGACCCCATCGCGCGGCAATTCGTTCCGACCGCTGCGGAGCTGGAGATGCAGCCGGGGGAGAACGCCGATCCGATCGGCGATCATCCGCATTCGCCGGTGCCCGGCATCGTGCACCGCTATCCCGATCGTGTGCTGTTCAAGCTTGTTCACGTCTGCGCAGTCTATTGCCGGTTCTGCTTCCGCCGCGAGATGGTCGGTCCCGGCAAGGAGAACGCGCTCTCGGACGGCGCCTATCGCGCGGCGATCGACTATATCCGCACGCATAGCGAGATCTGGGAGGTGATCCTGACCGGCGGCGATCCGCTGATGCTGTCGCCGCGCCGGATCAGCGAAATCATGGCCGATTTGGCCTCGATTGATCACGTCAAGATCATCCGGCTTCACACCCGCGTGCCGGTGGCTGAGCCAGCGCGCATCAGCGACGACATGGTCGCCGCACTGAAGGTTACGGGCGCGACCACCTGGGTCGCGCTGCATGCCAATCATGCGCGGGAGCTGACGGGACCGGCACGCGCCGCCTGCGCGGGGCTGGTCGATGCCGGCATTCCCATGGTGAGCCAGTCCGTGCTTTTGCGCGGCGTCAATGACAACGTCACCGCCTTGTCGGATTTGATGCGAGCTTTCGTCGAATGCCGGATCAAGCCGTATTACCTGCATCACGGCGATCTCGCGCCGGGCACCGCGCATCTGCGCACCACGATCGCGCAGGGACAGGATTTGATGCGGCAGTTGCGCGGACGAGTGTCAGGACTGTGTCAGCCCGACTATGTCATCGACATTCCCGGCGGTGCCGGCAAATCGCCGGTGGGTCCGAATTATGTGTTGGCGGCGCAAAATACCGCAGCCGATGAGCGTGAAGCGGCACCGGAAACGCGCTATCGTATCGTGGATTATTGCGGCGATGTTCATCTCTATCCGCCCGAAGCCTGAGCGGTTGAGGGCGACAAGACGCCGGCTTGAGGACTGGAGGAGCAAAATGAGAAAGATCATCGTGGCAATGTCGCTGCTGTTCTTGTTCAGCGACGCGGCCGTCGCGCAGACCGGCGGCACCAAGGGATCGACGTCCACCAGTGGGGCGACGTCCGGTTCGACCCCGCCGGCGCCCGTCGGTCATCGCCAGCCGCGCGCCGGCGACGTGCCGGACGAGAAGAATCTGAGCGATCCGAACGACCCCCTGAGCAAGGAAAACCAGGCGCTCGACAAGAAGATCAAGAGCATCTGCCGCGGCTGCTAGGCCGTGGTGGCCGCGGGCAGGGCGCGAACAGCATCGCCCCGCCCGCCTTTGGCTCGGCTTACGCGGAGCGCTCGTGCAGCCCGGCGCGCTTGGTGTTGCGCCGGATCTCGACGGCATCGGCGAGTTGCTCGAGCACAGTTGCCGTGGTCGCCCAGTCGATGCAGCCGTCGGTGATGCTCTGGCCGTAGGTCAGCGGCCTGCCCGGCACCACATCCTGGCGGCCGGCGACGAGATTGCTCTCGATCATCACGCCCACGATGCGGGTCTCACCGCCGGAGATCTGGCCAGCGATGTCGGCCGTGACCAGTGGCTGGTTTTCCGGCTTCTTGCTCGAATTGGCGTGACTCGCATCGACCATCAAAAGCGGCGCGACGCCGGACTTTGCCAGCTCGTTGCAGGCCTCCGCGACGCTTGCCGCGTCGTAGTTCGGCTTGCTGCCGCCGCGCAGGATGATGTGGCAGTCCTCGTTGCCCGCGGTCGAGGCGATCGCCGAGCGGCCGAGCTTCGTCACCGCCATGAAATGATGCGGATGCGAGGCCGACTTCACCGCGTCCGCCGCGATCCGTACATTGCCGTCGGTGCCGTTCTTGAAGCCCACTGGGCATGACAGTCCCGAGGCCAGCTCGCGATGGATCTGGCTCTCGGTCGTGCGCGCGCCGATCGCCGCCCAGGACACGAGGTCGGCGATGTATTGCGGGGTCGTCATGTCGAGGAATTCGGCACCGGCGGGCAGGCCGAGATTGTTCACTGCCGACAGCACATTGCGCGCGAGGCGCAGGCCCTTGTTGATGTCGAAGCTGCCGTCGAGATCGGGATCGTTGATCAGGCCCTTCCAGCCGACGGTGGTGCGCGGCTTCTCGAAATAGACCCGCATCACGATCTCAAGCTGGCCAGCGAGGTCTTCGCGCAACCCAGCAAGGCGGTCGGCATACTCAAGCGCGGCCTTGGGATCGTGCACCGAGCAGGGACCCACGACGACCAGAAGCCGGTCGTCCTGGCCATTGAGGATGGCATGGATGGCGTTACGCGACGCCATCACCACACGCGTTGCGGTGAGCGTGCGCGGGACCTCCCGCATCACCTCATCGGGCGTGCTCAGCTCTTTCAGTTCGCGGATACGAAGATCGTCGGTCGTGCTCAGCACGGCGGGCTCCTGTCATTTTGAGAACCTGCCGGCCAATAAAAAAGCCGCCAGGTCTGGCGGCTGTTCGGACGTTTGCTGCAATGTGTCAGATTGAGCGCGATCCTCCTGCCGCCAGCGAGCTGTCGTAGCTAAAGTACCAATAGCTGGTGGCGGCGGTGATCATGCATCGTCATATAGCGTCCCATTGGCGGGTTGTCACCCCCCCAAAACAGCTCGGGCGCGACGAGGCGCCTCAGGTGTTGCTGTTGCGCGCCGCCAGGGCCATGCCAATCAGGGTGGCGCCGCCAAACAGAAGGTTGATGCCGACGAGCACGCCGATCGTCCATTCCGCCGAACTCGGCAATCCTGTGATCACCATGAATGCAATCGCAATGTCGACGAGGCCCGAGATCAGCAGCCACGACCAGCGGCCGCTCAGCTCACGGCGGTGCTCCAGCGCGTACATGATGGTGGCGACGCCCTCGGCGAGGAAATAGGCGCCGAGCACGATGGTCAGCGTCAGCACGGCCTGCATCGGCCGCCCCAGCAGCAGGATGCCGGCGAGTACGGCGAGGGCAGCCGAGATCAACGACCACCAGAAGCCCGGCGTGCTGCGCGCCCAGTAGGTCACGATCAATCCGCCAATACCGCTGATCAAAAACATCCAGCCGAGGACGATCGCGATGGCGAGGCTCGCGAGCGGCGGCAGGATCAGCGCGGCAATGCCGAGAACGGCGAGCAGGATACCTTCGAACAGAAAGGCCTTCCAATGCGCCTTCACCGTCTGGCTCATGGCGGATTGCAGCCGTAAAAAATCCTCGGGCGATGTCATGATGGCCTCTAACGTCACAGGAAGCGGATGTGGCTCAATCTAGTATGCGCACACCGCGCTTGCCATTCCACGGATCAACCGCCGCCGTGCGCTGACGAAAAACCTTCGCCACTGGTGCGAATGCGGTTGCGGCCGAGAATGTAGATCGCGGTCGTGACAACCAGAAGCGCGAGACCGAGCAGGATCGAGGTGAGGCCGATCGGGATCAGCGCCAGCGTCAGATTGCGCTCGGGGTTGATGAGCCAGTGGTGGATCGAGGTCAGCACGAAAGCGAGGCCGAGGAAGCCGACGCCGCCGCCGGCGAGCAGCAGCGCCCACATCCGGCGCAACTGGCTGAGCCGCTCCCGCGCGATCTCGGTCCGCGGCGCGTGGTGGCGCGCGACGCGCCGCACCAGGCGCATGGCGAAGGCGATCGAGCTGAAGCCGATCAGGAGGCTCGCTGCGCCCAGCCACATCCGCAAGCTGGGATCGAGATCGGGCATGCGTTGGAGGGTGAGCAGCGGGAAGTCGAAGGCCGAATGCAGGGCGAGCGGGCCCATCAGCATCAAGAGCCGGCTGGAGAGGCGGGCCCAATCGCGGTGATGGCGGTTCGCACCCAGCGCCGTGCCGGCGCGCGCGATCGTCAGATAGGCGCCGGCGATGATGCCGAGCGCGCCGTGGAACGGCACGGTCAGCACGCTGCGCAACGCTGCCAGCGACCGCCACATCTCGGCATGCTGCACCAGATAGGCGAGGTTTTCGTAGGCCGCGAAGCCAAGGCCGACGGCGGCGCCATAGACCACGGTGTCCATGGGGTTGGCGAAGGTCCGCCGCTTGGTCGAGGAGACCAGCACGATCGCGATCACCTTCACCGCCTCCTCGGGCAACGCGACGCCGAAGACCGAATGCATGGCGAGCGCCGCCCAGGGATTGTCGGGAGCCGCAACCATCTTGGCGAAGGGGGCCCGCGCGAGACCCAGCAGCGAAATGCTGGCCGCGCCGAGCAGGAAGGCGGTCCAGACCTGGGCCGGCGGTCCGGGGCGTTCCTCGGCGGCAATGACAAGCCACAGCATCAGCAGCGCCGGGGCGATGGCGGCCGTTCCGATGACGGTGGGTAACGCTTCAATCAGGTACATCAGCGTCGAAAATAGGTTCCCTTGGCCGGCTTATCCACTTTCACCGATGCGACCATCTGTCATGCGCTGGCTGTCGCGTCGCTCAACAAGCGGGACAGCTGGCGTTCATCAGGACCCTTACGTATAGAAAACGAGCGCAATCAATTGCATGGCAGAACCACCTCGTCATCGATGGTAACGGGCGTGCGCCCTGTGTCGGGTCGCGATTGGTCAGTTATATCAAGGAAATGTCCAGGTTTCTTCAATTCAGATTCACGATGCACGTGTGCGAAGGGCGAGTCCAGAGGCGGGATTAGCCTCGTCCGGACGACGCGCGTCCGGCCGGACCGCCTTAGCCACGCTTCGTTGTGCGCCCGCGGGGCAGTGACGCAATTCGGCGGGCTTGCACGACCAGCGCTGATGTTTCCCGCGCTCAATGCGTGGTGAATGGCGGCGCGCCGGGGGCGATGTCGAAGGCGCCGAGATAGAATTCCTCGCCGATGGTCCCATCCGGCCCGGAATGATGCGCGAGCAACGTGAAAGCGGCTTGCGGGTATTGCTTCCAGATATCCAGATCGCCGGCCGTAATCGTCAGCCAGCCGAACGTGTACATGTAGCGCCCGGGCTCGGTGACCCGGCCGACCCTGTCCCAGGTGATCTTGTTGACTGCCATTCGGTCCCCCGATCGCAAGTCTGCCAATCACGTCCGGCATGAGGCACGGACCCTCAAAAGCTGATCCCGCAATGAGGCCACGAGTGCAGGCGGGCGAGGATGGCTGCCGGCCACTTAGCGCGCAGCCGAGGCCGCCTGCGCTTCGCTGCCCGCTCCAGCTGGCGGTCCGGGGGCGGATTGACCCGGCCGGCTTCAGGCCGGTTGCGGCACGGCCTGGCGCACGACCAGACGGACAAGGTCGTCCCGCTGCTGCTTCTCGGCGAACTTCACCGCAAAGCCGTTGTCGAACTTGCGGATAACGCGCCCGACACAGGCGCCGACCGCAAGCGGGGTTCCGAGCGGCGGGTCGTATTCGCAGGATACCGCAGACGCCGGCGGTGGAGACGTCGATGATGAAGCAGGGATGGGTGCGGCCGTCGGCAAGCGTCAGGAAGGTGTGCGAAGCCTGCGGAACGAAGCGCGCGTCACGCCGCAGCTCCTCGGATGGTGTCGTCCCTCAGCTTTTTCTCGAGCCAGGTCAGCTTTTCCGACATCCAGGCACGTCGCGCCCGGGTCATGTCGAGTTCCATCAGGAAGCCCGATTTCAGCGTCGCGCTGATCGTGCACTGGAACTCGCCGAAATCCTGGAAGTAGGAGGTCACGCGCTCTCCGATCTTGCCGACGACCGGCACGTCCACGATCATGCGGAAGGGCGAGACGCGCTTGGTGCGGCAGGCGAAGTTTCGCAGCTTGCCCTCGCAATCGTACCAGCGATGCAGCGAATAGCTGCCGCTCACGTTGACGTCCACTGCACGCTGCTTGAGGAATTCTGCGACGGACATGAACGCCAATCGTGTTTCGGATTGTTTCGGTAATTCCACGGTAGGGATCAAATTCTAAGCAAATGATACCGGTGCTCAGGAGCAGGGGTAAATTTCTGGTAAACGGGCGGGTCGGCGTAGCGGAGCAATCGATCCTCTCGCAGCTTCAGCCGTTCCGGCATTTGTCGATGATGCCGTCGGCGAGGCGGAGGTCGTCGAGGGTCCAGTTGCCGAGCAGCGTGATGATCGCCTCGCGCCGATACTGATGCCGCTCGCGCCTGGATGTCTGCCGCAGTCGATGCCGTCCTGGTGTGCCAGCGCGCGCGACACGATCGCGATCTGTCGCAGTTTCCGCTGCTGCAAGGAACTCATGTCTCTCCGCGTTGCAAGCCACCTGCTGCTGAAGGGCGGGGTCCGTGAATCGGGCACTGTGAAAGTAGCCGCATGGGCTTATTGAGACCTGACGCGGGTTCACACGACCTGAACGGCGGCGTTCAGAGGGGCCCGAGCAGCGCCAGCAGAGCCAATGCGCCAATGGCCATGACGAGCTTGACCATCTTCCCGGTCAGGCTGTCGAACCAGATCTCCAATCCGAACCACGGTAATGCGCGCCGTAGCGCGAACGTCGCGACCGCTTCCACGACAGCGAACGCTAGCGCGATGCCGGCAATGAAAGACCATGATAATTCGGCCGGAGGCATCCACGCCGCGAGCCAGGCGGGAACGGAGCCTCGCAACGACGCGAGCAGCACGAACCATCCGAACAGGGACACGAAGCCCTTGATGATCTGGGGCCCGATTGCTCCGGGCTCGAACCGGATACCGATCGTCGCGAGCGCGCTTTCGACGCGCTCGCCGTCGGTCAGGAAGAGAAACGCGCCGAGGTAGAAGGGCGCGCGCGATTGGAACAACAACGCGATGATGGCCGACAGGACGGCGTAGCCGTAGGCGTCGCGGAGAATGTCCCAGCCGCTCGCGCGGGACGGCTCCTTTGCGATTGCGGCTTGGGGCTGCGGCACCGATCTGGCGCGCACCATGTGCTCAAGCATTTTGGCGCGCCGGTCCGGCGCATACGGCGCCGCGCGGTGCATCCAGCCTGGGGGCGTCGCGGCCGAGGAGGCGCCGGACGGGTCGTCCGAGGTGGATTGGCGCTGCTCCATGGGGCGAACCAGGTCCTTCAATATGCGACACCATCGCGGCGGGCGACGCGGTTTCCTTCGGACATTGGTCGGAGGTGAGGGCGGGGGAGGTTCATGCCGGGATGACGGATTTTGCCGGCCTCATCGCCCGGCCAAAGCGATCAAGCGTCCGCGGCCGCCGCCGTTTCAACAAACGACCATTTCATGTCTGTTTGTGTCCATCAGGGAATGCGGCCGGTGCAGGGGCAATGAAGCCGTCTGAAAATTATCGACCAGATTCGGACTGCTTGGCGCTCCCTAGCGGAATCGAACCGCTCTCTCCACCGTGAAAGAGATAAGAACGGGTCCATCGGCGTCCGCTCTCGTTCCAAATTACTGAATTTATCCAACGATAACTGGCATATGCGACCATGGTGGTCCATTGACGTCCAGCCACGGATATTGGACAAATGTTGGACACGATGCCGTTTCATCCTGTTCAAGGTGGCGATCATGGCCCGCACAGTCCGCGACAAGAACCTCGAGAGCAAGGAAGCCCGCTTGCGGCTGAAGGTGCAGGGCAAGCCGCATTACAGGTTGATGGAGGCGGGGCTCCATATCGGGTATCGCCGTCTTAAGGCGGGAATCGGCAATTGGGTCGTGCGCCATTATGCCGGCGATCAGAAATACGAGGTCGAGACCATCGGTCCGGCCGACGATAAATCTGATGCCGATGGCATCGCGATTCTTGAGCTTCTCGCAGGCGCAGGGGAAGGCGCGGGAGCTCATGGTGGAGCGCGCCAACAAGGCCGCGGGCAAAACAGGCCCCATCACCGTCCAAGCCGCCGTCGACGCCTACATTGAGTTCCTGGAGGCCAAACGGAAATCGGCCGATTTCAGCCGGTACGCTGCCGGCGCGTTCATCCTGCCGGTGCTCGGCGAGACCGAAGTGGAGGACCTGACCAAGGACCAGATCGAGAGCTGGCACCATGACCTCGCCAAAGCTGGCGCGCGCATCCGGGTGAAGAAGGGTGAGGAGCAACGGTTCAAAGAGATCGCTGACCCTGAGGAGCACCAGCGCCGGCGCAAGTCGTCTGCTAACCGCATTCTGACGATCCTCAAGGCCGCGTTGAACAGGGTGTGGCGAGACAGGAAGGTGTCGACCGACGCAGCCTGGCGGGCCGTGGAGCCCTTCAAGGGCGTCGATGCCGCGCGCGTGCGGTTTCTCGAGCTCGCTGAAGCGACACGGCTGCTCAACGCTTCAGACCAGGATTTCCGCCGCTTGGCACGAGCAGCGCTGGAGACCGGCGCACGATACGGCGAGCTGATCCGCCTCAAGGTCGCCGACTTCAGCCACAACTCCGGCACTCTTGCCATCCGCAAATCCAAGTCGGGCAAATCCCGGCATATCCATTTGACCGAGGAGGGCGTCGCGTTCTTTCAATCGATCACCACCGGTCGTGCCGGTACCGCTTTCCTGTTCCTCAAGGACAACGGCGAGCCCTGGAAGAAGGACCACCAAAAGGACCCTATGCGGGATGCCTGCGAGCGGGCCAACATCGATCCGCCGATGGGCTTCCACGGCCTCCGCCACACGTGGGCGTCCCATGCCGTCATGAACGGCGTCCCGCTGATGGTGGTAGCCAAGAACATGGGTCACAGCGACACCCGGATGGTGGAAAAGCACTACGGGCATCTGGCGCCGAGCTATGTCGCCGACGCTATCAGGGCCGGCGCGCCGCGGTTTGGCGCCATCGAAGATAGAAAGGTTGCGACGCTGCAGGCAAGGGCATGAGCGAGAAGCCAGAAATCGACGGCGTGCGCAAATTCGAAACCGCCAAGCCGGGCACCCGCATGAAAGCCGGCAGGGAGCATCGCGTGCCGCTGTCAGGCCGTGCGTTGGCCGTTGTCGAGCAATTGGTCGAAGAAAAGCAGGGGGACTTCGTGTTTGGCGGTCAACGCGGCAAGCCGCTTTCCACCCCGGCGATGGACATGGTGTTGCGCTGGATGCAGGCAGAGAATGCCACCGTCCACGGCTTTCAGCTTCCGCGATTGGGCCGGGAACGAAACCTCGTCGCCGCGAGAGGTCGTTGAGACAGCCCTCCCGCATGTCATTGGCGAAAAGGCCGAGCAAGCCTACCGCCGCAGCGACGCATTGGAAAAGCGCCGCCAGCTCATGGAGGCGTGGGCTTCCTATTGTACGGCTGCCCCCGGCCAGAAGGTCGTGCTGTTCAGGGGCAAGGCGTAGCAGTTTTTGCCAGCGCGCCGCCTGTTGACCTTCGACCGGTCCCATCCTCTATTATCCGCCTGTGACTGGACATTGTTCATTAGGCAAAACGGCCGGCCACGCACGCATGTCAGGTTTTGCGGACCGGGGAGACGGTCTGGTGCCCAAGAAGAGTAGTCCGCCGGATTCGGCAGCCGACACCGTGATGCAGGAGCTTGTTGCGAAAGTAGCGATGCTGTTCGCGGAACGGTGTGATGTTTTTGGGATTCGACCCGAACAGCAAGGATTTCTGGCGGTTGATGACCTATGCGTTTGTCTTTGAACACCTCACGGCAAAACACAGGCCGCCAGCCAAAGGCAAAAAAACGAAGCCTCGAACGGTGGACGGCTGCCGAGCAAAAAAGATTGCTCGAACATTCGAAATGGGGGCTGCCGGAAAACGGCCGGCGGAAAAACAATTGCAGAGGCGGCCGAAACGCTTAGCCGCACCAATCGCGTGTCCGGCGAGCCAGGCAACATCGAAAGGCGATACTACGCAGCGAAAGAGGGGGGCGAGGGCCAGCGGGACGCTATAGCAAGAGCCCTGCTTCGCCAATCCGGGGCCGCCCCGGCTCAGACGACAGGAAAAGGCGAATAAAAAATCTCGGGCAGTACTGCGAATTCTATTAACGCAGAAAACGCGCGCTCATTCTCCAACGACCGCGACAATCCGCGGGTGTGGACGGAGAAGAAAGCGATGCGAGACTTTTCTACCGAAAAACGCGGCCTCACCGTTGACGAAGCCTGCTACACGGCGGGCTTCGGACGCTCTCGATTTTATGAGGCCGTCGCGGCCGGGCAACTCGCGGTCAGAAAATTTGGCAGGCGCACGATCGTCTTGCGGGAAGATTTGGACCGTTTCCTCGACTCCTTGCCTGTGGCGAACGCTCAAATCAAACCGCCGGGCGCGGTTGCGGCCCGCCTTCACTCCCCGCAAGAGGCGTAATTCCGAAGCGTAAGAAGCCGACGCCCTTGGAGGGAGCGTCGGCCGGAACTCGTTGGGGCGTCGAACGCCCCGAATATAGTTCTGATCAACGCATTCGCCAAGACCGCGTCGGCCCTCACTCGAGGAGCCGAGCATGTCCTACAAATCCAAAGCAGCCGCCACCGACGACCGGGCCTGTCTCGACCGCATGCACGCCGCGCTCAACGCAGCCCATAACGCCGTGCGGCGTGACGAGTGCCGCCTGTGGACGATCCGGGGCAGCCGTGGCTACGTCTCGACGTGGGGCGATGGCCAGACCTGGATGCTGGTCGTCAATTCGGAAACGCCGAGGCACTGGGCCTTCGTCAAGCAGCGCATGGCGGCATTCCCCGGCCTGGCGCAAGTCACCCAGGACGGCGACGACGAAGGCGTGCTTCGCCTGATGCGCCTGCCGACCCCCGAGGAGGCCGCCGAGATCAGGCGGGTGGCCGGGATCAGGCAGACCGCAACCTCGACCCCAACTGGAAGACGTTTCACCCGCCCAAAAACGGGGGATACGGCCACTTCCATTCGTTTTGGCGAGAGGCCGGTACCTGACCCCCTGATTGATGCCGAACGCATCAGTGGCGGGAGGGCGTCATGCTGATCCGTCACGCCGATTCCGCTCGCGGTAACGACCTTTACGAGACGCCCGAGGCGGCCACGCTTGCGCTTCTGGCCGTCGAGCCGCTGCCCCCGACGATCCTAGAGCCGGCATGTGGGCGCGGCGCTATCAGCAAGGTGCTGCGCGGCGCCGGGCACACGGTCCTCGATAACGACATCTTCGACTACGGCCAGGGCCAGTGCAGCGTGCAGGACTTCCTCACCTTCACACCGGCCCAGGCCGACAAGATCGATGCCGTCGTCACGAATCCACCGTACCGGCTGGCGCAGCAGTTCGTCCAACATGCCCTGACCCTGTGCCCGCGCGTGTTCATGCTGCTGCGGTTGACGTTTCTTGAAAGCGAGCGTCGCAGGGACGTGCTGGAAGACTCCGGCCTTATCCGTGTTCACGTGTTCCGCAATCGCCTGCCAATGATGCACCGGGACGGCTGGGCCGGGAATCGTGCCTCCAATTCGGTGGCGTTCGCCTGGTTCGTTTGGGAGCGCGGGTATACCGGCAAGCCCGAAATCGATCGCATCTCGTGGAATCGAGGTGCGCAATGCGGCGAGTTCTCTTCCCAACGTCGTGCCAGCGAAACCTTCGATCTCAGGTTTTGGGGGCAGCCGTTCACCGTCAGCGTCGGGCACTACCCGGACGGCACGATCGGCGAAGTGTTCATCAACAGCCGCAACACCGGCGGCGACGTCGAGGCGATCGCCCGTGACGCCGGCGTGGTGCTGTCGCTGGCCCTACAGCACGGCACCCCCCTCGTGACCATCCAGCGCGCCGTCACGCGCAACGCCCAGGGCGAGGCCGTATCGATTTTGGGAGCGATTGCCGATCGCCTGGCAATGGTTTCCATCAGGGACGGCGGTGCGTCATGAGGCTCGACGATCTCACGCGCCTGGACGCAAGCGAACTTGCCGACGAAGCCAGGGCCGAACTTTCCATGGCGCTGATCGACGCCACGACGCGGCGCAGCGGCCGATCGTGCGGTTCGTGCAGCCAATGCTGCAAGATGATGTCGATCGACGCACCCGAGCTGAAGAAGCCGGTGGACACATGGTGCCGGCATTGCAAGCCCGGCAAAGGCGGATGCCGCGTCTACGAAACCCGGCCGAGTGTCTGCAAGGCGTTCGCCTGCGGCTGGCTGCTCAACGCCAGCATCGGCGATGCATGGTGGCCGGCGCGCAGCAAGATCGTCATCCACTATCACCGCATTGGTCCGAAGATCGTCTGCGCCTTCGTCGTCGACGCCAGCACTCCGCATCGCTGGCGCGGGGAACCGTTCTACTCCGATATCAAGCGGGCCGCGCTTGCCGGCCTTAGCCAGCGAGGTGCCGGGCACTTCCTGGTTCACGTCGAAGTCGGTGAGCGCAAGATCCTGATCCTGCCGTCGCGCGAGATCGAGATCGGCTGCCAGGCGCATACGATCCTCCAAACCGGCGAACAGCAGTGGGACGCGCTGGTATTCGAGAGCCCCGAGCGGGCGGAGGAGGTTATCGCCGCGGTCAACGCGGCTGTTGACCGGATCGCGATGTACCCGGGCCCTTGGCAAGACACGCTGTTCTTTCGGATGAACCGAGAGCTGGTCGCTAGGCTCGGGGAAGGCGGCCGATCGATGAGCGACGCCGCCCACCGCCTCGACGACGCCGGGCGAGCCGCATTGCGCGAAGTCGCGCCCGAGATCGTCATGGAGTTTCGCGGCGAGCATAACCGCAAGCTGTCGACGCGGAAGGAAATGCGATGGGGAGCCAAGGGCTCGTTTTCGCTCGCCATCGCCGGGCCAAGGGAAGGCTTGTGGTTCGATCACGAGACCGGCCGTGGCGGCGACATCATCGAGTTCATCAAGACTCGAGCGCGGCTGCTCGTTTGTCGACGCTCTCGACCATGCGGCGCAATATGTATCCGAACTGCGAAATGGGACATCACTCGTCGCGGCCGGCATCACGGCCGGCGCCACGGCAGACAGTTGACGACGACGGCGACGACGAGAAGCGCATCGAGCAGGCGCTCGCGATCTGGTGTGACGCCAGGCCGCTGCGCGGCACGCTGGCCGAGAAATATCTGCGCTCGCGCTGCATCGAAGTGCCAGACCGAGGCGCTTGAGGTTCTGCGATTTCATCCGCGCTGTCCCTGGGGGATCGGCACGCGCCCCGCGATGGTGGCGCTGATACGCGACATCATCACCGACGAGCCGACCGGCATCCACCGCACCGCACTCACGGTCGACGGACGCAAGCTCGACCGGCCCAAGCTGCTGGGACCGTCCGCCGGCGGCGCGATCAAGCTGTCAGCGATTGATGTCGCCGAGCGAACTCACGATCGGCGAGGGCATCGAGACCACGCTGAGCGCCATGATCCTGGGCTTTGGTCCCTGCATGGTCGGTGATCGATGCCGGCGAGTATGACGCAAGTTCCCGGCACTGCCGTGGATCAAGCGGCTCACCATCATCGTCGACAATGACGAGAACGGAGCCGGCGAGAAGGCCGCAGCGGAATGCCTGGCGCGCTGGGAGGCCGCAGGGCTGCGCGCCCGCAGCCGTGATGCCGCCCAACTGCCGGAGACGACTTCAACGACGTCCTGGTCGCGCTGGAAGGCCGGCCGCATGACCGACCAGGCAGAGCAGGCGCCGCAGTTCATCGTCGTCCGCGAGACGAAGACGGAGCAGGCCGGCGCTCAGGCCGACACCACCCAAGGCACTACGCAAGGCAATCCATTTGCCAGACGCGGCTCGGGAGACGCTGCGGCTGGAGCTTGAGAAGATGATGGCCGAGGCGCTGGCTTGGCACGAGGTCCCGGATATGGCGACAAGCTTGCATCGAGGCCTGCCGCTGGAGCCGCCCCACCACGCCATCAAGATCACGACCGGCGTCGGCAAATCAGATCAGCTCAGGCTCGCAGTCGCCGGCCAATACATTCCCGAGGCCAAGCGCAAGGGCCTGCCCCATCGCGTCCTCAAGCTCGTCAGCACGCACAAGCTCGCAGACGAGGCGCGCGAGAAGATGCCCAACGGGGTCACCGTGGCAGTCTGGCAGGGACGCAAGGCAACCAAGCTCAACACCACCGAGCCGATGTGCCTCAACCTGCAGGCAGTCAAGGCAGCGGAAGAGATCGGAGCCGTCGTCGAGGAAACCGCGTGCCGGAAAGCCAGGCGCGGCCGGATGACCATCTACTGCCCGTTCTACGACGTCTGTCACTATCAGCGCCAGAAGGCGCCGGCCGAACAGGCCGATGTCGTCTTTGCGGCGCATGAGATCATGTTCCGGGTGCCGCCGGCGCTCGGCGAGTTCGGCCTGGTCATCGTCGACGAGGCGTTCTGGCCAAAGGGCCTCACCGGCACAGAGCAGAATACAAAGTCCCGCCTGATCATCTCCAGTCTGGCGGATGAACTGGCGGGTGCCCCGGTCCGCGGCAACTCGGCCAACCCGACATCACGCAACGATGCAGCTGCGCGACCTGATCGAGCGACTGCAAGGCGCGCTGCCGACGATGGACGACGGCTACGTGACGCGCCAGCCGCTGATCGATGCCGGCCTGCTGCCGGAAACGGCGGACGAACCCGGCTCCTGCAAGGCCGCCAGCGATCTCGAATGGCGGCGCAAGGTCGATCCCAAGCTGAAGCCGAACTCCAGCGACCAGTTCCGCGAGAAGGTGGTCAGCAAGTTCGGCTTCATGCGGCGGATCCCCAAGCGAAGCTACATGTGGCGGGCGCTCGGCGAACTCATCGAGAGCGGCGACGAGGCCTCCGGCCGGCTGCGAATAGAAATGGTCAAGACCGAGGACGGCGAACAGCGGGCGCTACGCCTGCTCCGGCGCAAGCCCATCGCCGAGAAACTCTACGACCTGCCCATCATCCACGCCGACGCCACGCTGCAGCTCGAACTGGCGCAGCAATATCTGCCCAAGCTCGACCTTGTCCTCGATCTCAATGTCAGGGCACCGCATATGCGGGTGGTCCAGGTCGTCGGCATGCCGGTCGGCAAGTCATCCCTCGAACCGAAGCCGCCGGGCGTCCGGAGGGGCAAGCAGCGCGGCGCCTGGACGGAAACGCCGGAAGAGGCCGAGGCTCGCGTTGCGCGCAAGCGGGAGGCCCTCGCCAACGCCTGCCGGCAGCTGATGATGGGCCGCACGCGGGCTGATCATCACCTACAAGGATATCGAGGAGGACTTCGCCGGCATCGAGAACGTCGAGGTCGCGCATTTTGGAGCCGTCGAGGGCATCGATCGCTGGGGCACCGTCGAGGTCGCCGTCATCATCGGCCGGCCAATGCCCAGCCGGGAAGCCGTCGAGAACCTCGCTGCCGCCATCACCCGAGAACCCGTTATTGCCGGGGACCCGATCAAGCAGTACCGGCCGATCGCTCGCAGGCCACGGCTACAATCATCGGCTGCTGGACCTATGAGGAGCCGGCGGCCGAACTGATCCGGCAAGGCCATCACCGAAGCATCCGTGATCCAGGCGCTCGGGCGGGTGAGGGGCGTCAATCGTACGACAGAGAACCCGGTCGAGGTCTACCTGATCCTCGACGACGTCATCCTGCCCGGCGTGCCGATCGACGAGGTCATCAGGTTCACCGACATCAAGGCCGACAGCATCCACGAAATGGTCGCCAGGGGAATGATCCCGCAGATGCCGACCGACGCCAGGAAACTCCACGACGACCTGTTCACGTCGAGGAGTGCTGCAAAAATGGCATACCACCGCGCCGGCTTGCGGGCGGAAAGAGGCCCGCGGGGTCCGAGGTTGGTCACAAACCTTAATAGATATCTTTCTATTAAGGGATGTGACCAACCTCCCTGGGTTGCCCTCTTTTACCAACCCGCCGGCCGCGGCCAGCTATCGCGTTTTTGCATGGTCGATTTGGTCAAGGTTCCGGACCCGCGGGCCGCGCTTGAGGCGGCGCTTGGGCCGTTGGCGCTATTCGAGGTGCTGACTGTGCCTGAGCCTGCGGCCGAGGCGGCCGAGTGACGGTGACGCCGCTGACCTCAATTGTTCGCGATAATTCTCGGACTTCGAAAACGGATCGAATACTCGCCCGAAGAAATGGAAAGGCGGCCGAAGATGGCTTAGAATCGGAATGCGGCGGGTTTCGGTGAAGGAGAGGGGGGAGTTCCCCCAAGCAAATGCCTGATACAGCAAGGAAATTGCCTCTAGATCTGCGGTCATTGGCGCGGTCTATACCGAAATCGCCATTCAGACTCTCGGCGGTATCGCTTCCAACGGCGAAAGTGACGCTGTGAAGGTCTCCGCTTGCATCGCACTGCTTGATCGCGGCTGGGGTAAACCAAAGGAAGACAAGAAGCTCGAGGTCGCTGGCGAAGTGCGTGTGATCCTGCGCCAGATGCTTTACGATGAAAGCGAAGACGAATGATCGTCATGCACGAATACGCCGTCGAACCGGTATTGACGCTGAGCCTAATATTATTCTGTAGGCTCAACATCGGCGATTCCTTCAGTCGTTTCAGGTCTCATTTCAAGGTGCCCCTGGGCGGGCCGCGGTTTGAGTGCCTCCCCGACCGCAACTAGCTGCGCTCGGTGGTTTAGCCGCTAGAGCTTTCGTGTTGGACTACGGGAGCCGCCGTTCGGTGAAGACTGGCGCGAAGTGTTTCCATTCGTCAAAATAGGCGGCAGGCAAACTGTAGGGCTGGCACTCGATAATCGCACGCAATGCGCTCTCCTGATAGGCCCGGCCGAAGGGGGTAGTCGGTGACTTTTCTGGCACCGGCATCCCGTCAAGTGTGCCGTCACGTCTTAACCGGATCGAAAAGGCTGCTTCGGGTATCGAGGCTTCCTCGCCGCCCCAATATGACTTTTTCCAACACCGCTCTACTTGCGACTTGAACATCAGGTGCCATGGGTCGCCAGCCGGTTCGGGTTTTAGCCGAGACGTTTCGGTTGACTGTGCCGGACGCGCGGTGCGCGGGATCGGCTCAGAGGCGGCGACGACGTTGGCGCGGTCGACCGGCGAGCGGCGGCCGGCGCATAGGGCAGCGCCCGATGGCTGCGTTGGAGACGCTCGCGGTCGGCTGCGGATCGGTGGCAGCGGCAAGCGCCTGGCGCGCCTTCAGGGCTGCGACCTGGGCCGGTGTCGCCTGCTGCGGCGTGGCCGGAGCATCCCAGAAGCCGCGGGCATTGATGATGTCGGCCGGCGTTTGCAGTTTCGGTTCCGCTTGGTCCGCAGAGGCCAGCGTGGCAGTGCCTGCCTTGGCTCCGGCTTGGACGCCGGGCCGATTTGTTGCAGATGGGGCGATTGCTGATGGAGAGCCCGGCTCCCACGCCGCGAACGCCTCGTTGAACGCGCGCTCGCCGGGCGCACCCTTTTCAATTGCGATTATGGCGCGGCGCTGGTTGGCGTAGACCAGCGGCACGTCAAACCACGAACGCTCCGTCAGGAGTTGCATGTTTCGGGCGCGGTCGGCATCGATGTTGGAGAGGCCGACCAGAAAGAAGCCATCGACGACCTTCACCACAAGGCCCGCCAGCGGCGTGCCACGCGCCTGCTCGTTGGACTTCATCAGGATGCCCGGCACGTTGCCGACGCCGCCGCCGAAAAATTCTGCGGCTGGGTGAAGGTCAGTTCCGCGGTGTGGCTCGCGGGCAGCGAGGTGTCGGTGTTGCGGCGGAACGACATCGTCATCTTGAACTTGCGGTCGGGAATTTCGATGTCAGCGCGCACGGCGATTTCGGGCTTCTGGTTGCCGGTCGCCTTGATCGGTTCGGTGCGCCAGATCACCGAGCCGACATATTGCTTGCCCTTGGGATCGGACGGGTCCTCGTCATATAGCACGACGCGCTGCGCATCGTTGCCCTTGGCGGCCGCAAGCCGCGTCGAGGCGGCCCAGGCGGTGTGCCCGGCCATCGGCTTTGCTGTGACGTTGGAGAACGAGTAGCCCCAGTTGGCGGCGTCCTTCACGCGCATCAGAGTGTCATCGAGCGTGACATTGGCGGCGATTTTGGCCTTCAACAGCACCGGGGCAAGATCCTTAATGACAAAGAACACGTCGGCGTCGGCGGTCTGCGGCGCGGCTGTGATGCCACCGTTCTCGGACGCATCGCCCTTCACCGGGAGTGTCTTGACCCTGTGCGGCTCGTTGTTTGGCATCGTGCCGTTCGCAGCCGTCACCGGCTCCGGTGCAGTGGGAGACTCCCACGTTGCAAACGCATCATTGAAAACGCGTTCGCCGGGTGAGCCCTTCTCCACCCTAAGAATGGCGCGGCGGTTGTTGGCATAGACCATCGGCACGTCGAACCAGGCGCCCCCCTTCATCAACCGGATGTTGCTCCCCGAGTTGTGATACAGACCGATCAGGAAGCTTCCTTCGGACGACTTTCGCCACGAGGCCGGCAAACGCGGTGCCGTGCGTCTGCGCGGTCTGCCTCATCAGGATGCCGGCGGACATTCGCCACCGCGTCGCCGTCGAAATCTGGCGGCAACCGGAAGCTCAGTTCCACGGTGTGGCTCAGCCCACAGCCGAGGATCCTTGTTCCGGCGTATCGAGAAGCTCATCTTGAACTTGCGATCTGGAATTTCGACGTCGGCGCGGACCACGATCTCGGGCGGCTGGTTGGCCACGCCCGGCACAGAGTCGAGACGCCACACCACGGTGCCGACATATTGCTTGCCAGCGGGGTCTTCGTCATGCAGCAGGACGCGCTGCGCCACCGGCGCGATCTGCTGCATTATGGGTGAGGACGACGACGAGGGTCGCGGAAGCTGGGGCGAGATCGCGACGCGCTGCCCGTCTTGGGAAACCGGCGAGGTTGGGGGTTCGAAGCGGTTCGAAATCTTAGGCTGCAGAGCGGGAGACATTTCAGCGACGTCGCGCAGCTGTGGTCGCAGCCAAACTAGCGCGCCCGCGACCACGAGCAAAGCAGCGAGCAGCGCCAGCGTCCTCTGTACACTGCCCCAGTGCCCGCGCGGCTGCGCTGTCGGGTGCCTCTGTGGTCCAGCGCGCATTTCTTCGCCGGTGGCCTTGGAGCGCCTGCTTTTAGGAGGCCCTTGGGGAGTTGCTTCTGCCTCCTCAGATTTAAGATGGGCATCTTCAAACCCGTTGTTCCTTCGAACATTGTCGTAACGCTCTCGTTTTTCCTTATCAGACAAAACCGCATAGGCTTCGTTGAGCTCTTTCATCTTGGCTTCGGCAAAAGCCTTATCGCCTGCCCAAACGTCGGGATGATATCGTCGAGCCAGTGCTCGATACGCACCTTGGACAACGACATCCTCTGCGGATGGCATGATGCCGAGAATTGCGTAATAGTCTTTGACCTTCACCGGCTTCGTCTTTCAATCTTATGGTCACTGTGAGCGCGGACGAGGGTGGGCAACGCCGACCTCTTCAGAAATTCAACAGAACCTGGGACATCACCTCACGGCGCCACCGTCAAGCAGGAGATGTCGGCGCGATTCAGCGCCTGGCAGACCGCCTCGGCCTGATCTCGCTCGAGGCCGGCGAAGCGGACACGGAACAGCTTGCGATTGTCTCGGGCAACAACCAGCTCGGTGAAGGGATGGGCCTTGCCGAGCAGGCCACCGGCCCGGCTGCGCGCGAGATCGATACGGGCGCGGGCATCGCTTTCGCTTTCCAGCGCGCCGACCTGGACGATCCAGCCGGTGTGGGCGACGGATGCGCCAGGACCGGAGCCTAGCCTGTTCGCAGGCTGGGCTGTGTCCGACTGCGCCGTTTGGTCCGACGACGACGGCTGGCCGACGCGATCCTGGTACTTCGGTTTCGTCAACGGCGGCGGTGCGACCTGGTCCGACGACGGCGGCGGACCGAGGCGATCCTGGGTCCTCAGTTTCGTCAACGGCGGCGGCGCAACGGGCTCATTCGTCGCAGATGGGGCGCTTGCTGACGGCGAGGTCGAGAGTCGCTGGAGCATTGACGAAATAAAAGTCCTGCCTTCCGGAGATCGAGCCGTAGCTAAAAGGCTTTTGCTTGCGACCGGTCGCCTCCATGACGTCGTCGCGAACGAAATCGAATAGCCTGCGGACTTCGAGGCCGGGCATTGCAAGATTTTTGACGAAAGCGGACGCGAACGGACTGTTAATCCCGTCACCGTCGAGCGCGATCTCGCCATCCCTGGCGGCATAAACCACTAATGTTCCCGCTTCCGGTTCGACAGCGGCGAGACCTTGCGATACCGAACGCGAGGCAACTGTTTGCGTCCGCTTCATTTGATTGGCGAATGGGTTGTTGCGGCAGGCATCGAGAACTACGAGGCGCAATTTTTTGGCCCGCTCCGCTGCATTTAGAACCTGTTCAAGCGGCACGGCTTCAAATCCAATATCGCGATCCACGGCAATTTTGGCGTCGGTCGGAATGAGATAATTGATTCCGCCAACCTCCATACCGTGTCCGGCATAATACACGACTGCCCAGTCCGCCGTTTCTGCACGGGCCGCAAAATCGCGCAAGGCACTAACCAAGGCGTCTTTTCGGAGATTGGTCAACAAAGTAACTGATTTCAAACCCGGTACGTTTCAAAGCGTCGGCGACTAGGTTTGCGTCGCGCTCTGGGTTCGGTAGTGCGGCCACATTTTCATAGGTAGAATTGCCGATGACAAGTGCGATGCGACGGTCATTATTCAGTACCGGGGCAGTAGGGTGGTCATTATTCAGTATCGGGCCAGTTGGATTGTAGGCAACGTCGGTTGCTGGTGCTGGCGAAGGCAATGCGGCAAGTCGCTCCCGCGCCTTGTCCTGCGGCCCGTTCATTGCCATTTTGTGACAATCCAAGCGTAGCGTTGTAGTCAGCCCGCGCTCTGGCGACATCTGCAAGTTTCTCGTAGACCAGTCCCCGATTGACGTACGCACTCGCATATTTGGGATCTAGCCGTATCGCCTCGGTGAAGTTGGCAATCGCACGGTCCGTGTCGCCTTTGTCGCGGTAGGCTATCGCCCGGTTGTTGTACGCAATCGCATACTTGGGATCTATCCGTATCGCCTCGGTGTAGTCGGCGATTGCACGGTCATTTTCGTCTTTTCTCCAATAGGCTAAGCCCCGGTTGTTGTACGCCTTCGCATAGATGGGATCTAACCGTATCGCTTCGGTGTGGTCAGCAATGGCACGATCATTTTCGCCCTTGTCGCTGTAGGCTAAGCCTCGGTGGAGTACGCAATCGCATTTTGGGATCTAGCCGTATCGCCTCGGTGAGTCGGCGATTGCACGGTCATTTTCGCCTTTTCTCCAGTAGGCTAAGCCCCGGTTGTTGTACGCATTCGCATATTTGGGATTTAGCCGTATCGCTTCGGTGTAGGTCAGCAATGGCACGATCATTTTCGCCTTTGTCGCTGTAGGCTAAGCCTCGGTTGGAGTACGCAACCGCATTTTTGGGATCTAGCCGTATCGCCTCGTTGAGGTCGGCAATGGCACGGTCCATCTCGCCTTTGCTTCGGTAGGCGTCGCCACGGTTGTTGTAATTTATTGAAGGTCGCCCCGCGCCGGAGTTGATTGCACGCGTGCAGGCCGCGATCCTGGCGTCGCCAAATTCGCGGGAGCAGCGCAACACGTCATCTGCGGCCGCGGGGCCAGCGACGACAAGCATCACAAAGCAAAACAATAGTTTGCGAAGCATACGAAACCCCCCATCCGCTCCGCGGTCAACATCAGTATAAAAGCAAATCGAATTGATTGAGTGCGAACAGCCGCATCCAGTCTTGTGATTGCGCGCCAATTAATTGCGATTGTCTGCCAACCGCTTCGGCGCCGTCATGCTCATGCTCGGCATCGACCATCGTGCCTTGGCTGGAATGCTCGGAGGTAGCGCCGGTCGTCGTTTCCGTCCTCATGGTCGGCAAAGCGGTCGAGCCAACAAATTCCTTGCCCTGTCGCCGACCAATACTGTACATAATTCTCAAGAACAGACTACGAATTTGAGAAAAGATTATGTCTACCAAAAAGATACAGGCGGTTTCTTATCTTCGGACCTCCTCGGCGGCCAATGTCGCCGACGAAAAAAACCCCGACCGGGACTCCGACAAGCGGCAGCGCGCCGCCATTGCCGCCTACGCCAAGCGGGCCGGCATTCAGATCGTCGACGAGTACTACGACGAGGCGGTTTCCGGCGCCGATCACATCGACACAAGGCCCGGCTTCAGGGCGATGCTGGAGCGCCTTCTCAGCAATGGCGTTCGCACCATTGTGGTCGAGACCGCCAACCGCTTCGCCCGCGACCTGATGGTGCAGGAAGTCGGCTTTGCCATGCTCAAGGAGCGCGGCATCACCCTTATTGCTGCCGATAGCCCCGATGCATTCCTCGACGATACGCCGACTTCGCGGCTGATCCGCCAGGTTCTCGGCAGCGTCTCGGAATTTGAAAAGGCGATGCTGGTCTCCAAGCTGCGCGGCGCCCGCGAGCGCAAGCGCGCCAAGGGTCACAAGGTGGAGGGGCGCAAGAGCCACGCCGAGGCACGGCCCGAGGTCGTCGCCTTGGCCAAGACCATGCGCCAGCGCCTTCACCGCGGCTATGCGATGTCGTTTCGCGATATCTCGGCCGAGCTGTTCGCGCTCGGCCATACCAGCAAGAGCGGCAAGGCCTTCACGGCTTCGTCGGTCAGGAAGATGCTGGTCTGATCAGCAGCGCGGTTCATGTGGTGGGTGGGGGTGGGGTAGACCCCGCCCCGGTATGTCGAGATCGGATCTATCTAAGTAGTGGTACCGGTTATCCTCCAATCTTCCCGCGCTGACTTTTTTAGAAGCCCCTCCCGAAAGCCCCAAATCTCCGCGACGGCGCATCGGTCGCGGGCGAGCGCGTGCCGGGTGTCTGGCTCTGGAACGTCGCCGATCATCTGAACGGCGGCCTTCCCATAGGGTCGGTAATGGGAAGCAGATCGAAGGCGATGATGAAGCCGAAGACCGAAGAGTTCCGGCGAGATCTAACCGCTAACCGGACAATTACGGATGCGCTCGAGAAAATAGCTGGCGGGGCTATCGGCATCTCGATCGGCTCGACAGCGCCGCGACGGCGGACGTAGAATTGACACAGCGAAAGCGAGCAATTACGGGGGTCTCGCGTTTTTGCGGGTCTAAACGGCTGGCTCAGAGGCGGGAGCCCTATGTCGGTCCGGATCTTCAACGTTGTTCTGCGTGCTCCAGTGCGGTGAGGCAGTCCTCGCACAGCGGCTGCATCTGATTTTCGTCGATCATCATGATCGGCCCATCGGCGTCGTGGCCGTCCTCAACGGCCGATTTGGGGACGGCCACGCCAGCCTCGGCCGCTCGTTTGCCGCAGCCGCTGCAGATGACCTTGGGCGTCTTGCCCGTCGCCGGATTGCCTCGAATGATCCTCATGCCCTGCTGCCCTTAATCTGCGTCTTGAGCCAAATTGCATTCGGCGCTAGTGCCGAATATTCGCGGGCCACCTTCATCAGCCGAGCCATTACCGCGATCAAGCGGCAAATTTGCCGGTTGGCAACGTCGCCAATTGGCGAGGTTTTGCAGGCCACTGCCGCCAACTTCGCGCCAATTGGCGAAAAGTAAATCAGCGCCGCGCGGTGGCCTTGGCTTCCCTGATGAAGGTCTAGGTTGAAAACGACCGCGCAATGAGGGTCCGAGCAGGCTAGTAAAAGTTTGAGGCAGATCAAAGCGCGCGAGGGGCCAATTACGGTTAGGTGTTGTCTGGCGCGTCATGAACTGCGATACGATGTCCAGTGAGGTTAATACGGCGATATGAAGAAGGCGAAATCGATATCAGAAATTGACGAATATATTGGTTCGAGAATCCGCGACTGCCGTCTAGCGCTGGGCCTGACCCAAGACCTACTTGCCAAAGCGTTGGGTGTCTCGTTTCAGCAAGTTCAAAATTATGAAAAGGGAGCCAACGGCATCAGTGCAGTGCGCTTGTTCGAGATATGTGGCATTTTCAACGTTTCCTTGGCATCCATGTTTCCGCCGGATACCCGGTGCGATCCCCTGCGCGATCAGTCGATAGATCGGGCGACTTCGGGACGCTCGCTCCCTTTCTCCTCTTCAACATCAGCGACCGTCCAGCTCTTGTGCGACACGCATGAACCCGTCGCCGCATAAATAAAGCGCCTGCATCAACGTGGCCTTGCCAATGCCATCGAGCAGCGGAAGAGGTGGAGGTTGCCGGCTTACTCCCCACGATGAGAAATAAGCCGAGCCACGATGGTCTGAGTTAACTGGCGATGCGGCGCACGAGCCGCCAGCGTGTGACCTTCAGGCGAGCGAGCATGACAAGCAGTCGGATCATGCACGCCTCCGAATTCAGGAACGAGGGCGATGGCGTAGCCGGCGAGCCTGGAAGAGAGGCAGTCGGCGCATGAACCTTGGCAGAGTGTCCGCAGACACAATATCGCCGGGGAAGATTTCAGGGGCCTCGGGACTGCCCAACGCCGCCAAGCGATCATACTCCGCTTGGGCGGCGTTGTGCTTTTGATGGCCGACCACGCTCCCCCACTGCCTCTGGAAGGCCGACTGCTGGGGTACCCGTGGCGGCGGCAACGATTATTTCGGCAGTCAGTGGGTAGCCTCCAGATCAAATGCCTCCATGCGGGCCGTACCCGGCCTGCGTGCCGAGGCGTCGTAAACGGAATCCCTATGTGTGCGTGCAGGTGTCTCGTGCTGTTCCACGCCGCACGAGTGTTTCGATTCACGAAACGAGACAGTGAGACACCCGCCGCAATGAGGACAGCCGGAAGGTGCCCATGTCACAATTGAAACTGCGTTCGATCGGCATCCGCGATCATTCCGTGCTCGAGGGCGAGCAGCGCATCGGCCGGATTCGTTTCGCCAGCGAGCGCATGCCGGGCGTCTGGCTCTGGAACGTCGTCGTTCATCTGAACGGCGGCTTATCCATAGGGTCGGTCAAAGACCTCGACACAGCCAAAGGCGAGTTCAAGGCGGCCTGGGAAGCCCTGAAGGCCAGAACCACGCCAGAGCGGCTTGCCGCGGCCTACAAGGCCATGAACATTCGCGGCGACGGCTGACATGGTCAGGGCTCCCAACAGCGCGCCAGAAAATGGTTGATGGCTATCCCCCTCACGCACCTGTCATCGAACCCTGGCCTTGCCTTGTGTGCCAATCGCGTGGCTGGGGGGAATTTCAGGGCTCCAGTGCGTAACCAACGCTAGGGCGCGGGTCCAGGATTTTTTAGACATGTAACCTCCAACAAAAAGGCCGGCATTTCTGCCGACCTAGTTTGCTGGAGAAGTCGAAATAACGCGAGGTCAGTATCTCGCTGCGACCGGGCTGCCGTAACCGCCGAAGCGGTAGTTGATGCGCACGGTGACCATATCCACGTCCTGGGTGATCCGGTTGTTGACAAAGTCGGCAACAACCGGAGCGAGGCCCGTGAACGAATTATTGGCATCGCCCATGAACAGGTGGTTGTATTCAACACCGAACGACCAGTTCGGTGTGAAGCCGTACTCAAATCCAACACCCACGGTGCCGCCCCAGCGGGTCGCGCTGGCCGAGGCCAGTTCAATGCCGGTAAGCGTTTCGAGGATGCTAAAGCGGTTGCTCGTCACCGCCGCACCGCCCTTTACGTAGAACAGCGCTGCATTCCAGGCGTAGCCGATCTGGCCGGTAAAGAGGCCGATGCCATCGGTTTTGGTGCGAGTGGAGAGCACGCAGGATCGAGGAGGCTGACGCGCGGGTGGCTGAGATCCGCCCAATCGCCCTGTGCTTCCACGCCAAACACCCACTGGCTGGCCTGCCAACGGTAGCCGATCTGGCCGCCGACGAGGCCTCCGGACCGCGACGCGGCAGCCGTCAGCGAAGTCAACGCCAAACGCATCAACGAAATCCAGGCAGCTGTTGCTCTGACCCCAGCCGCCGTTGCCGCCGATGTAGAAGCCGGTCCAGTTGTAGATCAGGGGAACTGGCGAGCGGGCGCTGCCTTGACGGCCATATCTGCGGCCGAGGCGGGAGCAGCCATCCCGAGAGCAATCAAACCAACCGTCCCCAGCAAAAACTTCTTCATCACTCAATCCCCATTTGTCATGCGCTTCGTTGAAGCGACCATTCCGGCAGGAGTGCCCATCGAATTGTGGAGGCACATGTAGGCGCAATTCTTCGCGAAGGCTGTATCCGAAGTACAACACCCGAGGCCTAAATGAACGGCGCCTAAGTTGATGATTTGTTTACCTTTTTGAAAAGGCCGCTTCATTCGGCGGCAAATCGCGCGAATAGGCACTATTCGACCGTTCGTCTCGGTCTTAGCCTCATCGAATGACGTCTGCCGAAACGGCTGCTCGGAATGTGTTTCGAAAAAATGCTGACCAACCTCGTTTCCTCATTGGATGATTGGTCGAACAGTGCGGACGCTATAGCTTCGATCAGCTCGCGATGGGCCTTAAATTCAGCCCGCAAATCCCCCGCCGAGCCCCTCCGACGATCAGCCAAGTCACTAAGCGCGGCAATGCTAATCTGGCATTGCACAATTTGCTGGCCATTCCTCATCGTGAACTTGAACGCCATCAAGTCGGCATCATACCCAACGGCCTTACCTCGCGTCAGCGGCATGAACCCGGTTCCTTTCCAATCGCGCTTGCGAGCATCGGTGCCTTTCTGGCCATGCCTCACTCACTTGCTCCCGCAACCGGAGGGGCGAGCGCAAGGGCGAAGCAAGATTACCGATGAAATTCGACGGTTCGTTGCTTCAGCGAAACCTTAGCCTTGAACCCGGCGCCCAGCCACGCCATGGTCTGCGTGTGGCCAGCCTTTCGTGAGCTTTCGTTTCCCCACCATGCGCTGAACTTGTAGGCAGACGCAGGTAAAGGCCTTCCGAGGAGCGCTTCGATCTCGGAAAATGCGAGCCGGACGGTTTGCCCTTGCACGCGCTCCAACTCTCTTCGCAGTGGATCGTAAACAGACATAACACCACCGCCCGTTACTTTGGTCTGTCGACGCGGTTCGTGGAAGCGTTGAACTCTCGCGCGGCAAGCTCGAGCTCGAGATCCGTAATCCGGTCGAGGATACGGGCGGCGATAGTTTCCGACTCTTGGGTAGTCAGCGAGCGGATATCAATGGAGGCGAGTTCGTCTCTGAGAATTTTTGCAACAATCGATTTGACAGTCATAAAGGCCCCCAAAGCTCCAAACGCAAGTGGCTTACTTTGGCGCGGCGCCGTCAGGTTTCCCTTGAAACTGGATGTTGCACTTTTTCGCAATCGAAGCTTGCTCAACCGCCACCATCTGGCCCTTCATTTGAGCTAGCTCGGCAGCGGTTTGCTTATCGCCACCAACGAAGAAAGCCGCCGGCCAGAAGATGACGACCGCTGCCGCAGTAGCCACGCCGTCCTTCGTTCGTTGGCTGTCCTGAGCGCCCGACAACGTTGCCGCTCGGGTCGATATCGACTGAGCCTCAAGGGCAAGCTGCTGGCAGGTATAGGATTGATATTGGACTGGCGAGACATAGGCCGGCGTGATGTCGGCCGCCGAAGAGGCGCAGCCCGCCAGCGCGGCGCCAAGCGCCACGATTCCCAAATTGCGCATGAATTGCAGCCCCCCGGCTAAATCTTAAAGCACCATCCAATCTCGACCAACGCGCGAGATCAATAGGCCCTTCGCGGGGTGGTAAAAATACGGACTCATCCGCTGCCGCACCGCACAACGGTAGGTCGGCGCCTTTGAGCTTTTGCCCCGCCGCGGCTCAGGCGCGCCCTACCGCAGCGCAATTCTGCGCTCAGTGAGACGTACTATTTCAGGAGCTTCGCGAGATCTTCGACAACGAAATAGGTCGCCACATAGGCGACCGCGCCGACAATGATGAGGCCAGTGTCAGCCAAACCGACAGAGGCATAATTTCCCGAGGTTGCATCGTTGGTCCCCCAGCAAAAGTCTATTCCGTATGGAAGTGCCAAGCGGCGCAATGCAGCTAACTGACGCACGCTGACCTCTCCAGCTGGGCGAATAATGCGAAGCGCGTTGAACGACCTTTGCTATGGTTGCGAGAGCTACCAAAGGGATGCACGGCCGGCACACTGCGAGAAGCGGTCGTCCTGCTTTCGCGTGATGAGCCCGAAACCCCGCTCTCGTTGTGGAGTTCACCCACCAACGATGCGAACGGTCAGCTTGCCAATTTGATCAGCGCCGTCAGCGCTACCAATCTATCCGATCGGTTCGGAGCCTCCGGCGATCAATCTCCTCACGAAGCGTTTCTGCTCGCTGTTGGGCTGTCTCTCTCAGGAGCCGATGCGGCCCACCGTGCAGCCGATCCGCCGTAACTTGCTCTCGAATGCTTTCGTAGAGACGGAGCACACTTTCATCGCTTAGGTTTTCAATACTCATGACGCAACAACCTCAAAACGGGCTCAGCTCAGTGGCCGGACTGAAAGTGGGTAGCCTCTCGCAACCTGGGCGCGCGGTCAATCGGTGGGGCGGGCGCTGCGCAAACAAAAGACCGCCCGAAGGCCGGCCAACGCGGCGGCTAGCTGCCCGAAAAGGGCGGATTTCCACTAGGTCTTGGGGGCTTCGCCTTCAGCCTTGCTTGCTTTCTGTAGATCCGTTGCAATCGCGAATAAACAGCTTGGCGCGTTCGGTTGATGGCTTGGGCTATCTCAGCGGCTTCCTTGCCGGCATCCAAGAGCTCGTCGAATGTGCTTGTGTCGTCGCGAGTCCAAAGCCGCCTTGTTGGTCTTGAATCGCTCATTTCTTCGCCTTGAGCCCCAGCTCGACCGTATTGTTGCTCTTCTTAGCACCCACGGCATACCTTTTTCAGCTTTGCGTCGAGTTTTGCGTTTTCAACGGCGAGCCGATCGACGATCGATCCTTGATCAGGGGGAGTACTGGGGACCGCCGCCTCCTTCTGCTTGGCCGCCACAGGCTTTGCAGACGATGGTGGCGTCGCCCGATCATAACAGGCCAATCGATCGCGAGCCTTCGGTATCGTTGAGCATTCGGAGGTTTGGGCGACGGCGCCTTGGCAGCTCACAAAACTCATTGCGGTTAGCAACAAAAACTTCATTTTGGACTCCAGGACGGTTCGCTCAGTGTTCATCTGGTTTTCGCCCTCAGCCCAATCTCGACCAGACGGCGTTTGCAGATGCCAATCGTTTAGTGCAACGATTCTGAAGGACGATCTTGAGCGAAGCTATGGATGCCTTCCGTCTCAAGCGTTCGGTAAAATTCGTCGCGAGCGTCTTCATCGGTTGCAAACAATTCTTCCCACACCGTCGAACCGTCGTTGTTATCAACAACCTCAAGCGACCAGCCTTCAGCACCGCCCTTCAATCGATAGATTTGGAGCTTTACCGTGGTTCCGTCGCGGCGGACCTCTTCGCAGAACTGGGAATACTCGATCTCGGGATCATCATCGATGGTCATGGAGCTACCCTCGCTTCGCCTTCAGCCCCAGCTCGACCAGCATCAACTAAAAAGCTGCCGCGGCCCGGCCTTCGTCCGTTACTTGATATTCGACGTCGCTGATGCCGGTCTTGAACGGTATCAACCATCCCAAGTCTACCAATCGATCGTATCTGCTGCGATCAATATTTCCCGCAGTGTATTTGCGCCCGCCGCTGGCAACAATCTGACGGATTAGCTTAAGGTCCTCGTCGAGGCCGGTCACGACTTCACCTTCAGCCCAGCTCGGAGCGGCCACCAGATGCGATCATTGTTTTTCACCGGGTGGGCTGGCGCCGCCGGGCTCAGCAGGAGAATTTTCAGCCGGGTTCGCAGCAACACATTCGCCCGCCCAAATTTTGGTGCCCTTGACGGTGCCGACCAGTTTGCAGCCCATTGGCGCCTGCGGCTTTGCCTGTGCTGGCGGCTTTTTGCTTGCTTTCGGGGGAGCAGTCTGAGCAAACGCACTCGTTGCAAACAAAAGGGCGAGAAGTCCAACCGCTGCTTTCATGCTCATTTCCCCTTCGCCGTCGGCTGATCGACGCGAGCGTCCCGAAATTCCGCTGGCCCCTTAGTAAGCCGGCGTTTGCGTTCGATGCGTTCCTCTGGCAGCGCGGCGGGATCGATAATCTTTTCAATTGTCTTCGCTGCCAGTTCTTTTGCGCGATGGGAACGTGCTGCACGCAATCGTTCGCTGGGAGCGGCTTTCGTTTTGACAGTGAGCCCGAGTTCGACCAGGCGACGGATGGCCTCGGCTCGAGTCAGTTCGTCTTTTTGGTTTGCGACCCACGCATCAAGCGCGGCGAGCGGATCAGGCTGCATGCGCACAACCACCTGAACGCCCTTACCGGTTGGCGGGGGCCCACGCTTTTTCTTTGATAGCACAGATTGCTTTCCCATGAAACCGTGCTAGCATAATAGAAGGCCGAGGGGAAGCATCAACTTCCGCCCGGCTCTGGAAGGATAAGTCCAAGGCGCGCATTCGCTGGCTGAATGAATTGCTCAAGCAACTACAATCTAAAACACCAGCGATGGAGACCAAACAGTCCCTCCCTTCCCCGGCGGCCCCGGCCTACGTTGCAGTGTCAGGGAATCGTCCCAGCTATCGTGATCGATGATCATCGGCCTCACGAGTGCCCGCCTGATCACGCGCGATACGTTGGCGGACATCAAGCCATCTTTCGAACCCGCGAGCCGACATTTGCCGAGCATAAGAAAGACGTCGAACTAAGAAGTGTATCGGGAGAAGCCCCCGTCCATCTGCATGCACTCGGGCGTGTGGAGCAGACGAAGTCGGAACGGAGGGGGCATCGTCGACAAGAAGCGAGAAATCCTTTGCCATGGGCTTAATCGACGATTCACTGTATTAAATTCATGATCTCTTTATTGTCTTATTTAGGCTGATCTTCAAATCGGCGCTTTATGTTGTGGTTATCCGGCGGGACGAAAGTTTCGTCGAATAAGTCGATAAAAAAAACAACAACCGGGAAGTGTCATGATCAAAGCCGTTGCAACGGCGGCGGAAACCGCTGATCGCACTACGGGCCAAGCTGCCGGTGCAGGCGCTCTATCTCGAAGCGTTGACTTTGGTGGAGCGGCTGCATCGGCGCCTGCTCGACGTCATCAAGGATGAATTCGATCGCCGCGGCCTCGCCGATATCAATTCGGTACAGGCACTGTTGCTCTACAACATCGGCGACAAGGAATTGACCGCGGGCGAACTGCGCACGCGCGGCTATTACCTCGGCTCCAACGTCTCCTACAACCTCAAGAAACTCGTCGAACTCGGCTTCATCGATTATCAGCGCTCGCGCGTCGATCGCCGCTCGGTCCGCATCCGCCTGACCGCGCAGGGCCAGGAAATCCGCAAGATTATCGACGCGCTCTATCAGAAGCACGTCAAGACCGTGGAGCAGGTCGGCGGCATCTCGAGCGAGGAGTTCGCGGCCCTGAACAAATCGTTATACCGGATCGAGCGGTTCTGGACCGACCAGATTCTATACCGTCTCTGAAATCCATTTGGGGCAAGGAAAACGCTGGGTCCTGAGGGCCCTCAGGGGCAGCAACTGGAATACGACCCCAGGCCAAAAAAGGACACCTATGACCGATCGGATCAAGATCATCTGCTCCAATTGCCGGAAGCTTTTTTCTGATCGAGCCAATCGGCTCAAGAACGGTTATCAGGTTCAATGCCCGAATTGCATGAGGCTGATTACCTTTGATAGCGGCTCGGAAGATCCCAATATTCGGCGTCCTTTGAAGGCCGCCCGAGACATTCGTCATGCGGCGGAGGATGCCCTCGTCATGGCCAGACTGGCCGCACAACAGCCGAAGCGCGAGAGTGGATACTGACCCGCGCGGCCTTGGCATGGGCTGCGTCTGCCTCCGTGCACGGCGATTGCTGCCGCTCGCGCCGCAAGTATCGTAGGTAGGCAACCCGGCTCTGATCGAGTGGGAAGCCGTTACCTTGCCGCTGGATCACGCCTTCGGCTTCGAGCTTACTTACGTAGGTCCGGCTGCAATCAAGGTGCTGCGCCTAATGCCGACGCGCTGACCGTCGCGGGCTTTCTGGATCGCGGTCGAGAGACAGGCTTACCGACAGGCCGGCGATTAATCGTGACGGTCTCGCTCATCGTGTTTCGTTCCTTTTCAAGAACCGAACGGTTCCCGCGATGGAGCGAATGAGGGAACAAGATGATGACGGGAGATTTGATAGGTCAAGGGCTCGATGCTCCCGCAAGTGAGGCTTCGGACCGAACCGCAGTCCGCGATACGCATGTGTCGGCGGTTTTTTCTTATTCTCGAAAAAGGAGACGCCAATGTTGCCTCGAGTTCTCATTGCTTCGGCAGCCGCAGCCATGCTGCTCGTTCCCTTCACTCCCGACGACGCGTTTGCCCGCGGCGGCGCGCGCGCCGGAGGTTACCGCGGCGGCGCGGTTGGCGTGCGAGCGGGAGGTTACCGCGGCGGCGCTGTCGCAGTTCGAGGATACCGGGGCGGCGCAGTCGCTGTGCGTGGCGGGCGTTACGGCTATCGGGGCTATGGAGCGTATCGCGGCTACCGGTACGGTGCGGCGGCGGTGGGCGCCGCTGCGGTCGGCGCCGCTGCGGCGGGAGCCTATTACCGCGGCGGCTGCGGCTACGACGCCTACGGTAACTGGGTTTGCCCGGGGTACTGAGCGACGCGCCGTTGGCCTGTTTGAAGGCGATGATGAAGTCATCGGCAAGTAGCGAACAATCAATCCTGTCGTCCAAACGGGACCACGTGCCGTCGCAAACGGCGCGTGGTCTACTCGTCAAGGTCACGCAGAAGCGACGGTGCCCTGCAACTGCAACCACGGATTTTCTAGCAGCAGATGCCATCGAGAGATGCGGTCGCGCGGTCCCGGCACAGACTCACGCTCTCGAAGGACCCTGCGACCGATTGGTGCTGGCCGGTCCTTTTTGATTAAGCGAACATGTACCCGGAACGGATTTGCTCGAAGGGTATTGGTCCTGCATCACCGCCCGGTTCTTGGCTCATATCGGTGATGTGAACGCCGGTTGCGCTCCCGCCTTCCTCTGGAATGGAAAGGAGCGCGCCATGAGCGAACGGCGTCGTTTCAAGCAACAATTGTCTCTCGAAGATCGGCTCGTGGTGTTCGCCAAGGCGGCCCGCGCAGTTGCCGCGCTGCTTCCGCCTGGGGCAGAAAAAGACGAAATGCTCCGCAAGGCGGCCCGGGCCGATACTATGGCCGGGCTCAACATAAGCTTAGGTCAACCGCCCAGCGGCCGCTAAGCAAGTCCATGAGGGATTATCAAGCGGCTCTCGAAAAGCTTCGGAAAGATGCTGCTGAGGCCGCGCTAATCCGCGATCTTGCCACCGTCCCGACCAAGCGGGAAATGTTCGATAGGTTGGCCCTGCATCTGACTAGCCTTGCCGATCAGGTTGAGATTGCGATGATCGAGGCTTCCAAGACGGCGAAGCGGGAATAACGTTCGGAGACCGCCTCAGCTAGCGAGTTGCCCGGCATATATCCGAATTCGTCCCGGCGTCGTCATTCGTAGCCGACCCTCGAGGGACACCATGTAGCCAAGCGCGATCAACCGGCTGCTGTGGGCGGCGGGAACTAACGGCGCTCGACTGTTTACAGCCGCGTTCCCAACCGTAAGCAGGGAAGCAAACTCTTCTTGGGTTAGCATTGGCGTTTCTAGGGTCATGGCTAGAGTATGGACGACTTTGCCGACCCTGCATGGTCAATTTTGATCATAGCGAAGCACAAAGGGCCAGCGGCTCGCACCGGTCGCCACCGCATCACCATCGCCAGCACTGGCACAAATCGACAAGGCGCGGCACGACGCGGTAGGCTTCCGGCGTGAGAAGGCAGCACGTCAACAACGTGGCTCGAACCGGGGGCGCGTAGATCAAACGCCATTTGTTTTCGGCAGGCTTTTTGGTTGGTGGAATTGTCATTGGATTGAGCTTGCCCCGAGACCATCCGCGCTCAGGTGCCGGGATACGTGTCCAAGCAAGTCTTCAAGACGGACTTGGTCAATCTACCGGGCCAAGAGGCAATCATCTACGCATCGGAGTGGCCTTCTGGCTTCCGGCTTCCGCTGCACCAGCATGAGGAAGGTCACGAGTTCGTCTATGTCATCGCGGGGGAGCAAACCTTTGAAATTGACGGCGTCGGAACAAAGATAGTTAAAGCTGGCGAAGTTGTGTACACGCCACCGAACACCAAGCACTTCGGCCGGAACGCTACGGACAAGCTTTCGAAGACGCTAGTCATACGCATCAAGGCCAAGGACAAGCCCGTGATGACAGAAGTGAAGTAGTCTTCTCGGCGCATCGCCATCATCGCCGACACCGGACGGTATCACGGCATCGCATCATCACCACGCGCATCCAGCGCGCCAGCGTCACACCCAAAAAAGCCGCCCGAAGGCGGCCACTCTTTCACGTCATGAACTGGTTCGATCAGGCCGCACGAGCGCGAGACCTTGATCCTTGCGCGACCGGCGATAAGCCATGAAACCCACGCCAGCGAAGCCGAGGAGCAGCATCGCCCACGTCGAAGGTTCAGGAACCCCACCAACCGTCGGATTGATTGTGTTGCCCGACGTGGTCTCGAACAGCGCGCCGCTGTTCGCAGTGGCATCGGTACCCCCGAAGAAACCGACGATGTAGCCGCCCTGAGCGAATTTATCGATTGAGAACAAGTCGGGCTGCACACTGCCCGGTGTCAGCAGGCTGTAATTCCCCACGTCCGCCTGAAACACGTAGAACCCGGTCAGCCCGGCGGGATTACCCAGTAGAGCCCGCGTTGCCGGCAGATAGGCTCCGATGGGGTTGCTGGGGCTGGCATTGAGGCCGAGATAAGCATCGAGCTGCCCGCTTGTCCAAGGCGTGGCCGAGACCAAGGTGGCGGTAGCAGTTGACGTGCCAGTGACGTGGATGCCCGCAAATCCAGCGGGAATTGTGATGTTGTCTGGGATCAGGAAATCCAGAACAAGGTCGCCGCTCGCCGCCGGCGATGACGAGAACCCGAAATTGACCGGCGGGTTTGATGTGATCGGGGTATTAGTCCCGTTGTCAGCGCAGCCTGCTAAGCAATAACCGTGGAGCGCAGCGCTAGCCGGCGTCGAAGACGCGAATGCGGCAAGCGCCACCGCACTTAGCAAAGTCCTCTTCATTGGCAATTTCTCCGACTCGAAACTGCCCCCATTTATACTTACTGCCAAGTTTTGGTTTCCGTCGGTCCAAGAGTGAACACAAGGCAGAATGTCAGAGCCGAAGATGATGCGCCGAGATGTTCAGCGCGCGTCGCGAACATCGTACAGCCGCTTTAATCGCTCGGTGATTATATCACAAAAGGCCTTTAGCTCTGCCCTATTGCGGACAGGGCCGGCATCGGCGCTAAATGTCAGCAGACAATTCCACGGGTTGGAACCGTAGACAGTCACCTTGGCGCCGGTCTCCGGGCAACCCTCGACCTTGCTCAAGTCTTGGTGGATAATTGCCGCCAGTTCTTCGACGGTCTTTGTTTGTTTGACAAAAATTGCGCGTACCCGATCGTCCGCCATTTGTTTGACGGCGGGCGTTCCGGGTCTTCCCGGCTGGCCGTGTCCGCCTTGCGGTCGCTAAGAAACTTGAGGATCGCGCGCTCTGCGGCGACGATGAAGCCGGTAGGAGTGCTTTCGTCTTCGTCGCTCATTTCCCCCTCGCCTTCAGCCCCACTCAACTAGCATCAAAAAGCCGTAGCGCGGCTGCGATCAATATTTCCCGCAGTATTTGCGCCCACGGAACGTATTGCAAACTGGCAGATTGGTGAAGAGCGACCGGATGCTTACCGCCATTGGCATCCGCTGAATGGCGGCCTCAGCCCTCCCCCGTGTTGGGATGTGCAGTGACCCGATAAGCCCCGTTTCACGCGACGCTGCTCCATGCCGCCCTCGTCGCATTGTATTTTCTAGGACAGCAGCCACCGGGCCGCAACCAAGGCGGCCCAAAGCAGCCCGCCGATCCAGGCGATCGTGACGACGCCGATGGTCGCGAAATAGCCGACGGCAAACGGGCTAGATGCCCCCCGCCGTGCTCGCATCTCGGCCTCGAGGGCTGCTGCCGTGTCCTCAGGATGGCGCGCCCGCATGCTGAGTAACCTTTGAGACGGCGATTTCCATCGCGATCGTCTCGATGATGGTTGCGATGGCCGTCAGCGTACAGTAACGGCAACGCCGCCCAGGCGGAATATGGTCGCCTGGCGGCGTTGGGCAGTCCCGAGGCCCCTGAAATCTTCCCCGGCGCAAGTATGTCTGCAGAGGCTATGCCAAGGTTCACGGACACCTCGAAATATTCAGTGATGTGCCTCATCGTGCAATGACGCCGTAAGGGTGCCTGTACCTCGGGCCAATGTGCCTGAGGACAACTGTCCCTGACCTGGTTCTTGAGCTTAGCTGGCCGACGGTACCAAAAGCCCACGGTACCCAAGGTCCCAGCCCCACGGCCTCAGTCATTCTCCTCCGACTGGGGCCGTACCTTTTTGGCCACGTATGGCGCGGGAGTGCCCCGTTCTCCATAGTTCTTCGGAGAGACGGCATAGGCGTTTTGCGGGTGAATAGGGGCGTGGCTGGGGGCTGGGATGAACCGAGACGAGCGTCGCGTCCAGATTGTAGTTCTTGGGTTTTTCGCGCTGTCCAGTGTGGCGATCTGGATCATCTGGAAAGCATTTTTTTAAAGCAGGAGCGTGCAGTGACGCCGCGCCGTTCGTCCAACGCGAGCGGCCCGCTCGAGCTCAATCGCGGCGACTGCCCCCGCGACGGTCGAGCCGCGGCGGCGGGTTCGTCCTGGTCATTCGGGGGTTATGGAGCGCCCTGAGCTCAAGCCCCTGCGGCGCCGGCAGGCTTCCGGACAAGGCGTACTTGCCCGGCTCGGCGGCGATCAGGGCGTCGACCCGCGGCAGGCTCACCTGGACATGCCTGACCAGGCCGGTGGTGGCGAGCATTGGCAGGGTGATGACCATCGTGGCGATCATGGGCGCCACCCTGACGCCGGCGCGGCCGGCGGTCAATTGGGCTTGGGGGCCGCCACGGCCAGCGCGGGCGCGTGGTGCGTTATTTTTGGGGGATGAGCGGCGGAGGCGGCAAACGCTTCCCAGCGCTTCCCGTACGCTTCCCGGCGACGCTGCGGGAAGCAGGGCTTGGCAAAAAATGCCTATGACATAGGAGCTTATCGGGAACCAGGCCTGGCGAGCTGGTTAACGGCGCGTAAACGGCTCGGCAAAATCTGCCGGGAGGCGGCAGTTTCGCTCCTCGAGGCGAACGCCGGCCGGCGCCCATCCAAAGAGATTTATGCAACCTGTTCAATCGCCTAACCCCGCTGCCCTGCGTTGGCACAGCGCTCGCAAGGAAAGCGTCGGACCAGCTCGTCATGGGAGTGTCGATCAGGTCCGAGATTTGAGGAGCCTCGGGGGGAGCAGAGGATGTCAGGCGTTCGTTGGGTGAGGATTGTTGGGGTGGCCTGCGCCGCGCTGTCAGCGCTGGCGCTCTCGGTCGCGCCCGCAAGCGCGACCTCGCGCATCAAGGATCTCGCCAATATCGAAGGCGTGCGGCAGAACCAGCTCATCGGCTACGGCCTCGTCGTCGGCCTCAACGGCACCGGCGATACCCTCAACAACATCCCCTTCACCAAGCAGTCGCTGCAGGCGATGCTGGAGCGCATGGGCGTCAATATCCGCGGCGCCACCATCCGCACCGGCAACGTTGCCGCCGTGATGGTGACCGGCAATCTGCCGGCCTTCGCCACCCAGGGGACGCGGATGGACGTCACCGTCTCCGCACTCGGCGACGCCAAGGACCTGCGCGGCGGCACCCTGCTCGTCACCCCCCTTCTCGGCGCCGACGGCAACGTCTATTCGGTGGCGCAGGGCTCGCTCGCCATCTCCGGCTTCCAGGCCGAGGGCGAAGCGGCCAAGATCGTGCGCGGCGTGCCGACGGTCGGCCGCATCGCCAACGGCGCCATCATCGAGCGCGAGATCGAGTTCGCGCTGAACCGGCTGCCGAACGTGCGGCTCGCGCTGCGCAACGCCGACTTCACCACGGCCAAGCGCATTGCAGCTGCGATCAACGACTATCTCGGCGTCAAGAGCGCCGAGCCGATCGATCCCTCGACGGTGCAGCTGACGGTCCCGCCGGAGTTCAAGGGCAACGTGGTCGCGTTCCTGACCGAGATCGAGCAGCTCCAGGTCGATCCGGATCTCGCCGCCAAGATCATCATCGACGAACGCTCGGGCATCATCGTGATGGGCCGCGACGTCCGCGTCGCCACCGTCGCTGTCGCGCAGGGCAATCTCACGGTCACGATCTCCGAGAGCCCGCAGGTCAGTCAGCCCAACCCGCTGTCGCGGGGCCGGACCGTGGTCACGCCGCGCTCCAGCGTCGGCGTCACCGAGGACGGCAAGAAGTTCGCGGTCGTCAAGGACGGCGTCTCGCTCCAGCAGCTCGTCGACGGCCTCAACGGCCTCGGCATCGGCCCGCGCGACCTCATCGGCATCCTGCAGGCGATCAAGGCCGCTGGCGCGATCGAAGCCGACATCGAGGTGATGTGATGCATATCGGCACAACCACCTCCGCCTCCGTCGCAAACCCGGCCTTCACGGTGGAGAGCCGCAACGGCCGGCCCGATTTCGAGCTCGCCGCAGCGCTGCAAAAGGTCTCGCCGCAGCAGCAGGCCAAGACGCAGAAGACCGCCACCGATTTCGAGGGCATGTTCCTCAACAGCATGTTCGCGCAGATGACCTCGGGCCTGAAGGGCGAAGGTCCGTTCGGCGACACGCCGGGCACCGGCGTGTGGCGTTCGATGCTGACCGAGCAATATTCCAAGAACTTCGCCAATGCCGGCGGCGTCGGTGTCGCCCGCGACGTCTACCGTACCCTGATCATACAGCAGGCGAAAACCACTCTTCGTACGGCATAAGGTCCATTCGAGATGAACCACTTCAACGCATCGCGTCAGCCGATGCCAGCGCAGCGCCCGAACTACACGCCCGAGAGCGCCGCGGCGCGCAAGCTCGCCGAGGACCTGATGGACGCGATGAGCGCCCTGCTCGGCCTGATCGAGCGCGAGACCGAACTCGTCCGCGCTGGCCAGGTCCGCGAGGCGATGACGATGGAGGGCCAGAAGCAGGAGCTGTCGCGACGTTACGTCGGAGCCGTCAGCCAGTTGAAGGCGAACCAGGCTCAGCTCGCGAAATCCGCGCCCGAGCTGCTTTCGACGCTGCATCGGCACCACGACGCCTTCCGCGCCATGCTTCAGGTCAATCTTACCGTGCTCGCGACCGCGCATGCGGTCTCCGAGAGCGTCGTGCGCGGCGTCAATGCCGAGATCCAGAAGCGAAACGTGCCGAACACCTATACGGCGCAGGGACGTCGCGCCACGCCGGGCCCGCGCCACATCACTCCGCTCGCGGTCAGCCGCTCGCTCTGAGCGCACGCGAAAACACCTTACAATTTTACGAAAAACCGCGCGGCGATGTCGTCGCGCAGTTAGGCACGTTTCCTTACCGGGTCTTCAAACCTGGTGTTCCATGGTTGCGCATTGAGAGGGATTGGGATTTGACTCACGCGAGGCAACCAGGAGGCTGCCATGAGTACAGATTTCAGCATCAGGCCGGTGGGGATACCGGCACCTGCGCAGATCGTAACGACGTCGAATGCGGCGGCGAACGATGCCGTGCAAACCGATTTGCCGGTGAGCCAGACCGTGGCCGCAGGCGATGCGGCCGCGCCCGCGCGCAATGATCTGCCGCGCAGCGAAAATGTCTCGCGCCAGGTCGTGTTCGACCAGGCGGCTGCATCCTTCGTCTTCCAGGTCGTCAATGACAGGACCGACGCGGTGGTCAATCAGTTCCCCGACGAAGCGATGCTGCGCCGGCGGGCCTATTTCCACGCGCAGGATCTGAAGTCCGAGCCCTCGCGTCCGCTCAATACGGACCTCAGCGCCTGACGATCAGGTGTCGAGCGTGGCCTGGGCCGTGTCGAGATAGGTCGAGCCCGTTGCGGCATTGGTGACGACGTTCTTGATCTGCGCCTTGCCAACGGCGGTCAGCGTGAACCTGGTATTGCCGAAGCGGAACGACGAGTCCTTGATCAGAACCTGCTGGAACTGCGACGTCCCGGCGCTCTCATAGTGGATCTGAGCGCGAAACCCGTTGACCTGCGAGACATTGAGCGAGAATTTCTTACCGTCGGAATAGGTGCCGGTCCAGCTGCCCTGATAGAGCGTGGAATTGACCGGGACGTATTTCGACGATCCTGACGCGTTCGAAAGAACGTTCGATTTATACGCGGTCGACAAGATGCTCATGAGGTCGGCCATGACGAACCTCCATCAGGGACGGCCGGACAGGCCAGCGGCAATATTCCGGTTGATCTCGATCAGCGGACGGAAGTGATCGAACTGCGGGCTCATCTGTAGCGCGGCGGTCTGGCTCAGCACGAACACGCTGATGTTGGCGATCTTCTGCCGGACGTCGAGCGGCTGCGGATTGTTGTCGCGCATCGCCTCGCTCAGGAAGATCGTCCAGAGCTTGCGGTTGAACATCAGCGCGTGCTTGGTCTCTTCGCTGAACGGATCGGCGTTGTTGATTGCGTCCTGAAGCTTGTTGGCGGCCTTGAGCAGGGTCTGCGCCTCGATGTCGCGAGGAGATGCGGTGGTCGTTGCAACACGGGCGTAGGCCGAGGCAGCGGAATTCGACATCAATCACACCTTGGAGGTTACCTAGCCCGTTGAACGCGCTTAAGGATTTCTTTCCCAACCCTAGGCAGCACCGCTTAAGATTTGCTTACGTGTGCGCTTGGAAGCGGCCCCGGACTATTACGGATCGCGGAGTCCTTCGTCGCGAAGCTAGATGCGAGCATGCACGCTGTAAACTCGCTTCGCGTGATGCGCATCGATCTGGCTAATCCCGTCTTAGCGGTCTCCCTCAAAATAGCGGCGGAGCATTAGCCCCGCCGCGATATCTCGTGTTGCGATCCGGCGGTGCGATATTAGCGGAGCAGCTGCAGCACGCTCTGCTGCGACTGGTTGGCCAGCGACAGCGCGGAGACCGCGATCGACTGGCGGGTCGATAGCGCCTGGCTGTTGGCCGCCTCCTCGTTGGTGTCGGCCAGCGTCAGGTTCGCCGAGCCGGTCTGCAGCACGTTGATCAGGTTCTTGTTGAAATCCTGCCGCACCTGCACGATCGACAGGTTCGAACCCAGCGTCGAGGCCTGCGACCGCAGCGTACTGCTCGCGTTGCTCAGGGACGTCAACACGCGATTGGTCGCGGCGTTGTCGATGAAGTCGGTGCCCTGGAGCAAAGTCGAAAGGCCGAGACCGCCGGCATTGAACGTCACGCCGGTAATCGTCAGCGTCGACTTGCCGGTTTCGTTGAACACCAGCTTCAGCGTATCACCATTGAGCAGGTTGACGCCGTTGAACGACGCGTCCTGGGCTGTGGTGTTGATCTGCGCCAGAATGTTGTTGTACTGGATGACAAGGTTCTGGCGGATCGCCTGCGAGGTCGGATCCTTGATCGGCGTCGTAACCGTCACCGCGCCGGTTGCTGCCTGGAACGCGCCGCTGCCATCTGCGCCGTTCTGCGACGTACCGCCAACCGACGGGAATGCGTACGAAGCAAAATCGTTGCTCGTCGATATCGTGAGGTGGCCGGTCGAGTCGATCGCGGCGGAGAGATTGTCGCCGGCGAGCTGCGTGTTGAGGTCGTTCAGCGTCTTGACCGTGCCGCCGGTACCATCGCCGAAGGTGACGGTGGTGGGAAGACCGCCACCGAGCGCAGCGAAGCTCAACGTGTCACCGGTCCGGTTGTACGTGTTCGCGGTCAGACCGAGCTTGGCGGCCGCGGTGCCGGAGAGCGTCAGGTCGGAATTGACGCCGGTGTTGAGTTGCAGAGCGGAGCCGGCAGCGCCGGAGTTCGCCACCGTCGAGGGAACTGCGCCGGTGCCGGTATTGCCGGCCGCAGTGTCGATGGCGCTGAGCAGGTCGTCAACCGTCGGAGCCGTTCCACTGGTCCCGAGGTAGAACGTCACGTTGCCGAAGGCATCGATGGCGCTGGTCTGGGGCGTCACCGTCGTGGTGTCGAACGTGATGTTCTTGCCGTTCACCGTCAGGACATTGCCGTTAGCAAGCGCCGTGCCGCCCGTGCCGAGGGCTGTCAGCGCGTCTGTACCGGCGATGGTACCCACCGTGGCGCCCTTGTTGACGACACCGCCGGTATAGATCCGGTTGCTCGTGGTGCCGAGGCCGCGGAGGTCGGTGCCGTCAATCTGGACACCGTTCCGGGTGATGGCGCCCGAGGTGATATTGCCGCGGGTCGAATAACCGACCGTGGTCTGCAGCGCCTGGCTGGCGACCGACTTGGCGCTGTCCACCAGCTTCTGCAGCGAAGTGATGCCGGTGTTGGCAGCTTGAAGCACCTGCACGCCGTTGCCGATGCTATCCAGCAGGTTGCTGATGTCGCTGGCCCGGGCGTCGAGGCCCGCCGCGGTGAAGAAATTGGTCGGATTGTCGAGGGCCGTGTTGACCTTCTTGCCGCTGGCAAGCCGGCCCTGGGTGGTGCGAGCATTCCGCGGTCGATTGCAGCGAGAGCAGGTTCTGACGAACGGCCGCTGTAAGCACAATATTTGACATAGGTTTTTCCCTAGATACCCGTCACATCGACTGATCGCGCACGGCGCAGAGCAGCATCACTGAAGGTGATTCTAGGGGGCAGCGCTTAAATTATGGTTAATCGCGACTTAATCTACAGAGTTAACAAAGCGTTGACGCGCGAAGGTCCGGAACGAAGGACGCGCAAAAAAAAACGGCGGGGCCCTTGCCCCGCCGTCCCGTATTCGTACTTCGCCTGAGATATCAGCGGAGCAGCTGCAGCACGCTCTGCTGCGACTGGTTGGCCAGCGACAGCGCGGAGACAGCGATCGACTGGCGGGTCGACAGCGCCTGGCTGTTGGCCGCTTCCTCGTTGGTGTCGGCCAGCGTCAGGTTGGACGAACCGGTCTGCAGCACGTTGATCAGGTTCTTGTTGAAGTCCTGACGGATCTGCACGACCGAGAGGTTCGAACCGAGCGTCGAGGCTTCCGACCGCAGCGTGCTGCTGGCGTTGGTCAGGGTGGTCAGCACGCGTGTTGGTCGCCGCGTTGTCGATGAAGTCGGTGCCCTGGTCAGCGTTCGACAGGCCGAGACCGCCGGAGTTGAAGGTCACGCCGGTGATCGTCAGGGTCGACTTGCCGGTTTCGTTGAACACCAGCTTCAGCGTGTCGCCATTGAGCAGGTTGACGCCGTTGAACGACGCGTCCTGCGCCGTGGTGTTGATCTGCTGCATGATGCTGTTGTACTGCGCGACCAGCGCCTGGCGGGTCGCCTGCGAGCCCGGGTCCTTGATCGGAGCCGAAACCGTCACCGAGCCGTTCGAAGCCTTGAACGCGCCGGCAGCGTCGGTCGTTCCCGTACCAGCCACTGTCGGCAGCGAGTACGAGGCATAGTCGTTGTTGGTCGAGACCATGAGTTTGCCGTTCGAGTCGATCGAAGCGGACATGTTGTTGCCGGCGAGCGCCGTGTTGAGGTCATTCAGCGTCTTGACCGTGCCGCCAGTACCATCACCGAACGTCACGGTGGTGGCAAGGCCGCCGCCGAGCGCGGTGAAGCTCAGCGTGTCACCGATGCGATTCGTAGTGCCGGCGGTAATGCCGAGCTTGGCGATCGCGGTACCGGCGAGCGTCAGGTCGGAGTTGACGCCGGTGCTGACCACCAGCTTGGAGGCGGCGGTGCCGCCGCCGGTGACGGTCGAGGCCGTCGCCGCGCCGGTGATGCCGTCGATGGCGCTGAGCAGGTCGCTGACTTTCGCCTTGGTGCCCGCGCTCTTGAGGTACAAGGTCACGTTGCCCGAGGCGTCGGACGAGCTGGTCAGAGTCGTGGTCGTGTTGGCAACGTTGAACGTGATGGTCTTGCCGTTGACGGTCAGCGTTTCACCGTCGGCGAGCGCGGTGGCACCCGTGCCGATCGCATCGAGGTTGTCGGTGCCGCCAACGGTGAGGTTACCCGGGCCTGCACCAAGGTTGACGACACCAGTGGTATAGGTGTTGTTGGTGACGGTGCCGAGGCCGCGGAGGTCCGAACCGTCAACCGCGACGCCGTTGCGGGTGATCGCACCGGAGGTGATGTTGGCGCGGGTCGAATAGCCGACCGTGGTCTGCAGTGCCTGGTTGGCGACCGACTTGGCGCTGTCGACCAGCTTCTGCAGCGAGGTGATGCCGGTGTTGGCGGCCTGCAGCACCTGCACGCCGTTGCCGATGCTGTCGAGCAGGTTGTTGATGTCGCTGGCGCGATTGTCGAGAGACTGCGCGGTGAAGAAGTTGGTCGGATTGTCCAGTGCCGAGTTGACCTTCTTGCCCGTGGCGAGGCGGCTCTGGGTCGTCGCGAGCATATCGGCGGTGGACTGGAGGGAGAGCAGGTTCTGACGAACCGAGGAGGAGAGAACGATACCGGACATACTGTTACCTTTCTGGTAGCTACGCGTCCTGTTTGACCGAGATTGATCAAACGACCGGCGGACCGTGCGTCCAAGCCGCTAACAATCCGTGAAATGAAACCGCCGGTTTGTCCTGCGTCGCGCCCAAATTGGCATCTCGAAAGTTTTCAGGCAGCAGCCTCGTCCGGCTAAAGCTTTGATATATTTTGCATTTTTTGCCGCGTCGCCCGGCGTTTACGAGCCGTTAACCACATTCGGCAAGGACAACTCGCAAATCACGAGCCGATTGCCGTCATCGAGTGGGCGCGCGCGAGTCGCTCGTTACAAAAGAATTGATGGAGAACAGGCATGGCCCTCAAAGTCGAGCTCAAACCGCACGAACGCATCATCGTCGGCAATTCCGTGATCACCAACACCGAGCAGCGTGCCCGCCTGCTGATCGAAGGCGAGAACGTGCCGATCCTGCGCGAGCGCGACATCCTCACACCCGAGACGGCCGATACGCCGGCCAAGCTGGTCTATCTCGCGGTCCAGCTCATGTATATCTCGCCGGATCCGCAGACCCAGCACGGCACCTATTTCAACCTGGTGCGCGACATCGTCACCGCCGTGCCGAGCGCCTGGCCGATCATCGAGGGCATCAACAACAACATCATGAGCGGCGATCTCTACCGGGCGCTGAAGGATGCCCGCAAGCTGATCGCCTATGAAGAGAAGCTGCGGGACCAGTACGAGGCCACGCATCCCAAGGGCGACGTCAGCTCGGCCGCCTGATCTCGCAGATCCGCTGAAACGACAACGGCCCCGGATCATCTCCGGGGCCATTGTCGTTTCAGCAGGTCGCAGTCACTGCGCCGCGAGCGGCGGCGCCTCGACCTCGATCAATCCATTGCCCGTCCGCCGCGCACCGAACTCGATCACGGCCGACACCAGCGCGTCGATATCCGTCTCCTCGGTGCGATGATTGACGATCGCCGCGCGGATCGCGAACTTGCCGCCCAGCGTCGTGCTCGACGGCGCAGCAATGCCGGACTCCTGGACATCGGCGACGATCTCGCGATTGACCGCATCGTCGGCGCGATAGCGGAAGCAGACGATGTTGAGATTGACCGGCGCGAGCAACTCGAGCCGCGGCTCGGCGAGCACGCGCGTTTCGAGATATTTTGCGATCGCGCAGCTTCGGGCGATCACGGCGCCAAGCCGGTCGGTGCCGAACGTCTTCAGAGTGAACCACGTCTTCAGCGCGCGAAAACCGCGCGACAGATCCGGACCGAGATCGCAAGGCCATACGGCGCCGGCCGCAAGCCCCCTCGCCTCGCGGCTCAGATAGGCCGCCGGCTGCGCGAAGGCCTGCCGATGCCGTTCGCCGTCGCGCACCAGCAGGAAGCCGGCGTCATAGGGCACCTGTCCCCATTTGTGGAAGTCGAGCGCGATCGAATCCGCAAGCTCGATGCCGTCGAGCAGCGGCGCGAGTTCGGGCGAGAGGATCGCGAGCGCGCCGAAGGCGCCGTCGACGTGAAACCAGATCCCTTCTTCGCGGCACAAATCCGCGATCGCCTTCAGATCGTCGATCGCGCCGATGTCGACGGTGCCGGCGGAAGCCGTGACCAGGAACGGCTTGAAGCCGACCTCGCGATCGATCGCGATCCGCGCGCGCAGCGCGGCGATGTCGATGCGATGATTGGCATCGACGTCGATCTTGCGCAACGCATCGGTGCCGAAACCGGCAATGTCCATCGCCTTGGAGATACAGCCATGCGCAGCCTTCGAGGCGTAAGCCGTGAGCAGCGCGCCGTCATTGCCGATGCCGTGTTGCCGCGCCAGCGCACCGAGCGCGCTCGTGCGCGCTACCAGCACCGCCATCAGATTGGCCATCGACGTGCCGGTGACGAAGATGCCGCTCGCGCCTGGCGGAAAGCCGAACAGGCCGCGCATCCACTCGACGATCTGGCGCTCGACCTCGATCGGCATGTGATCGCGCCCGCCGAGATTGGCGTTGAGGCCCGCTGCGAGCATCTCCGCGAGCATGCCGACGGCGGTGCCGCCGCCATGCACCCAGCCCATGAAGCCGGGATGAACGTTGCCGGTCGCGTAGGGCGCGACGTGCTCGGAGAACTCGCGATAGACTTCGGCGAGAGCGGTCGCCTCGCGCGGCACCTCGGTTCGGACCGCCGCGCGAACCTCGTCCGGGATCGGCTGCCAGACCGGACGCGCGCGGACATTGGCGATGCCGTCGATCGCCTCATCCAGCATGCGATGGGCGAGTGCGCGAAACTCGCTCCAGTCCTGCGGATCGAGCGATCCGTTCGTGACGGCCGCCTGCGGGTTGCGGATGATCTCGTTCACGCTGCGCTCTCGCCAACCTTGTCATCCGCCTTCTCATCCGCCTTGGCATACCGCGACAGCATCGCGGTGAACGCAGCAAAGATCTTGCGCATCTGCGGCGGCTTGTACGGAAACACGACCGGCGAATCCATGTTGTGCACGACGGCGGTGTTGTCGGCCTCGAACACCAGAAGCTCGCCGTTCCGGTTCTCGGCGCAATCGACGATGAAATAATCGAGGCCGACGCGCCGGCTCATCTCGTCGAGCGCATTCTTGTGGCGCGCTGCGAAGGCGTGATCGAAGTCTTGCATGAAGATGGCTTCTTCAGCGCGCTTCTCCTCGCTGAACGCCATGTAGGCGTTGAGATACCAGATGTCCCAGCGGTCGGCGATCGCCATGTGGCAGGCATAGGGTTTGCCGTCGACCATGGTGAGGCGCATTTTGCGATAGAGCCCGTCGGGGCCGGCGTAGTTGACGAAACGCGCGACGAAGAAGTCCTGCTCTTGCCGCTCGGCAAGATAGGCCGCGAGCGCCGGAGCATCGTCGAGCTTCGCAAGCCCGACACCGGCATGGGTGCCGCGCGGCCGCACGATCATCGGAAAGTGCAACTCGCCCGTGATGTCCTTGCAGGCGATCCGCCCTTCCGCGAGAGCCGATCAATTGCGCGCGCGTCGCGTGGGCGGTCACGGGAATGTCGAGACCGGGGATGCCCGCCAGCAGTCGATATAACTTGTCGCGATCGAGATTGCCGATCAGCTCGGGACGATTGAGCAGCGGCCGCGGCCAGCGCGGCGCGGCCTTTTCGATCAGCGCGAGCGCTTCGCGGCATTCCTCGGAATCGGATGCCACCACGATGGCAACGTCGTGATCCGGCAGCGTTTCCGGCAAGCCTTTTCCCTTGGTCACGTAGAGTGTCAGGAGCTCGATGTCGGAGCCTTCGAGCAGGAATTCGATCGGCGTGTTGCCGCCCATGTCGATGTCGGCCGCAAGCGCAAGCACGCGCAAGCGCGGCTTCGGCGCCGCAGAGGGCGTGCGAAACAGCTGATGGAAGGAGAGCACCTCCGACTGGATGACGAGCCCGGCCTCCTTCTCGCCCATCAGCTGGGCGATCAGCGACAGATCCAGGCCCTCACCCGCATGCGCCGTTCCCTCCGTGACCCGCGCCAGCAACTGGTCGCGCAACGGATGCAGATCGGCGCCCTCGAAGGCCTGGCGCGTCAACTGCGCAAAGCCGATACGGTCGGCATAGTTCGGCGCTGAAAGCGGATGCAACATCTCACACCTCGAATACGGGCTGCGCCGCCACAGCGGCGGCACGGTCAAGCAACAGATCGATCTTCACCAGGACGTGGGCGATGCGGTCGAGGATCTGCTGCACATTGCAGTTGCGCTTGCACAGCGTCGGCCGACCAGGCGTCGGTGACGAGCCGCGCGCCGACGCACAGCCGCAACGCAGCCTGCGGCGCGCCGTCCGGTTGCTCCAGCCGGACCGGCTGGCCGACGAGACAGCGCTGTGCGGCAACCTGCCGGTCCGCCGCGCTGCCGCTGACATCATCGTTCATGTCGCGTGCCAGCGCGCGATGGACGGCGCTGGTGTCGGCGATGGATACCGGCTTGCCGTTGCGCAGCAGCGTGAACGGAAAAATCGTAGGCTGCGCGAATTCCTCGTCATCCGCATCAGCCTTGTCGAAGGCTGCCGGCACGGCCCGCAGCGACGGCGACAACGCGATCATGCTGTCGATGCCGGCCGCGAGCTCGGCCAGCGCCTTGGCGCGGAACGCCCCGGGCACGGCATAATAGCTGCCGATCTCGGCCAGCGCCGCTTCCCAGCGCAGCCATTGGCCGAAATTCGGACGGCGTTCGAAGCGCGAGCGCAGCGCCGTCCACGCCATCGGCCAGTCGCTGCGGCCGGCATAGTCGAACAAGCCCGGCGCGATCCCTTCGATCCGGTCGAGCGCCCGCGACAGTCCCTTCGGCACCAGCAGCGCACCGCTGAAGGCAGGACCGCCGAAAAACTTCGAACCGGTGATCAGCACCATGTAGCCGCGATCGAGATAGGAGCGCAGCCGGCGGCGGCCGAGCCGCGCCTGACAGGCATCGACGACGACCTGAACCTTGCGCGGCCAGCGCCGCGCGATCTCATCGAGACAGGCGGCGCTCGGCGCACGCCAGCCGAGTTTTGACGAATCCATAATCTGCAACAAGAACGCGCCGACCTTGCGCGAGGCTGTTCTCGATTGCACGCATGACCGCAGCATCGGCGTCGGCGCGCATCGCGATGCCGGACGCGGCGTCGAGCAGCGGCACCGCGATGCTGTCGCCGGCAAGGCCCGCGATCGCGACGTCCTTGCGCACCGCAACGCCGCTCGCCGTCATCGCGCTGAAATGGTGCCCGCGCGCGGTTTGGGCCGTGCCGCTTCCGGTCTGGTCGGCGCCGACCACGATCGTCACCGGCGGTGCGCCGAGTGCGGCGCGCGCCAGGAACAATGCATGGAGCTGGGAGTCCGTGCCCGACGGCGAAAACACCATTTCGACGCGCGGCGGGAGCTGGAAGTGACCGCGCAATTCGTCGCGCATGTCCTCGCAGCGCCTGTCGAAGGCGATCTCGACCTCGTCGAACAGCGATTTGTGGACCAGCTCCTCGCGCGCCAGCGCCGCGCGGTCATAGCCGGCCTGCGAGATCGGCGATGCGGTCGACGAGGCAAAATTCCAGATCCCGGGTTCGGGAGACGGTCCGCAGCCATAGGCGTTGACGCGATCCTTCGGATCGAGCGCCAGCCGCTGATCTCCGCCGGAGACGAGCAGCGTATCCAGCGGCGTGAAGAGATCGCGCAGGCGATAACGCGAGCCGCCCTCGGACGCTCGCTCGGATCTCTGACCAGTGGGATGCGCCGATGCTCATCCCGACAGGCTCACGCCGCGTCGGCCGCAGCCGCAGGGGCCGGCGCAAATTGCGAGGCGATGTCGCCGTGGAACACCGACGGCCCGACGTGATCGAGCGAGCTCTGGATATCAGCCCAGATCTCGCCGCCGATATCGGTCCAGCGCTTGCAGAAGGCGAAGTCTTCGGAGAGATACGTACCGGTCGCCCGATCGATCATGCATTCGAACAGCGCGAACCGGTTCGGGCTCGCCACCAGCGTATCGTGCGAATGCTCGCGGAAGAATTGCAGGCCGGCATAGTCCGGATGGCGGCACATCGCCTCCAGTACGTGGCGCCGGATCATCAGGAAGCCGGTGCCGGCGTAACGCACGCGGGTGAAGCCGTTGACCACCACGATGCGGTCGGGATCCTCGATCTCGAGCACGTAGTCGAGCGAAGCGGCCGGCACGTCGGCGCTGCCTGACTGGATCGCGCGCTTCGCCTTGTCCCAGTTGACCCGCTTGATCGGATAGCAGCCGGCGACGACATCCGCCCCGCATTCCATCAGCCGGAACACCTGCTCCGGCTCGAAGCCGATATCGGCGTCGATGAACAGGAAATGCGTCGCTTCGGGATCGTCCAGGAACATCGCGACCAGATTGGCCCGCGCGCGCGTGATCAGCGCGTCGCCGTCGCGCAGGAGCACCTTGAGCTCGAGATTGGACAGGCCGCGCACGGCACGCTGGAGCGCGAAGATCGAGCTCGCATAGATGCTCGACACCTGCCCGCCGAAGCACGGCGTGGCCACCACCAACTGCATCTTGTCCGACATCGACGGCTCCGCGCCCCGCTCAAATCCTCACCAAGAGGTAAACAGGCATGGTTAACGGCGCCTTAACGCTTCCTTACAGGAACTTGACGAGCGAGAGCTGCGCGAGGTTCGCAGTGGTCTGGTAGGACGCCTGGAGCGCGTTCTGGAGCGACAGGATTTCGCTCGCCACCTGGTCCGGCGAGGCCGCCTCGGCCTGATCGACGATGGTCTGGAGCTGCGCCTTGGCCTGGGTCTGGCGCGTGGTGGCGTCCTTCATCGTGTTCTGGGCCATCGCGATATCGGTCTGGATGTCCTCGATGCGCTGCTGTCCCACCTGCGGCGTCAGCGCCTGCGTCACCCTCTGGCTCAGCGCCGAGACTTGGCCGCCCGAATATTGCCCGGTCGGCGATGTCGAGAACGTGCCGAACACGGCCACCGCCTGCAACTGCCGGCGGATCGCGTCCTCGTCGGCCTGCGCGCCGTATTGCACCGTGATGGAATCGTCGACCCGCGCCACCGCGGTCGAGCGCGGCGAGCCCGGCCCGTCATTGCCGGTGTACCATTTCACGGTATTGGCCGAGCCGTTCACCAGCGTCGTCGCCGAGCTCGCCGGCGAGGTGCCGACGCGCAGCGGCGGCTGCGTGGCGGTGATCGGCTGCGAGGCGAAGCCGAGCGCGCCCAGCGCGGCGGTCGCGCCAGGTGTCGAGCCCGAGATGTTCAGGCTCGCCGCATCGTCGGTGTTGATCGTGATCAAGCCGCCATGGATGGTCGACGGCTTCGAGGTGCCCGTGATCTGGTCGATCTTGCTCATCAGGGTCTGGATGCTGTCGGTGACGTTGAGCTGGTTGCCGGTCGCGCCCGAGGCGACGAAGCTCAGCGTGGTGCCGTTGACGGTGATGGTGTCGCCGGCGGCAGAAGCCCGACGCAATCGAATTCGAGGGCGCCGTGCCGGACAACGCGGTCGTGCCGCTGATCAGTGCCGCGGGCGTCGCCTGGTCGGTCTTGGCGGCGCCGATTGCGGTCGCCGAGCCATCCGTGTTGAAGAAATTGTCGCCGGCCGTCACGGCGGATGCCGCGACCAGCGAGGTGTTGGCGAGCTTCGTGATCGCGGCGTTCAACGCGGTGTTGAAGTTTGTTGCCGTGTTGACCGGATTGGGAGGAATGGGTGGACTGGTGCTGCCGGTGTCGATCGCGAAGCTGCCGGCCGGCACCGGCGTCGCCGTGGTCGCGGTCAGATCGATCTGCTCGGTCGTACCATCCGGCAGCGTGAACTGAACGCTGAACTTGTCGCCATCATTGGGAGGAGTGGCGCCGAAATCGACCGAAAACGAGACCGGCGAACCGCCCGGGCCGGTCAGCGTGGCGCCGTTCAGCGTCGAGGAGACCGCGGAGATCTTCAGCCCGAATGGCGACGTCGCGTTGTCCTCGGCCACCTTCACCGAGGTCGTGGTCGGCTGGCTCATCACGAGGCGGCCGAGGCCGTCGCCGAGGTCGGCGGCCTGACGTTCGGCCATGACGGTCTTCAGGCCGGCCTGCGTGGTGGTGCCGTTGATGATGTCATCGGCGTTCGCGACGGACTGCGTGTTGAACGCGGTTCCGGAGAACAGATAGCGGTTGCCCGATTGCGTGTTGAGAATGCCGACCATCGAGCCGAACTGGGACGCGGCGGTGTTCTGCGCCACCGTCTGTCCGTTGACGTTGAGATCCAGCCCGGTGTTCGCGGACCCCGTCTGCACCGTATTGCGGATGGTGGTCAGCGCCTGTAACGCCGTATTGGCGAGATTGATGTTGACGTTGACGTTGGTGATCGTGTCGGTATAGGCGGCGATGTTGGAAAGCTGCGAGCGCGAGGCGATCGCGAAGCCCTCGTTGGTGCCCATCCCGGAATAGTTCTGCGACAGCTTGCCGGTCGAGAGCTGCGTCGACAGGTCGGTGAGCTGCTGATTGATGTTGCGGATCTGCGCGCCGAGAACCGACGAGGAATAGTTGATGCTGCTGATCGACATGTTTCAGAGCCCTGTACTGGTTACACTTGAGCCTGGAGCAACGTATTCATCATGCTCTGCACCACCGACATCACGTGAGCGTTGGCGGCATAGGCATTCTGGAGCTGGATCAAGTTCGACATCTCCGAGTCCAGATTGACGCTGGAGGTCGAGTTGAACTTCGCCTGAAGCGTCGAGACCACGACGCTCTGGCCCTGCTGGAGCTGGGTCGCCTGGGTCGAGGCGTTGCCCTGCACGCTCAGGAACTGCTGGAGGTAGTTCGAGATGCTGCCGGAGAACGGCTGGCTCGCCGAGCCGAGACCGGTCTGCGGCGAATAGGAGTACGTCGCCGTGGTGAGCTGCGAATAGAGATAATCCGAGCGCGTGGTATCGCCCGCGGGCGTCACCGGCGAGGTACTGTAGACCGACAGCCTGGTCGGATCGGTGGACAGCTGCGTGTTCACGGCGATGCGGCCGGCAAGGCCGGTCATCTGCGATCCTGACGCCGTGATCGCGCCGGTATAGAGCGCCTGACCGCCGTCGGTGAACAGCGGCAGTTGCGGACTGCCCGAGGTCAGCGACGAGATCGTCTTGGTGATCGAAGACGAGTTGACCTTGGCGAGGCCGCTGCCGTCATCCGTGACCCGCAGCGTCGTGGCGGTCGCCGGCAACGGCGCGGCGGAGAATGTCAGGTGCGTGCCCGACAGCGCGGTGTTGAGCGCAGAGGCGATCGCGCCCATGCCTCCGGAGAAGTCGACGCCGACCCGCACCGGGTTGGCGTTGGTGGCGTTCAGGAGCGGCAGCGCCGCCGGATCGGTGACGTTGACAAGCGTGATCTGGCGCTGGGTGTTGGTCGTCGTGTCGGCATAGGTGAGGTTGATGGTGTTGCCCGGCTGCGCACCCGCGAGATCGACGTCAAAGCCGGCGGGCGGGCCGGAGACCGCGCTGCCGGCTGTGGTCTTGTCGGACAGCGCGCTCGACATCGTCGCGGCGAGCTGGTCGACCTGGGTCTGCGCCTGCACCAGCGTCTGGTCGCGCAGCTTCAGATCGGCCGCGATCTGGCCGGAGGAGACCACGTTGTTGGCGACGACGTCGATCTGCGAGCCGTTTGGCAGCCTGATGGTCAACGCACCGACCCCGGACTTCACCGGATTGGTGTTGTATTGCGATGTCGCCGACAGCGCGCCGGCGGACGAGAAGGAGAACTGCGAGGCAAGCCCGGCACCCACGAGCTGGATCCCGGTCGTCGTGTAGATGTTGGCCTGGTTCGAGCTGTCGGTGACGACGCGAACGTCGACATATTTCGACAGCGTGTTGATCGCCTGGTCGCGCTGATCCATCAGCGTAGCGGCGGTCGGATCGTTCGGCAGCAGGCCCTGGAGCTTGGTGTTGATGTCGGCGACCTGCTGCATCGCCGCGTTGGCCTGCTGCGCCGAGGTGCCGAGGTCCTGGTCGGCGTTGGAACGCAGCGACTGGATGCCCTTGGTGGTGGCGTTGAGCTGCTGCGCCAGCGCCTGCGCAGCACCGACGGCGACGGTCTGGGCCGACGACGAGCCCGCGCTCGTCGACAGCGCCTGCAGTGCCGAGGTGAAATTGTTCAGCGCGGTTTCGAGCGTGCCGTCGTTGCCGGGCGAGCCATAGACATTCTGAAGCTGCTTCAGGATGTTGGCCATCTGGTCGGCATAACCGCTACCGCCGGTCTCGGTGCGCAGCTGGTTCTGCACAAAGGTGTCGAGCTCGCGGCTGACGCCATTCGTCATCGCCGTCGCGCCGAAGCCGCCGTTGACGACCTCGATCTGGTTCGGCGTCTGGGCGACGTAACCCGGCGTCTGCGAATTCGCGACGTTCGAGGAGACAATCGAGAGCGCGGCCTGGTTGGCGCGCAGACCGCTCATCGCGCTGGCAAGGGCTGAACTCAAACCCATGTTGACTAGCCGCCTTTGGTTACGTCACGCGCCGATCAGCGCAATACGTTCAGGAGGTCCTGCACCATCGAATTCGCAGTCGTGATCACCTTGGTGTTGGCCGAATAGGCCTGCTGGGTCACGATCAGCTTGGTGAACTCGTCGGCGATGTCGGTGTTGGATCCTTCCAGCGACGAGCCGCTGATGGTGCCCGAGGCGCCCGTGATCGCCGGACCGGACTGGTCGGTGACCGCATAGGCGCCGCCGTCGATCGCCTTCAGGTAGTTGGTGCCGTTGAAGTGCGACAGCGTCACCTGGGCGAGGTCGAGATTCTGGCCGTTGGAGAAGGTGCCGACCACGAGGCCGTTGTTGCTGACCGCGACCGAACGGAGCTGACCGGCGGCGTAGCCGTTCTGCGTGATGGTGTTGATGGTCACCGCCCCGCTCGTGCTGGCAAATTGCGTCAACCCGCCCGAGGAGATGTTGAAGGCCACCGAGCCGAGCTGCTGACCGCCGACGCTGACGTTGTTGACGGTGATGCCCGAGCCGCTCGGCGAGGTGAGCGAGCCGTCACTGGCGAAGGTGAAGGTCTGGCCGGTGTTCACCCAGGCCTGCTGCGTACCGCCGGTCGCATTGGGGTCGGTCTGGTAGAACAGGTTCCAGTTATCGCTGTGTCCGGCGCCTAGCGCGGAACTGTCGGTCTTGGCCCAGCGCAATTGCAGGTTCACCGGCGTACCGGCCGCATTGTAGGCCGTCACCGCGCCGCCGCTGATCGACTCCTTGGTGAAGGTGGCGACGTCACTGCCCATCACCACACCGGTTGCGGACATGCCGGTGCCACGTGGCTGGGTCACCGGGCTGGTGAATCCGAGTGTGGAGAATGCGGGCGCCGCGCTTGTTATGTTGAGGTCCTGCGCCGTGCCGGTGTGGAAAGTGATCTTGCCGTTCGAGGTGTTGATGGTCGGCGCTACGCCTGTGGCGGTGCCGATCGCCGCAAGCAGGTCGCCGACGGTGTCGTCGGCGCGAACGTGCGTCGCGTCCTGCAGGCCGGTGCCCGCCGCAGTAATCGTGATTGTCGTCGCAGGGGAACTACCGACAATAATGGTGTCACCGGCAGTAAAGCTCGTTGTCAGCGAGTTGCTCGGCGCGGTGCCCGACAATTTCGTCGCGCCGGTGATCGGACCGGGCACACTGTTGTTGGCACCGGTCACACTGGTGATCATGGCGTCCGTGCGCGGAGGCGGACTGCCGATCGGCAGGGGGTTCGACGCGAGGAAGTCGGTCGGATCGAGACCACCATTGGCCAGCAGCGTGCCGCTTGCCGCGGTCGAGCTCGCCAGCGTGTTCGGCTGCGTCGGCAGGTTCGCCGCATATTGGATCGAGGTCGTCGCCTGCGCCGGGACGAAATTGTTCTGGAACTGCAGCACCGTCGGCACGCTGCCGGTCGGATTGCCCGTCTTCGGATCCACCGTGACGCCCATCAAATAGTAGCCGGCGCCATTGACCAGGTTGCCGTTGGCGTTGACCTGGAAGTCGCCGCGACGGGTGTAGTAGTTGACGCCGTCGAAAACCGGCACGTTGTCGACGACGCCGCTTGCCTTCTGCACCGAGAAGAAACCGTCGCCGGTGATCGCCATGTTGGTGGCGACGGTGGAGGACGAGATCGTGCCCTGCGTCGTGATGGTCGCCTGCGCATGCGCGGTGACGCCGCCGGCGACCTGCTTGCTCGGCACTCCGGCCTCCGGGATGAGATCCTCGAAGCTGGTCCCGATGCCCTTGTAACCGGTGGTGGATGAGTTCGCGATGTTGCCGGAAATGTTCTGCAGCGCGTAGGACTGCGCCTGCAGGCCACCCACCGAGGTGTTCATTGCATCGAAGATACCCATAACTTTGTCTCCAGATCCGATCTCGGCGGCCGGCAGACCCGTGGCCGCATTCGGAGGAGACTTCGCAAGGGCTATGCCAATGCGGGTATTCTCAGGAAATCAATGACTTGAATAGACATGCCCGGGTCGGATGACCGGGGCACAATTGCCGGGCCGGCAACAATTGCCGGGATCAAACCTCACCCAAAGCTCACGTGGCCGAGGCCGACGCCGGGTGGAAGACCAGCCCGAAACCGTCGATGCAGTAGCGCAATCCGGTCGGCTTCGGACCGTCGTCGAAGACGTGGCCGAGATGGCCGCCGCAGCGGCGGCAATGCACCTCGGTGCGGACCATGCCGAAGGTGCGGTCCTCGGTCTTGCCGACATTGCCCTCGATCGGCTGGTAGAAGCTTGGCCATCCGGTGCCGCTCTCGAACTTGGTCTCCGAGGCGAACACCGGCAGGTCGCAGCCGGCGCAGGCGAAGACGCCCTTGCGGTGCTCCTTGAGCAGCGGGCTCGTGCCCGGCCGCTCGGTGCCCTCCTTGCGCAGGATCTCATACTGCTGCGGCGTGAGCTGGGCGCGCCACTCGGCATCGGTCTTCTCGATCTCGAACTTCTCGGCGGCTTCGGCCGGGGTTGCTCTCAGCCAGCGAAAGGCCGAAAGGCCGAAGAGGCCGGCGACGGTCGTCAACAGGATGCGGCGGTCAAACATGTCTTTCTCCGTGCGCAGGAAGTCCACGCCCTGAGATACGGGTTCTAACGGCGGACGTTACACTTCCAGGCGGGATTTTTCTCAACTTATTGCGAGACGCGCTGGTCTTGGATGGCGGGTTCCGCGTCCTCCGTCGCATTCGGCAGCGGGGCCGGCTGCGGCCGTACCCCGGGCGGCGGACGGCGCGGGCCGGTGCCGGCGGCCCGGTTGGCCGCGGCCAGCCGCGCCTCGCGCTCACCGTCCTTCACCCGTGCCCGCTCCCGGTAACGGGCGAGCGAGCCTGCGGCGGCGGAACTCGCCCTGCCCCAGATCCCGACCAATTGGCCCGCGACCCGTCCGGTGGTGCCGCCCGCCCAGACCAGCTCGAACGGCGAGAACAGCCGCCAGCGCTCGTCGCCCCGCAGGATGCTGCGCGCGATCAGCTGCCCGGCCATGGCGGAGGTATTCATGCCGTGGCGGCCGAACCCGCTCGCGACCCACAGGCCTTTGCGCAGCTGGCCGATCTGCGGCATGCCGTGCACGGTCTGGCCGGTGGCGCCGCCGAACGTATCGGTGATCTCGACATTGCCAAGCTGCGGGAAGATCGCCCGGATCCTGCGCCTGACGGCACCGGCAAAGCGCTGCGGCCGCGCGGCCCAGGTGGTCTCCGGGCTCTCCCACATCAGGCGGTCGCCCTCGACGATGCGGAAATGATCGACGCCATCGGAATCGATCACCGATCCCTTGAAGCCGATGATCTCGTGCAAGCGCTCGCCGAGCGGCGCGGTGATGCCGGCGTAACGCCAGACCGGCAGCAGCGTCTCCGACAGCCGCCGCAACGGCGCGCCGAGATGGATGTTGCCGGCGAGCACGATATGCGTGGCACGCAGCCGCGCCGACGGCGTGACGATGCGCTTGCGGATGCCGGAATGATCGATGCTGACGACCGGCGTGTCCTCGAAGATGCGGGCGCCGGCGCGCCGCGCCAGCGCGGCCAGACCATGCACATATTTGCGGCCGTCGACCTGGAATGCTTTGGGGTAATAGACGCCGTGGAAGTAACGATCGGTCTTGAGCGCGTCGCGGACGCGATCGACCTGCCAGCCCTCGACCTCGGTGTCGAAATCCTCGTTCAGCATCTGGAGCCGGCTGATCAGCCGGTCGCCGGCATCGACGTTGGAGACTTCCAGCACGCCGTCGCTGAGCCCGATGCCCGGCATGTTCTCGTCGGTGGCGGTGGCACGGACGAACTCGGCGCCCTCCTTCGAGAGCGTCCACAATTCGCTGGCGTCCTCGAAGCCGATGCGCTCGATCAGCTCGGTGAGCGGCAGCGCAAAGCCCGGCATCACGGTGCCGAGCTGGTTGCCGGAGGCGTTCCAGCCGATATGGCGGCCCTCGAGCACCGCGACGCTGGCCCCGAGCCGGGCCGCCTCCAGCGCAATAGAGAGGCCTGCGAGCCCCGCCCCGATCACGCAAATGTCGGCGTCGAGATCGAATGACAGTCGCGCACGTTCACGAAAACCGGCTTCTTCCTGGGACACGCTTGTGAAAGTCTCGCTCATGTCGTTTTGTTAACGGAGCAATCTTCTTAAAGGACCAATCGGGCGCCTGTCACCTTGTCCTCAACCGGCGCCTGTAGATTATCCTTTTAGACTATCCTGGACGGGGAACGATTCGAGAATGCCATGCGCCGTTTGATGCTGCTGCGTCACGCCAAGACCGAGACTGACGCGCCAAGCGGCCGCGACCAGGATCGCCGGCTCGACGACCGCGGCCACAAGGATGCCGCGGAGATGGGCGACTGGATCGCCAGCCATCCGCCCGCGCCCGGGACCGTGCTGGTGTCGCACGCCGTCCGCGCCCGGCAGACCTGGGACACCGCTTGGGAGGCCATGAAGGACCGCGTCGCCGCGCCGCAGGTCGAGATCGTGCCGGAACTCTACGGCGCCGATCCGGCGCAAATCCTCGAAACCGTTCGCACTGCAACGATTCCGGCCAGTCCCAGGCAATTGCTGCTGATCGGCCATAATCCCGGCATGCACGAGGCAGCCTTGATGCTGATGGGCAGCGGCGATCCGGCCGGCGCCAAGGCGCTTGCCGACAACCTGCCCACCGCGGGGCTTGCGGTCCTGGACTTTGACGTCAAGGATTGGGGGGACGTGGCCTACCGCCGCGGCAAACTGGTACTGTTCGTCAGCCCCAAGTTGCTTCGACTGCGATGAGACGCGCAGGTGCCGTCTCGACCGGTTGATCGAGCTTGGTTCAAAGGGAGGCGCAGATGTTCAAGTCCATCCTCGTGCCCATCGACCTCGCCGACACCGATCTGGCGAAACCAGCGATCGCGACCGCGGCAACGCTGTCGCAGAACTGGGGCGGGTCGATCCGGCTGCTCAACGTGCTGCCGATGACCCCGGTGATGCTGGCGGAGTACGTGCCGGCCGACTTTGACGAACAGCAGCGCCAGACCTCGGAAGAAGCGCTCGCCATCGTCGCCCGCGAATCCGGCATCGAGGCCTCCCACATCTCCAGCGTGGTACGCCAGGGCGGCATCTACCACGAGATCCTGGAGGAAGCCGTGCACATGAAGGCCGATCTGATCGTCATGACCTCGCACCGGCCTGCGATGCGCACCTATTTCCTTGGCTCAAACGCCGGGCATGTGGTGCGTTATGCCAAGTGCTCGGTGCTGGTGGTCAGGCATTAAGCTCGGAGCAATGTCGTGAAGCAATGGTGGCGGAGATGGACCTACGACGTCCCGCTCGCGATCGGCGATGCGCTGTGGGAGGTACTCGTCGTACAACTGGCCGCGCTGTTGGACAGGCTGACGGTGCGGAAGGTCATCGCCTTCATCCCCGTCGTGATCCTCGTCCTGGCCTACTATCACAGGATCCCAATTCCGCCGGAGCTGATGCTGATCGGCGATTTCCTCGCCTATATCGACATCTTCTCGGTGCTGTTCCTGCTCGGCGTGCTGAGCCGCGTCACCACGATCCTCTTCGTCGTCAAACAGGCCGCGGCGCGCATCGCGTCGCTCGTCGGCAGCCTCACCACGCACGTGCAGCGCCTCGATGTCCGACATCGGCGCCAGGGTGGCGCTCCGACGCGACCTCGCCGCAAACCCGACCCGTCCGAGGACGATCGAGTTTATGGCGGCGCGTGGGACCGGGTCGCGTTGGCCTGATCCTGCCTATAAGCCCTTGCGTTGCCCGTCAGGCAAAACACGCGAGCGGTGGGTCAACGAACTCGTATCAAGCCCTGCGGATCGGGCTGAAGACTGGCGGCGGGCGCGCTGGTCGAGCGCGGTCAACTCTTCTCAGAGCCTGACTGAAAATGAATCAGTCATTTCAGAGGTTGCCGGCGCATTCCTCAGCGACGGAAACTAGACAAGAAGCGAGTTCACAAACAAAACCGCGGATTTCTTGCGATCTGGCAAAGCCAAACGGTCTCGCACGGTGCTCGCTACATGTTGATCTTTAGCTATCATTGAATCTCAGGGAATTCTCTCGTGAAGCTTGCTGACCCAATGTTGGAGTTGCCGGACCCGAATGCGGTGACCGTCATCTGATACGGGTGACTGCCGCTCGGTGGACTTGGTGGCGAGTAGTTCGTCAGAGCACCACATGCGACTGCGGACTGGCCCTTGTAGGCGACCGTCCCTCCACCATGGTTGTAGCTGGGCACTTGAAGGTCGATCATGTGGAATTGCGGCGCGGTCCCCTTCGGGACGCTGTTCAGCGCGAACACTGGAGAGCCTAAGCCGCACCAGCGGAAGCTCATTGAGAAGGCCGACGCATCTGCGGTGCTTGCGAACAAAGCGGCGGCACATACGCCCAGGCGAATACTCATTGTTTTCCTCAATGATGCCAAGCAGCACAGTCGATTCATTCTTGCTATGCAACTTGCCCCTCACTGCACCTGAAACCCGCCGCGCAATATCCGGACCCCCGGCACGGTGCCAAGCCCTGTCCTAAAGGGCAATTGAAGGGCCGCCGCGACGGCATCGATAATCGATGCAGGTTAAAGTGAGGATATTGCGATGCAGGAACGGCGAACTCTCGAACGCATTGAAATTAACCAACTTGCGTTGCTTCACGCTGACGGCGTTCGCGGCGTTCATCCTTGCCTGGTGATGAACCTCCACGATGACGGAGCCATGCTTCATTCATCTACGCATCACACTGCCGCCTGCAAATTTGCTCTGTCATTGGATGGCTTCAACACGACACGGCATTGCCGTGTGGTGTGGCGGGACGGAAATACCTGTGGCGTTAAATTTGTCGATCAAGGCGGCGCCCTCATCAAACGGGCTAATCAGGTCATTGCACAGTAAAGCCGCTGCGCAACATCCCGGCGGCCCTCGCCGATTTCGCGCTTCTGGCGCCAATGCCAAATCATTGGCACGCAGTAGCAAGCCCCGGATCGGGTGCTCAGGTAGAAAAACCCCGCTGGCGATTTTGATCGCCTGGCCATGGAAATGACGACGCCGCCAAAGCGAATACCGCTCGGGTAGCGTCGTGGGCATAGACGGCCCTCCTTTGTTCAGAGGTTGCTTCGCCTGCCGGTCGTGTCCCCCGTTTGTGGCAGGCAAGCATGCGGCCCCCGGATCACCGCGCGGGGCCGCAATCAACTGAACATGAATTCCTGATCGAACCGCTGCATCTGCTTCGGGCAGCCAGAACGGTTGGACAGCCGGTGCTGGTGTCGAATGGCAATTTGCTCCGCACTGGACCGCCAAGGTCGAGTATCAGCATCTGCAATTTGATGGCGTCTCCAGAGACTTTAACTATGCCGGGTTTCCGACTGCCTTCAGGCACTTCGCCTCGAATAGCGGTACAGACACCGTTCGTGTCGGTGTGAGCGACCTGTTCAACCTGGGCGGACCGGTAGTCGCGAAGTACTGATCGACGTTCGAACTCCCCGGACAACAAAAAGCCCCAGCGTATCTGGGGCTTTTTTATTGCAGTCACCTCATTGTCTTTGGCCGAACCGCGTTTTGCGCCGCGCCCGCAGCTAGAACGAAGGGGGCGAGCTGCATCTCCGAACGGCTCGGATCCCTTCTCGGTCTGGCGGCCTACCCATCCTACAAGCTACGTGCATCGCCGCGCCCGGACCTGCCGGGCGTAGCGACAGGGGAAGCTCACAGATAGCGCGTCAACTCGGCTTTGAACTGCCCGTAGACGGCGTCCTCGATCTGGCTGCGCGTGATCCCGATGTCGTGCAGGGCGCGGTCGTCGAGCTCGTTCAGCGTCTTGATGGCGGTGCGGCGCTCCAGGCGATCGAACAGCGCATAGGCGGCGGTGACGAGCGTGCCAAAAAATCCGCTCGACGAGGATGGGCGTAAGTTCCGCCCGGCAGTTTGCGAGATCGTGGTCATTCTTCTTCTCCGGCCGATTGTCCCGCGCGGCGAAGCAGGTGCCGTTGGCGCAAACGCTGGAAGCGCCTGCACCTCATTTGCCATAGGATTGCTCTCGCTCTCCTCGGCTCAATCGCGGGTCTTGATGGAACTTAAATGCTCCAGTACACTTCTCGGAGCAAGTAAAACATTGCTCTCGGTGCAATAATGGCCAAGTTCGAGTACGTGAAGCTTGCCGATGCCATTGCCTCGGATATCTCTAATGGCACGTTAAGGCCCGGCGACCGGCTGCCGCCGCAGCGCAATTTTGCCTATGACCGTGGCATTGCGGTCTCGACCGCGAGCCGGGTTTATACGGAGCTTTTGCGCCGCGGCCTCGTGGTCGGCGAGGTCGGCCGCGGCACCTTCATTTCCGGCGACATCAGGCGCGAAGTCGAGGCGCTGAGCGAGCCGCGTGACGCGCGCATCGACTTCGAGGTCAATTATCCCCTCCTGCCGCAGCAATGGGTGATGATCGCCAAGAGCCTCGCGGGGCTCGAGCGCGTCGACGCACTCGAATCCGCGCTGCGCGTCTCGACCAGCACCGGCACCAAGAGCGCGCGCGTTGCTGCCGCCGCCTATCTCGCGCGCAAGGACTTTACACCGCATGCCGAGCAGATCGTCTTCACCGCCAACGGCAAGCAATCGCTCGCGGCCGCGCTCGCAGCCCTGGTACCGGCAGGCGGCCGTTGCGGCGTCGAGGCGTTGACCTATCCGTACGTGAAGAGCATCGCGGCGCGGCTCGGCGTGACGCTCGTCCCGATTCCGATGGACGAATATGGCGCGCGGCCCGACGCGATCCAGAAGGCGCATCGCGAAGCGCATCTGTCGGCGCTGTATCTCCAGCCCATCATCCAAAATCCGCTCGGCGTCACCATGAACGCGACACGGCGCACCGACATCATGCGTGTCGCCGAAAAGCTCGACCTCACCATCATCGAGGACGCGGTCTACGGCTTCCTTGCCGACGACACGCCGCTCGCAGCCCTTGGACCGGACCGCTGCATCGTACTCGACAGCCTGTCCAAGAAGGTCGCGCCGGGCCTTGCGCTCGGCATCCTCGTCGCTCCCCCTCACTTGCGCGAAAGCGTGATGGGCGCGGTGCGCACCGGCGGCTGGATCGCCTCGGGCCACGCGCTCGCATCCGGGCAGCGATTGATGGCCGACGGCACCGTCGCCGAGCTGACACGGCTGAAGCGCATCGACGCCGCGCGCCGGCAGCTGACCGCGGCCAGGCTGCTCGCCGGCTACCAGATCGCCGCCGACCCGCGCTCCTATCATCTCTGGCTGACGCTGCCGCCGCACTGGCGTTCGCAGACATTCGTTACCGCGGCAGCCAGGCGCGGCATCGCGCTGACGCCGTCCTCGACATTCGCGGTCGCGCATGGCCATGCACCGAATGCAGTGCGGCTGGCACTCGCCCCGCCCTCGTTCGAGCAGCTCGATTCCGGCCTGCGCACGATCGTGTCGCTGCTTGGCACCAAGGAAGAGGATTTCGACTCGACGGAGTAGCGTGCCCCCCGTCAGGCTTCCGGCCATTCCGCGATAAAGCCCCTCGCCTTGTACGGCTCGATCTTGTCCCATTCGTGCAGGACGCGGCGACGAAATTCAGCATCCGTATGCCAGAGCGCGCGGGGCGTCGCAAAGCAGTCGACGGTGAGCAGCATCTTCTCAACCTCCGGCCAGTGCCGGTGCAGCGTCATCGGATAGCGCCGCGCAGTCCAGGTATTGCCGAGACAGATCACGCTGCCGATGTTCTGCAATCCCAGCGCCGCATCGATGATCGGCAGCGAGAAGATCACGTTCTCGCCGGTGTTCATCGCACCATGTTCCTCGAGGATCCGGTCCGCTGGAATGCCTGCGGCAACCATCGCCGCCTTGATGATCGCGCACTCGGATTGCTCCGAGCCCGGCGTCACGCCGCCACTGACGATCGACCACCGGAAAAAGCCGTCGCGCCAAAGCCTCGCGGCCGTCTCGACGCGCAACGAAACGTCCTCGCGGGTCCCGAACAGAAACAACAGGTCGGCCGGCGCGAGCGGCGTTTCAATCAGATGTCTCCGGTTGATCTCGGCGATCTCACTCGCCGTCGGCAGGTCACAGCGGTCCATGGCTGTCATGGCCGCAGGATGCGGCGCCAATGCCGGGTGACGAAGTCAATTTTGATTGCGGCCGATTGCAGGCCCTAAGGCAACAGAGCCCGAGGCAGCCGATCGAAGCCATAGCTCCGCGGCTGGTTGCGCCGCACGAAGCCGCCGACCTGCCAGGCGAACAGCGCGGCAAAGCCGATGATGAACAGCACGCCGGCGAATTCGCCGATCATCAGCGCGCGGATCAGCAGCCCGGTCATCGCCACGGCCAGCATCGCCAGGAACGCCAGCACCGCCGCGTAGGTCTTGCGGCCGAGGCCGGCGGTCAGTTCGGCGCGGCTACCGGCCTTTGCCATCCGCGCGTGCAGCTCGACGAGAAAACCGCGAAACCCGCTGTCCTGCGGCTCCATCAGGGCTGCGGTCTGCCAGCTCGTCGACAGGATCGCGATGCGACCGCCGCCGGTACGGCTGACATCGGCGCGAAAACGGTGCTGCTGCATCGAGACGGGGCGGAACGACAGCCGGATTGCACTGATCTCGTCGTAGCGCCAGACGCCCGAGCGGCCGGCAATATGCCAGGCAAGGCCCACCTCGGTCAGCTCGAAGCGATGCGCCGAGCCGATCAGCGACGCCTTGTAGGCGTAGCTCGTGACCGTGGCGCCTTGCGCGTCCGAAACCTGCATCTCGACCATCGACCCCGTCTGCAATCCCGTCTGCGATCCGCTTGCGCGATCGCCCCCGCCCATCCTACAAGCGGGGCATGGCTGAGACGATCCATTTTCCGCGCCGCCTGATCCTCGGTGCCGCCATGATCTCGGGCGTGCTGCTCGCGCTCGCGGTGCACATGCTGGGTGCGCGCTACGGGCTCGACCTCGGCGGCCTCTGGCGCTCCGACACGCATGAATTCATGCCGACCGGCTCGGCAATCGCCTGGTGGCTGATCGCGACCGTCGGTTGCTCCGGCGGCTATTTCACGGCGTCCTTGATGCAAAGCGCCGTCTCCGGCCAGATCCCGCAACGGATGCGGCAGTTCCTGATCGCAGTCGGCGTGCTGCTGCTCGCAGGCGCCGGACAGGCGGCCTCGGCGCCGAGCCCGATCCCGACCATTTCCGGCGTGCTCGCGGGTCTCGCGGCGCTGTGTCTCGGGGCCGTGATGGCGTTCTGCGGCGCCCATTTCGCGCTGCGCCGCGGCTAGTCCATCAAGCAGAAGCCCGCAGCCGCAGCTGCTCACATTGTCTGGCTTCGCGCTTTTGCACCAAGGCCGATCACGCCGGCGGCGAGCAGCAGGACGGCTGCCGATATGATTAGCGACTGGTGAAGGCCCGTCATGAACGCACTGTCCGACGCCACCAGCGAACCGAACAACGCTACGCCAAGGACGCTGCCGGTCTGCCGTGTCGCATTGAGGACGCCCGCAGCGATACCGGAGCGCGCCTTCTCGACGCTGCCAAGCAAGGACGAGGTCAGCGGCGGCACCAGCAGGCCGAGCCCGCCGCTGATCGCGATCATCTGCGCAAAGATCGCCCAATAGCTCGTCCCGGCTTCGATCCAGACGAGGCCAACACAGCCGAGCGCCGAGATACAGGCCCCGACGACGATGGTCGGGCATGGGCCGATACGCTCAGCAAGGTGCGGCGCCAGCAGATTGACCGGCAGCACCGCACCCAGCATCGGCACGAAAGCGAGCCCGGTCGACCAGGCCGACAGACCGTTGATTCGCTGGAAGTACAGGCTGAGCACAAAGATCAGGCCGTAGATCGCAATATTCACGAGGAGACCGACGATCGTGGTCAAGGTAAACAGCCGGTGATTGAACAAAGACAGGGGCAGCATTGGCTGCGCCGTGTGGCTCTCGCGCCAGACGAAGAGCGCCGCGAGGGCGGCTGAGGCCACGAATGCTGCGATGACGGCAGGATGGCCCCATCCAAGTGCCCCGCCTTCGATGATCCCGCCGGCGAGCGCTCCGAGCGCGCCGATCGCCGCAAGCTGGCCGGGCGGATCGATCTCGCGCGAGGGCGCACGCGTGGTTTCAGTCGCATAGCGCCAGCTCAGCCAAAGGCCTATGAGGCCGATCGGCAGGTTGACCAGGAAGATCGCGCGCCAACCGACCAGCGTGATCAGCGCGCCGCCGACGAAGGGACCTGCGGTCAGCGCCAGGCTCGCGCCGGCCGCCCAGACCGCGACGGCGCGGCCGCGCTGCCGGTCGTCGGTATAGGTATGGCCCAGGAGCGCCAGCGAATTCGGCACGAGGATCGCGGCGGCCAGTCCCTGCACCAGCCTTGCACCGATCAGGACGACAGCGTTGGGCGACAGCGCGCAGGCGAGCGAGGCCGCAGTGAAGATGGCAAATCCCGCCATGAAGACGCGCTTGGCGCCGATACGGTCGCCGAGCGCACCCGCCGTCAGGATAAAGGCGGCAAAGGCAATGGTATAGGCGCTGACCACCCATTGCAGCTCCGCGACACCACCGCCGAGCGTCTTGCCCATCACATCGAGCGCGGTGTTGACGATGGTGACGTCGAGCTGCACCACGCCATAGCCGAGGCTCATCGCGGCAAGCGTAAGCGAGGTGGCAAGACGCGATGCGGCACCCGGGGCCCCGTTCGCGTCGTCGAAGGCTTCAAATTTGACGGTATTGGCTCGCATGCAGCCACCTCGATTGCAGCCCCATGCGACATATAGGCTCCCCGCCTGCCATCATGCTTCGACAAAGATCGAAGGATAGATTTCGCTGGATGGTGAAACGCCGCGCGTCGACCGCGCGGCGTTTCGTTTGCAGAACGCGCCAGATTAGCCCGCGGCGCGCAAATTCACCTTGCTCTCGGCAAGCGACGTCAGCTTCTTGTCGGTCGCCTTTTCCTCCTCGAGCGTCTTGGCGAGCACGGCAGCGCAATCGTTTCGACCGAGCTGCTTGGCCCAGGCGATCAGGCTGCCGTAGCGCACGATCTCGTAGTGCTCAGCCGCCTGCGCCGCGTTGATCAGCGCGGCATCAAGCACCGCCTTGTTGGCGACTTCACCGGCGGTCTCGTCGGCTTCCTCGATGATGCCGTCGATTGCCGGGCAGTCGACCGCCTTCACCTGCGTTCCGTGCATCTTGAACACTTCCTCCAGCCGTTTGACGTGCTGCTTGGTCTCCTCGAGGTGCGTCAAAAAGCCCTGCTTCAACTGCGGATCGGTCGCCTTATCTGCCATTTTCGGCAGCGCCTTGGTGAGTTGCTGCTCGGCGTAATAGATGTCCTGCAGCTGATGCACGAACAGGTCGTTCATGGTCTTGATGTCTTTTGTGAACAGTCCCATCGTTCCAATCCTCGCGGGTTTCGGGAACACGGCGATACCGGCTTGCATGAGAAGCCCGCATTTTCACGGTGTTCGATTGCTGATGGGGCGCTAACCTGCGCATGACACCGTCGTTCCAAAAAAGCCCGCATCGTTTGCGCCGGAACAACGCTTGCAGCGGCAGGATTTGAAACCATCTTCACCACATGCCGAAGCGCGATTCCGAGCCGGTGCCACGACTCACATGCTTAACGTGCCTGCCATGTGAACCACGTATGACAAAAACGGCCTGTGCGGCGCAGAACCTATTCTTGTCAAGGGCTGCACAAGTCGCTGTTTTTGCCTTAATGAGCTAGTTCACGCCTAGCGATCGACGCCTGCTTTTTGGCAGCGATCGCGCCCGACCTGTCAATGCCTGACCGGGTCGGTCTTGCCCCCTGCCGGGAGGATGAATGCACGGACTGCTGCCCGCGCTGAAGCGCGGCTTCAAGAGATGGGTCGGCTGGCGACGGCTCGGAATTGCCGCGAGCGTCTTCATCATCGCCTTCGCGATCACGACACTTGTGCGGACCCTCAAGGGCATCGATACCGGCGTCATCCTGACCGCGTTAACCGAGATTCCCCGCGGTAATATTGGTCTGGCGGCGATCTGCGTCTTCCTCGCGTTCTGTACGCTGACCTTCTACGACTTCTTTGCACTGCGAACGATCGGCAAGAAGCATGTTCCTTATCGCATCGCAGCGCTGTCCAGCTTCACGTCCTATTCGATCGGTCACAACATCGGCGCCACCGTGTTCACGGGCGGCGCGATCCGCTTCCGGATCTATTCGGACTACGGGCTGAACGCGATCGACGTCGCAAAGATCTGCTTCCTGTCCGGCCTGACGTTCTGGCTCGGTAACATCTTCGTGCTCTCGATCGGCATGACCCTCCATCCGGGGGCCGCCTCCTACATGGATCAGCTGCCGTCGTCGATCAACCGGCTGATCGCGCTTGGCGGCCTCGCCTCGATCGGCGCTTATCTGGTCTGGCTTTGCATGGGCGAGAAGCGCCGCGAGCTCGGCCAGAAGGGCTGGAAGGTGGTGTTGCCGTCGGCGCCGCTGACGCTGGTTCAGATCATAATCGGCGTGGTCGATCTCGGCTTCTGCGCGCTCGCAATGTACCTCCTGATACCGGCCAATCCGCCGATCGACTTCCTGTCGCTCGCCGTGGTGTTCATCCTGGCGACGCTGCTCGGCTTCGCCAGCCACGCCCCGGGCAGCCTCGGTGTGTTCGACGCCGCCATGCTGGTGGCGCTGCCCGAATTCGGCCGCGAGCAATTGCTGGCCACCCTGCTGGTCTTCCGCATCCTCTATTTCGTCATCCCGTTCGGTCTTGCCATCTCCATCATGGGTACGCGCGAGCTCTGGATGAACGTCGTGGAGCCCTGGCAGGAGCGGCGACGGCTGGCCGAGGCCTGCGCGCAGGCCAATTTGCCCGAGCAGGTGGCAGCGATGGAGCGCGAGCGGTCGCTGCGGCAGGCCAAGCGGTAAGGCCTGGACGGCGGCCCCCCGCCAGCCAAAGGTTGCAGGCGGGGGAACGGTCCTCTCTTATTTCCGCCTCAACTTTGCCGTTGAAGACGCGGGCCATGATCCCTGTTTCCTTTCGCCCTGTTCTCGCGGGCGCCCTGCTGCTCGCCGGGCTGCTCACCGCTTTGCCGTTTCAGCGCGCAGGCGCGCAGGATGCCGGCGCCATGCAGATCAATTGGGAGGTGCGCAACCGCTTCCGCCTGTTCCGCGAGGAACGCGACTTCCTGCTACATGTCGAGAACGCGCGTAACCGCAGCATCCTCGCCGCCGAGCAGTCGCTGGAGCTGCAAAGCGAGGGCCGCGGCTGGGCCCGCAACATGGTCAACCGGCTCTGCATCGATCTCCAGGGCCGGGTTAACCAGCCCTGCACCCGCGACAACGTCAAAGAGAACTACATCACCCCGATCGACCACCCCGTGACCGTGCGCCTGACCGGCGCGGTGCCGGTCGGAGCCACCTGCGCCTGGTCGTTCGACGACGGCGACGGGCCGCAAACCTCGACCTTCGACTGCGCCGAGCCGATCAATCTGCGCGTGCGCTTCGGCAAGCAGACGGTGGCGAGCGTCGACGTCTCTTCCGGCTCCGATCCGACCCAGCGCGTCCAGACCGAGATCCAGGTCCGCGACATTTTCATCGCCGGCCTCGGCGACAGCATCGCCTCCGGCGAAGGCAATCCGGACCGGCCGCTGGCGCTGTCCGACGAGGGCTTCTGCTTCCGTTCCTATCTCGGCACGGCGGGCGGACAGTATTACCGGCCGAGCCGCGCCGGCTTCAAGGGCGGTCGCGCCTGCGAGGCGCCGGATACGCTCGCCAACTGGCAGCGCTACAGCGCGCTCTGGCTCAATTCGCCCTGCCATCGCTCGCTCTACAGCTACCAGGCCCGCACCGCGCTCGCGCTCGCCGTGCGTTACACCCACATCGCGGTGACCTATCTCCCGCTCGCCTGCACCGGCGCCAGCATCAGCGACGGCCTGCTCGGCTCGCAGCGCGCCCGCGAATGCCCGCCCAGCAAGAACGGCACCTGCCAGACCAGCGTGAACGCGCAGATCTCCGAGCTGCGCGAGGCGCTCAGTGCTGCGAAGAAGCGCCAGCCGGACCGCAACCTCGACCTCGTGCTGCTCTCGGTCGGCGCCAACGACGTCTATTTCTCCGGCCTCGTCGCCGACGTCATCGTCGACACCGCGACCGAGCGGGCGCTGTTTCGCCGCTCCGGCGTGATGGCGAGCGTCGACGATTCCCGCGACGCGCTCGCGCGCGAGCTGCCGCAGAATTTCGTCAAGCTGCGCGAAGCGCTGAAGCCGCTGGTCGGCGGCGACCTTTCGCATGTGGTCTATGTCTCTTACGCCAATCCGGCGCTGGCCGATGGCGGCGTGCCCTGCCGCGGCGGCCGCGGCGGCTTCGACATCCATCCCGCCTTCAATGCCGATCCGCAGCGGCTCGCGCGCGTCTCGACCTTCGTCGACACCGAGTTCCTGCCGCAACTGAAGGGCCTCGCCACCTGCACGCGCGGCGCGTTATGCCGCGATCCCGAATCCGACAGCATGACCTTCGTCGATTCGCATCAGGCCGCTTTCGCCGATCACGGCTTCTGCGCCCATGCCGGCAACGATCCCGAATTCGACCGCACGTGTTTTGCCGAGAACGGCCAGAGCTTCAATCCGGACATCGTCGCTGCGGCGAGCCAGCCGATGCTGTGCGGCCGCGGCGCCTCGGAATACCGCGCCTATCTGCCCCGCGCACGCTGGATCCGCGACGCCAATGACAGCTATTTTGCCGCGATGACCTATCCTCAAGGACTGCCGCAAGCGAGCCAGCCGACCGACATTCATGATGCGACCTGGGGCGTGCTTTCGGCCGTCTATGGCGGCGCCGTGCATCCCAGCGCCGAAGGCCACGCTGCGATGGCCGATGCCACGCTGCCCGCCGCGAGCGCCGTGCTCGGGCTGGACGCCGCGCCGCCCGGCGTGACGCGCGGGCTGCTCGCGCCACTCTTGCCGGGCGCGCAGCAGTAGCGAGCGCACCGGCATCTTAAGCCCGGATGAGCGCAGCGACATCCAGGACCACCATCCCCGCATATCGCTTGGATCATGCGCGCTACACTTTGCCGCCACACCGTCGTTGCGGCTCACGCCACTGGACTTCTCACACGGTCGTTCCCGCGACCCACCGTTCCATCAATTCAAAAACGGTATCAATCCATACCCCCTTCAACTTGGACACTTTCCTGCGCGCGCCTCTAGGAGTTGCCCTGAGGAAACATTTCGAGTTCAAGGAGGCGCCTGATGAGCGCAGTGGTGTCCGCAACGGACGTGAGGAGGTCTCGCGTCAGGCTGTTCATCGTGACCATGCTGTTCCTGGTTACGACGGTCAATTATGCCGACCGCGCCACGCTGTCGATCGCGGGTCCCGCGCTCTCCAAGGAACTCCATCTCGATCCGGTCGCGATGGGCTGGATCTTCTCGGCCTTCGGCTGGTCCTATGTGGCCGCGCAGGTGCCGGGCGGCTGGCTGCTCGACCGCTACGGCTCACGCCTCGTCTATGCCTTCAGCATCATCGTCTGGTCGTTGTTCACGATGCTGCAGGGCTGGGTCGGTTTCTTCAGCGCGGGCGCTGCCATCGTCGTGCTGTTCGGGCTTCGCCTCCTGGTCGGCGTCGCGGAAGCGCCGTCCTTCCCCGCCAACGCCCGGATCGTCGCGGCCTGGTTTCCCGGCAATGAGCGCGGCACGGCGTCGGCCTTCTTCAATTCGGGGCAGTATTTCGCGACCGTGATCTTCGCGCCGCTGATGGGCTGGATCGCCCATGATTACGGCTGGCGCTACGTGTTCTTCATGATGGGCGGGCTCGGCGTCATCATGGGCCTCATCTGGATCAAGACCGTTTACGGACCGAAGGAGCACCCTGGCGTCAACGAGGCCGAGTTCGACTACATCAAGGAGGGCGGCGCGCTGGTCGATCTCGACGCGCCCAAGGACGAGCGCGCACCGAACTCGGGGCCGGGATGGGACCACATCCGCCAGCTGCTCTCCAACCGCATGATGCTCGGCGTCTATCTCGGCCAATACTGCATCAACACGCTGACCTATTTCTTCCTGACCTGGTTCCCGGTCTACCTCGTCAAGGAGCGCGGCCTCTCGATCCTGCAAGCCGGCTTCGTCGCGACACTGCCCGCGCTGTGCGGCTTCATCGGCGGCGTGCTCGGCGGAATCATCTCCGACACCATCCTGCGCAAGACGGGCTCGCTGACCATGGCGCGCAAGATCCCGATCGTCGGCGGCATGCTGCTGTCGATGTCGATCATCGCCTGCAACTATGTCGACGGACAGGCGCTGGTGGTCGGCTTCATGGCGCTCGCCTTCTTCGGCAAGGGCATCGGCGCGCTCGGCTGGGCCGTCGTCTCCGACACCTCGCCGAGGGAAGCCGGCGGCGTTTCCGGCGGCCTGTTCAACACCTTCGGCAACCTCTCCTCGATCACCACGCCCATCGTGATCGGCTACATCGTGGCTGCGACCGGCTCGTTCAACGGTGCCCTGGTGTTCGTCGGCGCCAACGCGCTGGTGGCCGCATTCGCCTATCTCGTGATCGTCGGCAAGATCGAGCGGGTGGTGCTCAAACGTTCCTCCTGAGCGCTCCGGGACATCGGAGCGGGACAGGCAACTCAACGGCGGCTGCTTTAGCCGCCGTCTTTGTTTTGGGGATGATCGATGCTAGAAGTGCCTGGGAAACGCCTTATTCATCTAAGGCATGTATCGATGTTCGACCTCAACCAGCTCCGCTGTTTCGTCACCGTTGCAGAAGAGCTGCATTTCGGCCGCGCCGCCGCGCGGCTCAACATGACCCAGCCGCCGCTGTCGCGGCAGATCCAGGTGCTCGAGCACATCATCGACGCGTCGCTGCTGGAGCGCACCAGCCGCTCGGTGCGCCTGACGCCGGCGGGCCGCAGCTTCCTGCCCGAGGCGCGGCGCATCTTGAAGCTCGCGGAAAGCGCATCACAAGTCGCCCGCCGCATCGCGCTCGGCAAGACCGGCTCGGTGAAGATCGGTTTCACCGCCGCGGCCGCCTACAGCTTCCTCCCCGAGCTCGTCGCGGCCTGCCGCGCCAAGCTGCCCGAGGTCGACTTCTCGCTGAAGGAAATGGTGTCGGGCGACCAGTTCGAGGCGCTGACCTCAGGCCAGATCGATGCCGGCCTGCTGCGGCCGCCGATCGCGCGACCGGAGCTTGCCAGCCGCCGCGTCGTCGCCGAGCCTCTGCTCGCCGCGATCCCGAAAAAGCATCCGCTGGCGAATGCCGAAAGCATCACCATCAAGGATTTCGACGGCCAGCCCTTCGTGATGTATTCGCCCTATGAGAGCCGCTACTTCCACGATCTTCTGGTGGCGCTGTTCACCCGCGCCGACATCTTGCCGCGCTATGTCCAGCACCTCAGCCAGATCCACTCGATCCTCGCCATGGTGCGCGCCGGCCTTGGCCTCGCCATCGTGCCGGCTGCGGCCGCTGACCTGAAGATCTCGGACGTCCGCCTGCGACCCTTGAAGCTGCGCACGCGCATTCCCGTCGAGCTCTTCATGGTCTGGCGCCGCGACGACGAGAACCCGCTGCTCGCGGCGCTGGTCAAAATCGCAGGTGAATTGTCCTCCGCGCAGGAGAGGGAAGATTGATACTGAATCCGCATTGGTCGATATAGGCTTTGGCTTGGACGCGCATCGAACGGTCTCCTAAACACCAGCGCATGGACGCGCGCTTGAGCTGCGTCCCCGACCACACGAGAGAAGGGAGCAGCGCCCATGAGCAAGATGACCCCGCAGGAAATGGCCCAGAAGATCGGATCCGGCCTCCTGTCCTTCCCCGTCACGCCGTTCAAGGCTGACTATTCCTTCGACGAGGCGACCTACCGCGCCAACATGGACTGGCTGTGCGGCTATGACGTCGCCGGCCTGTTCGCAGCCGGCGGCACCGGCGAGTTCTTCTCGCTGACCCCGACCGAGGTTCCGCACGTCGTCAAGATCGCCGTCGACGAGACCAAGGGCCGCGTGCCCGTGCTCGCCGGCACCGGCTACGGCACCGCCATCGCCCGCGAGATCGCGATCGGCGCGGAGAAAGCCGGCGCCGACGGCCTGCTCCTGTTGCCGCCCTACCTGACCCATTCCGAGCAGGACGGCCTTGCCGCCCATGTCGAAGCGGTCTGCGCCTCCGTGAAGATCGGCGTCATCGTCTACAACCGCGACAACGCCATCCTGCAGCCCGACACGCTCGCCCGCCTCGCCGAGCGCTGCCCGAACCTCGTCGGCTACAAGGACGGCATCGGCGACATCGAGCTGATGACCCGCGTCTACACCAAGCTCGGCGACCGCCTGACCTATGTCGGCGGCCTGCCGACCGCGGAAACTTTTGCGCTGCCCTATCTCGACATGGGCGTGACGACCTATTCCTCCGCCGTGTTCAACTTCGTGCCGGAATTCGCCACCAACTTCTACGCCGCCGTGCGCAAGCGCGACCATGCGACGATCCATGCCGGCCTGAAGAATTTCATTCTGCCGCTGATCGAGATCCGCAACCGAAAGAAGGGTTATGCGGTCTCGATCATCAAGGCCGGCATGAAGGTGATCGGCCGCGATTCCGGCCCGGTCCGCCCGCCGCTGACCGATCTCACCGAGCAGGAGATCGCGGAAGTGGCCGCGCTGGTCAAAAATCTGCCCGCCATCCGATCGTCACAACAGGCTGCAGAATAACAGGCGACAACAGGGAGGAGCGTGCGATGGCCCAGACTGGACATCTCTGGCGCACCAATCGTCACATCGATGCAGGTGATCCCGGTCGCCGGCCGCGACAGCATGCTCCTCAACCTAAGCGGCGCGCACGCGCCGTTCTTCACCCGCAACATCGTCGTCCTCACCGACAATGCCGGTCACACCGGCGTCGGCGAGGTGCCAGGCGGGCAAAAGATCTGGCAGACGCTCCGAGGACGCCCGCGATCTCGTGATCGGCAAGACCGTCGGCGCGATGAACAACATTCTCGCCGATGTCCGCACCGCCTTCGCCGACCGCGACGCAGGCGGCCGCGGCAAGCAGACGTTTGACCTGCGCGTCATGATCCACGCTGTCACGGCGATCGAGTCCGCACTGCTCGATCTGCTCGGCCAGCATCTCAACCTTCCCGTCGCCGCCCTGCTCGGCGAAGGCCAGCAGCGCAAGAGCGTCGAGACGCTTGGCTATCTCTTCTTCGTCGGCGACCGGCGCAAGAGCAAGCTCGACTACGTCAAGGGCGAGACCGGAAAACCCGACTGGTTCAACCTGCGCCACCAGGAGGCGATGACGCCCGAGACGGTGGTGCGGCTCGCGGAAGCCACCCACGATCACTACGGCTTCGCCGATTTCAAGCTCAAGGGCGGCGTGCTGCGCGGCGAGCAGGAGATCGAGGCGGTCACAGCCATCGCGAAGCGCTTCCCGAACGCACGCGTCACGCTCGACCCGAACGGCGCATGGTCGCTGGACGAGGCGATCCAGCTCTGCAAGGACATGCACGGCATCCTCGCCTATGCCGAGGATCCCTGTGGCGCCGAAGCCGGCTTCTCCGGCCGCGAGATCATGGCCGAGTTCCGCCGCGCCACAGGCCTGCCGACCGCGACCAACATGATTGCCACCGACTGGCGGCAGCTCTCCCATGCGCTTCGTCTCGGCGCGGTGGACATTCCGCTGGCCGATCCCCATTTCTGGACCATGCAAGGCTCGGTGCGCGTCGCCCAGACCTGCCGCGACAACGGCCTGACCTGGGGCTCGCACTCCAACAACCACTTTGACATCTCGCTCGCCATGTTCACCCATGTCGGCGCCGCAGCGCCCGGCAAGGTCACCGCGATCGATACGCACTGGATCTGGCAGGACGGCCAGGCGCTGACGAAAGAGCCGCTGCAGATCAAGGGCGGCAAGATCGCCGTGCCGGACGAGCCCGGCCTCGGTATCGACATCGACCGCGCGGCCATCGAGGCCGCGCATGAACTCTACAAGCAGCATGGCCTTGGCGCCCGCGACGACGCTATGGCCATGCAGTGCCTGATCCCCGGCTGGACCTTTGACGACAAGCGTCCCTGCCTCGTGCGTTAAGAAACTCGGCATGATCCCGGAAAAGTGGGTACCGGTTTTCCGATAAGGATCATGCCCCTTGAATTAAGGAGGAAACGATGACTGCGATCCTGAAGAACTTCATCGGCGGCGAATGGGTCGACGGCTCCGGCGTCACCAGGAACATCAACCCCTCCAACACCAACGATCTCGTCGGCGAATACGCCAAGGCCGACAAGGCGCAGACCGAGAAGGCGATCGCCGCCGCGAAGGCCGCCTTCCCGGCCTGGGCGCAGTCGACACCGCAGGAGCGCTATGATGCGCTGAACAAGATTTCTCTCGAAATCCTCGCCCGCAAGGAAGAGCTCGGCCGCCTGCTGGCCCGCGAGGAAGGCAAGACCCTGCCCGAGGGCATCGGCGAGGTCGCGCGCGCCGGCCAGATCTTTGCGTTCTTCGCCGGCGAGGCGCTGCGCCTGATCGGCGAGAAGGGCGCCTCCGTCCGCCCCGGCCTCGACGTCGAGCTCACGCGCGAGCCGGTCGGCGTCGTCGGCATGATCACGCCCTGGAATTTCCCGATCGCGATCCCGGCCTGGAAGATCGCGCCGGCGCTCTGCTACGGCAACACCGTCGTGTTCAAGCCGGCCGAGCTGGTGCCGGGCTCGGCACATGCGCTCTCCGAGATCATCACCCGCTCCGGCATTCCGGCCGGCGTGTTCAACCTCGTGATCGGCCCCGGCTCGGTGGTCGGCCAGACCCTGCTCGAGCATCCGGATGTTGCCGCGATCTCCTTCACCGGCTCGGTCGCAGACCGGCCGCAAGATCGCGCAGGCCTGCGTGCTGTCGAACCCGATGAAGAAGTTCCAGCTCGAGATGGGCGGCAAGAATCCGCTGGTCGTGCTCGACGACGCCGACCTGAAGACCGCCGTCGAAGTCGCCGTCAACGGCGCCTATTTCTCGACCGGCCAGCGCTGCACCGCCTCCTCCCGCCTGATCGTCACCGAAGGCATCCACGACCGCTTCGTCGCGGCGATGGCCGAGCGTCTGAAGGGCCTGCTCGGTCGACGACGCGCTCAAGGCCGGCGTGCATATCGGCCCCGTGGTCGACCAGAGCCAGCTCGACCAGGACCTGCGCTACATCAAGATCGGCAAGGACGAAGGCGCCAAGCTCGCCTGGGGCGGCGAGCTGCTCAAGCGCGAGACGCCCGGCCACTATCTGCAGCCGGCGCTGTTCACCGAAGCCAACAACACCATGCGCATCGCGCGCGAGGAGATTTTTGGCCCGGTCGCCGCGTCATCCGCGCCAAGAACTACGACGAGGCGCTGGCGATTGCCAACGACACCGAGTTCGGTCTCGCCTCCGGCATCTGCACCACCAGCCTGAAATACGCCTCGCACTTCAAGCGCAACAGCGAGTCCGGCATGGTGATGGTCAATCTGCCGACCGCCGGCGTCGACTATCACGTGCCGTTCGGCGGCCGCAAAGGCTCGAGCTACGGCGCCCGCGAGCAGGGCTCCTATGCACGCGAGTTCTACACAACGGTGAAGACCGCCTATACCTATCCCGGCTGATAGGTGATCATCTGGGGTGGGTTAGCCCGCGGCTGCGCAAAGCGCAGTCCGCAAGCGTAACCCACCACGGCCGCAACGCGTGAAGCATGGTGGGTTACGCCTTCGGCTAACTCATCCTACAATCTGGAGTCTCGCAATGGACCAGGACGTCGCAGCGAAAGAGCAGCCGCGCTACATCAAGCTCAACGAGCGCGACAATGTCGCGATCGTGGTCAATGATTTCGGCCTTCCCGCCGGCTCCCGCTTTGCCTGCGGGCTGACGCTGCGCGCATTCGTGCCGCAGGGCCACAAGACGGCGCTGCTCGACATCGCCCAAGACGCACCGATCGTGCGCTATGGCGAGGTGATCGGCCATGCGCTCTCGCCGATCCTGGCCGGCGAATGGGTGGACGAGGCGCGCATCCGCATGCCGGAGGCCCCTGCGCTCGACAAGCTCGAAATCTCCACCGCCGTCCCGGCGCCGCTGCCACCGCTCGAAGGTTTCACCTTCGAGGGCTTTCGCAACCCGACGGCTCGGTCGGCACCAAGAACATCCTCGGCATCTCCACCTCTGTGCAATGCGTCAAGGGCACGATGGAATATGCGGTGAAGCGTATCCGCGCCGAGCTGCTGCCAAAATATCCGAATGTTGACGACGTCGTGCCGCTGACGCATGCCTATGGCTGCGGCGTCGCGATCAACGCGCCCGATGCCATCGTGCCGATCCGCACGCTGCAAAACCTCGCGCTCAACCCGAATTTCGGCGGCGAGATTCTGGTCATCAGCCTCGGCTGCGAAAAGCTCGCGCCGGAGCGGTTGGTGCCGGAAGGCGTCAGCGACGCCATCGTGCGCATGCAGGACGAAGCCTTTGACGGCTTTGGCGCCATCGTCGATGCGATCATGACCCAGGCGGAAGCGCGCCTGAAGATACTCAACAGGCGCACCCGCGAGACCTGCCCGGCCGCCGATCTCGTGATCGGCCTGCAATGCGGCGGCAGCGATGCCTTCTCCGGCGTCACCGCCAATCCCGCGCTCGGTTTCGCCGCCGATTTGCTGGTGCGCGCCGGCGCGACCGTGATGTTCTCGGAAGTCACCGAAGTGCGCGACGCCATCCAGCTTCTGACGCGCCGCGCCATCAACGAAGACGTCGGCCGCGCGCTGGTGCGCGAGATGGCCTGGTACGACGCCTATCTGGCCCGCGGCGGCGCCGACCGCAGCGCCAACACCACGCCCGGCAACAAGAAGGGCGGGCTTGCCAATATCGTCGAGAAGTCGCTCGGCTCGATCGTCAAATCCGGCTCGAGCCCGATCACCGGCGTGCTCTCGCCCGGCGAGAAGGCGACGCAGAAGGGCATGCTGTTCGCGGCCACGCCCGCCAGCGATTTCATCTGCGGCACGCTGCAGCTCGCCTCCGGCATGACCTTGCAGGTGTTCACCACCGGCCGCGGCACGCCCTATGGGCTTGCCGCGGCGCCCGTGATCAAGGTCGCGACCCGCAGCGAGCTGGCGCGGCGCTGGAAGGACCTGATCGATTTCGACGCCGGCGGCATCGCCACCGGCGAGATGACGATCGAGGAAACCGGCTGGGACCTGTTCCGCCTGATCCTCGACGTCGCCAGCGGACGGACAAAACCGTGGTCCGACCGCTGGGGCATCCACAACGATCTCACGCTGTTCAATCCCGCGCCTGTGACCTGAAGCGCCAGCGACAATCCAATCGGACGTCTGAATGTCTCGCATCACGACCCTGCGCACGATCCGCATCGACGAGCGGCCGAACCTGAAATTTGGGTCGAGATCGAGACGGATGAGGGACTGACCGGCCTCGGCGAAAGCTTCCGCGGCGCGCAGGCCGTCGAGGCCGCCGTGCATGAGCTCGCCGCACCGCTGGTGCTCGGCCAGGACTCCCGTCGCATCGAGGCATCTCGCGCCAGTTGCTGACGCCCTATCTCGGCTTTCACAGCGTCAGCGCCGAGGTGCGCGTGGCCAGCGCCATCGACATCGCGCTGTGGGACATCAAGGGCCAGCGCCACGGCATTCCCGTGCACGAGGCGCTCGGCGGCGCGAGCCGGCTCGAGGTCCGCGCCTACAACACCTGCGCCGGCTATGCGTACAACACAAAGAGCTCCAGGCGCCGCGAGATCGGCGCTGACGATGCCGCACTCGGCCCCTATGACGACCAGATCGCCTTCATGTGCGACGCTGGCGCGCTTGCCGAGAGCCTCGTCAGTGAAGGCTACGGCGCCATGAAGATCTGGCCGTTCGATCCGTTTGCCGCCAATGGCGGCCATGCGATCTCGCTCACCGACCTCAAGGCCGGGCTGGAGCCGTCCGCAAGATTCGCGACGCGGTCGGTGATCGCATCGAGATCATGTGCGAACTGCACAGCCTGTGGGGCGCGCACACCGCCGAACGAATTTGCCGCGCACTCGAAGACCATTGCTGCAGCACAGCCGGGCATAATACGTCCCCTAATAATACGTCCCCTACTTTAGTAGGTGTCTTACTCGGCGCCGCCGGCGACGAGTAAAAACGAGAAAGCTTCGCGGCCGGGCTGCGGCGACGACCATAAAACGCCCCCTAATTAAACGCCCTCTACTTTCGTAGGGCCCCAAAACCCCGCCGGCGACGGCGGGGTTTTCAGTTTCGGTGGAGGTTTATGTCGCTCCGCTGTCGAAAGCGGAGTTGCGTCGTTGCCGGCGTGCGGTCCGACCGCTACACCGCTGGAATGGCCCGACAGGATCCCTTAGACGACGACCTGACCATCCACCGCACCGGCGACTTCCTGGCCGAGCAGGGGATCGCCGACCCCGCCGAGTTCAGGGTCAAGAGCCATCTTTGCAATGAGATTGCCCGTATCTCGGAGCGGCGCGGCCTGACGTCGGTCGGCCTGGCCGAGTTCGCCGGCGAGACGCAACAGGACGTCGAACGGATCGTACGCAGCCGGCACGAAGGGTACGAGGTCTGGCGCCTGATCCGGATCCTGACCGCCCTGGGCGCCGACGTCGGGATCTACGTGCTGCCGGACAGCGGCCATGCGCAGGGGGTGGTTCTGTCGGAGACTATCGGCGAGGGCGGGACGCAGGGCTAGTCTAACTCGGGCCCGTCCTGGGTCTTCAGATGGCTCAACATCCGCTCGCGCATCTGCGTGCCAGTAATCTCTCCGGACACGTAAAGGCCAAGCAGTTTCAGGCAAAACGCGGACGGTTCGCCGCCCTCCATCCTGGTGATCGCGATCGCGTTGCGCACCGCCGACGCCCGTGAGGAATCGTTGTCCATCTAGACCTTCGGCCCCGTGGTCCCCGGCACCGCTCGCGGGCGCGGGGTCTTGTCAAAAGGGACGTCGGAATAGATGGCCTCCAGATCCATCGCAAAGTCCACCGCAGAAAGTTCGAGCACGCTTTCGGGCGTAGGAAGAACCCGGAGCTCCCAGCCGTCGGCCACCCTGACGTGGTGCTCGATCCTCAACTGGTCGCTATAGACCATCACCACGTGCTGTACCGTCGGGAGATCCTTGTAGAAGGCGAGCTTCGTGGACCTGTCCTTCTCCATCGTCGAGGGAGAGAGGACCTCGACGATCACGACCGGGTCCGTGACGTAGGTGTTTCCGCCGACCGGGCCGCAACGGACCAGGACATCGGGCTTGAACTTATCCTTGCCTGCACTGTCGCTGGAAGTCTGGACGCGCATGTTGCCCGCGTAGGTCCGGCAGCCACGCGCATCCATCGCAGGCTTGAGGGCGCCCGCAACGTTCATCGCGATCTGCTCATGGATCTCCGTCGGGTTGCTCATCATCACGAGCACGCCGTCGATCAATTCGTAGTCGGAACCGTTCGGATCGCTTTCGACGATCTGGTCGAATTCGGCGATCGTCATGTTTCCGAGCTGTTCAGCCGCCTGCGCCATGCGCTAACTCCAACCCAGCCTACCCATCAGGCATCACCAAATATGGGCAGAAATGCTGCAATTCTCAACGCCAAGCAGCCTAACAGCCTTAACGGGGTGCACGCCGACCCCAGTTACTCCTTCAGCTTGTAGGTCCCCTCCAGCCAGCCCTGCAGCAGCTCCTCGACTACCCTGGACACGTTCGTCTTGCTTCGGATGGCCTTGACCTTGGCGTCCTCGATCGTGTCCTCAGCGACGAGTATCTGCAAAGGCGCCTTGCCTACTGGCGCCCGTGGCCCACTCCAGCCCGACCGTCGTGGTGTCGGCCGCGGAGGTCGAGCGGTTCGAACGCGAATTCGTCTCCCTGTTTGCTCTCGCCAGACAGCGCGGCCGGCATTTCCTGCTGGTCAAGAAGGACCTGCAGGGTGCTGCCGTCGAGCCGATGTTCAATCCCAAGAAGATCGGGGCGACGTTCTACCGGAGAGCACAGCTGAAAACGCCGGAAAATCAGTAAACTCTACCTTCACCAACATCCCATCCATGCCGCGGTCGGTTGACGAGCCGACGCAAATTCCGTAAAATACGGAAAACACGGAGATCGATTATGCCCCAGGTCGCAGCCACGGATGTGGCCAAGAATTTCGGAGAATGGCACGAGAAGGCCATGCAAGAACCCGTCGTGATCACGAAACACGGTCGCGAAAGCGCTGTGTTGATGTCCGCGAAGTGATTCCACAAGCTCATCGATGGCTATCGCGAGGTGGTGCCAGTAGAAGACCTCGAGGCTGCAGTCGCAGACGCCGTAGAGGACAGCGAAATCCCGCAAGAATACAGGTGGGGGAATCAACAGACGATCGCGTCTCTGATGAACAGCGCGGATCTGGCCGCTGATGAGCGAGATCATCAAGCGAGGGGAACTCCCCAAGAGGCCCGTTCCTGGCCTTGTCATCCGTTACTCTTATCTCTGGCACGGCGAAGCGCAGAAGAAGCGGATTGAAGAACTCAAGAACCGACCGTGTGCGGTTGTACTCAGCCATTCCAACATTCGTCAGTTTCCGGGGCAGTTCGTTGCCGACGTGGTGCCGATAACTCACACGCCGACAGACGGTGCTGTGGAGATTCCCGTATCCGTTAAGCGGAGAATGGGCTTGGATGATGGCCCTTCCTGGATTGTCACCACGGAAATCAATCGGTTCTTCTGGCCGGGAGCCGACATCCGGCGCGTGAAGGAAGAATGGCAGCCGGGAGGCCCAATTTGGCATTGGGGATTTCTGCCCGTGAACATCTTCAATCAAGCCAAGGAAGCTGTGCTCAAGCATCGAGCCGACAAAACACTTGCAATAGTCCCGCGGGCTTACCGATGAACTGGGATGGCAAACGCTCGATTGCAGCAACGCTCGGAAGTCTTGGATCCGGCAACGTGTTTGCCGATCTCGGATTAGCTCGTTTCCAAAATCGCTGAGGTGATCGCAAAGCGAGAGATCACCCAGGTCCAGGCCGGCGAAATCATGGGACTACCGCAGTCCAAAGTTTCGGAGCTGTGCAATGGGCGCACTGAGACCTACAGCGTCGAACGCCTCTACCGATTTCTCACGCGACTGGGTGTCGGGGTTTCGATCGTGCTGGAGGACCAGCCCGACTGGTCACAGGGGACCATTGAGGTCGTCGAGGCTCCCAGCCAGGAAAGCCAGCATGAGTTCGCGCCAGGTCATGGCATGTAAGAACGCCGCGATTGAGGACGGCACGACGATGTCGAAGGCCGTCGAGACTGCATGCAGGGAATGGCTCGCGAGGCGAGCTCTCAAGAAGGGCAAACGGGCCGGCGGCTAGTCCGCGCTCTTTCGTGTTTCCGGCTGGTCGCCTACATAACAATCTGACGATGACCGTCCTTCAGGACGCCCTGGTTAAGAAGGAAAGCGATGGGCATTTTGCTGGCCGGAGCTATGCCTCTGTGGCTACTTTGGCTTTATTTTTGGGTAAGGATAGCGATCGTCGCGACGCTGGTATTGATTCCGATCGCGATCATGTTCGTGGTATAGTGCGCGCCTGCTGGCGGCTCGCGAAGCGCTGTTCTAGTTCTCCTGCGGGGGTGTCCAAATGGGCTTGCCGATCAACAAGGCCTCGACTTCACGCCAGCGCAATGGATCGCGGCGTTTGCCGGGTTCATGCTATCAGGCGGACTGGCGCACATCCTTGTGCAGCATGGTTACCTCTCGCGAAACTGGGCCCTTATTCCCGTTATCGTCGGGTTCGGCCTTCCCCGGCAATTCTTGCTTGGCTCAAATCGCGCAAGCGCGGTGCCTCTAATTCATAAGCCATCCTCAAACTCGGCGTAGGCCTGACCCTTCCGAAAAAGGATTGGCACCGACGCGGTTTTAATTCCGGCATCATTTCATGATGTCCCTGCCCGTCGGAACGACGAGGAGGTTCGACGCCTCGAGGGGTCGCGTTCTGAGAACCATCACCGTCCGGGGCCAGCAGCGCGGTGGAGATCACTGCGGAAGAAAGCTCCGGCTTTACGGGCTTTTTGTCGTGTGCTGGCGAAGTTCGAGCGTAGGAGACGTACTTTGCCCGGCAAGGTCCGCGCGCCTACCGATTGCGGGATTCGCACCGCGCGATTTCAATGATTTGCAGAAGAAGCTAGGGGACGAATTATGTCCGACGCCGCACCGTTGCAGCTACGGGCATAGTTCGTCCCCTACAAGTTTGTCCCCTTTACCGGGCAAAGTAGGTCCCCCAGTCAGAAAACGAAAAACCCCCGCTGGAAACGGCGGGGGTTTTTGTACCGCGCGGTTTCAGCCCGCCCTGACGAGGTGCTACCTGAATTCGTACGAAGACACCGGCAACACGGCGCGTCGAAGCAGGTCTCCGCTTTCCGTCAGGATGGAATGTTGTAGGCCTGTTTCCGAGAGTTGAGCCACTCGCTTTGCCGGCAGAAATCGTTTCATCTCGCTCAGGAAGGCGTTCGCGGTCGCCTCGCTGGAGAGCTCAGCCAGCCGTTTCTCCGCCTTCGCTTCCATATCCGAAGTGCCGTAGTCGGCGAATTTCTTCTGAACGATCTCGCGATCGACCTTCGCATCGAGCTTGTTCTGTAAAAACCAGACGTCCCAGACGTCGCGGAATTTGAGCACCTCCCGGGCGGTAAGGGCGACGGCCTTGTCGGCAAGGATCTCGTTTGGCGTTTCCGCGGTCAGGATCACGTCCTGGACTTGAACGAGGCCGGGTGTCGCGCGCACCGGCATCGGCTTGGTTTCATAGGCGGGTACGTTCGCGAATTCGATCTTGATGCGGGATTTCGGCGCGCGGGGCGTTGCTTCGATCGGGACGATGATTTGCCAAGCGGCCACGGTGATCGGGGTCTGCTTGACGAGATCCGGATGCGGCGGCTTCTTCAGCGAGATCCGGTCGGCAGCGATGCCGAAGTCGCGATTGAGCGTCTTCTTGGTCGTTTGCAGAGCCGCTTCGATGAGCTCCTTGAATTCGACATCGGTGAAATAGGAGCCAGCTTTTCCGCAGACGAAGTCGAGGTCCTCGCTGTAGCGATCTCCGCCGTAGCAGAGACGCAGAGCGGTACCGCCCTGGAAGACAGCGTGTCGCAGGATGCCTGCGTCCGACATGGCAGACAGGAGATGGAGGTGGATCGCCTCTTTGACGAGGTTCTGATCCATCTCGGCATCGATGCCTTGCCGCCGACTGAATTCCTCGATCGAGCTCTTAAGGCTGGAAGCTTTGTTGCTCATGGGTTTCCTCTTCGGCAATGGCTTCGGCGAGTATTTCGGGATCGATGAGATCGACGTTTCTGCCGACGCGGCGCAGGTCGCGCGCCGCCCGGGCGACGGTCGCCTCAAGCGTGCCGTCGTCTCGCCGGTAGACGTCATTTTCGAGATCGATGTCGCGATCGGTATGGGTGAACTCGATAATGCCCCATGGCGTCTCGAAGGCGCCGGGCGACCCCGTGGTCATGCAGGTGAGCGCGGTGGTGATTTGCGAAATCGCGCCCGCTTCCGACAACTTGCTTTCCAGGCTGACGTAGCTGATCTCCCGCGGACGCAGGAAGCGGATAAGACCACGGCGGATGTCAGCCGGAAGGGAGCGAGCCTGGGGATTGAGGTAAACGCCCCGGGCGGCTCTGATCAGGACGCCCTGATCGGTGAGCCGCTTCATCATCAGCTTGAGGTAGTTGGGTTCTACTTGATCCACCAGCGCGCCGAAGGTCGCAGGCGTGAAGGCCCAGATCGACTTGCGATCCGCCTCGAGCAGCTTTTTCGATAGGTCGGCCCTTTTCATAAGTCGTATTCTAGTTATCAAAATTGATAACTTCAATAGTAGATGATGGATTTTCCCGGGTGCCGGCGGATGCAGCGATTAGGGGGCTAACTTTGCCCGGCCAACCAGGTTGGCGTGCCAGAGCGCCAAATCTCGGACTAACGATTTCAACGGGTTGTTAGGGCCGTAGGGGACGAACTATGCCCGGTGCCGCACTGGCATTGTGGCGTCGGCCAAAGTTGGCCACCCAGCACATCACCGTGTCCACTCTGATCTGACTACCGCGCGGCCGCAGCTGTGCGGCTGCGTGCGGCACCGGGGGGATAATCTGCCCCTTAATAAAATGCCCCCTACTCGGCGGACCGGGGTCAACCGCTGGCCCGGTTCGCGGTGGGCGGCGAGCCGGTGGTCTCGCGCCGATCAACGACCCATCGGAGAGCCGGGGTTCTGGCGGATATCATCGCCGGCATCTGGCGGTACGTCCGGCGCCTTGGCGAGAACAGCCGATGCGGCATGTGCCCGTACCCGCCGCACCCTTTCCGGCGTCATGTTGCTCCAGCCCTTGAGATGATATTTCGTCACCGCTTCGCGCCACGTGACGAAAAGCGACAAATCCGTCACCGCCAGGTCGGGAGAGGCATCCTGCGTTGCGAGGCGCGCGACCTCTTCGAGCAAATCCCAATCACGGGCGACCGCCACTTCGGCCATCCGTCCCTTCAGAAGGACATCGGAGTGCCCTCGACGTAAAGGGCGCGGGTCGTTCGCATCATTTCGGACTCCGTTCCGAGCCGACTAACTCCACCAGAACTACATTTTCGGAGGCCGTCTCGCGCTGAAATCGGATCCGGTAGAGCGCCAATCGCGCGGCGAATGTCGTCGGCCGTCAAAGCACGCTCTCTCATCCACCAAGCCGCATCTTCCACGTCGCGCGGCGTGCCTCTTGCCAGCTTGGCCGCAACCAACAGACTTGGATCTGGCATCACGACACGAAGATTGCCGAATTCTCCGACCAATTCCACCTCGAACCCGGGCGGAAGATTGACGATGCCCTTCCGAACAACCTGCACGTAGATCTCTTCAGGATCCAGATGCTCTCCGCGCGGGTCGAACAGTACGCCAGCCTGCTCGCATGCTCTCCGGAAGGCGCTCTCGTCATAGCTCAATTCCTGGCGCCAGACATCGATGTCAGGAGTCTGGCGCTCAGGCTGTCCCGACGCTATCCCTGGCGAACTTCCGATGACACAGATCGTCGTCGGTTTGGCGAGGGTGCCTCCCAGGGCTTCGAAAATCTCCATTAACCGTTTTCTGTCGAAGCCCATCTTTCCTGCCCCCAGCCAATTCGATGCTCGCCCAAGCATTTGGCAGCGGCCATATATATGGGAACTTGTTGGGCTTTTTCAAATATCTGCAGGCGCTTTCGTAACAAACCAGCATGCCCGTCGCCCATCTTATCCTCGCCAACTGACCTTCCGCTCGGAAGTAAAGGAGTTTCAAGACTTTCGCCGGGCCATCGGAGGTCGACTTTAGGGGGCGTACTTTGCCTGGTATCGGCCAATCGATGCATAACATTCGTAATCTGCGCCAAGCGATTTCAGAAAGTTGGCGACTGCGTAGGGGACGTACTTTGCCCGTTGCCGCACCCAGAAAGCCCCCGCCATCGTTGACGGGGGTTTTCATTTTGGATGACGTCGGATCGACGACGAACGTCGGTCTGTCCGATTTGCCGGGGCCGCAGGGGACGTGCTTTGCCCGGTGCCGCACCTTTCGCGGCTTGCAGCCGTGGGCAAAGTTGGTCCCGGCAGCGCAGCAACTGCATGCGTACATGCAGGGCAGCCGTCGTTTCATCCTGCAGCGCCGACGGCGGGACGCGCCTATCCCCCTCCCGGTGGCGGCATTGTCTTAGGTCAGCGGGTTAGTCGTTTGCCATTCCCGGAATGGTGATCTGGTGCTCGTCGAGCAAGTCTTTGAGAGAGCTGGCTCGCCAGACCTCATCCAGCATGGTGGCGAGGACGTTGTCGTTGGCATAGACAGCGATCGTCTCTGCGAAATTATCCGGGACCGCCCAGCCCCGTCGCACCATGCGCGAGCTCAATTCTTCCGCGAGCTTGGCTTTCTCGCCGTCGCTGACGGTGGTCTGGCTCGGGACCTTGCTCGACGCGGCGGCGACCGCCGGACGCGTCTGGTACAGCCCGGGAAACCAGCGCTCGATGACGAGCGACGGGAAGCCAAGACGGACGGGGCCCTTCGGCGTATCTGACACCAAGACGCCTTTTGCAACCAGCTCGCCGAGGACCGTGCGCGCTTGCCTTTCCTGGTAACCTGTCAATTCGACCGCTCGCGCGCGCGGAAACTCTCCGACCAGGATAGCTTCCCGCAGGAGTCGCCATGAACCCTTGGGAAGACGCTTGGCTCGAACCTCCTCGTCCGCCCAGACCTCGACGCGGTTCATAAGCTCGGAGGGATTCAGCAAAGACCTCATAAAGTCGACCTGGTCGATACAGACCTCGAAGAAGAAGCGGCAGAATTCAGCGAGGCCGGCTTCGGTCAAGGTGCCACGCCCGTCTAGATCTCCGCGACGAGGCTCGTCCGCGGCTTGTAGCAGTTCTTTGTAGCGGCCAACGTTGCGCGCTAGTCCGCGCGACACCGACCACAACTCCGAGCCAATGCCGAGTTCTTTCAGGAGCGCATGCGACAGGAGGCGCGTGACGCGACCGTTCCCATCCATGAAGGGATGTATCCAGGCCAGACGGTGATGACCGGCTCCAACCGCCAGAATCCGCTGCGTTTTGCTGAGCATCGGCGAAGAATAGGCCTGCACGAAACGAGCAAGAAGCGCTGGCAGCGCAGCTGGCCCCGGCGCGGGGTGCTCGCCGACCCTTACGTGTCGCGTTCTAAGCTCGCCAGGCGTCATGCGGATTTTTGTCTTCGTGACAGGATCCTCGATTTCCAGCAGGCTATCCGGAAGTCGGCTGCAGAACTCCCGGTGAATCCAGCAGATGCCCTCAACCGACAAAGCTGGGAACGGCATCTCTCCGCGATGGATCATCCCCTGCACTTCTATGTGAGCTTTAGCCTCGAGCTGAAGGTCCCGCTTCTTCGGATCCTTCGAGTAGTCGTTCTTCATCGCTCGCTCGATATCGCCGAGATGGGTATCGTGACCTTCGATGAGGTTGGAGTAGTAGCAGTTCATCGCCCTGACGATGTCGCCAACGGAAGCTTTAAGCGACGCGTTGAGGCCTCCGCTGAAGGAGCTGGACTTCTCGACCAGAGCGAGTACCTGGTCACTGAGGCCGGGATCAAGGTCCGGAAGCATCGGTTCCATGTGGGCGATGCTGGTCATTTTGCCGATCTTTCTTCCTTCGCAATTTAGCTATAACAGCATAATATCACACCATTTTCAGGCATGTCGGAAATGGCTTCGCCCCGATTTTTGCCGATCTCCTTGCCGATTCCGAACGAGAGAACGAGCTTGATGGCGGATCGGAGCGTCGGACGCTCCCCTCTCCACGTTCGGAACTTGGATTCCACCCGTAGGGACCAAATGGCCAGACAGGGCGGTCTTGTAAAAATATCATCGCTGGTCTATGTATATCCCATTTGGATATACATAGGAAGCCGCATGACGACCTCGACGGTGTTCATCAGTAATCGCAGCCAAGCCGTCCGCCTGCCCAAGGCAGTCGCCTTTCCAGAGAATGTGCATCAGGTTGACATTCTGAAGATTGGCCGCAGCCGCGTGATCGTGCCTCAAGGCAAACGATGGGATGATCTGTTTCAGAACGGACCGCGCGTCAGCGGGGATTTCATGGTTGAGCGTGGACAGCCGGCAGCCGAGAAGCGCGAGCCGCTCTGATGCTCACCTATATGCTCGACACGAACATCTGCATCTACGTCATAAAGAACTATCCACTGGAACTACGCGAAAAGTTCAATGCACTGGCCGAACAACTCTGCATCTCAAGCATCACGCTTGGCGAATTGCATTATGGCGCAGAGAAATCCGCACGCCGCGCGGACAATCTAACGGCTATCGAGCATTTCGTGGCGCGTCTTGACGTGCTGCCATTTGCGGACAAGGCGGCCGCGCATTACGGTCAGGTCCGGGCAGAACTCGAGCGTGTGGGAACGCCCTGTGGTCCTCATGACATGCAGATCGGTGGACATGCCCGCAGCGAAGGATTGATCATCGTCACTAACAACATGCGCGAGTTTACTCGTATGCCGGGGGTTAGAGTCGAGAACTGGGTCTGATTGAGGACAGGAAGGCCAGAAGTACCTGCGCAACGCACGGCTTCCACGTCGCACCCAGATGCATCAGCCTTAGAGGACGCACTTTGCTCGATGTCGGCGTGTCTCTGCGCGCGTCGGTAGAATCTCGACTTAGCGATTCCAGCAGAGGTTGGAGAGCTGCTAGGGGACAAACGATGCCCGGCGCGTGTGATCGGCACGGACATTGTTGAGCGCTATTTTGCCGAGCGCTCTGGTCATCGGGGCATCGATGCGGCGCGCGCTCAATACAGGGCATGGCTGGCGATTGCGGAGGCTTCGGACTGGCGGACGCCGCAACAGGTGAAGCGATCACATCCCAAGGCGAGCATCCTGAAAGGCGGACGTGTGGTATTCAACATCAAGGCCAATGACTACCGCCTGATCGCCATGGTTCAATATCGTGATGGCGTGTTGATGATCCGCTTTTTCGGCAGTCATGAAGACTATGACAAGGTGGACGCGGAGACGGTGTGATGAAGGCAACATTGATAATTATCCAGAACCAGGCCGATCATGAGGCGGCCAAGGCGCTTGTCGGCAAGCTGATGCAATCTAACGAGGCTGCCGATCGAGCGCGCATGGTAGCTCAGGCTCGCCTTATCGAGGCGTATGAACGCGCGCGCTGGCCGCGCAAAGCGCCGCCGTTGCCCGATTTGCTGACCTATCTGGTGGAGCAACATGGTTTGACGCGCGCTGATCTTGTGCCGCTTTTGGGCACTGCGAGTCGCGTCAGTGAGGTCATGTCCGGCAAGCGCGAATTGAGCATGACGATGGTGAAGCGTCTGCGCGAACGCTTCCATATTCCGGCGGATTTGCTGATTTCCGCGAGCGGAAGTGTTGCGGCTTAGGTCAGTCGGGACCATGACTTGCGATAGAGTGCGTACTTTGCTCGGCAGCCGTCAACATTCGCATCGACGCGAGAAAGTCAGCGCATGCGATTCCAACGACTTGCAGGAGGATTAGGAGACGCACTTCGACCGGCGCCGCAACCACCGGGCATAGTTCGTCCCCTACAAGTTTATCCCCTTTGCGGGGCAAAGCAGGTCCCCTAGTCAAAACCCCGCCGGCGACGGCGGGGTTTTTGCTTTCGACACTGAAAGTCGAGCGCAGGTCGGGCTTTAGAGAGCCGTGAGCTCAGTCTTCACCCGCTGTACCACATCTGGGCTTAGGAAGGATGTTGATTTTCTCGAGCATTGCGGCGCCTTCGGCCTTCCAAGTGTAAGGTTTCGGGGCCGCGTTGCGATCAGAGAGATAGGCTTCGATGTCACCGACGAGTTCACCGATGCAGGCGCAGCTGCCGGCGCGGATCTCGTCGGCTGTCCATTCGGCAATGAAGTGTTCGATGAGTTTCATCTAGGACCAAGATTCGGCGTCAAGTGCGACTTCAAGCGTGGGTGGCGTTCGATCCATGCCTTGATCCTCGGAGGCTTATGAGTGGCATCGTTGTCCTTGATCAGATGGACTTCCAGTTCCTCGGGCGTTTCGCCGTCGATCTGCTTCCGATCTTCGAAGGCTTCGACATGAGTGTGGCGCGCCTCAGCGCGCGCGATCGACTTGCCCTTCATCGCATCGAGTGCAGCAAACAACGTGATCTTGTCATGCCTGTGTATTCGTGCGTCATCGTCCGGGGACGCTTGGGCGTCTAGCGGCAACTAAGTCGCGTACGCTCCAGAGCCTGGCATTGGCTCTTCTCGTCGCAGCATCACACCAATGCCTTCGCTGGCGGTCGAGATGTGCTGGAGATCGACCCTGTCCTTGCCTCTCGGGCTCTGTTTCGTCAGGCGCAGTCCTTCGAGGTCGAGTACGTTGATCGGACCCCATTGCGTCGAGGTCCTCCGGACGTGCGGTTTGAGTTCATCGTAGGTCAGTCCGCAGGCCGCCGGCAGAACGTCGACGACGAACTCGTCGATCACCCGGATCACGCCCGGGCCGCTTGGCGCACCGGCATCCCTCACCGTGAATGGGTCGTCGGCGATCTCGAAAAGCTCCTTCGCCGCGCCGTCCGGTAGTTCGCTCAAGGCCGCGATCCAGCGTCGATTGTTTTCCGGGGTCGTGGGGACGAGAATATCGACGTCGCCGGTCTGGCGCGTCAGTCCGTTGAAGGAAAGCGCATAGCCGCCAACCAGCACGTACTCCGCGCCGTGCTTCTCCAGCAACTCAATCAGACGGAAGACGTCACGCCACCCGGCGTTCCGGGCGTGCTCCTCATCGGCATAGGCGGCAACGATTTCAGCGGAGCTTCGGCCCGTCTCCGGACCTGTCAGCCAATTCCAAATTTCTTTCAACCATCGCATCGATCAACCACCGCTCCGCGTCCCGATTGGCCTCGTCGTGAGACCGATATCGGTACACGCCCTTCGGCGCCGTTCGCGGAGCCGCCATCGCGATCTCCTGGCTGGCCAAGACGTCAGCTTCGGAGGGCCCGTTCTGGCCTGGAAGCGGCATCTTTCGTTTTCCGACCACGCGCATGGCTTCCCGAACTTCGAAAATGACTTCTGAGCGCAATATAGGCAATCGACCGGCAACCTGGAAGGGCGCCATCTTCGGGATGGTTACTGCCACTCGGTGGGTGCCAACTAGCCGGCCTTTGAAGGCACGGCGGCTGGTCGGTTAGGTGGCCAAAGATGCTAGAACTCGAGGACTTTTATGGGCAAATCGGACATGCCTCCGGATCCCGGAGGCCGCGCCAGCGGCATTGCGGTGCCACGGCTCGGCCGGCGCTGGCGACCCGGGCTCACTGCCCGGCCCGTCGGGACCGGCCGGCCGAAGCAAGTCAGTTCGGAATTACGTCAGCTCGCCTTCAACGCCGAAGGCATGGACATTTCCGATGCCAGGCAAGGTTTCGGCTACGGCCGCGCGCTCATGGATGATCTCGTCGACGCCGGGAAGCTAATGGGGATCGAAAGGATCAAGCTCCGAGCGGAGCGCGTCGGACGCTACGTATGGGTCAGGATGGGTTTTCTCCCGACCGATGACGCTTGGCTTCAAATGAGACGAGAGGCCTTTGATTTCATTGTGAAGCACAGGTTGGCGCTCGAGCAGAAGCTCGACGTCATGGATCTGATGAGCAGAATCCTGGCTGGAGGACCGAAGATGGCGCGCACGCTGGCCGCGATCGATGTCGACGTCCCGAGCGGCCAGATTCCGGCCCGCTTCGAGCCGGAACGGATGCCGTTCGGCAAGGTTTTCTTTCTGGAGATCGCATCGCCGTGGAGCGGTACGCTTGATCTGCGGGACGATGAAACGATGAAGGCTGTGGAAAGCTACCGCCAAAGGAAAGTAGGCTGAAGCAATGGAAAAGCTTCCATCCGGCCAAGTTCGGTACCCCAGTCACAGCTGGGGAGTGTTCGCCCTGGATCCATCGCTCGACGTCGGGATCGCGGGAGAAGCGTGGGCGCAGGTCGTCCGCAGCGCCTGGCTCGAATCCGGTGGGTCTGAAGAGACACTTTCGATGCCACATTCCCGCAGCTTGCAGACTACGCGAGGAAGCAGTCGGCACCGTCGAGCACCCCATAGACCCAGGATGCCTTCCGCGATTTCGGGTACTGGCGGGCATTGTATAGAGGACGTACTTTGCCCGGCGTCGGCTATTCGATGTGGAAGTGTTCGGAAATTGCACCGAGCGATTCCAGCATCTTGGCGAGGCCATAGGGGACGAACTATGTCCGGCGCCGCATACCATGGCGTGTTCTGGGTCGAGGATCCCCTCAACAAGATGGACGATGTGCAGGGCCTCGCCGACTTGAGGCGGCGCGTGAAGACGCCGATCTGCGGCAGCGAAACGCTGGCGGGCGCGGCGAGCTTCCGCAACCTGCTCGCGGCCGACGCCGTCGATGTCGTCATGCTCGACATCGCCTGGTGCGGCGGATTGAGCGAAGCGCGCAAGATCGCCGCGTTGGCGGAAGCCTACAACAAGCCGCTTGCTCCGCACGACTGCACCGGTCCGGTGGCGCTGATGGCGGGCCTGCATCTGGCGCTGCATGCGCCGACCGCGATCTTCCAGGAGGTCGTGCGCGCGACGCTGTCGACCTGGTATCGCGACCTCGTCACAATGCTGCCCATCGTGAACAACGGCATCGTGTCGGCACCGACCGCGCCCGGTCTCGGGCTTGCCCTCAATCCTGATCTGCGCCGCCGCGCGGACGCAGTGGTGCGAGAGTCCAAACTCGACGCATGAGGCACGATCTGCGTCGTATCGCGACCGCCCGGTGAAACCGTGCGGAAACATTGGCGCGGAAAACTTCTTTCGCGTTTCGCGCCTGTCGCATCACACAATCAAATATATCCACCGCCGACGATCGACTGTTCGCACACAAGCGAACCTATTGTGGGCCCACGGCGACCAAACCTCCGATTGATATCTTTCAAAGGAGATTTTCCAATGCGCGTTCTTTCGATGATTGCCGTTGCCAGCACCATGATTGCGAGCTCGGCCTATGCATTCGCCGGCGAGCTTCCCTCTTACGAAGTGAAGTCGTTTCCGATCTCGGCGACGCAAGTGCGGGTGCTCGGCGGCGCCGGCGTCGAGGAGCAATCGACTGCGCCTGCGATGATCGTCGCCGGCATGCCAGCCTCGCCTGCGCAGATCTCGGTGCTGTCACCTCGCGTAAAGCGGCTCGCCAGCGCAAGCGCCGACAGCGAAGCGCGCTAGGCGTCCCGCGTCGCTTGCAACGCCCGCTTCCAGTGCGGGCGCTGTGAGCATTCTCAGGTCATGCTGCCCGGCATGAAACACCGCACGCGCGGGTGGCCGTCGATATAGTGCTTCCATACCATGGTGCGACCGATCTTGTTCGGCTCGGTGATCACGGCGCCGTCGGGCACCACGACCCACTCGTCGTCGAGATGCACGCGGTAGTGCCCCTGTTCGGACTCCCAGTCGACGTCGGCGACGACATAGCCGTCGGCGTCCGAGCAGCACTGCCCATACTGGCTGTGCAAACTCTCGAACCAGGGTTTGAGCGGCGAATTGGCATAGCGTCCGTCGTCGCGCGCCAGCGCCGATGTTGCCAGCAGCGTCATCAGGCCCAGCAACGTCGCTACACACGGTCTTGCAAGTCTCATATCGTCGTCTCGCGGATCAAAATCAGCACCGCGAGGGATAGACAACGCCACCCGCCCCCGCGTGACGGCGGCGGGCGTGGACATGGCGACTCGTTCCCCCAGCGGCTTTGCCGATAGCTATGCAAATCCAGCGCCAGAGCGCATTCCGGGGAACTACTGGCGTCACGCCGCTGCACCAATCTCCGCTGTCATCACCGCCGTGTGCACTTGCGCACTGGGGCGGGTGCTTCAGTATTTTGGAGACAGCGATGCCCAGAGCTGAAAAGCCGTGGCGTACTGGATCCCCCCCTTTCGGGGGGAATGACAGTGGTGTGAGGGAAGCTACGGCGGCATACCCGCGCCGCTTGCGGCCTACTTCTTCGCTGTCGGCGCCACCATCATCGCGCCGCCCTTTTTCGTGGCGGGCGCGGGCGGCGGTTTGGTCGCGGCGGCCTGCGCGGGAAGATATTTGGCGATGATGGCGGGATCGACCTCGGCCATGCTGGCATCCGGCAGGCGCTGCCAGGTCTCGTCCTTGCCGAACAGGGAAATGCCGAGGAAGCCGCGCATGGTCAGGACCTGCCCGTCCGGGCTCACCGTCATCTTTGCCTTCCAGATATTGCCGTCGCGCGGATTGACCACGTTGCCGCCCTCATACTTCAACCCGTCGCGCTTCATGTCGCGAATGAAAGAGAGGCCGAGCACCGGCTGGTTCTTGCGATCATCCGCACATTTCGTGCAGGCCTCATTCGGATCGTCGCCGGCACGCGGGAAGGTCTTGGCGATGACGCCTTCGAAGATGCCGTTGTGGTCGATGAAAAGGAACCACCCTACCGTCTTGCCGTCCTCAACCTTCTGCCAGAGGCCTGCGGCGGTTGGCTGTGCAGCCGGGACTTGCGCCGCAGCCGGGCTCACCGCGCCGAGCAACAGCGCGAGCGCGAGGAAAGGAAGCAGCCGAAAGCAGGGAAAGAGATTCCGCATTATGATCACCTTGCTAAGCCAATGACCTTGCTCGCCAAGACTGGAATGGCCACAGACTACGGCGATTTCGCGAACGATTCCAGCACCAGGAACATGGGCATCGCACCCGCTCCTGCCGCGGTCAGTTGACACCGAGCTTCTTTTGCAGACTGGAGGACGAGGTCGTGTACTGGAACACGAGCCGCTTCTCCGGGTAGACGTAACGGTGGGCTTTTTGCGACATCAGCGCGCCCTCGTGGAAGCCGCACAGGATCAGCTTGATCTTGCCGGGATAGGTGTTGATGTCGCCGATCGCGAAGATGCCGGGCACGTTGGTCTCGAACGCGGATGTCTCGACCGGCACCAGATTGTTCTCCAGCGCAATCCCCCAATTCGCGACCGGACCGAGCTTCATGGTCAGTCCGAAGAACGGCAGCATGGTGTCACAGGAGATTTCCGTCACGCTATTGTCATTGCCCTTGACGGTTGCGCCGGTGAGCTTGCCGTCGGCACCGGCAAGTGCAGTGACCTGGCCGAGCCGCAGATCCATCTTGCCGTCTGCGACCAGCGCGCGCATCTGCTCGACGCTGTGGGGCGCGGCACGAAAATCGTCGCGGCGATGCAACAGCGTGATGCGCTTGGCCACGGGATGCAGATTGAGCGTCCAGTCGAGCGCGGAATCGCCGCCACCGACGACCAGTACGTTCTTGTCGCGGAATGTTTCCATCTTGCGCACGGCGTAGTGAACCGAGGTGCCTTCATAGGCTTCGATCCCCGGCACCGGCGGACGCTTGGGCTGGAACGAGCCGCCGCCCGCCGCGATCACCACGACCTTGCACTCGAACACCTTGCCGGCGTCGGTGGTGCATCGAAACAGGGGATCGCCGATCTTCTCCACGCTCTCGACCATCTCGCCGAGATGGAAGGTCGGGTGGAACGGCTTGATCTGCTCCATCAGCGCCTCGGTGAGGCCCTGCCCCGACACCCGCGGAATCCCGGGAATGTCGTAGATCGGCTTTTCCGGATAGAGCTCGGCGCACTGGCCGCCGACCTTGTCGAGGATGTCGACGAAATGCGCCTTCATGTCGAGAAGGCCAAGCTCGAAGGCGGCGAACAGGCCGCAAGGGCCGGCGCCAATAATCAGCACATCGGTTTTGATCACGTCGCTCATGTCGTCTCTTTATCGGTCGTTATCGGTTGGACGGCGCCCGGCGGGCAGAGGTGACCCTGCCTGTCTAGCCAACGGGGATGGATCAGGGAAGGCATAAAAGCGGGAGCGCCCCGCAGCCACGCCCACTTGCCGGGTCAAAATAACTCGGCTGTAACGAGGATGGATATGACGGAGATCAATCGGTGAACGCACCAAGCCACCTCGATACGACGCCGCGCCTTGAGGACTTCCCTTTTCGCATCGGTGACAACGTCCGCTTCGGCGATCTCGACCCGAACCAGCACGTCAACAATGCGGTCTATGCCACCTATTTCGAGACCGGCCGCGTCACGCTGATGAAGAGCCCGGAGTACGGGCTGACACCGCCGGGGCTCGCCTGGATCATGGTGCGGCTCGACATCCATTTCCGCGCCGAGCTGCATTGGCCGAACACTATCGAGCTCGGCCTCGGCGTGGTGAAGCTCGGACGAACGTCAGTGACCTTCGAGCAGGCCGTGTTTTCGAACGGGAAATGCATCGCCTCGGCGACGTCGGTCGGGGTCTTGCTCGACGAGGCGACGCGCCGGCCAGCGCCGTTGACCGCAGAGGTGCTCGAGAAATTCAGACCCTGGCACAAGCGCGGCATCGAGGTCGCGCCGCCGCGCGTTTAGGTGTGTAAGGCGGATCAGGCCTGGCGTTCCGGCGTCGCCACCACGAGCCCGTCGAGCTCGTCGGAGACCTTGATCTGGCAGGACAGGCGCGAATTCGGGCGCACGTCGAAGCCGAAGTCGAGCATGTCTTCTTCCATCGGCGTCGGGCTGCCGACTTTCTCGCGCCAGGCTTCGTCGACATAGACATGGCAGGTCGCGCAGGCGCAGGCGCCGCCGCATTCAGCCTCGACGCCGGGAATGCTGTTGCGAATGGCGGCTTCCATCACGGTCGCGCCGTTCTCGACGTCCACCGTGCGGGTTTCGCCCTTGTGATCGACAAAGTGAATTTTGGCCATGTGTGCTCGTGCTGCCGCGATTCTTGGGGAAAAAGGAGGGTCCGGGCTGTCCTATAACGGGTCGATCCGGCCGGCGCTAGTGTGCAGGCCTACCCGCGGGCGGCGGGGGGCGCCTCAGTGCTTCAGAATAGCCTGGATGGCGGCGCGGACCTCGGCCACCGCCTCTTTCAGCGCGGCCAAGGCATGGGGCCGGTTCTGGCCGGTCCGGATCGCAGTCTCGAGGCTGGCGGCAGCATCCGCGACCGCAAAGGCGCCGATCCCGCGCGCCGAGCCTTTGAGCTTGTGCGCCAGCGCACCGGTTTCCGCCGGCAGCGCCGCCATCGTCGCGAGCAGGCTGACCGCCTGCTCGGCAAACATCGCCAGCACTTCCTGTTCCAGCTCTGCGTCGCCGAGGGTCATGCGCGACAGGTGGTCGAAATCGAGCGGGCTGTCGATGGGCGCAAGCGGGGGCGAAGGCATCCAGTCCATCCGTTGCAGTTCAGGCGTCATGGCGCAGGCCCCGGCATCGCGGATGTTCCGCCGGTCCGGCGGTGAGCTTTCGCCGCACCCAAGCATGGAAATGGTTAACGAAGTGTTTGCGCCGTTTTGCCTAGTTCTGCCGGTTTATTGACGAAAAGTTGCCGCAATCGGCCAAGTTCAGTGGAGAATTTCATTGAGCCAAAAGGCGTTACGGCGCGATCCTGTTAACGATGATTAAGATTGTCTTAATCGCAGGCATTTCATTCGCGACGCTCTGCCAATAGGATGTTGCGGAAATTGGCGGACAAGCCGTCCGGGTGGGGACGGCTCGGAGATCCGCGCGAGTAGCGGCATGATCCGGTCTGTGGGCTTGCGTGGCGCGCGCGGCTCGCGGAGGGACGCGTACAAGTAACGAGGGCTCGGACTGAACATGGCCAACACTCCCAAAAAGGTCAAAGACCCCACAGAAGTTGCGCTTTCTGCGATCCAGGAAGCCCTCAACATCAGCGACACGGCTGCCGATACCAGCCGCAACGCATCGATGCGCGACGAATCGGCGCCTCCGGTGACGCCGCCGGCACCCCTCGTGTTCGACGAGCCGGCGTTCGAGCCGCGCTCCGCCGCGAATGAGCGCAACGTGTTCGATCCGATCGAGGAACCGCGCTCGTCGCGCCGCGCCGCCAACGACGACCGCGAGACCATCGGCCAGCTGCTCCAATCGTTGCAGACCGGCCGCCCTGCCCGCAACATCTACACTGGCGCGACCATCTTCACCGTCATTTGGCTCGCCGCCTGCGCCGCGCTGACGGTCGGCTTCCTGCCCTCGATCCAGGCCGCGATGGGCCAGAGCGGCGGCGTGCTGGCCATCGCCGGCCTCGTCACGATGTTCTTCGCACCGATCATGCTGTTCTACTTCCTGGCGAGCCTGGTCTGGCGCGGCCAGCACATGAGCTCGGTCGCCCAGGCGATGGCGCAGGTCGCGATCCGCTTCTCCGAGCCGGAAGGCTCGGCGTCCGATTCCATGGTCACCGTCGGCCAGGCCATCCGCCGCGAGGTCGCGGCGATGGGCGACGGCATCGAGCGAGCGATTGCGCGCGCCGGCGAGCTCGAGACGCTGGTCGCCAACGAGGTCGCAGCGCTTGAGCGCGCCTATTCCGACAACGAAGTGCGCATCCGCGCCCTGCTCCAGGACATCGCGCATCAGCGTGACAATCTGGTCGGCCAGGCCGAGCAGGTCCGCAGCGCCATTTCCGGCGTGCAGATCGATTTGCGCCACGACATCGCGCTGATCTCGGACGCGATCGCCTCGCGCGTCGACGAGGTCGCAAAATCCATCACCGGCGCGCTGGAAGAGCGCGGCGCCCACATCACCGGCGCCTTGAGCAGCGCCGGCGACAACATGATCCTGGCGCTTGGCGAGCGCGGCGGCGACCTGCTCGACCGCCTCGAGGAGGCCAGCGCCGAGACCACGCGCGCTGTGCTCGACGCCAGCGAGCGGCTGACCACCAGCCTCAACTTCAAGACCGGCCACGTCCACGACGAGTTCGTCGACCTCGCCGACCGCGTCCACGAGATGCTGAACGAGCGCATCGACCGCATCACCGGCGAGTTCGAGCAGCGTTCCGCCGCGATCGTCGACGGCATCTCCGAGCGCACCGAGCAGGTGCACGACAGCCTGAAGAATTCGTCGGACTCGCTGCTGCTCGAGCTCGAGCTGCGCTCCAACGACCTCTCCGCCAAGATCGACGACGCCGGCGACCGCCTCGCCGGCCAGATCATGACCTCCAGCGACAAGGCGAGCGAGGCGCTCGACGCCACGGTCAACACCCTCGTCGCCAAGGTCGTCAGCCAGACCGCGACCGCGCACGACTCGCTGTCGCTGCAGATGAGCGCGTTCGACGAGCTGGTGACGAACCAGGGTTCCGAGCTGGTCGAGAAGTTCGCCCGAGATTCCGGCACGCTGGGCGCCCTGATCACGCGCCACATCTCCGAGTTCGACCGCACCGTGAAGACCTTCGGCGGCGAGATCGTCGAACGCATGGGCCAGCGCACGCAGGACATCGCCGAGAGCCTGAAGACCTATGTCGACAATTTCGACACCCGCTTCACCTCCAACGGCGGCGAGATCACCGCTGTGCTCGACCAGCGCCTGGTGCAGTTCGAGACCACGATCGGCGAACGCGTCACCAGTCTCGACGCCTCGCTGAATGGCAAGATCGCCAGCCTCGACGGCACGATCGAAGGCCACATCAAGAACTTTGACGAGCAGCTCGGCGGCCGCGTCGGCGCCCTCGAGCAGTCGTTCGACGCTCGCGCCAAGTCGGTCACCGAGACCATCGACGGACGTCTCAACACGCTGTCCACGACGCTGACCGACGGTGCGACCCAGGCGATCCAGGCGATCGATACGCGGTTGACGCACCTCACGACGACGCTGACCGACGGCGCATCCCAGACGATCCAGGCGATCGATACGCGACTGACGCACCTCACGACCACGCTCACCGGTGGCGCATCACAAGCGCTCGAGTCCATCGACTCCCGCCTCACCTATCTCAACACCGTGCTGACGAATGGCGCCTCGCAGGCCGTGCAGTCGATTGATACCCGCCTCACCCTCCTGACGTCGACGCTGACGGACGGCACAGCGCAGGCAATCGAGGCGGTCGACCGCCGCATCACCGGCGTCACCGAGATGATCGACGGCCGCAGCATGCATCTGACCGACACGGTCACGGCGCGCTTCCAGGACATCCACCAGGCGATCGAGACCAAGGTCGGTTCCGTTGCGAGTGACATCGACGTGCGCGTGGCGCAATTCGAAGACCTGCTCGGCTCGCGCGTCGAGGCCGTCGCCGGCCGCATCGAGAGCAGCGGACGCCAGGCCAGCGAGGACATGATGTCGCGCGCCGAGATGATCTCGACCGCCATCCGCTCGCATGTCGAGGACGCCGAGCGCTCGCTCACCAACCTCGTCGTCAACACCAGCGAGACGATCCAGACCGGTGCGCGCACCGCGCAGCAGTCGCTGATGACGGTCTCCTCCGACGTCGACGCCCAGCTCAAGATGACCACGGCCGAGGTCGAGCGCGCGCTGACCACGGTCGGCACCGGTGCCGCGAACTCGATCCTGACCAGCGCCCGCGAAGCGCAGTCGACGCTGGTCGCCGCCTCGGGCGATGCGTCCAACCAGATCAAGTCGCTCTCGGCCGACGTCGAACGCACGCTGTCGGCGGCGGGCTCCGCGACCGCGGCGTCGATCCTGGCCGGCGCCCGCGAGGTGCAGACCACTCTCGTCACCGCCTCCTCGGACGCCGCCAACCACATCAAGGCGCTCACCGCTGACGTGCAGCACTCGCTGTCGCTCGCCGGCTCCACTACGGCGGAATCGATCACCGCCGGCGCCCGCGATGCGCAGAGCGCACTGATCGCGGCCTCGAGCGAGACCGCCAACCAGATCAAGGCTCTCTCGTCGGATATGCAGCGTTCGCTCTCGATGGCCGGCACCTCGACCGCCGAGATCATCACGACCGGTGCTCGCGAGGCCCAGAATACGCTCATCGCCGGGTCCTCGGACGCGGCGGCCCAGGTCAAGTCGCTCACCGCCGACGTGCAGCGCTCGCTCATGATGGCGGGCACCTCGACGGCCGAGAGCATCATGGCCGGCGCCCGCGAGGCCCAGAACACCCTGGTCAATGCGTCCTCGGATGCGGCGAACCAGGTCAAGTCGCTCGCCGCCGAAGTGCACCGCTCGCTCTTGCAGGTCGGCCAGACCACCGCGGAGACGATCACAGTGAGCGCCCGCGACGCCCAGAGCACCCTGCTCGCGGTCTCGGCCGAACAGACCGGCCAGGTCCGTTCGCTCGCAGCCGAAATGCAGCGCGCGCTGGCGACCGCCGGCGGCGCCACCATCGAAGCGCTCACCACCGGCGTGCGTGAAGCCCAGGGCACGCTGATCTCCGCGTCGACCGACGCGGCAAGCCAGATCAAGTCGCTGACGACGGACATCGAGCGCACGCTGACCGCGGTCGGCGCCGACACCGCCTCGACCATCCTCAACAGCGCACGCGAGGCCCAGACCTCGCTGACCTCGACCTCGGCGGATGCCGCGACCCAGATCCGCACGATCTCGACCGAGATCGAGCGCGCGCTGAGCACGGCCACGTCGAACGCGACCAACGACATCCAGACCAGCGCGCTCAACGCCCAGAATGCGCTGATCTCCGCCTCCAACGAGGCGAGCTCGCGGGTCAAGACGAGCTCGGCCGACATCGAGCGTTCGGTGCTCGCCGCCAGCAGCAGCTTCGGCCAGGCCATGACCGGCAAGACCGACGAGATCGTCACCTATGTGCAGCAGCAGGCTGACCGCCTCTCGAACATGATCGACGCCAAGCGCGGCTCGCTCGTGGACGCGATCGGCTCGAAAACCAGCCAGCTCACGCTCGACATCGACCGCGTCACGTCCGACGCGCTGAAGTCGATCGAGACCCGCGGCCACGCGTTCTCGCAGACCATGATGGGCAACGGCAACGAGGTGGCCCGCACCATCAACGCGGCGAGCGAGATCGCGACCAGCGCGGTCGGCAAGTCGCTCAAGGACCTCGAGCAGGCCTCGCGCGCGGCGATCGATCAGTCGCGCCAGGTCTCGATCGCGGCCGTCACCGAGATGCAGGAGACCAGCAAGATCCTGCGCACCGACACCGTGGCCCTGTTCGAGCGTCTGCGCGAAGGCAACATCCTCCTCCAGGAGGTGCTGACCGGTGCGCACGACAACCTCAACTCGCTCGAGCGGGCCTTGGTGACGCGCGTCGCCGACTTCGTCTCGGCGATGAACGACGTCACCACGCAAAACGGGGCTGCGACGCAGACCCTGGAAGACCAGCTCAACGTCTTCAACACGAAGACCTCGCGCGCACTCCAGGATCTCGGCGAGCTGTCAACCCAGTTCGACGCGCACGGCAAGGCGCTCGTCGATGCCGCCCAGGTCGTGGAGCAGAGCAACAAGAACACCACGGCTTCGCTCGGCGAACGCAAGCAGGCGCTGGAATCGCTCGTCACCACGATCGACCTGCGCACCGCCGATCTCGACCAGCGCCTGTCGCGCTTCACCGGGCTGCTCGATGAATCGCTGGCCGCCGCCGAAGAGCGTGCCCGCGACATCGCCCGCGTGGTGGCTGAGACCGCCGGCGCAGGTTCCGCCGCGATCACCCGCCAGTTCGAGGCGGTGCGGTCGGCGTCCGAAGAGGAGCACCGGCAGACCATCGATGCGATGCACGACATCTACCGCCAGACCACCGACGAGGCGGATGCGATGTTCAAGCAGTCGGCCGAGAAGTTCGGCAACCTCGTCTCCAGCATGAAGCAGATGGCGTTCGAGATGCACAACGAGCTCGAAGCCACCCGCAACGAGCTGCGCCGCGGCGTGCTCGAGATGCCGCAGGAGGCCGCCGAGAGCACTGCGCAGATGCGCAAGGTGATCGTCGACCAGATCGAGGCGCTCGCCGAGCTCAACCGCATCGTGGCCCAGCACGGCCGTGGCCTCGACGTCACCACGACGGGCCGCGCCACCGTGCAGCGTCAGGAAGAGCCGATACTGGCAACCGCCGGTGGTCGCAGCACCGAGACGCGTATCCGCGAAAGCACCAGCGCCTCGACCCTGCCCCCGCCGGACCTCGGCGTGCCCGCCGCGCGCCGCACCGAGGCGCCGCCGGTCGCGCCTGGCGGCAACAACGACCAGGGCCGCGACGGCTGGCTGTCCGACCTGTTGAACCGCACGGACGCCAACCAGGCTGCTCCGACCGGACGCGAGGCCCCGCGCGGCCGCCAGGCTGCACCCGCTCCGCAGCCGCAGGCCCCGCAAAGCAGCGGCAATCCGCTGGAATCGCTGTCGCTCGACATCGGCCGGCTGATGGACCGCAACCTCGCCTCCGAGATGTGGGACCGCTACCAGCGCGGCGAGAACAAGGCCTTCACCAAGCGCCTGTACACGCCCGCCGGCCAGAAGGCCTTCGACGAAGTCGCCCGCAAGTACCGCGCCGACCGCAACTTCAAGGCGACGGTCGACCGCTACATCAGCGAGTTCGAACGCCTGCTCGACGAAGTCGCCCGCGACAGCCGCGGCCCGCAGGAGCTGCGCAGCCACCTCACCTCGGAGACGGGCCTGGTCTACACCCTGCTCGCGCACGCGGCGGGTCGGCTGGGGTGAGCAGCCCGTAGCGACAACGAACAACGAATGAAACGGAGGCCTCACGGCCTCCGTTTTGTTATGGGTCGTCATCGCGCCATCAGCTCACTGCGCATTAGGGAATTGCGGCGCCCCTGCAAGCACCGTCATGCGAGGAGCTCTTGCGACGAAGCAATCTAGACTGCTTCCTCGGAGGCGGACTGGATTGCTTCGCTTCGCTCGCAAAATGACGGAGGGGAGAGAGCCGCTACTGCCGCTTGCGCTCGTTCGCGGGCGCAGGCTTGGGCGCCTCGGCGGCCGGCGGGGCGGCTGCCGGCGCGTTGTTGCTGGCGCCGAACAGCACGCGGGTCGGGTTGCGGTCGAAATTGTTCACGGCGCGGCTGATGTCGCCCAGCGTGCGGCGGCCGTCGGTCATCAGTGCACCGGAGCGCTTGTCGAAATCGTCAGCGAGTTCGCGGATCGACTTCACCGCCAGGAACAACTCGCCACCGTCCTTGCCGCCGGCCAGCGTGTTGAGGCCGAGCATGAGGTTGTCGGCCTTCAGGATCACGCCGTCGACCTTGGCCATCACGCCATCGATCTTCTCGGAGTTGCGCGCGAGCGAGTTGGTGAAGGTCTCGAGGTTCTTCAGCGAGTTCTTCACCGACTCCTGGTTGTCGGCGACGATCTTGTTGATGTTCTGGAGCGTGCCGCGGATCGCCTCGGTGACGTCCTGGAGCTTGTTGGGATCGGCCGTCAGCGTCGGGATGCCGTCCTCGTCGAGCGGCGGCGGCGGAGCCGCCTCCTCGCCGCCCTTGAGCGAGATCGCGGCGACGCCGGTCAGGCCCTGGAATTCGAGGCCGACCAGCGTGTCCTTGCGGAGCGGCGTGTTGTTCTCGATCATGGCGAGTGCGACAACCCGCCGCGGGTTGTCCAGCTTCACCGAGACCACCTCGCCCACCCGGATACCGTTGAAATTGACGCTACCGCCGTTGCGCAGGCCCGCTGCCGGGCCCTCGAACACGACGCGGAAGGGGCTGCGCTGCTTGGTGGTGTGCAGCGACTGGAACCATAGCACAAAGCCGATCGCGGCGGCGATGACAGCCAGCGTGAACGACCCGATCAGTACGTAATTTGCCCGCGTTTCCATCAGCTACTCCGGCACCTCAGCCCATCACCGCGCGAGCGCGCTTGCCATGGAAATATTGCCTCAGCCAGGGATGCTGCGAGGCCTGCATGTCGGCGATCGACCCTGCCGCAATGATCTTACCGTTCCCTAAAACGGCGATGCGGTCACATGCTGTGTAAAGGCTGTCGAGGTCGTGGGTTACCATGAAAACGGTCAGCCCCAAAGTTCGCTGGAGCGTCCTGACCAGCTCGTCGAAATCGCCGGCCCCGATCGGATCGAGGCCGGAGGTCGGCTCATCGAGGAAGACGAGGTCCGGATCGAGCGACAGCGCGCGCGCGAGCGCAACGCGCTTGATCATGCCGCCGGACAGTTCTGACGGAAAGCGCTCCGCCACTTCGGGCTTGAGGCCGACCATGGTGAGCTTGGCGATGGTGATCTCGTCCATCAGCCGTTGCGACACGCGCAGATATTCGCGCATCGGAAACTGGATGTTCTGCCGCACGGTCAGCGAGGAGAACAGTGCGCCCTGCTGAAACAGCACGCCCCAGCGCCGCTCGACGTTGCGGCGCTGCGACGTACTGGAGGCATCGAGATCGACGCCAAACACCTCGATCCTGCCCGCGACCTTCGGCACCAGGCCGATGATGGTCCGCGTCAGCACCGACTTGCCCGCGCCGGATGGGCCGACGAAGCCAAGGATCTCGCCGCGCCTGACGTCGAGGTTGAGGCCGTCGAGCACGCGCGTCGTGCCGAACTGCACGGTGATGTCGCGGACGCGGATGATGGGATCTTGAATCTCGCCGGCCATCATCACATTCCGATCGATGCGAAGAAGATGGCGAAGACGCCGTCCATCACGATGACGAAGAAGATGCCCTTCACCACCGAGGCGGTGGTGTGCTGCCCGAGCGATTCCGCGCTGCCCTGCACCGCAAGTCCTTCGACGCAAGCGACGATGCCGATCACCGCGGCCATCACCGGCGCCTTGACGATGCCGACGATGAAATGGTCGATCGAGATGGCGTCGCGCAGGCGCAGCAGAAACGCTTCGGGATCGACGCCGCCATAGAGCCAGGCGACGAGCCCGCCGCCATAGAGCGCGGCCATGGCGCCGAGGAAGGCGAGGATCGGCAGCGCCAGCACCAGCGCCAGCATGCGCGGCAGCACCAAAACCTCGATCGGGTCGAACCCCATGGTACGCAGCGCGTCGATCTCCTCGCGCATCTTCATCGAGCCGAGCTCGGCGGTGTAGGCGCTGCCCGAGCGGCCCGCGACCATGATCGCGACCAGCAGGACGCCGATCTCGCGCAGCACCAGCACGCCGAGCATGTCGACGACGAAAATGTCGGCGCCGAACCGGCGGAAATGGAAGATGCCCTGCTGGGCGATGATGCAGCCGATCAGGAAGGTGATCAGCACCACGATCGGGACCGCGCGCCAGCAGACCTGCTCAAGATGGTGCACGGTCGAGGTCAGCCGGAACGAGCGTGGATGGATCAGGGTGCGCGCGCCCGCCGCGAGCACCGCGCCGAACATGTCGACCAGGCCGGCAACCGTCCGCCGCAACGCCCGCCACGGCGCGGCCGATCTGCTCCAGCATGCCGGTGATGGTGATCGCGGACGTCTCGACCACCGGGGTTCGCCCGAACCCGGCGCACCTCGTCGACGAGGCTCGAATAATTGGCGGACAGGCCCGCGATCTGCGCCTCGACGGCGCCTTGCGTCAGGCTGCGGCGCAGCCGCTCGATCAGCCAGGCGCCGAAAGTGTCGAGCTTGGCGACCTCGGAGACGTCGATGAAAATGCTTTGCGGGCCGCCGGCAAGCTTCTCGGCGTCGGCCACCATCCGCTCCAGGACCGGCGCGAAGCTCGCGGTCCAGGTTCCGGTGGCGCACAGGGCCAGCGCGTTGCCTTTGGCAATCCGTTCCAGCTTCGGATCGCCGTTCAATGTGTCCGCTCCCGTACCAGGGCGGAGGAAATCAGATGGTTGCGCACGCGCCCTTACCCAGAGAAGGTACCCCCAAATGGTTAATGTTAGTTGCTAAGGTAACTAGCAGGTTCAGATTTCGCCAGAGTTCAAAATGACTTCCAGCAAAGTTCCGGCGCTTTCCGCGCGAATCGAACGCTTTCCCATCGCCGGCAGTTTTACCATCAGCCGGGGTGCCAAGACGGAGGCCGTGACCGTTGTGGCCGAACTGAGCCGAAACGGCCTGACCGGCCGCGGCGAGTGCGTGCCCTATCCCCGCTATGGCGAGACGCCCGAGGCGACCCTTGGGGCGATCCAGGCCATGCAGGGCGCCCTGGCGGACGGGCTGACGCGACAGGCCCTCCAGGCCGCCATGCCACCGGGTGCTGCCCGCAATGCGCTGGATTGCGCCCTGATCGATCTCGAAGCCAAGGCGGCCGGCTTGCGGGCCTGGAACCTGCTCGACCGACCGCTGCCGGGCGAGCGCACCACGGCCTATACCATCTCGCTCGGCACGCCCGAGGCCATGGCGGCGGCGACCGCCAGGGCTGCGCACCGGCCGCTGCTCAAGGTCAAGCTCGGCGGCGACGGCGACCCGGAACGGATCGCAGCCGTGCGCAAGGCGGCGCCCGAGGCCGAGCTGATTGTGGACGCCAACGAGGCCTGGACCGAAGCCAATCTGGAATACAACCTTGCCGCCTGCGACGCTGTCGGTGTCACCCTGGTCGAGCAGCCGCTGCCGGCCGGCAAGGACGACGCGCTGGCGCGGATCAAACGGCCGCTCGCGGTCTGCGCCGACGAGAGCGTGCACGACCGCAATTCGCTCGCGCCGCTCCGCGCGCGCTATGACGCCGTGAACATCAAGCTCGACAAGACCGGCGGCCTCACCGAGGCGCTCGCCATGGCCGATGCGGCGCAGGCGCTCGGCTTCGAGATCATGATCGGCTGCATGGTCGCGACCTCGCTGTCGATGGCCCCTGCAATGCTGGTGACGCCGCAAGCGCGCTTCGTCGATCTCGACGGTCCCCTGCTGCTGGCGCGAGATCGCGATCACGGACTTCGTTATGACGACAGCCTGGTCTATCCGCCTGATGCCTCGCTGTGGGGCTGAGCCTTGAGCCGATGCCGCGCCGACCAGATCAGAAGCGCGCCGGCCGCGGCCATGGCCGCCATGACGTAATAGAGGCCGTCGCCGATGCGGGCGTAGATCGCGCCTGAGGCGATCGAGGTCGTTGCGCCCAATAGCCCGCTGCATGCGGCGTAGTAGCCTTGCCCCCGCGCGATCCGATGCGACGGCACGCGCTGCACCAAAAAACTCATGGTGCCGACGATGGTCATGCCGAAGGTGAGGCCGTGCCCGAGCTGCACGATCGCGAGCAGTGCGAGCGGCGGCTCCTGCGCGATCACGATCCAGCGCACGACGGCGCTGATACCGCCGATCGCCATCAGCGATGACGGATGCAGCGAAAAACGCGGCGACAGCGCGAAGACAATGATCTCGGCGATCACACCCAGCGTCCAGAGCCCCGCGATGGTCAGCCCACTCAGACCCTGGAGCTGCCAGTTGATGGCCGAGAACGTGTAATAGGCGACGTGGCTGCCCTGGATCAACCCAGCCGATGCGATCACGGCCCAGAAGCCGACATCGCGCAGCAGCGCCTCGGCGGCACGCGTCTCCGTCGTCTTGCGCCTGACATCGTCGAGCGGCTGAAGCAGCAGACCGGCCATGACCGCAACGACGGCCCATGCGACGATGATCCAGATCAAATCGCGCGCAGCGATGCTGTCGACGAGATAACCGCAGGCGAGCGAGCCGGCGGCGAAGGCTGCCGAGCCCCACAGCCGCAAGGGTCCGTAGTCGAGCCCATAGCGCGCGACACCGCGCAGCGCATAGGCATCGGTCAGCGGGGTCGTCGGCGTCCACATCACGCAGGTGAGCGCGTAGATCAGGAACAGCGCCAGCGGCTGCTGCTGCAGGCCGAGGGCCGTGAAGCCGATCGCGGTGGCCAGCACCGAGATCATCATGCCGGCGCGAATCGCGTGTCGCTTTTCGGCAAAGGCCGTGATCTGCGGCAGCGTCGTGAAGCGCGTGAGCGCCGGCAGCGCGTTGATAAGACCGATCCAGGACGCGTCGATGCCGATCGCCTTGAGCCAGACCGGGAAGAACGGCAGATGCGTGCCCGACACCGCGAACACCGCCGAATAGAACAGCGCGAGACTCACGGCGAATCGCCGCTTGACTGATGTCTCGATGGGGATTTGTGATTTGGGTGCCATCAAACCAATTGCGATTCGGTCGATATCGTGGTGATCGTTACTGTAACGCGCGGTGATTTGCGCGACGAGATTGACATGGCAAACGAAGCATTCGCCCTCTCGCCTATGTCTGCCCGCGCGGCCGAGCCGAACGAGCAGGATTACGACGCGATCCGCGAAGCCTTCATGGAGACCGCGCGCGGCCGCTGGTTCCTTGGCGAATTTGCCAAGCGCAACCGCAATGCCGACACGCGCATGGTGCTGGACGCGGTCGCGAAAATCGAAGAAACCCTTGCGGCGCAGCGACAACCCGTCGTCGAGGACCGCCTGCCCGAAGCGCTGGTTGCGATCCGCCGCGCGGTCGAGGACGCCGAAGCTTCCGCCGGCAAGGCGCTCGATCCCGCCGCGATCGAGGCGAGCCTCGCGGCTATCCCGCGCGGCGTGCGCATCATCAAGGAGATCTCCTGGCGCTGGCGCGAGATCGGTGCCGACGGGCGAATCTGCGACCTCATTGATTCGCAGCTCGCGTTGATCGAAGCGGCCTGCGCCGAGGTTTCGACCATCGACCCGCGCGCCGACCTCAAGGCCGCCTTCGATCTGCTCAAGGACCGGGTCGAGCAGACCGACGTTGACGGTGTCGCAGCGCCGCGGGCGGCGGTGCGGCCGCGTCCTGCGCCTGCGCAGGCAGCGCCGCCGGTGGCGGAAGCGCCAGTTGCCGAAGCGCCCGCGGCGATGACGAGCGAAACAGCCGTGGTTTTTACGGAGACGCCGCAGCAGATCGCACCGGCTCCCGAGGCCGCCGTCGACGAGAGCGGCGTCGCCGAGGACGCGATGGACGTCGCGATCGGGCCCGAGATCGCCGAAAGCCACATCGCCGTCGAAGAGAGCTTCGCTGCGCTTGAGGACAGCCTCGCCGATCCCTCAGCCGTCGCGGAGATCACCGACGAGTTCTTGCTCGATGCTGCAGCGGAAGCCGAGGACGACGCCGTGCTCGCGCGGATCGCGATGGAGATGGCCGCGCCCGATCCGGAATTCGACGAGATCGCCGAGCCCATGGAGATGGCAGCAGCCATTCCGGAGCCTATGCCGGAGCCGATGGCCGCAGCGATGGTCGCTGAGCCGGTCGCAATGGAGCCGCCCGCCGCGCCGCGCGTAGAGGAGCCGGTTGCCGAGGCACCGATCGCGAGGGAATTGTTCGCGCGCCTCACCGATGCCATTGCGGAAGCCGCAGCCCAAGTGATGCAGCAACCCGCCCCAGCCATGGCGGCCACGGCAACGTTCGGCGCGGCACCGGCCGCGACGCTTCTCATGCCCTCACCCTGCCCTCACCCCTGACCGAGCCCTCACTCGGCGCCACCATCCTGGCCAGCGGCATCCTGCAAAGACCCCACGCCGCCGCCAACGACGCCCTCGCGCCGATCCGCCGCATGACCCAAGCCGAGAAGATCGCGTTCTTCTCGTAAGGGCGCGCACGGCTCTCCCCACGCCGTCATTGCGAGCGCAGCGAAGCAATCCAGAGTATTTCCGCGGAGGGATTCTGCATTGCTCCGCCGCGCTCGCAATGACGGAGTTTGAGGCCCAGTGATTCACGTGATGGTCGACCGCCGCACGGACGTGATGCCATTCCGAGAACGTTGAATGCGATGTGCCGTCCGGCAGCATGCTGAGCCGCGAACTCATCGAACGCGCGTATTTCCGTGACTCCTACCGGGCGCCACTGAGCCGCAGGGAGCTTGGCATCGTCGATGTTTTCTTCGGCATTTTCGCGCATCATCCGGTATGGATGAAGCTGCTCCTGATCGTCCGCAACAAGGTGGCCTCTCTTGCTGGCCTGGATGCACCGACCGCGTCCGAAATCCTCCATGTCGAGATCAAGGATCGCTATGTCGTCGGTGAAAAGATCGGCATCTGGCCGATTTTCTCGCTCAGCGAGGATGAAGTCGTCACCGGGCGCAACAACAAGCACATGGATTTCAGGCTATCGGTGCTGAAAGTGCCCGAAGGCGACGGAACGAGCGTGGTCGTCTCCACCATCTGCACCGTCCACAACCTGTTCGGTAAAGTCTATCTTTTTTTCGTCGTTCCGTTCCACAGGTACGGCGTCCGGAAGCTGATGACGAACGCGCTTGTCGCGCGAAGATTGTGATACGACTTCGGCTCTTTGCCTCGGTCGTAGCTGCCGTCACCACTTATGCTTTCGTGCTTTTCATTCCGGAGGGCGGAGCCATGAGAATTAGCAATGTTCACGAGCGGACGATCGCTGCTTCCGCTGCGCGCGTCGGTGCATTGCTGGATACGCTTACTTCGGCCGAGGACAAATTCTGGCCGCATGAAAACTGGCCGGGTGTGAAATTAAATCTGCCGCTGCAGGTCGGGGCCACCGGGGGACACGGTACCGGTCCTTACACAGTGTCATCCTATACTCCGGGTCGGCACATCCGATCTGAGTTTGGCGGCATCTGAGCTTCCACGGCCAATCGGCCGCAATTCCAAACCACACCGATATGGGTCCGCGTCCAGCACGGACAAAAGCTAACGCAATTGAAGCGGCCGCCGCCAAACTTTGGGCCATACCAAGCGCGAAGAATTGAGCGAAAGGCAGCGCTGCCGACTGCATATTCCGGAGTGGACGAATGTCTGAACCCCCGCGCGTCGGCGCGTTCGCCATAGTTCCAAGCAACGATCTTGCCGCAGCAATTCCATTCTGGGAACGTCTTGGTTTCGCTCGTGCGGGCGATGGCACCGGCTACATCATCATGAGAGGCTGGGGTTGCGAGGTGCACCTGACCCAGGCGGGGGACGGCCCGTGGCGGGTGCCAGAGGACCACAACCCCTTCGGCGTTTTCATTCGCACGCCCGATGTCGATGCCATTGCTGCGCGCGTGGACGATTTGATCATCCGGCCGGGTGGCGTGCTGCGCCACCGCGAATGGGGTCTTTACGAGGTGGGGATATGCGGGCCTGACGGTCTTCTCGTCCGGATCGGCTGGCCTTCCGAGCTGATGACTTCGCCTAGCTGATCACGCCCTTGCGGACCAGGAAGCAGCCATAGCCCCTGCTGTCCCCAACCTGCACGACGCCGAAGCTCGCAGCCGCCGCACGATAAAAGTCCGGCCGCGAGAGCTTTCCGGGAGGTACGGGGCGACCGACGGCGCGCTCGATCTCCGCCAGCACTGCGCGCTGCACGTCCGGCACGCGGTCGGGATCGTCGACCGGCATCATCACGCGCACCGGATCGGGATCGAAATCATCGAGCGGATAGAGCGTCATGATGGCGCGCACCGCGGTTTCCATGCTCATGCCCGGCAGCTGGATCAGGCGCTGCGACGACGTCGTCCGGGCGATGTGGGTGGCCGGATGGTTGGCATCGACGACGACGAGGTCGTCGCCATGGCCCATCGAGGCGAGCAGCCAGAGCAGGTCGGGCGTGAGGATCGGATCGATCGATTTCAGCATGTGACGGACTTTTCTCCCAGGGCATGTCTTTTCGCCGGCGAAACCGGCGTGGTCGGCTATCGATTCCCAACCATAACAGGTTCCAGCGTGATTTAGATCACGCAGGCTACCATGGTGATCGCAATCACGGACCGGGGTTCGAACGCGACCTAATTTCCTCGCAACCAATCTCGCATCGAGATTAGCGCTCGAGATTAGCCCTACGAGATTGGCCTTATTTCGAGTTTCTTGGGAGCTCGCCATGTTCCGCCTGAAATCCGCCCTGATGACTGCGGGCCTGCTGGGAAGCCTGTTCGGCTTTGCCTGCGGCCCTGTTTCCGCGCAAGTCGCCCCTGTCGAACCGGCTGCACCCTCCGCGCTGCAGGGCCCGGAACAGCGGGTGGCGCTGGTGATCGGCAATTCGAACTACCAGAACGCGCCGCAACTCGCGAACCCCGACAATGACGCGCAGTCGATGGCGCAATTCCTCAACTCGGCCGGCTTCGAGGTGATCTCGGCGACCGACCTCGGCCAGAACGACATGCTGCGCGTGGTGCAGGATTTTTCGGCAAAAGTTTCCGCGCGTGGGCCGAACACGGTGGCGATGGTCTATTACGCCGGTCACGGCGTGCAGCTCGCCGGCGAGAATTACCTCGTCCCGGTCGATGCGAAGGTGTCGAGCCAGACCGAGCTCGTCAACGACTCGGTCCGCCTGGTCGACGTGATGTCGACGCTGGAGACGATCCCGAGCCGGATGCGCATCGTCATCCTCGATGCCTGCCGCAACAACCCGTTCCCGAATGTCAACGACGCCGGCCGGGGCCTCGCCATCGTCGATGCGCCGAACGGCTCGATCGTCGGCTACTCGACCGCGCCGGGCGCCGAAGCGCTCGACGGCGCCGGCGGCCACAGCCCCTACACGCAGGCCTTCCTGAACGTCGCGCGCGAGCCCAACGTGCCGATCGAGCAGCTGTTCAAGCGCGTGCGTCTCCAGGTCAACCAGACCACCAGCGGCGCGCAGATCCCGTGGGAAAGCTCGTCGCTGACCTCCGACTTCACCTTCTTCGGCGACACGGCTGTCGCCGCCAACCGCGCGCCGGTGAATGCACCGGTGGTCCAGATGGTCTCCAACTTGCCCAGCCGCTCGACCCGCCAGGCCTATGACTACGTGCTGTCGGAAGGCCGGCCCGAGTACTATCAGGAGTTCATCACGATGTATCCGCAAGACCCGCTGTGCGACCATATCCGCTGGCTGCTGTCGAACCTCCTGCTCTCGCAGGCCTGGCACCAGGCGGTGCTCGCGAACTCGCCGATCGGCTACAAGGCCTTCTATGACAGCTACGGCAACAGCCCCTATGCGCAAATCGCGCTGAAGCTCGAGGCGCAGCCGAAGCTGGTCCCCTTGATGCAGGCGACGAAGTTTCTGGCCCCGCAGAACATTGCCCCGACGCTCAAGATCGGCAATCTCGGCCAGCCCAAATACATGCCGCTGATCCAGCAGGGTAATGGCGGGTCGCAGATGAACACCAACCTGCCGATCGTGCAGAAGCCGGTCGACAACATCGGCAAGATCGTCACCCTACCCGCACCGATCAAGACGACGACGAACAATGGCGGCATCGGCAAGATCGTGACGCTGCCGGTGGCCAGCACCACGCAGAACACCGGCAATGCCAACAGCAACCCGGGCAAGGTCGTGAGCATGCCTGTGACCATCGGCAAGGCCGGCTCGACTGTCGAGGTGAGGACCACCGACGTGAAGACGACGAATGTTCAGACGCAGAACCAGCCGATCCGCGTCAACAACGATGTCAAGCTCAACAACAACCCGGTGAACAAAGTGCAAGCCCAGAACAGCCAGCAGAACAACCGGGCGCAGTTCGCCACCAACCGGATCGTCAGCGGCGGCGGCAACAATGTCCGCCAGTCGATGAACCAGTCGCCCAGCATGAACGGCGGCAACGACCACCGCGGCGGCTTCTTGCACTGATCGCAACGAGCCGCACACGACAAAGGAGCAAAGCGGCAACGCTCTGCCCCTTCTTCATGTCATCAGGCCACCAGCTCCGCGAACAGATCGGCATCGACATTGCCACCGGAGAGCACGATGACCACGTTCTTCCCGGCGACGTCGAGACGCCCGGCCAGCAGCGCGGCGAGGCCGACGGCGCCGCCGGGCTCGACCACGAGCTTCAGCTCGCGATAGGCAAAGGCGACGGCCGCGCCGACTTCCTTGTCCGACGCCGTCACGCCGCGTGCGAGCAGCTTGCTGTTGATCGCAAAGGTCATCTCGCCGGGGATCAGCGCCATCAGCGCGTCGCAGATGGTGCGGCCCGCAGGCGCGTGCGGCTCGCGATGGCCCGCGGTCAGCGACAGGCCGTGATCGTCGAACGCCTCGGGCTCGGCGACCACGATTTCGGCCAGCGGATAGCGCGCCTTCACCGCGGTCGCGACGCCAGCGATCAGGCCGCCGCCGGAGGCCGGCGCCACCACGATGTCGGGCTGAGGCCGAGCGCTGCCATGTCCTCCGCGATCTCGCGGCCGGCGGTGCCCTGGCCGGCGATCACGAAGGGATCGTCATAGGGCCTGACCAGCGTCGCGCCACGCTTCTCGGCGATGCCGCGCGAGATCGCCTCGCGATCGTCGCGGTCGCGATCATAAAGCACGACCTCGGCGCCATAGGACTTGGTGCGCTCGCGCTTGGACAGCGGCGCATCCGCGGGCATCACGATGGTCGCGTGCATGTCGAGGATTTTTGCCGCAGCCGCCACCCCCTGGGCGTGATTGCCGGAGGAGAACGCGACGACGCCGCCGGCGCGCTTGTCCTGCGGGATCGAGGCGACCTTGTTGAAGGCGCCGCGGAACTTGAAGGACCCGGTGCGCTGGAGCATCTCCGGCTTCAGGAAGACCCTTGCGCCGACGCGCTCATTGAGCACGGGAAAGGACAACAGCGGGGTGCGGATGGCGAAGGGCGCGATCACGCGCGCTGCGGCATCGATATCGGCTGGGCCGATCGGAAGGGGCTGTTCGGTCATATCAGATGTTATCGCGGCCGGTGCGGCGCGGGCAAGACATCTCCGCGCGAGGATTTTTCGCTGTCAGGCGACAAACCGGTCCGGGTCCGCCCCGTTCCGGCCCGGCAGCACCGCGCCGACCGCCCGGATGCTGTCCACAAAAGCCCGGGCCGAGGCTTCCCAAGTGTAGTTGGCGGCGAATTCCACGCAAGCCTGCCTGGAAACGTCGAGCGCCGCGAAACAGGCATTGCGCAGGTCGTAATCCAGCGCGCCGACCGGCGCATCGCCGATGACGTCGCGGGGACCCTTCACCGGGAACGCCGCGACCGGCAGGCCGCTCGCGAGCGCCTCGAGCAGGACCAGGCCGAAAGTGTCGGTCTTGCTCGGAAACACGAAGACATCGGCCGCCGCGTAGATGTCCGCCAGCTCCTCGCCGTGCTTTTCGCCTAAGAAGATCGCGTCCGGATAGGCCTCTTCCAGCGCGATGCGCGCCGGGCCATCGCCGACGATCACCTTGGTGCCGGGCAGATCGAGGTCGAGAAAGGCCTCGAGATTCTTCTCGACCGAGACGCCGGCCGACGGAGAGGAACACCGGAGCCGGGAAGCAGAGATCGATGGCGCGAGGATGGAACAGTTTTGTGTCGACGCCGCGCGGCCACAGCACGACATTGGCAAAGCCGCGCTCGCTGAGCTCGCGGGCGAGCGCCGGCGTCGCCGCCATCACCGCGCGGCTGGCGCTGTGGAAACGCCGCAGCGCCCGCCAGATCAGGGATTCGGGAACCGGCACGCGCGCGCGGACATATTCGGGAAAGCGGGTGTGGAAGCTGGTCGTGAACGGCAGTTTGCGCTGTCGGCAGTAGCGGCGAACCATCAGGCCGATCGGCCCTTCCGTCGCAATGTGGATGCTGTCCGGGTGCGCTTCCTCGACCAGCTTCGCGATTCTTCGCCGGGCGCGGCATGGCAAGCCGCACGTCGCGATAGCTCGGCATCGCAAAGGTACGAAACGATTGCGGCGTCAGGAATGTGAACTCGACGCCGAAGCGTCTTGGCGGCGTCGGCGAGCTTGGTCAGCGTCCGAACCACACCGTTGACTTGCGGGTGCCAGGCGTCGGTCGCGACCAGGATGCGCATCAAGCCGCCCTTGCCGCCACCTGCGGTACGGCTGCAGGCTTCTGCGCGTGGTCGGCCCAGGTGATGATCTCGAAATGGCCGTCGTCGTGCTCGACCAGCGCGGTGCAGCTCTCGACCCAGTCCCCGCAGTTCATGTAGCGGATGCCGTTCTCGTCCCGGATCACGGCGTAGTGGATGTGGCCGCAGATCACGCCGTCGGCGTCATGGCGCCGCGCCTCGGCCGAGAGCGCCTGCTCGAACGCGCCGATATAATTGACGGCGTTCTTGACCTTCTGCTTGGCCCATTGCGACAGCGACCAATAGGGCACGCCGAACAGGCGCCGGAAGAAGTTGACGAAGCGATTCATCTGGATCGCGAAGTCGTAGGCCTTGTCGCCGAGATGGGCGAGCCAGCGCGCGTTCTGCACCACGAGGTCGAAGATGTCGCCGTGGATGACGAGGTAGCGCTTGCCGTCCACGCCGGTGTGGACGGTGTTCTCGACGACGTCGATACCGCCGAAATGCGTGCCGTAATAGTTGCGCAGGAACTCGTCGTGATTGCCGGGCACGTAGATGACCTTGGCGCCCTTGCGCGCCTTGCGCAGCAGCTTCTGGACAAGGTCGTTATGCGATTGCGGCCAGTGCCAGCTCGATTTCAGCGCCCAGCCGTCGACGATGTCGCCGACGAGATAGATGGTGTCGGCATCGTGGTAGCGCAGGAAGTCCAGCAAAAGGTCGGCTTGCGAGCCGCGGGCTCCGAGATGGACGTCGGATATAAACAAGGTGCGAAAGCGCCTTTCAGGGCTCTCGTCACTCACATCGTAACTTCCCATGCGACAGCCTGTAACAATGTCCCGTGACAGGGGGATGACCAATTGAACCCTTGAGGCACCCTCAGATACGAATCAAACCTCGCCTCGCCCTCCCCGCGAATATCAGTCGCATGCGACAATCAGGCGACATGAGGCGGCAAATGGTCCTCCGCGAAAGTGCGGAACCCCCGTGGCCTCATCGGTTAACGGCAGAGACCGGCGCGCAGCTCGAAGCCGGCGTCAGTAATACTTGTGGAAATGGTGGATCGGCCCGTGGCCGTGACCGACGCTGAAGCGGTCGGCGGCTGCGATCGCGGCGCTAATCCAGCTCTTGGCGTTGCGCACGGCCGTCTCGAGATCCTCGCCCCTCGCAAGGCCGGCCGCAACCGCCGAGGACAGCGAGCAGCCGGTACCATGGGTGTTCCTGGTCGCGACGCGCGGCGCAGCGAGTGCAATCGTGTTGTCGGCGCTGACGAGATAGTCGATGCTCTCGGTGCCCTCGCCGTGCCCGCCCTTGATCAGAACCGCGCGGCAGCCGCGTGCAAGCAGGCGCCGCCCCTGGCTTTCGATGTCGGCCTCGCCTTGCGCGACCGGCTCGTCGAGCAGCGCGGCGGCCTCCGGCAGATTCGGCGTGATCACCGACGCCAGCGGCATCAGTTTTCTGCGCAAAGCCTCGACGGCATCCGCGGCCAGCAGGCGATCGCCGGAGGTGGCGACCATCACGGGATCGAGCACGACATGGCGGGGCTTCCAGCGCGACAGCGCAGAAGCGATCGCATCGATGCTCGCGGCCTGCGCCACCATGCCGATCTTCACCGCGCCGACATCGAGATCGGAGAACACCGCGTCGATCTGCGCAGTGACGAATTCCGCAGGCACGGAGTGAATGCCGGTGACGCCCTTGGTGTTCTGCGCCGTCAACGCCGTGATGGCGGAGGCGCCGTAGACGCCGAGCGCGGCAAAGGTCTTCAAGTCGGCCTGGATGCCGGCGCCGCCGCTCGAATCGGAGCCGGCGATGGTGAGCGCCACGGGCGTCGTCATCGCAGGCTACACTTGCTTGATACGGACATCGCCATGTCCTGTCCTAGCGCGCTCGCGGAGCGCCAGCAAGCCGGACCGGCCGCGGCATGAGCGGCTGGGAGCTCGCCGATCAGGCCCGGCGGATTCGCCCTGGTCTCCCGGTGCTGTTCACCTCTGGCTATGCGCTGGAGGCCCTGGTCGAACGGGGCCGCGCGCGGGCGCAGGCAGTCGTCCTGGCCAAGCCCTATCGCAAGGCCGAGCTTGCCCAGCGGCTCAGGGACGCATTTGCGGCGGCGACCGTGACCTCGTAGAGCAAGACTGGTATTTGCGCGAAAGGCGGAGGTCCTCCGGCGTAGTAACCGGCAAGTCCGCTTGCTAAATCGGGCCGGTTTTGGCCTATTAGCCGCCAGACATGCCTTCGGAGTGACTGCAATGGTTCCATTTTTCGTCCAGATCAAATGCAAGCTTGGCCAGTCCTATACGGTCGCCAATGCGCTTGCCGAAGCCGAGATCGCCTCCGAGATCTACTCCACGGCCGGCCATTACGACCTCCTGGTGAAGTTCTATGTCGACAACGACACCGACATCGGCCACTTCATCAACGAGAAGGTGCAGGTGCTGCCCGGCATCCAGGACACTCTCACCATCATCACCTTCAAGGCTTTCGGCGCGAGCTAGTTGCTCCACGAGACCATCCGGCGCAAGGGCCGGCGTCTCGTGCGCGACGAGGTCGAGAATTGCGCCGCGAACGGGCTGCCATTGTAACGCGTCGCGATCGAGCGGAAGCGATCCCAATCGACCTTCGCGCCGGCATTACTTTCAAGCACATTGCGCTCAAGGACATGGACGACCTCGCGCGCGCGGGACACCATCTCGTTCTGATCGGCGGGCTCCGGCCGCATCGCCGCGATCGCCAGATGCTCGGCAAGACCCGGGAATCAGCACCTCATGGGTCAGCAGCGTCCCGGTCTCAGCCGCCGCGAACAACTCCTCAGTGAAGCTTTCGTCGTCGAGCCAGAACAGCGCGCGGCAGTGCAGATCGATGGCCCGGCAGAAGCCGGCCCGCGGCGTCGCCACCGCATGGATGTCACGATCGAAATCGGATTCCGAGAACAACTCGACCCGTATGCCGTAGCTGCGGAAGTCGGCCTGCCGCAGCACCTCGATCGCGCGCGGGGCGTCAGCACGCCTGCCTCAGCCGCCACCCTCCTTGCGCTTGGGCGGCGTCGGCCCGTCGACCGGCGGCAGCGACTTCAGATAGGCGGCCATCGCCGCGCGATCCTCTAGCTTCAATTGCGCGAGGTTCTTGATCACCGGCCGCATCAAGCCTGATGCGCTATCGCCCTCGGGCATGTCGCCGGTTTCGAGGAAGTCGGCGATGTCCTTCTCACTCCAGCTACCTAAGCCCTTCTGCGTGATGTTGGGCACCCAGCCCTCGCCTTCCGGATTGGGACCGCCGGCGAAGCGCTGCGAGGTGATGACGCCGCCGAGAAAATTGCGCGGGCTGTGGCATTCGGCGCAATGACCAAAACCGTTCACGAGATAAGCGCCACGATTCCATTGCGCCGGATGCATTGCCGCCGGCACGAACGGCCTGACATCCATGAACAGCAATTTCCAGATGCCGACATTGCGGCGGATGTTGAAGGGAAACGGCAAATCGTGGTCGCGCACCCGCCCCGACACCGGCGGCAGCGTCTTCAGATACGCGAATAGATCGCGGACGTCGTCGACCTTCGCGATATGGTAGGAGGTGTAGGGAAACGCCGGGAAGTAGTGGGTGCCTTCGGGTGAGATGCCGCGCATCACCGCGTTGACGAAATCGGCCTCGCTCCAGCGGCCGATGCCGTCGGCGGGATCCGGGGAAATGTTCGGGGCATAAAACGTCCCGAACGGCGAGCCGAGCGGAAGGCCGCCGCCGAGCCGCAGACGATCGGGCTGGTTGGGCACGGCATGACAGGACGAGCAGCCGCCGGCGTTGAACAGCTCCTGCCCGTTGGCGAGATCGGGCTCGCGCGTTGGCGCCGGCAGCGCCAGCGCGGTCGGCGCGGTCAGCCACCAGTAAAGGGCAAAGGCTGCGACGGCGGCGATCAGGATGACAGAAATTGTTCGTCGCAGCATTGAGGATCCCATCGGGCTCTCGCGAATTTACGGATCATCCCGCAGCCGCTCCAGCCACGAATAATTTAGATGGTTTGATCGGAATCCGGGAATAATGTCGGAACCGCACTGTTTGCAAGTTGACCGCAATCAGGCGTCAACAGGGAGAGACCCATGAACAAAGCGCTTTTTGCCACGCTGGCGCTCGGAGCCGCCGTCGCATTCGCTGGCTCGGCCAGCGCGGAGAAACTGAAGGCGACGCTGGACGGCAAGTCCGAAGTGCCCGCCACCACCAGCAGCGGCACCGGCGCCGCCGATCTCGACTATGACGCCGCCACCAAGAAGCTGTCCTGGAAGGTGAGCTATTCCGGCCTCTCCGGCCCCGCCACCGCCGCCCACTTCCACGGCCCCGCCGAGACCGGCAAGAACGCCGGCGTCGCGGTGCCGATCCCCGGCATCGCCAACAGCCCGGCCGAGGGTTCGGCGACGCTGACCGACGCGCAGGCCTCCGATCTGCTGGCCGGCAAGCTCTACGTCAACATTCACACCGCGGCCAACCCGGGCGGCGAGATCCGCGGTCAGGTGACGAAGTAAGCTTCACCGCTGCTTCGTTGCGGAAAGGCCGGGCGCTTGAGGGGGCGTCCGGCCTTTTCGATTCTGCAGAGGAAGCGCGCGACCGCTCGGCGGCGCAGTTGCTCGTGCCTTGCCAGCGTTGAGATTTCGGCCATAGACTTGGTCGCACCGCTCAAGTCTAACCGCAATCGACAGCTTTGCCGATCTCCAGGATGATCCCGTGTGGCTCGTTTCCAATCAGCCCAATGACGTCAGGAGCAAGGAACGGGATTGCGCGCTATTGCACATTCTGACGGGCCTTGTCGTTGCCGGAGCGGTTCTTTCGTTTTCCGGATCGGTCGTCGCGCAAACCGACATGGAAAGGCAGGCTCAATGCGAGCTGTCGGCCATCCGCGACACGAGATCGGCTCTTGCGGTCCGGTATATCCGTTCGGCTTGCAACTGGCTCGTGGTCAATGGCGACTCCCTGCTGAACGAGTCCAGCAAGGGCTATTATGTCTGCCTCGTGCGGCAGCTCTCGGGTGCGCAGAGCAACGAGGCTGCCGCGGCCATCATGTCGGCATGTCGTGCGTCCAATCCGCTTTGAGTTGCGCTTAAGCCGCGCTCAATGCCTGCGTGAGATCCGCGATCAGGTCCGACGGATTTTCGATGCCGATCGACAGACGGATCGTGGAATCCAGAACGCCGATCTTGCGGCGGATGTCGGCCGGGACGCCGGAATGGGTCATCGTCGCCGGCAGGCTCGCCAGCGACTCCGTTCCGCCAAGGCTCACCGCGAGCTTGACGATCTGGAGCGCGTTGAGGAATTTCACAGCAGCCGCCTTGCCACCGACGATGTCGAACGAGAACGTCGAGCCCGCGCCGAGGCATTGCCGCGCGAACACGCGTCCGGCCACTGAGGCCTCGTCGTGGTGGCCGAGATAGTGGACCTTGGCCACCTTGGCGTGGTCGCGCAGATAATCCGCCACGAGACGCGCGTTGCTGTCGGCCTTCTCCATGCGCAGGCTCAAGGTCTCGAGCGAGCGGTTGATCATCCAGCAGGAATGCGGATCGAGCTGGGTGCCGATGGCGCCGCGCAGCGCCTTGATGCCCTTCATGATCGCCCTGGTGCCCAGTGCTGCGCCCGCGATCAGGTCGGAATGACCGCCGACATATTTGGTCAGCGAGTACAGCGAGAGGTCCGCGCCATGCTCGATCGGCCGCTGAAACACCGGGCCGAGCAGCGTGTTGTCGCAGGCAATGATCGGCGTGTGGCCCTGGGCCTTTCCGATGGTCTCGGCGACGCGGCGCATCAGCGCGATGTCGACCAGGCCGTTGGTCGGGTTGGCCGGCGTTTCGATCAGGATCATCGAAACCCGGCCCTTGCGCATGGCCTCCTCGGCGGCCTGGTTGACCGCCGCCTCGTCGATGCCGTCGGCAAAGCCGACCGCGCCGATCGAGAGCCGCGCAAGCGTGTTCGTCAGCAGGGTTTCGGTCCCGCCATAGAGCGGCTGGGAGTGCAGGATAACGTCGCCGGGGCGGACGAAAGCCAGAATCGACGTGGAGATCGCCGCCATGCCGGATGAAAACAGCGCGCAGCTCTCGGTGCGCTCATAGACCGCGAGCCTGTCCTCGACGATCTCGCTGTTGGGATGGTTGAAGCGCGAATAGACCAGGCCCGCGCCCATGCCCTCCGGCGGCTCGCGCCGACCTGCGACGAAATCGAAGAAGTCCTGCCCGTCCTCGGCGGTTTTGAACACGAAGGTCGAGGTCAGGAACACCGGCGGCTTGATAGCGCCTTCCGACAATTGCGGGTCATAGCCATAGGTCAGCATCAGCGTTTCCGGATGCAGAGTATGGTTGCCGATATGGGTTTTCGACGGAAACGGTTTGACCATGGCCTGCCTCGCTGTTGATTGAGATCCCCGCCGCGCGTCGGAGCTCCCGATGTCGTGAGGCAATTGAGGTGCGAGATGCTTAGTCATCCAGCAATTCGCATCAACGCCGCGGCGGTTGGATGAGAGATAACCACTCTGACGGCGATCCGTCAGGCCATGCGACCAGAAATTACTGCCGCGCTGCGCGCGCCGACTATGTGGCTGGCGGCCGTGTCCGTCATGAGCACAATGAACCGCCCCGGGTTTGCCGGGGACGCCATTTGGTTTAAGTTATGCCGCGATGGCCGGTGCTTCAGCAGGGCGCAGTAGCGTTGCTCGGCTTCGGTGCGCGTTTCGCGGGATCGTGAGCACGGATCTCAGCGCATCGTGATCAACGATTTCAGAGGATCGTGAGCACCGTTTGGCGGTGCCGGATGCTTCGGCCGACAACTCAACCGGCTACGGATTTCTCATTCAACCAACGAGGAAGCCTGATGCCTACCCAGAGATTGTCGATGCGCCGGATCGTTGAAGTTCTAACGTTTGAGGCACTAGGGCCTGACCGAGCGCGTCATCGCGCCGACGTTGGGAGTAAGCAATGGGATCGTGCACGGTTATGCGTGAATAAACGTCCAAGAGTGTGATCCCTTCACCGCTAGGCAGATCAATGGCTTAGCTCGCCGATCGGCATCGGGACCCGGGCCGATCTCGTCCTCAAGTTTGGTCCGTGACGACCGTCGGACGGGCGCCGCCGGACTTGGGGCGCCCGTCACGAACTTTATCGCGCTTACTTGGCGACTGAAGCCTGGGCCGCCGCAATTTTCGCCTTCACGGCATCGAGATTGAAACTCGCGCCCTTTTGCATCGGCGGAAACTCGATCGCCGTCATTGCCAGCTTTTCCACCTCCTGCTGAACAAACACAAAGCGCCAGAATTCATATTTGAACCAGTCGAAGTATTGCTGCGCGCCGTATTTGGACCCGCTGTCGGGCCAGCCCGTGCGCTCGAAAGGATCGAGCCGAAGGTTAATCAGGTAAGGCACGTCAGGCTTGGTTTTTTCACCCAGCCAACCTCCAGGCTGGTCGATGAAACGATACTTGAAGTCGTCGATACGCACGGCACCGAGTTCGCTCTCGCCGAAGTAAAAGATTTCGTGCCGGTTCGACGGCCCCTTGCCGGTGATCATGTCCATTTGGTTATAGCCGTCCAGGTAACACTTATAAGTCGTGTCTCCAATCTGTTTGCCCTTCTTCAGCTCTTCGGCAATGTTCGGGTTACCGGCTGCAGCAAGGAAGGTCGGGAACCAGTCTAGCCCGGAAATGATGCCGTTTTCGACCGTGCCGGCCGGCACCTTGCCCGGCCAGCGGATCATGCAGGGTACGCGGAAGCCACCTTCCAATACCGTGCCTTTGCTCTGCGCGAATGGCGTCTGTCCGCCATCTGGCCAGGTGAAGACTTCCGTGCCGTTGTCGGTGGTGAAGACGACAATGGTGTTGTCGTCGACACCCATGTCCTTGAGCTTTTGCATCACGATGCCGACGTCGTCGTCGAGCTGCGCCATGCCGGCCTCATGGATGGTCCAGCCGTTCTTGGAGTTGCGCAGCGCTTCGTATTTGGACGAGAGGTGGGTGACAATGTGCATACGCGTCGGATTTAGCCACAGAAAGAACGGCTTGTTGTCCGCCTTGGCCTTTTCGATAAAGTTCAGCGCTAAATCGCGGATTTCGTCGTCCACGGTTTCCATCCGCTTGGGATAAAGCGTGCCAGCGTCCTCGATCCTCTGCTTGCCGACCCTGCCCCAGCGTGGATCCTGGGTGGCGTCGTCGACGTTGGTCGCATAACAATGGAGCATGTTGCGCGGACCGACCGTGTTCAGCAAGTCCTGGGGATAGCCAGGATGTGCTGGATCTTCCATCGCGTCGAGGTGATAGAGGTAGCCGAAGAACTCGTCGAAGCCGTGCACCGTGGGCAGAAACTCGTTTTTGTCGCCAAGATGGTTCTTACCGAACTGGCCGGTCGCGTAGCCCATTCCTTTCAACGCGGTGGCGATGGTCACGGCCTGCGCGGGTATGCCTATGGATGCGCCGGCCTGACCGACCGTGGTCATGCCGGTGCGGATCGGCAATTCGCCGGTGATAAAGTTGGCGCGGCCCGCAGTGCAGCTCGCCTCGGCGTAATAATCGGTGAACAGCATTCCTTCAGCGGCGAGCTTGTCGAGGTTCGGCGTCCGCCCGGCCATCAAGCCGCGGTGATAGGCGCCGATATTCCACATGCCGATGTCGTCGCCCATGATGACGACGATGTTCGGCCGCTGGCCGGCCGGCGCCGGCGCCGGTTGCTGTGCTTGCGCGGTGCTTGTCAGTCCAACGGCCGAGAGCGCCGAAGCGGCAACGAGAGAGCTGCCGCTTAACAGCAAATCGCGGCGTTTCAATCCCCCGCCGTCTGATGCCGTGGTCAACTCAGGCTTTTCCGGTATCTTATCGTTACTCATGAAATGAACCTCTTCCTGGTGATGCACCTAAAGCCGACGTGGCTTGCTGAGATGTCGATCGGCTCGGCATGACGCAGGCCAGACGATAGCGGCGTGGCTGCCTTGCCTTGATCTAGATCAACGCAAAAACAGTTGGGGGCACATAGGTCGCCGAACACCATTGTTGGCCCGCTAGGCTGGCCCGCCGGCGTCAATTCGATAGCGTACTAAAATAGTTGCGGCGAATATGACGGGGGAACGCCGATCCCGCGTCGTTTCAGCTTGGCGAGGTCGGAACGTTGACGCTGCATTGGTCCGCGATCGTCTTGGCCGCCCGAGGTGAAATCCGGGTGGCCTGCTGGGATCATCGCCCGGCTAGGCATGAACCATGAACATCACTCGACCAGTCGCATTCTGGATCGCCGTATTGGCAGCGGTCGTCGTCGCCGTCGTTCTACTGCGTGAAGTCCTGCTGCCTTTCGTCGCCGGCATGCTACTGGCGTATCTACTTGATCCTCCGGCCACCCGGCTGGAACGGTTGGGAATGAACCGCCTGATCGCGACGCTAACGATCGTCGGGTTGTTCGTTGTCGGCGTGACCGCGCTTATCATTCTGACCGCCCCGGTCGTTGTCGGTGAGCTTGCCTATTTCATCGATAATTTTCCGCTCTACATCAAAAGGGTGCAGGGGTTCGCGACCGATCCCCATCGGCCGTGGCTGAGCAAGCTTGTCGGTGAAGGCCTAGCCTACGCCGAGCAGTCGTTCGGGGAACTGACCACATTGGCGACTGCCGGGCTCCGCGATTTTCTGCGTTCGGTTTGGACCGGAGGCCGGGCGCTGATCTCCGCCTTCTCCCTCCTGGTAGTAACTCCGATCGTTGCCTGCTATCTCATCTATGATTGGAAGAAGATGGTAGCGGTTATCGATAATTGGATACCACCGGCACAGCGCGATACTGTCCGGGCTCTCGCTCGCGAGATCGACGAGACGATCGGCGGCTTTGTGATCGGTCAAGGCACGCTGTGCCTGATCCTCGCGGTATTCTACGCGGCGGCGCTGTCCTTGCTCGGGCTCAAGCATGGGCTCCTGATCGGTATTGCGGCAGGACTGATAAGTTTCGTGCCCTATCTCGGCTCGCTGGGCGGGCTGGTCATATCGACGTGCGTTGCGATTGCACAGTTCTGGCCGCATTGGACCGTCATCTGGATAGTCCCGGCGATCTTCTTCGTCGGCCAGACGCTGTCAGACTATTTGCTGTCGCCCTATTTCGTCGGCCGGCGGGTCAACTTGAATGCGGTCTGGATCATGTTTGCTCTGTTCGCATTCGGCTATCTGTTCGGGTTCGTCGGCCTTTTAATCGCCGTGCCCCTTGCGTCCGCTATCGGCGTGCTGACGCGCTTCGCGTTGCAACGATATTATGAAAGCTTCCTTTATACAGCCGTCCCTAGGGCGACCGCGACCGAGGCGGTTAGATTGATGCCTTCCGACAAGAAGATGGACTGATTGCCGGAGCAATTGTAGGTCTTCTCCCACTCAGTCTGCAGAGCGCGCCGCTGTTGCCATGCCGCCGTGTCATAGAGCTTCGCGAGGCCCATCTTCGTCGGGATGGGTCCTCACTTGTGCACGGTTCGCACCACGAGCGCTTCCATCAGCCGCTGCCCGGTTTGCACGCTTACATCGTGTACGATCAAGCGCCGCGACCGAGAAGCGGGCCGATCAAGTGATGGACTAGCACCGTCTACTCCTTGCCGGTCTCCCGGCGCACTCCGCTTTATCCCTGGAAAGCTGCCTTTGGAGGCGCATACCGGCATTTTCAGCTAGGTGCCACATCCGGACTCATGCAGCGCAGCATCATTCGGTCAGATCGTGGTCGCGGTCAGCAGAGCTTGGAGGGATGGGCCGCAAAAAGGCACGGCGGTCATCCCGGTCCTAAGCCAGTACAAGAGTATCGGGTGCAGTCCTGGTAAACATCCCGACACTCGAACCACGGCAACTGGTTCAGATGACGACAGTCGCGATATCGTGCACGACAGGTGCTTATGCACTGCTGCTTAGCGGTCTGTGCGCGCGCCAAAATACTGGCGCCATCTGTATCGCGCGCATCAAGTCTTCCAATACTCAAGGACAGAGGCACTAAGACGATGCAGATGACGGTAAACGCCCGCTTGGTGCATTTCATGGCTCAGCTCCAGTTGAGATCGATAACGGCACAACGACCGCCTGTAAAGCGGACATTCCTACGACTGCTCAGTGACATACCGACAGCACTGCCTGACTTTGGCGTCAATCGCCATTTACCACCAACCTCGCCAACATGACCTCGCCATCAGTAATGTAGTGGTTGACGCGTTCGGTGGGGAGATTTTGGCCGGCTTGATACACTTGCTCCCCCTCGATAGATCGATTTTTCCTCAACTGACCGACGATATAGTCGCGCTCTGCATTCGTATCCGAGTCCGTGGCGTGGGTGATCTGAAATGTAAGGCGAGTTAGGGACAAGCCGGTGTCCCTGGTGCCGGCTCCTACCCACAGAGCGCGTTCATTGTCCGGCGGGCGTTTGGTATTCAGCCAGAAGTCCGCTGCTCCCCAGGTGTCCCGGGCACGCGTTTGGCTCAAAGCCCAGAACCGGATGTGATGGCGCTTTCGTGGACTATTATCGATCGCCTTTTGAAAGCCAATGTCTTGGCCACGTCCAAAAAGATAGAGGGTGCTAAACGGGGCGCTGGGGTATGGAGAGTTGAATACGAAGGCACGGATCATGCCCCATGAGCTGGCTAGACTGAGCCGATCTGCTTCTGACCAGCCGAGCGCTGCAAAGGCCGCGCGAAGCTGCTGGAGAGTGCCAATGAGTGCGACGTTCACTGGGTCTCCAGGCAAACCGTCGCCCGTAATCGTGTAACTCGGCACACGTTTGCGTTGGAGGATCTTCAGTCCCACGCGAATGGCGCGCGGCAAAACGATATACGCGGCGATTCCATAGGTGATGCCGACGGCCAGGATCCAAGGTAACCTGCGGTCCGCGGTTTCAAAGACGACAAAGACGATCAACCAGACACAAAAGATGCCTAATCCAAAAATCAGCAAACGTCGCAAAAGACGTTTAATCAATCTCATGATCCGGCACCTTAAGCAGGCAACCGTGATGGCGTTCGCCTCTTTGCTGGCGACCGACGGTTCCGCCATCCACTTTTGCACCGTCCGCGGCGTGCGGCTATGCAACTTCGGCATCGCCGATTTGGTTTGGGCGGACCGATAGCGGCTCGACCGAAAGCGCACAAGCACGCCGATCGCGGGCCGCTGCCGGCACTGCGACTAGCAGCCCAAAGAAGCCGAGCAGGTATTGCCGCGTTCCACCTTTTTGGGTCGGCCGATCGTTTTCCCAGTCAAATTTGAACAATCTGAAGACAGCCCACGTTCGGCGGCGCGAACCTCGCCCTTCAGGGGCAACGGGGAGCCGCTTCGTGCCGGATGAGCGGCACCCCCCCCCGGGTCCCTTGAGCTCGCGAACATGCGTCCGCTCTCACTGTCGGCAAGGGACGAACTTGGTTGCTGCCGCGGTGCCGATGAAGCCTGAGGGATGGGGGTCGAAGCCGAGGCTGAAGGAGAAATCTCGACACAGCTCACTAGAATTGCACGATCCGGTTGTCTGTCGCCAGACCAGCGAGGCCGGCTCTGGCGGCGGCCTCAGCGCCGTCGATCAAATCGTCGACTTTGGTCTTCATCAATTGGGCAGTTGCACCCTGCGGGATGTCCCTCGCGAACGTCATTGACTTGCGAGGCCCATTTCAAAGGCACCGCCCTACTCGCTAGGCGCGCTTGGAAAGGTGGTCGCCGAGGAAGCCCTTTCGCGGGGCGCGAGAGTGGCCGGTATCGGTCATGCTGCGTCGCAGCTCGCGGCAAGAGCCAAGCGGGTCGAGTTCGGCCGCATCGACTTGACTGATGCAGCACAGGCGAAAAAAAGCGGTCGATGCCGCCGCCGCTCATTTCGGCGCGATCGACGCGCTGATCAATATTGCCGGATTTACCTTCGAGACCATTGCCGACGGCGATCCCAAGGCCTGGCAGCGCATGTATGCTCTCAATGTCGAGACTGCGCTGAACGCCTCGCGCGCGGCGATACCGTATCTTCTCGGCGGGCGGACCGCATCGTCAATATCGGTGCGATGGGCGCTCTGCAGGCCGGCTCCGGCATGGGTCCTTATGGGGCGTCGAAGGCGGGCGTGCACAAGCTGACGGAGACGCTCGCTGCCGAACTGAAAGGCGCGATCACCGTAAACGCGGTGCTGCCTTCGATCATCGATACCGTGGCAAACCGCGCCAGCATGCCAAAAGCCGATCCGACTAAATGGGTCGCGCCGAAGGAACTTGCGGATGTCATCCTTTTCCTGGCGAGCGACGCCGGCAGCGCCGTCACCGGCGCGCTCCTGCCGGTCAACGGACGGGTCTGAAGTGCCCTTACGCCGCTACCAGCTCCGAAGCACTGCCCGAAACCGAATGCTACGCTTGCCCGCCAGCGCGATGGCTTCGCATTCCGCGCCCTCGCCGGAGAAACCGATGAACTAATTTGAAATGTCGATCAACGTTGGGACAGCCAAAAGGCTTGGAATCGCGCGTGCGACCCTGCTCGCCCGTGCCACTTCCTAATTGCTATCAGCCGCGCCTGTTGCGAGAAGCCGAAGCACATTTACTCGGGCATTCGCAATCGCGCGAGCAAGGAGCAAAATCCTGGGAGCTGCACACAGCGACAAGTCTGGCACGCCTCTGGAAAAATCGGGCGGGGTCAATAAAGCCCACGGACTTCTTGCTCCGATCTACGGCTGGTTCACAGAGGGATTTCTTACCCGCGATTTGCAGAATGCAAAGAACTTGCTCGACGAACTCCAATAGCAGCGATTCAGATGATATTCGGGGGCCAATTCGAGTTCGAAACCGGCGCCGCAGCCGGGCGACGACGCACAAACGCCGCCGCGTTGCACCGAAAGAGGTGCTACGTCTTGCTCCCTCTCATGATGATGCTCTCCTGGAGACACACCTGAATCCGACATGGCTGGCCGACGTATCGATCGGTTCGGCATGACGCGCCGCCGGCCGATAACGACGGCAATAGTTGGGCGCGCACAGATGCGAGCCGCCCTTGAGCACCTTGCGGGAAATCTTTATCTTCGGGTCACGCGGATCATAGCTCGCGCTTTCAGTGCCGCCCCGGGGGTTCTCCGGAATGCAACAGGCCTTCGGTGCATCCGCTTCATGCTTCGGCGAATACCAATCGGTCGTCCACTCCCAGACGTTGCCAATCATATCGTACAGACCGTAGCCGTTGGCCGGAAATGCGGTGACCGGCGAGGTCCGTTCGAAACCGTCGGCCGCGAGATTCTCATGCGGGAAATTGCCCTGCCAGGTGTTTGCCATGTGTTTGCCAGCAGGCGTTAGTTCGTCACCCCACGCGAATTCAGCGTCGTTCAATCCGCCACGCGCGGCGAACTCCCATTCGGCTTCGGTCGGCAATTCCTTGCCGGCCCATTTGGCATAAGCTTCGACGTCACGGTAAGCGACGTGAATGACCGGATGGTCGTCGAGCCCGCGGATGTTGCTGTGGCGGCCATAAGGTCGGCGCCAGTTGGCTCCGAATGCGAACGTCCACCATTCGCCCCAGTAACGCAGGTCAACAGCCTCCTTCGGTGGAGTGAAGACTAGCGAGCCGGCCTTGAGCATGTGGGGCAAAGCGTTGGGATAATCCTTCGCTTCGGGCGTCACCTCGGCGAAGGTGATGTAGCCGGTCGCATTGATGAACTCGCGAAATTGGCGGTTGGTGACGGGCGTCCGGTCTATCCAGAAGCCATCTACCGTAACTCGGTGGACCGGTGCTTCCTCCGGGTAGTGCCTGTCCGACCCCATGCGAAATGTGCCGCCCGGCACGTATGCCATTCCCGCATCCGCTGGACGACGCCCGGACGATTGACCTGGATCGCATTTCGTATCGGTGAAATTCATTGCAAGCTCCGGCCCTTTTCAACAAGCACCTATCATTTTGACGACGACGCTGCCCGAGCGGTGGCCCTCGTCACTATGCGAATTCGGCAGAAACGCCGATGGCGCGTTATCGTAGTCGTTTCCCGTGCCCTTGGAAACTATCGATCGAGTCGCTTGGCGCCCAGGATGGACCGGGGGGATGAGTTCGCGAGCATCAGACCCAAGTTCACTCCGGCAAAGCCTTGCAGAAGAAAACTCCACCACGAGCTCGACTGCTGAGGCAGCAACGCGATGTTGGTCATGACCAGAGACTCCCTCAGCTAATTGGCCGGCGACAATCGCAGCTTTTTCCATCGCCTGCTCAAGGGAGAACGAAACTGGTCCATGCCGCGGCGCAAATTGCCTCGATGTTGGGCGCCCGGTATACCATCATCCCGCGGTTGTAGGCGCATGATGTCCCAGTAGCCGATGTCGTCCGCCACAATGACGAGAATGTTCGGCTTCTGTGGCTGTTGAGCCAGGGCGGAGCCCGCGGTCGTTGACCCGATCGCGGTCAGTGCGGTCAGACTGAGCAGACCCGATCGAAGCGTGTTTGCAAAGCTCATGGAGTATTCTCCCCTGGATTCTTCGGATCCTTCATAGGATGGGGATTGTTTCGAACGAGAGGCTGCCTTTGGTCGTGCGCAGCCCGATGCGTGAATCCGGCCGGTTAGATCTTGCTGAAAGCGGCCGGCCTATGGGCCGGCCACTGATGTTGGATGTCGGCAGTGCTCTCAGTTACTCGCTCTGATGGCCGGACTTCTTCATCTCTGCTAGGATGCCGTCGAGGTTATAGGTCTCCGGCGCCTGCATCGGAGGAAAGTCTTTGTACGAAAAGAGCTCCTTTTCCCAGAGCAATTGGCCGAGGGGCAGAATATTCCAGTCGTAGAGATAGGCTGTGCTCGGCGAGCCGATCGAACCGGCATAGCCCAGCAATGATTTGGCATCGGAGCCGACCGTCTGCTCGAATGGGTCACGCTTGATGTTGGCGACCTGTGTCCAATGGAAGCTCTGCGCTCCGAACAACCCACCGGTCCCGGTGTCCGGCACCATTGTGTAGTACATCTTCCAGTTCTTGTAGCGTACCGCCGACGGCTGTGCGCCGGTGTAGTAAAAGAAGACTTCGCGCGCGGATTTATCCGTGCCTTCGAGATAGGCGCGCTGATCGACGCCGTCGAGTGTCGTCTTGACGATGCCGGGGTAGCTTCCGGCCTCGATCTGCTTCTTCAAAGCGTCGCCCTTCGGGCCGCCGGCGATGTCGACGAGCGTCGGCAGCCAATCAAGTGCCGACATCATCTCGTTCTTGACCGTGCCCGGCTTGATGTGGCCCGGCCAGCGAACGACCAGCGGAGCGCGCATGCCGCCTTCCCAGGTCGTCAGCTTGCCGCCCTTGAAAGGGGTGGTGCCGCCGTCGGGAAAAGTGATGTTCTCGGCGCCGTTGTCGGTCGTGAAGACGATGATGGTATTGTCGAGCTGGCCCATGTCCTCGAGTTTCTTGAGGACATAGCCGATATTGTCGTCCATCTGCTTCATGCCTGCCTCGTTGAGGCCCCAGTCCTTGCCGCCGGGCTCGCCGATCATCGCCTCGTATTTCGGCGGCAGCACGGTCGTGATGTGCATGCGCGCGGGGTTGTACCAGACGAAGAACGGCTTGTTGGTCTTCTTGGGATCGTTGCGATCAAGATAGTCGATGACCTTGGCCGAGATTTCTTCGTCCACGCCTCGTGATCGGTCGAGCGTCAGGGGACCTTCGTCCTTGCAGGTCTGGTTTGCTTGCGAGCCGTCCGATGATTTGCACGCAAGAACCGGCCGTGGCGGCGTCAGGCACGTTGTTGTTCGAGGATCCACGGCACCGGGGACATCGGTGAGGCCCGGGACGGGGGTTGCCTTGCACGGCGGCGCAATGCCTTGCACGGTCGGGCTCTTGTTGATGTCAGGGAAACTCACCCCCTGCATCGCGTCGAGGTGATACAAATAACCCCAGAACTCCTGGAAACCATGCGCGGTTGGTAACGCCTCGGGATTATCACCAAGGTGGTTCTTGCCGAACTCGCCGGTGTTGTAACCGAGGTCGAGCAAGAACTTGGCAACGGCGGGGGTACCGGGCCGCAGCCAGGACGGGCTGCCAGGCAGCTGCGGAGGTATCATGCCGGTGCGAAGCGGATGCATTCCGGTGAAGAAGGCGTTGCGCCCGGCGGTGCAGCTCTGCTCGGCATAATACGTCATGAAGAGCGCACCATCATTTCCGATGCGGTCGATGTTCGGCGTTTCCCCGACCATCAGACCGCGATGGTAGATGCTCGGCTGCATGATACCGATGTCGTCGCCCATGATGAAAAGAATGTTGGGCTTGCCAGACGACCCTTGTGCGACGGCCGGCAAAGTGACCGCCGGCAAGCTGGCCGCGGCCAGAGCGGCGGTTGAAAACAGCTTATTTCTTAGACTTTTACTGATCTTCATCGCTTCAGCTCCTATCTTCAAAATCGTGACGGGTGAACAGGCAGACTTTCGAAGTCCGGCAGGTTGCTGCAAAAAAGGATGTCATTGGCTGCCGGCACGCGCCCCGGTTGACACCCCCTTCGATGTCAACCTTCCCAAGGCTGCTTTGAGTGCGCTATGCGAATTCGGCAGACCGCCTCTCAACTATTCCGTTTCGTTTGAAACGCGGCGCAGTGTTGATGATGGGGTTTCACCAAAAATGGCGCGGTAAGCCACGGCGAAGCGCCCAAGCTCGGTGAACTGATGATCCCGCGCAATCTCGGAAACACTTGCGGTGCCCGGGTTGGCACGCCTCAACGCCGATCGCGCCTTGTTCAACCGTCGCAACAAATGGTATCGGCCCGGGCTAACACCCAGAAATTCGGAGCAGCAAAGTCGCAAGGTTCGCTCCGGCACGCCGATCGTGGCGCAGAGCTCCGACAAATTCAAATGGGTCTCACTCCGTACCGCCAGGGCCTCTTCAAAGCGAGCCATGATGTCGGCATGGCGTCGCTTCCACTTCAAGCGTCTATCGGCGCTCTCCGTGGATAAGCAATTCACCAACGAATTCAGCAGTTCCTGCTCGAGTGATCGCGCACCCCGGGGGCTCGCGATCAGTTCTTCTCTGGTTTCAGCGAGACGACATGCCTTTGAAAGCTGACTCAGCAACAATCTGGCCGCGCCGCGTGCTGGCACTATTGCGCAACTCTCCGATGGCGCTCTGATACTTTTGCCGATTAAGGTCTTGCTGCATGCGGCCAGTTCCTCCGGCGCCAGAGATATGACACACCAGTCCCCTTCCCCGGCTGTCCGCTGATGCGCTCGCTCGCCGAGCGAATGGAAAATCAGATCGCCCGGATTCAAACCGAGCCCGCAATATATCAAGCCGGGCTGCCCACTCACCCGAAACGAGACATGCACCTGAGCCGGCGACAATGCGACGAAGGCGATGCGCGGGAGAGTCTCCCGCCCCCTTAGCACATGCAACCCGCCTAGCTTCAGGCGGGTCAGGCGTCCTTTGAACTCTCCGCCTGCCGTGACAAAAAGATCGACCTTCGCGGCATTGATTGCAGCGCAGTATTCGTCGGGACTGGCAAACGTGGCCGTGCCGTTCTCCACCATCCGAATGTTCTCATTTGATGCGCGCCGACGTCGCTGTCGGCCCTGCCACGCACGCAGCATGCAAGATCGGCCACGACCCGCCTATGCAACTTCGGAAACTGAAGTCGCTCAGACGTCTTGTCGCATCCGGACGGCCCCACGCGGCACCGCCGGGGTCCGCGCCCAAAGTGTTGCCCGGACACATCAGCGGCGAACAGTTGGATCCTTTTGCCATTTTTGCATAGCATCCTCCAGAACTGGAGTTAGCATGGAAATCGACCCTACCGGGGAGCGGGCAGATGCAACGCGATCGTCTGAATTGGAGCGGCTTGCGGCTTGTCGCCGGCGCAATCGGTGCGCTGCTGATCTTGGCTCCCCAGGTTTCCCGCGCCGACGAAAGTGGCGTTTCGTTCTGGCTGCCTGGACAGGTCAGCAGTCTCCCGGCAGCCCCGCAATCGGCGCCAGGCTGGTCCATGGGTAGTGTCTATTATCACACCAATGTAGCAGCATCCGGCTCCGTCGCTGCGGCGCGAGAGATTCAAATTGGCAGGTTCGCGCCGAACGTCAACGTCAGCTTGAATGCGAGCTTGAATGCGCAAGCTGATCTCCTGCTGCTGAACCCGACTTACACCTTCGGCACCCCGGTCCTCGGCGGCCAATTGGCGATCGGAGTTACCGGAATATTCGGCCGTTCAGCCGCGACTATCGACGGAACGCTGACAGCCAATATCGGAGGATTTGCCGCAACCCGGATGGGAAGCATCGGAGATTCGATTACGTCCGTTGGCGATCTCTATCCGATGATCACCCTGAAATGGAACTCGGGCGTCAACAACTACATGACTTACGTGACGGGTGACATTCCGGTCGGCGCTTATGATCCGAGCCGGATCGCCAATCTCGGTATCGGCCACGGCGCCATCGATACGGGTGGCGGTTACACTTATTTGAACCCCGCTACGGGCGTAACACTGTCCGGCGTTGCGGGCCTTACCTACAATTTCAAGAATCCAGACACGCAAGTTCAAAGTGGAATCGATTTCCATTTTGACTGGAGCGTGGCGCAGTTTCTTTCAAAACAGACCTTCGTCGGTTTCGTCGGATACGCCTATCAGCAGATCTCGGACGACACAGGCGGAAGTCCGCTCCTCGGCGGCTTCAGATCCCGTGTCCTCGGAGTGGGCCCGCAGTTCGGGTATATCTTTCCCATCGGGAACATGCAGGGATATCTCAACGTGAAGGCGTACGGGGAGTTTAACGCGGCAAATCGGCCGTCCGGTTGGAATACGTGGCTGACATTTGCGATTTCCCCAACCGCAGAAACGGATGCGAAGCCGACGCGGCATCTCGTGACGAAATAGCATTGACGTCCAGCGGGCTGCACTCCAGCAAGCGGCCTTCCCGTTTTCCCTAAAACCTACAATTCGCCGTCCAGGATGATCAACCTAGGCGAACCCAGGTTCGAATTTCAAACCATTCCAGTCAGAGACGAGGGACGATTGGTTTATTGTCGCGGCGCTCCGGCCGGCGCTGCAGGGTCACGGACGGCGACTCGCCGAACAATGCGCTAATCACCGTCGCCGTCGAACTATCAGTACGCAGCAGCGCTCGCCGGACAAGATGCATTCTGCGCAACGCGAGGTAGCGGATCGGCCCCATCCCAACATGATCTTCGCAAGCGGCACGCAGGGTGCGTTCGGCTGCGCCGACAGCGGCGCAATTTTCCGCCAAAGATAATGGCGTGTTGGCGTTTTCTTCCAGGAATTCTTCAAAACGCTTGACGATCGCCTCGTGGCGCCGTGCACCAGGCGACATCGTCGTCAACGTGCCTTCAGCCACGCATCTCGCCATCAGGTGGATCGAATTTTGCTCGAAATCACGAACCACCTCGGCAAGTTCGAACAGTTCTGGCATTCTTTTGGCGACTGAGCAGATACCCCTTTGCAGATTTAACAGCCGTGCCGTTGACTCCGCATTTGGCCGAACGGTGCTCTTGAACGCCGGTGGTTCACACTGGCCTCCGATTATCTCCCGGCAGGCAGTGTGAAACTCACTTTGTGGCAATGACATGCCGCCGTAAGCAACGGTCTCCTTCGGCTCTTATGTGCATCACCTGTATTGACAATGACGTCGCAAGGAGAAACTTCCTCGCCACGATGATGAATTGTTGGCTGATGGAGTTCGGTCAGAAAGCCGATCACTTTACGATTGGGCACCACCGTTCCGACCCGAATTTGCGGTAGTTCCTGATGCAAATTCTGGATCCAGAGTTGGTGGAGGGTGACTTGCGTCAATTCGGCGCCTAACTGCCCCTTTTTCGTGGGATAGACCTGCCAGTCGGCACCACGGATTGCCGCCTGATAGCGCAAATGGATCATCGAAGCTAAGGACTCTGCTCCAAGGCACATTCAAATCCCTTGGTCGGTTTACGCGCAATGGACGGAGTAAACGTTCACTAACGAGAGCAAAATAACCGAAGGCTATTCAGAAACGGCAAAAGAATGAGAATTTGATCTGCCGAATGTGCATTGCCGTATGACAAGAGTGCAACAAGCTAATCGAGCGGGAAAACAAGACATCCGGGAACGCCTCGGGCCAGCGTTGGTTGGGCAACAACCAGACGGATTTCCTGAGGACCTGATGCACGAGGATCATTTAACCGTCGACCAATGCGACGAAATGGCGAACGCGTTGCGTGAAGATGCCGCGCGCCTACCGTCTGGATCGGATAAACAGCACCTGTTGCAGCTGGCGGAAAGATATTGCGCCCTCGCTGAACTGAAGCGAATGGTGCTTCGTCTTGTGAATTGACCGTGTCCCATCGGACAATGATGTCCAGTTTTCGGCACCGTGGTCACGCCCGACGTCGCACAATGTTTCATCTCGGAGGCGCCGAGAATGTTTTTTTTACAGCGACTTTTCGGGCCGCCCGCCTACAACATCAGCAGCAGACTTCAGCGCAGCAATTCTCCGACAAATATCTCGAGCCGGCTCAAATCTATCTCTTCATTTGCCGAAGTTGCATAGCGGGAATCCGACGATCTTCCGTAGTCTCTCATAAATATGGTCCGCTGCCGAATGGCCGGACATCTGGTAACGCGGGAGAAACAGATGAGACCCCTAACATGCTTCCTCATTCCGACGCTGGCGACCGGTTGGATTGCCCTCGGGATTCCAGCGAATGCGCTGGAAATAAATGGCGCCTGGGCCACTTCTCCGTCCTCCTGCGGCCAGGTTTTCATCAAGAAGGATGGCGCTATTTCCTTTAGGCAGGACTCCGACCAGTACGGCGGGGGGTTCATCATGGAGGGAGACAAGATTCGGGGGCAGATGCAGACCTGTACCATCAACAGGCGAAAAGACGATGGCAATGTCATTCACATGATCGCCAAGTGTGCGGATGACATCATGACATCGAATGTTCAATTCAGCGCGAAAATCATAGACGGGAACACCGTCGCGCGAATTTTTCCGGGAATGCCGGAATTCACTCTGAGCTATTCGCGCTGCGCGATGTGATTGATTCGAAGGCTGCCTCGCTGGGGCTCAACTTCACGGCTTGTGGCGGAAAAGCTATCGATACGTTCGCTGAACTCTCATACCGCGCGCCATCGTCATAACCGCTAACTACGCAACTGCAAACCAGCGTCGTTGGAGGAACGAAAACAATGGTGAAGATAGCTTCGATTTTGGCCCGTGGTCTGACTTTCGCGGCATTTTCATTCAGCACGCCTTTTCCGGTTCGCCGACATCTCGAGTGTCTACAGCTGGTATCGTTCAGGTGTGCGACTTCTGCGGCCTCGGCTTTCATCGCAACTCTTGGGGCGCCTGCCTTCCGAATGGCGTACCGTACGGCTTCATCGCGCCTGTGGTCGTAGCGCCTCCTGTTGCCGTCGCACCACGCGTCGTTTGTCCCTACGATACTAATATTGCGCTTCCCACAACCGCGGCGTCCCCACTCCAACGTGAGACGTCGGTGCACGGACACCGTACATCGATCTGAGTCCCGAACCTAAAGCTTGTCTTTTTTTCAAGTCAAAAAGCCAAGCGCTATCACATCTAGCGGGCGGCGAGTTCCTGTAATCCTCGCAGCGTCGCGGCGCTGCAGATTTTCGAGCAGAGATCTTCAGCAGTTCAGACTGATCATCGGTAACGCACAATTGCGCCGACGGGCGATGTCGGATACCTTCAAGGTATCCGCATAGGGCTGACGCAGTGAATCCGACGGCGACTCGTCAAACAGGGCTCGATAGGCCACCGAGAAACGCCCAAGCTCCCAGAAACCGTGATCGATTGCAATTCGGGTGACGGTCGTCTTCGAGGGGTCCGCCTGTCGAAGAGCGCGATGGACAAGGTGGAATTGCCGCATCGAAAGAAAGCGGATCGGCGCCATCCCCAGTTGTTCTTCACAGGCGACCCGCAGGGTCCGCTCGGCTACGCCGATCGCCGCGCAAATTTCTGTAAGGCAAAATGGCCGGTCAGGATGGCACTCTAGAAACTCCTCGAATTTAGCCATAATCATGCCGTGACGTTGGCCTCCCGTAGTCATCTTCAGTGTCGCGCCCTCGGTGAGGCACTGGATCATGGCCAGGATGAAGTCCTCCTCCAACGCGGCGACTACGCTGGGAAAAGAAAGAATGTCGGGCGCGGTTCTGGCAAGTTGGACAACCATTGCATGGAGGTTCAGCAGCCGAGACATGAGTTCAGAAGGTGGTCTTACGGGATGCTTCCGGGCTAGTGCGGCAAACTCACGGCCCGTCACCGCGTTGTAAAGCGCGCCGAAATCATCCCACGACAGCGACGTCGCCCCCCAATCGCAGTCGGCCTCGGTCCGCCGAAACATCAAATCGGTATCGTTGATCACAATGTCGCCAGGCAAAACCTCCATACCGCAATGCTGCATCGCCCGCTGATTCGTCCTGGTAAGAAAGCCGAAGGCGGCACGACGCGATTTGACCGCGCCTATACAGATGCGCGGCAGATCCTCATGTGCCGCGTGAACCAATAGCTTGTTCATGCTGACTTGTGTCAATTCGGAGTGGAACTTGCCTTTCACAGCAGGAAATAGCTCGATATCGGTTGAGTGAAATGCCGACTGATACAAAATGGGGTCGGCAAAGCTAAGCACCCTGTTCCAAGGCATTACTCGCCCTCCGGACTTACCGAGAACAGCGATCTACCGGTCATCTAATAACGCGGGTTGCGGGCCCCCCCGCCAAATGGGATGCTCCAATCGCCATCTAGTTGCGTGACGCTAATTGCACTTATTGGAAGTGGGCGAGGCTTGATCTACCTCAAGGAGTTGCGCGAAGCCGAAGAGTTTTCCGGGATACGGAGAGGCATCATCTGCGCTCGCCAGCCGGTCCCATAATACATCGTGTGGAGACTTAATGCGGATCGAACGGAAAGATCACTTTCCAATCTTTCTTCATATCGATCACAGTCCACTTGTTGGCAACGGCCGCATCCAATGCAACGTCGAGACGTCCGAAATGCGACTGCCGATCGTAGGCATATTCGCGCTCGGCGTCCGTGTGATGAACGATTGCCCCGAAGCGCACGCCATCGCTGATAGTCGTCCACTGGAGCATCTCGAGATCGCCGTCAGAGTTTCCGAACGCGGCGATCGGACGACGGCCGATGGCCTCGTTAATACCGACCGGCTTGCCTGCTTTATCATCGATAAAATTCGAGTCCGGCAAACGGAACAGAGTGGGGATGCCATCGCGCATCTGGAATTTGGTCTTGATCGACGATCCAATCACCTGTTCAGGAGCAACACCGTACACTCTCTCGGTCCATGGACGCATGAACTCGACACCGCCGCCCGATACAATGAAGGTTTTGAAACCGTTTGCCCGCAGGTAGGAAAGCAATTCCAGCATCGGTTGATAGACCAGTTCTGTATAGGGCCGCTTGAAGCGCGGATCGCGTGCCGTGGCGAGCCAGTCCGCCACAATCTTTGAGAATTCATCGTTGGTCATGCCAGCATGGGTCATCGTGATCAATTGAACGATATCGTGCTCGTCCATTTTGGCCGAGGCCTTGACGTCTCCCTCTAGGACCGACTGAAACGGCTCCATGTACGCCCAGTCAGGATGCAGAGGTGCCATTGCCCTTAACCGGTCAAGGGCAAACGCCAGTTGGACATACATCGGCTGCTCAACCCAAAGTGTGCCATCATTATCGAACGTCGCGATCCGTTCGGCGGGTGCGACAAAATAGGGCCCGCCGACTTTAGTGACGCGGCCGACGAATTCGACGATAGCTTGCTTTGTCGGGGTGGCATTCCATGATGGCAATGGATCGAACTGGGCGAGCGCAGACAATGGCCAGCCCAAACCTAGCGCCAGCCCGAGAATCGCGCCAGCGATCACGCTCAGAGATTTTCGCTTCATTGCCCTAAACTCCAGGCGCACGCGATGTGCTTTCGAATACGCTGAGAGCGAAGCTTGGATGCACGGGGCGGCCAGCGTCTATGCAATTCCGGCCAATTTCGCCCAACCATCAAACGACGGGGATCACCATCCGCGCGACGAACAGGCCGGGCGACCCTCGATTTTTCGATGGTTCTCGCCGTTCTTGCATAGTCGACCCATTGGTCGCCATTTAGAACATGGTAACGTTCGCTTCGTCATATTGAGGCAGTGATGCTTGCCTACTGGCATCACCACGCCGCAGCAGAACCTCTGTCTTTGAAAAGGCCGCGGGAACAGTTGGATGTTTTTGTCTGCGAGAGGTCGGCGATGGCTCATCGTTCTCGGGGCCACTGCAATCGCCTATCTCTTGCTGGCTTACGTCTTGGCGCCTGCATTATGGACCCACCATGAACACGAATCCGGCCTTGCCAATTTGCCGATGGTGACACGTACCGCTGATGGCATTCCTGGCGATGCGCTTAACGTGGGGTTGGTCGGCGACAAAGAAGACATCACCCGCGCGATGCACGCTGCCGAATGGTTTCCTGCAGACAACATTACTTTGCGGACAAGCATCGATATCATTGGCAGCGTCGTACTTGATCGACCGTACCACGACGCGCCTGTCAGCCCGCTCTATTACGATGGAAAGAAGCAACAACTCGCGTTCGAAAAACCCGTCGGTACCAGTGCCGATCGCCGACACCATATCCGCTTGTGGCAGGTCCTTGAAAAGGGAGCGAGTGGCCGACCGGTTTGGCTCGGCTCGATAACGTTCGACCGGGGAGTCGGATTCAGCCACGACACTGGGCAAGTCACCCATCACATCGGACCAAACATTGACGCCGAACGCGACTTGCTGATGCGTGACTTGCGCGCTGCCGGTATGGTCGACGCTTTTTTCACGATATCAGGAATCGGGCCAACCTTGTTCGCGCGGAATGGCGAGGGCGATCCTTATTACACCGATGGCGAAATCGACGTCGCGCGTCTTGTCGTCGATGGCACCAGGAGAACCGATCCGCCAGCGACTCTGCCACCACCACCGCTGATCGCTCTCAAGGATCGGGTCTGGCACAGCGTCAGTTCCGGCATCGCGCAATAAGATAAATCGTTTGCTCGATCAGAGGCATCCGTTGCCGGTCCGAACGAAGAGGCAAGCCATTCATGGAAAGCTTGACGCATTATCCCGTGCTGGTCTTCGCGGTGGCCTTTATGTCGCTGTCACTCGCTTCAGCGACGAGCGCCCGGTTGCGCAGGCGCCATTCTATCATGACCGACGAGCAGAAGGACGATCTGAGCCTCATCCTTGCAGCATCCCTGACACTGCTCGCCTTGATTATTGGCTTCAGCTTTTCGATGGCCACCAACCGCTACGATCAGCGCAAAAATTTCGAGGAGGCGGAAGCCAACGCGATCGGAACGGAATATTTGCGCGCCGACCTTCTGCCACCGGCAGATGCCGCAAGGGTGCGGGCGCTTCTGAAGGATTACACAAAGCAACGTATCCTGTTCTTTATCAATACCGATGACGCGCAGCGAACACGAATAGACGAACGGATCAATCAAGAGGAGGCCGATCTCTGGGCAGCGGTCCGAGCACCGGCTGCGGCACTTCCGGGGCCCGTTGCTGCCCTGGTGCTCGCCGGCATGAACGACGTCATCAACTCGCAAGGCTATACCCAGGCGGCTTACTGGAATCGGATTCCCAAAGCCGCCTGGTATCTCCTGGCGGCCATTGCACTGTGCTGCAACGTGCTGTTCGGCTACCGGATGCAAACCGCGGGCAAGCTGGCTCTCGTGCTGCCCCTGGTCGTTTCGATTTCCCTGCTCCTGATTGCCGACATCGATGCGCCGCGGCATGGGTTAATACACGTCAGTCCGCAGAACCTGGAAAGTTTGTCGAGATCGTTCGGGCATTGACGTATTGCGCTCCCCGATGCGGCGGTGGCTCGGGATGGCACGATCCATGCTGACGATCACCGCAGACATTCTTTCTTCCGTGCCGGAATCGCATAGCCTCTTGGACACCCCCCGGGCGTATATCGGCGCACCGACCAATAGCGCGTCCCCGCGGAGATAATTCCCATGAGCAGGCGTGGCATCCTCATCATCCTCTTCGCCTTTGCAGCGATGCTCCCGACGTTCGCTTCAGCCAAGGCCCCTCGTGGCCAGATCGGGACGGCCCGCGATGCGTACCGCACACCCTTGCCGGGCGTCAGCAAGAAGAACAAATTCATCTTGCGACAGGATTTGTTCGACCGCCAGAATCAACCAACCTGCGTTCAGACTGGCCAAGCCCGCCTGCCCAACCCGGCCAGATCTGAGCGGATGATTTAGTCATTCAGGCGCCCCGGTCCAACATCGGAGCGTAGGATGAGTATGATGGAAGACATCCGGTTCGTCTCGTTGACGTCGCTTGTCGCGGTGCCAGTTGCCGTTTCGCCAGTGTTGGCGCAACAGCCAAGGAAGCCCAATATTGTCGTCATGCTCATGGACAATCTGGGTTATGGGGAGTTGGGCGTCTATGGCGGCGGCCTGCTTCGCGGCGCAGCCACGCCGCGTATCGACGCGCTTGCCGGTGAAGGGACGCGTCTGCTCAACTTCAATGTCGAGGCGCAATGCACGCCTTCCCGCTCGGCGCTCATGACCGGCCGCTTCGCGATCCGCTCCGGCACCTACGAAGTCCCCATCGGCGGCGTTCCGGACGGACTGACCCAGTGGGAGGTCACGATCGCCCAGTTGTTGTCGGCGCAAGGCTACGCCACCGGCATGTGGGGCAAATGGCATCTCGGCAGCGCGCGAAGCCGGCTGCCCACCAATCGGGGATTCGACGAGTGGTATGGCATCCCGCGCACTTACGATGAAGCGATGTGGCCATCGCTAAACGAGACCAAAAGCATGTGGCCCTCGGTCGGCAATAAGCAGGGCTGGAACGCGAAGGTTGGTCAGCCGGAGCACGATTTACGAAGCGCGCAAGGGTGAGAAACCCCGGGAGGTCGCGACGCTGAATGTTGACCATCGCCGGACCATGGAAGCGGAAATCACCAGCCGCGCCGTCGAGTTCATCAAACGCAACGCGAGCGCCGGCAAGCCGTTCTTTGCCTACGTTCCGTTCTCGCTGGTTCATATGCCAACGCTGCCAAATCTGGAGTTTGCAGGCAGAACCGGCAACGGCGATTGGGCGGATTGCCTCGCCGAAATGGACTACCGTACCGGGCAAATCCTGGATGCCATCAAGGAGGCCGGCATCGAAGACGACACGCTCGTCATTTTCACCAGCGACAATGGCCCGGAGGCGACCAACCCCTGGGAGGGTGACAGCGGGCCCTGGCGGGGGACCTACTTCACCGCGATGGAGGGCTCGCTGCGCGCACCGTTCATTATTCGCTGGCCGGGCAAGGTGCCCGCGGGCCGTGTGAGCAACGAGATCGTTCACATCGTTGACCTCTTTACGACGATCGCCCACGTCGGCGGCGCAGAAGTCCCGAAGGATCGTCCGATCGATGGCGTGGATCAGCTGCGATTTCTTCTTCGGCAAGCAGGAGGCCTCCAACCGCGAAGGCTTTCCCGCCTACGTCGCCGACCGGCTCTCGGCCGTGAAATGGCGGAACTGGAAAGTGCATCTGGTCTGGCAGGACAATATGTACGCGCCGCCGCAGAAATTGCCTTTGCCAAAGGTCATCAATCTGCTTACCGACCGAAAGGAGGAGCGCGATGTTGCTGCTTACAACTCGTGGGTCGCTGACCCGGCGCTGAAAATCATCGGCGGGCTGGAGGAGAGCTTCAAGACATACCCTCCGATCAAACTCGGCACCCCCGACCCCTACACGCCGCCATCGCGGTGAATTCTCGCGAATCCATATTCATCCTGATAGCATGCCGAAATACACGACGAGGGCTGTCCAAAGAATAGCAAGGACCTGATCGCGGAAAATGGACCGCGCCGAAGTCGGGCAGATTTTGATCCGCCTGCGCTGACGCCCTCTACGCAACTCCAGCACGGCGCGATGCAGGGAGCCTGAGTCGGTGTCGCCGCGACCAGCAATGCGAGCCGTCGCGAGCAATGGCGGCCGGAGCAAGCCGTCCTAAAGCGGGATGGGTTAGGCTGAATCAACGACGGCGACTTCACCATACGCGGGCTCGTTGCCGAGCTTGCCGGGCGCGGCCTGAAGGCCGACTATCACTCGGTGATGGGACTTTGTGCATGCCGAGAAGTTCAGCTTCAAAAAAACCATCTCGGGCAGCGTCCGCCTGTGGGCGTAGAAACGGCTGAGGTCTATGCTCGCGACGGAAGGGAGGGGCCGACGGCTTTTTGGCGGCAAATTGCCCGGCAAAAAACATGGTCCATGGGCTGTTGCCCATCTGAGAGTGGTGACGCCGTCAGGCGACCCCGTTTAAGAAATTGATCATCAGCGCGGCCCAGCCCTTCGTTCTCAGGGGAGGATCTGCAATGGGTCGATACAACTCGAAGAACAAGGGCCGCGACACGATGTTCGGTGGTTCATCCAAATGCGGCCGCAATCGACGTCGGGGCCACGATGCATATGGCCGCCGTGAATGCAGATCGCACGCCTGAGCCGGTACGCAGCTTCGGTACCTTCAGACCGATCTGCATCGGCTGGTTGACTGGTTTTCAGAGTGCGGGATCGACACGGTCGTCATGGAGTCGACCACTGTCTATTGGATCCCGATCTTTGAGCTCCTCGGACGCTCGTGGCTCTGCGGTGTTCCTTGTCAATGCGCGCGATGCCAAGCACGTACCGGCAAGGACAGAGTCAGCGACAGCCACACCTTCCTGACGCCCATTTGCCCCCGCCGTTACGGGATCGCTATCGACACAAGATCAGACGTCAATCTGATAACCGCCCGCGTCAACTATCGCTTTGGGAGGCCGATCGTAGCGAGCTACTGACCGTTCTTTCACTGCAATCTCAAAGCCCGCATCAGTCGGGCTTTTCACCTGAGGCGGGTCTGTGCATAATCGGTATTGGGGAGGAGGATACGAGCGTGGGCGCTCATTGACACGCAGCCAATGCGGATTGATGCGAGTGACGAAGGCCGGATAGCTGGCCCCCAGTCTGACATATTGCTAAGGGAGACGACGGCATCGCTTGATCAGAGAAGTAAAGCATTACCCGGGGTGGCGGCCCGAGCGGCGCCTAGGCCTTGTGCGCGACGTGCACACTCGGCGGCATGAGCCCTCGGTAGCGTTGTATTGTTTTCGAACTAAGCGCTCCATAGCAAAGAACGCGCCGATCAGATTGGAGAGCTTTCGTGAGCCATAAGTCGAAGCCTGTCGCTAAGGCGAAAAAAATCTCAGCTTGCCCTGGCTGGGTTGGTCTTAGTGACGACCGGACGAGCTTTGTTTATCTGCCGGATCGTGCGGCGATCGTCCGCAAAATTTTTGAACTTGCGATCGGTGGCCTCGGCAGCTACGCAATCGCAAATCTCCTGGATAAACAGGGCATACCGTCTTTTGGCCCATCTCCAACCTGGGATCACACCAACATCGACAGCATGCTCCGCAATCGGGCAACGATCGGCGAGTATCAGCCGAAAAGCTATGCTGGTGGCAATAGTAAAGGTATTCCGACAGGGCTGCCCGTGTCCAATTATTATCCGCAGGTCATCGATGAGGAAACTTTCAAGAGGGCTCAGGTTGTTCGCCGACAAAACCTGAGCACGGTCGGGGCCGCAAAGGCAATAATTTCGCGAATCTCTTCAACGAACTTACCACCTGTGCCTATTGCGGAAGCGAAGTCCGATATCATAGACACGGACAGTACAAGAGCATGATATGTGCCAAAGTGCAGGACGAAAACGCTTGCACGCGGACGGCATGGTCTTATCTAGATTTCGAGACAAATGTTCTGCAATTTCTAGCGCATCCCGCGTTGCCATTGAGCCTTTCTGAGACAGAACAGATTGTTCTCAAGGGGATAGTGGGGAATATCCAGCGCCTATGCGAAGAAGACGTATTCGCTGCCCGATATTCGATCGCACTTGAGCTACGAAAGGCCGTCTCCGAGCTGAAGATTTCCAGTGCCGGAGTTGATCCCTATATACGCCGCTCCGACGCTCAAGTGCGTCGCGATCTTGCGGGAAGATTTTTCGACATCCGGCTTTGGGATGGCGCGCCGCTCCGCTGCATCGCTATTACGTAGGCGGATTTCATTCATTGTAGTTCAGAACTTTTCTTTGAAGCAGTTGGCACATTTGCGGCCGTCGATAACTCTGCGACGGCTCTGAGCGGGTGCGCACAAAGGGTGCACGCTCTGGTGGCTTACGAACATTGTTCACGATAACATGTCCCTGCTGGAGTTTGGCACCATCACGAGTTCGAGTAGAAGCGCAACGCGTCGCGGCTGAACGGCCTTCGCCTTCGGGGACAAGGGTCGCGCTGAAGCGCGCTTCTGTTCGAAAGCACGCGCCGATATTTTCGCATTACGTGATGACGGTCGAAGAAGCGCGAGAGCATTCCGATGCCGACGGAAAGAACCTTCGCTTAAATTCCTGGGGCTTGGCGATTGTGCCGTCCTTTCGTCGGTCGACAATACTCAGGATCAGGGCCGAAGGGCTTCGATCAGCCCCAACGCCGCCCTGTTTCTTTGACCTCGCACCGACATTGCGCTCAAGAGCCCCTGCGGTGCGGGCTCGTGGGCGCTCCGCCGAAATCGTCGGGGGGCGGGTCATTAGCAAGCTGCGCGCCGCCATCTCCATCGGCCGCCGGGAGCGCCGGGACGCATTTTCCCACACCAGTGATCGGCGCAACTCGATGCTCTCCGCCCTCAGCCCTCCGGAGCCCGGTAGACCGACGCTCGGCCAATCTTGAGGGCCTTCGCGATGGCCGAAGCGCCCATTCCTTGCGCGCGCAACTCCTTCACCTGGGCCGCGTCAATGGAAGCCTTGCGGCCCCGGTACACCCCGCGCGCCTTAGCATCAGCGATGCCCTCAAGCTGACGCTCGCCGACGTAGGTTTGTCTCGAATTCGGCAAAGACACCCAGCATGTCCAAGAAGCATCTGCCTGCTGCGCCTGCCCGTATCAATCGGCTGCTCGGTGGCCTTGAGCGTAGCACCGCGCGCCTTCACTGTGCGCACGATGTTCTGGAGGTCTCCGGCGCTGCGGGCGAGGCGGTCTATGCGTGTAACCATCAGCGCGTCACCGGCGTCCAGGAAGTCCAGCACGGTGCTGCAGTTCTTCCCGCCCGGTGGTCGTAGTGCCGCTCCGCTTCTCCGAGCGGATCAAGTCGCAGCCCGCTGCGCGCAAGGTGCGCTTCCTGGAACCTCAAGGTTCTGGTCCGTGGTTGACGCGGGCGTATCCGATAATGGTCACTGAGAGCTCCTTTGTCTCGTTAGGATCTAGACAATTGGTGCATGAAGTCTCGGAAACCGGAATTCAATCCTATCGAGATACGATTTTCGTCTTCAAGCGCACCGTCGACGCGGCTTTCTTAATGTCTTCGCGTGAGAATTCAGAGGACCATCTTGCAAACCGGATATACCCGACGAATAACCTCGAATGCGCTTCTCCAACGCTCTAGACTAACCTTGAGGTCGTAGGTCGCGCCCGGCTTGGCGGTCGGGCCGCCACCACCGTAAACCACCGAACTCTGGTCGAGACGGGTCCAGGCGAGGTTCGCCGACGGCGAAGTCGGGGTTAATGCAGTCTGTTTTTAGCGAGTTGAACTAGCTCGGCGTGACATGCGAGCGCCGCATCATAGTCGCTGTGAAATTGGCGCGTTGCACGTTCCAGGAATCCACCACGAGAGTAGTTTCGAATAACAGGGGCTTAAGGGCCATGCTGCTGGAACAAACACCATCGTTCCAGCCAAGGAATTTTGTCAAAACCTGCGTAGGCCCAACCACGTCGAAGCGCAGACGAACCCTCTCTGGGTTTGCTTCTATCCAGGCGCGCACAGTTTTCTGCGCTCTAAATCGTTGCCTATGTAGGTCGGCCGGTTGCCTTCCAAAATATAAAAGCCAAAGGGGAAGATAATCATGTGCCCTCGCCTCCCTTAGCTCAATCCGAAGCTCCGGGCCGAGGCAGCCCGTGCTGCGCTGCGCTTTGTTCTAATCGTCCAAGCCCAGCCTCAATCGGCAGCGAATGAGACAACGCTCAAGTTTCTACAAAAGCTCAATGGCATGCAAGGTGGCTGCCTCCCCAACCTCTTTCCTGATAGAGACGCTAACGGCGTCCCTGCTCTACCGCCAGTTTGCTAAGCTCTTTTAGCGCCTTTGGCGTGATTGAAAGATAGACGACCCTCTTGTCGTTGCTCGAACCTGTCCTTTGAATGAACCCACGGGCTTCCAGCGGCCTTGATTGATGGACAATGAAGGAAGGATTTACGCGCAACGCCTCGGCGACCGACTTCACGGAGATCCCGACGTCGTCGTCCGCACCTGCAATGGTGACGAGGATGTTCCACTGAGGAACGCTCAGCTTCAGTTCGCTCGCCCAAATGGCCTGAACATCCGAGACCGAGCAATCTAATGCTCTCAGCACTCGGACGATTTGTTCGACCACGTCCTGTTGCCGTCCAGAGTGATCAGTTGAGCCGCGCGCCATAAGCTTCGCCATGTCTTATAAAATACAAGAACCCCCGGCAGTTTCCTGCCGGGGCCTTGAAGTCAGGTCGTTAGACCGAGACTTACCAGTTGCGCTGAGCGCGGAGCAGCAGCTGACCAGGTGCCCTGATCCTTCAGCTCGTACGTAGCGCGCCGGCTTGCCGATGGCAGCCGCACGGGGCAATCGTGACCGCACCAGCGAACTTCTGGTCGAGCATGGTGTAGGCGAGGTCAGCCGAGAAGGTCAGGTTCTTCACCGGGGTCCAGCGGGTGATCATACCGACTGCGCGATGTTGAAGTCGGGGTTGCAGCTGGTCAGCCCGCGGTCAGCAAAGCACCGAACGAGCCAGCCGGCCGCAGATGCCGCAGATCGTGCCTTGACGTTGCCGTTATACTGACAGCAGCGTACGCACCGTAGATCGCCGGTGTTCCAGTACGGATCCCAGTTGTGGGTGTAACGCACCACGGAAGCCCCAGGTCGTGGATCAGCTGCTGCGATGCCACCCGGTGACGAACACGCCGTCCGGCAGCAATGGCGAAGCCGACGCTCTGGTAGGCGCCAGCCAGGCCGGTGCCGCCGTACATCGCGTAGTTGGCTGCGGCAGCCAGGCTCTGGAAGTTGTAGCGGGTTGCACCATCGGTGTAGACGGCCTGCATGTTGATCATGTCACCCGCACCAGTCGGGATGTTCTTGATCGACAAGGCCACCTGAACAGCCCAGCCCCACTTGTCGTCGGGATGGCCGGCGGTCTCCAGTACCGGCGCCGTAGTAGCCAGCATGGTTGTCATGCGCCGCGACCGACGCCTGGAACAGACCCCAGGCCTGGTCGACGCGAACCATGGCGACGAGGTCGGGAGCACGCGTGCCGCCGATGTCGTTGGCGCCGTAACGCACCGCGCCAAGGTTAGCACCGTAGCAGCCGGCGCCGATCAGGTTGCACGATGGCCAGTCTGGTCGTACGCAACCGGATCCTGCGCCGAAATCGCCGCCGTCACGCCCTGACCGAAGTCAGCGGTGTAGGTGAACTGGTTCACACCAGTGACCGTGCCGCCGCCGCCGACGAGACCGTCGATAGTTGTTGCCGGGATAGTTGGTCCAGGGCGCGTTGAACTGCGAGATGGCCTTACCCATCGTGAAGCCAGCGAACTGGATGAAGGCGTAGTACACGCCGAGCGCACCGCCAGCGACTGCGCCGGGGTTGGCGTTGTTCGGAGCCGAAGCCGGAGACGCCGGTGCTGCCACCGAGAGCCGGTAGACCGTCGAGCCGGCAGTGCCGTTGCCGGCGTAGGTGCCGGTCGTCCACGAGAAGGTCGCATCGAAGAACGTGCGGACCACGCCGTACTCGGTCGCGGTGCGCGTGTCGATGTTGAGGTCTTCACGCGAGCGGCAGGTGTAGTAGTTCGTCAGGCGGTTGCTGGCGCCAGCAGCGCTGGCGGTCTGTCCGTTGAAATCGCTGTTCGTGTTGAGCGCGACTTCAGCGCGCAGATAACCACCCAGCTTGATGCAGGTGTCGGTGCCCGGGATGTAGTAGAAACCCGCACCGTACAGCGAGCAGATCTTCACGTATTCGACCGCTTTGGCCTTTACGGGAAGATCAGCCGCCTGTGCTCCGCCCACGGCGATGAGACCCGCCGCTGAGCCGAGCAAAAGGCTCTTAACCAACTTCATGTTAAACCTCCAAGTTGCTCTTCAGGGAAGGTCACTGGCCCGAACGGCCAATTCCCCAACCCCCTTTAAATCACCGCTTTGGCCACCTTCGCGTCTTCGGACACACCCGCATGAACGCGAGGGACTTAAGCGAAAGACCTAAACGGGACGACCTTGGGATGCCCCCCTCCGTCGCTCAGTCACCATGAGTGATGGCCGATGCACACACAACAAGAGAACGCTCCGAAGCGGGCCTATGAAGCGTGTTTTCCAACGAGTGTTGCACAAAAATCACGCAGGCCTAGCTCCCCCTAGTCGAGCAAGCCATTGTTTCAGCACCGGAAATTGAGTTTCACGGGTGCGTGAGCAGGAGATGTTCTCGATGGAACTCTATCGCATTGCGCTATCCTGCCCCTCCCGCAAGAGAGGAATGAGCGACGGGAAGGCCGAATTGAGCTCAACGGCAAGTGCTCCGCCTAGACTGGGCTTGCGCGAGAGACTTAAGCCTCCTCCGCAGGGTGCTGGGAGCGTGGATCCACTTCTGGTTTCGGCCGCGAACTGCCGATCCTGAATGTTCGACGTGCGATCGCGAACTGCGAAAATCGCCTTCATCCGCGCCCGCAAAGCCTGCAGACGCATCAGTCGCAGACCTCATTCGACGCCGTCCGCCAGCAGATCTCGCCAGACACGCCGAGCGCCGTAATCAAGCTTGCCTTCATCTGCTGGCCTACTGTCTCGTCACACGCTGCGCGTGAGACGACGGCGGGTGAGTTTGGCGAAGAAGCCTTCGACCGCGTTGAGCCAGGATGCGGGGGTGGGGGGAAGTGGAATGTCCAGCGAGGATGCCGAGCCAGCCATTGGCGCGCCTTCGGATGCTTGTGGTCGCTTAGTTGTCGATAATGGCGTGGATCACTTTCACACTGGGACCTACTCCTCGACGTGCTGAGGAAGCGGATGAACTCCTGATGGCGATGGCGTTGCATGTTGCGGCCGATGACGCATCTCGCCGCGGGCTTGCGGAAAACCGCTTGTTTCTCTGGGCTTCAAAATGTGGCTGGGAATCCAGGATCCCAGAGACGTCAAACGTTCCTTGCACTGCCGCGGCGTACTGGATCGCCCGCCCCAGTGCGCAAGTGCGCGCAAGGCGGGCGATGACGCCGAACTTGTTGCAATGACAGTCGAGGAGCGACTCGTGGCGCGCATGAGCAAAGCGACATGTGGGACCACCTGCGCTGGATATCGCTTCGCTCATCCGGGCTTCGAGGTCGAGTGCAGGAAAGGTGAGGACGCTACTTCAGCTTCAGCCGATACGTCTCGTGGCAATCGGTGCAACGGTCGTTGACCGCGGTGTAGGCGGCCTTCAGGCTTGCCACATCGGTGATCTTGCCCTTGACCTCGGCGATCGCCTTCTGCACCGGCGGAATCTTGGAATCGAAATCGGCCTTGTTCTGCCAGACCTTTGGCGACGAACCGTAGGTCGCGTTCACGACGTCCTGCTTGGGATTGATCTCGAAGGTCTTGGCGATCTTGGCGACGTCGGCCTCGAGACTGGCCAGAGCCTGGTCGACGGCCTTCTGGTCATAAGGCAGTTCGCCCTTCGTCATCTTGAGAATGACGCCGTACATGCTCTTACCCTGCGAGCGCATCAGATTGTCCTGCTGGACGGCAATCTCCTGTTGCGCCATCACGGCGCCCACACCCAGAACCAGGGTGCCCGCGACAATCAAAATTCGTTTCATCGGCTTGTTTCTCCGGCTCGCAAGTCGGTTGGGGGGAAGGCATTCATGGTTAGAACCCGGCGGCGGGCACTTAATTCCCGCCGCGCGGATGCCGCACTTCAGAGGCTGTGGCGGCGACGGTGCTCGCTGATCGCGATCCAAACACGTTCCGGTGTCGCCGGCATGTCGATGTGGTCGATCTTGTATTCGCGCCAGAGGCCGTCGACGATGGCGTTGACCACGGCCGGACAGGAGCCGATCGCACCGGCCTCGCCCGCGCCCTTCACGCCCAGCGGATTGGTCGTGCAGGGAATGTTGTTGGTCTCGAACACGAAGGACGGTCCGTCCGCCGCGCGCGGCAGCGCGTAATCCATGAAGGTCGCGGTGATGAGCTGGCCGTCGCCGGCGCCGTAGACCACCTGCTCCATCAGCGCCTGGCCGATGCCCTGCATGGCGCCGCCATGCACCTGCCCGGCCAAGAGCAGCGGATTGAGCGTCTTGCCGAAATCGTCGACGATCACGTAGTTGACGATTTTGATGATGCCGGTGGCCGGATCGATCTCGACCTCCGCAACGTGGGTGCCGTTGGGATAGGTGCCGTCGGCGCTGGCAAAGGTCGCGCTGGCGTTCAGCTTCGACGGATCGGCATTCGGCCGCTTGGCGAGATCGGCGAACGAGATCGAACGATCGGTGCCGGCGATGCGCACGACGCCGTCGGTAATCTCGAGGTCACCGGCGCTGGCTTCCAGCGCCTGCGCCGCGATCTCCTTCAGCCTTAGCCCGAGCTCGCGGGTGGCGCGCTCGACGCTGACGCCGCCCGACGGAATCGAGGCCGAGCCGCCGGTGCCGAGGCCCGTGGCGATCATGGCCGTGTCGCCCTGGTGGACGTGGACGCGCTCGGGCGCAACGCCGAACTGCTCGGCGACGATCTGCGCATAGGCCGTCTGATGACCCTGCCCGCTCGACTGCGTGCCGATCAGGACGGTGATATCGCCGTTCGGGTCCATCCGCACATTGGCGGTCTCCTCACCCATGGTGCCGCAGACCTCGACATAGCTTGCGAGGCCGATGCCGCGGATCAGGCCGTGCTTCTTGGCGGCCTTGGCGCGCTTTCCAAACTCTTTCCAGTCGCCGATTTCCATCGCGCGCTTCAGATGCGCGGCGAAGTCGCCGGAATCATAAATCTTGCCGGTCGCGGTCTTGTAGGGCAGCGCCTTCGGCTGAATGAAGTTCTTGCGGCGGATCGCATCCGGCGTCATGTCCAGCTTGCGCGCGCAGGCATCGACCAGACGCTCGATGACATAGGCCGCCTCGGGCCGGCCCGCGCCGCGATAGGCATCGACCGGCACGCTGTTGGTGAAGACGGTACGCACCCGGCAGTGGAAGGCCTGGATGTCGTAGAGGCCCGGCAGCATGCCGGCGCCGCCATGCGGAATGTAGGGCCCGAAGGTCGACAGATACGCGCCCATGTCGCCCATCAGGTCGCAATCCATGGCGAGGAACTTGCCGTCCTCGGCCAGCGCCATCTTCGCGGTGGTGACGTTGTCGCGCCCCTGCGCGTCACCCATGAAATGCTCGGTGCGGTCGGCCGCCCATTTCACCGCCTTCTTCAGCTTGCGCGCCGCGACCGCCAGCAGGGCATATTCGCGGTAGGGAAACAGCTTTGTGCCAAAGCCGCCGCCGACATCAGGGCAGATCACCCGCATCTTCTCGGTCGGGATATTCAGCACGTTCTGGCAGAGAATGTCGCGCAGGCGATGGCTGCCCTGGCTGCCGACGGTGAGCGTGAGATGATCGTTCTTGGCGTCGTATTCGCAGACGGCGGCGCGCGTCTCCATGAAGCTTGCGACCACGCGCGGATTGACGATCGAGATTTCGGCAACCGCATGCGCCGTGGCGAACGCGGCTTCGGTCGCGGCTCTGTCGCCGATCGAGACATCGAACAGCACATTACCCGGCTTGTCCGGCCAGACCTGTGGCGCCCCCTTCTTCACGGCATTGACGAGCCCGGTCACGGCCGGCAGCGGCGACCACTTCGACGTCGATCGCCTCGATCGCGTCGCGGGCCTGGTCGATGGTCTCGGCGACGACGAAGGCGATGGAATCGCCGACATGGCGCACCTCATCCTTGGCAAGGATCGGATAAGGCGGGCCGGTGAACGGATCGGTCTCGAGATTGAACAGGCAGGGCAGATTGCCGAGATCCCCAACATCATCGGCGGTCAGGATCAGCGCAACGCCGGGAAGCCCGCGGGCGCGGCTCGCATCGATGATGTATGTGGCATGTGCATGGGGCGAGCGCAGCATCAGGCAGCGAAGTGCGGCCTGCGGCGCATAATCGTCGGTATAGCGGCCCTTGCCGCGGATGAGTGCGTCATCCTCCTTGCGCAGCACGCTCTGGCCAACGCCGAACTTGATGGGAGCCGCCATTGTCTTGTCCCGTCCTATGGTTGTTTTGCCGGCATATTGCCGTGGAAAAAGTGGCAGTGCAAACGGCTTGGCGACAAAAACCAGGGCGTAGACCGTAAATCTGTAGTGGTCAGCGCGGGGTGCGCACAACGGACTCAAGTCGGATGTCGCTTCATGCTCGAAAAGTACCAGAAGCGCGTCGTGAAGTTCTGAAGTGGGTAGACCGCCGCGGCTCTCAGTGTGGGAACAAATCCTCATTGTAAAAGCTTGTATTTGCGGAGAACCAATCCGGAGCGGGACAGTCACAGCGAGGCCATACGCTGTAACGCCCGTGTGGCTGCGCTTAAGCCCTCAATCAACGTGTGGACCCATGCCCAACCCGACCGAAGATCAGATCCGAATCCGTGCACATCAATTGTGGGACGTCGCCGGACGGCCTGAAGGGCGCGAGGACGAATTCTGGCACGAAGCCGAACGCGAATTGAAGGACGGCGCCACAAACAATCCCGACGAGAAGTCCGAGACGTTTCTGGAGTAGCAGGCGTGGCCGCAAGACACGCCTGAGAACAAGCAGCCGTGCTGATCGCCGCTTGTTCTCAAAGCACATTCCCGCGTCTGGCGGTTGATCATTTACATCCCACCACGGCTCGTCCAGAGATACCATGTGCTGTCTCTCAGCGTATCGATCGATCGCTGAGGCGTGAGGTGGTCGATCTCGCCGCGCGTCAGGCCGATATCCATCAGTTCCCTGTCACTCAGGTCCTGCAAGGTGAGCCGTGGGTTCTGGCGCCGCTGCCGAAACGCACGCCAATATTGCTTGAGCAGACCAAGGACGCTTCGCGTCGAGGCGGCCGTTGGTCCGGCAGCATCCTTTTCCGACAAAGCGTTGTCCAGCGCTGCAGCGGACGCCTTGAGGCGCTCTGCCAAAGCCTGGTCGACCGCGCTCTTCGCCGACACGATGGAGAGCGTGACGCCGCGCCTTGCGGCATCGCCCGCAATCTCGGGTGAGATGTTCGTCAGTTGGGGTGGCATCGGATGCTCCTGCTGTTGTGCCGGCAGGGAGCGTGGCCAAACAAAAGGCCCCGTCCGATTGCCGGCGGGGCCTGGTGGAAAAGATGTCGTCGACGAATTCCTAGCGCGCGACTCCTTCCACGGCCCAGCCGAAGCGGGTCATGTGCGAGAAGTTGACGTTGCGCGACCATTTAATCATGGGGAAGCCCAATACCACGGCAATCGCGCAAAATCAAGGGATGTGCGGAGTTTGGCTACACCCTGGAGGCGAGCCTCACTGCGGCGCTTCGTGTTCTTGCTTCGCATGCGGCACGGGAACGCCGTCCAGCTCGCTAGATCTGGGGCAACCTGTTCGTGATGGTGACGTCACTTATCGCAGCGATGGCATCGCAGCACTGGCGTATCGGTTCATCGAAGCCCCTTCGATTCGAGCAGGCGCGTTCGCGGCACGCCTCCTGGCGGAGATGTGGAGGAGTCGGGCAATTGTACACAGCGAGCTGATCTCTGCTCTAACCACGCACCAGCGCGACCAGCCAGTTGCGGCCGAACAATACGAGGATCGCGAGCGCGTAGACGATGGTGCCCCCAACGGCCAGCAGCACCAGCGTCACTTCATCCCGGAAGTGCATCGCGCCCAGCGAAGAACCGCCAAAGCGTGCGATCAGCCAGAAGGCGGCGGCGAGGATTACTCCGGTCAGCAGGAATTTGGCGAGCGACAACAGCCAGGCGCGGTCCAGCACGAGAAAGCCGCGCCGCACTGCGAAGAACAGCACCAGCAGCAGATTGGTCCAGACGCCGACGGCGGTCGCCAGCGCCAAACCGATCTGGGCGAGCGATCCCATCAAGGCGACCTTCAGGGCGACATTGACCGCGATGCCGGTCAGCGAAGCGCGGACCGGCGTCGCGGTATCCTTGCGGGCATAGAAGGTCGCGACTGCGCTGCGGATCAGCACGAAGGGGATCAGGCCGATGGCATAGGCTGCGAGCGTGCTGCCTGCGGCAACGGCATCGGCCTTCGAGAACGCGCCGCGGGCGAACAGCGCGCGCATGATCTCATCGGGCACGGTGAGGAAGGCCGCGACGAACGGCACCGAGAACAGCAGCGTGAAGTCGAAGGCGCGGCGCTGCGCCTTCATCGCACCGTCATGGTCGTTGGCCGTGATCCGCCGCGACATCTCCGGCAGCAGCACAGTGCCGATCGCGATGCCGATCACGCCGATCGGCAGTTGGTTGAGGCGGTCGGCGTAATAGAGCGCCGACAGGGCGCCTGCGGGGAGGAAGGTCGCGATGATGGTGTCGGCGAACAGCGCAACCTGCGTCCCCATCGAGCCCAGCGTCGCCGGTCCAAGCGCCTTGAAGAAGCCGCGGACGTCTTCATCGAGCTTCAGCGGCGCAAAGCGCGGCAGGCCGCCATGGCGGGCGAGATCGCCGGCGAGCAGGAAATATTGCAGGAAGCCCGAGATCAGCACGCCCCAGGCCGCGGCGTGCCCCGCGGTCGGAAACCAGGCGGCGAGCGCCAGCGTCATCATCATCGCGACGTTGAGGAAGATCGACGCGGCGGCGGCACTGGCAAAGCGCTGCATCACGTTGAGCATGCCGCCATAGAGCGTCACCAGCGTGATCAGCAGGAGATAGGGAAAGGTGATCCGGGTCAGCTCGATCGCGAGCTTGCGTTGCTCGGCATCCTCGCTGAAGCCCGGCGCCAGGATGCTCATGGCCTGCGGCATGAACAGCCAGGCGGCGATCAGCAGCACCACCTGCGAGGCCAAGAGGAGCGTGAAGATGCGATCGGCGAACAGCCGTGCCGCCGCCTCCCCGCGCTCACCATGGACATGGGCATAGGCCGGCACCCAGGCGGCGTTAAAGGCGCCTTCGGCAAAGATCGCTCGGAAATGATTGGGGAGCCGCAGCGCCACGAAGAAGGCGTCGGCCACGGGGCCTGCGCCCAGGATCGCCGCGAGCATGATGTCGCGGGCAAATCCCGTCAGCCGCGAGAGCAGCGTGTAGCCGCCAACCGTGAAGATACGTCCGAGCATCGTTCCCTTCTAAAGGAAGAGCTCGCGCGGCAAAACGGCGAAATCAGGTTGAAAGCGCACCGCGCACAGCGACGATGATTCGCTCCTGGTCGGCTTCGGTCAGGTAGGCGTGCATCGGCAGGCTGATGACGTCCTGCGACAGGCTCTCGCAGGCCGGCAGGCCGCCCTCTGCGACCGGATACCGCTTGTAGGCGGTCTGCTGATGCATCGACTTACCGTAATAGATCGCGGTCGGCACGCCCTGGGCCTTCAACGCGGCGGCAAAACCGTCGCGGTCGGTCCCCTTCGGCAGGCGGATGGTATATTGCGCCCAGACTGAGGTGTTGCCGGGCGCAAGGCGCGGCACGGTGACGACGTTGGACAGGCCGCGCGCGTAACGCTCGGCGACCTTGTTGCGGGCGGCGACCTCGTCGTCGAAGATCTTCAGCTTCTCGATCAGGATCGCGGCCTGCATGGTGTCGAGCCGGCCGGTCAAGCCGAGGCGGACGTTGTCGTATTTGTCGACGCCCTGCCCGTGCACGCGGATGCTGCGCAGCGTGGCTGCGAGTTCGTCGTCATCGGTGAAGATCGCGCCGCCGTCGCCGAAGCAGCCGAGCGGCTTGGCCGGGAAGAAGCTGGTCGTGGTGGCGAGCCCGTGCGTGCCGAGCCTGCGGCCGTTGTAGCTCGCGCCAAAACCCTGGGCTGCGTCGTCGATCACGAACAGGCCTTCGGCCTTGGCGATCGCGGCGATGGCGTCGTGATCGGCCGGCTGTCCGAACAGGTCGACCGGAATGACCGCGACGGGCCGCAAGCCCGCCTTCCGGGCGGTCGCGATGCCGCGCTTCAGGGATTCCGGGCTCATGTTGAAGGTGGCTTCGTCGACATCGACATAGACCGGCGTGGCGCCAGTCCGCGCCGCCGGCGAAGCGGTGGCGATGAAGGTGAACGACGGACACAGCACGGCATCGCCGGGCCCGACATTCTTCGCCATCAGCACCATCAGGAGCGCATCGGTGCCGCTGGCGCAGCCAATCACATGCTTGGCGCCGCAATAGGCCGCAAGCTGCGCCTCCAGCGCGGCGACCTCCGGACCATTGACGAACTGGCAATGATCGAGCACGCGCTTGACGGCGGCATCGAGCGAGGCGCCGAGCCGGCGGCGCTGTGAGCTGACATCGATGAAGGGAATGGGATCGGAACGCAGATGCTGGTTCATGGCGCCTTGCGGGTTTGAAGCGGTCGACATGGGATAAGGATCAGCCGGCGACGCGGCGCGGGCCCTTGCGGGCTGGCGACGAATTAGCCGCAGGCCGCGACGGCGTTTCGAGGCACTGCGTGGCGATCTCAAGGCTGGCGACGCCTTCATCGCCGGTGACCGCCGGCGTTTCGCCGCTACGCACGGCCTTGAGGAACGCGATCAGCTCGGCGCGAAGCGGCTCGTCATGGCCGACCGGCAGATGCCGCATCGAATAGCTGCCGTCCGGCTTGAAGCCGAAGCATTCGGTGACCTGGCGCGTCAACAGATCGCCCATCACGTATTTGCCGCGGGTCGCGACCGTGACACTGCGCGCCTTGAACGGCGTAAGCCAGTTGGTGTTGATGTGCGCGAGCACGCCATTGGCGGTGCGGAACTGCAACAGCGCGATGTCCTCGCGCTCGGCAACCGCGCTCGACAATTGCGGCTGCACCTCGACGATGTCGGATTCGGTGAACCAACGGATCAGGTCGATGTCGTGCACGGCGAGATCGATAACGACGCCGACATTGGACATGCGCGGCGGGAACGGGCCGACGCGCGTGATCGCGATCGAGAGGATGTCCTCGCCCGCGATCGCCTGCTTGACGGCGGCGACTGCCGGATTGAAACGCTCGACATGGCCGACCATCAGCGTGACGCCGGCCTTTTGCGCGGCGGCGACGATCTCGCGGCCTTCTTCGACCGTGGACGCGATCGGCTTCTCGACCAGCACGTGGATGTTCCTGGCGATGCAGGCGAGCGCAAGCTCGTGATGCAGATGGGTCGGCGCCGCGATGGTGATGGCATCGACGCCGGCAGCAAAGAGCTGGTCGAGCGTCTCGAAGCCCTGGCAGCTGGCAAGCTCGGCGGTGCGCGCGAGGTGCGCCGGCGACGGATCGACCACACCGACGAGGCTGACGCCGGGAAGCCCCGCGAGCACGCGCGCGTGGTTACTGCCCATCACGCCCGCGCCGATGACGCCCACGCGCAAGCCGGCCGTTGCCGGTTGTGATCCTTTGGAACTCATCTGATCGAACCCCGATTTCAACGCAAATCCCCGGGCCGCTTCTAGCACGGGCGCCACATTTGTGGCGAATGCCGGGCGAATGACCCGGACACGATTTGATTTAAAAAGTTACACGTTCCCCGGGCCTTAGCGCCAAAAGACAGCGCCTTTTGGCCCGGATCGCGTGATTCGGAGATTGCTGGTTACGACCTTTGATAGTCGTCTTCAATCCGGATGATGTCGTCTTCCCCGAGATAGGAGCCGGTCTGGACCTCGATCAGTTCCAGCATGATCTTGCCCGGGTTTTCCATCCGGTGCACCGCTCCCATCGGGATGTAGATCGACTCGTTCTCGTGCACCGTCTTCACGGTTTCGTTCACGGTGACGCGGGCCGCGCCGCGGACCACGATCCAGTGCTCAGCGCGATGATGGTGCTTCTGGAGCGACAGCCGCCCGCCCGGCTTCACCACGATGCGCTTGACCTGATGGCGCTCGCCATTGTCGACGGACTGATAGCTGCCCCAGGGCCGATGCACCTTGAGATGCTCCTCGGTGACCTTCGGCGCGACCGTCTTGAGTTTTGTGACCAGGCGCTTGAGCCCGTTGGCGTCCTTCTGGCGCGAGACGAGGACCGCATCCGCGGTCGCCACAACGATGAGATCGTCGACGCCTTCGAGCGCGACCAGCGCAGAATTGGTCGTGACGTTGCAGTTCCGCGTGTCTTCGAACACGGCAGCGCCATGCGCGGCATTGCCTTGCGCGTCCTTCTCCGACAATTCCCACACCGCGTGCCAGGAGCCGACGTCGGACCAGCCGCAGGACACCGGCACGACTGCTGCACGCGATGTCTTTTCCATCACCGCATAGTCGATCGAGATCGCCTTCGCCGCGCCGAAGGCCTGAGGCTCCAGCGTCACGAAGCCGAGATCGCGGCCGGCATTGGTGACGGCATTGGAGACCGCCTCCACGCTCGCCGTATCGACCTTGCGATATTCATCGAGCAGCAGGGCCGCGGGAAACATGAAGTTGCCGCTGTTCCAGAGATAGCCCGAATTGACGTAGTCGGCCGCCTTCACCGCATCCGGCTTCTCGACGAAGCGCGCGACCGCGTGCACCTCGCCGGAGATCACCTCGCCCGGGCTGATATAGCCGTATTCGGTTGCGGGCCGCTCCGGCTTGACGCCGAAGGTGACGATCCGTCCGGTGCTCGCGGCAGCCAGGCCTTCGCGGCACGCCGCGACGAACGCGGCATTGTCCTGCACGACGTGGTCGGCGGCGAGCGCCAGCACGATCGCTTCACTTGTACGGCTCTGCGCAAACACCGCGCCCGCGGCGATCGCAGGCCCGGAATCGCGCCGCATCGGCTCGAGGATCACGTCGGCCTCGATGCCGATCTCGGCCAGTTGCTCCAGCACCATGAAGCGGTAGGACGCGTTGGTGATGACGATCGGGCGATCAAACAGCGCGCTGTCCGAGACGCGCAGCAGCGTGTCCTGGAAGGTCGAGCGCGTGCCGAACAGCGGCAGAAACTGTTTTGGGCGCACCTCGCGCGAAGCCGGCCACAGGCGCGTACCGGCGCCGCCGCACATGATCAGGGGGATAATGCGTTTGTCCATCGTCATCTCAAACCTTGTAGTAGTCCCGATACCAGGTGACAAAATTACGGACCCCGTGCTCGATCGGCGTTGACGGTGCAAAGCCGGTGTCGCGCATCAAATCCTGGACATCCGCGAACGTTTCCACCACGTCTCCCGCCTGCATCGGCAGCAATTCTTTGACCGCCGTCCGACCCAGCTCCCGCTCCAGAAGCGCGACGACATGCATCAGCTCTTCGGGGCGGTGATTGCCGACATTGTAGACCCGAGACGGCGCATTTGCGGCAGCCGGATTGTCCGCAGGCACCCGATCGATCAGCTTGGATACTACACGGGTCACGTCGTCAATATAGGTGAAGTCGCGACGCATCCTGCCATGGTTAAAGAGCCGGATCGGCTGGCCCGCCATGATGGCGTTTACGAACAGAAACATGGCCATATCAGGCCGTCCCCACGGGCCGTAGATGGTAAAGAAGCGCAAGGCAGTGACCGGCAGCCGATAGAGATGGCTGTAGGACTGCGCCATCACCTCGTTCGCCTTCTTGGTCGCAGCGTAGAAGCTCACGGGATGATCGGTCCGGTCCTGCACGGAAAACGGCAGTTTAGTGTTGGCGCCATAAACGGAGGATGACGACGCGTAGACGAGATGACGACAGCCGTTGTTCCGGCAGCCCTCGAGCACGTTGAGGAAGCCCTGAAGATTGGAATCGACGTAACTTTGCGGATGCTCGATCGAATAGCGGACGCCGGCCTGGGCGGCGAGATGCACGACCTTGGCAAATCGTGTCGCGCAAACAGCGCCGCCATCGTCTCGCGATCGGCAAGATCGGCCTGCGCGAAGGAGAAGCGGCCATCGGCCCGCAGCAGCGCCAGGCGTGCCTGTTTAAGCGCCGGATCGTAATAGTTGTTGAGATTGTCGAGCCCGACGACGGGGCGGCCTTCGGCGAGCAGCTCCCGGGCGACATGAAAGCCGATGAAGCCGGCGGCACCCGTGACCAAAATCGCCTTATCCGTCATCCTGTTCCCAAGGAGCCCCTCGCCCGCGCCGCCTGTTTAGCCGCCGCATCGAGGGGAGCGCAATAGTCCGAGAGCCTCTTGATGACGCTATTGCAAGATCGGCGCCAAAACCATACCAAAGCGGCCGAATTCGGCGCCACGCGTCGGGTTGCCTCCAATCTTCGCAAACCTTAATCGTGCGGGCGAGATGCGCCGAATCCTGCTGTCGACGGCCAAAATCCTGATTTCCGCGGCGCTGCTCTACCTGGCGCTGCGCAAGGTCGATTTGGCCGAACTGTTTTCGCGCTTCACCGCGACCAGCCTGTTCTGGATCGGCGCGGCGATCGCGGTCACATTCCTGCAGATCTTCATCGGCGTGCTGCGCTGGCGCGAGATCAGCGCCGAATGCGGCGCGCCGCTCGAGCTCGGCCGCGCCATGCGCTACAACGTGATCGGCGCGTTCTTCAACCAGACCCTGCCGTCGGCGATCGGCGGCGATGCGGTCCGGCTGTGGCTGGTCGCGCGCGCCGGCGCCGGATGGCGTGCGGCCACCTACTCCATCTTCGTCGATCGCGCGATCGGCCTCGTCGCACTTGCGATCGTCGTCGTCGCGAGCCTGCCCTGGAGTTACGAGCTCATCACCGATCCGCACGGCCGCTCGGCGCTGTTGTTCGTCGACCTTGCGGCGCTCGCGGCCGGCCTCGGTTTCCTGATCTTCGGCACACTGAAATGGCCGTGGCTGAAGACCTGGTGGGCCACCCACCACATCCACGCCTGCGCCGTAATCGCCAACCGCGTGATCTTCAATCGCACGCGCGGACCGATCATCGCGATCCTCTCGCTGCTCGTTCACGTGCTTGCGGTCGTCATCGCCTGGTGCGTGGTGCAGTCGATCGCCGCGCCGGTCACGTTTGGGCAAGTCTTCCTGCTCGTCCCGCCGGTCATGCTGATCACCTTGATGCCGATCTCGATCGCCGGCTGGGGCGTGCGCGAAGCGACCATGGGGCTGGCCTTCGGCTTCGCCGGGCTCGCTGCGAACGAAGGCGTCAACGTTTCGCTGCTGTTCGGCGCGGTCTCGTTCATCGTCGGCGCGTTCGGTGGCCTCGTCTGGATCCTCAGCGCTGAAAAAGCCGCGCAAGGGTCGGCCCCGCTCGGGGTGCCGGAGTGAACCCGGCCACCGATGCTCTCGCCATCCTGCCGTCGCTGCTTGCCCTGGCGATCGCCGCGCTGATTTCAGCTCTCATCACCTGGAGCGGCCGCTCCCTGCTCCAGCGCTACGCACTGGCGCGGCCGAATGCGCGTTCCTCGCATCGCATCCCGACTCCACAAGGCGCCGGCATCGCGGTGATCGCCGCGACGCTGCTGGTCGCTTCAGGGTGGGCGGCCTGGGCGAACATTCCGATCCCGCCGGCGCTGGTCATTGCAACAGTCGTGATCGCGCTGGTAGGGTTCGCCGATGACATCAAGTCGCTTCCGGTACTCGTGCGGCTCGTGCTGCAAGCCGCCGCCGTCGGCGCGATCGTGTTCACCGCGCCCGAGACCGCGCGCATCGTGCCGGCGCTGCCGCTCGCGCTGGAACGTGGCCTCATCCTGCTTGCCGGCGTCTGGTTCGTGAACCTCGTCAACTTCATGGACGGGCTCGATCTGATGACGGTGGCGGAAGTGGTGCCGATCACCTCAGCGCTTCTGCTGCTGGGACTGCTTGGTGACCTGTCATGGCCGGCCGCGCTGATCGCCACTGCGCTGTGCGGCGCCATGCTCGGTTTTGCGCCGTTCAACCGTCCTGTCGCAAAAGTGTTTCTGGGCGACGTCGGCAGCCTGCCGATCGGCCTCCTGCTCGGCTGGTGCCTGCTGGAGTTCGCCTGGCACGGACAGGCGGTCGCAGCGCTGTTGCTGCCGGCCTACTACCTCGCGGATTCCACCATTACGCTGGGCCGCCGCATCGCCCGGCGCGAGCCGTTCTTGTCGGCGCACCGCACACATTTCTACCAGCGCGCAACCGACAATGGTTTCACCGTCCGTCGTGTGATCAGCGAGGTCTTCCTGCTCAACCTCGTGCTGGCGCTGCTTGCCGTCGTCACCGTTCGCGCCAGCTCGACGGCCGTCGCGTTGCTCGCGCTTCTCGCAGGCGCGATTGCGGTCGGGTTCCTCCTGCGGCGTTTCTCTCGCCCTCAGGCGTCCTGATTAGACAAGCGCGAGCCGCAAGCCTTCGTCGAGGGAGGCCGGCGGCTGCCACCGGGTTGCGATCGCGTTGGACAGGTTGAGGTCAAGCGAGGTCCGGCGGATAGTGCTGGCTTGCGACGACGATCTAAGCCTTGGGACTGCATGGTCAGGCCGCGGTCGACCCGAATTCCGGAACCGCATCCTTCAGGATGGTACTGATGGTGGCGCGATCGTCGCGCGCAATCGCCTGCTCCAGCGCCGCAATCCATTTGCGCAGCGTCAGCATCGGCGGCTCGTTCGGCTGCGCGGCCATGATGCCGGCAACGCCGATCTCGCGGGCCGGCTCCTCGGACGCGAACAGGATCTCGTGCAGGCGCTCGCCCGGCCGCATGCCCGTGAACACGATCTCGATGTCGTAGCCGGGCTGAAGGCCGGAGAGCCGGATCATGCGCTCAGCGAGATCGACGATCTTCACCGGCTGGCCCATGTTGAGCACGTAGACCGAGACGCCTGAGCGCACTGAGCCAAGCGCGTGTGTTGCCGCCGTGATGACGAGGTCGCAGGCCTCGCGGATGGTCATGAAGTAGCGGACCATGTCGGGATGCGTGACCGTCACGGGACCACCGGCCTCGATCTGGGCCTTGAACTTCGGCACCACCGAGCCGTTCGACGCCAGCACATTGCCGAATTGGACGGAGATCAGCCGCATCGGCGGATTGATGCCAGCGCTCCCTGCCGCAAGTTCGTGATCGAGCGCCTGGCAGTACATTTCCGCAAAGCGCTTGGTCAGACCGAGCATCGACACCGGCTCGATCGCCTTGTCGGTCGAGATCATGACCACGGCCTCGGCTCCGGCGGCAAGCGCCGCGTCGGCAACGTTGATCGAGCCGAAGATGTTGGTCTTGACGCCCTCGCTCCAGTCACGTTCGAGGATAGGCACGTGCTTGAGCGCCGCCGCGTGGAACACGATGTCCGGCTTGAACTCGGCCATCAGCCGCATGATGCGCTCGCGGTCGCGAATGTCGGCGATCCGCCCTTCGATTTCAGCCGCAGTGCCCTGAAGGGCCAGTGCTTCCGTGACCGCATAGAGCGCCGGCTCGGAATTTTCCACGATCAGGAGGCGCGCGGCGCCGAAGGCAACCACGCGCTCGCATATCTCGGAGCCGATCGAGCCGCCGCCGCCGGTGACGATCACCGCCTTGCTCCTGATCAGGGCTTCAAGGCGCGAATAGTCGATCTTCTCGCTCGGCCGCAGCAGGAGATCCTCGACCGCGACGGCCGTGAGGCGCGGCGTCTCGCCGCCCTCCAGCGAAGGCATGCGGTTGACGATCACGCCAAGCTTGCGCGCACGCATCAGGATCGATTCCGGATGGGCCTCCGGCTCGAACGCCGACGGCATCATGACGAGACGCGCGATTGCCTTGTTGCGCCTGGCGAAGTCGGCGAGGACATCCTCAATATCGTCGATGCCGCCCAGCACCGGCACGTTGCGGATGAGCTGGCCGCGATCGGCGCTCGATGGCGACAGCACGCCGACCGGCCAGATCCGCTTGATCGCCCCGCTCTCGATGCCGCGCAACAGCACTTCTGCATCCGCGGCGCGGCCAATCAGCAGCGCCGGCGCGGCATCGTCGGTCCGGGCATGACGCCGCACCCGAGTATAGCGGAAATAGCGGTAGGCCATGCGCGCGGCGCTGAGGAAGGCGATCTCGAAGAACCAGTAAAGGACGATGGTCACCTTGCCGAGGAAGAAGGTGCCGCGGACGTTGGGGGCGACGAAGACGTAGTCGAGCACCAGGAGGGCAACCGTCAGCACGGTCGCGACGCGGATGATGTTCAGTGCGTCGGGAAGCGAGATGAATTGCCATTTCGTCGTGGTCAGGTTGAAGATGAAGAACACGACCACGCTGAAGGCTAGGAAGTAGGGCAGGATCTGGAACAGGAGCGGTAGGCGATCGAAAAAACCCTCGTCGCCCTCGAAGCGCAGATAGAACGCGACGAACAGCGCCGCCGTGGTCGCCAGCAGGTCGTGGAGCGCGATCAAGAAATTGCGCAAAGTGAGATGCGAAAGACGCGTCATCCGCCGGCCGATGGAATCCCGTTGTGTGCAACCTGACCGCGCTGATAACCCATCTCGGCAGTACTTGCCAGCACAAGACTTGCCAACCGCGACGATGCTCAGGAACCGGCTTCTCCCGCCTTCGGTGCGGCCTTCCGCTCGCGGACGACCATGCCGCCGGCGACCCCGACGCCGATGACGTACATCCAGCCCTCGTGGAAGTCGAACAGATGGGAGTTGAAGAGTGACGTGAAGATATTCTGCACTACAACCAGCAGCCCGATCCAGTTGGCAAGTCCGTCGCCGCGAAACAGCCGAAGATGAAGGATCCAGATCGCGTAGAGAACGACGATGCCGACGATGCCCCACTGGACCGCAACGTTCAGCGTCTGGTTATGCGGATTGCCGATTACCTCGGCTGAGGCCTGATCGCCGTTGCCGGTCTTGACACGCTCGAACAATCCGCGCGTCGAGCCCGTACCGTGCCCCTTGACCGGGGCTTCCGCGAAGAAACCGAGGGACTTCCGCCAGAATTCGAGCCGCAGCCCGGCCGAGGTCGCCTCGCCCCTTTCTATGTAGCCGGAGTAGTCACTCGCGAAGGTGCCGGCGGTCTTGCGCAATTGCGGCGAGGCCTGCCATGCGAGAGCTGCGCCAGCGATCAGGGCGGCGGAGATGATGGCGATGCTGCGCCACCTCAGATGAAGCAGCGCGAAAACCGCAAGCATGATGGGCACCGTAACGAGCGCGGTGCGCGACACCACGACGAAGGCCATGTTGACCAAGAAACTCAGCGCCAGCGCAGTGAGAAAGCCTGCGAGCCAGTATCGCTTGTCACGCAGCAGCTTCATCACGGGATACGCGAGCGCGACCGCACACAGGGTGAATTCCTGACTCTGGTCGATGTAGTTCTTGACGAAGATGCCGCGCTCGAGGGGATCGTATGGCCTTAGCGACAAGCCCGGATAAAAAGCGACCAGCCACGACATCACCGACAGCAGCGCGCAGGACACCAGAAAGGCGATGAAGATCCAGTGCCCGCGCGGCGAGCGCTCGAAACGGTAGAGCAGCACGGGCAGCACGAGCAGCTTGACCGTTGGATTGACCGCGTAGAGGCGCGCGCCCCAGGCCGCATCCGACCACAGCGTTCCGACCAGCGCGAGCAGCACCAGCGCAATCGGCACCGCAACGATCGGACGCCTCAGCGATTGCAGGAATGCGCGGACGTCGAGAAACGGCACCATGCAGACCAGGAACATGGCGTTGAAGATCGCCGTGAGCGAAGTCGACCAAGGCAGCGAGGCCACCGTCAGGATCGCGAACAGATCGACCGTCTCGCCCCAGGCCGCCGGGCTGCGGAAACGCCGCCACAGCATCTGGGCGGTCGTCTCCGGCGCAAGTGCCGTCACTTGATCTCTCCGCGCGCGCGATGGACCAGCGCCGTCGTGCTGAAACCCTTGAGGATGTCGACCAGCACGACCGTTCCGCCGGCGGCCTCGACGACCTCGTGGCCGACTACCTGCTCGCGGGTGTAATCGCCGCCCTTCACCAGCACGCTCGGCGTGATGCGCCTGATCAGCTCGATCGGCGTGTCCTCCTCGAAGATGACGACGAGATCAACGGCTTCGAGCGCTGCCAGCACCTCGGCCCGCGCGCGCTCGTCCTGGACCGGACGGTCGGCGCCCTTCAGTCGCCGCACCGAGGCGTCGCTGTTCAATCCCACGATCAATCGGTCGCACGCGCCGCGTGCCGCAGTCAGCACCTTGACGTGGCCGGGATGCAGGATGTCGAAACAGCCATTGGTGAAGCCGACGCGCAGCCCCTGCCGCTTCCATTCGGCGAGCTGGGCATCGAGCGCGCCCGGCACGATCACGACTTTCTCCTCGGCCGCGAGATAGGCGTGCGGCAGGATCTTTCGCCGCAGTTCGGCCGCACTCACGCTCGCCGTGCCCTGCTTGCCGACGGCGACCGCTGCGGCCGCATTGGCCATGCGCAGCGCCGTGTCCCAATCCGCACCCGCCGCGAGCGACACCGCGAGCGCGGCGGCCACGGTGTCCCCGGCGCCGGAGACGTCGCGCACCTTCACCGGAAAAGCCGGAACATGAACGGCCTCGCCATTGCGCGGCACCAGCGTCATGCCGTGCTCGCCTTGCGTGACCAGCATCGCCTCGCAATCGGCGAGCCGCATCACGTCCTCGCTGGCATCGACGATGCTCTGCGTCGTGTCGGCGCGGCTGCGGGTGGCTTCCGCGAATTCCTTGCGGTTGGGCGTGAGCAGCGTGGCGCCGCGATAGATCGCCCAGTTCAGGCTCTTGGGATCGACGATCACGGGCTTGCCGAGCTTTCGCGCTGCGTCGATGGTGTGGCGGATCACGCGCGCGGTCAGCACGCCCTTGGCGTAGTCGGACAGCAGCACGATATCGGCGCGCGCGATTTGCGGCAGGATCGCCTCGATCAGCCTGGTCTCGACCTCATCGGAGGCAGGCAGCGCCTGCTCCCAATCCGCGCGCAGCATGTGCGTGGAGAAAAGCTCGGAGACGAAGCGGACTTTTCGCGTGGTCGGCCGCGACGGGTCGCACACCAGCGCGCTTTCGATGCCGGCATGTTCCGCCAGCGCCGCGGCGAGCCGCTTGCCCGCATCATCCTCGCCTACGAGGCCGACAAAGATGCAGCGCGCACCGAGCGAAGCGATATTGCGCGCGACATTGCCGGCGCCGCCGATATGGATCTCGCTGCGCTGGGCAACGATGACAGGGGTCGGCGCTTCCGGCGAGATCCGCGACACCTCGCCATAGACGAACTCGTCCAGCATGATGTCGCCGATGCACAGCACCGTACGGCCTGAAATGGCTTGCGCGAGGGCTTCGAAATCGAGAATGGGCGTCGCCATGGGTCTTGGGTCTGGGTCCTGGGTCTCAGCGGAAGCGATCGGGTCGGTCGAGATAGTCCCCGACATAGGCCTTCACCGAATCCTCGAGCGTCGTGAAGCCGCCATTATAGCCAGCGCGGTGGAGACGATCGACCTTGCTCTGGGTGAAATACTGGTAACTGTTGCGGATGCTCTCGGGCATGTCGATGTATTCGATATTGGGCTTGGTGCCGAGCGCCGCATAGGCTGCTAACATCAAATCCCTGAAGCTGCGCGCCTTGCCGGTGCCGACATTGAAAAGCCCGGACACCGATGGCGTTGCCAGCAGCCACATGATCACGCGCACGACGTCGTCGACATAGATGAAATCGCGGCGCTGCTCACCGTCGGCGATGCCGTCGCGATGCGACTTGAACAGCTGCACTGTGCGGCCCGCCTTCACGTCGTCGAAGCGGCGTGCCAGCACGCTCATCATCGTGCCCTTGTGGTATTCGTTCGGGCCGAACACGTTGAAGAATTTCAATCCGGCCCATTGCGGCGGCAGCTTCTCGCCGCGCGCGACGCGTTCGGCAACGGCGAGATCGAACAGCTGCTTGCTCCAGCCGTAGAGATTCATCGGCCGCAATTTCTTCAGCGCGGGCAGCGAGGCGTCATCGTCAAAGCCTGCGTCGCCGTCGCCATAGGTCGCGGCCGAGGACGCATAGATCAACGGCACCGCATTCGCCGTGCACCAGTCGAGCAGGCGCATCGAGAAGCGGAAATTGGTCTCGATCACGAGATCACCGTCTGTCGCGGTGGTCTCGGAAATCGCCCCGAGATGGATCACCGCATCGAGCTTGCGGCCCTTCAGCCAGTCAGGCAACTCGGCGGGCGGAACGATATCCACAAGCTGCCGCTTGGCGAGATTGCGCCACTTGCCATCGGTGCCGAGGAGATCGCAGACCACGACATCGCTGCGGCCGGCGTCATTCAGCGCGGCCACGACATTCGATCCGATAAAACCGGCACCGCCGGTCACCAGCAACATTCCAACTACCCTGCCCGAGTTTTTAAGGTCCGGTTCTGCCCTAGCGCATGATCCGCCAAAGTGTAAGCGGTTTTGGGAGCAGCCCGCATTTGGCCCCCAGTGTCCAAGGCTGAGCTTGGGGGTGCCCTAATTCGCCACCCAAAAAGTGATGCCTCTCGGGTGGCGGCCCCTTCGTCGCCGGTTTCGAGAGCGGGCTTCTCCCGGCTTTACCTGTCGGCCCGGAGCGGCTAACCGAACCGCCACATCAGGCGCCTTTGGTCCGTTAACAAATGAACAAAGATTCGCAATTTGGCGGAAGTCAGGATCGGAGCGACACGCGTCCGATCCTGATCGTCCCTTATATGTGGATCGGCGATTTCGTCCGGAATCACACCGTGGTCCGGGTTCTGAACGAGCGGTGGCCCAACCGGCCGGTCGATCTCCTGACGACGTCCCTGTGTGCCCCGCTGGTCGATTACATGCCCGGCGTGCGCCACGGCATCGTCTGGGACCTGCCGCGCAGCCGCCTCGCCGTGGGCCGCCAGCTCGGCCTGGCGAAGCTCCTGCGCGAGCGGAACTATGGCACCGCCCTGGTGCTGCCCCGGACGTGGAAAGCGGCCATTGCGCCGGCGCTGGCTGGCATCCCCGAGCGCGTCGGCTTCGTCGGCGAGTTCCGGTTCGGCCTGCTCAACCGCTGGCGCTGGGGCGAGAAGCGGCTGCCCCGCTTCATCGACAAGAACGCCGCCCTCGCCCAGCCGGACGGCGCCCCCCTGCCCCCGGAATGGCCGGTGCCGCAATTGCGGGTCCCGGCCGAGGACATTGCCCGATGGCGGCAGGCCAACGGCTTCAGCGCGGACGCTGCGGTGGCGCTCGCGCCCGGTTCGGTCGGCGTGTCAAAACGCTGGACCTACTATCCCGAGGCTGCCCGGCTTCTGGCTGAACGCGGGCTGGAGGTCTGGGTAATCGGCGGTCCCGCGGAAAAGGGCCTGGCCCAGGAAATCGTCGCCGCGGGCGGGCCGGGGGTGCGGGACCTGACCGGCACCGATCTGCGCAACGGCGTGCTGGCCATGGCGGCGGCAGGCGTCGCCATCTCCAACGATTCCGGGCTGATGCACATCGCGGCTGCCCTCGGAACGCCCACCATGGGCATCTTCGGCCCGACCAGCCCCCATCTCTGGGCGCCGCTCAACGGCCTTGCCGCGACCGTCGTCCAGGACAAGAGCGTGCTCTCCTGCCAGCCCTGCCAGAGCACGATCTGCCGGATGAACGACCACCGCTGCATGCGGGATATCTCGGCAGGTGAGGTGGTCGAGATCGCGCGAGACGTGCTTGCCAAGCGGCGGGGGATTGCAAAGCCCTAGCGCTTCGTGGAAGGAGGCATGACGATTCCTTGAGATTTCTGACGTGACCCCAACCCGTTCAAATATGCCCGCCGCATTCCTCGACCGCGACGGCGTCATCAACTACGATGACGGTTATATCGGCACCCGAGACCGCGTTCGTTGGATACCCAACGTTGCGAAAGCCATTCGCCGCCTCAACGAGGCCGGCTACTTCGTCTTTTTCTTCACAAACCAGTCCGGCGTGGCGCGCGGCTACTTTACTGAAGAGGACGTCAACAAGCTGCACGACTGGATGCGTGGCGAACTTGCCCGCGACGGCGCACGGATCGATGACATTCGCTTTTGCCCTCATCACCCGCAGGGAACAGTGACCGGCTACATCCAGGATCATTACTGGCGCAAGCCGGCGCCTGGCATGCTTCTCGATCTTGCCGAGCATTGGCCCATACAGCTTGAGGGCAGTTTTGTGATCGGCGATCGGGCCAGCGATATCGAGGCCGGTCAGGCAATGGGATTGCCAGGTTTTCTCTTTTCCGGCGGCGACCTCGATGCATTCGTTGCCAACGTGATAACTCAGATCAAGCAGCCATAGACATCCGCGATCTGCCTCGCTTCCGCATCGAGACTGAACCTCTCGATGACACGCTTTCGCGCAAGCCTCCCCATCGCGGCGGCCGATGAAGGATCGCAGCATCAGCGGTTCGAGCGCCACAGCCAGCGCTTCTGTATCGCCCGGCGGAATCAGCACGCCGGTGACGCCGTCCTCGACCACGAGCGCCGCCGCGCCGGCACGCGCGGCGACCAGCGCGCTGCCTGCCGCCATCGCCTCGATCAGCGTCAGGCCAAAGCCCTCGTTGCGCGAGGTGAAGGCGTAGATCGTCAGCCGCTGATACCAGCGCTGCACGTCCTCGATCGGCAGCTCGCCAGTGATAACGATGCGCGATTGCAGGCCGGCGGCCTCGATGCGCTTCTTCAGGTCATTCGCAAAAGGAGTTTGCTCGGCCGTGACCTGACCGACGATCACCGCCGTGAAATCCGGATAGCGCGGCAACAGGCGGCACATCGCATCGACGAACACATCCGTGCCCTTCTGTGCGCGCACGCGGCCGAAACAGCCGATGGCGTAGCGGCCCGGCAACGCGGCTTCCGCGAAGGCCGCAGCGCGATCGATCGGCGGCGCATAGATTTCGGTGTCGACGCCGTGCGGAATCACTGTCGCTTTGACTTTGAGAAACGAGGCCGAGATGTCGGAGGTGGCGATGATCGCGTCCATCTGCCGGATCAGCCAGCGCGTGATCCAGCTGTGATGCCGCTGCGCCGCCGAGGTGAAGACCAGTTTCAGCGGCCAGCCGAGCGCACGCAGCGCGACGCCCGCGATCATCTCGTTGTTGCGCCGCGCATGCCAGATCAGGGGCCGCTTGCGGCGCCACAGTTTCAGGAGATCGGCGCCACTCAGCCGCGCAATTCCCTCCGGCGCGTCCGAGCCGAACCACGCGGCGCGATAGAGCTTTGCCAGCCGCGGCGCCACCATCCGGTTGGTCGCGGTGACCCCGGAATAGCGCCTGTGCAGATTTGGCACGATCACGTCGAGATCGCCCGGGGAATTCGCCACGTCATGCTCCGTTACCGAAGCCCCCTATACGCAACATTAAGCATAGTGACCAGTTCAGCCGCGCCGAAACCCCGTCTTCACCGTGCAAACGTTAGTTTCGAGCGTTGATGGAAGACGGGTGAGATTATGACTGTGCTAGTCACCGGCGGCGCCGGCTATATCGGAAGTCATACGGTCCTGGCGCTGGCGGAAGCTGGCGAGGGCGTCGTCGTGATCGACGATCTCTCTACCGGTTTCTCCGCTTATCTTCCCGAAGGTGTTCCGCTGTTCATTGGCGATGCCGGCGACGAGAACCTGCTCGAAGGCGTGATCGCCCAGCACAACATCGAGAGCATCATCCATTTCGCGGGCTCCGTGATCGTACCGGATTCGATGCGCGATCCGCTCGGCCATTACCGCAACAACTTCATGACCGCGCGCAACCTGCTCAATGTCGCAGTCAAGCGCGGCATCAACCGTTTCATCTTCTCCTCGACCGCGGCGGTCTACGGCAATCCGGACCAGGTGCCGGTGCCAGAGCACGCGCCGACGCGACCGCTGTCGCCCTACGGCTCGTCGAAGCTGATGACCGAGATCATGCTGCACGACGTCGCCGCCGCCTACGGCATGCAATACGTCGTGCTGCGCTACTTCAACGTCGCCGGCGCCGATCCGCAGGCACGCATCGGGCTTGCCACCGTCGGCGCAACGCATCTGCTCAAGATCGCGGTGGAAGCCGCAACCGGCCAGCGCGCCAAGATCGACGTATTCGGATCCGACTATCCGACCCAGGACGGCAGCTGCATCCGCGACTTCATCCATGTCACGGACCTCGCGCAGGCCCATCGCTCGGCGCTCGCTTACCTGCGCAATGGCGGCGCCTCGACCACGCTCAATTGCGGCTATGGCCGCGGCTATTCCGTGCTGGAAACCATCGACGCGGTGCGCCGTGTGTCCGGCCGCAGCTTCGCCGTGCAATACGCGCCGCGGCGGCCCGGCGACATCATGACCATGGTCGCCGACACCAGCCGCATCCGCAGCCTGCTCGACTGGAAGCCGCAATACGACGACCTCGAGACCATCGCGGCGCATGCGCTGGCCTGGGAGGACAAGCTGTTCCGCGAGCGCCATGGCGAGCTGCGCCACGCCGTCTCGGCCTAGATTCCATCCAGACGCAAGCCCTTAATTGGGCTTGAAAAACCCCGCTTTAGCGGGCACAGAGGCCATTCGATCCCTGACGCGCGGGCAGGCTTTTTCCTGCGCCGTCAATGGACTACGGATGGCCCAGTTTCCAGAGAAAATCACCGACGACCCCTATGCGGCAGCGGTCCTGATTCGCCGCCTGGTCACCGAACAAGGGATCATTTACTGGCGGCGCTACCTCGTCGCCTTCGCGCTGATGGCGCTTGCCGCCGGATCGACTGCAGGCGCGACCTATGTGCTGGGCCAGGTCATCAACCAGGCCTATGTCGACAAGAACATCCCGGGCATCGCGATGTTCTCGGGCGTGACGGTGATCCTGCTCTTCATCAAGGGCGTGGCGACCTACGGCCACATGGTGATCTTGACCAAGATCTCCAATGCCATCCTCGCTACCAACCAGCGCCAGCTGTTCGCCAAGCTGATGCGCGAGAGCGTCGGCTTCTTCTCCGAACGGCATTCATCGGAATTTCTGGCGCGACTGACGGCCGGGGCCAAATCCATCACCGACGTCCTCAACATGCTGGTCAACGCGATCGGCCGCGACCTCATGATGCTGCTCGCCATGATGGGCGTGATGGTGTGGCAGGATCCGCTGATGTCGCTCATCGGCCTCGTCGCAGTGCCGCCGGCGATGCTGGTGCTGCGCAAGCTGGTCAAGCGCATCAAGGGCCTCGCCTTCAACCAGTTCACCGGCACCGCAGACATCATGGAGACGATGCAGGAATCGCTGCAGGGCATTCGCACGGTGAAGGCGTTCACGCTCGAGGACACCATGCAGAGCCGCATCGACGAGAACATCGCGATCGTCGAGCGCAACGCCAACAAGATGGCCCGCGTCGCCAACCGTTCCAATCCGCTGATGGAGATGCTCGGCGGCTTCGCGGTCGCCGGCTGCTTGCTTTATGGCGGCTACAGCGTGGTCGCGCTCAACGCCACGCCCGGCGCGTTCTTCTCCTTCATGACCGCCTTCCTGATGGCGACCGAGCCGGCCAAGCGGCTGGCACGGCTTAACATCGATCTCAACAGCCAGCTCGTCGGCGCGCGCATGCTGCTCGAAGTCGTCGACAGCCCGGCAAGCGAGCACTCCGACGACGACAAGCCGGGGCTGAAGCTCTCCGATGCGCGCATCGAGCTGCGCGACGTCAGCTTTTCCTATCGCGCCAATGAGACTGTGCTCAACCGCATGAGTTTTGTCGCCGAGCCCGGCAAGGTCACCGCGCTGGTGGGCCCCTCCGGCGGCGGCAAGTCGACGGTGCTGGCGCTGCTGCTGCGCTTCTACGAAGTGACCCAGGGCGACATCGTGATCGACGGCCAGTCGATCGGCGCGATCTCGCGGAAATCGCTGCGGGCGCAGACCGCCTATGTCGGCCAGGACGTCTATCTGTTCCGCGACACCATCCGCAACAACATCGCTTTCGGCAAGTCCGGCGCGACCGAAGACGAAATCATCGATGCCGCCAAGGCGGCCTGCGCGCATGATTTCATCATGGGCTTCCCGCTCGGCTACGACACGCCGGTTGGCGAGCACGGCACCCAAGTGTCGGGCGGCCAGCGCCAGCGCATCGCGGTCGCGCGCGCGCTGCTCAAGAACGCGCCGATCATCCTGCTCGATGAGGCCACCGCAGCGCTCGACTCCGAGTCGGAAAAGCAGGTGCAGGAGGCGATCGAGCATCTCTGCCAGAACCGCACCACCATCGTGATCGCGCACCGCCTGCACACCATCATGCACGCCGATGCGATCCTCGTGGTCGAGGGCGGCGAGATCGTCGAGCAGGGCCGGCATGACGAGCTGCTCCGCCGCTCGCGGCCGCTACGCCTCGTTCTTCCGCCTGCAACATCACGATGCCGGCGCTCTGGCGCCGATCAGCGCAACCGCATAAAGTTCGTTCCACCTCAAGAGCAGCGAGACCGCTTCATGAACGCCGCCTCCTACGTCATCCCGCTTCCGCCCCAGGCTTCGCTCCCCGTCGTCGGCGAGGCCGGCCGTTATCCGGTGCGCCGCATCTGGTGCGTCGGCCGCAACTATCTCGAGCACATCCGCGAGATGGGCAATGACGAGCGCGCGCCGCCGTTCTTCTTCGCCAAGCACGCCGACATGCTGGTGCAAGATGGCGCCACCATTCCCTATCCGCCGCTGACCAAGGATCTGCATCACGAGGTCGAGCTGATCGTCGCGATGAAGAGCGGCGGGCTGAACATTCCAGCCGAGAAGGCGCTGGACCACGTCTACGGCTACGCCGTCGGCATCGACCTGACCCGCCGCGACCTCCAGATCGCCTCGCGCAAGAAGGAGCGTCCGTGGGAGATCGGCAAGTCGTTCGACGGCTCGGCGCCTGCCTCCGCGGTGCAGCCGGCGTCGAAGATCGGCCATCCTTCCAAGGGCAAGATCTGGCTCACGGTCAACGGCAAGGAAGCGCAGAAGGGCGACCTCACCGAACTGATCTGGAACGTGCCGGAGATCATCTGGCAACTCTCGCAGCAGGTGAAGCTCGCCGCCGGCGACATCATCATGACGGGCACGCCGGCCGGCGTGTCGCAGCTCCAGCCCGGCGACAAGCTGGAATGCGGCGTCGACGGTGTCGGCTCGCTGAAGGTCTCGATCGGCCAGCCGGAATAGCGCCGCGTCGGACCCACAACAAAGCGCCGGAGCGCGCTCCGGGGCTTTTGCATTGCGGCATCGCGAAAGCATCGCCATCGGCTTCACTCCGATGCCTGTTTCACTCCCTGTAGTTGCCGCTGGTCCGTTGGGGAGCACACCGCGTTCCCTCAGAAATTTGGTGCATCCGTCATAGGTCGTGACGCCCGGCAATTTGCACGGACGTGGCGAGAGAGCCGGCCAACGTCGAGCATCCCGCAAGCCCGGCCTCGTTTGCGTCCGAGGCCGCCTGTTTCGGCGCGGCATTCACCATGGCAGTAGTGGCTGTCGCGAGCGCCAGGCACGCAACAATGTACCATATCGCCTTCATGGCCTCCTCCCAGCAGTTGAGACGAAGCCATAACACAACCATTAACGCACGGAGCCCCCGACGCGGCCAACCAACGCCCTACGCCCTTGCTACCATGCCTTCACCGGCCGATTGGCGTGAGACGTCTGCGGGACGCCGCGATTGAGCGACATGTGGGAGTGCACGCACAGCCAACGGTCGGCATGTTTGGAGAACACCATCGTCGCTCGTCCTGGACGCGAAAACGGGCTGCCGTCGGGATGAAAACCCGTGCTCGTCCACGGCGCGATCACGGTCGCCATCGCGCCATCGGGGGACGCCAGAATCGAGGTCTGCTCAATCACGAATTGGAAGTCGCTCGTCCTTGGCCAGACGTTGTCCCATTGCGTTGTGACCCATTGGTCCAGACCGGGGATGACGTCGTTATGCGTGCCGAAGGCGAGCACGTCCGGATGGAACAGCGGCTTCGCCGAGGCGTAATCGACCTCCCGGACGTAGCCGGCGAAGGTTTCCAGCCACTGGCGGAAGAATTGCGCTATCTCGGCATTCGCCGTCGGCAAGGAGGCCATTGCCTGCTCCATGTTAGGCCGCTAAATCGCGGCAAACTTGTTGCCATGGACCGAACTGTACAGCAAGGCTCGCACTGACGGTCAGGACCAGAGGGTCCGCCGTCAAGACTGCATTCAAAAACGAGAGGTGTCTCGGATGTCGAATACCATCACGAGCTTGAGGGTCTGCTGATGCAGCGCTCGCTCACCGACCCACAGCTGCTGGCCGCAGCGAAAGCGGCGTCGGACTTCCGCATCCTGCCGGACGCCACCGTCATCAAGATCGGCGGCCAAGCTGATCGATCGCGGCCGCGCCGCGGTCTATCCGCTTGTCGACGAGATCGTCTCTGCACGCAATATCCACAAGCTCCTGATCGGCACTGGCGCCGGCACGCGCGCGCGGCATCTCTATTCGATCGCGGCCGGGCTGCGCCTGCCGGCCGGCGTGCTGTCGCAGCTCGGCGCTTCCGTGCCGACCAGAACGCCGCGATGCTCGGACAGCTTCTCGCCAAGCACGGCATCTCCGCCGTCAGCAGCGCCGGACTCTCCTCCGTGCCGCTGTTCCTCGCCGAGGTAAACGCGGTGATCTTCAGCGGCATGCCGCCCTATAGCCTGTGGATGCGGCCCGCGGCCGAAGGCGTGATCCCACCTTACCGCACCGACGCCGGATGCTTCCTCGTCGCCGAGCAGTTCGGCTGCAAGGCGATGATCTATGTGAAGGACGAGAACGGCCTCTACACTGCGAACCCTAAGACGTCGAAGAACGCGACCTTCATCCCGAAAATCTCGGTGGCTGAAATGAAGGCCAAGGGCCTGCAGGATTCGATCCTGGAATTCCCGGTGCTCGATCTCCTCACCGCGGCGCGCCACGTCCGCCAGGTGCAGGTCGTGAACGGCCTCGTCCCCGGCAATCTCACCCGCGCGCTCGCAGGCGAGCATGTCGGCACCATCATCACCGCGAGCTGAGGGGAACACCGTCATGACTGACATCAACCAGATCAAGCACGTCGCCTCGCCGCTCGCGCGCCAGACCCTTCTGGACAGCGATCTCACCCGCCCCGTTGCCGGCAGCCGCCCGATCAAGCTCCTGCCCTGGCTGCAGGTGATCAAGATCGGCGGCCGCATCATGGACCGTGGCCATGACGCGATCCTCCCGCTCGTCGACGAGCTCCGCACGCTGCTGCCCGAGCATCGCCTGCTCATCCTGACCGGCGCCGGCATCCGCGCCCGTCATCTCTACAGCGTCGGCCTCGACCTCGGCCTGCCGGTCGGCTCGCTCGCGCCGCTCGCCGCCAGTGAGGCCGGCCAGAACGGCCACATCCTGGCGAGCCTGCTCGCGCCGGAGGGCGTCTCCTATGTCGAGCATCCGACCATCGCGAGCCAGCTCGCCATCCACCTCTCGGCGGCCCGCGCGGTCGTCGGCAGCGCCTTCCCGCCCTACCACCATCACGAGTTCCCGACCTCGCGCATCCCGCTGCATCGCGCCGATACCGGCGCCTTCCTGCTCGCGGACGCGCTCGGTGCCGCGGGCCTCACGATCGTCGAGGACGTCGACGGCGTCTACACCACTGACCCGAATGGCGCCGACGGCAAGAAGGCCGAGTTGCTGAAAGAGACCAGCTTTGCGGAACTGGCGAAGCTGAAGGGCACGCTGCCGTTCGACCCCGCGCTGCTGGAGGTGATGGCCAACGCGCGTCACATCGCGCATGTGCAGGTCGTCAACGGCCTCGTTCCCAGCCGGATCTCGGCAGCGCTGCGCGGGCAGCATGTCGGGTCGATCATTCAGACCGGCGCCAAGCTGGCGTGACTGAAAGATCGTTGCGCGGCAGCAGCGTAATCCGCCAATTCCAATGCGCGAAAGAGGTGGATTACGCTACGCTAAGTCTAATCCACCCTACGCACCGACTTCACCGCAACGCCGACATCACGATGAGGCCGAGGATCAGCGCCGTCAACGAGTACTTCAGCGTGTAGTAGACGTTGCGGTTCCACTCCTTGACCTTGCGGCTGGCGAGATGGATCTCGTAGAGCTTGCCGAACACCTTGTTGAGCACGCCGACATTCTCGCCATCGACGTTCTGGGTCGCCGACGCCTTGACGATGTGGTGGCTGACCCAGCGGTTGATCGCGGTCATGAAGCCGTACCTCATCGGGCGCTCGACGTCGCAGAACAGGATGATGCGGTTGACGTCGGTCGCGTTCTCCGCGCTGTGGATGAAGGTCTCGTCGAACATGAAGGCCTCGCCGTCGCGCCAGACGCATTCGACGCCGTCGACCAGGATGCGGCACTTGTTCGAGTTCGGTGTGATCAGACCGAGGTGATAGCGCAGCGAGCCGGCGAAGGGATCGCGGTGGGCACCAAGCTTGCCGCCCGGCGGCAGCATCGCGAACATCGCGCCGTGGACCGACGGAATCGAATTGAGCAGCTCCACCGTCTTCGGGCACAGCGTCCGCGCCGAGGGCAGGAAGTCGTCGTACCATTTCAGGTAAAAGCGCTTCCAGCCGCTCTTGAAGAACGAGTAGAAGCCCCAGTCGTTGTTCTTGGCGGCTGCGCGAATGAAGCCTTCGTCGAACAGGCGAGCGGCCTCGTCGCGGATCGTCTCCCAGTTCTCGCTGAGCGGCTTGAGCTCGGGAAACTGCTCGACCGAGATCACCGGCTTGTTCGGCACCGCCGAGCCCGCATACATCAGTACGTTGTAGGGGGCGAGATAGGTCGAGTGATCGCCAAGCTGGCGCGCGAAGCGCAGCCGCTGCTTGCCGCGGAAGTGAATGTAAATCGTCGATGCCGCAAGCACATAAAGGATGACGAGTTGCGGCGCAAAAAGCTGTTTCAGCATTTCCCCGGTCCCAAGTGACCCAGCCGGGAACGTGATCTACCCCCGTCCGACCCAAGCGGCAAGATATTCACCGGTGGGTTGCGGTCGATCTGGAGAGAGCGCGGGGATGGATCTTGGGCTGAAACTGACCGAAACGAGCCGAATCACGCCCGGGACAGCGCCTGAAGACCCTTGAAGGTCAGGCGCTTGGGATCGGTGACGCCGGCAAGATAGAGCCGGCGGATGAAGGCGATGACGGCGTCGCGGTCGCAATCGGTCAGCGCGACGACGGCGTCGACCGCGATCTTCTGGGCTTCCATTGGCTCAACCTCGGCCTTGCGAGTAACCCCGGCCGAAGTAGGCTAGGACTTATCCGTTAATTCGCCGTTAACCGTTTGAGCAGGATGGCCAATTCACTCCGGTGCCCAAATACGCAAAACAACGCATTGGCAGTTGCGGCGCGGCTGCCGGGATCAGCGAGGGGCTAGCCTCTTCTTCAGGAGCGCAAAATGCTTCTTCAGCCGGGGCACGACAAAGTCGGTGAAGGCGCGCACCTTGGGCACCGCGAGCCGGCCCTGCGGGTACATGTCTGAGGGCTCGCAGGGACAACTTCGCCCTCAGCTTGAACGCCTGCCCAGCAGATTGTTCTCCAGCTATCTCCTGAAAGTGTTTGGTAGCAGGCAGCTTCGACGACGAATGCGGGTGTTAGTATTGTTACCGTGTCTCGGGTCGGAGCTTCGAAACATGAGTAGTCAGGGGCTCAAGGCTCGCTATCAGTTTAGCGTGCGTCTGCTCAACCCCTTCCTTCAGGATATCTAGCAAAGTCATTCTAGTGACTGCAGGCGAAGGTGGCACCTTTTCAATCATTGCTGGTTCGACGTTCAGCTTCGGAGCTGCGGCGATCTTCTTCGGTCGCTCTTGCTTTGCAGGATTTTGCTTTCTCAGTACTGCCGCAATTGGCGCAGGAGGCGCTGGCGTTGAGAGGTGTTCAACAGGTTTAGCTGCCTCCCGTGGCCATCGTTCAGCAAACTCCAACACGCTCGGCGGCGCAATAGTCGGCAAAGTGGTGTCGAGGACCACTCGTTCGGGCAGCTGCTCGGCTGAACTGATCCTGATAGCGGGCCGCTCTGTGTCGCTACGAATTGGTTCTGTTATCGGTTCCGGGAAAAACCAGCCCGTTCCGACCAGCAACAGGACGAGAGCACTTCCGACGAATCCGAAATACTTCATCAAAGGCATAGGCCGCCTCCGTTTGGGGGCGACCTTGAGACTCGGATTGTTAGCAGATCACTAAAGATAGATTAAAACTGAAAACATGGTTATCGCCGCTGCTACGGTGCAGCAGTGAGTTGCGTCGCCAAAGACGGTGACGTCGATGAGGCGTCGTAAAATTCGATCTTCAGCATCGGGTACTTGGCCAGCAACTCGGCGGCAGCTTTCGCTGCGGCGTTCCCGTCAACAAAGTCGGCCTTGAAATGCCCATCGACCACGATCGCATAACCGGTGATCGAGGCGAGGTCAGCACGCTGTACCTGACGTGGTTGCGGACGTTCGACCGTGAAGCTTTGGTTTGGTCATTGCTGTTGTAGCGAAGTTTTGTAATGCACTTGCTGAGCCTCTGGCGGTTCTCCCGATTGGACGCTTGCAGTCTGCAATCCTGCACAAGCACAACACAGGAGTATTACGGGAAGCAGGCTACTCCAGCTGTGTTTGCGACCCGGCTGGGGGAATTAGCTTGAACCCTGGCATGCTCTTTGCTGCTACAGCCGTGCTGGCGGATCTTAGCGCCCAGTTTCGATACCCAATGCCGCCCGCCATTATATTCGACGCGGCGGCATTGTGCTTTTCTGAGACAGCCACTTTCAAAATGAAGGGCCGCGGGTCATGCGCTCACTTCGGCAAGAAGCTCGAAGTAAACGGCCTGAAGGCTTCCTGGGCAAACGTCTTGTAGAGGTCGCCGATCTTGGTCGCTTCGGAAACGAATGTCGCCTGTGCCGACTTGGCGTATTCGGTCGTGAGTTCAATGAATTTATCGGGCGACTTCACACTGGCGAGGTTTTCGAAGTAGGCCTTGCTCGCCGCGAACGATGACTTGGCGAAATCGGTTTGGGCAGTTGTGATTGCAGTAAGGTGCTGCTGAACGCTGGCAAAATCGGTCATGGCTAAAGGTCCTGATGGTCCCTTGGGGACGATCCCCAAGCTATTGCTCCGGACCGTATGGGGCCGCACTGCTTAAGAAGCAATCAAAATTGCTGCATCGCAGCAATGAAGAAGTTGTCAAAAGCCGATCCACGGGCACGTAGTAAGCAATCTCGATTGTCATTTCGACTATGAATGTTTCTTATCTGTTCTTACAGCGCTTGTTCAGCTAACATATTGGGAGTTTTGTGTTTTCGGTATAATTACTCTTTGGTTTCCCTCGAGCGAACACCCAAAACGTGTGGTCGGTTGTAAATCAGGTTGTGGAAGAACAAAGCAGAACTGACTTGCCGAACAACCATCTGCAAGATGAACTTGCTGTGGATCCGCTCACCGAAGCGATGCAAAAGCAAGACGATAGGCAAATCAATTGAGGTTTCATCTAGCGCCGGGAGCCTTTGCTGATTTCTGCTTTTTGGGACCTATTGGGTGCACATGCTCAAGAGCCCCTTGTTCGAATCGTACCCTTTCCAGCTTTTCGCCTGCGAACCAGACACAGACGATGCCGGTAATTTTATTGTCGTCGAAAATATCGGTATTGACGCTATCGACCGTCATGGCTGGGCTCCCCGACTTCAAGACTACAAGGTCGCCTGACTTGAAATGGGGCATCCTAACTAACTCCTTCAATCCTACGGGCCGCCTCGGTTGCGCTGCAACAAGTTGCCGCCGAGCGAAGAGGAAATCAAGGTCTTAACCCTGTGCCGTCCTGCTCGCCAACTGCATTGCTGTCGCCGTTTGCATGGAGGGGATGGTGTTTCATAGGTGGTCCAAGGCTAATCGGCGGCGAAAACGAATCACCCGTGAAGGTCAAAAATACGCGGAAGCGAGGGTGCGGGTGACACCGGCCTTGCCGGGTTCAAGGAGTGGATTGCCCTTGTCGGACACCGGTCATCGCCATCACGATTAGCGTGACGCTTTCACTCCTTGCTATCCGGCTAGGAATCGAAATGTGGTTCGACAGCGGCTACGAGAGCTAGAGGTCGCCCTTTTGGACGAAGGTCCCGCAGCGAAGATGCCGAAAAAGGGTCCTTCACGTGGCTGAATCACGCGTCAACTTTAGCGCATCGGCAGCTCTGAAGAAATATCCTGCGGCCAAAGGAATCCCGACGCTTATGTCTGTGGACCAATTCAAACGATTGCCTTCTCCTGGATCTACGCGCAGACAGGTGGTGACTATCTCGTCCTGATCGGCCTCGGTGGCGGCGCGGTCGTGCATGTACTCGCAATCGACCTTGGCCTCGCGCTAACGACGCGGAAGGCGCAACCACAACGATGGCGCGATCAGGAATACTGCATCACGCCATCGTCAATCTTGCCGAAGCGCAAGGAGACGATGTCCAGCGCGTAATTCTGGTAGAGCCGCCACGGCCGCTTCGAACCCTGCTTTGGCATTTTAGCGACCGAACGTTGCACATAGCCCGAAGAAAAATCGAGCGAGGGTTGGAGCGTGACCGCGGGATCATCATTGTGCGGCATGGCTTGGCGGAAATTTTGCCGGTCCATGTAGTTGATGAGCCGGCAGACATATTCGCAGGTGAGATCGCATTTCAGCGTCCAGGACGCGTTCGTGTAGCCGAAGGCCGAAGCCATGTTCGGCACGTCGGCATACATCATGCCCTTGTAGGTCAGCGTGCTGGCAAAATCGACGGTGCGGCCATCGACGCTCACCTCCAGTCCGCCGACGACCTGAAGCACGAGCCCGGTCGCCGTGACGATAATATCGGCCGCAAGCTCGCTACCGTCCTTCAGGCGGATGCCGTCGCGCGTAAAACTGTCAATCTCGTTGGTGACGACGGAGGCGCGCTGCTCGCGGATCGCCTTGAAGAGGTCACCATCCGGCACGAGGCAAAGCCGCTGGTCCCAGGGATTGTACCGCGGCGTGAAATGGGTCGCGACGTCGTAGTCGGGCCCGAGCGCCATCTGCACGCCCTTGAGGATCAGATCCTTGACCTTGGCCGGCCTGCGCCGGCTGAGCTGGAAGAAGAACATTCCCCACATCACGTTGCGCCAGCGGATGACGTGGTAGGCAAGCCGCGTCGGCAGGTTGCGGCGCAATTTGTTGGCGACGGGATCCTGCGCCGGGCGCGACACCACGTAAGTCGGCGAGCGCTGCAGCATGGTGACCTGCGCCGCCTTTTTCGCGAGCTCCGGCACCAGCGTCACTGCGGTCGCGCCCGAGCCGATCACGACGACGCGCTTGCCCGCATAGTCGATGTCCTCGGTCCATTTCTGCGGATGGACGATGCGGCCGACGAAATCCGCCGCACCCTTGAACTCCGGCGTGTAGCCCTGCCTCGTATTTGTAATAGCCCGAGCACATGAACAGAAAATTGCAGGTGAAGCGCACGAGCGCGGTCGCGCCCTCTCCAGTCATGCACTCGGCCTCGACGGTCCAGCGCGCATCCGGCGTCGACCACGCCGCGCGCTTGACGCGATGGCGGAAGCGGATGTGTTTCTCGATGCCGTTCTCGGCCGCGGTCTCGCGCACGTAGTTCAGGATCTGCGGCCCGTCGGCGATCGCCTTCGGATCGGTCCACGGCTTGAACGAATAGCCGAGCGTGAACATGTCGCTGTCGGAGCGGATGCCGGGATAGCGAAACAGGTCCCAGGTGCCGCCGATGCAGTCGCGGCCTTCGAGGATGACGTAGCTCTTGCCCGGGCACCTCGCCTGGAGATGGTAGCCCGCGCCAATGCCGGACAGGCCAGCACCGACGATCAGCACGTCGAAATGTTCTTGTTGCATGGTTTCCTCCGCCACCAAGGACTGTCGGCCGGGGGGCGCGGCTCGTCAACTGGCAATCGGCTCTGGACACAACCGCGTCGCGATGCGTGCGTTGCGTTCAAAATAACGAAGCCCCGGATCGCTCCGGGGCTTCGCGTCGAAGTTAGATGATAGCCGCGTCTCAGTACCGGTAGTGATCGCTCTTGAACGGGCCTTCCTGCTTGACGCCGATGTAGTCGGCCTGGTCCTTGCGCAGCTCGGTCAGCTTGACGCCGATCTTGGCGAGATGCAGCCGGGCCACCTTCTCGTCCAGCGACTTCGGCAGCACGTAGACTTCCTTCTTGTACTTGCCGTCCGTGTTGTTGGCGAAAAGCTCGATCTGCGCCAGCGTCTGGTTGGTGAAGGAGGCCGACATCACGAAGGACGGATGGCCCATCGCATTGCCGAGGTTCACGAGGCGGCCTTCCGACAGCATGATGATGCGGTGCTTGTCGGGGAATTCGATCTCGTCGACCTGCGGCTTGATGTTGGTCCACTTCAGGTTACGCAGACCCGCGATCTGGATCTCGTTGTCGAAGTGACCGATGTTGCAGACGATGGCGCGATCCTTCATCGCGCGCATGTGCTCGATGGTGATGATGTCCTTGTTGCCGGTCGCGGTGACGAAGATGTCGGCGCGCGGCGCGGCGTCTTCCATGGTCACGACTTCGTAGCCTTCCATCGCCGCCTGCAGCGCGCAGATCGGATCGATTTCGGAAACCATGACGCGGCAGCCGGCCTGGCGCAGCGAGGCGGCCGAACCCTTGCCGACGTCGCCGAAGCCCGCGACCATCGCGACCTTGCCGGACATCATCACGTCGGTGCCGCGACGGATGCCGTCGACTAGCGATTCACGGCAGCCATAGAGGTTGTCGAACTTCGACTTGGTGACGCTGTCGTTGACGTTGATGGCCGGCCACAGCAGCGTGCCGGCCTTCTGCATGTCATAGAGACGATGCACGCCCGTGGTGGTCTCTTCGGAAACGCCCTTGATGCTCTTGGCGATCTCGGCGAAGTAGCCCTTCGGCTTTTCCTTGAGCTGCTTCTTCAGAAGCGCGAAGAAGACTTCCTCTTCTTCCGAACCCGGCTTGTCCAGGAACTTGGTGTCGCCGTTCTCGGCGCGCAGACCGAGATGGACGTACATGGTGGCGTCGCCGCCGTCATCGAGGATCATGTTCGGGTGACCGCCGCCGTGCCAGTCGAACAGCTTGGCGGTGTAGTCCCAGTATTCGGTCAGGCTCTCACCCTTGACGGCGAACACCGGAATGCCGGCGGCTGCGATCGCGGCGGCGGCGTGGTCCTGCGTCGAATAGATGTTGCAGGAGACCCAGCGGATGTCGGCGCCGAGCGCGGCCAGCGTCTCGATCAGCACACCGGTCTGGATCGTCATGTGCAGCGAACCGGCGATGCGCGCGCCCTTCAAAGGTTGTTTCGGGCCATACTCCTCGCGCGTGGCCATCAGACCGGGCATCTCGGTCTCGGCGAGCGAGAGCTCCTTGCGGCCGAAGTCGGCGAGCGAAATGTCCTTGACGATGTAATCGGTGAAGCCGGGCTTCGCGTTCATTGCGAGTGTCCTGTTGTTGAACCGTCATTCCGAGACGCTCATGACAGAGGCGTCCCGGAATCGCGACGTGAGGATTCGGGATTCCGGGGTCGCGCACGCGACCCCGGAATGACGCATAAAAACTAGACGCGCGCGCTTGAGCGCCTCGACGAGGTCGGTCTTCTCCCAGGAGAAGCCGCCCTCGTTGTCGGGCGTGCGGCCGAAATGGCCATAGGCCGAGGTGCGCGCGTAGATCGGGCGGTTGAGGTCGAGATGGCTGCGGATACCGCGCGGCGTCAGATCCATCGCCTGCGCCGCCGCCTTCTCGAGCTTGTCCTCCGGCACCTTACCGGTGCCGTGGGTGTCGATGTAGATCGACAGCGGACGCGCCACGCCGATCGCGTAGGCGAGCTGCAGCGTGCAGCGATCGGCAAGACCGGCGGCAACGATGTTCTTGGCGACGTAGCGCGCAGCGTAAGCCGCCGAACGGTCGACCTTGGTCGGATCCTTGCCGGAGAACGCGCCGCCGCCATGCGGGGCCGCGCCGCCGTAGGTGTCGACGATGATCTTGCGGCCGGTCAGGCCGGAGTCACCGTCGGGACCGCCGATGTAGAACTTGCCGGTCGGGTTGATGTGCCAGATGGTCTTCGGCGTGATCCAGTCCTTCGGCAGCGCCTCGCGCACATAGGGCTCGACGATGTCGCGGATCTGCTTGGACGAGATGTCCTCGACCAGATGCTGGTGCGACACCACGATCTCGCGCACGCCGACCGGCTTGCCGTTCTCGTACTGCACGGTGACCTGGCTCTTGGAGTCCGGACCGAGCACCTTCTCGCGGCCGGAGTGGCGCGCTTCCGAGATCAGGCGCAGGATCTTGTGGGCGTAGAAGATCGGCGCCGGCATCAGGTCGGGCGTCTCGTTGGTGGCGTAGCCGAACATGATGCCCTGGTCGCCCGCACCTTCTTCCTTGACCTCACCCGGCTGAAGCGCATCGACGCCCTGGGCGATGTCGGCCGACTGCGGGTGCAGCAGGATCTCGATATCAGCGGTCTTCCAATGGAAGCCTTCCTGCTCGTAGCCGATGTCCTTGATCGCGGCACGAACGACGCCTTCGATCTGCTCGTTGGTGACGGATGCGGGACCGCGGGTCTCACCCGCGATCACCACCTTGTTGGTGGTCGCGAGCGTCTCGCAGGCGGCGCGAATAGCCCACGGATCGATGCCGGCTTTCGGCCCTTCGCGGTAGAACAGATCGACGATTTCATCGGAGATCCGGTCGCAGACCTTGTCCGGATGGCCCTCGGACACGGATTCGCTGGTGAAGAGATAGGACGCGCGCATCAGTAACCCCTTGTTCCGCCACTGCCGGCGGACGTTTGCGATGTTTACCCTTGGATTATGTCAATCACGCCGGCGCGAGATGACGTAGGATTCGTCGAGAAACCAGAGCCCGTTGTACTTCCGCAGCACATCCCTGGCGGCATCCAGAGTGCGGCCGTTTTGAGTCATATCTGCCAACCGGTCGTCCTCAATCTGAGCGACATACACCGCCGCATTCCATGCTGCAAAGGCCGTCGAGGTTCCGATAGTACCCGTGACCTCGTTGGGCAGCGCTTCCATATCATACCTGAAGATCGAGCGGTTATCCGCGTAAACATTAAAATTTAGGTCGCGGCCCAACGATCCGAGCTCGTACTTAACGGCGCGCAATAGCTCATGGCGGCTCACCGCGAAAGGATTTTCTCCAGGCCAGATCGCCTGGATCATTTCCATGCCTGGATCCTGGCCATGGGAGTGAATTCCGATCAGGCGACCACCCGGCCGCAACGCCCGGGCCAGAGGTGCAATGATCCTCTTTGCCCTGAAATTGACCGAGGACAGAGCACGGTACGGCTGGGATGCGATGACGAGGTCGAAATTGGCCTCGGTCTGGCCCGGCCGGGGAATGGTCGAATCCAGCAGGAACCTCTGGTCCTCGCGGTAGAGCACCAGCACGACCGGCCGCTCGTACAACGGCATGCCCGTGCGCGGGCTGATGGCCGCGCGCCAGTTCTGCTCCAGAAACGGCTTCAACTCTGCAATCTGCGTCTCGAAGTCGCCGGATGAGGCCCCCCGCAGCGGCACCTCGTGCCAGACGGTGGCGGCAGCGGCCGCAGGCGACGCCGGCGTAAGCCAGGGCGCCTCCGCATAGAGCATGTTGGTGAAGACGAACACCGAGGCCGGATGCTCGAACAGCCGGTCCGGCACCTTGTCCAGGGTCAGGCGGACGTCCTCGAGGCTCAACTCCTTGCCGGCGACATAGAACGGCATGTGCGGAAAGCGCTGGTGCATCGACCGCAGCACGCGCGCCAGCACCGTGCCGTCGCCGACGCCGGCGTCGAACACGCGCAGCGCCGGAGGCCGCGGATGGATGCTGGCGAGTTCGAGCGCCACGCGCTCGGCGACCACCCGCTTCTCGCTGCAGGTGTGGACGAACAGCAGATATTTCTGCCGGTTCTCGAAGAAACGGAAATTGCCGCGCGGATCGCGCTTTTCCGGCGGCACCTGAAGTCCCCGCGGCGGCGGCATACCGCCGGTCATCGACGCGGCCATGTAGGCCTGGATCCGCTCCAGCGTGTCGATGGTGATGCGCTTGCCCTCGCGCAGCCGGTGCACCAGCTTCCCATCGTTCACCGCGCGGCGGCCAAAGGTCGATTCCGCCATGTCTGCCTGGCGGCAGAACTGCGTGATTTGGCTAAGAATTTCGTCGTTTTTCATCAGGTGGGCAGGTTGTGGGCAGAAGAGTCATGGCTTGCCTGTTAGCAAATTCTGCCCACTGATGAAAGGGGAAAGAACGCCCTCCCCTGCCGCGTTTGCCTCGGGGATGTCGGGGGTGGGGTGAACCCCGGCGCACCCCCGGGCAACAAACAAGCGCTTCTCTCCTTTGCCAGGACTCACCCGCCATGCGCCGCCTGCTCGTCGCGCTCACGCTCCTCGCTGCAACGCTGTGGTCTGCGCCGGGCTTCGCGCAGGCGCGCAGCCAGCTTGGGCCGCTCTGCACCACCGACACTACGCCGGCGGACCAGATGGTCGACGCCTGCAGCAAGATCATCGCGCTGAAGGTGTTCAAGGGCGAGCAGCTTGCGACCGTCTATTTCTGGCGTGCGGTGGGCCGGAACAAGAAGGGCGACTACGCCAAGGTCATCACTGATGCCACCGAAGCGATCCGGCTCCAGCCGAGCCAGGCGGTCTACAATCTCAGGGGATCGGCCTATTACGACAAGGGCGACTACGACATCGCGATCGCCGATTTCGACGATGCGCTGAAGCTGGGACCGCCGAGCGGCATCATCTTCCACAACCGCGGCAATGCCTGGCGCGGCAAGGGCGATTACGCCAAGGCGATCTCCGACTACGACATGTCGATCAAGGCTGATCCAAAATCGGCGTTCTCGTTCCAGAACCGCGGCATCGCCAAGGAGGCGCTCGGCGATCTCGATGGCGCGCTGGCCGACATCGACCAGGCGATCCGGCTCGATCCGACGCTGCCGCAGCCGCTTATCAACCGCACCGCGATCTGGCGCGCCAAAGGCGATCTCGATCGCGCCATCGCCGACGGCAGCGAGGCGGTCCGGCTGGCCAAAGAGAAGCCGCCGGTCAACATCATGACGCCGCCGAACAGCGTGCTGATCTCCGCCTACACCCATCGCGCGCTGACCTATGAGGCCAAGGGCGACTACGCGCACGCGCGTGAAGACTACAAGGCGACGCTGGCGATCGTGGCCTCGGATGCCGGCAGCAAGGCCAATCAGGCGACTGCAAAGGTGCGATTGTCCCTGGTGACGGAGGCAGCCGCGCCGATCCCACGTGACGCGCCGTCGCCGACGACGCAGCCAACGGCGGCTCCTGCTCCAGCAGCAGACCGGCGCAACACCGGCAGCCTCGCCTGCTCCGGTCGCTCGCGGCACACGCATGGCGCTGATCATCGGCAACGGCGCCTATGCGCATGTCAAGGCGCTGCCCAATCCGCCCAATGATGCGCGTGCTGTTGCGAGAAGCCTGCGCGACATCGGCTTCACGGTCTCAGAGGGCGTCGACCTCGACCGCGCCGCGATGCAGAAGATGACGCGCGACTTTTTGCGGGATGCGGCACGGGCGCAGGTCGTTGTGGTCTACTACGCAGGCCATGGCGTCCAGGTCGACGGCCGCAACTACCTCATTCCCGTCGACGTCGAGCTCAAGCCCGGCGCAGGCATGACCGAGGCGATGATCGACATGGACACGATCATGGCCGGCCTCGACGATCAGGTCCGCACCAACATTTTGATCTTCGATGCCTGCCGCAACAATCCGATGGCGCAGCAGGTTGCATCCACCGGCAGCAGCCGCGGCATCGAGGGCGCATCAGGCCTCGCCGCGCCGTCGAGCCTCGGATCCGGCGCAACGTTAGGGGCCGGCACGCTGATCGCCTTCGCCACCGCGCCAGGCCAGGTCGCGCTGGACGGCGAAGGCGCCAACTCGCCGTTCTCCGCCGCCCTCTCCCGCCACCTCGGCACGCCGGGGCTGGAGGTGCAGCAGATGCTGACGCGGGTGCGGGCGGAAGTCGTCTCGACCACGAAGAACAAGCAGGTGCCGTGGTCGAACTCCTCGCTACTGGGCGAGGTTTATCTCGCGGAGAAGTGAGGGTGCGATTGCGTTGGCTGTAGTGAGGCGAAGACCGCGCCTCGAACTCCGCGTCGTCCCGGCCCGCGCCCTAGGGCCTTCGTCGGGACGACACAGAAGGGGACGCGCCAGTTACCCGTCACTCACGTGACGGATTGCGTGGGACCTACTGGCCCCACACTTCCTTCGCGATCTCGACCGCAAGGCCGAGCTTGGCCCACTGCTCCTCCTCGGAGAGGATGTTGCCTTCCTCCGTCGAGGCGAAGCCGCACTGCGGGGACAGCGCGAGCTGCTCCAGCGGCACGAACTTGGCGGCTTCTTCCAGACGACGCTTGATGTCGTCCTTCTTCTCGAGCTCGCCGAACTTCGAGGTGATGACGCCGACCACGACGACCTTGTTGCCCTTGGGCAGGAAGCGCAGCGGCTCGAAGCCGCCGGCTCGGTCGCTGTCATACTCGAGGAAATAGCCGTCGTAATTGGTGCCTGCGAGCATGGTCTCGGCGACCGGCTCGTAGCCGCCCGAGGAGATCCAGGTCGAACGGAAATTGCCGCGGCAGACGTGGGTCGTCACCACCATGTCGGCGGGCTTCTCGGCGAGCGCATAGTTGATGACGCGCGCATAGATCTGCTGGAGGCCGTCGGGATCGTCGCCGCGCTCCCGCGCCTTCTGCAGCTCGTCCTGCGAGCAGAGATAGGCCCACACGGTGTCGTCGAACTGGAGATAGCGGCAGCCGGCGTCGTAGAACGCCTTGACGGCCTTGCGGTAGGTCTTGCCGAGGTCCTCGTAGAAGGCGTCGAGATCGGGATAGACGTCCTTGGAGATCGCCTTGCGGCCGCCGCGGAAGTGCAGCACGGCCGGCGACGGGATCGTCATCTTGGCGGTGACGTGGGCCTGGTCGGTGTACTTCTTCAGGAAGCGGAAGTGATCCAGCATCGGGTGGTCTTCGGGGAAGTCGAGCTTGTCGATCACCCGGACCGCGTCATGACGGGTCTGCACGCCCGCGAACTGGATGCCGGCGTCGGGATGAAACAGCTCGCAGCCGGTGAGCTTGGCCAGGAAGTCGAAATGCCACCAGGAGCGGCGGAATTCGCCGTCGGTCGCGAGCTTCAGGCCGACCGAGGCCTGCTTGTGCACGACCTTCTCGATCTCCATGTCCTCGATCTTGCGCAGGTCGTCGGCCGAGATCTCGCCCTTCTCCAGCCGGCTGCGGGCTTCCTTGATCTTGGCGGGACGGAGCAGGCTGCCGACCTCGTCGGCGCGGAAGGGGGCTTTGGTTCGCTGCATTTTTTGTCTCTCCCGAAATTCTAGTGAGCCGCCGCCCCTGCGACGCCGAGGTGGCGCTCCAGGACCGACGGGTCGGCCTTCAGCGCGGCGCTCGGGGCGTCGTGGACGATCGTTCCGCGCTCCAATATCACAACCCGGTCGGCGAGCCCCAGAATCTTTTGGGCGTTCTGCTCGACGATAATCGAGCAGATGCCGCCGGCACGGGTGATGGCGCCGATTGCCTTCAGAAGCTCCTCGACGATGATGGGGGCAAGCCCCTCGGTCGGCTCGTCCAGCAGCAGCACCTTCGGATTGAGGGTCAGCGCGCGGCCGATCGCCAGCATCTGCTGCTCGCCGCCGGAGAGCTGGTTGCCAAAGTTGCTCCGCCGCTCCTTCAGCCGCGGAAACATCTCGTAGACCTTCTCGACCGTCCAGGGGCCGGGCTGGGCCACCGCGGTCATGTTCTCCTCCACCGTGAGCGAGCGGAAGATGTTGCGCTCCTGCGGCACCCAGCCGATGCCGGTGCGCGCCCGCTGGTCGGGCCGCAAGGTCGTAACGTCGGTGCCGGCAATCGCCACCGAGCCAGAGAAGCGGCGGGTGACGCCGACGATGGAGTTGATCAGCGTGGTCTTGCCGGTGCCGTTACGGCCCAGCAGCGCCAGCACCTGCCCCTCGGCGAGGCGCAGCGACATGTTGGGCAGCACCACCGCTTCGCCATAGCCGGCGCGCAATGAGTCGATTGCGAGCAGGTCAGACATTGACTGCCTCCTCGCCGAGATAGACCGCCTTCACTTGCGGATCGCGCGCGACCTGGTCGGGCGGGCCCTCGGTGAGCAGCGCGCCGGAGACCAGAACCGAAATGCGGTCAGCAAAGGAAAAGACGAGATCCATGTCGTGCTCGATCAGGAGCACGGTGACGTCGCGCGGCAGGCTGCCTACGACCGCGAGAATGTCGTGGCGCTCGCTCTCGGGCACGCCGGCGGCAGGCTCGTCGAGCAGCAACACGCGCGGCTTGGCCGCGATCGCGACCGCGATTTCGAGCAGGCGCTGCTTGCCGTAGGGCAGCGTCACCGTCTCTTCGTTCATGACGTCGAGCAGATGGAAGCGCGTGAGGAGATCGGCGATCTCGTCATTGACGTCGTTGCGCGTCCCCATCCGCCGCCACCAGTCGCCACCATGGCCGAGGCGTTCGGAGACGGCGAGGCCAATGGTCTCGAGCGGGGTCAGGTCGGGATAGAGCTGATTGATCTGGAAGGTGCGCGACAGGCCGCGCAGCACGCGCGTGTGCACGGCAAGGTCGGTGATGTCCTGGCCTTCGAGCAGGATGCGGCCCGAATTCGGCTTGAGCACGCCGGTGAGCTGGTTGATCACCGTGGTCTTGCCGGCGCCGTTCGGGCCGATCAGCGCGTGGCGGGCGCCCTGCTCGATCTTCAGCGACAGGTCGCGGGTAACGCGCAGGCCGCCGAACTGCTTTTCGAGACTTTGGGTTTCAAGCGCGATGGTCATGCGTCGCTCTCCGGCACGGCGACGACGGCCTTGCGTCCGGCAAGCTGCTTGATCACGAGGTTCGGCACATACAGCACCCAGCGATGCAGGCGCTGGCGGCCGACCAGCACGATCACCACCAGCACGAGGCCGATCCAGAACTGCCAATATTGCGGGGTGATGGTGGAGAACACTTCCTGGAGCATGCGGAAGATCACCGCGCCGATCAGCCCGCCATAGAGATAGCCGGTGCCGCCGATGACGAGCACCAGCATCAAATCGGCGGAGCGGTCGAAGGCGAACACGTCGAGCGAAGCGATCGCGGTGGTCTGGGTGAAGAGCGCGCCTGCGATGCCGGCATAGAACGCCGCGAGCGTGTAGATCGCGATCAGGCGGCGGTTGACGGGAATGCCGATCGCGGCGGCGCGCAGCGGATTGTTCTTGATCGCGCGCAGCGACAGGCCGAACGGCGAATGCACGATGCGACGGGCGAGCAGGAACAGCACGAAAAGCACCGCCAGCGAATAGAAGAAGCCGGCCTTGCCGAACATGTCGAACGGAATCTCGCCGAAGATCGGCTGCATCTCGATGCCTTGCAGGCCGTCGGTGCCGCCGGTGACGTTGGAGAAGCGTTCCGCGAGCGCCTCCAGCAGCAGCGCGATGCCGAGCGTCACCATCAGGCGCGTCAGGTCGACGCCGCGGATCACCAGGAAGCTCGTGGCAAAGCCCAGCACCATCGCGGCCAATCCCGCGGCGATCAGCGCGAGCACGGGCTCGTTGATGATGCCGTGCAGCGCGAGCAGTCCCGCGGCATAGGCGCCGACGCCGAAGAACGCGGCGTGACCGAGCGAGACGATGCCGGCATAGCCGAGGATAAGATCGAGCGACATCGCAAACAGCGCCAGCCGCAGGATGTCGGTCATGATCAGATAGCGTGTGGGAAACAGAAAGCCGCAGGCCAGCACGACGAGCCAGAAGGCGGCCTCGCCATAGTGCCAGCGCGCCTGCCGCTGGGCGTGATAACCGACGTCGGAAGAAGCGCTCATCGGCAAACTCAACGCGTGGCCGTGCGGCCGAACAGGCCGTTTGGGCGCCAGATCAGGATCACAATCATCATGGTGTAGATCACGAAGGGGCCCATCTTCGGCACGTAATATTTGCCGGCGACGTCGCCGATGCCGAGCAGGAGCGAGGCCAGGAACGGGCCGGTGATCGAGGAGGAACCGCCGACGGTGACCACGATCAGGAAGTAGATCATGAACTTCAGCGGGAAGTACGGATCGAGGCCGAGGATCTCGGCGCTCAGCGCGCCGCCGAGGCCGGCGAGCCCGCAGCCAAATGCAAACGTGAAGGCGAACACCTGTGGCACATTGATGCCGAGACCGCTCGCGGCGCGGGGATCATCGACCGCGGCGCGCAGGCGGCTGCCGAAACGGGTCTTGGCCAGCACCATCTGAAGCGCGATGGTGAGCAGGCCGCAGATCACGATGATCATCAGCCGGTAGCGGCCGATGCCGACGCCGAACAGGTCGAATTGGCCCTGAAGCGCGGCCGGCAAATTGATGAAGACCCGCGACGAGCCCTGGATGTAGTCGACGGCCGCGACCGACATGAACGTCAGGCCAATGGTGAACAACACCTGGTCGAGATGACTGCGCGCATAGAGGTGGCGGTAAAGCAGGCGTTCGAGCACGATGCCGATGGCGGCCGCGCGAGACGAAGGCAAGCGGCAGCGCGGCGAAGAACGGCCATCCCATCCGGTTGACCAGCACCATGCAGACATAGCCGCCGGCCATGGCGAAGGCGCCGTGGGCGAGGTTGACGAAGTTCATCAGGCCGAGCGTAACCGCGAGCCCGCAGGCGAGCACGAACAGCAGCATGCCGTAGGCAACGCCATCGAACAGGTTGGTGAGGATAGAGGTCATCGGCGTCAGCTTGAGTTATCCGTCATTGCCGGGCAAAGCGCGAAGTGCGTCTTCAACAAGTGTCCCGGCATCATTTCTTGTTGAGATCCCGCGTGGATGCCCGGTCAAGCCCGGGCATGAGCGAGCAAGGCGCGCTCTGGAAGGACGCGCTTTCGCGCGTCACTTCTTGGTCTTGCCGAGATCCTTGACGGCTTCGAAGGTCTCGAACTCGACGTTGTAGAGTTCGCCGTCGACCTTCTCGACCTTGCGGATGTAGATGTTCTGCACGATGTCGCGGGTCTCGGGATCGATCGAGATCGGGCCGCGCGGGCTTTCCCACTTCTGGCCCTTCATGGCTTCGACCAGCTTGGTGCCGTCGGTCTCGCCATTGGTCTTCTTCAGCGCCTCATAGATCAGGTGGATGCCGTCATAGCCGCTCACGGCCATGAAGCCCGGACGGGTGCCGTAGGCCTTCTTGTAGGCCGCGACGAAATCCTTGTTCATCTGCGAGGGATGCGCCGCGGAATACAGATGCGCGGTGACCGTGCCGAGCACGGCGTCGCCCATGTTGTTGAGGAGGTCGTCGTCGGTGACGTCGCCCGGTCCGATCACCTTGATGCCGGCCTTGTCGAGGCCGCGCTCGGCATACTGCTTCATGAAGTTGCCGCCCTGGCCGGCCGGCACGAACACGAAGATCGCATCGGGCTTGGCGTCCTTCATGCGCTGGAGGAACGGCGCGAAATCGGGATTGGCGAGCGGCGTCTTGACCTCTTCGACCACCTCGCCGCCGCCGGCGGTGAAGTGCTCCTTGAAAAAGTTCAGCGCGTCGTTGCCCGGCGCGTAGTCCGAGGTCAGCGTCGCCACCTTCTTGATGCCGTTCTTCACCGCCCAGTCGGCGATGATGGTCGAGGACTGCGCCAGCGTGAAGCTGGTGCGCACGATGTAGGGCGAGCGCTCGGTGACGATGGAGGTGCCGGCCGCCATCACGACTTCCGGAATCTTGGCTTGCGTGGCAAGCGGCGCGGCCGCGAGCGCGGCCGGCGTCACGCCGAAGCCGGCGATGAAATTGACCTTGTCGTTGACGATCAGTTCCTGCGCCGCCGTCTTGGTCTTGTCCGGGATCGCGGCGTCGTCCTTGAGGATGATCTCGATCTTCTTGCCGGCGACGGTGTCGCCCTTCTGCTGCATGTAGAGCTTGATCGCGTTCTCGATCTGCTTGCCGGTCGAGGCCTGACCGCCGGTCATCGGCAGGATCAGGCCGACCTTGACGGTGTCCTCGGCCTTGGCCGGCGCGACGGCCGTGAGGCCGCGCGATGGCCGCAACGCGGTCCAGCGATCGTTGAAAACTGTTTGCGTTCGAACATCAGACTGTCCTCCCCTTCATTCCTGACCTCTTGTGCGCCGGACCGAGTGCCCGGTCCTTGCCTCACCTTAACTCACGCGCGAGTGATGTCGCGCGCCACATGGCGTCTTTCGCGCCTCTCATTGTCAATCGGACGTTTGGTGACCATTCGGCGCAAGGCGAACATTCCGATTA
>CAWFVZ010000014.1:0-3315 GCA_963819355.1 uncultured Alphaproteobacteria bacterium | reverse complement strand
GTAAGCCTACGCCGAGTGCCGCGGTGAAGTCCGACCGAGAATCTTCGCGGGACGCATCGCCGGTGCCGCTCAGTTTTTTCGGTCGGCGAGAAGCTCTTTGAGGTTTTCGACCCCCTGCGATGTAAAGGCGACGGTGGATACGTCACCGAGGCCTAGGACGGAGAGGCAGCCGTCTTCCGGCTCCATGTCCATGGCAATGTCGTGGAGCAGCTCCTCGGGTTCACCGAGAAGCTTGGCGACGCGGGCGATGGTGAAGACGTAACTCGGTGCCGCCATCGTCAGGCCGCGAGAGCAACTCGCTTGGCCCGGGCCCAATGCCAGGGCAGCAGTTCGTGTATCCGCGACGCCGGATGATCGCTGATGCGGGCCAGCACGTCGGCCAGCCAGGCGCGCGGATCGACGTCGTTCAATTTTGCCGAGATGATCAGCGAGTACATGGCCGCCGCCCTTTCGCCTCCACGATCAGAACCAGCAAAAAGCCATGCCTTTCGTCCCAGGGCAATGCCGCGCAACGCTCGCTCGGCGGCGTTGTTGGTCAGGCAAATCCGGCCGTCATCCAAGAACCGCGAGAACACATCCCAGCGCTTGAGCATGTAGTCCATGGCCTTTGCGACATCGGCATGCCGCGACAGCTTGCCGCGTTCGCTGCGCATCCAGGTCGCCAGGCTAGTGACCAAAGGGGCGGCGCGGATCTGGCGCAACGCCTGCCGGTGAGCCGCTGGCAGACCGTTGATGTCGCGCTCGATATCGAAGATTGCATCGATCCGGCGCACCGCCTCGATCGCCAGCGGCGCCTTGGCGACATCGGCCAGCACGAACAGCTTGCGTCGCCCGTGCGCCCAACACCCGGCTTCAAGGATCGGACCGGGTTTGCGTGCGGGATGGTAGAGCTCGTTGAGCCCGGCATAGGCATCGGCTTGCAGGATTCCCGCGTAACCCTTGAGATGGCGGCACGGATGCTCACCGGTGCGATCGCGCGAGTAGTGGAAGATCGCTGCTGGCGGTGCCGGACCGCCGAACGGTTTGTCGTCGCGCACATAGGTCCATAGTCGGCCGGTGATAGTCTTGTTTTTGGCCAGCACCGGCACCGTGGTCTCGTCGCCGTGCAGCCGCTCGGCGGCGAGTACATGGGCTTCGATCAGCGTTACCAGGGGTGATAGCACCGTCGTGCAGGCACCAACCCAATCGGCGAGTGTAGAGACGCTCAGGTCGATGCCTTCACGAAAGAACCGCTCGCTCTGGCGGTTGAGCGGCTGATGTTCGCCGAATTTGGCGTGCATGATCGTCGCCAGCAGATCCGGACCGGCGCGGCCGCGGGCAATGACATGGAATGGGGCCGGCGGCTGTGTGATCGTCTCGCAGGACCGGCAGGAGAATTTCTCCCGCACCGTCTGGATCACCTTGTAGCTGCGCGGGATGCTCTCCAGCGTTTCCGTAATCGTCTCGCCGAGTTTGGAGAGCGTGCCGCCACAGCACGGGCAGTTCGTCGGTGATGGCAACACGACGCGCTCGCGCGGCAGATGCGCTGGCAACGGTGCGCGCACCGGCTTGGCACGGGTGAACGGACGCACCGTCGTGTTCCCGGGCATCGCGGTGGCGGCCGTGACTTCATCCTCGGCCGCGGCGGTCTCGAGTTCCTCGAGCTGCATCTCCAACTGGTCGAGCAGCTTGCGGCCACGCTCCGCCGAGGCGCCGAACCGATCGCGCTTCATCTTGGCAATCAGCAGCTTCAGATGCGCAACCATCGCCTCGGCGCCGGAGGCGCGAGCCTCGAACTCACGCCGTGCCGCACGTTCAGCGAGCAGCGCCGCCTTGAGCGCATCGATGTCGTCGGGAAGGCTGTCGGAGGTAGTGTTCACGCGACGAGCAAATCACAGTCGCCCGTAGTCATGCACGCAAAATTTTCAGAAAAACGACGTGCCGGCCAAGCTTATTATCCAGCCAGTTCTGGTCGCCAAGTTCGTTGCGGATTCCTCCAATCGATCCCTTCGAGCATATAGCCGAGCTGCGCCGCCGTAATAGAAACGACCCCATCCGTCGGCGTTGGCCAGATGAACCGCCCGCGTTCAAGCCGCTTCGCATACAGCGACATGCCGAGACCGTCATGCCAGAGAATCTTCAAAAGATCACCGCGGCGTCCCCGAAAAACATAGAGATCACCCTCATGCGGATTGCGTTCCAGGACTTGCTGAACTTGCAGGGCGAGGCTGTTCATGCCGCGGCGCATGTCGGTCGTCCCCGTTGCCAGCCAGACCCGGACACCGGATGGGACCGGGATCACCCGCGCAACGCAATCAAGACACGCCGAAGCGCCGCCAGATTGACGTCGCTACCGACGCGAACCTGGCGGCCGTCACCAAGCTCGATCTCGATCAGACCGGATTGCGACCGGCGAGACAAACCTGCGGGCGATTTTTCGTCCGGATAGGATGGGCTGACTACGGTCTGGGGCGCCGCCTCGCTCATCTGCACAGGTAGGAAAACCGGCACGTCCGGCGAAACCAGCACCCCCTCGCGGGCCTGACGGCGCCAGGAGAACACGAGGCTCTCGCAGACACCGTGTCGCGCCGCGACCTGACTGACGCGCGCGCCAGGCTCCTGCGTCTCGCCTACAACCTGGAGCTTCTGCTCAGCGCTCCATCGACGCCGACGCTCCCGACCGGTGATGACCTCAACCACCCCATCCATCGCCACTCCTTAACCGACACCTTAACCAGCGCCTTAAGGTGTCAGTCCGGTCGGGACTAGGCGGTCGTCCCCGGGAGGGATACTATCGCCGCGCGCGGCGGCCGGCAGATCGATTTAGCGGTGGCCCTCGTGATCGGCACCAAGGATCCCAAAAGCTTCCTGATGCGTCAGCTGGGCCTGCTGCGAGATCTGCAGCAGCGCCACTACATGCATCCGATGCCCGCATTGGCGGCCTGGGTGGCGGCGCAGCTTCAGCCCGACCTGCAGGAATGGCACAACCAGCGCAAGCGAACCACCATGATCGAGCAGTTGGACCAGTTGGCCAAAGCCGGTTTTCTCGCGCGGTTGCTGGCGCTGGCCGACGACGAGAAAGGCCGCGCCGATGATATCACCGGTGCGCGACGTGCCGTCATGCAAGTGGCCGCGATTGATACCGAACTCGCGGCACTCGCACACTCCGATGCCGGTCGGCGAGCGGTCAGCGAGCGTTTCGGCCGGGAAATCGCCGCGGCAATTGGGCTGACGGCCTTCATCCTGATGCTGCTGGCGGCCGTGTTCGAATGACCCGTTCAAGCCATCCAGGACCTCGCACGACCGGGATGCTGCCCTCCACAATCATCCGCCGGG
>CAWFVZ010000013.1:0-583047 GCA_963819355.1 uncultured Alphaproteobacteria bacterium | reverse complement strand
TGTGTATGTCGTCTACGCTTCGACCGACGCATCGCTCGCGGAGGCTGGTGTCGGCGGCCTGATGATCTTCGGCGTGCCGAGCGGAAGGATGCAGCCGGCTCCGGTGCGGACGACCCCGACGGCATCCTGAACGTGGCGCTGGCCCGGTTGCGTGCCGAGTTCGGCGACGAGACCGTTGTGATGGCCGACCTGTGCCTGGACGAGTACACCGACCACGGGCACTGCGGCGTCCTCGACGAGACCGGCGCGGTGGACAACGACGCCACGCTCGTGCGATACGCCGCGATGGCCATGGCTCAGGCCGCGGCCGGGGCACATTGGTCGGTACCAGCGGGATGATGGACGGCCAGGTCGCGGCGGTCCGCGCCGCGCTGGACGCCGGTGGCCACACCCAGGTAGGCATCCTCGGCTACGCGCCGAAGTATGCGTCCGGCTTCTACGGGCCGTTCCGCGAGGCGGTGGACTCCTCACTGCGTGGCAACCGGCTCGCCTACCAGCAGGACCCGGCCCGGTCGGCGGCCGAGGCCTCGCCGAGGCCGCCCAGGACGTCGCCGAGGGCGCGGACCTCGTCATGGTGAAGCCGGCCCTGCCCTACCTCGACGTGCTGCGCCAGATCGCCGACGCCTCGCCCGTCCCGGTGGCCGCGTACCAGGTCAGCGGCGAGTTCGCGATGGTCGAGGCCGCCGCGGCGCGCGGCTGGCTGGAGCGCGAGCGCATCGCCTGGAGACCCTCACCTCGATTCGTCGAGCCGGGGCGTCGGTCATCCTCACCTACTGGGCGGGGGATGCCGCGATCCTGCAGGGTTTGGCGGTCTAGGAGCGTCAGGGCCGCCTCGTACCGTGACAGCCATGAGCGCGTCACCGACGGCCGATCGGCCGATCATTCCGGAGGGCTACGGGTTACCTACCTCGACCGAGGGCCTGCTCACCTGGGCCGAGGTGGAGGCGGAACTCGTGGCCGCCCACAACTACTGGGTGACGAGTGTCCGGCCGGACGGCCGCCCGCACGTCGTCCCGCGCTGGGGCGTCTGGCTCGACGGACGCTTCTACTACGACGGCGCACCCACCACTGTGCACACTCGCAACACCGAGGTGAATCCCGCCGTGACGCTGAATCTGGAGAGCGCCAACCGGACCGTCATCGTCGACGGGGAGAGCCATGCCACCCGGGCGGCGGCCGACGGGCTCGGCGTCCGGCTTGCCGAGGCGTTCGGCAAGTACCACGACCTCAACTACGCGCCCGAGCCCGACAGTTGGGCCGGTGCGGGCGGCGGCGGCCTGCGGGTCATCACCCCGAGCCGCGCCCTCGCCTGGTTCAACTTCCCCAAGGACTGCACGCGGTTCCGCTTCGGCGCAGACTGAGTGCATGGCCGCCGAGCGGATCGACGTCACCACGGCCCGCGAGATGTGGAAGGCAGGCGACGTGTTCGTCGACGTGCGCGACCCGGACGAGTACGCCCGCGGGCACGTCGCCGGAGCCGTCAACATCCCACTGGGCAAGCTGCCGGGTGTCGTCGACGACCTGCCCGAGGGTCAGGTGATCACCCTCTGCTCTATGGGCGGACGGGCAGCCCGGGCCGCCGCGCAACTCGACGCCATGGGCCGCACTGCCTTCTCCATCGCTGGCGGGACGAAAGCGTGGGCTGCGGCCGGGTTGCCGGTGGCGCTCGGCCCGGCGCCGGGCAAGCGGAAAGGCTGACAGACTGTCGGGGTGGCTGACGTCCCCCGCTCTGACGAACTCTTCGAGCGGGCCCAGCGGGTCATTCCCGGCGGGGTGAACTCGCCGGTGCGTGCCTTCCGCGCGGTCGGCGGGACTCCCCGCTTCATCGTCTCCGGCCGCGGTCCCTACGTCGTCGATGCCGACGGCCGGGAATACGTCGACCTGGTCAGTTCGTGGGGCGCGATGGTGCTCGGCCACGCCCATCCGGCGGTGGTCGAGGCGGTGACTCGGGCAGCGGCCCGCGGGCTGTCGTTCGGTGCGCCGACCGAGTCGGAGGTGGAACTCGTCGAGCACATCATCGCTCGGCTGCGCGTCGCCGACGCGGGCTCGCCCCTCGAGCAGGTGCGCCTGGTCAATTCCGGCACCGAGGCCACGATGAGCGCGATCCGGCTGGCCCGGGCGGCCACCGGGCGCCGCCGGGTGGTCAAGTTCGCCGGCTGCTACCACGGCCACGTGGACGCGCTGCTGGCCGCGGCTGGCTCCGGCGTCGCGACGTTCGCCCATCCGGCCACGCCGGGCGTAACCGAGGCACAGGCGGCGGAGACCATCGTCGTCCCGTACAACGACCTGTCGGCGGTGCAAGCGGCGTTCGCCGCCGACCCGGACGACATCGCGTGCGTCATCACCGAGGCAGCCGCCGGGAACATGGGCGCGGTCGCGCCGCTCCCCGGGTTCAACGCCGGCCTGCGCGCGATCACCGCGGGAGCACGGCGCGCTGCTGATCATGGACGAGGTGATGACCGGCTTCCGGGTCGGCCCGGCCGGCTGGTACGGCCTCGACCCGGTCGACGCCGACCTGTTCACGTTCGGCAAGGTCATGAGCGGCGGCCTGCCCGCGGCGGCGTTCGGCGGGCGAGCCGACCTGATGAGCCAGCTCAGCCCGGTCGGAGCCGTCTACCAGGCCGGAACGCTCTCCGGGAACCCGGTGGCCGTGGCCGCCGGCCTGGCCACGCTGCGGCAGTGCACCGAGGACGTCTATCTCCGGCTCAACAATGCCGCGGCCGAGATCGGGGCCCTCCGAAGCGCTGGACGCGGCCGGTGTCGCGCACCAGGTGCAGTACGCGGGCAACCTGTTCTCCGTCTTCTTCCGCGCCGAGCCGGTCCACGACTTCGCCGGCGCGCAGCGCAGGACACCCCGGCGTTACAAGGCGTTCTTCCACGCGATGCTGGCGGCCGGGGTCTACCTCCGCCGAGCCCGTTCGAGGCCTGGTTCGTCGTCGGCGCGCACGACGACGCGGCCACTGGACCGGATCGCCGAGGCGCTCCCGGACGCGGCGCGCGCCGCCGCCGAGGCGGAGTAAGAGCCCGCGCGCCCTATCCGCGCAGCTCTGCGCTCAGGGCGCGAGGGCCTCGAGGATCTCCTTGGCGCGGGCCGGTCGCCGACTCGGCGGTGACGTCGGGGGAGCCGACGAGCGGATCCCAGTTCAGGTCGTAGTACAGCTCGGTGACACCCAGCTCGCCGAGCCAGGCCGCGTCCTCGCGGATCTGCTCGTACGAGCCGGACAGCCTCCTGCGCTCTCCCGACTCGTCCCGCGCCTCCTGACCGGCGCGTACGACCCCGCGGTACGACGACGCGTGACGTCGGCCGGGTCCTTGCCCGCCTCCTCGGCGGCGTCGCGTACGACCGCGATCTGCTCGTGGATCTTGGTCAGGTCGGTGGCGCTGCGGCTGATCCAGCCGGCGGCCAGACGGCCGGCGCGCTCAGCGCGGCATCGACCGCCGCCGCCCAGGACAGCACCGGGCGGGCCCGGCTTCTGCACCGGTTTGGGCGCCATCCGGCTCGGAGCGACCGTGTAGAACTCCCCTTCGTACGAGCTGACCTCGTCGGCCCACAGCGTGTGCAGCGCGCCGAGAAAGTCCTCCGCGCGTGCCCCGCGGCGCTCCATCGAGACGCCGCTGGCCACGAACTCCTCGCTCTGCCAGCCGGTGCCCAGCCCGAGGTCGAAGCGGCCGCCGGACAGGACGTCCAGTGTGGCCGCCTGCTTGGCGAGATAGGCCGGCGAGACGAACGGCAGGTTGACCAGGGCGACGCCGAGCCGGATCCGGGACGTGTGCGCGGCCGCGAAGGTCAGCGCGCTGATCGGGTCGAGGACGCTGTGGTAGACCGGGGCCATCTTGGTCTTGTCGGCCGGGATCAGCAGGCGGTGGAACGCCCACAGGGAGTCATATCCCAGCTCCTCGGCGCGGCCGGCGAAGTAACCGAGGTTTTCCGGGCTTGCCCATGCGCCCGCCACAGGGCGCCGAATCCGATCTTCATACCGCCAATTCTTTCAGTGCCTCCATGGCCGCGCCGAGCGAGACCGGGGCGGGCGCCCGTAGCGGCGCGCGTACGCCGGGGTGCTCGATCAGCCCGGTTTCGGCCAGGACCGCCTTGATGACACTCGGCGACGGCTCGGCGAACAGGGCGCGCGTCAGCGGCAGAAGAGCGTTGTGCAGGCTCCCGGCACGTCCGGTGTCACCCGCGCGTACGGCCTCGGTCATCGCGGCGAACGCGGCCGGGGCGACGTTGGCGGACGCCGCGATGCCACCGGCTGCGCCGAGCGTCAGCAGGGGGAACAGGAACGCGTCGTCGCCCCCGAGCACGCCGTCGGCGCGCGCGAGCAGGGTGAGGGTGTCCGCGTCGATCGCTCCGGCGCAGTGCTTGACGCCCACGACGTGGTCGGCGGCCAGCAGCGTGAGCAGCGTCTCCAAGCGCAGCGTCTTTCCGGTGCGGTACGGGACGTTGTAGACGATCAGCGGCACCGAGGCCGCCGCGCCCACGGCCGCGAAGTGCTCGACCACGCCCTCGTCGGAGGGGCGCAGGTAGTACGGCACGAGCACGAGCAGGAGGTCGGCGCTCTCGGCGCGTTCCGCGGCCTGGCGTGCCGACTCGTCGGTGCCGATGGTGCCGGCGCCGATCGTGAGCGGCGTACGGTGCGCGTCGCTTACCTTCCGGCAGGTCGCGATGACCGTGAGGCGCTCGTCCTCGGTCAGCATCGGCGCCTCCCCGGTCGTGCCCAGCGCGACCAGACCGGCCGCGCCCTGGTCGAGGACGTGGTGGGCGAGGCGTTCCAGCGAGGTAGTGTCCACCGCGCCGTTCGCGGCGAAGGGCGTCACCAGCGGGACGTGGATGCCGCCGATCATCGTGTACCCGCCAGCTGCGGGAGGGGTACGGGCGCGGTGGTACGGCGGCGGATGCTGCCCAGGGCGACTCCGCCCACGATGAGCAGGGCCGCGATCGTGTCGGTGACGGTGATCGGCTCACCCAGCAGGAGCGCCGCCGAGGAGATGCCGAACGGGGAACGAGCAGGGAGTACATGCCGACCTGACCGGCCTCGTAACGGCGAGCAGCCAGCCCCACGTCCCGAAGCCGACCAGCGTCGAGATGTAGGCGACGTAGAAGAGCGCGCCCAGGCCCCCGGCCGAGATGTGCGCGAGCGCGTGCAGATCGGCCCGCGGGCCCTCGAACACCATCGACAGCGCCAGCAGGGGGATCGGCGGCACGAGGCTGACCCAGACCATGAACGCGAACGCGTCCGGCGGCCGTGCCTTCCGCAGGCCGATGTTCGCCAGCCCCCACATGCCCGCCGCGCCGATGCACAGCGTGAACGCGAGCAGGGGGTGCCCTGGCCGAGCGACAGCGCGATCAGCACGATCCCGGCGAACGCGACGACCATGCCGGCCAGCTGGGTTCGCCGCGCCCGCTCGCGCAGCATCACGGCCGCGAACATCGCGGTGAACAGCGCCTGGGTCTGCAGCACCAGCGAGGACAGGCCGGCCGGCATGCCGATGTGCATGCTGATGAACAGCAGCCCGAACTGGCCGACGCCGAGCGGCAGCCCGATGAGCAGGAACCAGCGCCAGGGGATGGCGGGGCGGCGCACGAACAGGATGGCGGGGAAGGCGGCGGCGACGAAGCGCAGGCCGGCGAAGAGCAGCGGGGGCAGCGAGTCGAGACCGACGTCGATGACGACGAAGTTCACGCCCCAGATGGCGGCGATCATCACCGCGGCGGCGACGTGGCGAGGTTTCATATGGCCGATGCTGGCCTGACCTACTGTTTAGAACAAGCGACTATCTTTTAATGGGTATATGTAGCATTACTTCATGCTTGATCTGGATCGACTCCGCGCCCTCAGTGCGGTGGCGACGTACGGCTCCGTGAGCGCCGCCGCCGACGTGCTGCACGTGACCACGTCCGCCGTCTCACAACAGGTGGCCAAGCTCGAACGCGAGACCGGGCAGAAGCTCCTCGAACGCAACGGGCGCGGCGTGCGCCTCACCGACGCGGCCGCGCTGCTCGCCGCGCACGCCGAGCGCATCCTGGCGATGGTCGAGGAGGCCGAGTCCGACCTGGAGGCCCAGCGCGGCGAGGTCGTCGGCGAGCTCGCGGTGGCGGCGTTCCCGACCGCGGCGCGCGGTCTCGTGCCCCCGGCGCTGCGCGCCCTCGCCCAGCAGCATCCGCGGCTGCGGGTGTGCCTGCGCGAACAGGAGCCGCACGCCGCGGTGCCCCTGGCGGTCCGCGGCGAGGTCGACCTCGGCATCGTGCAGGACTGGTTCAACGTGCCCCTGGCCATCCCGGAGGGTCTGGTCAAGGCGTCGCTGGTCGACGACGTCGCGGACGTGGCGCTGCCGGCCGGGCATCCGCTCGCCGGGCGGTCCGTGATCGACCTCGGCGAGCTGCACGGTGAGTCCTGGATCGCCCAGTCGCCGGGTGCGATCTGCCGCGACTGGCTGGTCCACACGCTGCGCTCGGCCGACCTGGAGCCGTTGATCGCGCACACCGCCGATGAGTACGCCACCCAACTCGCGCTCGTCGCCGTGGGGCTGGGCGTCTCGATCGTTCCCCGCCTGGGGCGCTGCGACATCCCGGAGGGGGTCCGCATCATCCCGGTACGGCCGGCGCTCACGCGTCACGTGTACGCGATCTGGCGGGCCGAGGCGGCCCGGCGCCCGGCCATCCGCGCGGCCGTCGCCGCCCTCCGCGCCGCCGCCCCGATGCTGACCGAGCCTCTCGCCGAGGCCGGCTGACGACGTCCGAAATAGGGGCTATTGCGCGCAATGACAGGCGGGCTTACCATCCGTAAAGTCAGATCTTGACCGTGACCACTGTCGGCGACCGCGGGCGGAGGGCTGGCCGTGTCAGCATCACGTCATTCCGCCTTACCCCGGCCGCGACGGCCTTCTCCGGCGGACGACCCCGTCCCCTACTTCGAGGCCGTGGCCGCCCATCTGCGGTCCGGCTGGCGGATCGACCGGGCCGGAAACTGGACCCGTGCCGCCCCCAGTGACGCCGGGCCGCGTGCCCAGGGCTGGAAGATCCACCTGTCGGCCGTGCCGTCCTCCGCGCAGCAGGTCTTGGAACGTGCCACACCCGTGCTCGTGGCGGCCGGCTGCCCGTTCAAGTTCGCCGCCTCACCGGGGGAGGTCGCCCGGCTGAACGGACGGCACTTCGACCGGGGCGCGGCCGGCAAGTTCCTCACCGTCTACCCGCCGGACGACGACGGCCTGCCGGAACTGGCCCGGGCCCTGGACGAGGCGACCGAGGGCCTGCCGGGACCGCTCTGCTGCCGCATCCCAATGCGGCAGCTCGGCGCCGTTGGGATCGCCGCTCTTTGCAAAGTTGATCCAATAGGCGCGCATGCGGTTTGCGACGTCGCGATCTCCTCGCGAGAAGACCCCCGCACCGGGCACACCCTCCACACCGAAGATGAACTGCAGCTCGCGCCCGTGCCCCTCGTCGGGATTGCCGCGCCGGGCTTGCGGCACATAGGCGAAGCGATAGCGGAAGGTCGGCGCCCCGGTTACGGCATGACGCCGGGCCAGCAACCGTACCGGTTCGGAGAACACCTTGTCGGTGTAGAAGCTGGCCGCAAGGTCGGACGGCTTGGCGGCGTCAGGATAGAGATTGCGCAGCTCGTCGATGCTCTCACCCGATGATGACAGCGCGTCCTTGATCTCCAGCTCGTCATCGAAGCGGGTCTCGTCGTCGTTCGAGCCGATGATCAGCGGAATGCGGCTCTCATGCCCCGCCGCAAATCCCGCGGCGATGTCTTCCGTCACCAGGTTTCCATCCATAGCCGGCGCAAAACCGCGCGGCGATTTTTCCAGCAGGCGCTGTCAGCGGCAAGCAGCCGCGCCGGCATGACCGTACGCAAGTCTGCTTCTTGCCCGAGCGCGGCAGCGAACTGCTCCCCTGCGGCCTCGGCCTCCCGCGGCGAATGCAGACGCGCTCGGCCGGGCACCGATTGCAGAATGGCTTTCTGAAACAGATCGCGCGCCTGTTCGCACAGCATCAACAGCGCGATCGATGTTGCACCGGCGCCGTTGCCGAACAGAGTGACGTTGCCGGGATCGCCGCCGAAGGCCGCGATATTGTCGTGCACCCAATGCAGCGCGGCGATCTGGTCCATCAAGCCGTAATTGCCGGAGCCGCCTGCCGACAGCGCGGGATGCGTGAGCCAGCCGAGCGCGCCCAGGCGATAATTCACGGTCACCACGATGAGGCCGGCCTGCGCCAGCCTTGCGCCGCCGAACAACGGATCGTTCGCGGTGCCGGTGACGAAATCGCCGCCATGGATGAACACCATCACCGGCAACGGGCCGTCGACGCCAAAAGGGCGGAACACGTTGAGCGTGAGGCAATCCTCGCTCGCGCCCGCGATCAAGGGCTGAAGACAGGGCGCGCCGTAATCGTAGACGGTGCGCATCTCCGAGCTCTCCGGCGTTGCCTGCGGGGGACGCCAGCGCAGCACACCGACCGGCGGCATCGCGTAAGCCAGACCCCTGAAGGAGGCCACTTCGCCTTCGACGGCGCCGAGCATCTGGCCTTCGCGCGTCAAGGCAAATGGAAATTGTCCAACCGGCTGGGCCGCCGCGAAGTCGGCGCAGCAAAGGAACGATAGGGCCGCAACGAGCACAAGCAGGGGCCGCATCTTCGGGGGATCTCGATGCGCGGACAGGTTCCCCGGCAGGTTACGTCCGCGGCCGGCGGCGAAGCAAGCTTAGCGATCGCAGATTTGGCCGCTCTTGCCGACGATCTCCGCCAGCGCGTGCCGCGCGATGATGCCGAGCTCGCCGAGCGTGGAATGGCCGGATTGCGCCGCCTTGATCAGGCGCTCGGCGATGAACCGGCGGCTGTCGTGGTCGCCGCCATGCGGCAACTGGCGGCACGTCTCCTCCAGGACGACGTCCATGTTGGCTTTGGTCCGCTCACTCAAATCTGTCATGACACCCGGTCGGTACGCGTGGCTTGTAGCCGCAAGCATACACAGACGGATCGGGCATGATTAGCCCGGGCAATCACGGCCATGGTGCATCGCGATGGGTGCATTGAAGCAACCTTCGCGCCGCCACGATGACGCCGCAAACGACTACCGAAGATTGCACTTGGCCTGATGACAAGCCGAGCTCGCAGCGCTAGCCTGCCGGCAAAACAAAATACACGGGAGGAATGCCATGCCTGACACAATGGTCGCCGCACGTGAGTCCAAAGCGGCGAGCGGAACAGCTCAACAGGTCGATGTTGCCGTGGTCGGCGCCGGATTTGCCGGCCTTTATCTTCTCCATCGCCTGCGCAAGGCCGGCTTCACGGCGGTCGCGCTCGACGAGGCCGGCGATGTCGGCGGCACCTGGTATTGGAACCGCTACCCCGGCGCGCGCTGCGACATCCAGACCATCGACTACAGCTACACCTTCGATCCGGAACTCGATCAGGCCTGGACCTGGTCGGAGAAATACGCGGCCCAACCCGAGATCCTGCGCTATCTCGGCTTCGTTGCCGACCGCTATGACCTGCGCCGCGACATCCGCTTCAAGACCAAGGTCACGGAAGCCAGATGGGACGAAGCGACCGAGCGCTGGCAGCTCACCACCGGACAACGGGGCGCCGGTCTCCTGCCGCCACTACATCATGGCCACGGGCTGCCTGTCCGCGCCGAAGCCGCCGGAGATCGACGGCGTCAAGGATTTTGAGGGCAAGGTCTATTTCACCGGACGCTGGCCGCATGACGGCGTCAATCTCGCCGGCAAGCGCGTCGCCGTCATCGGCACCGGCTCGTCGGCCATCCAGTCGATCCCGCTGATCGCCGAGCAGGCCGCGCATCTGACCGTGTTCCAGCGCACGCCGAATTTCGCGCTGCCTGCGCACAACGGCCCCCCGCCGTCCGATCGCATGGACCTGTTCCAGAGTGACCGTGCGGCCTATCGCGAGCAGGCGCGCCAGTCGATGGCCGGCGTGCCCTATCCGCAGCAGATGGCCGTGAGCTGGCAGCTCAGCGATGCCGAGCGGCGCGCGCGCTTTGAAGCAGCCTGGGGCAAGGGCGACCTCGTCTACATCCTGACGCAGCTCTGGGCCGACCAGGCCGTCGACTTCGACGGCAACAAGCTGATCTGCGACCTTATCCGCGAGAGGATTTCGGCGGCTGTGAAGGATCCGGAAACTGCGGCAGCACTGATGCCGCACGACCATCCCTTCGGCGCCAAACGCCCCTGCCTCGATACGAACTACTACGCGACCTACAACCGCCCGAACGTCACGCTGGTCAATCTGCGCCAGGAGCCGATCAAGGCGATCACCGCAAGCGGCATCACCACCGGCAAACGTAGCGTCGATGTCGACGTCATCGTGTTCGCGACCGGCTTTGATGCCATGACCGGCGCGATCCGCGCCGTGCATCCGATCACCGGACGCGGCGGCAAGTCGCTTACCGACGTCTGGGCGCAGGGGCCGCAGAGCTATCTCGGACTGACGGTCGAGGGCTTCCCGAACTTCTTCATGATCACCGGGCCCGGCAGCCCGTCGGTGCTGTCGAACATGGCGGTGTCGATCGAGCAGCATGTCGATTGGGTTGTTGATCGCCTCGCCGCGCTACGCGACGCCGGCTTCACCACGATCGAGCCGACCGAGACGGCGCAGGCCGGCTGGGGCCGGCACTTGGCCGATTGCTCGATGGTGACGCTGCACCGGCTGGCCAACACCTGGTACACGGGCGCGAACGTGCCTGGCAAGGTGCAGGGCCTGATGCCCTACACCGGCGGTGTCGGTCCCTATCGCAGCATCTGCGACGAGGTCACGAGCCGCGGCATGCTCGGCTTCAGGCTGACCGGCCCTAACGTTGCCGCGCAGTGCAATGACGGCGAAGTGGTGCGGCTGCAGCCGGACGTCCGGCTGGTGCTGAATCTGCTGGAGTCGCTGAACCTGCCGCCGATCGAATCGATGGGCGCAAGCGGCGCGCGCGCCTTCGTCAACGAGTTCAACAAGGGCCGGCCTGCGGGACGGCCCGATCGGCGACATCGTCGACGGCACCCTGCCCGGCTCTGACCGGCCGCTGCCTTACCGCGTCTACAAGCCGGCTACTCCGGGCCCGCATCAGGTCGTGGTCTATTTCCACGGCGGCGGCTGGGTGCTCGGCGACGAGCAGTCGGACGAGCCGTTCTGCCGCGACATGGTGCGGCGAACCGGCATGACCTTCGTCAGCGTCGGCTATCGCCATGCGCCGGAGCACCGTTTCCCGACGGCGGCCGAGGACGGGTACGCGGCGACGCGCTGGATTGCGGAGCATCTGGCCGAGCTCGACGGCAAGCCGGGCCCGGTGCTGGTCGCGGGCTGGAGCGCCGGCGGCAACATCGCCGCGGTCACCTGCCAGCTCGCGCGCGACCGCGGCGGGCCTGAGATCGCGGGCCAGCTGTTGGTTTGCCCGGTGACCGACTGCAGCTTCGATCGGCCCTCCTACAACGACAATGCAACCGGCTACTTCCTGACGCGCTCGCTGATGGACTGGTTCTGGGACCTCTACTGCTCGCCGGCCGACCGCACCGATCCGCGCGTTTCGCCGCTGCGCGGCAAGGTGACGGGCCTGCCGCCGGCCTTCGTGGTCACCTGCGAGTTCGATCCCTTGCGCGACGAGGGCGTTGCCTATGCCGAAGCGATGACGGCCGCAGGCGTCCCGGTCGAGCAGCTCAAGGCGCGCGGTCATTTCCACTCGTCCTTTGCGATGGTGGACGTGGTGATCACCGGGGTCCAGGGCCGGGTGCAGATGGCCAAGGCCTTGCGGCGCTTCGCCGGGCTTCCGCCGGAGGTCAGCCGCGGCGACGAAACCAGCCACGACCATGTCAGCCCGGGGCACAAAATCGCAGCGGCCGCGAGTTAGGCCGCCATCGGCCGGGAACCAGTTCCCGGCCGCCTCGTTATCAGAACGTGGCATTGAGATGCAGCGATCGGTGTGGGCCTCGGCATGCCATGTCGCGTGCTGGGGTTATTTTTGCGTGAGGCGGTACGATGGGCGGCACGTCAGTTGATTCAAAGGTCGATTTCCGCGCGCTCGCCGTGCTGCATAAGTGGCCATCACTTGCGAACCAACGCCGGCCGGACCGCGTGCCCTATCAGGTGAGAGAAGGCACGCTGGACGAGTGCATCTCGGCTTTCATGGAGAAGCCCGCGCCGACCCGGCATCTCTATGAGATCCACACGGCGGCGCAGCCGCCGCTGGTCACAGACATTCTGTCGTCCGAGCATGTCATCGAGCTGTCCAGGCTGCGGGAATATCTCTGAAGACGTCCGCACGACAAAGCTTCTCACGAGATCAGGAACCTTCTTCCGGTTGTTCCCGTTATCGGGGATCGGAAGCCAAGGCGTGAGTGCCTGAGATGTTTGAAGCCCTGTCCCGTCAAACCTTGCCCAGTCAAACCGTGCCTTATGGCGCAGACCAGACCTTGTTCGTGGTGATCGATCGCCGCGACAAAGAGACTGAAATCCGCATCGAGCGAAGCGACCTCGAAGCCACGATAGGCGAACTCGTCGCCGGTTGCTTCAACGATCCGATCAGGGTGATCTCGTTCAACACGCTCGAGCATTGGATGAAGGATATCTCGACCGACGTCGCCGGCGAAATCCGGGCTCGCTGCGACATCGATGGCGTGGTGCTGCCCGACTATCTCAGCGATTTTGTCGAGAGCCATGGCTGACGACGTCGCAGCTCGGTAAACTCAGGTAATGCAGGCAACAAAAAAGCACCGCTTCCGCGGCGCTTTTGGTGTGGCTACATTATTGTTGAGCATGATCTCGCCGGAAATCCGCTTCACACTTTTCCGGATGATGCTCTAGTGGTGCCAGAACAATGCGACGGGACGAAGTTCCGCACTTTGCAGCGAGGGCGAATGCGTTCGGAGCATGGATTGCAAGAGCCACCGCTTGCAGGGGTTAGCGGCGGCGCCTGCCGGCGATGACCTCGATCTCGCGGCGGCGTTCGCCGGCGAAGGTCAGGAGCCTTTCGATCGTCAGCGTATCCGTGATCCGTTTGGCAAGTCGCTCGGCGCGCGCAGCCTGATCTTCGAGATACTGGATCGTGGTCAAGCGCCGTCTCCCCCAAAAGCCCCGATTTGTTTGGGCAGTCATGGTACGGGAGAGCAGCTAACAGGCGGTTAAGCGCGGCGTCCTGGTGTCGATGAATCGCGCCTTATCGCACGACGTCGAGCCGGACATTGGTGATGCCCTTGTCGACCATGCCGAGCGCCTCGGCCGCGGACGGCGAGATGTCGACGACGCGGCCGCGAACATAGGGCCCGCGATCGTTGACCCTGACGGTCACGAAGCGGCCGGAGGAGACATCGGTGACGCGCAGCTTTGTGCCGAACGGCAGGGTGGGATGGGCCGCGGTCAATTCGTTCTTGTCGAACTTCTCGCCGCTCGCGGTCTCGGTGTCCGAATAGAAGCTGGCGACGCCATGCAAGGCCGACTGCCTTGTGCCCCCGGTATCGTGAGGGACACGCACGCGGCTGATCCGCCGCGGGTGCAGGGCCGCGACCCGGTGAGGCCGCTCGAACACAGCCTGCCGGCTTGTGGCGGCCAGATCGGCCCTCTGGCGGCCGGCCGGCGATTGTGCGCAGGCGGCGAGCGACGCGGCACCGATGATTGCAAGCAGCAACCGACACGAGGTTGCCAGCGAAATCCGGGCACTTTCGGCACGTGCAAAGCGAGACATGATACGCCCTCCGAACAACCCCGAGTTTCGGTGGGCAATGAGGGCAGAACCTTGGCTGAACAAAAGCGGCCTTGCGGCCACCATCGTTTCGCGCCCGCTGTGACAATTCCACCACAGTTGCGTGCCATAAATCGACACAAACTCGTGAAAAATCAGCCAGATACGACGCGCCAGATGATCGGTCGCGTCTCCGGCCGCGCCTCGCCGGTCTCGGGGTCACCCTTGACGAGCCGCATCAGCTCGCGCCGATAGAGCAGCCGCCAGCCGGTTTTCAGGCTGGCGAGAAAGTCGAGCTCCCGTTGCGTCAGCGTGCACATCATGAACCCGCTCCGGTTGCGAGGGCCGCCGAATTCTCCGAGCCCCCCGCCGCTCTCGACGCTTCAGGTTACGAAGCATAGTGTTACATATCGTAACATTTGAGACGGGCCGGCGCAAGCCGGGATTGGCGGCATCGCCGCACTGTCACGGCAAGCGAACGCGCATCTAGAAATTCGGCCCAAGCGCGATCTTGGTGATCGTTCCGTTCCTGACGCCGATGCGCCATTCCGCCGAGCCGTTGGCGAACTGGGCGACATAGATGTCGCTGTCGAGCGCGGTAACGCCGCGGAACGAGACCGCACGCAACGCACCGAGCCGCGCCAGGATTGCCTGATCGAACGGAAGCTGCCGACGCGTGATGTCGGCCACTTCCGAGGTCATGTGCTCGTAGTCGGGCTCTCCCTTGCCGACGCTCTCGATGTAGCGGCGCAGCATCTCCTCGCCATTGGCGATCGGAACGGCCCGGCGCGCCGCGCGCCCCGGCCGCGCGGCGAGATTCGAGGTCTCGACGTTGTGGAAGCGCGTCTGCCGGCCCGGCACCAGGATCTCCATGCACCGCCCGGACTTGTCGGCAATCACCCAGGGATTGTTCACGGTGGTCAGCGAGGCCCAGGACACGTTGGGCCTGACGACGTTCTGCATCCTGCGCTTGCCCTCGGCGTCGAGATTGAAGACCTGGATGTCGTCGCCGAGCTCGTTATAGACCATGATCCTGATCGGCGAAGTGCCGGCACGACCGCGCACGCTCGCCTCCTCCGAACAGGAGACGATGCCGCCGAGCTCGTCATTGCCGTCGGGCCGGAAGATCACGTCGCCGGCCTTGCCGTCGGGCTCGAGCAGCAAGCGGAATTCCGCCGAGCCGTTCTCGAACTTTGCACCATAGATGTCGTAGCCGCCGGGGCCGACACCGCGGAAGAAGATCAACTCCACCGCGCCGAGCGCCACGAACGTCGCATGCAATTCATCCACTTGGCGGTGGACCTTGGCCGCGAGCGGCGCGCTCATGCGATCATAATTCGGCGTGCCGTGGCGCAGATCCTCGATCCCGCGCAGGATCGCCTCCTTGCCGCCGTCGACCGGGACCTGCTCCCTGAAGCGATCCGGCACTTCTGCGACGCGGCGCGCGAAGTCCGCCTCGATCGCCTGAGCCACCGCCGCGTCGATCCGCGGCGCGAGGCGGGCACCGAAGACCGCGTTCTGGACCAAAACGCGCGAGACTCTCGTCTGTTCGTCGCGCAGGAAGATCAGGAGATTGTCGCCATGGATAGAGAAGACGTCGGTACCTTCGGCGAGGAGCGCGGCCCGGCCCTGCACGGTTTCCTGCACCTGAAGCCGATCGCCGTCGCGCCGCACGGTGAGCACGCGGTTCGGCGCGGTCCGATACCATCCGACATACTGATCGAGCGACGCGGGGTCGCCGGCCGACGTCGGCATCTCGGCGACGCGAACTGCGCGCGCGTCGCGGCCATTCATGTGCAGCATCAGCTCGGAGGATCGACGCTCCGCATCGAGCGGGAACGTGATCTCGCCGAACGAGGCGACGTAGGAGGCGGTACCGTCACTGCCAATCGTCAGGCGCAGCCTGCGCTGCCCGGTGAGCTGACCGTAGAGCTCGTCGCCCTCGCGGAAGATGGCGAACACCGAGGCGGGGCCCATGGCGTAGAAATTGACGAATGGACGGTAATGCTGGGCCGGCACCTCGCCGAGATCTGCGGCGGCGGGCACGGGGTCCGGCGTGCGATAGGCGATCATGCCGGCCGACACGATCACGACCGGCGCGATCGCGGCCGCGATCCACAACCGCTTGCGCCAGCCGACCGCCACGGGCATGGCGGCAGCCGCGATGATGCGTTCGACGCGCGCGCGCACGGTCGAAGCCTGCGCCATCGCAAGCTCCATCGGCCGCGGCTTCACGGAGGCCGCGACGTCGAGCAGGATTTCGGCATAGGACAGCCGGTCGTCGATCACCTCGATCGCCTGGGCGTCGCTGATGATCTCGGCGAGCTCGGCAAGACGCGCAAGCTGCCACCAGGAGAACGGGCTGAACCAGAACACCGCGCGGTTGAGCGAGGCTAGCAAGAGGACGTAGAAATCGCGATTGGCGACATGCGCGCCCTCATGCGCAAGCACCGCAAGGCGCTTCTTCGCGTCCCAACCGATAAACTGCGGCGGCACCAGAATAGTCGAGCCGAAAGTGACGGGACCGCCGACATCGCGGCTGACGCGCAAATCGGCATCGATCATCTGCGGGCTCTTCACTGGCTTCGCCGCGCGCGCCAGACGCCAGGTCAGGCAGAGGCCGATGGCCAGCCGCAGCAGTAACAGGCCGGCGACGCCGGCATAAATGGTGGTGGCGACCATCCACCAGTCGATCGAGACGCCGCTCTTCACCGTCGCCGCGATGGCTGCACCGGGCGCGATCGGCAGGGACGGCCGCGGTGGCTCCAGCATCGAGAGGTCGGCGGGCCACGCCTCCTCCGGCACCGGCACGGACAAGGGCAGCCGGTCGATGGTGAGCGTCGGCCAATGCATCACGAACGGCATCGCCAGCGACGCCAGCAGCACGACGACCCACGCCGTCATATGGACGTGCGGATTGCGCACGCGAAACAGGTTGAGACCGAACCAGACGACGCCTCCCAGCGCGAAGGAGCGCAGCGCCGCCTCAGCCAGAGCTGCGATCATTCTCTCTTCACTCCCCTCGCCTTCTTCGCCTTCGCCACCTGGTCGGCCAGCGCGCGCAATTGCTGCTGGTCGAGCATCGCATTGTCCACCATCCCGACGAGGACCTCCTCCATCGAGCCGTTGCAGAACCAGTCGACGATGCGCTGCACCGCCTTGGCCGCAACCCGGGCGCGTTCTTCGGCGGCGTGGTAGACGTAGGTGCGTCCGTCCACGGTGTGGCGAGCATAGCCCTTTTCTTCCAGCCGGCGCAGCACCGTACGCACCGTGGATTCCTTCAGACGCCGCGACAGCCGCTCGCGCACGATTTCGGCCGTCACAGGACCGTGGGCCCATACCAATTGCATGACCTCGTGCTCGAGGTCGCCCAGGTCGGGCAAACGATCGTCCATGTGGCTTACCTAACAGCTTGAGATTCAAGTAACGCTACAGACCGTCGCACATAAGGCAACGGCAGACAACGGCGATTCGAGCTGAACAGAGAGCGCCGCGCCGACCCAGCCCGACCATGAGCACGCCTTTTGATTGCGCAGGATACAAATATCAACTACATAGAGCATCAATATTTTGAAGCTTGCCGTCTATTTTTTGAAGATCCCCGTCCCTTTTCGAAATCCAAAAATCATATTGAGGAGACTGCCATGGCGGTTACAACGCAATTCTATGCGAATTTTTGCCAGCGCCTCACCCAGATCGACTTCTTCGCGACCGACAAGCGACTGCTTCCCAAGGCAAAGACTCCGGCGAAGCTTGCACCGTTGATCAGTGACGGCGCGGCCTTCGTTCCTCAGACCTACCGCCAGAACTACGCAACCCCGTTGAGCCAGACCCTTCCATCGCTCCTCATCCAACTGAGGACTGCGCCGGCCCAGGCGGCAATCGGCCAACTCGAGCCCTATTGCGCACCAATCTACCAACACGCCAAGGGAGCGACCACGCTCGACGTCGGCCCCGAGCTGAGGCGCTTCCTTGCGGTCGTATCGAATCTGTATCGCTCATTCCTCAGTGCGAAAAAGCGCATGAGCGCGAACGTGCCTACCGTCACCGACGTCCCCCCGCTCGCATTCTTCCAATCGAACGGCGATCAGGGGCCCTACACCATCACATCCGAAACGATGCAGCGGCTCTTGGGCACACCCGTATCGGTCGTCAGCCTGCCGGGATCCTACCGGCTGGATCCGATCATCTGGGCGAGCCTCACTCACGAAGTGTGCGGCCACGATGTCGCCCATGCCGATCCCGATCTCATCCCCGAACTTGTCAATGGCGTCCGCGCGCTGTTCAAGACGCCGAGCTTCAGGCCTGGCGTATCGCTGACCGGGGATGCGCTTTCGGCGCTGATCTGGTCATATTGGATCGACGAAGCCGTTGCCGATGTCTACGGCCTGCTGAACATGGGACCGAGCTTCCCCTTCAATCTTGGCGCCTTCTTCTCCGCGCTCACGCATCAGGTCTTCGTCAATCGCGGCCAGCAGGCGCCGCCGCTGACATCGCTGCGGATGAGCTCTGGACCCGGCGACGACAACAAGATGGACGAACATCCGACCGATATCCTGCGGCTACATCTGGCAATCGGCGTGATCGAAAGCCTGCCACAATTGTCACCGGCCAAACGTCAAGCCTACATCGGTGCCGTTGAGGCCGTGGCGCAACTCGCGGCAAACGGCGGCAATTCGATTCAGTTGGAGGGGCTTGTCGAGGTCAGCCATACCGATTGGCGCATGGTCGACACGCAGATTTCCCTGCAGCAGGCACAGGCTGCCGCAAGACAGGTCGGCGCTTTCATTGCCACGGCAAAACTCAATGCGCTCGGCGGCAAGAGCATCCAGGACATCGAGACCTGGGACGACACCGACGAAACGACGGCAGCCAACGTCTCGACCCGGATTGCCGGCAATAAGTTGATCGTCGGAGCCGGCGACGACGCCCAATTGCTCGCTGGCGCCACCATGGCGGTGCTGGCAAATCCGTCCTTGTACGACCAGGCGACCCGGCTCCTGAATGACGGCCTCGACGACAGTTATCAGCACGACCCGATCTGGGCAGGCCTGTCGCTCGACCGGATGTTCTCGCCGAGCTTCCTCGCGCAACGCCACGCACCAAAGAAGAAGGCACCTCGCAAGAAGCGCTGATTGCAATCGTCACGAGTCGGGCTCGGTGGAGTTATGCCGAGCCCGCCGCGTGGCGTCAGTATTTCGGCTCGTACATCTGCGACTGGACCAGGCCCTTCACGTCGTTGGGCGCGGGTCCGTCCGTCAGCCCGCGCTGGAAGGCGACGTCGGCAACGGCGGCGGCGATGCGGACCGAGACCTCGCGGATGCGGGGGAGCGCCGGATACAGGCTGCCCTGATCCAGGTCCTCCTTGCCAACGCAATCGGCAAGCGTATGAGCCGCCGCCATGAACATCTCGTCGGTCACGAGCCGCGAGCGGCTGGCGATGACGCCGAGGCCGACGCCGGGGAAGATGTAGGAGTTGTTGCCCTGGCGCGGCACGAAGGTACGGCCGTTGAGCTTGACCGGATCATAGGGACTGCCGCAGGCGAACAGTGCACGGCCCCCGGTGTAACGATAGGCATCCTCCGCCGAGCATTCGGCCTTCGAGGTCGGGTTGGACAGCGCGAACACGATCGGTTGCGCGTTGAGCTCCGCCATCACCTTGAGCACGTCGGGCGTGAAAGCGCCGCCGACCGCGGCGACGCCGATGATGGCCGTCGGCTTCAGCGTCTTGATCGCGGTGAGGAAGTCGGCGATCGGCGCATGGTCAGTATGGGCGTAGCGAAGCTTGTGGCCAGAGAGGCCGGAACGGCCGCTGACGACGAGGCCGCGGGAATCCACCAGCCAGTTACGCCGGAGCGCTTCGGCTTCCGTTGCGCCCTCCGCCATCATGGCGGAGACCACGAGGTCGGCGATGCCGGTGGCGGCCTCGCCCGCGCCCAGGAACAGTATGCGCTGATCCCTGAGCTTGCCGCCATTGACCCGCAGCGCCGAGAACAGGCCGGCGAGCGCCACAGCTGCAGTGCCCTGAATGTCGTCATTGAAGACGCAGGCCTGGTCGCGGTATTTGTGCAGCAGCTTGAACGCGGAGTGATTGGCGAAATCCTCGAACTGGATCAGCACGCCCGGAAATGTCTTGCGCGCGGCGACCATGAATTCGTCGACGAAGCTGTCATAGGCCTCGCCCGTAAGTCGTCGCTCGCGCAGGCCGAGATAATAGGGATCGTTCAACAGCTCTTCATTGTTGGTGCCGACGTCGAGCACGATCGGCAGGCATTGCTCGGGATGCACGCCGGCGCAAGCTGAATAGAGCGAGAGCTTGCCGACCGGAATGCCCATGCCGTTGGCGCCGAGATCGCCGAGCCCAAGGATGCGCTCGCCGTCGGTCACCACGATGAGTTTTGCCGGATAAGGCCAGTTCTTCAGGATCTCGCCGATCTGGCCGCGATCGCGTGAGGAGATGAACATGCCGCGCGGCCGCTGGAAGATCAGGCCGTACTTCTGGCAGGCGAGCCCGACCGTCGGCGTGTAGATGATCGGCTGGATCTCGTCGATATTGTCGACGACGACACGGAAGAACAGCGCCTCGTTGCGGTCATGCAGCGCGTTCAGCGCGACGTATTTTTCGAGATCGGTCGGCAGCGTGCGCAGATTTATCAGCACGCGCTCGGCCTGTGTCTCCATCGTCAGCACGCAAGGCGGCAGCAGGCCGCGCAGACCGAGCGCAGCGCGCTCCGCTTCCGTGAAGGCGGTGCCCTTGTTGAGCAGGGGATCGCGCAGCAGTGTCATGCCGTGCGCGGAATCGGATGATGTCGAATGGGTGTTGACCCGAGCAGGTCTATTCACGAATTCCCCCAGGGAGTTTCTTATTGAAGGGCAACCATTGTCGGCCAGCGCTCACCTGAGATCAAGGACTGAGCGACGCGCGCATCGATTGTGATCTCGCACCGCAGCGAGATTTTCGTGCTGATCGGCGGTTGCGCACGACCCAAAAGTTAACGCCGCGACGCTATTCCGGCCTGATATCCGCGGCCTTCACGACCGGCCACCATTTCTCGGTCTCAGCCTTCTGGAAGGCGCCGAGCGCGGCAGGCGATTGCTGGTCGACCAGCGGAATCTCCTGGCCCAGTTCGGCAAAGCGCTGCTTGACGGACGGATCGGCAAGCGCCGCGACAATGGCGGCATTGAGCTTCGTGACGATCTCTTTCGGCGTGTTCTGCGGTGCCCAGATGCCGTGCCAGTAGGAGATGTAGAGGCCAGGCAGGCCCGCCTCGTCGACGGTCGGGATATCAGGCGCGGAGGCGAGCCGCGTCGGCGACGTCACCGCGAACGCCTTGATCGCGCCGCTCCTGTATTGCGGCAGCGAGTTCGTGGCCTGGTCGAACATGATGTCGATCTGTCCCGCGACGAGATCGATCATCGCAGGTCCCGCGCCGCGATAGGGCACGAACTGGAAGTCGGTGCCGGTCTTCTCCTTGAAGAAGACGCCGGCGACATGCGCGCCGGTGCCGGCCCCGGCGGTCCCCGCAGTCGCCTTGCCGGGATTGGCCTTCAGCCACGTGATCAGCTCTGTCAGATTGTTGGCCTCGAGCGATTTCCGGCCGACGATCAGCTGCGTCCCCATCGCAACCAAAGCAACCGGCTCGAAATCGGCGATCACGTTGTAGGGAAGCTTGAAGATGGCGCCGTTGAGCACATGCGTGCCCCAATGGCCGATCGTGATGGTCGTGCCGTCCGCGGCCGCCCGCGCGACGCGAGCACCGGCGATGCTGCCGGAGGCACCTGCGACGTTCTCGACCACGATCGTCGCATGCAACTCAGCCGCGATCCGTTCGGACAGGATCCGCGCCAGCGTATCCGTTGGCCCGCCCGCCGCGAACGGGACCACCAGGGTGATGGGACGGGAGGGGAACGTCTGAGCGTGACCGGGTGCGCTCCACACCCAGCATCCGATCAACGCACAAATGACGAATACATGACCACACAATCCGGCCCACAGCCCCCGCATCACCTTCTCCCAAAGCTTCTTGTCGCCCGCATGTCATCAGCGGACTGGAGCCGAAGTGAACGCTGCCGGGGCACCGGAGGCAAGCCGGATTCTTCGCCGAGCGGCTATCCAGTCGCCCGCCGCGGCGTGAGGTTCACCGGGCTATCGGCCGGCGGCGCGATCTGCATCAGGATGGTCTGGGTGGCGGACGCGATTTCGATGCCGCTCTGCTGGAAGCGCTGCTTCATGCGACGGTTGAATTCGCGCTGGACCGGCCAGCGGCCCGCCTCGGTGCAGCGGATCTGGCCGACGATCGACACCATGGCGCCATCGACCTTGTCGATGCCCCAGAGCTCGAGATCGCCGCGGATCAACGCGCGGAATTCCGTCTCGCGGCGCATCTCGTCGACGATATCCTTGAGGATGTGGCCGGCGCGGTCGGTGTCTTCCTTGTAGGCCACATTGACGCTAACGGAGGCATTGCCAGCGCCGCGGCTGGCATTGGTGATGGTCGTCACCGCGCTGAACGGCACGATATGCACGGCGCCGTCGCCGGCACGGAGCCGAATGGTGCGGATCGAGACGTTCTCGACCACGCCGGATAGCCCCGACACGCTGACGGTGTCGCCGACCTGGACCGTGTTCTCCAGCAGCAGGAACAGGCCGGTGATGAGATCCTGCACCAGCTTCTGCGAGCCGAAGCCGATGGCGATGCCGACGATGCCGGCACCCGCCAGCAGCGGCGCGACATTGACGCCGATCTCGCTCAGCGCCGTGAGACCGACGACGGTCGAGATCACGCACAGCAGCGCTGTCCGTAACATCGGCTGGAAGGTGCGCAGCCGCGCAGCGCGGGCGTAGTGTCCCTCACGCGATAGCGTGTTGATCTGGCGATCCAGCAGCGCGTTGCTGGCTTCCCAGATCGCCGCGGCAATGAATATTGCAATGCCGATCGTCGCCACGGCCGAGATCAGCCGGCTGCCGATCTGACCGCCATAGAACCAGACGATGGCGTCGACGCCCCAGACCTCGAGCACCGCGACGAAGCCGATGAAGGCGATCACGCCGGAGACGATCTTGCGCAGCAGCGGCAGATAACGGTTGGCGCGGATTTCCAGCCCCGGAAAGCGCTGGAGAATCTCCGGATTGATGCGGAAGCCGCGATCGATCAGGCTCAGCGTCACCATGATGGCGACCCGCGTGATCAGCGCGACCACGATGGTGCCGACGAAATATTGCAGCAGCAGCGAATAGCCGTTGCGGATGTTCAGCGCCCAGACCGCCCAAAGCGCGAGATCGAGCGCGATGGCCAGATAATGCCAGCCTCCGGCGATGCGGTTGCGCAGGCGGTCCGCAATGCCCTGCCGGCCAGCCGGCGCCCGAATGGCATCCGCGACCTGGCGACGGCATTGCAAGATGATGACGACGATGAAGAGGTGCACGACCAGCATCACCATGCGCAGCAGCGCTGCGTATCCGGCGCGATGCAGTCCGAGCAACAGCGCGACATTGGCAAAGGCGATGCCTGACACGCCGACGCCGACGATGCGGCGCGCCCAGATCTCGATATAGGCCGCGGTCTCGGCACGCACCGGAAACAGACCGAACGGTCCGGCCAGCGCGCGGACGGCGCAAATGAGCCCGCGCGAGAACGCATAGGCGTTGACGACCGCGAGGATCACAAGGCGGACGGTTGCGGGGTCGCCGATCTCCGTTCCGAGCAGTGCGGTCGCCACGCCGACAAAGACGAACACCGGGAGCAGTTCAAGCACGAGCCGTCCGAGCACGAAGGGCAACCGCAACAACAATTGCCAGACACGCGCGAGGCTGTGGCGGCGCCTGTGCAATTCCGGCGAAGGAGTGACGTCGGCGGCCGATGACGGCGGATCAGCAATGGGCAGCACCTCCGCCCGAAAATGCGCGATCTGCGGCACACGCCCTTCGAGAAACGCGACCGGCCGCCGGATCAGGCGGAAGATCACCCATTCCGCCGCGAGGGCGCAGCCGAGCACCAGCGCGAGCTTCCAGCCGATCTCGATGAGGAGATTATAGGCGTCGGGATCATTCGCGGTCCGCACGATCCAGTAATAGAACGCCGGGAAATGCGTGAGCGTCCGCGCCATATCGGCGACATCGCGCGAGATCTCGCCGATCTCCTCGGACACCGAGAGCAGAAGCTGCGCACCGAGGCCGTCGGCCGAAAGCGGGACCGGCGATTTCGGCTCAGACACCGGCGCCGCGGGCTGCTGCTGGCCCGACGCATTGGCAATCGCGCGCAACGTGTCGATCATCCGCGCGCGCTTCTGGTCATCCTGGAGCGTCTCCAGCGCACGCCTGGCTTCATCGGGTGACAGCGCCGCAGCATTGCTGCTCGCCGGCGAAGCCGGCTCGGCGCCGGCGACGGAGAGAGACGAGACGGCGAGGAAGAAGGCTGCGAGAAGTGCGGCGGCAAGCTTATGCGACACGAGGATTCCTTGAATAAATGAAATGCGCCTGCGGAATCGTGACCGCGCGAAGCACTGCGTCATGTCGGATGGGCGCTATTCGCCCGGATCATGTGTCGGAAGTTTGCCGATGAGGCGACCATCTCTTGGCATTTCCCGCAATGCAGGCATGATGGAACCGGGCCATAGCCAATGTCGCAAAAGCACGCGAGAGAACGCCGCGATTTCGAGGGCATCACATGATACACTTCGATCGGCGCCGGCTCGTGTTCGCGGGAGCCGCGGCCCTGCTCGGCACGCGATCCGCGATCGCGCAGAGCGGAACGACCTTCACTTATCGCGGCATCACCGTCGACACCGGCGCCGCACAGGGTCAGCCGAATCTCAAGGAAGTCGTCGCCTCGCTGAAGCATCAGATCGAGATCGTCGTCGACTGCGATGCGTAGCCCGAGATCATGACGTTCTTCAAGAGCCAGCCGGTCTGGGTCAGGCCCGGACAGGGCGATGGCGGCGGGCATTTCTCGTCCAAGGTCGCGGGTGTCACGGTTGATGCAGCCGTCGTCGCGCCGGAGAAGCCGGTGCTGCTGCACGAGTTGCTCCACGCCTATCATTTTCGCGTCCTGCCGGGCGCGTTGCGGAATCCGGATCTCGAGCGCTTCTACGGCATCGCCAAGCAGAACGAGCTTTACCCGCCGGACGCCTATGTGCTGAAGAACGTGCAGGAGTTCTTCGCGGTGACGGGAGCCTCTATCTCTGGGGCAATGTCGACCGACCGCCCAACGATCGCACCACGCTGCACGACAAGCAGCCGGTCTATTATCAATGGCTCGGCGATCTCTTCGGCGTGCAGAAGAAAGCATAGCCCAAGATTGCTGCAAAACGCACAGCGCCGGGTAGGTAGGGGCTTTGCCTCACTGATGCAGCCCTCTAGACCTGGACCCGGCGTGCCGTTCGCGGTTTCTGCCGCTATGCGATAGTCCGAACGAGCTCCATCGCATTTAACGCGGCTGGATTTGCGGAGGTGGTGTCATAGACCTCCCCTTGCTCATGAGGTGGATGGTTGCGTCGCTTATTCGCGACCAGCTGGATGGTCCTCCCGTGACATAAAACTGTCAAGCGGGATCAATGATCTGAGGATCACATTTGCGGGCCGGTTCCGGGACAGACTGCCACATCGGACGCGGAATAAATCCCTCTCGGCAGCGTTTGTGTCAGGGAGCACATCTGCCTCCGCAGCCCCATCCCTTTCCAGAAAGCCCGATATGAAAGCATCATTTTGCATCGTCGTCCTCGCGGCCCTCGTGACCGGATCTGCGTTCGCACAGACCCCGCCGCAGACCTCGACCAGGAAGGTCGACGGCACCGACAACGTCTACATCTTCCGCTATGGCGGCCATCAGTCGATGTTCGTGGTGACGCCGCAGGGCGTGATCGCGACCGATCCGATCTCCTACCAGCGTCCCGCCAAGCCCTATATCGACGCGATCAAGGCCGTCACCGACAAGCCGATCAAATACGTCATCTACAGCCACCACCATTACGATCACATCGCCGGCGGCCAGCCTTTCAAGGATCTCGGCGCCACCTTCATCGCGCACCGGCGGACCAAGGAGCGCTTGCTCGAACTGAAGAAACAGAACGCGTTGCTGGCCGACCTCGTGATGCCGGACCAGGTGGTCGACGACAAGAAGACGATCACGCTCGGCGGCACCACGCTGGAGCTCGACTATGTCGGCCGCAACCATTCCGACAATTCGCTCGTAATGCGGTTGCCGAAGGAGAAGCTCGTCTTTGTGGTGGACTTCGCGCCGATCGAGTTGGTCCAGTTTCGCAACATCCCCGACAACGCCTCGCCGCTGGAATATATCGCCTCGCTGAAAAAGCTCGATTCGCTCGACTGGGAGCGGATGATCCCGGGCCATCCCTATGCCGGCGGACGGCTCGGCACCAAGAAGGATGTCGAGGACGACATCGCCTACATGGAGGATCTGTCCGCCGAGGTGAAGAAGGCGGCCGATGGCGGCAAATGCTTCGACACCGCGATGAAGGAAGTGAAGCTGCCGAAATACGAGAAGTGGGCGAATTACGAGGCGAGCCTTCCCGCCAATGTCGAGCGCTTCTGCTACTGGTGGGGCCGCGGATACTGAGGAGCACTTCTCCCTCTCCCCGTTCTTGCGGGGAGAGGCGAAGCTGGCTTACCGCTTCCCTTTCCCTTCCCGCTCCAGCGCCTTGCGCACGTTCTCGAACTCCGCCACCGAGGCCTTGTCGGCACGGGGAAACCGCAAGTCCAGCTTTTCGAGCGCCGCGACGATCACCGAGCCGATCACGACGCGTGCGAACCATTTGTGGTCGGCGGGTACGACATACCAGGGCGCATGGGATGTGGCGGTGTGGCGGACGATGTCCTGGTAGACCGCCTGGTAGCGCGGCCACAATGCGCGCTCTTTGATGTCGTCCATCGAGAATTTCCACTGCTTGGCCGGATCTTCCAACCGGTCGAGGAAGCGCCCGCGCTGCTCTTCCTTGGAGAGATTGAGGAAGAATTTCAGCACCAACGTGCCGTTGCGGCAGAGATAGCGCTCGAAGGCGGAGATGTCCTCGAACCGCTCCTTCCAGATATTTTTCGTCACGAGCTTTTGCGGAAGCTTCTCTTTCGCAAGGATCTCCGGATGCACGCGCGTCACCAGGCATTCCTCGTAATGGGAGCGGTTGAAGATGCCGATATGGCCGCGCTCCGGCAGCGCAATCGCGTGACGCCAGAGGAAATCGTGGTCGAGCTCCTCGTTGCTCGGCGCCTTGAAGGCATGGACCTCGCAGCCCTGCGGATTGATGCCCTCGAAGATCGCCTTGATCGCGGAATCCTTGCCGGCGGCATCCATGGCCTGGAACACGATCAGGATCGACCAGCGATCCTGGGCGTAGAGCTTTTCCTGGAATTCGACGAGACGCTTCTTGTTGGCGTCGAGAATGTCCTGCGCCTTCTCCTTGTCGAGATCGCCCTTCTCGTCGGTCTTGTGCGCCTTGAGGTGAAACTTGCCGGACCCGTCATAGCGGAACGGCGTGATGTAGCGGTCAAGTTCCTGGGCGAGCGATTCGGACGGCTTCTTGCTCATGAGCGCGGGGCACCTTGCGTTGCGGCTTCAATCGGTCGAGCACGCTACCAAGGATACCCTTGGGAAGGAATATGATGAAAAGCACGAGCAGCACGCCGTAGACGAGGTTGTCCCAGCCGACTGCCCTGGTGCCGAAGCCGATGCGCAGGGTTTCCGCCAGCAGGATGGTGATGACGGCGCCGACGGTCGGCCCGAGCGAGACGAACAGGCCGCCGACAATGGCGGCGAACACCATCTGGAGCGACACTGCGATGCCGCTGACGGTGTCGGGCGTGATGAACATCTGGTACTGGCAGTAGATCGCGCCCGCCAGCGCCGTCATCAGCGCGCTGATCAGCGTGATCTTGAGTTTCTCAGCTGTGACATCGACGCCGGCGGCGGCCGCGGCATCCTCGTCCTCCGAGATCGCCTCCAGCGCATAGCGCGCCATGCTGCGGTCGACCCAGTGCCAGACCACGATGCCCCCGAGCCAGACCCCGAGCGCGATCAGGTACCAGGTCGTCTTGTCGTCGAACTGGAGCGCCAGCAGCTTGCTGCCCGACGCGCGGTTCGGCGTATAGCCGAGCGAGCCGCCGGTATAGTCGCGCGTCGCGGTGATGACCTGGAGTACGATGCCGGAGAGCGCCAGGGTCACCAGGACGAAATAGTGTCCGGTGATGCGAAAGCGAAAGCAGGGATAGCCGACGATCAGCGCCAGCGCGCCGGCCGCGACCATGCCGACGGGAATGCCGATCCATGGCGACAGGCCCAGATGGTTCCACAACAGCGCAGTGACATAGGCGCCGATCCCCATGAAGCCGCCGTGCCCGAGCGAGACCAGGCCGAACCGCCCCATCATCGACCACGACGTATAGGCGAACGACCAGATCAGGATCAGCACCAGAATATGCAGGTGATAGGGATCGCGATAGACGAAAGGCAGCGCGACCAGCGCCGCCAGTCCCACCGCCCACGCCGCAAGCCGCCCCTGCCCCATCATCGGCGCCTCGCGAGCAGGCCGGCAGGCCGGATGAACATCATGACGATGAAGAAGGCGAAGGCGAGCACGTAGCCCCATTCAAGATCGGAGAACAGGCCACCGAGCGAGATGATCTCGGCGAACACGAAGGCGGCGATGAAGCCGCCGATGAAATTGCCCAAGCCTCCGAGCACGCAGATCAGGAAGGTGATCGGCCCGAACGAAAGGCCGACGAAGGGGTGCACGTCGTATTGCAGCACCAGCAGGCAGGCGGCGAGCCCGGCCAGCCCACCGCCGATCGCGGACGTGATGAGATAGATGCGTCTGGTGTCGACGCCCATCAGCGCCATGATCTGGCGGTCCTGCGAAATGGCGCGGATTGCGGTGCCGGTGAAGGTGCGGGTCATGAACAGATAGACTGCGACCATGCCGACCAGCGCGGCCAGGAACGAGAGCAGACGCGCGTAGCTGAAATTCATGTCGCCGAAAGCGAGCACCGGCAGGCGGATGCCGAGATTGCGGAAGTCGATGCCGAAGGCAACGGTGGCAAAGCTCTGGAGCACGAACAGCACGCCGCCGGTTGCAAGCAGCTGGTTGATCGGCGGCGCGGTCAACAGCGGCGCGATCACGAGGTAGTGCAGAAGAGCGCCGAGGATCGCAACAAGCAGGATCGTGAGCGGCGCGGCGATGAAATAGCTGATCCCGTAATACTGCACCAGGAAATACATGGCGTACATGCCGATCATCACGAGCTCGGCGTAGCAGATCCAGGTGACGTCGATGACGCCAAAGATCAGATTGAGCCCGAGCGCAAGCAGCGCCAGCACACCGCCGAGCAGGATGCCGTTGATGACGGCCTCCAGCAGATAGATGTCGAAAATGTCCAGGAATGCCTGCATATGCCCCTCACACTCCGAGATACGCTTCCTTGACCGTGTCGCTCGCCAGCATCTCGGCCGAGGTGCCTGAGGAGCGGATCGTGCCGGCCTCGATCAAATAGGCGCGGTCGACCACCCGCAGCACCTGCTGCACGTTCTGCTCGACGATCAGCACCGTCAGCCCGCGCGCGCGGATCCGCTTCACCAGTTCGAACACCTGCTGCACCACGACCGGTGCAAGCCCCGCGGACGGCTCGTCGAGCAGCAGAAGCTTTGGATTGGACATCAGCGCGCGGCCGATCGCGCACATCTGCTGCTCGCCGCCGGACATGGTGCCGGCCATCTGGTGGCGGCGCTCCTTCAGACGCGGAAACAGGTCGAACACGACCTCCAGCCGCTCGGCATAGTGGGAGCGCGCCTCCCTCATGAAGGCGCCCATCTTCAGATTGTCGTCGACCGAGAGTTGCGGAAACAGCCGCCGGTTCTCCGGCACATGCGCGATGCCGAGACTTACGATCCTGTGCGCCGGCGTGGCCACGACATCGACGCCCTCCATCGTGATCGAGCCGCGCGAGGGGCGGATCAGGCCCGAGATGACGCGCATCAGCGTCGTCTTGCCGGCGCCGTTCGGGCCGATGACGCCGACCGCCTCGCCCGCTCGCACGTCGAGATTGACGTCGAACAGCGCCTGGAACGTGCCGTAGCCGGCGCCGACGGACCGCAGTTCCAGCATCGCTAACCTCCGGCGCGGCGACGCGCTGCGGCGGCCGCGGCCTGCGTGGTCTCGGCATCGGTGCCGAGATAGACCTCGATGACGCGCGGATCGCCGGCGACCGCGCTTGGCAAGCCTTCCGAGATTTTTTCGCCGTGATCGAGCACCATGACGCGGTCGACCACGCGCATCAGCACACCCATGATGTGCTCGACCCAGATGATGGTGATGCCGAGTTCGTCGCGGATGTTGCGCAGCATGTCGGCCGCCTGGCCCATCTCGGCCTCGTCGAGACCGCCGAGGCTCTCATCAGCGAGCAGCAGTTTTGGCGCGGTCGCGAGCGCTTTCGCAAGCTCGAGTTTCTTCAACCCGGCCGCGCCCAGACCGTCGACACTGGCGTGGCGATCGGTGGGCAAGCCCACCATCGCGAGCGAGCGCTCGGCCGCCTCCTCGGCTTTGACGCGGCTACGGCGACCCTGGCCGTAGAAGCCGGCGAGCGCCACGTTCTCGAAAATGGTCAGGCGGCGGAACGGCCGCGGGATCTGGAAGGTGCGGCCGATGCCACGGTTGATGATCCGATGCGGCGCGAGGCCCGCGATCTCGGAACCATCGAACAGGATCGACCCGGCGCTCGGTGCCAGCGTGCCCGAGAGCATGTTGAAGATCGTGCTCTTGCCCGAGCCGTTGGGGCCGATCAGGCCGAGGATCTCGCCCTGCTCGACTTTGAACGACACGTTGTTGACGGCGGTGAATCCGCCGAACCGCTTCACGAGCCCGCTGACCTCCAGCACCGCCCCGCTCCGCTAGCTGGCACCTTCGGACGACGGGGTGAACCTACACGGCACCCGAGCGATCGAATGCATCGCCGCAATCGCGATCAACAGCCCACGTACCAAGCGGGCAGCCTTGCGCAGGCGCATCTAAACCTCCCTGGACGATTGTGCATTGCAATTTTTTGTTTTTGCTTTTTCGCCCATCACATGGGCTCGGCCGCGCGATGTCAAGCCTCGCGCATCAGCGCGAGGCAAACTGCTGCGCGATGAACGCCGTGACAAATCGCGGCATGGCCGGCATGAGATCATCCATTCCGCGCACGAGATGGATGGCCGAGAGCTCCGGCTCGTCCTGGCGAGCCAGATTGGCTTCAATCCGCGCGCGAGCAGCCTCACCTGGCATATCCAGGTTGAGGATCCGTATCATTGCAAGTGCGCTGCCGGTGACGACACAGTGCCAGTCCGCCTCCGCGGAATAATCGGCAGGCGACAGGCCGGTCTCCTCCACGAGTTCGCGGACGACGCTGCCGGGAATGTCGAGCGTGCCGTCCCTGACGTCGTCGAGATCGGGCGTACCCGACGCGAAATAGACGCGTCCCGCATTGGCTGTGTGATGGGCCATCTCACCCATCACGAACGCGCCATCGGAGGTGCGCAGCGCTCCCATGCCGAACCCGTTGAACACGGCCGGATCGGGAAAACCCCAGTCACGCCAGGCCAGGAAGCTGGCGAAATCCGTCTCGAAATAAGTCGACGCAAGATGACCGTCGGTGAAGACGGCGTCGCGCCCGAGCAGGACCCGGCCGTTCCAGATTTTCGGCCGCACGCGCTGCTGCTCGGCGAAATGCGCCTCGATCTCCGCGCGCCGCTCCTCGGCGAACGGCCACGCGATCGGGCGCACGGCAAGTTCAAGCGTCGTGACGCGATGAATGGTCGGTGACGTCATGACGCCTGATTACCAAGCCTTCGCGTCAGTTATTTGGCGCTCCCCGTGGTCTTCTTGGCCTGATCGACGTACTTGTTGGTAAAGGTCTTGCTGACGTCGATCTTGGCGTTGGCCACCTCCGGCGAACCGACGCTGAACACCGCCAGCACGGCGTCGGCGCCCTTCGGATCCATCTTGCCGGTCTCGGAGAACATCGGGATCGTGTTCTTCAGCGCGGCGAGATAAAGGTCCTTGTTCTTGCCGACCATCTCGTCCGGCATCTTGGCCATGATCTCTTCGGGCGAATGCGAATGGATCCAGGCGATCGTGGCCAGCATTGCGTTGGTCAGCGCCTGCGTCTCCTTCTCGTGTCCATTGATCCAGGCCACGGTCGAGTACAGCGCGCCACCCGGATATTCGCCGCCGAAGGTCTCGAGCGTGTCCTTTTGCGTACGGGTGTCGCTGAGGATACGCAGATCCTTGTGGCTGCCCTGGAGCACGGTGACGGAGGGATCGAGCATCACCGCGGCGTCGATCTGCCCCTGCTCCATCGCGGCGACGGCGGTGGCGCCGAGGCCGACGCCGATCACGGCGGTGCCGGCCGGGTCGAGCCCGTTCTTCTTGAGCATATATTTGAGGAAAAAGTCGGTGGAGGAGCCGGGCGCGCTGACGCCGACCTTCTTGCCGGCGAGATCCTTGACCGACGTGATGTCCCCCGTGTGTGAGGGTGCGACCACCAGCACGAGGCCGGGATAGCGGTCATAGACCACGAAAGCCTGAAGCTCCTGTTTCTTGGCGGCAAGGTTGACGCAATGGTCGAAATAGCCCGAAACCACGTCGGCACTGCCGCCCAGCACGGCCTTGAGCGCGTCCGAGCCGCCCTTGAGGTCGATCAGCTCGACGTTGAGGCCGGCCTTCTCGTACTCGCCAAGCTGCTTTGCCAGCACTGTCGGCAGGTAGCACAGGCAGGCCCCGCCGCCGATTGCGACCGTCACCTTGCTTTGCGCTGCGGCAAGACCGGTGGTGAGCGTCAGTGCGAGCAGCGCGCCGGTGAGCCTGGCAATCGTGTTCTTCATTGGTTTCCTCCGTTCGGCTGGCGGCACCATAGAGCAGCGGGACTGGCTTGAGAAGCGCGGCTTAAGTGGCACTGGCCATTGGCCTTTCGGCGCAATAGCATGCGCGCACAACAACAATTCCTGATCGGGAGGATCATCCATGAATTGCCTTGCTGCCGGGCTGTCGATCACCGTCGCCTTTGTCGCCGGATGCGGCGCGACCTACCTGCTTGGGCCGGCGCTTGCCGCCGAAAGCATCACCGCGCAGATCATCCATACCGGGGAGATGGAGGGCGATGCGCTCGGACCCGCCAACAAGGTCGGCTACCGCTCCAAGACGTTCATGACCGCCGACGGCGCCACCATCTCGATCCAGGTCGGCAATGTGCCCAAGCACATGCATCCCAACACCAACGAGATCCAGTACATCCTGGACGGGACCGGGACGATCTGGCTCGGCGACAAGGAAGTCACGGTGAAGCCGGGCGACCTCGTCATCATCCCCAAGGGCACGCCGCATGGCGGCACCAAGCCGATCAGCGGACAGGTCAAGGCGATCGCGATCAAGACTCCGCCGCAGGCGCCGGACGACGTCAAACTACTGGACTGAACGTTCGCGCTTCCGGGGCTCGCGCCGACGCGCGGGCCCGTTTCGCGAACTCTGGCGCTAGATCGGGCGCGCCTGCTTCCGGATCTCGTTCGCGATCGGCTTGAGGGTGTCCCCCGGAAGCTGGCCGACGAGCGTATAACCCATGCCACCATCCGCCCACACGAAGCCCGCGACATCGCCGGTTGACTGCGGCATCATCGGCGTATCCAGATTGCGGTTGCTCATCGGGCGCGTCAGCATAACGAGACGGTCGCCGTGATCGTCATCGTACATGAACATCGCGGCCGGGCCATGCGACGTCGCAACCAGTCGCCCGCCCATCAGCCGATAGCCTGACACGGAGAGGTCCGGCACCTTGACCGGCTGCTTCAGCCGGTTGGAGACCCATTGCGTGAGCTCGGCACTGTCGGACGCGCGTATCTCGACCGGCCGTACGCGGTCGGGCGCATAGACGCCATAGGAATAGGCGGCCTCCTGTGCAAGCGCAGACAGTCCGTTCGACCCCTCTTGCAACAGGCTACGCATGGTCCAACCGCCGAGACCGCCGATGCCGAGAAGCAGCAGCGCCGCGATCGCACCCCACGCCCGCAGAGGACGTCGCTTCCGGCTCTCGATGATGTGCGACAGATTCAGCTCGACCGGCAACGGCTCGTCGGCGATTGACACAAGCGCGCCGCGCAGCTGCTCGCGCTGGGTGGCGAAGGCAGCGACGCGACTGGCGACATCCGGATGATCGTCCAGATAACATGCGACCTCCGCGCGACGCTCAGGCTCGAGCGCCTGATCCACATAGGCGTGGAGATCATCCTCGGTGATCGGCCGCTGGCTCATTTCACGCTCCGCAATGCCACGACGTTCCCTGGCGCAACGCCGTCCATCTCCTGCTGTAATCTGTCCCGCGCGCGCGACAGGCGCGACATCACAGTGCCGACCGGGACGCTCGAGCACCTCCGCAGCATCCGCATAGGAAAGATCCTCGACCGCAACCAGCAACAACACGGCTCGCTGCTCTTCCGGCAGTCTCGCAAGCTTTTTCAGGACGTCCTGATAGATCAGCCTGTGCTCCTGCGCTGCCGCGCTGACGAGCTCCCGCTCGCCTGCATCGTCGATCGGCATATGCCTGCCCCGCGCTTTGGCCTGGCGGAATTGCGTGACCGCCAGATTGTGGAGGATGGTGAACAGCCAGGCACGCACGCTGCCGTCGCGCCGCTGATGCCAGCGGCTGACGGCGCGCTCCAGGCAATCCTGGACCAGATCGTCGGCCGCCGCGCGATCGCGCATGAGCGCGCGCGCATAGCGGCGGAGCGCGGGGATCAGTGGCTCGACCTGAACCAGCATGTCCTTCATGAGGCGCTCCGCCTGCTCTCCGTTGCCGTTCGGGCTGGACGTCATTGCGCCTCGATCTGGACGGCCTCACCGGGCATGGCCGCGTCGCCGGACGCAATCACCAGATATCGCTTTGCAGCCGCCGCAGACTGGTCGACGATCTGCCGGATCGGCCCGACCGCGTTGACGATGGCAGATCCGGCCGGATTGGTCATGAACGCCGCCAGCGGCTGCAACGGACCACTGCCATCGCCATGCTCCGCCAGCGCAAGCACATATTTCTGCTTGGGCTGAAGTCCCGTCACGGAGGCCTGCAAGACCTGGATCAGGCCCTGGTCGAACAGCGACACGCTGGTCGGCGCCTTGCCATCCTTAGCACCGTCCTTCGACGCGAGCGTCGAGATGAGCGACCTGACCGGCAACGCCGAGCGCCTGCAAGTTCTGGCGGTCATCCGGGTTGGGCGCGGCATCTGGAACATAGGCGATCGCCTGTGGCGCCTGACCGATCGGAATGTTCGCCGACCACGCTATTGGTCGCGGTATCGATCGCCGCGAGCGCGTCGGCGTTCTCCAGCCCGACATAGACGCGCGTGCCGTCGCCGGACGGCCAGACGCCGTGCGGCAGATTGCCGACCGGGATCGTCGCGACTTGCGAGAAATCGTCGGTGCGGAACACCTTTACCTCGTTCAGGCCGCCGATGGTGACGTAGGCGAACGTGCCCTTGGCGGTGTGCGCGAAATTGACGTGATTGGTGATCGGACCGGTGTCGATGGTCTTGATCGGGTTGAACGGCGGCCTGGCGTTGAACACCTGGGTCCGGCCGACGTCCTTCAGCGTGAACCAGACCTGGTTTCCATCCGGCGTCGCCGCGATGTTCGGGCAGAACGGGCTCTCCTGCTTCACCGTGGCGATGATCTTGTGCTCGGCCACCGCGACGACGTCGGTCTCGGGATTGAACGACGAGCAGATGTAGCCGTACTTGCCGTCGGGTGAGAAAATCTGCATGCCCGGCCCGTTCGGGGTCGTGATGCGGGTCTTCTCCTCAAAGCTCTTCGCATCGATGCACGGAGATGTAGTTCTCGCCGCGGACGGTGACCCAGACCTCCTTGCCGTCAGGCGTGAAGAACGCCTCGTGCGGCGACCGCCCGACATAGGTCACGTGCTTGACCGCGTTGGTCGCGGTGTCGATGAACGTCACCGAATTCGAGCCGATCGAGACCACGGCGAGCGTCGTGTGATCGGGCGAGAAACCCATGCCGTGCACGAGCACCTGGCCCTTGTAGAGCGGGCTGAAATTGCCGGGCTGCGGGTCGCCCAGCCGGATCACGCCGAGCAGCTTGTTGTCGACGGGATCGGTGACCGAAACCGTATTCGAGAACTGCTCCGCCGCGTAGACGCGGTCGTGATGGCTGATCGGAATATCGGGAGCAGACAGCGCGCCCGGCGCCTGCCCTGCCCACGCGACGGAACCGGTGGCAAGCATCGTGGCCGCCAGGAAAATGCTCTTCATCATATTGCTTCGCGACGTCGTCATCGGTGGCTCCTACTTCTTCATTCCGGCGGGCATATCCATCTGCATGCCCGGATGATGATGGTCGCTTGCCGCTGGGACGGACTGGCGGCTGGGTTGGCGCAGGCGTGGTGTCGGTCGCCGGCTCGCCGATCGCGAGCTTCATGGCCGCGATCTCCTGCATCTGGTCGACGATGATTTCCTGGGCGATCCGCCGCAGCTGCTCGTTCTTGCCGTAACGCAATTCGATCACCGCCATGTCGATCGCGCCCTGATGATGCGGGTTCATCATTGCGACGAAGTCGCGATCGACGTCGCCGGTCGGCTTGGCCGCCATGTCATTCATCATCTTGGTCATCGCGGCTTCGTTTTCTTCCAGGAACGCACGCTCCTCGGTGCTCAGCGCAGCCGGCGGGTCGGCCGGATGGGATTCATGCGCGAACACGAGCGGCGGGAGTGCGAATGCGACCAGAATGCGCGCGCCGAATGATCGCCGTGCCGAGGCCGGGCCTGGGCCATCGGCATCTGCTTGCGAGCGCCGCGACGGCGCGGCGAAACTGTGACGGGTGCATCCTGAACTCCCATGCAGGTGGTTGCATGGGGGTATGACGTATGGGCGCGCGTTCTATTCCGGGCCGGTCAATCACATAAATGTCAGTCAGCACAAATGTCAGCAGGCAGGCAGACGTAGCGGGTTCAGCCGCGCCCGTCCACGGTCGGCCGCCAGACCAGCAGCCTGCCGCTCGACCAGCGTAACCCCAAAGTCGATCAGGATAACGAAGGCCGACAGCACGAACATCCCGGCGAACACGCCGGCGACGTCGAACACGCCTTCGGCCTGCTGGATCAGATAGCCGAGGCCTGCCGCCGATCCCAGATATTCGCCGACGACCGCGCCGACCACGGCGAAGCCGACCGAGGTGTGCAGCGAGGAGAACATCCACGACAGCGCCGACGGCCAATAGACGTGGCGCATCAACTGCCGCTCGCTCATGCCGAGCATGCGGCCGTTGTCGAGCACGGTACGGCTGACTTCCTTGACGCCCTGATAGACGTTGAAGAACACGATGAAGAACACCAGCGTCACGCCGAGCGCGACCTTGGACCAGATGCCGAGCCCGAGCCACAGCGCGAAGATCGGCGCCAGCACCACGCGCGGCAGCGCGTTGACCATCTTCACGTAAGGGTCGAACACCGCGGCCACCAGCGGCTGGCGCGCGAACCAGAAACCGACCAGCACGCCGCCGAGCGATCCGATCACGAACGCCAGAATCGATTCCACCAGCGTGATCCAGAGATGCTTCCAGATCACGCCGCTCCAGAACCATTTGACGATCTGGCTCGAACACATCGACCGGGATTGGAGAAGAAGAACGGCGGCAGCAGGATCTTGCCGAAGATCGGAACGGTCGACAGCAACTGCCACATTGCGATGCAGACGATCGCGACCAGCACTTGCAGCGCAAGCAGCGTCATGCGCGACATCAGACCGCCTCCGCCGCTTGGGTCGATTGCGCGTAGCCCTTCATCACCTCGTCCTTGAGGACGCTCCAGATCTCGCGATGCAGCGCATGAAACTCCTTGTCCAGCCGCACCTCGAAGATGTCGCGCGGCCGCGGCAGCGTCACGCGCCAGTCGCCGATGATGCGCGAGGACGGCCCCGCCGACATGATCACGACGCGGTCGGCGAGCGCGATCGCCTCCTCGAGATCGTGGGTGACGAACAGCACGGCCTTGCGATCCGCATTCCAGAGATCGAGCAGGAGATTGCCCATCACCTGGCGCGTCTGCGCATCGAGCGGCCCGAACGGCTCGTCCATCAACAGGATTTTGGGATCGCGGATCAGCACCTGCGCCAGCGCCACGCGCTTGCGCTGGCCGCCGGAGAGCATGTGCGGATAGCGGTTGGCAAAGGCGCCGAGGCCAACCGAGGCGAGCCATTTCTGCGCCCGCGGCAGCGCCTCGGCACGCGGCGTGCCCCTGATCTCGAGCCCGATCGCGACATTGTCCAGCGCAGTCTTCCAGGGGAACAGCGCGTCGGCCTGGAACAGGTAACCGGCGTCCCGGTTCAGCCCGGCAAGCGGCCGGTCGAATATCCTGACGCTGCCGGCGGCCGGCTTGAGCAGGCCGGCCGCGACGTTGAGCAGCGTGGATTTTCCGCAGCCCGTCGGCCCGACGATGGCGACGAACTCGCCCTGCGCGACCGCGAGATGGGCCTTCTCCACCGCCGTGTAGACCCGCCCGTCCCCCAGCCGGAACGCAACCTTGGCATCTTCCAGCGCCACTGCCGTGGGCGTTGTCATGTAGTTTCCTCCAAACCCCGGACGATGCCTTAGCCTCTCGCGCGGCCAAGTTCAATCAACCGGGCAAGCGTGCTACGCATAGGCCTCGTCGTGCCCTTACCCTCCCCTGGAGGGGGAGGGTAAGATGAAGAGTGAGACCCCGCCCGATGCCTTCCCGGCCGATGATTGGCTATCGACACGTCACCAGGAGCTTTGGCCCGCTCAAGGCCGTGGACGGCGTGTCGCTCGACATCGCCGAGGGCGAGTTTGTGGCCATCGTCGGCGGCTCGGGCTCGGGCAAGACGACGCTGCTCCGGCTCGCCAACCGGCTGATCGAAGCCGACGCCGGCACCATTACGGTCGAAGGCGAGGACGTGCAAAACGTCGACCCCGTCGCGCTGCGACGCCGGATCGGCTACGTCTTCCAGAGCGGCGGGCTATTCCCGCATTTGAGCGTTGCCGACAATATCGGGATCACGCCAAAGCTGCTGGGCCAGCCCGCGGCCGACATCACTGCGCGCGTCGACGAGCTGCTGGAGCTCGTTCAGCTCGACCGGGCCGCACATCGCGACCGGCTGCCCGAAGCGCTCTCCGGTGGGCAGCGCCAGCGCGTCGGCGTGGCAAGGGCACTCGCCGCAAGGCCTCGCATCGTGCTGATGGACGAACCGTTCGGCGCGCTCGACCCCCTCACCCGCGATGCGCTCGGCGAGGATTTTCGCGATCTGCACCGCAGGCTCGGCCTGACCACCGTGATGATCACGCACGACATGACGGAGGCGATCCTGCTCGCCGACCGCATCGCGGTGATGCGCGGCGGAAGGCTGCTGGCGCAGGGCACGCCGGCAGAGCTGTCGAACAGCAGCGATGCCTATGTGCTGGAGCTGCTGCGCACGCCACGGCGTCAGGTCGAACGGCTGAACACGTTGCTGCCGCAGAGTGGTGCGGCATGAGCTTTTTCGCCGATCCACGCTGGGGCGAGGCGCTGTCGCATTTGCCCGACTATCTCGGCAATCATGTGCGGGTGAGCCTCGCCGCGCTCGCGCTCGGCCTGATTGTCAGCCTGCCGCTGGCGATCCTCACCCGCAACCGCCCGGCGCCGCGCGCCATCCTGCTCGCGCTCGCCAGCATCGTGCAGACGGTGCCGGGACTGGCGCTGCTCGCGCTGTTCTATCCGCTGCTGCTGCTCGCTGCCTCAGTGACGCTGAAATGGTTCGGCGTCACCTTCTCGGCCTTCGGCTTTCTTCCGGCGATGCTGGCGCTGGCGCTCTATTCGATGCTGCCGGTGCTGCGTAACGGCATCACCGGGCTGAACGGCATCGATCCCGCGCTGATCGAAGCCGCTGAGGGCGTCGGCATGACCGCGCGGCAGTCGCTGGTGATGGTCGAGCTGCCGCTGGCGCTGCCGGTGATGATGGCCGGCATCCGCACCGCCGCGGTCTGGGTGATCGGCACCGCGACGCTGTCGACGCCGATCGGGCAGACCAGCCTCGGCAATTACATCTTTGCCGGGCTTCAGACCCAGAATTGGGTGTTCGTGCTGTTCGGCTGCTTTGCGTCCGCGCTGCTCGCGCTTGCCGTCGATCAGCTGCTCGGCCTGATCGAGAGCGGCCTGCGCCACCGCAGCCGCCTGCGCGCGGGGTTCGGCGTAGTCGGAATCGCAGCGCTGGTCGCGGCGACGCTGGTGCCGACCATGGGGCGTTCGTCGTCGGGCTACGTGGTCGGCGCCAAGACCTTTGCCGAACAATATGTGCTGTCGGCGTTGCTCCGGGATCGCCTCCAGGCGGCCGGTCTCCCCGCCGCGGCGAGATCGGGCCTCGGCTCGAGCGTGATCTTCGAGGCGCTCAAGGCCGGCGATATCGATCTCTATGTCGACTATTCCGGCACGCTCTGGGCCAACCAGTTGCACCGCACGGACATCAAGCCGCGCGCGGAGCTGCTGGCTGAGCTGAAGACGGCACTTACCAAGGACAACATCACCCTGCTCGGCGAGCTCGGTTTCGAGAATGCCTATGCGCTGGTGATACCGAAAAAGCAGGCCGACGCGCTTCATATCCGCACCATCGCCGATCTCGCAATCCATGCATCGACGATGTCGATCGCCGGCGATTATGAATTCTTCTCGCGCCCGGAATGGGCGGCGCTGCAAAAGGCCTATGGCCTTCAATTCCGCGCGCAGCGCCAGATGCAGCCGGATTTCATGTATGCCGCCGTCGCCAGCGGCGAGGTCGACGTCATCGCAGGCTACACCAGCGACGGGCTGATCGCGAAATACGATCTGGTCACGCTGGACGATCCCAGGCAGGCGATCCCGCCTTACGATGCGATCCTGCTGCTCGCACCGAAGCGCGCCGGCGACGAGCGATTGCAGGCGGCCGTGAGGCCGCTGCTGGGGAAGATCGATATTGCCACGATGCGCGAGGCGAATTTGCGCGCTGCGGGCAACGATGCGAACTCATCACCGGATGCGGTGGCGAAGTGGCTGTGGGGGAAGGTCGGCAAGCAGTAGGCCCGCGCCGGATGTCAGAAGCGCTATAGCCCCCGGATCATCCCCGCATTGATCAGCAGCCGGTTGAGCCGCCGCGCCTCGCCGCCGTCCTTGCAGGCGTAGAACAGGCCCTTGCAGCGGAGCATGATCTCTTTCTGCTCCGCGAAGGACGGGTCGAGCGGGATGCCGGCAGCTTCCTGGATCACCAGCGGCAGATACGGGCCGTCGATCGTGTCCATCACGGCCTCGCTCTTCACCGGCTCGAAATTGACGGCGTCGATCGCGTAATAGGTCGCGTAGAGGCGCGGATCGTAAGCGTCGAGCTTCTTGCCGATGGCGCCTTCGTCGAGCCCGGGCTCGAGGATGTTCGGCGCGAACTCAGGCTGGTGATCGCCATAGCGCACGATCAGGAAGGGCTCGCCCGGAAACGTCTTCTTCAGCCCGGCGATGAACGCCTTGTACTGCTCGGCGCTCATCGCCTGCCGGCGCAGATATTCGTCGATGGACGGCGCGTTGCCCGGCGCGCGCCAGTTCGGCACCAGGTCGGGGCGGAAACGCGTCTCCCAGGGGAAATGATTGGCGCCGAGATAGATGAAGGTGAACAGCGGCTTGTTCGGCGTCCGCGTGCCCATCAGGCGGAGCGCCTTGTCGTAGAAAAAGGAATCCGGCTCGACGTCCTTGGCGCCGAGATCTTTCGAGTCCAGGAAGCGCTCGACGCCGGTCGTCATCTGAAAACTGCGCGCGCCCATGAAGCCGCCATAGGCGGGATAGAGCGACAACGTATCGTAGCCGCAGCGGCGCAGCGCCAGCGGCAGGCCGCGCTCGACCCGGCCTGTTGCGATGCGCGTCACGAAATAGGCGAAGCGGCCGAACGAGCGTGAGGAGAGCCCCGCGAGCACGTTGTATTCGGTGAACCAGCTCGGCCCGCCATTGCTCTCGGCGAGGAACGTGCGCTGCTTTCCGTCAAAGGATTTGAAGTGGCTGCCATAGCCAGGGGGCACCTTGATGCCCTGCGCAGCACGGATGTCGAAGCTCGATTCATCATGGACCATGATGATGTTCGGTCGGCGGCCGGCGGGATGGCAGGCATCGACCAGCGGCATGTTGAGCCGTTCATTGGTCGCAGCGGCCGAACTCCATGAAGCCGTATTGCGCGAAGTCGGAGACCGCGCTGACGCCGGAGCGGAAGAATTTTGAGAGATAGCCGTCGTCGTAATAGCCACGCCAGGCCTCGTCCGGATGATAGAGCGAGTAGCCGACCAGTGCGGCGAGGCAGGCGAGCATGGAGGCAAGCGCCGGCAGACGGCGGATCCGGAACGGATCGAGCCACCACAGCGCATACATCAGCGGCAGCGTGACGAGACCGGCCCCGATCACCGACCAGCGCAGGTTCGGGAAGATCGTGAACAGGAACGCGACGGTGTCGCGGTCGATCATCATCAGGTCGATGAAGTTCACGGTCATCTGCACGACGTCGTGCTTGAGCCGCGACAGCAGCACCAGCACCACGACCATGGTGAGCGACAGCGCGCCCGACAACGCGGGCCGCCGCAGCAGCGTGATCCAGAAGAAGTTGAGAATGCCCCAGGCCAACGCGAAGGAGAGGCGTGCGCCGAAATCGGTCTCGGTCTCGTACATCAGCGCAAGCGCTGCAAGATGGGGCGCGACAACCGCAAGCAGCCGCCAGATGCCGAGCGCGGCAACGCTCGCCAGCACGGCGGTGGTGGCAGAAGGACCTGGATTGGGCGCGGACGCCATCGACGACACGCAACTTCTGGTCCGGGGCGGTGATGCCAAGCCGTCTGGAGCGCCAGCGACGTTCGGGGCAGCCGGAAAGCCTGCACCGCGTCATAAAACTGTAATTGAACGGTCACGGACAAGCAACGCGTGTGGCGATCCGACCTTGGCTTAATGTTAGCAGATGGCGAAGGGCCGCACGCTCCGCGCGCCGGTCTGAACTCTCTCCCCTCACCCTGAGGAGCCCGCGAAGCGGGCGTCTCGAAGGGCGAGGCCCGGATCGGCAGCCGGGCCTCCATGGTTCGAGACGCGAGCAAGGGCGCGCTCCATGAGGGGGCAGGTAGGTCAGGCGCCGTGCGCCGGCTTGGCGATCCCGGCGATGAACAGGTCGATCACCGCCTCCGCCATCCGCTCGATCTCCCCCTCCTCCACGCCCCAGCGCGGAAAGTGGCCGTCGAGGTTCATCCGGGCAAAGCCATAGACCAAGGCACGGCCGGCGATCTGGATTCGCTTGAGATCGGCTGTCCGCAGCAGGCCCTGCTCCGCCGCCTCGGCCAGCATCCGCTCAGTGAGCGCGATCACTTCGGCATTGTCGCGTGTGAGCTCGGCCGAGCTGCCATGGGCGAAATAGCGTCCCGTGGAGATGATTTCGAAATGGGCGGGGTTGCGCATCGCCCAGCGCAAATAGGCAAGGCCGAAGGCGCGAAAACGGGCCAGCGGGTCGGCGGACGGCGCCTCCCCCAGCGCGGCCTCGATCTCGACGCGAAAGCGCCGCTGCGCCTCCTCGGCCACCGCCGCCATCAGCGCATCGCGGTTGGGGAAGTGCCGGAACGGTGCCCCCGGCGACACTGCGGCCCGGCGCGCGGCCTCGCGGACCGAGACCTCGGCACCCTCGGCCGCCAGTTGCAGTGCAGCATCGATCAAGACGCGGCGGAGATCGCCATGGTGATAGGGCCGGGCTTCGGACGTTTGGCGGCGGGCGCGAGGCTTGGTGGTCTGACGGGAAGGCATGGCGCCTTCTAGCATCACCCGAACGTGAATGTAAGCAGCGATTACACTATTGACGATCGCCTGCCGCGAAATGTAATCGATGATTACATAATAGAGGGGATCGTCATGTCGCAACGTCAAAGCTGGATTGAAGGCTGGCGGCTGCTTGCCGTCCTCACCCTGAGCCTGATTGCCCTCAGCCTGTGGATCGCCTCGATGCGGCAGTTCGAGGTCGATGGCGTGCGCTTGGCGATCCGCTTCACGGCGCGCAGCTCGCTGGTCCTGTTCTGCCTTGCCTTCGGTGCTGCGGCGCTGGTGCGGCTCTGGCCCAGCGCCTGGACGCGCTGGCAGCACCGCAACCGCCGCTATCTCGGCCTGGCTTTTGCGGCCTCCCACGCCATCCACGCGATTGCGATCGTTGCGTTCGCCAACATGGATCCGGCCGGCTTTGCGGAGGCCACTTCAGCCGCCTCCTACATCTTCGGCGGCATCGGCTATGCCATGATCATCGCCATGAGCGCGACCTCGTTCGACCGCACGGCCGCGCTGATCGGGCCTCGCGCCTGGCGCGCGCTGCACCTCGTGGGTGGCTACTACCTCTTGTTCCAGTTCATGGTGTCGTTCGGCAAGCGCGTGCCGGCCATGCCGGCCTATGCGGCGTTCCTCATTCCATTGTTCGCTGTGATGGCGCTGCGGATGATCGCGATGGCCTCACGTCCGACCCCGCAGACCGCCAAGGCTTAACCGCGCTAGCGGCCGAGGCCTTCGAGCTCGCGGGCACGGGCCTCGGTCATGCGGCGCATGCACTCGCCGGCATCGACGCGGGCGATGGTACCCTCGCCCATGGCGTAATACGGCAATTGGCGTCGCGGTACTGGATCCAGAGCCGCTGCGCGGCGCGAAGCTGGTCGCGCTGCGCGTCCGCGGCATTCTTCGTCGCCTGCTGATAGGCGATGGTCATGCGCTTGTCCCATTGCGCGGTCTGGGCCTTCAGGCATTCGACCATCCCGGCGGTCGAGCCGTCGCAGGACTGCTGATCGCCCTGGTCACCGGCTTGTGCAGCGGAGGCCAGGCCGCAAAGGCCGGCAATGAGAAGGGTTCGCATGGGCTAGCCCTGCGGCAGCAGCCCGAGCCGCTTGGCGATGATGCGGTCGACCGTGCGTTTGGGCAGCGCAGTGGTCATGAAATGTCGCATCCAGTCCGGCGTGATCTGGTAGCGAACCTTGGGCCTTGCCGCGGTGAGCGCCTCGAAGACGACCTCGGCGATCCGCTCGGCCGGCAGGCCGGTCGCGCCGAGGTTCATCATGAACGCCATGACCTTGTTGAGCGCCGGCAGATAGGGCGAGTTCTTGTAGACCGAGAGATCGATCTCCTCGGCCTTGCTCCAGATCGGCGTCTTCACAGCACCTGGCGCGACGATGATGACGTCGATGCCGAACAGCATCAGCTCACGGCGCAGGCTTTCCGACAGGCCCTCGATCGCGTGCTTGGATGTGCAGTAAGGCGCCGACAGCGGATTGCCATTTTTGCCTGCGACCGAGCTAATCATCACGATCCGGCCCTTCGGTCCCTTCAGCGACGGGTCGGCGCCAAGCAGCGGCCCAAACGCCTGCGTCGCGATCACCGGGCCGATGACGTTGATGTCCATCTGGCGACGGAAATCATCGGCCGACAATTCGAGCACGGGACCGGCGACCGCGATGCCGGCATTGTTGACGAGACCCGCCAACGTCTCGCCGCCCAGCGCCTCGCGCACCTGGCGCGCGGCCGCCAGCACGGCGGCCTCGTCGGTAACGTCGAACAGCAGTGGCGTGAAGTTCGCACCGAACTCACCCGTGAGCCGGTCGGCATCGGTCTGCTTGCGGACGCTGCCGAAGACGCGATAGCCGCGCCCGATCAGAAATTTCGCAATGGCCCAGCCAATGCCGGTGGACGCGCCGGTGACGACGACAGATCGCATGGTCCTTCCCCCCTTCAGCCCCACGCGATCATGTAGGAGGAGGCCGTGCCAGCGCAATGCCGCCTGGTTCTCAAGCCGCACTGATGACCTTTTTCGAGACCGCGTCGCGCCGCAAGAAGGCGCAGCTGGTGTCGGTTCTTAAGATGATGCGGCGCGCGAACATCACGAAACGCGGTTGATCGCACCTTGAAAGCGTGGGTGAAGAACCGAATCTTAGACCCTGAAGACGCTGAGCTTTTGGAGGTTAGGTAAAAGGCGCAAACGCCTCAGAAACGACGCGAGGCCAAGAATGTGGTTTAAGCGTCAGTTCTTCGCGCTAAGAGTGCGCTTGAGCTCGCGAAGAATTCGAATGAAGCAACAACGCTTCGCGCAAAAGGCAAAAGGAAAGAGCGAGACCGCTGTTTGCGATCTCGCTCAGATATAGTCGTGAAGGTTTTAAGATTTGGTTTGGCAATCGAAGCTTTTGATTTTCGCTCTCGCGTCCCGAACGTAGCGCGTCACCGACGCGCCACGTTCGAAGACTGGCGACTTAGTTCTTCGACTTGTCGACCAGCGCGCCCTTCTTGATCCAGGGCATCATGTCGCGGAGTTTCGCGCCGACTTCCTCGATCGGGTGCTGGGCGAGCTTGGCGCGGGTTGCCTTGAACGAGGTCTGGTTGACCTTGTTCTCGAGCATCCAGTCGCGGGCGAACTTGCCGGACTGGATGTCGTTGAGCACCCGCTTCATCTCCTTCTTGGTTTCGTCGGTCACGATGCGCGGGCCGGTGACGTACTCGCCGTATTCCGCGGTGTTGGAGATCGAGTAGTTCATGTTGGCGATGCCGCCTTCATAGATCAGGTCGACGATCAGCTTCACTTCGTGCAGGCACTCGAAATAGGCCATCTCCGGCGCGTAGCCGGCTTCGACCAGGGTCTCGTAGCCGCCCTTGATCAGTTCAACCAGGCCGCCGCAGAGCACGACCTGCTCACCGAACAGGTCGGTCTCGCACTCTTCCTTGAAGGTGGTCTCGATGATGCCGGCGCGGCCGCCGCCGACGGCGGAGGCGTAGGACAGCCCGAGGTCATGGGCGTTGCCCGAGACATCCTTGGCGATCGCGATCAGGCAGGGCACGCCGCCGCCGCGCTGATACTCGGAGCGCACGGTGTGGCCGGGGCCCTTCGGCGCGATCATCAGCACGTCGAGGTCGGCGCGGGGGTCGAGCAGGTTGAAATGCACGTTGAGGCCGTGCGCGAAGACGAGCGCAGCGCCCTTCTTCATGTTGTCGTGCAGGTGCTCGCGGTAGATGTCGCCCTGAAGCTCGTCCGGGGTCAGCATCATGACGAGGTCGCCCCATTTGGCAGCTTCGGCGACTTCCATCACCTTGAAGCCGGCGTTCTCCGCCTTCTTGGCCGAGGCCGAGCCCTTGCGCAGCGCAATCGCCACCTCCTTGACGCCGGAGTCCTTGAGGTTCAGCGCGTGGGCGTGGCCCTGGCTGCCATAGCCGACGATGACGACCTTCTTGCCCTTGATCAGGTTCAGGTCGGCGTCGCGATCGTAATAAACACGCATAGTCGTTTCCTCATTCAGGGCCAGAATCGGCCAAAGGTCAGTGTCCGAAGGGTGAAATTTGCGGATTTCGGGGGCTGTCTAGAGCATTTTCAGCCGCTAGGGAAACCCGTTTCTGCATGAAAATCCGCGACATCATGCATCCATGAAAACGGGGTAGAGGGAGGCGAGCAGCAGGATTGCCATCAGGATATTGAAGGCGCGGACCAGTCGCTCGGAGGTCAGGACCGGTCGCATTGCAGTGCCGAAAAAAGCCCAGACCACGGTCGAGACCGTGCCCACGAGCAGGCTGATCAGGGTCTGGATCGCGATATTGATGGGGAACTGGGCAATCGCCGCATAGGCGGTGATGGTGCCGATCACGATCACCCAGCCCTTGGCATTGATCCACTGGAACATGGCCGCGCCCCAGAAGGTCATCGGGCCGCGGCCATCTCCCTCGCCCGGCTTGGCCGGGCCGGAGAAAGCGATCACCGCGGCAAGGTAAACCAGGTAGGCGGCGCCGGCATATTTCAGAATGCTCTGGAGGATCGGATAGGCCAGGAACACCGTGCCGAGCCCGAGGCCGACAGCGCCGACCATGAAGGCGAAGCCGATGGTGATGCCGGCGATGTGCGGGATGGTGCGGCGGAAGCCATAGGTCAGCCCCGACGACAGCAGCATGATGTTGTTCGGCCCCGGCGTGAAGAACATCACGAGGGCAAAGATGATGAAGGCATAGAGCAGCGACTGGGACATGCTCACCTCACGCGGTCTTCGCAAGCTGCTGCGGCCGCTTGAGCAGCACCATCACGGCAATGCCGCCGATGACGGTCAGCATGCCGGCGAGACGCAGCGGCCCGAACCGCTCGCCGAACACGACGCTGGACGCGGCAGAACCGACGAACGGCACGAGCAGTGCGAACGGCACCACTTGCGCAGCCGGATAATCACGCAACAGCCGGCCCCACAGCCAATAGGCGATGCTGGTGGAGACGGCGCCGATCACCAGCAGGCAGATCAGGCCGGTCAGCGACATATGGATCAACGACTGCACGGTCGGCGCCGGCCCGTTGACGAGCAGCGCCAACACGAACAGCGGCAGCGCAGTGACGAGGCAGAGCCAGGCGAACAGGTCGAACATCGGCGCGCCGCGGGCGCCGCGCAGCAAAATGTTGCCGATGGCGAAGCTGAGCGGCGCGATCATCAGCACCGCGAAGGCACCGACGCTGAAATCATAGCCGACGGTGCCGCAGATCATCAGCAGGCCGATCGCTGCGATGACGACACCGAGCGTCTGCGCCGGCGTCGGCCGCTCGCCGAATGCGATCGCGGCAAAGCCGATCGTGAACAGCGCCTGGCTCTGCACGACGACGGAGGTCAGGCCCACCGGCACGCCATGGGCGATGCCGTAGGCCTGGCTCAGGAACTGGCCGAGGAACAGCGTGAAGCTGATCGCGATCAGCAGCGACCAGGCGATCTTCGGCTTGCGAACGAACAGGCACGGCACCGCGGCAATGGTGAAGCGCATTGCCGTCATCAGTTCCGGCGAAAACTCGTCGAGCGCGATCCGGCTGGCCACGAAGGCAAGCCCCCAGATGGTCGCCACCAGGATGGCGATGAGGATATCGGCCGGCTTCATTGTTGTTTCCGGTTCTGCCCTGTCGTGCAGCCCTGTTGTTCTGATCTCGCCTTGCTCGCCGGCCTTTAGGTGGACGAATTGGGTTTGCGCAGCAGATAAGTGCCGTGCATCGGCGCGTGATAGTCGGCCGCGGCCAGCGTGAAGCCGACATCGGTCAGCATCCGCTCCATCACCCAGCCGAAGGTGGAGTATTCGTCGCGCATGTGCGTGACCACGCTCTCGCGCGAGAAATCGTGGTTCTTGATCTGGTAGTCCGCCCATTGCTCGACGTCGCGCTCAGAGGCGTCGGGCATGGAGACGTAGACGATGTCGCGCAGATAGAAGGTCGCCCCCGGCTTCAGCGCGCGATAGATCCGTGACATCGCCACGACCTTCCAGAAATCCGGCAAATGATGCAGCGTGAACTCACTGACGATCAGATCATAGGATTTCGCCTGGTAGGCGAAGCTGAGCAGGCCCGCCGACTGGGTCGCGACCTTTGCCTTGCGGTCCCGTGCATAGATCTCGGCAAGCGCCAGCATCGCCGGCGAGATGTCGATGGCGTCGACCTGTGCACCCATCAGTGCGGCCTCGGTCGCCAGCACGCCGTTGCCGCAACCGATGTCGGCGATGCGCCAGCCGCGCTGCACGCCGAGCATCTTCAGCGCGGCGCGCGCGCGCAGATCGGCGTCATCGTGACTGTCATAGATCGAGGCGACCGCGGGCCCGATGCCCATCCGGTTGCGCTCGTTGTAGTACCAGTCGCGCGCCAACATGGTTCACATCCCTTCGGGCCCGCGGCCGATCGCGGCAACGCCGGTGCGCGACACCTCGACAAGGCCGAGCGGGCGCATCAGGTCGATAAACTGGTTGATCTTGTCGGTATTGCCGGTGATCTCGAACACGAAGCTCTCGGTGGTGGCGTCGATCACGCGGGCGCGGAAGGCATCCGCCAGCCGCAGCGCCTCGACGCGGTGATCGCCCTCTCCGCGCACCTTCACCATCGCGAGCTCGCGCTCGATCGAGCGCTTGGTCAGGGTCATGTCGACGACGCGGTAGACCGGGATCATGCGGTCGAGCTGATGCTTGATCTGCTCGATCACCATCGGCGTGCCCGTGGTGACGATGGTGATGCGCGAGAGATGCTTCTGGCTCTCGGTCTCCGACACCGTGAGGCTCTCGATGTTGTAGCCGCGGCCTGAGAACAGGCCGATGACGCGCGCGAGCACGCCCGGCTCGTTCTGCACGAGCACCGACAGCGTGTGCGTCTCGTTCGGATCGTGACGCTCCTCGATGAAGTAGGCGGATGCCGGCTGGTTCATGGTCGTTCCCTCTATTCTCGTCGTCACGCCGTCGCCGGCGCGTCCGTTCCGACCCAATTGCGGAACAGATCGAAATCGATATTGCCGCCGCTCAGGATCAGCCCGACGCGCTTGCCGACGAGCTTGCTCTTGTCCTGAAGCGCCGCGGCAAGCGCGGCGGCGCCGGCACCCTCGGCGAGATTATGCGTGTCGGTCCAGTAGGCACGGATCGCCACGGCCACTTCATCATCGGTGACCTGCACGATGCGTGAAGCCCCCTTCAGGATCAGCGCGAGGGCTTCCGCATCCGGAAAGCGCGTCGCCACGCCATCGGCCAGCGTGTTGCTGGTTTCGGTGGTCACGACCTTGCCGGCCGCGAACGACAGCGCATAGGACGGTGCTTCGGTCGACTGCACGCCGACGATCTCGGTCTTCAGGCCAAGCAGATCGCGGACCAGGATGCAGGCGCTGATGCCGGAGCCCTGACCGATCGGAACGTAGAGCACGTCGAGATCAGACGCCGCGCGGAACAGCTCCAGCGCGTAGGTGGCAACCCCCAGAACGAGGTCGGGATGGAAGGACGGCACCATGTGCAGGCCTTCGAACTGCGCACGCCGCCCGGCCTCCTCCCGCGCCACCTGGAAATCGTCGCCATGCTCGACCAGCTCGGCGCCGAACGCACGCATGGCATGATTCTTCTCGACCGAATTGCCTTTGGGCACATAGATCACCGCAGGCACGCCGTGACGCCGCGCCGCGAAGGCAAGACTCTGACCGTGATTGCCGCGGGTCGCCGAGATCGATTCCGGCGCGTTCGGTCGCTCCCGCTTCAGCCGGTCGAGAAAGACCAGGCCGCCGCGCACCTTGAACGCGCCGGTCGGCGTGTGGTTCTCGTGCTTGACGACGACCTCGGTGCCGAGCCGTTCAGCAAGCAGTGGCCAGGCGTGCGCCGGCGTCGCCGGCACCGCCTGCCCCACAATCGCATGTGCGCGCTCGAGCTCCGTCAGGTCGAACATGGCCTCACACCAGCGCCTTGCCGCCTGCGAATGCCTTGGCCGTGGCCTCGTCGTTGGCCTGCTCCGGCAACAGCATCTCGTTATGCGCCTTGCCGGACGGGATCATCGGGAAGCAGTTTTCCAGCGCGGCGACGCGGCAGTCGAACAGCACCGGACGCTTGACCGAGATCATCTCCTGGATCGCGCCGTCGAGATCGGCAGGCTTGTGCACCTGAATGCCGACGCCGCCATAGGCCTCCGCGAGCTTGACGAAGTCCGGCAGCGCTTCGGAGTAGGAATGCGACAGCCGGTTGCCGTGGAGCAGCTGCTGCCACTGCCGCACCATGCCCATGTACTGGTTGTTCAGGATGAAGATCTTGATCGGCAGCTCGTACTGAACGGCCGTCGACATCTCCTGCATCGTCATCTGCACCGAGGCGTCGCCGGCGATGTCGATGACCAGGCTGTCGGGATGCGCGACCTGCACGCCGACCGCGGCCGGCAGGCCGTAGCCCATGGTGCCGAGGCCGCCCGACGTCATCCAGCGATGCGGCTCCTCGAAGCCGAAGAACTGCGCCGCCCACATCTGGTGCTGGCCGACTTCGGTCGTGATGTAGGTGTCCCGGCCGCGCGTCGCCTCGAACAGGCGCTGGATCGCGTACTGCGGCAGGATCACGTCGTTGCTCTTCTTGTAGGAGAGCGAGTTGCGCGCGCGCCACTGCGCGATCTGCTGCCACCACGCCTTGATGTCCGGCTTCTTCGCCTCCGCCTTGAACACCTGCAGGATGTCGCCGAGCACGTTGCCGCAATCGCCGATGATCGGCACGTCGACCCGGATGTTCTTGTTGATCGAGGACGGATCGATGTCGATGTGGATCTTCTTCGAGCCCGGCGAGAACGCATCGACGCGGCCGGTGATGCGGTCGTCGAAGCGCGCGCCGACGCACAGCATGACGTCGCAATCATGCATGGCCATGTTGGCTTCGTAGGTGCCGTGCATGCCGAGCATGCCGAGCCAGTTCTTGCCCGATGCCGGATAGGCGCCCAGGCCCATCAGCGTCGAGGTGATCGGAAAGCCGGTGACCTCGACCAGTTCGCGCAGCAGCTTCGTGGCCTCGGGACCGGAATTGATGACGCCGCCGCCGCTGTAGATCACCGGACGCTTGGCGTTGGCGAGCAGCGAGACGGCTTTGCGGATCTGCGTCGCATCGCCCTTCACGCGCGGCGCGTAGGAGCGGTGCACGTCGGACTTGCGCGGCGGATGATAGGTGCCGGTCGCGAACTGCACGTCCTTCGGCACGTCGACCAGCACCGGGCCCGGCCGGCCCGTGGTCGCGACGTAGAACGCCTCGTGCAGCACCTTGGCGAGATCGTTGACGTCGCGCACCAGCCAATTGTGCTTGGTGCAGGGACGCGTGATGCCGACGGTGTCGCATTCCTGGAACGCGTCGTTGCCGATCAGATGCGTCGGCACCTGGCCGGAGATGCAGACCAGCGGGATCGAATCCATCAGCGCGTCGGTGAGCGGCGTCACCATATTGGTAGCGCCCGGGCCGGAGGTCACCAGCGCGACGCCGGGCTTGCCGGTCGAGCGCGCATAGCCCTCGGCGGCGTGGCCGGCGCCCTGCTCGTGGCGGACCAGGATGTGCTGGACCTCGCTCTGCTGGAAGATCTCGTCATAGATCGGAAGCACCGCGCCGCCGGGATAGCCGAAAATGTCGGTCACGCCATGATCGATGAGCGCGCGGACGATCATCGCGGCGCCGGTCATCTGGTTCGGATCGTGGCTCTTGTCGCTCATTGGCTTGCTCCGGATGCGCTGTTGTCAGCGGCTTCGTTCGTGTCGTGGTTCGGGAAATAAAAAAGGCCCCGAAGAGGGCCCCATGCACACCGCCTGTCATGTGGATGGCAGCTTAGCCACCCCCGGCGGTGTGCCTGGGTACGACGGCGATAAGGAGTTTGGTAATAATATTACGCATGCAGGTGCCGAGCTTCCCAAAGGTTGCGCGAAACATAGCGGCCAGAGCCCGGATGTCAAGGCGATGCGGCCGTTCCCGCGCGATTTTCGTCATGTAGCGGCGTTCCCGGGGTTCGGCGAGAGGTAAAATCGGGAACCGTGGATCACAAAAGCGCGTCAGCCGGCGTCCCTCGGGCCGCGTTCACGGCGGCCGCGAGCCAACTCCCTCGCCTCCTCCGGCTTGACCCACTCGAACTCGGGCAGCTGGTGCCGGAACCAGGTGAATTGCCGCTTGGCGTAGTGACGGGTGTCGGCGCGGCCAATGATAGCGGCCTCGTCCAGGCTGAGCTCGCCGCACAGGTGCCGGATCAATGCCGGCACGCCATGGGCCTTCATGGCCGGCAACAGCGGATCGAGGTCGCGGGCGGCGAGCCGCTCGACTTCGTTCAACGCACCGGCGCCCAGCATGGCGTCGAAGCGGGCATCGATGCGGGCATAGAGCTCGTCGCGTTCGGGCGCGAGAAACACCGCGCGAAAGCTGTCCTTGGGCAACAGCGGCGGCTGGCCCTCATGGTGCCAGTCGAGCAGCGAGCGCCCAGTCGCCTCGATCACTTCGAGCGCGCGCGCGATGCGGGTGCGGTCGCGCAGGTTCAATCGTTCGGCCGCGCGCGGATCGCGCGCAGCGAGTTCCGCATGCAATGCCTCCACGCCGTTCCGCTCCAGCCGCGCGCGTACGTCCTCGCGTATCTCGGCAGGGATCGGCGGCACCACGGAGAGACCCGCCGTCAGCGCCTTGAAATAGAGACCGGTGCCCCCGATGAAGATCGGCAGTCGCCCCTGCTCATGCGCTTCTGCCAGCGCCGCCGCCGCGTCGCTCACCCAGGCGCCGGCCGAGAAATTCACGGCCGCATCGACATGGCCATAGAGGCGGTGCGGCACCCGCGCCTCCTCGTCCGTGCGTGGGGCGCGCGGTGATGATGCGGAGATCACGATAAACCTGCATGGAATTGGCATTGATGACGACACCGCCCGCGCTTCAGCGCAAGCTCGAGCGCCAGCGCCGACTTGCCGCTGGCGGTCGGGCCTGCGATAAGCACGGCCTTGCCAACATGCCTCCTGCCAACTTGCCCCTCGCTCACGAAAACCTCAAATGTCCCTCGTCGCCACGCTGATCTGCAACCCGAATAATCCCGCGCTCGACTCTACCATCGTCGACGGCGCCCGCGCCGTGCTGCCCCAGGCGCACCCGCACACTGGCTGTTCGACGGGGTTGCGGTCGACATTCCCTTCGGCGCCGACAGTAACCTCGAAGGCGACCGTCACGCCATCGAACAACGGTTGCGCGAGCTTAGCGACGACCTGCCCATCGACATCGTCGTGCAGCCGGCCGGCGTCCGGCGCAAGAGACTTTTTCTCGCCGACATGGATTCCACCATGATCGGCCAGGAATGCATCGACGAGCTCGCCGATCTCGTCGGGATGAAGGCCCACGTCGCCGCCATCACCGAGCGCGCGATGCGCGGCGAGATCGAGTTCGAGCCGGCGCTGCGCGAGCGTGTCGCGCTGCTGAAGGACCTTCCCGCCAGCGTCGTCGACAAGGTGCTGGCCGAACGCATCACGCTGACGCCAGGCGGCCGTGAGCTGGTCGCGACCATGCGCGCCCACGGCGCCTATACCTGCCTCGTCTCCGGCGGCTTCACCCTGTTCACGAGCGCAGTCGCCGCAAAGATCGGCTTCCAGGAGAACCGCGCCAACGAGCTCGTCGTGCGCGACGGCAAGTTCACCGGCGAAGTGAAGGAGCCGATTTTGGGCCGCGCGGCCAAGCTTGCGACGCTGGTGGACTTGATGGAGTCGTTCGATCTCGACGACGTCGACTCGGTCGTGGTCGGCGACGGCGCCAATGATCTGGCGATGATCCAGGCGGCGGGGCTGGGCGTGGCGTATCACGCGAAACCGGCGGTCGCCGCAGCCGCTGCAGCACGGATCGACCATGGCGATCTCACCGCGCTGCTCTATGCGCAGGGGTATCGGCGCGACGAGTTTGTGGAGGGCTGACGTCCGCTCCGACGTCATGCCCGGGCTTGTCCCGGGCATCCACGTTCTGACAGGTCTGCATCGCAAAAGGCGTGGATGGCCGGGTCAAGCCCCGGCCATGACGAGAGGTTTGAGCGATCCAGCCTTACTGCACGCTCAGCGCCACGAACCGCAGCTCGCCATCACCGTTCGAGACCAGCAGCAGCACAGACTTCTTGCCGTCCTTCTTGAGTTGGTCGACCCGCCTCTGGATGTCGGCGCCGCTGGAGACCCCTTCCTGTGCGACCTCGACGATGACGTCGCCGGCGGAGAGCCGCTTCTCGGCAGCGTCCGAATTGGCGTCGACATTGGTCACGACCACGCCCTTGACGCTGTCCTTGATCTTGTAGCGCGCGCGCAGATCCTTGTTCAGCACGGCGAGATCGAGGCCGAGCGCCTTCTGCGTCACCGGCTTCTCGGGCGCCGGCTCGTCGGTCTTCACCGCGGCCTGCACCTTGTCGGGATCCTGCAAGCGGCCGAGCGTGACCTTCTTGGACTGCTCCTCGCCCTTGCGGATGATGACGACGTCGACTTCCTTGCCGACCGCCGTATCGGCGACGACGCGGGACAGATCCTTCGGGTCCTTGACGTCCTTGCCGTCGAACTTGACGACGACGTCGCCCGGCTCGATGCCGGCGGGCTTGGCCGGGCCCTTGTCATCGACGCCGGCAACCAGCGCACCGCGCGGCGGCTTGATGTTGAGGCTCTCGGCAATCTCGTCGGTGACGCTCTGGATGCGCACGCCGAGCCAGCCGCGGCGCAGTTCGCCGAATTGGCGAAGCTGGTCGACGACGCCTGCGACCGTCTTCGAGGGCACGGCGAAGCCGATGCCGATCGAGCCGCCGGAAGGCGAGATGATCAGCGTGTTGACGCCGACGACGTCGCCATCGAGGTTGAACAGCGGCCCACCGGAATTGCCGCGATTGATGGCGGCGTCGGTCTGGATGTAGCTGTCATACGGGCCTGAGGAGATGTCGCGGTTCTTGGCCGAGACGATACCCGCCGTCACCGTGCCGCCGAGGCTGAACGGGTTGCCGATCGCAACCACCCAGTCGCCGAGACGCAGTTTGTCGGAGTCGCCGAACTTCACCGAAACCAGCGGCTTCGGCGGCTTGAACTTCAGCACGGCAAGATCGGTCTTCTTGTCGACGCCGACCAGTTCGGCCCTGATCTTGCTGCCGTCGTTGAGGATGACGTTGATCTCGTCGGCATCCGCAATGACGTGGTTGTTGGTGACGACGACGCCGGAGGTGTCGATGATGAAGCCGGAGCCGAGCGAGTTGGTCTTGCGCGGCGGGCCATTGCCGTTATCGCCGCCCTTGCTGCCGCCGCCGGGACCCTCTGCGGTTCTTGAAGAAGTCGTCGAAGAATTCTTCGAAGGGCGAGCCGGGCGGCAGTTGCGGCATGGTGTTGCTACCGCCGCCGCCCTTGGCCTCGACGGTCTGCGACGTCGAGATGTTGACGACCGCGTCGATCACCTTCTCGGCGACATCGGCGATGCCCTCCGGTCCGCGCGCATGAGCCGGCGAGCCGAACGCACTGAAAGCGCCGACGGCGAGCGCGGCCAGCCCAAGTCGCACGCTATGGCGCAAGCGGGGCGGGGCAATGGTGGCAGCGGTCATTGTGATCTCCAGAGAAAAGGATCTCGGCGCCAAGACTGCGCTCGAACCGGGGGACGGTGCAAGCACGGAGCTTAACGGGCCTCAGGACCCGGATAATACGGCAAAAAACCGGCCTCTCGCCTTCACTTTGGTGTTGGCGCGACGCCTAAATCGGACGCCGCATCACCCAGATCAGGATCAGGCCGACTACGGCCGAACCGATCCCGACCGCCCGCAGGATATTGTCCGGCGTGGCGATTGCGCTCTTCATGGCCTTGCGCATCCAGGCGGGACTTGCCGCGAACATCAAGCCTTCGAGCACGAACAGGATGCCTAGGCCGATGAGGAAGTCGGCGAACGCAATGGACCTCATCGGATTGGAACCTCCCGTTATGCTGTTCTTGTCTGGACGAAGGGCGGCAGACGTGCCGCCCTCGGTCTAGCTTACGGCTTCGCCGGCGTCTCGGTCGCCGTCTTGCCGGACGGGTTGCCAAAATACCGGAAGAAATCCGAATCCGGCCGCAGCAGGAAGCGGGTGTCCTCCTTCTTCAGTCCGTTCTCATAGGCCGTCATCGACCGGTAGAAGGCGAAGAAGTCAGCGTCCTTGCCATAAGCCTCGGCGAACAGCCGGTTGCGCTCGGCGTCACCCACGCCGCGCGTCTGCTCGGCGGTCGAGTTCGCTTCCGCGATGATCACCGTTGCCTCACGATCAGCCTTGGAGCGGATTTCCTGCGCCTTCTGGCCGCCCTGCGCGCGGAACTCGGCTGCTTCGCGCTGACGTTCGGTCTGCATGCGCTGGTAGACCGCCTGGCTGTTCTGCTCCGGCAGATCGGCGCGGCGGATCCGGACGTCGACGACCTCGATGCCGTAACCATCGGCTTCGTGGTCGAGTTGCTCACGGATGCGTCCCATCAGCTTCTCGCGGTCATCACGCACTACGGTGATGAAATTGACCTCGCCCAGCACGCGGCGCAACGCCGCGTTCAGGAGCGACGTGAGCTGGAGATTCGCGGCCTGGATCGAGCCGACGCTCTGATAGAAGCGCAACGCATCCTTGATGCGATAGCGCGCAAAGGCGTCGACCACGAGCCGCTTCTGGTCGGAGGCAATGACCTCCTGCGACGGGTTCTCAAGGTCGAGGATCCGTTTGTCGATGTTGATCACGGAGTTCCAGGGTGCCTTGAAGTGCAGCCCGGGATCAGTGACGACATCCACCGGCTTGCCGAATTGCAGCACGATGGTCTGCTCGGTCTGCTGCACCGTGAACAACGACATGTAGGCGACGATCAGGACCAGGAGAAGTCCGAGAAGCGCGACGATACCTGTAACCGGAGACCTCATCTTGTGCCTCCGCTCGACTGCTGACCCGTCGTGGCGGGCCGCTTGGCCGTCAATTCGTTGAGCGGCAGATAGGGCACGACGCCCTGGCCCGAGGAGCCTCCGTCATAAATCAGCTTCTCGGAGCCGCCGAGCACCCGCTCCATCGTCTCCAGATAGATCCGTTCACGCGTCACGTCGGGCGCCTTCTTGTATTCCTCGTACACCTTCAGGAAGCGGGAGCTCTGGCCCTTGGCCTCGGCAACCGCCTGCTCTTTGTAGCCTTCGGCCGCCTGCACGATCTGCGCCGCGCGGCCTCGCGCTTCCGGCACGACCTTGTTGGCGTAGGTCTGCGCTTCGTTCTGCAACTGCTCGAGATTGGCGCGCGCCGCCTGCACGTCGCGGAACGCATCGATCACCTGTGCAGGTGGGTCAACCTTCTGCATCTGCACCTGGGCAATCTGGATGCCGGCGCCGTAGCCGTCGAGCGTCCTCTGCATCAGGTCCTGCACCGTGGTTTCGGTCTGCGTCCGCGCCCCGGTCAGGATCGGCTGGATGTTGGAACGGCCGATCACCTCGCGCATGGCGCTTTCGGCGACCGCCTTCACGGTGCCCTCGGGGTTCTGGATGTTGAACAGGAAGTTGCCGACGCCGTTGGGCTTGATGCGCCACAACACGGTGAAGTCGACATCGACGATGTTTTCGTCGCCGGTCAGCATCAGGCTCTCTTCCGGCACGTCACGAATGGAGCGGCCGCGGCGGGCCGGATCATCGATCAGCGTCATGCCGATGGATATGGTGGACACGCGCAGCGCCTTCGGCAGCAGCACGCTCTCGATCGGATAGGGCAGATGATAGTTCAGGCCCGGGTCGACGGTGCGCACGTGCTTGCCGAAGCGCAGCACGACACCCTGTTCTTCGGACTGCACCCTGAAGAAGCCCGACAACAGCCAGAGCGCGATGATGATGAGCAGGATCAGCGTGATGCCGATGCCGGAGAAATAGCCGCCTGGCATGATCTGCTGGAGCCGGTCCTGGCCGCGCCGCAGAAGGTCCTCCAGATCCGGCGGCCTCGGCCCGACCGGTTGCGGGCCTGTGCCCCATGGTCCCTTCGGACCCGAGCCCCATGGGCCACCGCCCTGATTCTTCCACGGCATTCGACGCTCTCCTCGGCAGACCGGGACTAGAACTTAGCCGGCCCGCATTGTCCGGTCCGGCTTTATAGGGGACCGGCAGGTCCCTTACAACGCGGCCATGACCGTCCCACGAGCTATGCTCGGGCGCGGAAAAGTCAATTAAAACATTGGCGAATGGAGTTAATGGGACGGCCGCCGGCGATATGTCACATAGGAGTAGTCGGCGCTGTCGTCCGCTCCGGCAGGATGACGGATGCGGGCCACCTCGTCCCATTGCGCCCTGTCGATGTCGAAATGGGTGTCGCCTTCGGGGCGCGCATGCACCTCGGTGATCTCGAGGCGGTCGGCGCGATCGAGCCATTGCCGGTAGATCTCGGCGCCTCCGATCACCGCGATTTCAGCGGCTGAACGCCGCAGAGCGTCACCACGCGCAACCGCGCCTGCATCCGCGGCCGATGTCGTGACGACGGCGCCGGCGGCGCGATAGTCCGCATCGCGCGTGATGACGATGTTGGTGCGGCCAGACAGCGGCCGCCGCAGGGATTCGAAGGTCTTGCGGCCCATGATCACGGGCTTGCCGATGGTAAGCGCCTTGAAGCGCGCCATATCGGATTTCAACCGCCACGGGATCGCGTTACCCGCGCCGATCACGCCGTTCTCCGCGATCGCAACGACGAAGACGATTTCCATCAGGATGCGCTCCCGGCGAGGCGCGTCAGCGCAGGACCACTGACGCGGCACAGCGTCCAGTCGTCCAGCATCACCGCGCCGAGCGATTTGTAGAACGCGATAGACGGCGCGTTCCAGTCGAGCACCGACCATTGCAGGCGCGACCAGCCGTTCTCGACGCATTCCTTCGCGAGATAAACAAGCAGCGCCTTGCCGAGGCCCTTGCCGCGATGCGACGGCTGTACGTACAGATCTTCGAGGTAGATGCCGTGGCGGCCGCTGAAGGTGGAGAAATTGAGAAACCACACCGCGAAGCCGACCGGCTCGCCGTTCCACTCGGCGATCGCGCAAAAGAGACGCGGATCGTCGCCGAACAAGGCGTCCGCAATCATCGCCTCGGTCGCCTCGACCTCATGGGAGAGCTTTTCGTACGCGGCGAGCTCGCGAACGAAATCAAGAACCAGCCCGGCTTCGCCAGGACCCGCGCGGCGAATGCTGAGCGACATCGGCGCTAGACCGCAACTGCCGCCTTGATGTGCGGATGCGGGTCGTAGCCGACGAGCTCGAAATCCTCAAAGCGGAAGGAGAAGATGTCCTTCACGTCGGGATTGATCCGCATCACCGGCAGTGCGCGCGGCGCGCGGGTGAGCTGAAGCCGCGCCTGCTCCAGATGGTTGGAATAGAGATGGGTATCGCCGAACGAATGCACGAAGTCGCCGGGCTTCAAGCCGGTGACCTGCGCGACCATCATGGTGAGCAGCGCGTAGGAGGCGATGTTGAAGGGCACGCCGAGAAAGACGTCGGCCGAGCGCTGGTAGAGCTGGCACGACAGCTTGCCGTTCGCGACATAGAACTGGAACAGGCAGTGGCACGGCGGCAGCGCCATCTTGTCGACCTCGGCCGGATTCCAGGCCGAGACGATCAGGCGGCGTGAGTCCGGGTTGCGCTTGATCATGTCGACGACGTTTGCGATCTGGTCGATGCTGCGGCCGTCCGGCGCCGGCCAGGAACGCCATTGATGGCCGTAGACCGGGCCGAGATCGCCATTGGCGTCGGCCCACTCGTCCCAGATGGTGACGCCGTTGTCGCGCAGATATTTGATGTTGGTGTCGCCCTGCAGGAACCACAGCAACTCATGCACGATCGCCTTCAGCGGCAGCCGCTTGGTGGTCAGCATCGGGAAGCCGGCGGACAGATTGAAGCGCATCTGATGGCCGAACACCGACAGCGTTCCGGTGCCGGTCCGGTCGGTCTTCTCGGCGCCGTCTGAAAGAATCCGCTCGAGCAGGTCCTGATACTGGTGCATGTGACAATGAGCCTTTGGGGAAGCGGCGAACTTAGCGGCCGCCCCCGCGCTGCGACAGCGGCGATTCGCTGCTCCCACAGATTATACCCGGAAAAGGTGAGTGCTCCCGCCGCAAACGACAAGGGGCGGAACTTGCCTTCCACCCCTTGCCTATCGGCTTGATTATGCTGCTTAACTTGCCGGCTTGAGCACCGGGGTCCATTTCGCAATCTCGCTCTTCACGAGGGCCGCCAGTGTCTCCGGCGTCCGCTCCGCAGCACCCGGGATGACGCTGCCGAGCTCCAGCAGGCGCTTGCGCTCGGCCCCGTCGTCGAGCGCCTTGATGGCGGCCGCGTTGAGGCTCGCCACGATCGCGGGCGAGGTTCCCTTCGGGGCGAACATGGCGTTCCAGGCCTGGGCCTGGAACGCGGGCAGGCCCGCTTCCACTCGGCAGGGTCGAGATGACTTCTATCCGCGCGCTTGCTGCGGGCGCCTCGTCGGTCCCTTGCGACAATCGGCATAGGGGGCGACCTTGTGGGTCGCTCCCCTGCCACACCACCCGGCATGCGGGTCCGCACCGGGCGGTTCGAGAAGTTGAGGTCATGAGAGCCGGGGCAATCCCAGCCGGTCCGACCAGTTCAGGGGCAACACGGCGTTGAGGAGCATGCTGCTGTTGCGCCACCAGCGACGGCTGTTGGCCGCCACCTGTCGCGCAACGTCAGGCTTGGCTCCCAGTGCCAGCAGTTCCCTGTACATGGTCGTACCGCGCTTCCACTGCTTGAGCTGGATGGCGCGCAGCCGATGACGCAGCCACTGGTCAAGCTCTCGCCAGACCTTCGGCGTTTGCGCCAGCCGGAAGTATGCCTTCCATCCCCGAACATAGGGCCGCAGACGATCCACCACATCCTGCATACTGCGCCCGCCTGAGCGGCCGGTCAGTTGCCGGACGCGCTGCTTGAACGTCCTCATCGGCTTTTCGGCGACCTTGCGTTTGATCACGCCGCCCGGGGCTACCCAAAAGCCGTAACCCAGGAACTTGCGACCAAACACGCCGGTCACCGCGCTTTTGGTCTCGTTGACCGTCAAGCGCAGCTTGCCGTAGAGCCGCCGAAGCAGCGCCATCACCCGTTCACCCGCCCGGCGGCTGCGCACGTAAACGTTCGCATCGTCGGCGTAGCGCACGAAGCAATGGCCCCGGCGTTCCAGCGCCTTGTCCACTTCATCGAGCAGGACATTGGCCAGCAGCGGCGACAGCGGCCCGCCCTGCGGCGTCCCCATCGCGCGCGTCTGGACCACGCCATCGTCCATGATCCCGCTGTTCAGATACGCCCGGATCAGCCGGATGATCCCGGAGTTCCCGATTCGTTTCTGAAGGCGGTCGATGAGGATGTCGTGATCGACCCGGTCAAAGAACTTTTCCAGGTCCACGTCCACCACGATCCGGCGGCCCGATTGCACGTATGACTGCGCCGCAAGGACGGCGTCATGCGCACCTCGACCCGGCCGAAAGCCGTAGCTGTGCTCGCTGAAGGTCGGATCAAGAATGGGCTGCAGCACCTGCAGCAGCGCCTGCTGGATCAGACGATCCGTCACCGTCGGGATGCCGAGCTCACGCTCGCCGCCCTCTGGCTTGGGAATCGTCACCCGTCGTACCGGACTGGGCCGGTACGTCCCCGACAACAGTTGCTCGCGGATCGCCGGCCACGCCGTACGCAGATGCGCGGCGGTCTGGTCAATGTCCAGGCCGTCCACACCGGCTACGCCTTTGTTGGCCCGCACCCGCTTCCACGCCCGTTGCAGGTTCTCTCTCGTCAGCGCCGCTAAAAGCAGCCCTGACCCTGTGCCCTTCGGTTCATGCCGCGGGCGACGAGCTTCATCGCTGCCCGAGCCACACGCGGCTTCACCGCGTCCTACCCCGGACCGCCCTGCTTGCGCAGGCATCTGATGCGATGCTCGCCACATCGGCATGGCCTCGAACACTCCCTCTCGTTCGGCCCTTCACCTCCGGGACGGCGTCGCAGCCTTCCCACCGACTACTACGACCTCGGCTGACTTCTCGCTCCGGCTCGACACCGTTGCCCTTTCAGGCACAAGGCGAGATCTCCCCAGGTAAGAACGCACTCCTTCACTGCACGGCCGCCGGATCTACGCCGCTTCCCCTTGATCACGAGAGCTTCGCGGTTTCTGGCCCGCTCGCCCTGGTCAGCACCGCCTTCTATCCGGTTCTTGTTCATCAGCCCGCAGCTTCGCTCCACGCTTCCTCCCCACATTCGGTCGCCCTCATGCAGTTGCGCTTCGCTTCGCTCGTTGTGATCAACTCACGATGGGACTTGCACCCACAAGAGTGCGCCCATGCTGGGCGCACCAAACAAAAATGCCGGCCTTAGGGCCGGCATTTTCATTTCACGAAGCTGTCGATTGGACTTCCGAATGCGGCGCGCCGACGCAGAGCGCGGGCGCGATCAGTTCTCGGATTCGGTGAACACCTCGTCGCGCTTGGCCCGCAAGAAAGGCAACACCGTGAGTACCAGCAGGAAGGCCGCGATCGCCAGCAGTACGGCCGACAACGGACGCGTCAGGAACACGGTCCAGTCGCCGCGCGAGATCAAGAGCGCGCGGCGCAAATTCTCTTCCATCAGCGGTCCGAGCACCATGCCGAGCAGCAGCGGCGCCGGCTCGAAATCGTGCTTGATCAGCCAATAGCCGACCAGGCCGAACACGCCCGCGAGGATGACGTCGACCGGCGCGTTGTTCACCGAGTAGATGCCGATCGCGCAGAAGATCACGATCGAGGGGAACATCAGCCGATACGGCACGCGCAGCAGCCGCACCCAGATGCCGACCAGCGGCAGGTTGATGATGATCAGCATCAGATTGCCGATCCACATCGAGGCGATCATCCCCCAGACGAGCTCCGGCTGCTTCTGCATCACCTGCGGACCCGGCACGATGCCATGAATGGTCATCGCGCCCACCATCAGCGCCATCACCGCGTTCGGCGGGATGCCGAGCGTCAGCAGCGGGATGAACGAGGTCTGCGCCGCGGCGTTGTTGGCGCTTTCCGGCGCCGCCACGCCCTCGATCGCGCCGCGGCCGAACCGCGACGGGTTCTTGGCGATCTTCTTCTCGAGCGTATAGGACGCAAAGGACGCGATGACAGCGCCGCCACCCGGCAGGATGCCGAGGATCGAGCCGAGCACGGTGCCGCGCAGGATCGCAGGCGCGGAGTCGATCAGGTCTTTCCTGGTCGGCATCAGGCCGGTGATCTTCTGCTGCACGAGATCGCGGTTCATCTCGGCGCCGGCGTCGAGATTGCGAATGATCTCGGCGAAACCAAACACGCCCATCGCCACCGTCGCAAAGCCGAGTCCGTCGGCGAGCTCCGGAATGTTGAAGGCCATGCGCGAAGCACCGGTCTCGATGTCCGAGCCGACCATCGACAACATCAGGCCGAGCACGATCATCGCGATCGCCTTGAGCACCGAGCCCTTGGCCAGCACCACCGCGAAGATCAGGCCGAGCACCATCAACGAGAAATATTCGGCCGGGCCGAACGCCAGCGCGAGCTTGGTCAGCGGCGCGCCGAGAACGGCGATCAGGACGGTCGCGACGCAGCCGGCGAAGAACGAGCCGATCGCCGCGATCGCCAGTGCCGGGCCGGCGCGGCCCTGCTTCGCCATCGCGTGGCCGTCGATGGCGGTGACGACCGAAGTCGCTTCACCCGGAATATTGACCAGGATCGAGGTGGTCGAGCCGCCGTACTGGGCGCCGTAATAGATGCCGGCGAGCATGATCAGCGCGCCGACCGGCGGCAATCCGAACGTGATCGGCAGGAGCATCGCCACGGTTGCGACGGTGCCGATGCCCGGCAGCACGCCGACAAGCGTGCCGACCAGTGCGCCAATCAGGCACATGAGAATATTGATCGAGATCGGGAGCGACAGGCCGAACAGCCACGAGGGTGACCACCAGGAGATCTGAAACACCACACCGAAACCGAGGCCCAGATTGTGGAAAAGATCGAGCATCACACCCTCACTGAGCCAGGAAGCGCGGGAACATCGGCATCGGCAGCCCGAGCACGTAGGGGAAGAGCAGCGCGCAGCCGAGCGTCAGGCAGGCACCGACGATGATCGCTTCGACCCAGCGCGTCTCATGCGTGCCCATCGCCGCGATCAGGAAGCTCGCGAACGCCGTAACGACGACCCCAAGCGGACGGATCGCCAGGGCGAAGAACACGATCGAGACCATCACGAACAGCGGCCCGCGCCAGGCGTAGTGCGCCATCGCCGGTCCATCGGACAACAGCCCCGTCAATGCGATGCCGGCGCCAAGCGCGACGAGGAGCCCGCCAAACATCCGCGGCGCCGTGCCGGCGCCAAAGGAGAAGCCGCGCATGCCCTGCAAATCGCTGGAGGCCCACAGCGCGAACAAGGCAAGCGCCATCAGAACGATCCCGCCGACATAGTCCTGTGCCGATCTGATCGTCATGAAGAGCGTGAGGATCGCCACCGCAAACAGCGGATAGGAATAGATCAGCGCCAGCAGCACGTCGGATGACGCCTTCTTGGTGTCACCGCCGACCGCTCCGAGCAACGCACCGGGAGCGCCCGCGAGCAGCGCCGTCGCATGGCTGATCACGACGGTGGATGGGCCGCGCCCGGCGCCCCAGCCAAAGACCGTCCCGATCGACCAGATCAATTCAAAAATCTGCGGCGCCAGGGCCAGCAGACAAAAGCCGATCGCCACCGACGTGTTTCGGGTGGCCGTCGCTGAGTGGCCCATCGTATCGGCCATGCATGTCTCCTCCGCGACCCATAAGTCACGAACACTGTTGTTCTAATCGGCTGGAAATGGATCCCCCGGCCGGATCACTGCCTAGCGATTTTCATCATACAATGCCAGCAAAACCCAACAGGCCTCCGGCGAGCAGAAGCCATAGTGGATTGATGCGCGAGACGGATGCGATCACCGCAACCATCGCGGTCAGGAGCAGTGCAGCAACGGTGCGATCAGTCGACTGGGCGAGGATCAGGGCGCTGGCTGCCATCAATCCGATCGAGAGCGGAACCAGTGCAGCCTGAATCAGGCCGGGCCAGCGCGATTGGCTGGGCCGGTTCAGGAGCCGGCTGACATAATAAGCAAGCAGCGCCGTCGGCAGGCACATCGCCAGCGTCGCGGCGAGAGCCCCGGGAATGCCGGCAACGGCATAGCCGATTAACGTGACGATAAGCACGTTCGGACCTGGCGAGAGCTGCGCGATCGCATAGGCGTCCGCGAACTGCTTGTCGGTCATCCAGTGATGCACCTCGACCGCGATGCGATGCATCTCGGGCACGGCGGCCGCAGCGCCGCCGACCGCGAACAGCGACATCAGACCAAAGGTGGAGATCAGCGCCCAGATCGGGTTCTCGCTGTTCATGCTGCTACCTTCCGTCGCATCAAATGTGTGACGCCGATGCTGAGCGGGATCGCGACCAGCAGCACTGCCTGGAGCGGCAGACGAAGCACGCCGATGGCGATGAACACGCCAAGCATCAGGGTGAGCGCGACAACGTCCATCCGCTTGAGCGGCGGCGTCATCATGCGGAAGACCACGGCGATCAAAAGACCGACCGCTGCGCAGGAAATACCCGCGAGGCTGCGGCGAAGCACCTCCACATCGCCAAACTGGGCGTAGATGATCGCGAGCACCGTCATGATCAGCGTCGGCGGCAGCAGCAGCCCGGTAAACGCGGCGACGCCGCCGGCGATGCCCCGCAGCCGTGACCCGAACACCATCGACAGATTGACGATGTTCGGCCCGGGCAGGAAATGGCAGAGCGCAAAGGTCTCGTTGAACTCGTCCGCCGTCATCCAGCGGTGCTGGTCGACGATGGCGTGCCGGGCAAACACCAGAACCCCGCCGAAACCGGCCAGCGACATCCGGGCGAAGGCCAGGAACAGCGCGAGCAGGCCGGGCGGAGGGGCGTGGTTGGCGGGGATATCCGGCTCTTGGGCGGCCGGTGCTGAATCCGGGGACATGCCAACAGCTTAGAACGCGGTCCGCCGCGGGGCCAAGGCCAGTCGGAACCTATCCAAAGGGAACCTCGGGCTGCCCGCGCCAAACCCCTGTCCTTCTAAACCTTTGACCCCTATATTGGGGGTGCCGGTTCGCCGGCTATGGAAATAAACGGTCGTCGTAATAAACCATTCGGACCCGGGGGCGGTACCCGGCGCCTCCACCAAAGCCCACCGATCTACGGGCTTCAGCCTGCCGGAAGGCGGGCTTTGGCGGGGGCGAAATAGGATCGACGAGGGCGTAAAGGGCGTTCTTTTTCTCGGTATTGTTCCGCCGTTATCGGGCTATGCAATAGTTGCCAACGACAACTTTGCTCCGGTTGCTCAGGCTGCGTAACGCAGTTTGAAAGACCATTCTGAAGTCCTAACGGGTTAAGCTCCGTTAGGCGGGGTTCGGAGGCACCTGGCAACAGAAGCCTCCACTTACCTCTTATTTCCTTCCCGGCGGGGACTCCTGCTGACCCGTCAGGCGCGGTACTATTGCGACTTGGCGAGTCGGGCCGGCAGGGCCCGTCTCCTGGAATGCAACAGGACCACCATGGCGACCGATCATATCCGATACGATGTGCTGGCCCGCGACGCGCTGCGCGGCGTGCTGCGCAAGGTGCTGACCGATGCCGCGGCCCATGGACTGCCGGGCGAGCATCATTTCTTCATCACCTTCGTCTCGAAAGCCGAGGGCGTGAAGATCTCGTCGCGGCTGCTGGCGCAGTACCCGGAAGAGATGACGATCATCCTCCAGCACCAGTTCTGGGATCTGACCGTGCTCGAGGACCGTCTCGAGGTCGGCCTGTCCTTCGGCGGCATTCCGGAGCGGCTGATCGTGCCGTTCAACGCCATCAAGAGCTTCCTCGACCCGTCCGTGAAATTCGGCCTCCAGTTCGAGACCTCCGACGTCGCCGAGGTAGCGATCGAGACTTTGCCGGCGACCCCTGCCCCGTCGGCCATAGCGGTGCCTGCCACTGAACCGGAGGAGACCGCGGACGAGCCGACCCCGCCGAACCAGGGCGGCGCCGAAGTCGTGCGGCTCGATCGTTTCCGCAAGAAATGATCTAGGTTGGCCGCGCGACCGTCGCGCCCGGCCAAACTCCCTATATAGAAGAGCACATGAAGAGGCTGCGCGGCGTTTCGCGCGGCAGAACGGATGTGCCTATGGCCAAAACTGCCCGCTCGAAGACCGCCCGCCTCTCACACTCCGCGACCCGCATCGAGACCGACAGTTTTGGTCCCATCGAGGTCCCCGCCGATCGCTATTGGGGGGCGCAGACCGAGCGCTCGCGCCAGAATTTTCGCATCGGCATCGACCGCATGCCGATCTCGCTCGTGCATGCGCTCGGCATCGTCAAGCTCGCCGCAGCGCAGTCCAACGTTGAACTCGGCCTGCTCGACCAGCGCCGGGCCAATGCCATCATCCGCGCCGCGCGCGAGGTGATCGAGGGCAAGCTCGACGACCATTTCCCGCTGGTGGTCTGGCAGACCGGCTCGGGCACCCAGACCAACATGAACCTCAACGAGGTGATCGCCAACCGCGCCAACGAGCTGCTCGGCGGCGAGCTTGGCGCCAAGAAGCCGGTGCATCCCAACGATCACGTCAACATGAGCCAATCGTCGAACGACTCGTTTCCCGACCGCGATGCACATCGCGGCCGCGGGCCGCATCACGGCCGATCTCGTCCCGGCCCTCGGCGAGCTGCACCGCGCGCTGCGCAAGAAGGAGAAGGAGTTCGCCAAGATCGTCAAGATCGGCCGCACCCACACCCAGGATGCGACGCCACTGACGCTCGGCCAGGAATTTTCCGGCTATGCCGCGCAGGTCGAGAGCGGCATCGCGCGACTGAAGGTCGCGGTGAAGGACCTCTACCCGCTGGCGCAGGGCGGCACCGCGGTCGGCACCGGCCTCAACTCCAAGCCGCGCTTTGCGCAACTGTTCGCCAAGCACGTGGTCGGCATCACCAAGCTGCCCTTCACCAGCGCCGCCAACAAATTCGAGGCGCTGGCGTCCAACGACGCCTATGTGCTGGTGCACGGCGCCATCAATTCGGTGGCAACGGGGCTGTTCAAGATCGCCAACGACATTCGCCTGCTGGGATCGGGCCCGCGGTCGGGCCTGGGCGAACTGATCCTGCCGGAGAACGAGCCGGGTTCATCGATCATGCCGGGCAAGGTCAACCCGACGCAGTGCGAGGCGATGACGATGGTGTGCTGCCAGGTGTTCGGCAATCACACCGCCATCACGGTCGCCGGCAGCCAGGGCCATTTCGAGCTCAACGTCTACAAGCCCGTGCTCGCCTACAACATGCTGCACTCGATCCGCCTGCTGGCCGACGCCGCGCGCTCCTTCACCGAGCATTGCGTCAGCGGCATCCGCGCCGACGAAAAGCACATCAAGGAGCTGATGGAGCGCTCGCTGATGCTGGTGACCGCGCTGGCGCCGAAGATCGGCTACGACAACGCGGCCAAGGTGGCCAAGACCGCGCATGCCAACGGCACCACGCTGAAGGAGGAGGCACTGCGGCTCGGCTTCGTCTCGGCCGACGAGTTCGACCGCCTGGTACAGCCGGAGAAGATGACGCGGCCCGGATGAATTCCGAATTCCGATAGTCACCCGTAGTGATACGGGGCCTTAAGGCTCACAAATATGAGGTTAAACGGACAGGATTTGATTACCGTCAATGTCGCGGCAAGGATGCGTGCTACGCACTCGTCTCCCCCTTAGCGGGGTGAAATTCATCGTTTGATGGCCGACAGGCCGATTGACGAGGAGAAGCGAATGGCGATCAAGTCTCATGGGGCGCGGTGCGGCGCCCGGTTTCTGGATGTTTCATCCTGTCCGGGGAGGATCGGGTGATGGAGACGCGGCATGGGGAACGTCATCAACCTGAATCGTTTCAGGAAGCGCGCCGAGCGGGAAACCTCGGCGAAGCAGGCGGACGCCAACCGAACGAAGTTCGGCCGCACGAAGGCGGAACGGTCGGCGGAGGAGACGCGCGCGGACCAGGCGAAGGAGCATCTGGACCAGCACCGGATCGATCGCGAGGATCAGCCATGAAGTCGCCCGTCGTGAAACGATCGATCGTGGTCGCCGGCCACAAGACCAGCGTCAGCCTGGAAGAGGCGTTCTGGAACGGCATGAAGGAGATCTCGGGCCTGCGCAATATGACGCTGTCCGAGCTCGTCGGGGAGATCGATGGCGGTCGCCAGCAGGGCAATTTGTCCTCGGCGATCCGCCTGTTCGTGCTCGACTACTTCAAGAGCCGCTCCATGGCCGCCATCCAGCCGGAAAAGGTCCCGGCCCAGTAGTGCCGGGGCGCTTTGCCCGCGCTTTCGTGATCTGCACTTTAAAATCACTCTAAGGTGCAGCTTCAGCGAGCGAGCGCGCTTGACCTCAATGCCCTGCGTTGAAAATACAGGGCATGACCGATACCAAGACGACGACACGCCCTGAGATGCCGCTGGGTCTGGCCCTGCGCGGCTACACCGGCGTCATCCAGCACCTTTCCGCCAAGGACGCGGGTTCGGCGCTCTCGGACATCGAGCTCGAGAGCCGGCTGATCGAGCTCGGCTTCGTCGAGGGCGCGCGGGTCGAGGTCCTGCACGAGGGGCTGGTCGGGCGCGATCCGATCGCCGTGCGGGTCGACAACATCACCATCGCAGTGCGCCGTCGCGAGGCCATGGCCATCATCGTCGCTTAGATAGCGGCCGGATATTTGCTCCCATGGAAGCTCCTCTGCTGCATCTCGCCCTGGTGGGCACGCCAAACAGCGGCAAGACCTCGCTGTTCAATGCCCTGACCGGCAGCCGGCAGAAGGTTGCGAACTATCCGGGCGTCACCGTCGAGCGCAAGGAAGGTTTTTTCGTCACGCCGCTGGGCCGCCAGGTCTCCGTCGTCGACCTGCCCGGCACCTATTCGCTGCGCGGCCGCAGCCCGGACGAGGAGATCACCCGCGACTTCGTGCTTGGCAAGGCCTCCGGCGAGGCCCTGCCCGACCTCGTGCTGTGCGTGGCGGACTCAACCAATCTGCGCCTGACCATCCGCCTGCTGCTCGAGCTGAAGCGCACCGGCCGGCCGATGATCCTCGTGCTGAACATGTTCGACATCGCGAGCCGCCGCGGTATCAGTGTCGACGTGGAACGGCTCGCCAAGGAACTCGGCGTGCCCGTGGTCACCTCGATCGCGGTGCGCAAGGGTGGCACCGCCGACCTGTTGGCGCTGACCGACGAGATCTCGGCCAAGCTCGCAACTGAGCCTGCGGAGAACAGCTGGCGCGCGCTCAGCGTCGCCGAATTGCGCGCGACCCAGCGCGAGGCCGACAGGATCATCGCCGACTGCGTCAGCCTGCCGAGCCGGCCCGACACCTGGACCGCGCGGATCGATGCCGTGGTGCTGCACCCCGTCGGCGGCCTGATCGTGCTGGCGGCTATCCTGTTCGTGATGTTCCAGGCGGTGTTCGCCTGGGCGCAGCCGCTGATGGGTCTCTTGAACTCCGGGTTCGATGCGCTCGGCGAGTTCGTCCACGCCACCCTGCCCGCCGGCCTGCTGCAGAGCTTCCTGCAGAACGGCGTGATCTCCGGCGTCGGCAGCGTGATCGTGTTCCTGCCGCAGATCATCATCATCTTCCTGTTCATCCTGCTCTTGGAAGATTTCGGCTACATGGCGCGCGCGGCGTTCCTGATGGACCGCATCATGGGCGGCGCGGGCCTGCATGGTCGCGCCTTCATTCCGCTGCTGTCGAGCTTCGCCTGCGCCATTCCCGGCATCATGGCGACGCGCGTGATCGACAACAAGCGCGACCGGCTGACCACGATCCTGATCGCGCCGCTGATGACCTGCTCGGCGCGCATTCCGGTCTACACGCTGATCATCTCCGCCTTCATTCCGGCCAAGGAGGTCTGGGGCTTCATCAACCTCCAGGGCCTCGTGATGTTCGGCCTCTACGCCACCGGCATCGTCAGCGCGCTTGGCGTCTCGTTCCTGATCAAGTTCTTCATGCTGCGCGACTATGCGCCGGCGCCGTTCATGCTGGAGCTGCCGGACTACAAGATGCCGCGGCTCAAATCGATCGCGATCGGCGTCTACACGCGCGCAAAAATGTTCCTGCACCGCGCCGGCACCACGATCTTCTCGATGATGGTGCTGATCTGGTTCCTGGCCTCGTTCCCGCAGCCGCCCGCAGGCGCCACCGAACCCGCGATCGACTTCAGCCTGGCTGCGATCATCGGCAAGGCGATCGAGCCGCTGCTCGCGCCCGTCGGCTTCAACTGGCAGATCGCGGTGGCGCTAATCCCGGGCATGGCGGCGCGCGAGGTCGCGGTCGCGGCGCTCGGCACCGTCTACGCGATCGAAGGCGGCAAGGAGGCGGCCGAGCAGATCGGTCAGGTGCTGGCAACGAAATGGTCGCTCGCGACCGCGCTCTCGATGCTCGCCTGGTACATCTTCGCCCCGCAATGCGCCTCGACGCTCGCCGTGATCCGGCGCGAGACCGGAAGCTGGATCTGGATGGCTGTGACCTTCACCTACATGCTGGTGCTGGCCTATGCGGCGAGCCTCCTGACCTACAACGTCGCGGTGGCGTTAGGGGCGGGGTAGCCCCCTCTCGCAACCAAAACTGTGAAAACAACCCCATGCACAGTAGAAGCGTGTACCGGGATCGCGACCGGTGGATACCGCGAAGCCGTTGATGCGTCGGGACAACGGATCGCAGGATGGTGAGAGCGCCGCGAAACCCGTCATTTCCTGACACGGTCGAGCGGCGATAGGTTTCGCAAGAGCGCTACCCATCCTACGGGCCACGAGTTCGGTTGACCCGTCGGGCAAAACAGGAGCACGATGGCATCATCGCCCCAACGCCATCACGATCGCGACCAACGCCAGAGCCGCTATCAGCTTCCATGGATCGCTTCAGGACGGAAAGGCTGATCGCCGAGCGCCTCCGCGAAGATCACCTTGCCGACCTCGTCACACTGCATCTCGATCCCGAAGTCTCCCGCTATCTCGGCGGCGTGCGCTCGGCAGAGGTGACGAAGACCTATCTCGCCGTCAACATGGCGCATTGGGACCAGCACGGTTTCGGGCTGTGGGTGCTGCGCGCGAAGGACGGCGCGTTCGCCGGGCGCGCGGGAATCCGGCACATCCTCGTGGACGGTATCGACGAGATCGAGATTGCCTACACGTTCAAGCGCGAATTCTGGGGCCAGGGGCTTGCCAGCGAGATCGCAGGCGCGCTGACCGGCATCGGACTATCGCAGCTGAAATTGCCGTCGCTCATCGGCCTGGTCTTTGTCGGGCACGTCGCCTCCCGCCGCGTGCTGGAGAAATCGAACTACGTGCTCGAGAAAAGCACGACACATCACGGCGAAGACGTCGTGATTTACCGCATACGGCGGTGAGAGGCAGACCGCCATCGCGTCGGTCGGATTGAGAGATGGTGGCACAAAGTGCATAGCCGCTCCATCGACGCAGAGCTATTTGTGGGCTTTGCCCCTTCCTCGCCCAATTGTCGCAGATGACGGCCTATTCCCCCAACTGACATTGACCTGCCATTGGGTGGAGGTAGCGTTTCTGCGAGCGCGTGAAAACAGAGGTTGCAATGAAAAAAGTGATCTTCGCGACGTGTATTCTTGCGGCATCGTCCCGTTTTGCAGTTGCTCAGACCGACAATCATGGCTGGCTGAACAACGAAACCCTGGAAACCCGCTACGGCACGTTTCAATTCAAGAACGGCTATCCCGCAGGCGACGCCAGCACGCGACTGCTGGACATGCAGAAGCTCAATCGCGCCATCGAGGTTTATACGACGCAGATGATGCGTGTGAGCGAGATCGGGCTACGCGAGGGATTGCGCGAATTTGGGGCGCGCACACCGCAGCAGATCGTGGTCTGGGAAAACCTGATGGATGCAAAGACGGTGTTGCTCACGGCGAATACCGAAACCGTCTACGCCTTGGGCCATCTCGATGTGAAGACCGATGGGCCGACCGTAATCGAAGCGCCGCCGCATATGCTCGGCTTCATCCAGGATGGCTTCCAGCGCTATCTGGCCGATGTGGGCCCGCTCGGGCCAGACAAGGGCGCGGGCGGAAAGTTCCTGGTTTTGCCACCCGGATACATTGGGCCCGAGCCGGAGGGTTACTTCGTATCCCGCTCCCCGACCTATTCCGTCACGCTCGGGCTGAGAGGTTTTCAGGTCGACAACAAGACCGATCAAGCTGTCGCCCTGATGAAGCAGATCAAGGTCTATCCGCTTGCGAAGGCATCGGCGCCACCACCGATGCAGTTCATGAGCGGCTCGAACCAGACCATCAACACGGTATTTCCCGACACGCTGCGGTATTTCGAACTGCTGGCAATGCTCGTGAACGAGGAACCCGCTGAGCTTTTTGATCCACTCGAGCGCTGGCAGATGCAGGCGATCGGCATCGAGAAGGGCAAGCCGTTCGTTCCTGACGAAAAGACAAAGGCTCTCCTCACGGAAGCAGCGCGGATCGGTGGCGCCATCGCACGCGCCAACACCTATGACGATCCGGCGACGGTCTATTACTACCCAAACTGCAAGTGGCAGCAGATGCAGGGCGGACTGACCTACACCTTCGCGCGCGATGGCGCCCCCAGATCGACGTCCGCAACAACGTGTATTACATGGCCGCGGGCAACAGTCCGGCGATGATGGCCAAGAACGTCGGTCAGGGCTCCCAGTATCTCTGGACCTACCGCGATGCCAAAGGTGAATTTCTCGACGGCGGCAAGACCTACCATCTGCACGTCCTCCCGAACATCCCGGCCAAGGCGTTCTGGTCCGTCGTCGTCTACGACGCACTGAGCCGTTCCGAGTTGCAGAACGGCCAGCCGCTTCCGTCAGTGAGCAGCTATGTCAACCCGAAGATCAATTCGGACGGCTCGGTCGACATCGCCTTCGGGCCGAATGAACCGCAAGGCGGCGCGAACTGGATAAAGACCGTCCCCGGCAAAGGCTGGTTTCCGATCTTCCGCTTCTACAGCCCGACCGAGGCGTTCTTCGACAAGACCTGGGCCCTGAACGACATCGAAGCGACGCAATAGGGAAAGTCGACGGCGCGCGAACGCGTAGGCTTCAAGGAGGACGCGACCAGGCATGATCGGCCGCGTTCTCCGTACCGCTCCTTCGTAAATTCGAGCGCACGTACAAAAGCGTCGCACTCGAATTTGAATGGCGTTCCCGCGATCGACTGTCTATGGTCGATTCTATGTCGCGCCTTCTATGTCTATTTGTTGCAGTCGTTCTGTCGCTGCTGCCGGTCACAGCACATGCCGCGCCCGTCGCAAAAAAGCCCAAGCAAAGCTGGCATGGCTACGGCTTCCTGCCGGGCTATCGTCAGCCATTGAGCAACAGCCAGCCGCTCTACGCGCAGAAAAACGGGCTGCGGCGCTACGCGCGCGACAACCGGCGCCATTGGTATATCGACCCGGTGCCCAGCTATTACGGCTGGGACGGCGACTGGCATTATTTCGGCCGGCCCGGCTTTGGCGGCCCCCGCTACAATGGCGGCAGCTTCGGTCCGTGCTGGACGCGAACGCCGATCGGCGCGGTCTGGAATTGCGGCTGATCGGCTAGCTGAAGCAGCTATTCGGAACAAAATGTTCCGAAGACGCGATCCCACATGCTGGTGACCACCCCGAAATTGCACGGCATCTTGCCGTAGTGATGCCGCGTATGGCGGCGCTTCAGGCGCCAGAGATAGCCGCCGCGCTTCACGGGATGATGATGAATGATGTGGTGAAGCGCACCAAAATAAATGTAGCCCAGCATCAGCCCCGCCGTGACGGTGCAGGCGGACCCGAACCCGACAAGGAGCCAGACCGGCAGCAGCGATCCGCAACAGATCGACCCCAGGCTCAGCCAGAGCGGTGAGCCGACCAGCGCGCGCGGATCGGAATGGTGCATGTCGTGCAAGGCGGCAAGATAGGCCGGACCATGCAGTGCGAACCGGTGAATGACGTATTCGGCGAGGCTCCAGAGCGCCAGCCCGCATGCGAAGCCGATAGCCGCCTCGTCCCAGCGGAGCGGTTCCTTCAGAAGCAACGCCAGCGCCACCAGCGCCGCGCTTGCGAGGGGATAGAACACGAAATCGGCGAAGTACAAAAACTTTTTCACTCGCATGGGCTTGTCTTGCCGGAACGCTCCATGACCGCCCGTGCTTCGAAAATCTCCGGCAACTCCTGTGCGTTGGTGAATTTCCCGATCACCGGACCGAGCACGGTCCGCGCCTGCCTCTCCGTTCCGCTTACCAGATACAATCTGGCAAGCGAGAGGGCGGCGCGCAATTCGAACGTCGCGGTCTGCTGCGCCCGCGCGGTCGCAACGGCCTGGGTGAAGGCTGTCTCCGCCGCGACGATATCGATAGGGTCCTTGCGCAGCAGCAGTTCGCCACGCCACCGCTGGATCTCGGGGGTGAACCATTCCTGTCCCGTCCGCTCCACCTCGACGAGTTGTTCGTCGAGGATCGCGAGCGCCTCGTCGAACTGTCCTTCGCCGGCCTTTGCTTCCGCAAGCAGCGTCCAGGTCAAGGGCACGTAGAGCCCGGTCGCCATCTTTCCGACCAGCGGCAGCGCGATGAAGTCCTCCATCTCCTGGAGCCCGGCCGCCCGCTCGCCGAGATGGCAACGGATCCAGCCGTTCCAGAATTTGCCGGCCCGCGTGTAGAGCAGGAGGCCGTGTTCGCGACTGAGCTCGATCACGGCATCGACATGCGGCCTGGCGCGCTCGGGATTGCCGCGCACCGCTTCGAGCACGATCTTGTGGAAATGCGCGTAGACCATCGTCGCGACGTGGCCGCTGTCGGTGGCGCGACGGATCGCCTCCTGCGCCAGCTGCTCGGCACGATCGACTTCACCGAGCGGCCAGAGCACCAGCGCGAGGTAGATGGCCGCCGCGATCCCGTAATCGTGGCCGTACAGGAAGGCGAGATTGCGATCGTGCTCGTCCCGGTAGATCGCGAGCGCCTGCTCGAGATGCTGCTTGGCATCGACGAAATTGCCCTCGAACCAGCGGGTCATGCCGCAAACGCGATGAGCGATCCCCGCCTCCGGCGCGTCGGGCCGGTCGGCGGTATCGTCCAGGAACGCCTGTGCAAGCTCCTGCATGGATCCGAGCTCGCTGCGAACCAGGCTTCCGACCCACAGGCCGTAGCTGGCGGCGAACCGTTCGGGCGCACCCTTGAGCCCGGAGGCAAGCTCGCGTGCGCGCGCGAAGGCGACCGATGTCTCCGGTGCGCCATAGCCGCGCGTTGCGATCAGCGCGTTGCCATAGGCGATCTGCAATTGCAGCCGGCGGCTCTGTCCCGCCGGGCTTTCGCTCAACCCCTCCGCAAGGCCGATGGCCTTGGTCAGATGCGCGATCGCTTCGTGATAGGCCGAGCTGCGCAAGGACCGGTCGCCCGCCTTGCCCCACCACTCGACGGCGTCCTCGACGAGACCTGCCTGCGTGAGATGATGCGCGGCGATTTCGGGCGCAGCAGCGGCAGCTTCCGGGAATTTCTCCCGGAGCACGGCTGCGATCCGCTCATGCAACCGCCGCCGGCTGCTCCTGAGCAGGCTCTCATAGGCGGTGTCCTGCACCAGCGCGTGCTTGAAGGTATAGACGCCTTCGGGAGCGGACCTGTTGCGAAAGATCAGCTCGGCGCCTTCGAGCTGGGCGAGCCGGGCGTCGAGCTCGGCATCGTCCTTGTCGGCGATGGCGCGCAGCAACACGTCGGAGAATTCGCGGCCGATGACGGCGCTGATCTGCGCGACCTCCTTCGCCGGTCCGAGCCGGTCGAGCCGCGCCATCAGCGAATCCTGAAGCGTCGTGGGGATCGCCAGGCGCGGCAGGCTGCCGGCGATCCGGTAGCGGCCGCCAGCCCCCTTTTCGAGGACGCCCATCTCGAGCACGGTCCGCGTCAGCTCCTCGACGAACAGCGGGATTCCGTCGGTGCGCGTCGCGATCTGCGTGACAAGCTCGGACGGGACCGCGCGGCTTCCGATCACTCCCGCGATCAAGCGCTCGACGTCGGTCTCCTTGAGCCGTCCAAGCTCCAGCGTGGTCAGGTTCGCCGGGCCCATCCATGGCAGCGTGAATTCGTCGCGGAACGTCAGGACGAGCAACAGGCGAAGCTGGTCGGCGAGCCTGACCGCGAGCCCGAGCAGTTCGAGCGAGGTCGCGTCCACCCAATGCAGGTCCTCGACGATGCAGACCACGGGCGCATCGGCGCTCAGGCGCTGCAACCGCTGGATCAGTGCCGCCAGCGTATTGCGCCGCAGCTGTTGCGGCGTCCAGTCGAGCGGCGGATAGCGTCCGTCGGTCGCGATCGACAGCAGATCCGCAAACAGCGGCACCAGTGTCGGCGTCTTCAGATCGCTGCGCCCGAGCAGCGCTTCGAGCTTGCGCAGCCGCTGTTCGTTGCCATCACCGGCGCCGAGCTTCGCGGCGCGCTGCAGCTGGGTGATGACCGGATAGAGCGCGCTGGCGCGATGATGCGGCGAGCACTGATAGCGCAATCGAATGTGCGGCTCCGCGGCGATCCGTTCACTAAGGAAATGGGCCGCGAGCCGCGACTTGCCGATGCCGGGCTCGCCGGAAATCAGCACGACCTGGCCCTGGCCGCGCCAGGCTCGCTGCTTGCATTCCGTGAGCCGATCAAGCTCCTGCTCGCGTCCGACGAAGCCGGCGAGGCCCGCCGAGCGATAGGCTTCGAAGCGGCTCGAGAGCTGAGACGGACGGTCCACCGCCCAGACTTCGACGGGTTCGCCAAATCCCTTGATCCTGCGCGTCCCGAGCTCGCGCAGCTGGAACAGATTGCCCAGCAGCCGGCGCGTCGAGGACGCGATGATGACGGTGCCGGGATCGGCGCAGGCCTGCATCCGCGCCGCGAGATTGGGCGTCTCGCCGATCACTTCGAGCCGGCTCGAGGCGGCCTTTGCGAAGAGATCGCCGACGACGACGAGCCCGGTGGCGATGCCGATCCGAACCTCCAGCCGCAGGCCCGGCTGGACGGTGATGGCCTGGACTGCCGCGGTGATCTCGAGGCCGGCGCGGACCGCGCGCTCGGCATCGTCCTCATGGGCGGACGGATAACCGAAATACGACAGGATGCCGTCGCCCACCAAGCGCGAGACGATGCCTTCATAGCCGGCGATGACCGCGGTCGCGGCCTCGCGATAGGCTTGCAGGATCTCGCGCATCTCCTCGGGATCGAACTGCTGCGACAGCGCAGTCGAGCCAACGAGATCGCAGAACATGATCGTGAGTTGCCGGCGCTCGGCGGCCGCGTCGACCTTCGGTGCGAGGAGACGCGCTTTCGGAACGTCCAGCTCGGCAATCGAACGCAGCAGCTTGCGGCGGTGCCCGAGCACGACACCCATGCTCGCGAGATCGCGATCCGTAATCTCCGAAAGAATGTCGAAATCAATGCCGTGGTCGGAAAAGGACTTCAGGTATTGAGGGAGGCCGACCTTCTCCAACCAGGCAGCAACCTGCCCAGTCATTACGCGGGTCCAGCATTATCTATACTAAACCTAAAGTATATATCCCCTCGGAATGAAGTCAATCATGGCAGGGCAAGCGTCGCCATTGTTGACGCATCGAAGGCCCTGGACCATGCTTTGCGGTGGAAGCGTTCCCAATGTTCGCGTGAGAGTATTCGCTCGTGAAGCAGGATCCGTATCCAACAGGGACCAATCCCGTTCACGCGGCCGTCGTGAAACTGTTTTATTCGCGCGCCGCCCGCCACCTCTTCACCAACGCCTGGTACTCCCTGCTGAGCAACCTCGACAGGGACGCCGCCATCCGATTCCTCAACTACGGCTACGCCTCGCTGAACGGCGAGCAGGTCGAGCTGCAGGCAGCCGACGAGCCCGATCGCTATGCGATCCAGCTCTACCACCACGTGGTGTCGGGGGCCGCGATTGAAGGGAAGGATGTTTTGGAGGTCGGAAGCGGCCGCGGCGGCGGCGCGTCCTACATCGCGCGATATCTCCACCCGAAGAGCTACACCGGGCTCGACATCTGCAGGCCGGCGATCCGGTTCAGCAAGGCGCGCTATGCCGACCAGGGCAATCTCGAATTTCGCGTCGGCAATGCGCTCAGCCTGCCGTTCGCGAACGACAGTTTCGACGTGGTGATCAACGTCGAGAGCGCGCAACATTATGGCGACATGGGACGTTTTCTGGAGGAAGTCCACCGCGTCCTCAGGCCCGGAGGCCATCTCCTGATGGCGTGTTTCGAAGACCCGTCCAAGGACGTGTTTCCGCGAGAGTCCCTGGCTCAGTCGCGCTTGTGCCTCGTTGGGGAGGACGACATCACCGCCAATGTGGCGCGCGCGCTGGAGTTCGACGGCGCGCGGCGGACGGCGCTCGCGGCCGAGATCGTACCTCGGCTGCTGCGCGGCGTGTCGCACGAGTTCGCGGGCATTCCCGGCACGCAGTTGCACGCGTCCTTCGCCAACGGCGAGTGCCCCTATTACTGCTTCACCTGCCGCAAGGATTGAACCGGCCGCTCAGAGCGTCTTGAGATATTCGACGAGCGCCTTGCGATCGTCCTCGCTCAGGTCGGTGCCGTAGGCGTGCCCGGCATTCGAGTTGCCGCGCACGGTGGTGTCGAACAGGAACGTCCCCGGCGTCTGGCTTTCCATCGCGTATCCCACCCTCGCCGGATCGAACTCCCAATTGCCGACATAGAACGTCTGCGGCCGCTGCTCCGGCGGAAGCAGGAGGTCATGAAGCGATGGAACGGAGCCGTTGTGCAGATAGGGGGCCATCGCCCAGATGCCGTTGAGCGGCCTTGCGCGATACTGGAGCACCCCCCGGTACTCGTTGGGACGCCCGCAATTGATCGCGGCCGCAGCGGCTGCGTTGTCCTTGGACTTGGCGATCCATTGCTCGGCGACGTTGCCCGTGACGATCCTGGCGGCGTCGTAGTTGGCGATATCGACCGGCCCGCTGATCTTCGAGAGCGTGACCCTGCGGTTCGCGAACGTCGTTGCCTGCTCGGGATCGGTCCCGATCTGCTTGAGGTCGTACAGCCTGACCGGGATCTCGTCACAAGCCCCGGGAGCCGCTGCGGCAGGCGCGGGATCGTGGCAGTTGGCGCACGCCTTCGCGTACACCGCCTGGCCATACGCGGCGAGTTTCAAGTCCGGTGCCCCGAGGATCGTGTCCGGCCAGCGCGGGGAGCGCAGATCCATCAGCGCCCGCTGTCCCCAGACCACGTTCTCCATCTGCACCGCATGCGTCACGTTCGGCTCGATCATCGTGGCGTCATGCTTGATCGGCGCCTGGACGCCGAGTGCTTCGATGAGGTTACGCGTCAGCGGCTGGCGGATCGAGCCGTTGTACAGCACCCAGCTGAAGCGCGGCGTATCCCACAGCGGCGGATATCGCACTGGCGCAGTCAGAGGCGCATAGTTCCTGGGCTCGTCCATGGGAGTGGCCAGGAGTTGGTTCAGCCCTGCCCCGTGCGCATCCAATCTGCCCGCCCCCGCGATCGTATCGGGGTTATGGGGATCCGTCGGAATCGACGGGAGTTGTTTAAAACATCCCAACCCCGTCAGTACATCGGGAGGCGGAAGCTTCACGCGTGCCAGGAAACGCGCGGCGACCTGCTGATCTCCGAGATTAGCCAGCGCCTTCGAGAGTTGGTCGGTCAGCCCACCGATGTCGATATGGGACGGTCCGCCCTCGATGCAAATTTGCTGACCGCGGTAGTTCACCTGCCCGGTGTGACAGCCCGCGCAGCCCAATCCGAGCCAGTTACCCTTCCAGCATTTGTGCTTGCCATCAGGGAAATCCACCGGCGTCTTGTAAAGTCCGATGGGAAGGCCGTCCGGATTGCTGGTCGCGCTCGCAGGCGCGGTGAGGAAACCGAGACGCTGCAAATTCTCGGGCGCACTGATCAGTGCGGTTTGCCCTGACGGCTGGTCTGGCTGTTCGAGCGCCAAAAACCATTCATAGGGGAAGATCGCCGTCCCCTGCGAGATGAAGTGAAAGCGATCGGCGGTGTCAGCACTCCAGCCCTGCTGCAGATGCACGGGATTGTCAGGCGTCGTCTTGTCGTCAGCCGCCGCGAAAATGAAGGCAGCAAGAACGGCCGCGATGGCAATCAATGGTACGCGCACATCAAATTTCATAATCGGCTCCAATCACGGTGAAGCTCTCAAAAATGAACGCTCGACAGGTCCCTCGGCCCGGCGTCGGCAAACGACGGCGTCAATGCCGCGGCGACGTAGCAATCAGCAATCCTGCCCCGCCGATGGAGCTGCGCGCAGCACCGGAGGCCTTCCAGATTTTTTCATGCAAAGGATAACGCGCAGCAAACCTGCGCGCTCGCGCCAAACCACCAGCAAGGAAGGCACGCCGCCCCATAGCGACCGCTCCGAACCCATTGCCCGCCGCCGCCTTTCGGCGCCTGCCAGTTGAGGCTACATCATGTCTGATATGAGCGCAAAGGTAGAGATGGGGCGCCCATCAGACTTTACGTCCTTACCGGAAATATCCCAGCACGAGATCGGTATCCGCGCTGCCGGCCACCGTGCCGTTCAGCTCGGCGTCGATAACCCGGCGGCAGGCCTCGATCGCGGCGTGGTCGCCGAGATCGTTGGCGGCTTCCAGCACGAGCCATGCAGCGTCGACCGTAGCTTTCTCCGGAGCCGATCCGCCTGTCTCGGCGGTGAGGCTCTTGCTTTTGCGGATTGCGGTGCCGAATTGAGGCAACATTGCAGATACTCCCCTGCCAATTCCCGGATGAAGCTCAGTGAACCTGGAACTCGGGCTGACGACCCGTCGCGGGATCGGCGCCGGCGCTGTTCTTGCGCGACTGGTAGAACTTCAAAATGCTGCGTGACGTCTCGATCTTGAGGCGGCCGAAATCGCGCTCGTTTTCGTGGAGTTCGCGCGCCGTGATCAAATGATCCTTGGCGCCGAGAAACAGAAGCGACATCGTCGTGTCCCAGGAGAAGTCGAGCGCCTTGCACAGCACCAGCAATATCTCGCGGTTGCGGTCCATCATCGCGCGCTCGATCACGTCGACCGGCAGCGACGACAGCAGCGACAGGCCGATCTGCACCTCGTCGAAACGGTGCTGGCGCGCGTAGTTCGAGATCGAGACCTGGTTGAGGTTGCCCTGCCGGTACTGCGTCGTCACCACGCGCTTCGCGACGAAATAGCTGCGCGAGGACGGGCCGAACTTCGACTGCAAATCGCCGGTGACCTCGGTCACCGAGCTCTGGATCTGCGACATCATCTCGGGGCGCTCGATCTCGAGCCGGCGGCGGACGTCTTCCGACGCCTTGGAGATGAGCTGCTGGAAGACGTGTCGCGGCACGTCCTTGCGCAGGCCGAGCTGCTCGGCAAGGATCGAGTCGCCTTCGGCACGCCTGACCATGTGCAGCAGGCCCGAGCCGGAGAAGCGCGCGCCCTCGTTTTTCGCAACCGAGGTCACAACCTCCTGGTTACCACGCTTGACGAGCACGTCGGTCACGGCCTCGCCGATCGACTTGCGCTGGGCGATCGCGAGCAGATGCGACTGCCCCTTGGTCATGGCGCTCTCGACCAGCACCTTCTCGTCGATCCGGGTCGAGTCGCGCAGCACGGGACCTGCGACCTCGATCTCGTCGGCGAAGGCGAGCTTTTCGATGACGTTGAGCGGAGCGTGATCGCAGCCTGCCATCAATTCGGAGAGCTGCACCCGCGCGGCGACCTCGATCTCGTCGGCAAGCCGTCCGATAACCTCGCCGAACATGCTGATCTCGTCGTCGACGTAGCGGCCGGTGATCAGAAGATCGGTCGCGTGCCACAACGCCCGCGTCCGGCTTTCGTCGGTACCGCGTGCGATCGCGTCGTCCAGATCCTGTAGAAGCGTTTTCGCCCCGTTCATCTCGATCACCCCAGTTCTTGGCAAGCCATCCTGCCTATGCGGGCAGGACGCCGAATTCCTCTGGGTACAACACTAGAGATCAAACGCGAGAATCCGGTAAAGTCAGCAGATCAGTTTTGCCGACGAAAATTCGCTCAAATGCAAGCGAATTTGTTTACCGATAGGCAAGGAGTGCCCGGGGAGGTGCACTCCCCCGCCCGCAAGCGGGCGAGGTTAGGCGAGCCCGCGGCCCAATCGATGCAAACCAAATACGCATTATGGATTCGACGGCGTCAGGACCAGCGGCGGCTTCGGCCTGGGCTTTGCGGGCGGCGGGCCTGGGGCCGGTCTCACCTCGATCGGCGGCGGCAGTGGCGCGATCTGCTGGCTCGCGAGCGGCGGGCTCGGTGCGGCAGGGGCAGCCAGCGGCGCCTTCGGCGTCGGCGCGGCCTTCGGTTTCAGCGGCGCGCGGCGCGGACCGGGCATCGGCAGGTCGGTCAGCGACGGTTCCGACGCGGGCTCGGGCGAGACCAGCGTCGGTAGCGCAGCGGTCGCCGGCGGCGGCTCGCCGCGTTCGATGGCATCCAGCCTTCGCGTTTCGCGGTCGATGGTGCGCACCGCAAGCCACGACGACAGCGGCGTGAGGTCGACGGTGCGGTTGAGCTTGTCGGGGGGGCCTGCCGCAAACAGCTGGATCTCCGGCGGCGCGCCGGAGAGTCCGGTCATGATCGGCGTCAGGCTGGCGCGGATATCGACCTGGTCTGCGGGAATGTCGTAACCGCCGGAGACGATGGCGCGGGCGTTCTTCGCCTCGAGCGGCGTTGCGCCGACGCGCAAGCGACCGTCACGGATCGTGAACGGGATCTGCGCGGAGGCCACCGCGATGGGACCTGCCGACAATGCAAGCTCGACCAGCTGGCGCAACCGGTTGTCGTCGCTAACCTGGCCGCCGTCGCTGGCGCGGATGGCGACCTCGAAGGCGCGCGGATTGAGGCCCGAGATTTCAGCCGAGTCCAGCGTCACCGTGCCGTTGCCGGCGAGTGCGCCGGTCAGGGCCGAGACACTGCGGCCCTGGCTCGTCAGCGTCATCTGCGCCGAGGCGCGCCCCTTGGGTAGCGCGAGATCGCGATAGCGCAGCGACGCGGCATCGACATTGGCGAGATCGAGATGCACGTTCAGCGCCAGACCGTTGGCGCCGTTGCGCGCATCGAGGCTTGCCGTCATCTCGCCGCCACCGAGGCCGCCCTTGAGCGCATCGAGCGCGAGCGACTGGCCGTCGCTCCTGATCGTGCCGCTGAACGGCCGCATCTCGATTCCGCCAAGCCAGTTGCCGCGCAGCGCCTGGAATGCGATCCGGCCGCGCCAGCCACCGATGAGACCTGCGTTCAACGGCTCGCCGGCGTCGCGCCCCGCAGCGCCGATCGCCATCGCGAGCGCGGGCACGAGATCGAGCGAATCGAGTCCGACTTCGCCGTCAACGCTCTTCTCCTGATCCAGCGTCATGGCGAGATGGCCGCGCAGGTGCGAACCCGAAGCGGTGCCGTCGAGATCGTCGAAGGCAAGGCGATTGCCCGATAGCGTGAGACGGGAGGACAGGCTCACATTCTGAGCCGATTTGTCGGCCACACTGGTCCCGAACAGCGGCGCCAGATTGGCGTTGCGCACGCGCAAATTCACGCTGGCCTTCGGCTCCGGCGCCGACAATTCGACGCTTCCTTGCGCATCCGCATCCAGCCCGCCACCGCTGAGCTTTGCATTAAGTTGCAGCGGCCGGCGCCACGCGCCGCTGAGCTTGCCCTCGAACTGCGAGGCACCCTCGCCGGCGGCGACCATCCGATCGAGGCCGAGCAGCGCCATAAGCGCGCCGGCCTGCGGCATCGACAGTTTCGACTCCAGCGTGAAGTCGCTGTTGCGCAGGCGGTCGATATCGATGCCGTTGACCGCCGCCACCGGCGTCTGCGCGGCCAGCGTCGCGGTGGCCTTGAGCTGCGGCGCATCGAGCTCGATCACGGCGCGCGCGTCGCTGCGATCGGCGTGTTCGGCGTTCTTGTCGAGGCTGAGGTCGAGCTTCAGGCGCGTCGCGCCGGGCAGCGGCGCAATCGCATCGAAGCGTGCACGCAGCGCAGGCGCGATCGGCTCGAGCAGCGCCGTGAGATCGCGCAGCGAATTGGCCGAGGATTTCAGGGCGAGCCGGCCGGTCGCCTGAACGCGGTCGAAGCCGCCGCTCGCCTCCGTGGTCACGCCGCTCGCCTGGCCGAACCGCAACTGCTCCAGCGACAGCGCCGCCGGACCGTAACCGAGCCTGGCCGCGAACGGCCGCAACTCCTGGCCGGCCGAGATCGCCCGGCCGATTTCGAGCGAAAGCTTTGCTTCCTCCGGCCATTCGCCCTGCGGGCCGGCGAGCGCGCGGACGAAACTCGCGGCGGCATCGAGGTCGAGACGATCGGCCTTCAGCTCGGCGTCGATCCGCGACCCCTTGTTCGCGCCGGTCTGCACGAAGGCGATCCGCCCCTCCACGGCACCACCTTCGATATCGGCCTTCAGCTTCTCGATGGCGAAATGGTTTGCGGCGATCGTCACGTCGCCGGCGAGCCGCAGCGGCCTCGTGCTGCGGTGATTGACCTCGCTGCGGCCCTGGAGCCAGGCCACCAGCGTATCGGGATCGGAGGACTCGACGCTGAGGCGGCCGCTAAAGCTGTCCGCGCCGGGCGTGGCGCCGTTGAGCGACAACTGCGTCATTCCGGGCGCGCGCAGTTCGAGCCGCTGGAAGGTCCAGGATCTGCCGTCGGTCTGAAGCTCGGTCGTGATGTTCTGGAGCGGACGGCCACCCAGCATGATCTGATCGGAGTTGAACTCGATCTGCGTCGGGATCGGCGCCTGCGGGATCGCCGCGAGACCCGCGCGCAGCGCCGGCAGGACGCGCAGCGGCTCGGCATCGTCCCTGCCGGCGAGCCTGTCGGCATCGACCTGCCGCGCCGACAGCACCGCGCGCAGCAGCGGCGAAGCGCCAAACCTGAGGTCGCCGACGCCGCCGACCTTCAGCGCGGTGTCTTCGGGGCCAAAGCTCGCGTCGATCTGGTCGAACTTGGCGCCGGCCGGATCGGCCTTGAGTTTTGCGGTGAGCTTCCAGGGCACCGGTCCCGCCTCGCCCGGCTTCTTCGTTGGCGGCACCGCCAGCGTCAGCGCGCCGTCGAATTTCGGCAGGCGGTTGTCGAAGGCAAGCACGCCTTCGAGATCGGCCAGGACGGCGCGCCCACCGGGATCGATATTGAGGTGCAGACGGGTGGCGCTGCCGTCGGCGCTTGGGCCGGAGGAGATCCGGAACGGATAGCGCACCCCAGTGACGGTGAAATTGCCGTCGCCCCGCACCGAGCCTGCTAGCGAACGCACGTCGCCGGAGAAGACGATGTCGTTGAGCTCCAGCGTCGAATGGCTGGCGGCATCATGTAGCGCGATACGGCCGGTCAGGTTGACCCGCTCGATGGCGAGCGACGCCAGATTGAAGGTGCCGCTCGCGGTCGACGGCAGGTCGACCCGCCCCCTGGCGTCGAGACCGAGATCCACCGCCATGCCGTTGACCGAAAGCTCGGTGGCGCGCCATTCACCCCGCATCAGCGAGCTCAGGCTGAACTCGACGTCGAGCTTGTCGGCGCGCAGCCGTCCGAGATCGTTGTTGCCGCCGAAGGTGACCGAACGCAGCCGCAGGGTCGGCGCCGGCAGCAGCCGCGCATCGAGCTCGCCCGCCACCCGCACCGGCACGCCGATGATCTGGCTCGCCTCCGCCTCAAACTGGGGCCTGAACTGGTTCCAGTCGATGAAGTAAGGCCCGATCAGCGCGGCCAGCAGCGCTAAAATAAAGGCAATCGCCAATCCGAGCAGCGTCGTCTGCACGGGTCTCCCCTCGGCCAAACCGGCACCCGGGCCAAACCCAAGCCTACAAGCAAGCTTCAGGCGCGCCGGAACTTCCCCTTATATAAGGGGAAGTGTGGCGAAGTCACAGCGACTGTTGCGCGCGGAGGTTAACGCGCCCCGGTCTCACCAACTCGCCGGCAGGTGCTTCAAGCCCCGCAGCACGAAAGTCGGCCGCCATTCCGGGTTTTCGACGTCGTCGATGCGCAGATCCGGCAGCCGGCGCAACAGCGTCGCGATGGCGATCTCGGCCTCGATGCGCGCCAATTGGGCCCCCAGGCAGAAATGGATGCCGCCGCCGAACGACAGCGGCCGGACGTTCGGCCGGGTGATGTCGAGCCGGTCCGGATGATCGGGATAGACCGCCGGATCGTGATTGGCCGAGCCGAGCAGGCAGAGCACGGACTCGCCCTTGGGGATCCGCTTGCCGCCGAGATCGTCGATCTCCTCCAGCGTGACTCGCCCGGTCATCTGCACCGACGAGTCGTAGCGCAAGAATTCCTCGATCGCGTTGGTGATCAGGTCCGGCCGCGCCTTCAAGAGCGCGAGCTGGTCCGGATTGCGATGGAGCGCGAGCAGGCCGTTGCCGATCAGATTGACAGTGGTCTCGTGGCCGGCGCCGAACAGCAGGATGATGTTGGCCGTCAGCTCCTCATTGGTGAGCTTGTTGCCGTCTTCCTCGGCCTGAACCAGCTGGGTGGTGAGATCGTCGGCGGGATTGCGGCGGCGCAATTCGAACAGCTGCTGGAAGTACATCTGCGCCATCATGTTGCCTGCGTTGCCCTTCGCGATCTCCTCGGGAGAGAGCGGTACCGGGTCGAGCAGCCGGCCGCCTTCGCGCGAGCCCTTGTAGAAGACCTCGCGATGGTCCTCAGGGATGCCGAGCATGTCGCAAATGATGGTGACCGGCAGGCGGAAGGCGAAATCCTCGATCAGGTCCATGTGGCCGCGGTCGATCACCGCATCGATGGCCTGGTCGACGATCGCCTGGATGCGCGGTCGCATGTCCTCGACCCGGCGAGCGGTGAAGGCCTTCACCACCAGGCCGCGCAGGCGGGTGTGGTCGGGCGGGTCGGCCTGCAGCATCCAGTAGCTCATGCTGCGGAACACCGGCTCGTTCATGATCTCGGGGCCGTAGCGGCGCGTCGTGCGCTCGACGAAATCCTTGCCGAAGCGCTTGTCGCGCATCACGAGACTGACGTCGGCATGACGGCTGGCGACGAACTGGCCGAATGGCGTCTCGTGGATCGGATCGATCGTGCGCAGCCGGTCGTAATGCGGATAGGGATTGCGGATGAAATCCGGCGCCAGCGGATTGAACAGGGGATCGCCGTTTGCGCCTTGCACCTGCTCGTTCATGGTGACCTCACATCGGTTGCCGCATGACACGAATACGCCGGTCGCCCCCGACGCGCAGCGTAACCATCCCTGACATTTTCAACTCGATACATTGTTGTATCGAGTTGCATTCTGCCCTAACCTCTGCCGATGTCAAGGGTGAGAACCAGGCCGACCAGGGACGATACGCGCGACAAGTTGTTCGAGGCGGCCGCGCGTATGTTCGAGGCGGACGGAATCGGCGGCGCCAGCATCGAGGGGATCGCGGCTGAGGCTGGCTTCACCCGCGGCGCGTTCTATTCGAACTTCAAAAGCAAGGACGAATTGATCATCGCCATGCTCGAGGACCACGTCGAGCAGTCGATCCGGCGCAATCTCGACATCCTCGCGCAGCACAAAAATCTCGATGATTTCATCGCGGCGCTGAAGGCGATGGATCGCACCCGGCAGGATCCGCTCGGCCGCTTCCCGCTCCTGCACATGGAGATGATCCTCTACGTCGCGCGCGCCGAGAAGCGACGGCCCGAACTCGCCGAGCGCCTGCGCGCGCGGCGCAAGCTGATCGCCGACATCGTCGAGGCCACGCTGAAGAGCAATGCGAAGGGCGACACGCTGAACCCGCCGTGGATGGCCTCCGTCGTGCTGGCGCTGGAAGACGGCTTTCGCCTGCACCGGCTGATCGATCCGGAGACAACGCCCGCCGACAGTTTTCTGCGCGCTATCATGGATTTGCGGCGCAGGACGGGGCTGGCGTCGGACTAATCGCGGTCGAGGACGTTTTGCCCGCGTCGCGATCCTTGCCAGCCGCGCCCCGCCAGCAACACAATACCGCGTGTTAGCGAGCGCGTTTGCCTTTGCTTGTCGGCAACGGGCAATTGGTACAGACGCTATCGTCGCACATCCGGCAGATCGTGAAGCGATCCATCTCGGACGTGTCCTGCCTTGCCAGCAATTCGTGCAGCAGCGTTTCGAGCCGCTTCGTTTCAGCCGGCGACAGCACATCGAGAAGTGACGCGACGGCTGAAATCCGGGACGTCATCAACTCGTTCCGGGTTGCCGCGCCCGTGGCGGTCAGGTGCAGGGCGACCTCCCGGGCGTCCTTGCCCGACCGGCGTTCGACAAGGCGATCCGAGACCAGGCGGTCCACCAGCCGGACGGTTCCGGAGTGCGACAGGCCAAGGATCCGCCGCAGCTTGTCGTTGGTCATGCCCTGGCCATAACCGATCACGACAAGTGCCGCAGGCGTCTCGCCGCCGCGGCCTATGACCTCACGCGCGCCCTGTTCGATACGATCCATGACGGCGAGCGAGAGCGCCCCCAGCAAATTCGCGATTCCAGTCTCCATACTCTGAATAATATGTGCGCTGCGCACAAAAAACAACTTGACCGGATATGTGCGCTACGCACATATTCGATCAAGGAGCGAGAACATGGAGAATGACGATGAACCCAAGGAGCGCTGCACAAACGACGCTGGAATCCACCGGCAGTGAAGCCGCCCTGAAATACGTTCAGGCCAATGGCGTGCGGTTCGCCTATCTCGAACAGGGGAGCGGGCCGCTTGTGCTGTTCATGCACGGCTTTCCCGACAATGCCTGGTCATATCGAAAGCAACTCCAAGTCTTTGCGGATGCGGGGTATCGTGCAGTCGCGCCGTTCCTGCGTGGCTATGCGCCGACCGAAATCCCGGCCGACGGCATTTTCGATCCCATCGCACTCGGCAAGGATCTCGAAGGGCTCATCGCGGCTCTGAGCGAAGACGGACAAGCCCGCGTCGTCGGCATGGATTGGGGCGGCACGTCGACCTTTCAGGCGCTGGCCACGGCACCATCGGCGATCAAGGCCGCAGTGGTGATGAACACGGCCCACCCGATCACGTTCTCAAGCATCAGGCGCGATCCCGATGCCGTGCGATCCATCTTTCATTTCTATTACTTCCAGCTGCCGGGCGCCGAACTCGGCGGTCAATATCGAGGGTCTACCCTTCGTCGATTACCTCTGGAAGCTGTGGTCGCCGACGTTCAGGAACGACGAACATCTCCGCTCGATCAAGCAAACGCTCAGCTCTCCCGGCACAATGACGGCGGCGCTCAAATACTACGGCGGCCTGTTCAATGCGGGATTTGCGGGCCGGCTGCCGACAAACGAGATGCATACGCCGACGCTGACGATCTATGGCAGCAACGATCCGACAGCGCGATATTCGGTGAAGGAGGAGCCGCTATTCAAGGGGCCGCACAAACGTATCGTCCTGCCCGGCGTCGGGCACTTTCCGCACCTCGAGCGTGAAGCCGAAGTCACCGGCCTGATCATGGACTGGTTCAAGACGCACGCGCCTGACTGAAGGCATATCGCGAAAGCCGGATGGCGCCGCCGAATTGGCGGCCACAACATCTTTCAATTTCTCGACCAGGAGTACGCGCGATGGACGCCAAGACGCAGCAGCAATACGCCGAAACGTTTCACGCACTTCACAAGACAGGAGATCCGCTCGTCCTGTTCAACGCCTGGGACGCCGCCACCGCCAAAGTCATTGCGAAGACGTCGCCGGCGATCGCGACCAGCAGCGGCGCGGTCGCGTCGGCACTTGGATATGCGGACGGAGAAAATGTCCCGTTCGATGTGGTGACAGGTCTGGTGTCGCGGATCACCGCCTCCGTTTCGGTTCCGGTATCAATCGATCTGGAGGCGGGATATGGCGACACCCCGGACGCCGCCGCGAAGTCGGCGAGCGAGGATTCTGCAAGCCGGCGCCATCGGGATCAATATCGAAGACGGGTTATCAGGGGGAAAGCGGCAACTCGCCAGTCCCGAACTGCATGCGGCGAAGATCAAGGCGGTGCGGGACACTGCCCAAGAACACGGAATTCACCTGTTCATCAATGCGAGGACTGATCCGTTTCTACTGAAATTCGGATCGCCTGATCAATGCCTGAACGAAGCGGCAAGGCGCGCGAAGGTTTATGCCGACGCCGGTGCTGACGGAATTTTCGTACCCGGCCTCACCGACCTCGCACTCATCGAGAGGCTCGTTCAACTCACGAACCTGCCGGTCAACATCATGGTGACGCAAGGTGTTCCCACAATCACGGATCTTGCCCGCGTCGGCGTACGGCGGGTGAGTCTTGGGCCGTGGCCCATGATGGCGGCGATGCGTGTCATTGGACAGGCCGCAGCCGGGGTCGCCGCGAGCAAGCGATACGGCACATTCCTGCAACCGAATGCCTGACTCACATCGCCAGCCCAGGGTAGCACCCCAAGCTGAGCGCTTCACCGCAGCCGCACCGGTCGGCGCAATGTCGAGGCGCGGTGCCTTGGAACCTATTCCGCACCGGTTCCGGCTTTAAGCATGTGCAGCCGGCCGGCCACGGCCCGCACCTTGCGCGGCGCAGCCTGCCAGATCGACAGCGCCGACAATGCGCTGATGACGATCGCGATGGCGAAGGCGAGCGTGTAGTCGCCGGCGCGATCAAAGAGGAAGCCCGTCACCCAGGGACCGGCCGCACCGCCCGCCAGCGCCGCCAACATGATCATGCCGAAAATGCTGCCCTGGTGCCTGCCCTGGAAAATCTCGAACACCACCGCGCCCATGATCGAGGTAAGGCCGTAGCCGAGCGCGCCTTGCGTAAACACCATCAAACAGACCAGCCAGAGCGACGGCTGGTAATTCAACCCGATGAGTGCCGCAAAACAGATCGCAAACCCGGCGCAGCTGATCGCCCAGACCCACTCCCGCCCGATCCGGTCCGAGACATGGCCGAGCAAAATCTGGCCGGGAATGCCGAGCGCGCTGACAGCACCGAGCGCCCAGACCGCCACGCTCGGGCTGAAGCCGATGTCGAGCAGGAACTTTGTCTGATGCACCTGGACTGCGTACCAGATGTACAGGCCGCAGAAATAGCCGACCGCGATCCACCAGAACCGAGCTGTCGCCAGTGCGCGGGCGAGCGTCCAGTCAGTATTGGCCCAGACGGGATCGACGATATTGGAGACCGGCTTCGCAGCGCCTGCGGCCGGCGTGACGTCGCCGTCCGGTCGAAGACCGATGTCTTCGGGCCGCTTGTGCAGCAACAGGTTGATCGGAGCGAGCCCGATCAGGATCGTCAGGCCCATCGCGGTGCAGGCTGTGCGCCAGCCGGTCTGCTCGATCATGTGCTGCACCCAGGGCAGCAATGTCACCGAGCCGATGCCGACACCGGCAAAGGCGATGCCGATGGCGAAGCCGCGCGTGCGGATGAACCAGTTCGGCAGGAACAACGACTGGCCTGAATAGCCGAGGCAGACGCTGCCGGCACCGACCATGACACCGAGCGTCGCGTAGAGATGCCAGGGCGCGGTGGTCAGCGGTGCCAACAGCATCCCCCCGCCCATGAGAACGACGCCGAGTTCCATCACCGCGCGCGGCCCGGCGCGATCCATCAGCCGGCCGATCAGCGGGCTCGCCACGCCGGACGCCACGAAGCCGAAGGAGAATGCGCCGGCGGTGACGCCGCGCTCCCAGCCGAACTCGGAGATGATTGGGGGAAACAACAGTGAGAAGGCCGAGCGCGCGTTGACGCCGATGGCCATCGTGACGAAGGTCACCGCGACCACGACCCACCCGTAGAAGAATGGAAGCCGCATTTTTCTGTATTTCATCCCTAGACGGTCCTTCGGACCATCTGAGGATGCCTGGGTCAAGCGATTTTCGCGAATGCCGCTTTGAACGCCACTTGGGCGGCCGGCTCAGGCCGCGTCGCGCTGTGAACGCTCGGTGGGCCCGTCGAGCTCGATCCGATCGATCGGCAGCGGTCGGCCGAACAGATAGCCTTGTACGAACTTGACGCCGAGCGCCTTCAGCCGCTCGAACTCCTCAGCTGTCTCGACGCCCTCGGCGGTGACCGACATGTCGAGCCCGCGCGCCAGCGTCACGATCGAGGAGATGATCGCCGAGGAGCGCGGCTGATGCGTGAGGTTGCGGATGAACGACTTGTCGATCTTGATCTTGTCGAACGGAAACGCGGTGAGATAGCTGAGCGAGGAATAGCCGGTGCCGAAATCGTCGAGGGCGAGCTCGATGCCGATGTGTTTCAGCCGCTCCATGAAGGCGTGGTTCTCGGCGCCGCGCTCCAGCAGCACCGATTCGGTGATCTCGATCTCGAGCCGTTGCGGCGACAGGCCGGAATCCCGCAATGCCGCGCAGATGACGTCGAACAGATCGGCTTCCTTGAACTGGATCGGCGACAGGTTCACGGCGACCATCAGATCGGAGGGCCAGGCGGCGGCGTCCGCGCAGGAGCGACGCAGCACGAATTCGCCGAGCGGCACGATCAGCCCGGTCTCCTCGGCGAGCGGAATGAACTGGTCCGGCGGGATCAATCCGCGGGTCGGATGCCGCCAGCGCACCAGCGCTTCAAAACCACGCCGCGCGCCGGTGTTGGCGTCCATGAAGGGCTGGTAGTGCACCTCCAGCTGGCAGCGCGCGATGGCGTCGCGCAGATCTCCTTCCAGCGTGTTGCGCGCCTCGAGCTCGGCCGACATCGCCTCGTCGTAGATGGTGAAGCAGTTGCGGCCCGCCGATTTCGAGCGGTAGAGCGCAAGGTCGGCCTTCTTCAGCAACTGCTCCGGATCGCTGCCGTGATCCGGCGCGACCGCGATGCCGATACTGGTGCCGATCTCGACGCGATGCCCGGGCAGGAGGAACGGCTCGATCACGAGCTTGGCTATCCGCGCCGCGAGTTCGGTCGACGCAGGCGCGCTGATCCTCGCAGCCTTCCTGGATGATGGCGAATTCGTCGCCGCCGAGCCGCGCCAGCACGTCGGTCGCGCGCACGGCGGATTTCAGCCGCTGCGCCACCAGTCGCAGCAGCGCATCGCCGGCGCCGTGGCCGAGCGAATCGTTGACGTTCTTGAAGCGGTCGAGATCGAGCATCAGGATCGAGAAGGCCGGACCGCTCGCCATCATCTGGTCGTTGATCTCGTCCAGCCGCGCAAGGAAGAACGCGCGGTTCGGCAGTCCGGTCAGGATATCGGTCTGGGCGAGCTCCAGCACCCGCCGGTTCGCCAGCGACAATCGCCGCGAATTGCGCCCCGCCAGCATGAGATAGGTTGCAAGCGACAGCGTCAGCAGCATGCCGACGATCAGCACCGCGAGCGCACGATCGTAGGACGTCTCCAGCGGGCCGCCGGCCGTCGGTATCGCGCGCACCTGCCAGTCGGCATCGCCGATCTTGAGAATGCCGGACCAGTGCAGCCCTCTCGCCACGTCGCGCATCGATTGCGGCGCGGCGGCGGCGGACGAATAATCCGGCACCGCCTCCGCCATGCTGACAATCCGCGCCGTGAAGGGCGGATAGACATTCACGCCGATCGCAGGGCTTGCTCCGGTCGTCACACGAATCGACTGCATCAGCAACGGCAGGTCGAAGATGCCGATGACGAAGCCCGCAACATTGCGGCGCCGATCGGCGACCGTGTCGCGCGACGTCCCCTTGGCGTAGACCGGCACGACCACCAGGACGCTCGGCAACCGGCTTCCGTCTTTCGGACCATAAAGCTGCGTACGAATCGCGGCGATCCGATCATTGTCACGCGCGCGCTCGAGCGCCGCACGGCGATCCGGAACGCTCGCGTAGTCCATGCCGTACACGGGCGAGGTCTTCGGCTGCGTCGAGTAGAACACGGGGAAGTACTCGTCGCTCTGCGGCGCGGTCACAAAGCCATTGCCGTCGAGCGACTTGATGCGATAGCTGGACATGCCGTCGACGATCGCCGCAGCCTCGTATTCGGCCCGTTCCTTGCGGTTGATCCGCGGCAACCAGCTGATGCGCAGTATGCCCGGATGGTGTTCGAACAACCGGCCGCTGAAGGTCTCGAACTCGCTGCGGGTGATTTCCTCGTTGGCCGAATTCGAACAGGGTGCGCAGTGCCACGAGCCTGCTGATATATTCGTTCATGCCGTTCTGCATGACGATGGATTGGGTCTCGGCACCGTTCTCGAACTCGATCTTGTTGACGCGGTCCTCCCATCTCGCAACCGCGGCCGCGCCCGCCAGCGAGAACAGCAGGCCGACGCCAATCGCGACCAGCGCAGGGCGATACAGCCCGAGCGGCGACGCGGCGTGCCACCGTCCGCTTACTCGCTTCCGATCCTGATCATTCTGATCGTGATCGCCCATCCCTGAATCCGCCGTCCCCTCTGCGCGACGGACTGAACCTGTGGTTGAGCCGCCGGAACCACGATCGGACAAGGACCGCGGTTAAGAACTGCACAATTTCGGAGCCCGGCCGTTTCGCATCGCGCGGATTAGTTAACGAAGTGCGGCCATGACCCGGATTGTGGAAGCAAGTTGCAGCTTTTACCCGGAGTACTACGGAGCCGCCGAACCGTCGCCGGTTAGCGAGCTATTCAGGCTGCCGGAATATCTTTGCCCGCAGCTTCTCCCTGCACCCGGCAAGACCTCCCTGATGTATCGACTTCGATCAGCGACGCACGTCGTCCTCGCTATCGCGCTGCTGGCCGCGGCCACGCTCGCCGCGAGATGCGACGAGGTCGGCGTCAGCGACGACGCGATCCTGTTCGGCCAGCCCGCAGCACTCGAGGGCCCCGCCTCGGCGCTCGGTCAGCGCCTGCGGCAGGGCATCGTCGCGGCGTTCACCGAGACCAACGCCAAGGGCGGCGTCCACGGCCGCAAGCTGCAATTGCTCAGCCGCGACGACGGCTACGACCCCGACCGTTCGGTGGTGCAGACGCTGCGGCTGATCGAGGACGACAAGGTGTTCGCACTGATCGGCGCGGTGGGCACGCCGACGGCGATGGCGACCATTCCGATCACCAGCGCCAGGAACGTTCCCTTCATCGGCCCGTTCAGCGGCGCCGAATTCCTGCGCGACCTCGAGCTTCAGAACGTCGTCAACATTCGCGCGAGCTATGGCGCCGAGGCCGAGGCCTGGGTCAAGCATCTCACCGAAGACCGCCACTTCACCCGCATTGGCATCTTCTACCAGGACGATTCCTTCGGTCGCGACGGTCTTGCCGGCGTGAAAAACGCACTTGCCAAACGCGGCCTCGAACTCGCCGCCGAAGGCACCTTCGAGCGCAACACCCGCGCGGTCGGCTCAGCATGGCGCATGCTCAAGCGCGCCGAGCCTGAAGCGATCGTCATGGTCGGGACCTACGGTCCCTGCGCCGAATTCATCAAGCTCGCGCACCGCAGCGGCGTCTATCCGACCTTCGTCAACATCTCCTTTGTCGGCGCCAGTGCACTCGCTCACGAGCTCGGCCCCGACGGCGAAGGCGTCATCGTCTCGCAGGTCGTGCCGTTTCCCTGGGATCGTTCGCTCAAGCTCGTCGCCGACTACCAGGAGGCGCAGAAGGCATTCGACCCGACGCTGACGCCGGACTTCATGTCGCTCGAAGGCTATCTTTCCGGCCGCCTCGTTGCCGCGGTGCTGGAAAATCTCGGACCGGACCCGACACGTGCGGCACTGCTGCGCGCGATCAACGACATCGGCCGTTTCGACATCAGTGGCAGCATCATCACCGTCGGCGCGCGCGCAATCGACACGCCACCGAAGGTGTTCTTGACCGTGATCCAGAAGGACGGGACGTTCAGGGCAGTCGACAGGCTGTAGGGCGTATCCCTCGGAGCGCCGGCACACCGCTCGATGTCTTTCTGGTCCTTGCTGCCCCGCTTTGGGTTCTAGCGTCCGGCCTTCCTGCCGGATGACTGGCCATAAGGAGGTTTGTTGTCGTCATCAAACGTGAGGCTGGCGCAGGCGGCCAGTAAGAGGCCAATCAGGATCGCCCACGACGCAGCCGTCAGACACTTCATCTGCTCAACCTCAAGGCATCAATGAACCGTTGCCTGAACACGCAGATCTGTGACGTTGCAAGCGGAGGCGAGGTTCAAAGCAATGCGCGGCGGACGTCAAATGGACGCCGGGCAGGTCACACGCTCTGGCTCGTTTTCACGGCCGCCGCGTCCAGCGGTCGGCATTGACGGCGCCCTGCGGGACCTCGCCCCTGACGATCGCATCGACCTGTCGCACCGTTTCCAGCGACTGGTATTCGATCGCCTGCGGCGTCAGTCCGCCGACATGCGGCGTGGCGATGACGTTGGGAAGCCTTGCCAGCTCCGGTGCCGGCATCTGGTCGGGCGCACGGCCCACATCCATTGCCGCGCCCGCGATGCGGTTCTCCAGCAGCGCGCTTGCCAGCGCCGTCTCGTCGACGAGATTGCCACGCGAGAGATTGATGAAGACGGCATGAGGCTGCATGCGTGCCAGCGCCGCCTCCCCGATCAGGTTCTCGGTCTGCTCGTTGGCGATGGCGAGGCAGACGACGTAGTCGGAGGCGGACAGCAGCTCATCAAGCGTGATCTGCCTGATGGCGCTGTCGCTGACGGTCGCGAATGGATCGGACACCAGCACCTCCATGCGTAGCACCTTGGCGACCTCGGCGAGGTATCGCCCGATGCTGCCATAACCGATAATGCCGATCTTGCTGCCGCCGAGCTGGCGACCCATCCGCGCCGCCGGCGTCCGGCCAGCGTGATAGTCGGCCGTCGTGCGCGAAACGCCGCGCGAGAGATCGACCATGAAGCCGAGCGCGAGCTCGGCGACGGCCTGCACGAAGCCGGGACCGGCGCGGGTCACGAGCACGCCGGCTTGCGAGGCGGCATCCACGTCCACATTGCGGATGTCGACGGCGCAGCGGACGAAAGCATGCAGATGCGGCAGCTGCGCAAAGATCTCGCCGCGGCCTTCGGTCATGCGATCGGCGACGATGATGTCCGCATCCGCTGCCGCACGCACGAGGCCGGCCGAGTCCAGCGGCTGATCTCCCTCGTGCAGGAGTACCTCGGCGATCGCGCGCAGGCCGCTCAGACTGCGGTCGCCATAGTAATTCCGGCGCATCTCCGGCGTGTGGGCCAGCAGGACCTTCACGACAACACTCCTTCAGTAGCCGAACGCGCGCGGCAAGGCGGTGCTGAGCCATGGCACGAAGGCGATGACGAGCAGGCAGAGGAACAAGAGGCCGAGATAGCCCAGGATCGGCTTCACCGTCTGCTCGATCGGCACGTTGCCGATCAGGCAGGCGCCGTAAAGACCAAGCCCGAGCGGCGGCGCGAACAGGCCGATGCCCATCGCGATCACCAGCACCACGCCGAAATGCAGGGGATCGATGCCGAGCTGCACGGCCACCGGCAAGAGCAGCGGCCCGAAGATGATGAGCGCGGCTGCCCCCTCCAGCACCGAGCCCATCACGATCAGCACGGCGATCGCCAACAGGATGAACAGCCAGACACCACTGGTCTTGGACAATCCCAGCATGAAGTCGCCGACCGCATGCGGCACCTGCTGCAAGGTCAGCGTGAAGGCGAGCGATTGCGCGGCGGCGACGATGAACAGCACCAGACCCGCCCGCGTCGCGGCCTGGACGAAACTGTGCGCGGCCGATTTGAAGCTGAGCTCGCGAAACACCACGCTGCCGACGACGAGCGCATAGGCCACGGCAAAGGCGGAGATTTCCGTGGCCGTGGCAAAGCCGCTCTTGAAGCCGAAGAAGATCATGAAGATCAGGCCGAAGGAGGCAATCGCGCCGCTCCACAGGCCCGAGACCGGCATCTGCGGTTCGACCTCCTCCGCGTCAGCCGGCCGCTTGCCGAAGATGATGGAGACGGCGATCAAGACCAGCGCCATCAGCGCCGCCGGCAGCAGGCCGGCGACGAACAGACCTCCGATCGACAGGTTCGCCACGAAACCGAGAATGATGAGGTTGATGCAGGGCGGAATGGTCTCCGCCATCACCGCGGATGCGGCGAGCAGTGCCACCGCGGAGCCCGGATTCTGCTTCGAGCGGCGCGCCGCCGGGATCAGCACGGAGCCGACGGCTGCGACATCGGCCATCTTCGAGCCCGAGATGCCGGAGAACAGCACCATCGAGGCCACCATCACGACGTTCAGGCCGCCGCGCATGCGGCCAACCCCGCGCTGCAGCAGCTCGATCAGGCGCACCGACATGCCGTTGGCTTCCATGAGGTAGCCGACGAGGATGAAGAACGGGATCGCCAGCAGCACGAAATTGTCGATGCCACGCGCCATCTGCTGGGCGAAGATGACGCCGGGCAACGCGCCCTCGACCCAGATGAAGATCAGTGCGGCAAGCGCCAGCGCAAAGCCGATCGGCAAACCGCCGAACAGCGTGGCGAAGAAGCCGATCAGCATCAGCACGCCCGCCGACGGCACCGACGACGGCGACAGATAATCCCAGGCGAGATAGAGGCCGGTGACGATGACGACCGCGACGAGGCCCTGACGATGTCAGGAAGCGGCCTTGCGCAGAGATGGTCGACCGCGAACACCGTCATGAACAGCGCGCCGACGCCCATCGGGTAGAAGGTCAGCTCCAGCGGCAGGCCGGAACCGGTGGTCTGTCCCGCCGTCAGCGAGCCGAGCTTGATCGCGTTATAGGCGACGTAACCGGAGATCAGCACCACCAGCAGCGCGCCCGCGGAATCGACCAGCGCGCGCAACCGCAGCGGCAGCAGATCGCGGAAGAAGGACACGCCGACATTCTCGCCGCGCGCGAGCGCGCTCGCCGCGCCGAAGAAGGCCGACCCGACCATCAATCCGCGCGCGACGTCGTCCGACCATTCGACCGGCGCATTGAAGAGGAACCGCAGCAGTACGGAGGCGCACACGACCGCGAGATCGGCGGCCAGGAAGCTGGCCGCGATCCCGTCGCTGAGGCGAAGCAGAAGGGCAATGCTCCCGTGACGGCCGCCCGGGAGCGACACGGCGGCGGTCATTGCCAACTCAGACTTGGCCATCTCAGGCTTGCGTCGAGCGAATGATGTCGACGACGGCCTTGGACTCGGGCCGCGCCTTGATGAAGTTTTCGGTCTGCGGCGCCACGCGCTTCTTGAACGCCTCGCGGTCGCATTCGGCCACCGTCACGCCCTTCTCGGTCAAGGCCGACAGCGCCTCCTTCTCGACCGCAAGCCCATGGACCCGCGTGTCGGCCGCGGCCTTCTTCGCGGCATCGAGAAAGCCCTCGCGCAGCTTCGGATCCATGCGATTGAAGGTCATGTCGCTGAAGTAGATCGCGAGCGGCGAGAAATTGTGCTGCGTCAGTGCATAGAATTTCGCCGTCTCGAAGAACTTGCTGGCGAGGATCGTCGGCGGATCGTGCTCCAGCCCGTCCAGCACGCCGGCCTGCAACGCCGTGTAGATTTCGCCGAACGCCAGCGGCGTGGCAGCGGCGCCCATCAAACGCAGGCATTCGGTGATGACGGGATTTGGCAGCGTGCGGATCTTGAGGCCGGCGAGATCCTCCGGGGTCTTCACCGGCTTCTTCGCAAACACGCTGCGTGAGCCGAAATTATAGGCCCAGGCGATGATGCGGATGTTGCTGCCCTTGAGCAGCGCGTCCTCGATCGGCTTGGCGGCGCCGGCATCGAACGCCTTGGTCTGCTGCGGGAAGCTCGAGAACAGAAAGCCGAGATCGTAGGTGCCGACCAGCGGCACCAGATTGGCTGAGATCGACGAGCCCGACACCATGAGATCGATGACGCCGAGCTTCACCGAATTGATGACGTCGATCTCCTGCCCCAGTTGGTTGTCGGGGAAGAAGGCGACCTCGACCTGCTCGCCGAGTCCGTTCGCCTTCAAATTCTTGACGAGGTTGTCGTAGTAGACGCGGCCGTTGGCAAATTTGGGATCGTTCGGCAGCGAGGAGGAGCATTTCAGTTTCAGCGTCGCAGCTTCGGCGCGGCCGATGATGGCGGGAGAGAGCACGAGGCCGGCGGTCACCGCCGTCGACGACTTGATGAACGTGCGACGGCTCACTGGCACGATGGTCATGGTGTCTCTCCCCAAAATTTTTTGCGGCCGCGGTCGTTGCCACGGCCTGTTGCGCGGACTGTATGGCCAAAGCGACGGGGCAGGCAAGGGTTGCGGCCGGCCGTCGCGGAGCGGCGCGTGGCGAATATCGACGGCACCGGCGCCGCAACACGAGCATGTTTTTCCGGGATCATCGATGAGGATCGGCTCGCCTTCGCGCATCAGCAAGGATCCAATTGGCACATGGATCAATGCGCGATTCACATGGATTGCGCCAGAACGATGCTCCGCCTGCTCTGGCAGACCTGCTGCCCCATTTTGCCACAGCTTGCAGCGTGATCCAGCGCACAGACAGAGTCGTGGCGGGCGACTAGAAAAGGTGACATCCTCGCGCATATTGCCGATGGAGGTGACACCATGCGCCGTCCAGTCCTTTGCAATTTATTCCTTGCCTCCGGTCTTCTTGCTCTCACACAGCTGATGACGCCGACAGATGCGGCGGCCGAAGCGCGGCTTGCGCTGGTGATCGGCCAATCGGCCTATCGCACGGTGCCGGAGCTGCCCAACGCCGCCAATGACGCCAAGGGCATGGCCGAGTTACTCGGCAATGCCGGCTTCACCGTCACCGCGGCACCCAATTTGTCGCAGAACGAGATGCGCCAGGCGATTTCTGACTTTGCCGGCAAGGTCAGCGCCAGCGGCGCCGACGCCGTCGCGCTGGTGTTCTATGCCGGCCATGGCTTGCAGATCGACGGCGAGAATTATCTCGTGCCGGTCGATCTCGATCCCAAGCGCGAGGCCGACATTCCGCTCCAGGGCGTGCGGCTGAACGACCTCCTCAACACGCTCGGCGCGCTGCCGACACGGGCGCGCATCTTCATGCTCGATGCCTGCCGCAACAATCCGTTTCCCGCGCTGAGCGGTGCCGGCCACGGGCTTGCGATCGTCGACACCAAAGCCGGCGCACAGGGCACCTTCATCTCCTATTCGACCTCGCCCGGCGCGGAAGCCGAGGACGGCTCCGGCGCCGACAGCCCCTACACCACCGCGGCGCTGACGGTTGCGAAGCAACCGAACATCCCGATCGAGGAAGTCTTCAAGCGTATCCGCATCGCCGTGGCGCAGTCGACTGACGGACGGCAGATCCCGTGGGAAAGCTCGTCGCTGACGACCGACTTCAAATTCTTCGGCGAGAGCAGCAGCCAGCAGCCGCCTGCTCCGGGCGCCGGCTCGATGGCACTCGCCAACGCCACGCGCAGTGTCGAGGACTGGCGCAAGGATTTGCAGGGCAAGGACGCCAGGGTCGCCTATGAGCTCGTGATTGCCGACGACACGGTGCCTGCGTATCAGGCCTATGTTGAGCTCTACGCGCAAGACGTCCACACACCGCGGCTACGCACGGTGCTGGAGCGGCGGCGCCAGATGCTGGCATGGGACCGTGCGGTCGCGATCAATACCCGCGCATCCTTCGAGGCCTATCTCGCCAACTGGGACAACAGCGATCTCGCCGCGACCGCACGCCGGCTGCTGCTCCGCGTGCAGAACCGCAATTATGCCCTGCCGGTTGCGGCAGCTGCGGTCCCTGCTCCGATCGCCGTCGCGCTGGCCCCGACCTGCCCGTGCACCGCGCCCTCGACACCGGCCACTCCGATCAACCCGAAGGTCGCGCCCGTCATCAAGAAGCGCGTCGACGATACGCCGCCAAAGCGCAAGGTGGTCGATGCGCCGCCGAAGCGCCGGCCGCCGCCCGACGAAGTGATCGTCGAGCACGCGCCGCCGCCGGATCGCGGCCCGCCGCCCGCCGCCGTCATGCAAGGCATCGGCATCGGCGTCGGTATTGGCCTCGGCATGGGTGGCGGTATGGGTGGCCGCGGTGGAGAAGGACACGGCGACTACAATCGCAGCAGATACTGAGATTGCCTCCAGCGATACGAATAGATGTCCGCGGGCCCCGGCCTGCGGACATTCCTGTTGATGGCGTCGTGGGCGTGCCATCTGCCGCCTTCCACGCCGGAAATGCTGTAGTCTGATCGACCGACGCACGCTTTCCGGGGACCCCACTTCGATGCCGAAAACTGCTCACACCAAGGGATCATGGCCGCTCTTCCGGTCGCTCGCGTCCTATTCCCTGCCCGGCGATCTCATGGCCGGGCTGACGCTCGCGGCGATCGCCATCCCCGAGCAGATGGCGACCGCGCGGCTGGGCGGCTTCGCGCCGCAGATCGGCTTCTTCGCCTTCATAGCGGGCTCACTCGGTTTTGCGCTGCTCGGCGGCAACCGCTTCCTGTCCTGCGGCGCCGATTCCACGATCACGCCGATCTTCGCCGGCGGGCTTGCGGCGCTCGCCGCCGCCGGCTCGCCCGAATATCAGGGGCTCGCGATCGCGCTGGCCTTGATGGTCGGCGCGATGATGCTCGCCGGCGGCGCGTTTCGGCTCGGCGGCATAGCCAATCTCCTGTCGATGCCGGTGATGGTCGGCTTCCTCGCCGGCATCTCCGTCCACATCATCGTGTCGCAATTGCCGGGCGTGCTCGGACTGCAATCGCCGAGCGGGCCGACGCTTGATCGCATCGGCGTGCTCGCAAGCGAGATCGGCCGAACCAATCCCATGACGTTCTGCATCGGCTTCGGCGTGCTGGCGGCGGTCTTCATCTGCGAGAAGATCAACGCCAAGATTCCCGGCGCGCTGATCGGGCTCGTCGCGGCGACGCTGGCCACAATCACGCTCGGGCTCGAGAGCAAGGGCGTCAACGTCGTCGGCGTGGTGCCGGGCACGCTGCCGCGGCCGACCCTGCCCATGCTTGCGCCGGAGCAATGGGTGCGGCTCGTTCCGCTCGCCTTCGTGGTCACTGTCGTCGTGATGGTGCAGACCGCCGCCACCACGCGGTCGTTTCCGTCCGATCCCGACAAGCCCGCCGATGTCGACCGCGACTTTCTCGGCGCCGGCGCCGGCAGCGTGCTGGCCGGCCTGTTCGGCGCGTTTCCGGTCAATGCCAGCCCGCCGCGCACCGGCATCGTCGCCGAGACCGGCGGACAATCGCAGCTCGCAGGCCTTGCGGCCGCGCTGATCGTGCTGTTGCTGCTCGCGTTCGGAACCGGATTGTTGCGCCATGTGCCGGACGCGGCGCTCGGCGGCATCCTGCTGTTCGTGGCGCTGCGGATCATCCGCATGAAGCAGATCGTCACGATCTATCGCCAGTCCTTCAGCGAGTTTCTGCTGATCGTCGCCACTGCCGCGCTGATCATCGTGCTGCCGATCCAGCAGGGCGCATTCCTCGGCATCGTGCTTTCGCTGCTGCACGGCATCTGGAGCACGACGCGCGCGCGGCTCGTCGAGTTCGAGCGCGTGCCGGGCACCACGATCTGGTGGCCGGCGCATCCGCACATCACCGGGGAGCGCATCGCCGGCGTCGCCGTGATCGGGCTCCAGGCGCCGCTGTCCTTCCTCAACGCACCGGGCTTCCGCAGCGACGTGACCAACGTTCTCGGCACGGCGACGCCGAAATTGCTGGTGCTGGAGGCGAGCGGCATGGTCGAGATCGACTTTACTGCCGCGCAGATCCTGCTCGACGTGTTCAAGGTGTGCAATGAACAGGGCGTCACGGTCGCGCTGGCGCGGCTGGAATCGGTGCGCGCGCAGGAGGCGTTCGAACGCTTCCGCTTGTTCGATGTGCTGCCAAAGGAGAACGTCTTCCACAGCGTCGACGAGGCCGTGCGCGAGCTGGCGAAATGGCAGCGATCGGGTTTGAGTTGAACCGCTCGTGCCGGGGGCTCCCTCGACCTTTCCCGCTTGCGGGAGAGGTCGGCGCGCTCGTGGCGCGCCGGGTGATGGCTCTATCCTCTTGGGGGTTCTCGATTGCGGAGGCACCCTCTCCCCTACCCTCCCCCGCAAGCGAGGGAGGGGGCGCACCTTCGATGCGGCAACAGCCAGCACTCATTGCACCAATGCCGGATGATCCCGCTGCGCCGCTTCGCGGATCCAGCTCGCTTGGATCGCGCGGAACAGAATTTGCGCCGTCTTGAGATCGTTCGCCGTCATGCAGAGATCGACGATGCGATGGACCGCGTCGTCGCGCATCAGGCCGTCGGAGATCTTCATTGCGATCTCCATCGCGACCTTTGCGGCGCGCTCATAGCGCGCGCTGTCGCCTTTGTCGTTACGCGCGGAGCCCGCGGCGCTGGCAGCAGCAGCCTCGCAGATGGCGCGGATGCGCTCGGCGGCTTCGATATCGCCGAGCGGCCATTCGATCGTTTCGTCCCAGATGTCTTTCCGCGTCTTGCGCGCGAACCACTGCATTGCCTCGCTCCGTGGTGACGGAACGAGCATAATCGGCAGCGGCGCCTTGCGCTACGCCTCCGGCACGATCTTGCCGGGATTGAAGATGTTTTGCGGATCGAGTGCCTTTTTCAGCGCACGCATCGCATCCAGCGCCTCGGGGCCGAGCTCGGCCTTGAGGTATTTCTGCTTGCCCTGGCCAATGCCGTGCTCGCCGGTGCAGGTTCCGTCCATCGCCTGCGCGCGCTCGACGAGGCGATGCATGAACTCCTCGCCGCGCGCCATCTCGGCCGCGTCGTTGGTGTCACAGACCAGCGAGCAGTGGAAATTGCCGTCGCCGACATGGCCGACGATCGGCGACAACAGGTTGAGTCGCTTGAGATCTTCCTCGGTCTCGCTGACGCAATCGGCAAGACGCGAGATCGGCACGCAGACGTCGGTTGCGACCACGCCGATGCTGTCGCCGGGCCGCAGCGCCTTCACCGACCAATAGGCATCGTGCCGCGCCTGCCACAGTTTTGTGCGATCCTCCGGCTTGGTGGTCCAGGAGAAGTCGCCGCCGCCACAGTCCCTGGCGATCTCGCCGAACGCCTTGGACTGCTCGGCGACCTCGATCTCGCTGCCGTGGAATTCCATCAGCAAAAGCGGCGTCTCCGGCAGCGTCAGCTTCGAATAGGAATTGCAGGCCTTCACCTGCGCGGCATTGAGCAGCTCGATGCGCGCCACGGGAATGCCGGTCTGGATCGCGAGGATCACGGCCTGACACGCCCCGTGCACGGTCTCGAACGACACCGCGCCAGCCGCGATCGTCTCGGGGATACCGCGCAGGCGGATGGTCAATTCCGAGATGATGCCGAGCGTGCCTTCGGCGCCGACGAACAGATGCGTTAGATCGTAACCCGCGGAAGATTTCTTGGCGCGCGTGCCGGTCGTGATGATCTCGCCGTCGCCGCGCACGACCTTCAGCGCCAGCACGCTGTCGCGCATGGTGCCGTAGCGCACCGCGTTGGTGCCGGAGGCGCGGGTCGAGGCCATGCCGCCGAGCGACGCATCCGCGCCGGGATCGATCGGGAAAAACAGACCCTGATCGCGCAGGTGCTCGTTGAGCGCCTTGCGGGTGACGCCGGGCTGGATCACGCAGTCGAGGTCCTCGGCATGCACCGCGAGCACCTTGTTCATGTCGCGCAGGTCGATCGAGATGCCGCCCGCGGGCGCGTTGACCTGGCCCTCGAGCGAGGTGCCGGTGCCGAAGGCGATGACGGGCACGCCGTTTTTCGCACAGATCCGCACCACGTCCTGGATGTCGGCGGTGTCCTGCGCCATCACCACGCCGTCGGGCGGCTGGTTGACGATCCATGTGGTGGTATGGCCGTGCTGCTCGCGCACGGCCTGCGAGGTGATGAGGCGGTTGCCGAAGCGTGCGGCAAGCTGCTCCAGCGCGCTTGCTAGGGCTTTCGGCGCCGGCTTCGGCGGATTATTGGTGATGGTCGTACCCACGGATAGTCCTCCCGACGAGACAAACCGTGGCAAAGGACATCTAACCGGTCAAGTCAAGCGACCGCACGCATAGCTGGAAGGAAACATGCCCGAGACTACCGCCACGGCGCCCAATCCCGAGCCGTTCCGCGGCTCGATCATGCAGATCGAGCCGCAATGGATCGACTATAACGGCCATCTCAACATGGCCTATTACAACGTGATGTTCGACCGGGCGATCGACCAGATGTGGTTACAGCTCGGGATCGGGCCCACCTACATGAAGGAGCGCAACGGCTCGACGTTCACTGCCGAATGCCATGTGCGGTATCTGCGCGAGATTCATCTCGGCGATCCCGTGCAGGTCTCGGTCTGGCTGCTGGAGGCCGACGACAAGCGTCTGCACACGTTCCAGGAGTTGCGGCACGCAACCGAAGGCTGGCTGTCGGCGACCTCCGAGAACATGTCGTTGCACATCGACATGGGATCGCGAAAGGTAGCGGCCTTTCCGCCCGATATCCGCGAGCGCATCGCAGCCGTCGTCCAGGCTCACAGCGCCTTAGCCCGGCCCGAGGGCATCGGCCGGAACGTGGCGATGCCCTCGAAGCGATAGGCCGCTAGATCCTGGTGCGGCCGCGGGCGAGGCCGACCACGGCCGAGACCAGGAACAGCACCACCGCGACGAAGAAGATGATCTTGGCGATTTCAATCGACGCGCCGGCGAGGCCGCCAAAGCCTAAAATGCCGGCGATCAGGGCGATAACCAGAAACGTCACAACCCAGCTAAGCATGGTCAAAACCTCTGTTTCGATGACTGTCTGCGATCGGCGCGGCTGACGCGCCTCACTTGCACAAACAATCTCCCAAGCGGAACAATGGTTCCTGCCCGCGAGAGCTGGAAATTCACTTGGACTGCCGGAACAAATCGGCCTGCCGCGCACGTGGAAAACCCCGCCCTGCCGCCCCATATAGCCACTAATCCCTGTTATGAAGGCTCCCTCCCGCGACGGCGCGGTGCCATCGTGGGCCAATGATTCGCATGACCGAGCCGAGCAAGATCACCTCCGAGAGCGTCCCCGACCACCAGCCCGCGGCCGGCGGCATCGCCGCGCGCGCGCGCGCCTCGGTAGGCCCCAAATACCTCTCCGGGCTCAATCCGGAGCAGCGCGAGGCGGTGGAGACGCTGGACGGCCCGGTTCTGGTGCTGGCCGGCGCCGGCACCGGCAAGACGCGCGTGCTGACCACCCGCATCGCACACATCCTGAGCCAGGGCCGTGCGCGTCCGGCCGAGATCCTGTCGGTGACCTTCACCAACAAGGCCGCGCGCGAGATGAAGCACCGGCTCGGCCAGATGCTCGGCCACGCCGTCGAAGGCATGCCGTGGCTCGGCACCTTCCACTCCATCGGCGGCCGCATCCTGCGCACCCATGCCGAGCTGGCGCAGCTCAAGTCGAATTTCACCGTGCTCGACACCGACGACCAGGTGCGGCTGCTGAAGCAGCTGCTGCAGGCCGACAACATCGACGACAAGCGCTGGCCGGCGCGCATGCTGGCCGGATTGATCGACGGCTGGAAGAACCGCGGCCTGACGCCGTCGCAGGTGCCATCGGGCGAAGCCGCCGTCTTCGCCAACGGCAAGGGCGGCAAGCTCTATGCGAGCTACCAGGAGCGGCTGAAGATCCTGAACGCGGCCGATTTCGGCGATCTGCTGCTCGAAGACATCCGCATCTTCCGCGAGCACCCGGATATTCTCCGGCAGTACCAGCAGCGTTTCAAATTCATCCTGGTCGACGAGTACCAAGACACCAACGTCGCGCAGTATCTGTGGCTGCGGCTGTTGTCGCAGGCACCGTCTTCTCTCACCTCTCCCCGCGTGCGGGGAGAGGTCGATTTGCAAAGCAAATCGGGTGACGGGGACTCTCCAGGCACCGAGCTGGCGGAGACACTCTGCCTTCCCCCGCCAGCGGGGAGAGGGAGAAAAACCACGTCAAGAACATCTGCTGCGTCGGCGACGACGACCAGTCGATCTATGGCTGGCGCGGCGCCGAGGTCGACAACATCCTGCGCTTCGACCACGATTTTCCCGGCGCCAAGGTCATTCGCCTCGAACGCAACTACCGCTCGACCGGCCACATCCTCGCCGCCGCCTCGCATCTGATCGCGCACAACGAAGGCCGGCTCGGCAAGACGCTGCGCACCGAGGACCAGGACGGCGAGAAGGTCACGGTCACCGGCTCCTGGGATTCGGAAGAGGAAGCCCGCGGCATCGGCGAGGAGATCGAGCAGATCCAGCGCCAGGGCGACAAGCTCAACGAGATCGCGATCCTCGTCCGCGCCTCCTACCAGATGCGCGAGTTCGAAGATCGTTTCGTCACCCTCGGCCTGCCCTACCGCGTCATCGGCGGCCCGCGCTTCTATGAGCGCGCCGAAGTCCGCGACGCGCTCGCTTATTTGCGTGTCATCAATTCGCCGGCTGACGACCTCGCCTTCGAGCGCATCGTCAACACGCCCAAGAGGGGCTTGGGCGATGCCACCGTGCAGATGCTGCACGATCACGCCCGCAAGCGCCGGATCCCGTTGTTCGAGGCGGCGCGCGCCGTGGTCGACACCGACGAGCTGAAGCCGAAGGCGCGTGGGTCCTTGCGCGACCTCGTCGCCCAGTTCGATCGCTGGCGCGCCGCGCGCGAGGTCACCGCGCACACTGATCTGGCGCAGATCGTGCTCGACGAGAGCGGCTACACCGAGATGTGGCAGAAGGACCGTTCGGCCGACGCCGCGGGCCGGCTGGAGAATCTGAAAGAGCTCGTGCGCTCGATGGAGGAGTTCGAGAACCTGCAAGGCTTCCTCGAGCACATCTCGCTGGTGATGGATCGCGACAACGGGGCCGAGGAGGACGCGGTGTCGCTGATGACGCTGCATTCGGCCAAGGGGCTCGAATTCGACAACGTGTTCCTGCCCGGTTGGGAGGAAGGCCTGTTCCCGAGCCAGCGCACGCTGGACGAACAGGGTCGCGCCGGGCTCGAGGAAGAGCGCCGGCTTGGCCATGTCGGCCTGACCCGCGCGCGGCGCCGGGCAAAAATCTATTTTGCGACCAACCGCCGGATCCATGGCACCTGGTCGACCACGATCCCATCGCGCTTCCTCGACGAGCTGCCGGCGGCCAATGTCGAGATCACGGAATCCAAGGGCGGCTCGGCCTGGGGCGGCACCGGCGGTTACGGCGCCTCGCGCTTCGACGACATGGAGGCGTTCGGCTCGACCTATTCGACCCCGGGCTGGCAGCGCGCCCAGGCCAATCGCAACCGGGGCGGCGGCCGCAATGGCGGGGCAGGCGGCTTCGCGGAAACGGCCTCGACGTTTTCGTCGTCGTCCTCGCCCGATTTCGGCAGCTTCTCCTCGCGCCGACGCGGGCCGATGACGATCGAGGGCGAGCTGGTCGCCAAATCGACCGGCACAACTTCCGAATTTTCGCTCTCCGACCGGGTCTTCCACCAGAAATTCGGCTACGGCCGCGTCACCAAGATCGACGGCAACAAGCTCACCATCGCCTTCGACAAGGCCGGCGAGAAGAAGGTCGTGGACAGCTTTGTGCAGCGGGCATGAGCCCGATATGCCTCGCTACGTTGCCATCATCGAAGACGCTCACCCCGACGATGCCGTTGGCCTGTGGTTTCCGGACCTGCCCGGCTGCATTTCCGGCGGCGACGACGTCGACGAGGCCCTGGAGAATGCGCCCGAGGCGCTCGCGCTCTACGCGCAGGACCTGATCGAGGACGGCCGCCAGCTTCCCCCGCCAAGGACATTGGCTGAGCTCAAGGCCGATCCCGAATTTGCCGACGACATCAGGAACCACACGGTCATCCTGATTGAATTTCCTGCGAGCGCCGACCCCACGGAGTGAGGACTGTTCGCCGCACTGGCCGGACTCTCGACAGTTCTGGGGCGAACAGCCCTTGACCATGGCAAACTTCCCCGTATCAGATGCAGCCATGGTCCGGGGCTCCATCACACTGATCCTGCTTGCATTGGGGATGCCGTCGCTTGCGGCGGCGGAGACCATGAGCTTTGGCGATTCGCTCGGGCTGCTGGCCAAGAGTTGCGGTGCGGAAATCGTCGCCAATTGCCGCGGTGTCAATCCCAACTCGACCCGCCTGAAGGAGTGCCTGTCCCGCAACCGGGACGTGCTGTCGCCGCAGTGCCAGGCCGACTACCTCACCGCCTTCGACGCCATCCTGAAGCGGGTGGCCGCCCGCGTCACGGTCGCGAATGCCTGCCAGCGCGAGATCGTCAAGGTCTGCGGCGGCTCGACCAAGGAGACCAGCAAGTCGGTCCCCTGCCTGGTCTCGACGCCTAAGGGCATCACCAACAACTGCCTGAAGGCCGTCGACGACGCGGGATACCGATGATGCGCGCAACCGGGCATTCCACCGCCGGAATTGGCATCGCTCTTGGTAGCGTTCTTGCTGGCGTTCTTGGCCTCGCCTTGCTCGCGAGCGCCGCAGGCGCGCAGACCGCGCCGCCGACCCGCGACGACATTGTCGGCAAGCTCAATCATTTCGAGGAGGCCGCGGAAGTCGACCTCCCTGCGCTGAAGCAGCAGGTCATGGAGCGGGCCAAGGCCAGGATCAAGAACGATCCGGGTCCGGTGAACCGGCCGCCGATCGCGCCTGACCTTGCCAAGCTGCCCGCCTTCAACGCCCAGATCCAGTTCGACGCCGACACCCCGATCATCCAGCCGGATTCCTACCAGACCGTCGGCCGGATCGCCGACGCGCTGGTTCACGCCTCGATGCTCCCCTACACCTTCCTGATCGTCGGCCATGTCGAGTCCAATCAGAAGACCCGGGAAGCCAATGCCATCCTGAGCCAGCGCCGGGCGGATGCGATCCGCGACGTCTTGGTGAACACGTTCAAGATTTCGACCAAGCGGCTCCAGCCGATCGGCCTCGGCGAAGAGCAGTTTCTGGACCGCGCCCGGCCGACCTCGGCCGTCAACGGCCAGTTGCAAATCCTGACCTTTGCCAAACTGCCCGAGGACGTGCCTGCGCACCCCGCAGCAGCGCCTGCACCTGCGACGAAAAAGCCCACCAAGAAGCACTGAGCGCACGCGGTTCGGCACTTGGCGGAACCCGCTGAAGTCTTGACCTTTTGTGACCTGTCTCACAGCGCGACAGCACGGTTTTGCGCGACAATTGCGCCGGTTTGTGCACTGCCCGCTCCGGTGCTATAGCCTCTGTTCGTCCTTCCCGACCCCATGCTGCACGAGACTGAGATGGCTGGCTATTTCCAACGCCAACTGGCCGATTATGTCGAATACCATCGCGATCCCTGGAATTGTGCGATGCACGTGGTCGGCATTCTCCTGCTCTTCACCGGCGCGACGCTGCCGCTGACGCTGGTGCATTTTCCTGTTTTCGGGATCGAGGTCAGCCTGGCGGTGATTTTGGCCCTGCCGGTGCTGGTATACTGGCTGATGCTGGACGCCGGGATTGGCCTCGGCATCCTCGCGGCGATGATTGTGCTGCTTTCAGTCGCAACCGCGATCGGCAATCAGGTCTCGATTGCCATGATGTGGTCGATTTTTGCGGCGCTGATCGGGTTAGGCGTGACAGCGCAGATCGTGGGCCACAAGGTGTTTGAGGAGCGGCAGCCATCGATGGTCGACCACCCGACGCATTTCCTGCTTGGACCGATGTTCGTCATGGCAAAATTGTTCATTGCACTGGGTTTTCGTCGCGACCTCGCCGCGATTCTCGCGCCTCTTCCGACCAACTCCCTTTCAACCCGATAGCTTTCTCAAAGCGGAACAGCAAAACGTTCTTCATGACTCTCGTACTGGTTACCGGTGGCAGCGGTTTCATCGGACAGCATCTTGTCGAAGCGCTCCGCGCCCGTGGGCAGCGGGTACGTGTTCTCGATGTCAGGCCGCCGGCCATTGCGAACGCGGATGTTGAATATGTGCACGGCTCGGTGCTGGATGGTGCCGCGGTCGATGCCGCGCTTTCCGGTGTCGATCAGGTCTATCACCTCGCGGGCCTGCCCGGCATGTGGGTCGCCGACAAGCGGAATTTCCACGACGTCAATTTCCGCGGCACCGAGGTCGTCCTTGCGGCTGCGATGAAGCGCGGCGTGTCGCGCTTCCTGCACTGCTCGACGGAATCGATCCTGTTCCCCTATGTGAACCTCAACGGCGTTGCCGCCGAGGAGGCGCTGCAGCCGGCCGACGCGATGCCCGGCGCCTATACGCGGTCGAAGTCGCTCGCCGAGCATCACGCCGCGAAGGCGGCAGCCGCAGGCTTCCCGCTCGTGATCGGCACGCCGACCATGCCGATCGGCGCCGCCGACCACAATCTGACGCCGCCGACGGCGATGCTGTGGTACTTCCTGCAGAAGAAGGTGCAGCCGCATCTCGATTTCCCGGTCAACCTCGTCGACGTCCGCGACGTCGCCATGGGCCTGGTGCTGACCATGGAGCGCGGCCGCGTTGGCCAGCGCTACATCCTCGGCGGCGATTGCGTGCGGCTCGGACAGATCCTGCGGATGATGTCGGCGATGAGCGGCCGGCGGCAGTTTCCGGTCGTCGTTCCCGGCAAGATCGCCGAGCTCTCCGGCATCATGCTCGAATATCTGTCCGACACGTCACGCGCCGTCCTCCCAACGGCACCGCCGAGGGCGTGCGCATCGCGCTTGCCGCGAGCGACCTCTCGATCGGCAAGGCGCGCACCGAGCTCGGCTATGCGCCGCGCCCGATCGAGCCGGTGCTGCGCGAAACCATCACCCATCTGCTCGCCCGCGGCGGCGAGCGGCGCCTCCGGCGCCATCGAGCATCGCGCGCTCTCCTCGCGCGCGAGCTAAGCTCTCGCCCAACCCAAAGAACCTTTCCGCATGTCCTTCGATTTCAGCAAGCTTCTCTCTGTCGCCTGGGGTGGCTGGACCACGACCTGGCCGACGCAGCTCCTGGCGCTTATCTGGCTTGCCTGGCTTGCAAGCTGGGTCGGCGCCTCGTTCTGGCAGGGTCGCACCCAGAAGCAGGTGATGACGCTGGAGTCCGGCGCTATCGCATCCCGATCCTGGTGGGCGGCATCCTGTTCACGCCGTGGACGGCAGAGGCGCTCGGCGAAAAGCCGCTGTGGGTGTTCAGCAATACTGCCGTCTATATCACGGCCCTGATCGTGCTCGCCGGCATCTCGTTTACCTGGTGGGGCCGGCTGCATCTCGGCCAATTCTGGTCCAACACCATCACCCACAAGGAAGATCACCGCGTCATCGACACCGGCCCGTACGGCATCGTGCGTCACCCGATCTACACCGGCCTGATCCTCGGCATGCTCGTCACCGGCATCGCGGTCGGCACCGTGACGGCGATCCTCGGCGCCATCCTGATCTCGCTCGGCATGTGGCAGAAGGGCCGGATGGAAGAGGTGTTCCTGTCGAAAGAGCTCGGCGAAGACGCCTACGGCGCCTACTGCCGCCGCGTGCCGATGATCATTCCGTTTTTGTCTCCGCGGTGAGGCGCGGGTACAGCCTACAACAACACCGCTGCTGACCCCGTCATCCCCGCGCAATGGCGAAGCCATTGTCGCTGGAGGTGCGAGGTTTGCGAAGCGAATGCATCGCGAGCCGCGCCTCGAAGGATGCACGGCCGGGATGCAGCTGGGCCGCTCATCCTTCGAGGCTCCCCACGGCGCGCGTTGCGCCCCGTTGCTCGCTCCTCTGGATGACGGGACTGGGAGGCCTGCATCCTTGCCATGCAAATTCGGCGTGCCGCCATTGCGCAGGCTATAAACGACCCGACGCTAGCCGGCGCAGGTTGACCTTTTTACCGCTACCCAGTTGGATGCGCGCACAATACGGCACGACGACATTCCATCCTCGATCTGGAGAGGTCGACGATCAGGTCTGGGCCCGCGCGGGGCTTTGGACGCTTCGTCGTTGCACAGTGCCGCAGGTTCGACAGGGGATTTTCATGACCTTTTCCAGCATCTTCGCGCAGTTCGTCGCATTCGTCGGCGGCATAGCGCTGCAATGGCGAAAGCTGTCGGGCACTGCGCCCGCGCCGGCCTGGGGCCAGGCGCCCGCCATTCCCGAAGCGAAGCCGCAAGGCGCGCTGCCGACGTTGAAGATGCCGACGGCCAGGGGCTGGAGCGAGGGCCAGAAGCCGACGGTCGCGCCTGGGCTCAAAGTCAATGCGTTCGCGACCGGCCTCGACCATCCGCGCTGGATCGAGGTGCTGCCCAATGGCGACGTGCTGATCGCGGAAGCGACGCAGATCGCGGGCGCACCGCGGAGCGTGTTTCACTACGCGATGCAGGCGACGATGCGGCGTGCCGCGGCACTCGGCGTCAGCGCCAACCGCATCACGCTGCTCCGCGACAAGGACGGTGACGGGGTCGCCGAAGTCCGCGGCGCCTTCATGGAGAACCTCAGCCAGCCGTTCGGCATGGCGCTGATCGGCGACACCTTCTATGTCGGCAACACCGACGGCGTGATGGCCTTCCCCTACGTCGCGAATGCCGACAGCATCACCGCGCCGGGCAAGCGGCTCACCACATTCAAGCCGAACGGCCACTGGACGCGCAGCCTGCTCGCAAGTCCCGACGGCAAGAAGCTCTATGCCGGCGTCGGCTCGCTCAGCAACATCGCCGAGATGGGCATGGAGGTCGAGGAAGGCCGCGCCGCGATTTACGAGCTCGACCTCGTTGCCGGCACGCATCGCATCTTCGGCGCGGGCTTGCGCAATCCCGTGGGTCTTGCCTGGGAGCCGAACACCAACGCGCTCTGGACCGTCGTCAACGAGCGCGACGGCCTCGGCGACGAGACGCCCCCGGATTACCTGACCTCGGTGCGCGACGGCGGCTTCTACGGCTGGCCCTATTGCTACTGGGGCAAGACGGTGGACGACCGCGTGCCGCAGGATCCGGCGCTGGTCGCCAAGGCGCTCACGCCGGACTACGCGCTCGGCGGCCACACGGCCTCGCTCGGCCTGTGCTGGATGCCGGCCGGCACGCTGCCGGGCTTCCCCGACGGCATGGTGATCGGCCAGCACGGCTCGTGGAATCGCAGCACGCTATCCGGCTACAAACTGGTGTTCATCCCGTTCGAGAACGGCAAGCCCTCGGGCCCCGGTCGCGACATCCTGTCGGGCTTCCTGTCCCCGGACGAGAAGGAATCCTACGGCCGCCCCGTTGGCGTCGTGATCGGCCCCGACAAGAAGTCGCTGTTGATGGCCGACGACGTCGGCAACGTGATCTGGCGTGTCACCGGCGCGTAAGAATTACGTTCCCACACACAGCGTGGCGCGCTGCTTACGCAGCAGCGCGATCACCGACAACGCCGTGATCATCCCGGTCTTGGGATTCTCGGACGGGATGTTCTCGATCGACATCGAGAAGCGCGCCGAATCCGCCTCGACCTCGATGCGGTGAACGTTGCGCGTCACGGTCGGGTCGGCCCAGATCTGCACCGAGGTGCGATCGGGCCCGACGCCGGCGAGCGACAGCGCTACCGCGACATTGAGATTGGCCGGAAAACCTTTAGCGGCTTCGCGCGCGCTGCCCTCGAACAGTTTCAGCGGCTCGCGCAGCTTGTCGATGTCGATGTTGTTCTCGACGATGAACGGCGCGCCCTTCAGCCCGTCGATCGGTTTTCGCGTGACCATCTTTACCGAATGGATGGTGCCGATTGCGGCGGCGTTGACGGCATCGAGCCCGATCAGCGCGCCGGTCGGCACGATAATGCGGCCGCCATTGGCGCGGGCCAGATCGATGAGATCGGAATTGTCGAGCAACGCGCCGACGCTGACGACGACCGCGGCCTTGCCGCGCTTCACCGCGGGCTCGACGATCGCACGCAGCTGGCTGCTCGGCGCGCATTCGACCACGATATCGGCGGCCTCACCGAGTTGCTCGATCGGTAAAACCTGCGGCGGATGACGCAGGCCGTTGAGGAACGCCTTATGCTTTGCGGGATCACGCACCGCGACAGCTGAAAGCAGCAGCCCCTCGATGCCCTGATCAAGCGCGGACGCGATCTTGCTGCCGATCGAGCCCAGACCTGCGATGGCGACCCGCAACTCGTTCGACGCATTCTGCCCAGTCATCGCATCCACCTTCTGTCCAGCGAACGTCATACCCCCTCACGCCTCCCGCGCATAGCTGCGCAGCCGCGCCTCCAGCACCGACAGCATGGCATCACGGGCCGGGTCGCGCGAGCCGCGCAACCAGGCCGCGGCGAGCGGCAGCCGGCCGACGGGGCCGCCCTGCTTCGGCCGGAGCGGCACGAAGCGGACACCCGAAACCGCCATCCGCGTGGTCCAGCGCGGCACGATCGCAACCCCGAGCTTCGTCGCCACGAGATGGATGATGGTCTGCTTCTCGTCGGCGACCTGCACGATGCGCGGCGTCAGGCCGGCCTGCTCGAACAATTTTATGGTGAGGTCGTGGCTGTGCGGCCGCGAGCGGCGGTCCGGCACCAGCATCGACTCGTCGGCGATCTCGGCGAGCGTAACCGACTTCCGCCCTGCTAGCGCGTGGCGCTGCGGAAATGCCACGATCGCGGTCTCCTGAAGCAGAGGGCGGAATTCCAGCCGTTTGTCCGGCCGGTCGGGCGGACGGACGAAAGCGAGATCGAGCGCGCCGGTCAGGATTTTTGGCAGCAGCCGGACCGTCTTGTCCTCGAGAAGCTGCACCGCGACCTCGGGATGCTTGCTACGGAAATCGCGGAGCAGCGGCGGCAGCAGACCGGCCGCCGCGCTGTCGATCGCGCCGACCCGCAGCCGTCGCGCGGCACCTGCCCGCGAGCGGTTGCGCAAATTGCTCTCGACCGCCTCGACCCGGGCGAGGATCGCGCGCGCATCGCGCAGCAGCGTCGTGCCGTCCTCAGTGAGCGACACCGCGCGCGTGGTCCGCGCGAACAGCCGTGTTCCCAAATCCTCTTCCAGCAGCCTGATCTGGCGCCCGAGCGCGGAGGGCAGCATCTGGAGATGCTGCGCCGCCCGGCCGAAATGCAATTGCTCGGCTGCCGCCACGAAGCATCGCAACTGATGCAATTCCATCTCGCCGGTCCTCTTGCCCTTCCATGGGATTATATCATTTTTTTGTATAAACCAGCGCCAATTGAGTCCGCGTCACTGCCCAGCCTAGGCTCACTACAGGCGTGAACCTCGGGGTCCGCCGACATAACCAAAAACCGGGATTCGAGGGAGGCCAGAGTGGCGAGCGAGATTCAGACGCGCGTGCTGCGCAAGATCACCTGGCGCATCGTTCCCTTCATCATGCTGCTCTACTTCGTGGCCTTCATCGACCGCGTCAATATCGGCTTCGCCTCGCTGACGATGAACAAGGACATCGGCCTGTCGCCGACCGTCTACGGCTTCGGCGCCGGCATCTTCTTCTGGGGCTATTTCCTGTTCGAGGTGCCCTCCAACATCATCCTGCACAAGGTCGGCGCGCGGATCTGGATCGCGCGGGTGATGATCACCTGGGGCCTCGTCTCGGCCGCGATGGCCTTCGTGCAGGGCCCGACCAGCTTCTATGTGCTGCGCTTCCTGCTCGGCGTCGCCGAAGCCGGGTTCTTTCCCGGCATCATCCTCTATCTCTCCTACTGGTTCCCGGCGCGTCAGCGCGCCGCCGTGACCGCGCTGTTCATGGCGGCAGCACCGCTCTCGACCGTGCTCGGCTCGCCGGTCTCCGGTGCGCTGCTGGAGATGGACGGCCTGCTCGGCCTCAAGGGCTGGCAATGGTTGTTCGTGCTGGAGGCGCTGCCGGCCGTGCTGCTCGGCTTCGTCGTGCTGGCCTTCCTCACCGACCGGCCGGAGAAGGCGAAGTGGCTCGCGGACGACGAGCGCCGCTGGCTGGTCGAGACCATGAACGAGGAGACCACCGGCAAGGCCGCGACCGCAAGCCACAGCATCTGGCGCGGGCTCGCCGATCCGCGCGTGCTGGCGCTGGCGCTGATCTATTTCGGCACCTCGGCCGGCCTCTATACGCTCGGCATCTGGGCGCCGCAGATCATCAAGCAATTCGGCCTCTCGACGCTCGAGGTCGGCTTCCTCAATGCGCTGCCGGCAACGGCTGCCGTCGTCGCCATGGTGCTGTGGGCGCGGCATTCGGACCGCACCGGCGAGCGCACCTGGCACGTCGTCTGGGCCTGCCTGGTCGCTGCGGCCGGGCTCGGCTATGCTGGCCTTGCGACCGGCGTCGTCGCCGTATTGGTCGCGCTGACGCTGGTCAATATCGGCATCTCCTCGGCAAAACCGCCGCTATGGAGCATGCCGACGCTGTTCCTGTCCGGCCCTGCGGCTGCGGCCGGCATCGCCACCATCAATTCGATCGGCAATCTCGGCGGCTTCGTTGGTCCCGCCATGATCGGCTGGATCAAGGACCAGACCGGCAGTTTTGTCGGCGGGCTCTATTTCGTCGCCGGGCTGCTCGTTCTCTCCGCGGTCCTCACCCTGCTATTGTCGCGCGCGCAGACCGCGCCCGTCGATCCCGTCACGCAATCCCACCGAACTCTCAAACGGAGCATTCCCATGCGCGACCCATTCGATTGCAGCGATCCCCGCCGACGGCATCGGCCCCGAAGTCATCGCCGCCGGTGTCACGCGTGCTGGAGGCGCTGGCAGAACGCAGCTGGCGACGTCGCGCTTCACCATCAAGACGTTCGACTGGGGCTCGGACTATTACAAGAAGCACGGCGTGATGATGCCGGCCGATGGTCTCGCTGAGCTGAAGAAGTTCGACGCGATCTATTTCGGCGCGGTCGGCGCGCCCGACGTGCCCGATCATATCACGCTGTGGGGCCTGCGCCTGCCGATCTGCCAGGGCTTTGACCAATACGCCAATGTGCGACCGACCAAGATTCTGCCGGGCATCGCCTCGCCGCTGCGCAATGTCGGCGTCGGCGATCTCGACTGGGTGATCGTGCGCGAGAATTCGGAAGGCGAATATGCCGGCATGGGCGGCCGCGCGCATCGCGGCCTGCCGGAAGAAGTCGGCACCGAAGTCGCGGTCTTCACCCGCGTCGGCGTCACCCGGATCATGCGCTATGCGTTCCAGCTCGCGCAGTCGCGTCCGCGCAAACTCCTGACCGTGGTCACCAAGTCGAACGCGCAGCGCCACGGCATGGTGATGTGGGACGAGATCGCCGCCGAGGTCGCGAGCGAATTTCCTGACGTCACCTGGGACAAGATGCTGGTCGACGCCATGACGGTGCGCATGACGCTGAAGCCGAAGAGCCTCGACACCATCGTCGGCGACCAACCTCCACGCCGACATCCTGTCCGATCTCGCCGGCGCGCTCGCGGGCAGCCTCGGCGTGGCGCCGACCGCCAACATCGATCCGGAGCGGCGCTTCCCCTCGATGTTCGAGCCGATCCACGGCTCGGCCTTCGACATCACCGGCAAGGGCATCGCCAATCCGGTCGCGACCTTCTGGACCGGCGCGCAGATGCTGGAGCATCTCGGCGAGAAGGACGCAGCGGCGCGGCTGATGCGCGGCGGTGGAGAAAGTGACCTGCAGGCCGGCATCCTGACGCCCGATGTCGGCGGCAAGGCGACGACGAAGGACGTCACCGACGCCGTGATCGACGCGATCCACGGCTCGAACGTCTGAGAGAAACCTACTTCCGGCTCGGAGCCGGCGGCGCCGCCATTGCGGCCGCCGGCTCCGGCGGCGTCAAATGGCGCGGGACGATAATGGACTGCCCCGGCGTGAGCGGCGCGTTCTCCGGCAGGGAGTTGCTCTGCGCGATCGACCACAGCGGCACGCGATGGGCGGCTGCGATGCTCTCCATGGTGTCGCCGGCGCGCACGGGCACCCGCACGCCGCTGTCCCACAATTCCACCGGCGTATTCGCGGGCACAAGATAGCGCAGCGGCACGGCGTCGACCTGCGTCTGCAACGGGATGCGCGGCAGCTGCGTCACCATCTCGAGGATCTGGCGATGGATGTCGTCCGACTTCTCGATATTGACGTGCGAGACGCGGCTGTTCTCCTTCAAATCGTAGCTCGCATAATGGCCGCGGAAGCCCGGCACCGCGACCACATTGCCGCCGCCGAGCACGCTGTCGGAGAGGAAGATGTTGATGAAGCGCTCGACATTGAGCGGCACGTCATCGGTCGCATGCGCGGGGTCGATGGTGATGACCAGGCTGATCGGGATGTTCTCCTTGGCTGCCATCTCGGAGATGAGCACCGAGCACAGCCCGCCCATGGAATGGCCGATCAGCACGATCGGCGCCGGCGTTTCCTTGTAGCTCGCGATGGCGCGATCGCCGATCCATCGGCAGATGGTGAATTCGTAGACGTCGGCGGAGAAGCCGGCTTGCGTCAGCTTCTCGCCGAGCCGGTCCATGCCGGTCGAGAAGATCGGCCCCATGGCGCCGCGGAACAGATAGATCTTCGGCGGCGGCAGCGGCTCGGCCGGCGGAGCCGGTGGCGGCGCGACGGTCGGGATCGCGGCCGGCTTCGGCTTGGCGGGCGAAGCTAAGGCCGTTCCGGGGTTCAAGGCGAACAGCGCAACCGCTGCCAGCACCACAAGTCGCCTTGGATCAGTCATTAAGTCTCGCAGTCCCACCACAGGAGGCAAAGGCCTCCCCGCGGGGGCTTAGTGACCACCGATTGGGTGGATTTTGGGGCACGGAACCGAGCGCAGACGTTGCCACGGCTGTCAGCCTGCGAATTCGCCGCCATGAACCGTCACCGCCTGCTCTTGAGCCGGGGCTGCGGTGCGCGGCCTGCCGCCGTCCCCGGCGGTCTGGGGCAAGAATGATCCGTTCTTCATTCCGCCCGGCGCCGAGGCGTTCAAGCGGGACAATCCCAATGCCGTGGTGAAATTCTCCAGCACCGGCCATTTCGCGCTGGAAACGCAGGCGCGGGAGATCGCGGATGCCATTCGCGCCTTCCTGACGTAGCGGGAGCCGTCCTCCGCGGCGTTACGCCGCCAACCTCTGCTGATCACGAAATGCGCTGATCGCCATGTGGACGAGATGCAGCTTGCCTTTCACCGCGGGCGATACGTCAAACGGATAGGCATCGTTCATCCCGAGCGAACGGTTGAGTTCGTTGAGACCGCGGGAGAGCGGCGTCCACAATCCCAGCAGCGCCTCGAAGTCGCTCTCGAGATAGGGATCCATCAAGGTCTGCCGGGCGCGCTCGTCCAGGGACAGCGGCAAGCCCGCCACCGAGTCCAGCGTCGACAGGATGTGCAGGAAATGCGCGAAGGTTTCCGCCCAATCCTCCCAGGGATGCGACGTGGCGTACTCGCTGATGAAACCCGTCCGGTCATACCAGCGATCGGTGCGGCCGTAATAGCTTCTGATCGCGGTTTGATAGTCCTGCGCCTCGTCACCGAAGATCAGCTTGAAGGGCGCCCGGAAATTCGTGCCGTTGACGAGCAGGTCCCAGTAGAAGTGACCGATCTCATGGCGGAAATGTCCGAGGAGGGTGCGATACGGCTCGCGAAATGACACCCGGCGGGCCTCGCGCTCGACGTCATCGGCTTCCGCGAGGTTGAGGGTGATGAGACCGGACAGGTGCCCAGTCAGGATCGGATTCGTCTCGTCCGAGAGAATGTCGAACGCCACGCGCGCGCCGTTGCGCGATAAGAGCGGCAGCCGCAGTCGGCTGAGGTCATAGAGAAGACGGCGCTTGGCTCCTTCCACGCGTCGCCACAACATGACGTTCCTGGGACTGCCGAGATTTGGGATGGTCCGCGTCAGACGGCAAGCATCGCAGTACCAGTCCGATCCCTCGACACACCAGTTGCAGCCGATGATGTCGCGGTTGCTGCAAGGACGTTTGACGTCGAGCGACGTCATGCCGATGCATGCGGGATCGAACGCCAACTGGCTGCCGCAGTTCGTGCACTCGGTGTGCTCGAATGAAACAGATTGCCGGCACGACGGGCACTGGAATTCTCTCATGCGTCAGCCCTGAACGGAGGTCGCGCTAGCCGATCGGCAGCTACGTCTTGGAAGCATCGCGACTAGTTTTCTTTCCGGCCAGTAAAGCGCGCTGCGTCCGGAGCGCGCGCTCCCTCAACCGACTCGCCCACGTCGCATTCAATCTTTTCAACCGCGACCACGGCTTCTTCGCAGGCGCATTTTCGGCAACCGGCTGACCTGCCCAAGCTCGCTCAGGTTGAATTGCCATCGGGCCGGCGTTTTGTCTCTCGGTCATGGTGTAACAACACCAGATCAAGGAGAGGGTTCCTCATCACCTCCACCCGGCATTCAGCTGGCCGTGCGCCACGGGTACTCGATCGCGCACCGGGACGGGCGCGAGGAACCTTTGCCTAATTTTCCCGTTGGCACCGCGATTGATCGGCTGAGGAGACCGGAATGAAAAAATTAGCTTTGGCATGTGCTCTCGCGGTTGCCGCCGCTACCGCCGCCCATGCAGCAACGACCACGATGAAATCGGGGCCGTCGGAAAGCTGGACGGTGACCAACTACTACAAGCAGGCCGTCTACGATCCCAAGGAAAGCAAGATCGGCGATATCGATGACGTGCTCGTCGACAAGTCCGGCAAGATCACCGGGCTCGTCCTCGGCGTCGGAGGCTTCCTGGGCGCCGGTGAAAAGGACGTCATCGTGCCATTCGGCGCCGTCAAGATCGCCAAGAAGAACGACAAATGGTGGCTCACCATCGACGAGACGAAGGACACGCTCAAAGAGGCACCGGGCTTCAAATACGACAAGGCGAGCACGACCTGGGTGCCCGAGAAGAAGTGAGTTTATCCCATTCGCGGCTTTGACAGGGCACGCCGTTTCCGCGGCGTGCCCTTTTCTATGTGACGAGCAATCACCCCCGTCGCTCCGTCCGTGCTGACCTTACCATGAAGATATCCCTGCCCTTGCCGCCAGGTTGCGCCGCCGAACCGGCGTCTGGCTCAGAAGGTCCTCACGCGCAGGTGATGGGCCTTATGAGCCATCTCACACGTGTGATGAATGTCTTTGGCTACCTTGAGCCGCGCGCTGAAAGTCAAACTCCTGAAAATCAGGACTGATCCGGCTCAACGTCACGAGGAGATCACGACATGAAATACGCCAATGGAACGTATGCAAGGTCGGCTTCACTCGCACTGAAGGCCCTCATTCAGATGACCGTCGCGGCGGTCACGGCCATAACAATTAGCCTCAGCTCGGTCGTTGTCCCTGCGACGGGATTGATTGGCGTCGCGGGTCTTTCGATCGCCACCACGACGCCGGCACATGCAACTTGCCTGATCGCGAGCACCCGGCGCGACGACATTTCCGACGACGATTGCCTGGAGGCGCAGCGAACGGGCTGCGTGCGGCATATGCTGACGCCGCCGCAATACACCAACTGCCTCGCGGCAAACCAGAACAAGCGCGCGAGCTGCGTCCTCAACGGCACGATCCGCGATGATCTGAGCGCTGCCGACTGCGAAGAGGCACGAGCGACGGGCTGTGTACGCAACCTGCTTACGCCCGCACAGTACAAGTCCTGTCTCGACGCACAGCCGGTGCGGCGATAGCGCCGTCCACCCAAGATAATGCCGCCGCCGACTTGGGTGTCGACGGCGGCATCATGAGGTCAGCCGTTGCCGGCGAAAGGCTTCAGTTGCGGCCCGGAGCCGTTGCCGCCGCCGCCCGCGCGGGCCGTGGCGTGCCGGGTTCGGCAACCGGCGCTGCCGGGGCGCGCGAGCGCATGATCGCGGCGTCGATCTCGGCGATCACGCGGCGCTGGATCGCCTCGTTCTTGTCGATCGAGATGTGGCCGACGCCGCTGCCGCGGACGTCGACATTGTCGAGCTTGCCGCGGAGGCCGGTCGCGGCCCGCACCGGCTCACCCGGACCGTCGCCGATATAGATATTGATGTAGCGTTCGGCGCCGGTCGACAGCTTGGTCTTGAACACGGAGTCGAGCCCGATCGCGAGCTTCACAGGCACGCCGAGCTGGTTGAGCTTGGCGATCATGTCGGGCAGTGCGGTCGCGCCCGAGGAATGCCCGACCAGCACGATGGTCTTGAGCCGGCCGGCCTTGTAGTTCGCTGCGGCTTCATTGGCGAGCGAGGACCAGGACACGAAATTCGCAACCGTCACCGGGATGCCCTGCGCCTCGAGCCGGGCGCCGATCGTGTCGAGCCCGAGCGAGAAGATGTTAAGCACGCCGCGGAGCAGATAGACGTGCGTCGTCGCGGCGGCCTGGCTCGGCGCCGCCTTGGCGGTGGTCGGGCTCATGGCAACAGTTGACAGCAGGAGCAGGCAGATCGCCCACATGCGGAGAGTGGGCAACTGGCTGGCGCCGGCTGGGTGACGACCGTTCGGTCTCATCGATCTTTTCCCTTGGGGACGTACGCTTCGCGATTGGCCGGAATTGTAGCCACGGCCTGCTCGCAGACGCAACAAAGAGCCGCGTGAACGGCGATCTTCGCCGCAATCAGTGACCATCGCGCAACACTTGCCCGAAACCCGCCACTGAAGTGCCTGTTTTTAGACCAGTTTTCTCCAGGCAATTGCGGCCGGGCAAGGCCATTCCTATTTCAGGGCTCCGCCGGTCTTCCGCCCGTCAGGATGCGGGTTCCGGCGCTTCCCTCCCCCCTCCCAACCGGCCATCATGTCATCCATCATTTCCGTCGTCAGTTTGTCGAAGACCTATGGGTCCGGCTTCAAGGCGCTCAAGAACGTCAATCTCGACATCAAGCGCGGCGAGATCTTCGCGCTGCTCGGCCCCAACGGCGCCGGCAAGACCACGCTGATCTCCATCATCTGCGGCATCGCCAATCCGAGCGAGGGCAAGGTCCTTGTCGGCGGCGAGGATATCCAGACCTCATACCGCAAGGCGCGCTCGCTGATCGGCCTCGTGCCGCAGGAATTGCACACCGATGCCTTCGAGACCGTATGGGCGACGGTGAGCTTCTCCCGCGGCCTGTTCGGCAAGCCGAAGAACCCTGCGCACATCGAAAAGGTGCTTAAAGACCTCTCACTCTGGGACAAGAAGGACAACAAGATCATCACGCTCTCCGGCGGCATGAAGCGCCGCGTGATGATCGCCAAGGCACTGTCGCACGAGCCGCAGATCCTGTTCCTGGACGAGCCCACAGCCGGCGTCGACGTCGAGCTGCGCAAGGGCATGTGGGAGGTGGTGCGCACCCTCCAGCAGTCCGGTGTCACCATCATCCTCACCACGCACTACATCGAGGAAGCCGAGGAGATGGCCGACCGCATCGGCGTCATCAACAAGGGCGAGATCGTGCTGGTCGAGGACAAGGCCATCTTGATGCAGAAGCTCGGCAAGAAGCGGCTGACGCTGCATTTGCAGAACAGGATTGCCGCGCTGCCGGAGAACCTCGCTCACTACGAGCTCGACATCTGCGACAGCGGCGCGACCCTGGTCTACGACTACGACACCAAGGGCGAGCGCACCGGCATCACCAGCCTGCTCGGCGATTTGCGCAACGCCGGCATCCGCTTCAACGATCTCGACACGACACAGTCGTCGCTCGAGGACATCTTCGTCGACCTCGTGAGGACGTCATGAATCACCGCGCCATCCGCGCCATCTATCTGTTCGAAATGGCACGCACCTGGCGCACGCTGCTGCAAAGCATCGTCTCGCCTGTGGTCTCGACATCGCTCTATTTCGTGGTGTTCGGCGCCGCGATCGGCTCGCGCATCACCCAGGTCGAGGGCGTGAGCTACGGCACCTTCATCGTCCCGGGCCTGATCATGCTCTCGGTGCTGACGCAGAGCATCTCGAATGCCTCTTTCGGCATCTACTTCCCGAAATTCTCCGGCACGATCTACGAGATCCTGTCGGCGCCGATCTCCTATGTCGAGATCGTGCTCGGCTATGTCGGCGCCGCCGCGACCAAGTCGATCGTCTTAGGCCTGATCATCCTCGCCACGGCCGGGCTTTTCGTTCCGCTCCATATTCACCATCCGGTCTGGATGCTGACCTTCCTGGTGCTGACGGCGGTGACGTTCAGCCTGTTCGGTTTCGTCATCGGCATCTGGGCCGACGGATTCGAAAAGCTCCAGATGATCCCGATGCTGGTGGTGACGCCGCTGACTTTCCTCGGCGGCAGCTTCTATTCCATCGACATGCTGCCGCCGACCTGGCGCACGGTGGCGCTGCTCAACCCGGTCGTCTATCTGATCTCCGGCTTCCGCTGGAGCTTTTACGAGATCGCCGACGTCAGCGTGTTCCTCAGCATCGCCATGACGCTGGCGTTCCTGTTGATCTGCCTGGCCGTGATCTGGTGGATTTTCCGGACGGGATATCGGCTGAAGAACTAATCGTCATTCCGGGGCACGCGAAGCGTGAACCCGGAATGACGGCAGCTCGTTCGTCAATAACAACGGAAATGGTGGTACCCGTCATAGTAGCCGCGGCAGCGGCGATGGCCGTGATAGGGAATTCCCAGAATGCCGTCGACGGCGCCAACGGCGCCGCCGACACCGGCACCGACGACACCACCGACCGCGCCGCCCACGGGGCCGGCGATACGGTTGCCTTCGTAAGACCCCTCCTGGGCACCACGGACAATGCCTTGGGCGTGGCCGGGTTGCGGCAAGCTAGCCAGGGCCAGAAGGACAGCAGCGCCGGCGAAAAGCAGACGGATGAGTAAACCGGCCGGCGACTGCGCGGCGGCGGTACGAGCTTTGTTCATCTTGAGTCCCCAGGGGTAAATGGCGGCGGCAGCCGCCTGTCGAGGCAGGTGTTCATCAACGCCCGAAGCGGCCAAATGGTTGCGCCTTTGTGACGTATTGTCGGCGTTGTGAGCGCATCCCCGCTCGCGAAAATGTCAGCATTGCCGCGACCGGCGCGGCACACAGCGGCCTTGCTTACGCCCGGCATCACGTTAACGATGGGCGGGCAGGCCGCTGGAACGAAAGCCGGATTGCAGGCATAGTGCACGCCGGGGGACGGAGAGCCGCGGCGGCTAGCGTGAACAGGCCGGAGGCCAGACGTCAGATGCGTTCCTTTTTCATTGCGTTCACTTCCTTGATGCTTTTGAGCGCGGGCACAGCGCAGGCCAAGGTCGACATTACCGTCGACAAGGACAATCAGCAGATGACCGTCGTCGTGGACGGCGTCGCGCGCTACCGCTGGCCGGTGTCGACCGGCATCCCCTCGCGCGAGACGCCGAACGGTGCCTTCCGCGCCTTCCGCATGGAAGAGGATCACTACTCCAAGGAATTCGACGACGCGCCGATGCCGCACTCGATCTTCTTCACCAAGATCGGGCACGCCATCCACGGCACCGACTCGGTTGGACGATTGGGCACGCCTGCCTCGCATGGCTGCGTGCGGCTGTCGCGCCAGAATGCCACGACACTCTACGCGCTGGTGCAGGAGCAGGGCGTGCTCAACACCACAGTAACGCTGACCGGCTCGGCGCAGGTGGCGCTGGCCCGCAACCCGCGCGGCCGCACCAACAATGCGGTGGCCCGCGCCCCGCAGCCGGCCGAGGAGCAGTATGCCACGTCAGGCGATCCAGTGAATCTGACGCCGCCGATGCAGCCCGCCGGCCGCTACATGCCGCAGGATGACAACTACATCTATCCCGCCGACGGCAGCGACACCGGCGCGCGCTATCCGGCACCGCGCCCGATCAACCGCGCGCAGGTCTACCAGCAGCAGCCTCAACCGCAGCCGTATTACGACCAGGGCTATGGCCAGCAGGGCTACTATTATCAGCTGCAGCCTCGCCAGTACTATCAGCCGCGCGGCAACTACTACCAGAACTAACGCTATCTGAACGCGGCGTCGCCGCGTTCGACGACTTTCCGCACCGCGTCGACGAACGCGCGGGCGACCGGTTCGAGGATCTCGGGGCCGGTCGCGCCGAGATCATCTGCCGGCGTGTGGAACGTGTAGTGACGGCCGGCCATGCCGAGGAAATTGGCGTAGCCCGCCGCATGGACGTCGCGCAGTTCACCAACCGCCTGCTTCTCCGTCACCAGACGTTTTGCAGCGACCGCAGCAAAGGCCTCGTCGGTCAGCGCGACGGCGGACTTGCTCAGCACGAGATAGCGCTCCTCCTCGGGCCGATTGGTGCGGGCGGGCTCTTGCGCCCCTTGCGCGAAAGCGTAGCACGCGTTCGACGAGCCGAAGTGGATCCAGGCCAGCGTGTCCTTCGGCGCGGGCGCGCCGTCCTTCAAAAACAGCTCCATGCCGCCATGGCCGATCTCGTGACCGGCGGTCGCGACGAAGACGAAATGCGCCGGCCATTTTTCCGCCACCACCGTGCGCGCCAGCGCGAGGAAGTTGGCAATGCCGGGACCGCGCTCACAGACGCAGGTGTACCAGCCGGTCATCGGCGTGGAGACGACGATGGTCGGCCCGCCGATGCCGGCCTCGGCGATGACATTGCGGCCGGACACGTTGCGCTCGTAATGCCCGGCAACGTCGAACGTCACCGGCGCACCTGACGCCAGCGCATGCTCGAACGTGCCGCGCGCCTTGGCGCCGACCACCATCACCGGCACCGGCCAGGACGCGTCCTCCTGCGTGACATTGTAGGCAAAGCGATCGTCGGCGGGATTGCCGATCATCAACAGGATGGCGGCGGGCTTCTTTGCCGCGGCTTCGGTGATCGCGGCACGATGGGCGGGACCAAGATAGGCGCCGCGATCAAACGGCAGCTCGACCCAGAGAATTTTCCCGGCAACATCGCCCTCTCGCGCGAGCGGCGCGGAGAGATGGAAGCTGGCCTTGTCCTCCGGCGGCCACCAGAACGGCGTCGCCTCGACGGTCGTGCCGGCCGCCTCAGCACTGGCCCGCTCCACGACATATTGCCGGCCGAGCACGATGGGCTGGAACTTGATCGCGAAGCCGGCCTCGGAAAGTTCGCCCGCGATCCAGCCGGCCGTCGCGCGATCGCCGGGCGAGCCAAAGCGGTGCAGGCCGAAGGAGGCGTAGCGCGCCACATCGGCATAGAGGCTCGCGCCCGACAACACATCCTTGGCTGCCGCCTGTCCAATCATCAGAGCCGCCATCGTTGCAATGAGGATAAGCCGCATGTGAATCGCTCCCGATCTTCTTTTGAAGACCAGTTTCGGCCTTCTTCCGCCGCCGTCAACCGCCCTCGCCGACCAGCACAAAGGGGGCCCACACGGCCGGATCGGCGTTGCGCGGTGACGAGCGATCCGCAATCAGGGCCTTCATCGACCGCCGCAGCGCTTCGGCGCGACCGATGCCGGGATGCGCGGTGAGCTCGGAGAAGGCGCCCGTGGTCAGGCGCACCGCCGCGCCGGAATCGACCGGCCAGTGCGAGACCAGCAGCGCCCGCGCGCCGGCATAGAAGAAGGCGCGCGCAAGGCCTGACAGGCCCTCCGCGCCCGGCCTGTCGCCCGCGGCCGTATTGCAGGCCGACAGCACGGCCCAGTCGGCATCGAGCTTGAGCCTGGCGATGCGGCTTGCGGTGAGCAGACCGTCGTCGTCACTTGTCGGCCGATCCGGCAGCGTCAGCACCAGCGCCGGTTCGCTGAGGCCATTGACCTCGCCTGCGACGAGGCCGTGAGTGGCGAAATCGACGACGCGATATTGATCGAGCGGCAGCCGATTGACGCTGGTCACCGTCGCCGCCGTGCCGAGCTTGACGTCGTCCTGCGGCGAGGCACCGAGCGCCTTCGCCACGGCCTGGAGCTCGCCCGCAGTTTCCGGAAGCGCTGGCAGTCCCGTGCGCAGACGCTCGATATCGACGGCCGAACCGTCGTAGTAGCTCTGATAGGGCTGCACGTTACGCCCCGCGCGTTTGTCTCCGGGCGAACGCTGCAACACGGGATCACCGAAGCCGATGAAGGGATTTTGCGCGCGCAAATCCTTGGCAAAGCTGCGCAGCGCGCGCAGGCTCGGCACGGACGGCAGCACCGTGATCGCGCGCTCGTTGAGCAGCCACGCCGCCTGCCGGTAGCGATCGGCGGATGCCGTGTCGGGCTTCTTCGTCACCAGCACCTGAAACGGCAGGCTGGTCAGCGCACCCGCCGGAACGATCAGCAGTTTCGGCTTGCCGGCGATGTCCGCCGATATCGGACCGAACAACGCATTGTAGAGTTCAAAGGATGCATCGAGGTCGAACGACGATTGGGCGGCTTCCGGGTCAGTCAGCCCTTGCCGCAGATGCGCGACGCGATCGTTCAGCTCGCGGCTGCCGAGCGCGATCCGGCGCAGTACGCTTGCGTCGTGTGTCACCGCGAACGCATAGGTCTTGTCGCCGAGCACGATGAGCGCGACCAGCGCTTCGTCCGGCTTCAACAGGCCCTGCGTTTGCGAGAGCGGCAACGGCTGCGGATTGGACAAATCGGCGTAGGCCGGAAAGCTGCGGTCGAGCTGTGCCGAGACGTCAGCAAGCAATTTTTGCGTTTGCGTCACTTGCGCGCGCAGGCTTGCGAGCCGCGTGTCGTTGCGCTTTCCGTCTGCCTGCCCAAGCTCCGAGGTCACGTGCTTGTCGAGCGCCTCGAGGCTGGCTTTCAGATCCTGCTGCCGCCGCACCAGCCCGGCGATCGCGTCATTGCCGGCGCCGAACCGCGCCGCCATTTGCGCCAGCGCTGCACCCGCGCTGGTCTCATGTGCGCGCTGCGCGGCGCCGAAGGCTTCGTCCTTTGCCGCATTGTCGGGCTTGCCGTCGGAGACGCGCCAGATCGCATCGATCAGCCAGGGATCGATCTCAGGAAAACGGATGAACTGCACATTCTGCTGCGCATTGAGCGCGGTGGCGGCGAGCCGCAGCCGCGCCAGCGCATCCTGCCATTTGCCTTCGCGGCGGTCGACATCGGCAAGGTTGATCAGCGTGGCGATGGTGTCATGATGGCGCGGACCCAGCCTGTCCTGTGCTATCGGGAGTGCCCGGTCGAGCCGGCTGCGGGCATCCGTTAAGTCGCCGGTCTTGAGGTCGAGCAGTGCCAGGCTGCGCAGATCCTTGATGAGTTGCGGATGCGCGGCCCCGAGCACGCGCTCGTCGATGTCGAGGCAGCGCACCAGATAGGACCGAGCCTCATCCGTCTGGCCGGCGTCTACGAGAGCCTGTCCGAGCGATCCCGCCGCCAGCGCGGTCGGGCCACTGCCCTCGCCGAACTTGCGCTCCATCACGGCCAGCGACCGCCGGTAAAGATCGAGCGCCTGTGCGTTGCGTCCCATATCTGCGTAACTATTCGCGAGATTGTTGAGGGCCCGCCCGACATCGGGGCTCTCGGCACCAAAAGCCTTCTCGTAGATGGCGAGCACGCGCTCCTGAAGGCCTGCTGCAGCTTCGTTCCTGCCCTGAGCTGAGTAGACGTTAGCGAGATTGTTAAGCCCGATCGCCGTCGTTGCATGGTTCGGACCGTAGATCCGCTCATAGGCCTGAAGTGTCTGCTGATAGAGCTTCTCGGCCTCGGCGTGGCGACCCTCATGCTCCAGGACGGTTGCAAGATTGCCCATGGAGCCCGCGACGTTCGGATGAGCTTCACCGTTCCGCGCCCGCGTGATCGCGAGCGAGCGGCGCATTGTCGCCTCGGCATCAGGCAGTCGCCCGGCATCCAGATACAGGTTGCCGAGATCGTTGAGCACCTTGTCGTAGTTCGGTGCGGCCTCGGCGTCCTTGCCAAAGCTGCGGTCGAACAGATCGAGCGCCTGCTTCAACAGGCGCTCGCCGTCGTCGAAGCGCCCGAGCAGTCCGTAGACATCGCCGAGATTGTCCATGGCGGACGCGACATCGGACGGGGACGAATTGGCGGCTTGCAGGCCGGCCAGCGCCCGCTCGAGATAGCTGGCAGCCTCCCCGAGATTCTCCTTGTCGCGCGCGAGCCCGCCGAGCGCCGACAGCGTGTCGGAGAGGCGGACGTCGTTGGCCCCGAAAGCGCCGGTGCCGAGTGCCAGCGCACGCTCGGCGACCGTGGTCGCTTCCGCCCGGCGCCCGAGCATGCCAAGCGCTGCTACCAGGACGTTCGAGGTGCGCAGCGTCGAGGCGGCGTCGTTGTTGCGCAGCTTGATGGCGAGCGCCGCATTGAGCTTGTCGACGGCTTCCGGGAAGCGGCCGAGATTGTGGAGAAACATGCCCTCGTTATGCAGCACGCCCGCATAGTTCATGTTGTCGGCGCCCTGCCGTCGGCGCACCAGGCTTTCCAGCTTTTGGGCTGCCGTCAAACCGTCGGCCCAGCGCCCGGACTGCGTCGCCGCGTTCATCTGCGCCAGCAGCAACTCAAAATCGTCGCCGCGCTGGGCGCAGGCAGGCCCGGACAGGAAAATGGCCATAAGGAAAAAAGCGGCGAACAAGCGGGCGCGGCTCATGCGAAAACCCCGTCACGCGCGTCAAAATGCATTTCTGACAGAATACGGGCCCCAGCCGCCCCTGTCGACGGCGGGAAATCGCGCCAGCCAGGGCACGAAATGAGCCACGAAACGACGCAGGAAAGCAACAGTCCCCAACCTTAGACGCCGCGGCGTTTCGGTCAAATTGACAAGCTTGGGTTCGGCCGTATTGTCGTTCCGATTATTTCTGGGAAATGACATGACACGCGAGCAGATTTCGGATTTCTGCGTTACGGCGCTAGCCAATATCCTGCGAATTTCGAGGGACCGGGTCGACACCGGCACAAAATTCAACCGCCTCGGCCTCGATTCGGCGATGCTCGTCTACCTGATGATGGAACTCGAGGAGAAGCTCGACCTCGAACTGTCGACGGACGACTTTTACGACCACCCCACGGTTGACGCGCTGTCGCGGTTTCTCGCCGACAAGCGCGCGATCCGCTCCGCCGCCTGAGGGCGGCCGAAGCCGGCGCAACCCGGATGGACAATCTCCACTCGCTCGTGGCGCTACTGGCCCGGCGCGCGGCGGATCAGGCCGACGATCGTGCCTATGTCTTCGTCTCCGATCGCGGGGCGGAGGAAGCCACCCTCACCTTCCGTCAGCTCCATGACGCCGCAACCGCGCTCGCGGCGCGCCTGACCAGGACTGCGCGGCCCGGCGATCGCGCGATCCTGGTGTTTCCGCCGGGCATCGAGTTCATGGTGGCGTTCTTCGGCTGCCTGATGGCGCGCGTGATCGCCGTGCCGATGATGATGCCGCGGCGAAACGGCGCCCGCGACGCCAGCGCCGCGATCCTCGCCAATTGCGCGCCGGCGCTGGCGCTGACCACCTCGGCCTTCGCCCTGCGCGGCGACCTGCAAACGCGCCTTGCACAGGAGAACATCCGGTGGATCGAAGTCGATCTCTCCGCGGACACGAGCCTGACAGTCGATCTGTCTGAGCCTCTGCCGGACGACATCGCCTTCCTGCAATACACGTCGGGCTCCACATCCGAGCCCAAGGGCGTGATGGTGAGCCATGCCAATTTGCTCGCCAATCTCGAGATGATCCGGATCGCGCTCGGCAACACCAGGCAATCGACCTATGTCAACTGGGTGCCGCTCTATCACGACATGGGACTGATCCTGAACGCGCTGCAAGCGCTCTATGTCGGGGCGACCTGCGTGCTGATGGCGCCGAACGCCTTCATGCAGCGGCCGCTCGGCTGGCTGCGCGCGATCTCCCACTATCGCGCGGAGGTCGCTTGCAGCCCGAATTTCGGCTTCGACCTCTGCGTCAGCCGCTATCGCGCCGATCAGATGGAGGGCTTGGACCTGTCCTCGCTCAGGATCGCGCTCAACGGCGCGGAGCCGGTGCGCGCCGACACCATCGCGCGCTTCATCGAAACTTTCTCGCCGCACGGATTCGATCCGCGCGCGATGTATCCCGCCTATGGCATGGCGGAGGCGACGCTCCTGATTTCCGGAGGGCAGCGCGGTGGCGGCCACGTCACGCGCCACGTCAGCCGCGCTGCGCTTCAGGTGCATGCGGCTGAGGCGCCTGCCAATCCCGACGACGCCCAGCTCGTGGTCGGCTGTGGGCGCGCGCTGACTGGCGAGCGCATCGCCATCGTGGATCCGGAGAGCCGCCAGCGGCTCGCCGCAGACCGCGTCGGAGAAATCTGGGTCAGCGGCGCCAATGTCGCCCGGGCCTATTGGCACAACGATGCGGCGACGCGGGAGGGGCTCAACGCGGACATTCCGAGCGAGAACGGCCGATGGCTACGCACCGGCGACCTCGGCTTCCTCGATCTAACAGGCGAATTGTTCGTCACCGGGCGGATCAAGGACATCCTCATCATCCGTGGCATCAATCACTATCCGCAGGACATCGAGCACACGGTGCAGTCGCTGGATCGCGCATTGCGTGAAAACTGCGGAGCGGCCTTTTCTGTTCCAGACGAAAATGGCGAGGAAGACCTCGTCATCATCCAGGAGGTCGAGCGCACCGCGCGCCACACGATCGACACCGACGAGATCAGGGGCCAGATCCGCGAGGCCGTCGCCGACAACCACGAGCTCTCCGCGCGCCACATCGCGCTGATCCGCCCCGGCGCGCTGCCGAAAACCACAAGCGGCAAGATCCAGCGCAAGCTTGCGCGCAGGATCTGGCTCGAGGGCGGATTCCAGGAGATTGGCTGAGTCGGCACGACTCAGAAATCGATACGGGCCTTTTCGCCGTCGCGCAGGCTCGTGACGATGCCCTGCTCGATCGCGCGTGCGAGCTTCGGGCGGTAATGGATGAAGTCGACAAAATTGTCGCGATCGCGGGTCAGCTCGTTGTCGACACGATAGCTGATGAAATTGCTGCGCGGGCGTCCCGCCACGACCTTCCTCAGCGCAGCTTCGCAGGCGCTGCGCTCCAGCGCCAAGTCCGTGCCGGATTTTGACACGGTGGCCGCAAATGTCGGCGGCACGATGATCACAACGGGCACGTCGACCGGCAGTTTCCTGACCACATCTTCCAGCGCGGCGATCTCGGGAAACGCCGCCCGCATCTCGGCGGACTCAGCCGGCACGGGATCCCTGGGCCAGCCGACCTCCTTGAACTGGCGGGGTGGCCAGATGTCCTCATAGCTGACAAAGCCGTCCGGATTCATCCGCTGGCGCCAGCCGAGCCCGATGCTGAGCCGTTGAAAGGCTTGCTCAATCGCCTGCCAGGAGATCAGCCGCACCGCGTAGGTGGCGACGCGCTTGTCGTAGAGCCAATAGGGGAACGGAGCGCCCGCCTCCTTCGGCTGCGCATGCACGCACCAGCCGGGATCGGCTGCGATCACCAGCGCCCCGACCTGCTTGTGATTGCGCAGGAAGAAATCGAGCACCGCGAGCTGCTCGCGCGGAATTGCTCCGGTCATGTAGAGCTGAACGAAGCGCAGGCCTGTCGCGTGGGACAATTTCGCCGGCTCGATCATCTGCGCCGTCGAGTTGCCGAGGATGGCAGCGTTGAAATTGGGGTCTCTGGCGCGGCTCGCGGCCGTGATCTGCGTGAGACGATTGTCGACGCCGTCGATGCCGAGCAGACCGAGCTTGCCGCTGTCATAGGGATCGACGACCACCATCAGCGCCAGCACCAGCACGGCAGCACCGACCAGCGTGCCCAGGCAGGCTGTGATGCTCCTCCCCCAGCCGGGATCGGTCTCAGAACTTGAAGTAGACGAACTCATGGAGATCCCGACCACCCATCTGGAGCAGCAATACGAAAAGACCGATCCCGAGCACAGCCGCGAGCCACGGATTCGGGCGGCGCGTGAAGAACGCAACGATGTCCTGGCTCGCCGGCAACAGGAATGCGAACAACGGCGCCGCGATCAGCGGCCACAGATGTTTTCCGCGTTCCAGCGGCAGCGGCGAAACAAGTCCCGAGAACACATGCCAGGCGGCCTCGACCGAGCCGGCGCGAAAGATCACACCGGTTGCCAGCACGAACAGCACGGTAAGCGCCCAGCCGAGCCCTGACGGGAAGTGCGGGCCGTAGCGCCGCCACAACGAACAAATGACCTGCGCAAGGCCGTGCAGCACGCCCCAGAGGACAAAAGCCCAGCTCGCGCCATGCCACAGGCCGCACAGCGCCATCGTGATCAGCATCGCGCCGAAGAACTGCACCGGCAGAAAGCGCCGCGGCAGGAGGCGCAGATTGACCAGTGGATAGAATACATAGTCGCGCAGGAACAGCATCAGCGTGATGTGCCAGCGCTGCCAGAAATCCTGGATATTGGTCGAGCGCAGCGGTGCATTGAAATTGTAGGGTAGCTGCACGCCAAACAGCAGGCCAAGGCCGATCGCGATGTCGGAATAGCCGGAAAAGTCGAACAGGATCTGGAAGGAGAAGCAGAACGCGAGCCAGGCGTCGCCGCTTCCGAGTGGCCCGCTCGCCGCCTGGACATAGATCGGATCGAGCAGATGCGCGATGCTGTCGGCGATCACGACCTTCTCGAACAGGCCGAGCGCGATGAAGCAGGTCGCGATACAGAACTGGCGCTGCCAGCCCGGTACATAGACTGGCCTGCCGAACTGATTCATCACCTCCGACCAGCGCGCCAGCGGTCCCGCGATCGCCTGCGGGAAGAAGGCGATGTAGAGCGCATAGCGGTCGAGCGCATAGAGCGGCGCCTTGCCGCGCTTCAGGTCAACCAGATACATGATGTGGTGGAAGGTGAAGAACGAGATGCCGAGCGGCAGCCCGATGTCGAGCGTCGGCAGCGTCGTGCCGAGCACGAGGGCGAAATTGGCGAGAAGGAAGTTCGCGTATTTGAACAGCGCCAGCACACCGATATCGAGCACGATCACGAGCGCCAGCACCGCCCTCCACTTGACGCGCCCATAGGCGACCGAGGCGAACCAGTTGATGACGATCGAGGCAATCAGGAGCAGGACGAAGGACGGACTGCCCCAGGCATAGAAGGCCAGCGACAGCGCCACCTGCACAGCGATGCGGAAATGCGGATAGGGATCGGCCAGGCGGTAGATCAGCAGCGCCGCCGGCAGGAAGACCAGGAGGAAGGGGTAGTCGTTGAACAGCATCGGTTCAGCGCTGCGTCGTCATCGCCGGACTTCGGGTCACTAGCCCGTTTCCAGGTCAGGCGCCGCGTCGCCCGGCTGTCGCAGCATGCGCCGCGCGATCTTCTCCTCGACTCGGCACCTTGACGTCCCAGGCCAATCCGAGCACCTCCAGCGCACGGATGAAGATGAAGCCGGGATCGAACTCGAACCAGCGCAGGCCGAAGGCCGCCGAATACGGAAAGGCGTGGTGATTGTTGTGCCAGCCCTCGCCCCAGGCGAGCCAGGCCATCACGCCGAAATTCCGGCTGTTGTCGTCGCGTGTGACGAAGGGCTGCGCGCCGAACGTATGCATGATGGAGTTGATGGCCGACATGGTCTGCTCGACCACGAACATGCGCACGACGCCGCCCCACAGCAGGCCGCTCAGCGCGCCCCACAGGCTCATCGTGGTGAGGCCACCGATCGCCGCCGGCAGCATCAGGCCGAGCGCGACCCAGCTGTAATAGTAGCTGTTGACGGCAACCAGGGTGCGGTTCGCCATCAGATCCGGCACGTAATAGGCGACGTTGGGGTAGTCGTGCGCGATCATCCAGGTCAGATGCGCATGCAGGAAACCGCGCAGGCGACCGAGCACGCTGTCGCCATGCAGACGCGGCGAATGCAGATCACCATCGTGATCCGACAGTTCGTGATGCCGCCGGTGCATGGCCGCCCAGGACAGCATCGGACCGCGCCCGGCCATCGAGCCCATGATGATCAGAATCGCGCTCATCGTGGTGGAGGTGGCGAAGGCGCGGTGGGTGAACAGGCGGTGATAGCCGACCGTGAGGCCGAGGCCCGTGATCAGCCAGAAGCCGAAGAACAGGCCCAGTTCCATCACGCCGATTGGGCGGTAGAACAACAATCCCAGCGCAATCAGTGCTCCGACGAAGGGCAAAACGTCGAAAATGATGAAATGCCGCCGCTGCATCTTGTGAAAATGCCGGCTGCGGATGATGCGGTGATCGCGTTTCTGTTGCACGGGCGGGATTCCTAGGCGGCTAGGAGTACATAACCGCCTGGCGAGCGCAACCCAAGCCGCCGCCCAAGGTTTCAACAGGGGCAAAAGCCTGTAGACTGGGCCGAACGCGCCAAAATGCGTTTAAATACAATCCTTTTGCCCTCCGAGATGTCATGCCATCACGTGCTGCGACAATTTTGACTGTGATCTCAGTTCTCATTGCGGGACGGGCCATGGCTCTTGATTCGACATTCGATCTCGAGGCCCATCGCGGCGGCCGGGCGCTGATGCCGGAAAATACCCTGCCGGCCTTCGCGAACGCGCTCTCGATGGGCGTGGACACGCTCGAGCTCGACGTCGGCGTGACCGCCGACGGCGAGGTCGTTGTGTCACATGAGCGCGGGCTCAACCCCGATCTGGCGCGGGATGCGAACGGCGCCTATGTCGCTGCGCCCGGCACGCCTTTCGCAAGATTGCGGCTCGCCGACGTCAAGACCTACGACGTCGGCCGGATTCGGCCGGACAGCGCCTACGCGAAGCAGTTTCCCGACCAGCGGGCCGTGCCGGGGACCCGCATTCCCACGCTGAAGGAGCTGTTCGCGCTGGTGCGCAAATCCGGCAACGAAAGCGTGCGCTTCAATATCGAGACCAAGATCGATCCGGATCATCCGGATGAATTGCTTGAGCCGCAGGCCTTCGTTGCAAAGCTGCTTGGGGTGATCGAAGACGAAAAGTTTTCGGATCGCGTCATGATCCAGTCGTTCGACTGGAGGACCCTGCTTCTCGTCCAGCAGCAGGCTCCGAAAATTCCGACCGTGTACCTGACGCTCCAGCGCGGCTCGGCACCGACCGTCGTCCTCGACAAGGCCACCAGCTGGACGGCGGGCTTCAGCCCGGCCGATCACGGCGGCTCGCTGCCGCGGACGATCAAGGCCGCAGGCGGCGCCGTATGGTCGCCCTATTTCGGCGACGTGACCGCGGCGCTTGTCACTGAAGCCCATACGCTCGGATTGCGCGTCGTGGTCTGGACCGTCAACAAGCCCGACGACATGGCGCGGATGATCGAGATCGGCGCCGACGGCATCATCTCGGACCGGCCGGACCTGCTGCGACAGGTCGCTGGCGAGAAGGGATTAGCACTGCCGGCAGGGACGCCTGTGGCGCCATAAGCCCCAGATGATCCCGTGTCCCGGACGCGGCGCTGCAGAAGCGCTGCGCTGCGTCCGGGGCACGGAGGTTACTGCTCCCCGTACCGCAAACGCCGGTACAGCGCACCGAGGATGTTGGAATAGTCGTCGGTCCAGACCCGGACCTTCTCGTCGGCGTCGGTCTCCTCCCACTGCTTGGCGGAGGCGAGCTTGCCGACATCGGCCGCCTCGCGCGCGGAGATGACGACGTCGGTGGAGAAGATGTAGTCGGCGTCGCGGCCCGAATCCTCGTCATAGACCCAGCTCTTCAGATCGTTGGCATCGGCAATGCCGACCACGACGGGCTCGAGATCGAGGTGCCGGTTGGAGACGTGCATCAACACGGCGCCATGCGGGGCGAGCTTGTCCTTGTAGATCTTCATTGCCTCTTCGGTGGCCAGATGGATCGGGATCGCATCCGACGAATAGGCGTCGACGATGATGAGGTCGTAAGCGCCGTCGGGCTCCTTTGCGAAGGTGAGGCGTGCGTCCCCGATCACCGGCTTCAGGTTCGGCAGGCAGCTCGAGATGTAGCGGAAATTCTTGGGGTCGCGTGCGGCGTCGACCATGGACTGGTCGATCTCGAAGAATTTCCAGTCCTCGCCGGGCTCGGCGGCGCAGGCGAGCGTGCCCGATCCGACGCCGATCGCGGCGACCTTCAGCGGCGCACCCTTGCGCTCGCGGACCGCGGTGATGGCCTGACCGATGCCGCCGTCCTTGTGATAATAGGTGATCGGCTCGGGCCGGCCGGTGACCGGCGTGCCGTCATTGTTGCGGAAACGCTCGGCGCCGTGAATGGTGGTGCCGTGCATCAGCACGTGGAAATAGCCGCCCGGCGTCACCACGATCTTGTGCACGCCGAAGAAGCTGCGCACGGTCGTGACACGACCTTCGTCCGCCGGATAAATCCGGATCAATGCCAGCGCGAGCGCGACGGTGGCAAAGATCTTCCAGCGGCCGGCATTGACCGCGAGCGCCAGAAGCGCTGCCAGCACGCCGACCGCGCCGGCAACCCAGACACGGTGATCCTCGAACCAGGTCGAGAGATCGCCCGTCGTGTAAGACGGCACAACCAGCACCACCGCGAGCGCGGCGAGCACCAGCCAGTACCATTTGACGATGCCGGCAAAACGCTCGTTCACTGAGGGCCGGCACAGCGCAGCGAGCGCGACCAGGATCGGATATTCGGCGATCCAGGAGAAGGTGAAGGGTGCGACGAGGCCTGCAAAGAGGCCGCCGACCATGCCACCGAACGATAGCGCGACATAGAAGCCGGTGAGAAATTTCGCGGCCGGCCGGGTTCGCGCCAATTCGCCGTGGCAGGCCATGGCAATGACGAAGAAGCACAATTGGTGACCGCCGAGCGTGAGCAGCAGATTCTGCTCGCCGCCGAAGGCGAGCAGGAAGATGACGCCCGCGATCGCGACCGGCTGGAGCATCACCATCCATTTGTGCGGCAGCAGCGGCCGCGACTGGAACACCACCACCCAGGTGAGCAGATACAGCGACAGCGGCAGCACCCACAGCAGCGGCGCCGCCGCGACGTCGGTCGAGATGTGCGCAGTCACGGCGATGAGCAGGCCTGACGGCACCGCGGCGAGAAAGATCCAGCGCAGCCGTGTCACCACGCCGGGCGCCGGCGCATTCGCCTCCTCGGTTCGCACATCGGCCACCGCCAGCTTTGGCGAGCGCAACAGCAGCACACCGCAGGCCGCGATCAGCAGGATCAAAAGGCCATAGCCGCCGGTCCAGAGCCGGTTCTGCGTGTGCAGCGTGAACATCGGCTCCAGCAGGAACGGATAGGACAACAACGCCAGGAAGCTGCCGATATTGGAGGACGCATAGAGAAAGTAGGGATCGCGCCCGTCAGGATGACCGGTGCGCACGAACCAGGCTTGCAGCAGCGGATTGTTCGCCGCGAGAGCGAAGAACGGTAGCCCAATCGAGATCACGAACAGGCCGAGCAGCCAGAACGCATAGCCGGACGCTGGCGGCTCACCATAGGCGCTGGCGATGCTGAGCGGCAGCGTCGCGAAGGCCAGCACCAGCAGCACGAGATGCACCACAACGGGGACGATGCGATTTTTGATCTGCATGAGGAGATGCGCGTAGGCGTAGCCCGCGAGCAGCAGCGACTGGAAGAACACCATCGCCACCGACCACACCGCCGGCGAGCCGCCGAGCCGCGGCAGCACCATTTTCGTGAACAGCGGCTGCACCGAGAACAGCAGCAGCGCGCTGACGAAGATCGCGGCCGTATAGACCGTCAGCAGCAGCCGGTTGCGCGACGAGGACGGCTGCTCCGTGGCGACGGGGTGCACGATCGAATCCATGGAAGCTCCGGCTTAGCCCCGGCGGACGCCGGGCGCGCGCAATGGAGCACACGGCGCCTGAACGGGCAATAAATGGTCTCGTGATGTTGCAGAGAGAATTGCCTGATATAGAGATGTCATTCCGGGCCCGGTTCTTCGGGTCACCCCGGAATGACCGTGGAACATTCAGAAACCTTCATGACCGAAACCGACGTCGTCATCATCGGCGCTGGCCATAACGGCCTCACCTGCGCGGCCTATCTCGCGGCGGCGGGCCTGCGCGTGCACGTGGTCGAGCGCCGCAAGGTGGTCGGCGGGGCCGCCGTCACGGAGGAATTCCATCCGGGTTTCAAGAATTCGGTCGCGGCCTACACCGTGAGCCTGCTCAATCCGCAGGTGGTCCGGGACTTGGGGCTCGCCGAGCAGGGCCTGCGAATCGTCGAGCGGCGTGCGCAGAATTTTCTGCCCGCGCCCGACGGCAGCTATCTCCTCACCGGCGAGGGACGGACGAAGGCGTCGGTCGCGCGGCTCAGCACCCATGATGCGGATGCGCTCGACGGGTTCTCGCGCGAGCTCGAGGACATCGCGGACGTGCTGCGGCAGTTCGTGCTGCGCGCGCCGCCGAACCTGCTCGCCAGCTTTGGCATTGGCGCCATCCGCGAGGCCGCGAACGCGTTGACGACGGCCAACATCCTGCGCGCCCTGACGCTGGAGCAAAGCCGCAGCCTGCTCGATCTCTTCACGCGTTCGGCCGGCGAGATGCTGGACGAACGGTTCGAGCACGATCTGGTCAAAGCACTGTTCGGCTTCGACGCCATCGTCGGCAACTACGCCAGCCCCTACGCCGCGGGCTCAGCCTATGTGATGCTGCACCACGCCTTCGGCGAGGTGAACGGCAAGAAGGGCGTCTGGGGCCACGCCATCGGCGGCATGGGTGCGATCACGCAAGCGATGGCGCGCGCCGCGCGCGACCGCGGCGTTGCGATCGAGACAGATGCCGGCGTGCGCGAGGTGATCGTCGAGCGCGACCGCGCCGTCGGCGTGGTGCTGGAGAACGGCGCAACCATTCGCGCGAAATATGTCGCGGCCAACGTCAATCCAAAGCTGCTCTATACGCGGCTGATTGCGGCCGACGCCCTGCCGGCGGATTTCCTCGCCCGCATCCGCCACTGGAAGAACGGCTCCGGCACCTTCCGCATGAACGTGGCGCTGGACCGCTTGCCTTCCTTCACGGCGCTCCCGGGCGAAGGCGATCACCTCAGCTCCGGCATCATCCTGGCGCCAAGCCTCGGCTACATGGACCGCGCGTATCTCGATGCGCGGGCGCAGGGCTGGAGTCGGCAACCGATCGTCGAGATGCTGATCCCCTCGACGCTCGACGATACGCTCGCGCCCGCCGGACAACACGTTGCTAGCCTGTTCTGCCAACACGTCGCGCCCGAACTACCCGACGGCAAATCGTGGGACGACCGTCGCGACGAGGTCGCCGATCTCATGATCGCAACCGTGGACAGCTACGCACCGGGCTTTGCGGCCAGCGTGCTCGGCCGCCAGATCCTTTCTCCACTGGATCTCGAACGGCAGTTCGGCCTGCTCGGCGGCGATATTTTCCACGGCGCGCTGACCTTGAACCAGCTGTTCTCGGCGCGGCCGATGCTGGGCCATGCCGATTACCGCGGGCCGCTGAAGGGCCTCTACCATTGCGGCTCTGGCGCCCACCCCGGCGGCGGCGTCACCGGCGCCCCCGGCCACAACGCGGCGCAGGCGATCTTAAGGGATCACCGCGGCCTGTTCGCAAGCCGTGGATAGGTCTGTGGATGGACTGTGGAGAGGTTGTTGGCGAAGCGGTGGAAGCCCGAGCTCGATCGTCCGGGACAAGCCCGAATCAGACTGTGAAAAAGGCGCGGGATAAGCGGGCATAGGACGGTGGATGACATCGGGAGAATCAGTGGACAGCCTGTGGACGTCAGCAGGCCTCACTTGCCTCCAAACGACTCCGCCCGCCAAGGGGCAATTCCCCCAGCGGGCGCTCGTCGAAAAGCGGTCTATGAAGAAACTGGCCCCGCCGGGAAATGGGAGGCAGAAATTACTTCAAGGAGCTGCTAATCGAACCGAACTTGTCGTTCATGGTGGTGCCCAGGCTGTTCACCACGGTGATGATCGCCAGCGCGATACCGGCCGCGATCAGACCGTATTCGATCGCGGTTGCACCCGACTCATCGGACCAGAACTTCGAAACCATGCTCTTCACGTCTCGCCTCCATTTCAAGGTGTGTTGGTTGGTTCCAACATCCGGGAAGCTACGAGTTACAACCTGCGGTCGGGTTAATACGGGAACTACAAGTTACACGAAAAATTGGGATCAAAAGCTCCCAAAATTGAACCCGACGGAACCCTAGAATGAAGCCCTTACCTACCCATCGCGCCAGCTTTTCGCTTGCCAACGAGGCTGCTGCCAGGCGCGTCGTCGACGTGCTCACAGAGGTCCTTTTCGAGGGTGATGCGGCGGTCGCCGCCTTCGAGCGGCCGGACGGACAATGGGACGTCACGCTGCATTTCGCCGAGGCGCCGGATCAGGCGGGCTTACGCGAACTCGTTGCGACCTCAGCGGGAAATGACATCGCCGCGACGCTTGCCTTCGACACGGTCGAGGCCAGGGACTGGGTCAAGGCGAGCCTGGAAGACCTCGTCCCGGTCCCGGCCGGACGCTTCGTCGTCCATGGCAGCCACGACCGCGACCGCGTGGCGCCAAACAAGCTCAAGATCGAGATCGAGGCGGCGCTCGCCTTCGGCACCGGCCACCACGGCACCACGCGTGGCTGTTTACTGCTGCTTGACCATGTCCTGAAAAGCGCACGCCCGAAGCGCGTGCTCGACCTCGGCACCGGGACCGGCGTGCTCGGGATCGCGGCGGCCAAAGCGCTGCATCGCGCGGTGCTGGCCTCCGACATCGACCCGCCTTCGGTACGGGTCGCGGCGGAGAACGCGGCCCTGAACGAGGTCGGTCAAAATGTGCGGGTGATCCGCGCCACCGGCTTCGCCGCGCCGGATTTTGCCAAAAATGGCCCGTTCGACCTGGTGCTGGCCAACATCCTTGCCAATCCGTTACGGCAATTGGCGGGCCCGATGACACGGCACCTGGCGCCGGGCGCTCGCGTCATCCTCTCTGGCCTGTTGACGCACCAGGCCCCCGCCGTGATCGCCGCCTACCGCGCCCGCGGCCTGGTACCGTTGCGGCATCTGCGGATCGAGGGATGGAGCAGCCTGCTGCTGCGGAAGATGGGGTGAACTGCCGTGGCTCTCGTAGGCTGGGTTAGCGAAGCGTAACCCACCCTACGCAGTCGTCGATGCGGCGCTACTTCGCCGGCTTCCCGTCACTGCGTGCCTGCACGCGCTGGGCGCGCTTGGCACGGCGCTCGGCGAAGCGATCGATCACCAGGCTGATGACGCCACGCGGCTTCTTCGGTGCCGCTGCCGCGGGCGCGCGGCGGACCGGCGGCGAAATCTTCTCAAACGTGAATGAAGGCATCGCGTGTTCCCTCGTCGTTGAGATGAACCACTGGCTCGAATTTCCCTGTTATACGGACCAAGCCCAACTGCTGCATCCTGTACTCTACGCAATTCGAATGGGACTTTTTCAAGCATAGTCCGTGCCACATGCGACCTCAAATGCGTCTACATTGCGGACTGATCACCATGATCCTAAACTGAGCCATGTTCGAAGCGCACTTCCAGACATTCGAGGAGCCAGAGGCCGGCGTCGCATTGACGGCGCGCCTGGCAGCGCTCCGTGAAGAACTCGCCCGCCGCAAGCTGACCGGCTTCGTCATTCCGCGCGCCGATCAGCAGCAGAATGAGTATGTGGCGCCCTCCGAAGAGCGGCTCGCCTGGCTGACCGGCTTTACCGGCTCGGCGGGGTTCGCAGTGGTGCTGACCCAAGAGGCCGCAATCTTCGTCGACGGCCGCTACACGATCCAGGCAGCCAAGCAGGTCGACGCCAAGGCGTGGGCGGTGGAATTGCTGATCGATCCGCCGCCGGAGAGCTGGGTCTCGGCGCATCTCAAATCTGGTGATCGCCTAGGATTTGATCCATGGCTGCACACTTTTGCGGCAGCGGAGCGCCTCTCCGCGGCCTGCGCCAAGGCCGGCGCCGAACTGGTGGCGGTCGACAGCAATCCGGTCGACGCCATCTGGCAGGACCGGCCTCAGCCGCCGCTGGCGCCGGTCGCGATCCACGGTCTGCAATATGCCGGCGTCACAGAGGCCGAGAAGGTGACGCAGATCAAGGGCGAGATCGACAAGCTCGGCGCCGACGCGCTGGTGCTGTCGGACAGCCATGCGGTCGCCTGGACCTTCAACATCCGCGGCGCCGATGTCGCGCATACTCCGCTGCCGCTGTCCTACGCACTGGTGCCCAAGGTCGGCCGGCCGACGATCTTCATCGACCACCGCAAGCTCTCCAACCTCTCGCGTGACCATCTCGAGCAATCGGCCGACGTGCGCGACCCCGACGCGCTGACGCCGACGCTGATGGCGCTCGCAAAGAGCGGCGCTGCGATTGCGCTCGACAACGCCACGGCGGCCGACGCACTGAGCAGGTTGATCGCAGGCGGCGGCGGCAAGCCGCTGCGCGGCAGCGATCCGATCGCGCTGCTGAAGGCCGTGAAGAACGCGACCGAAATCGCGGGCACGCGGACGGCGCACCGGCGCGACGCCATCGCGCTGGCGCGCTTCCTCGCCTTCATCGATCGCGAGGCACCAAGCGGCAAGCTCACCGAGATCGACGCGGTCGAGGCGCTGGAAACATTCCGCCGCGACACCGGCGCGCTGAAGGACGTCTCGTTCCCGACCATCTCCGGCACCGGCCCGAACGGCGCGATCGTGCACTACCGCGTCACCCGCAAGAGCAACCGTCGGATCACGTCCGGCGATCTGCTGCTGATCGATTCCGGCGCGCAATATGAAGACGGCACCACCGACGTCACCCGCACCATGGCGGTAGGCGAGCCGACGGACGAGATGCGCGACCGCTTCACCCGCGTGCTGCGCGGCCACATCGCGATCGCGCGCGCGATCTTCCCCGACGGCACCACCGGCGCGCAGCTCGACACGCTGGCGCGGCAATATCTCTGGGCCGCCGGCGTCGATTTCGAGCACGGCACCGGACACGGCGTCGGCAGCTATCTGTCGGTGCACGAGGGACCCGCGCGGATCTCGAAACTCGGCACCACACAGCTCAAGCGCGGCATGATCCTCTCCAACGAGCCCGGCTATTACAAGACCGACGGCTTCGGCATCCGCATCGAGAACCTCGAGCTGGTGGTCGCCGCCAGCATCAAGGGCGCCGAGAAATCGATGAATGCGTTCGAGACGCTGACGCTGGCGCCGATCGACCGCCGGCTGATCGACGTGGCGATGTTGAGCCGCGACGAGCTCGCCTGGCTCAATGCCTACCACGCGCGCGTCCGCGCCGAGGTGGGACCGGCGCTGGATGAAGCAACGAAGGCGTGGCTCGACCAGGCGACGGCGGAGCTGGCGTAGCGCTGCGCATGGCGCCAGGCGATTTGCGCAAGGCTGGGCCACCTTTGCCTGCAATCACGGCCAGCCTGGCACGTTCCTCGTGCCGCTTTCCGCAAAACGACGGCCTCCCGCACGCTGTTATTATAACGGCCCCGGAATCGGTATGGCCGCATTCCGAAACACCGATATCCCTCTTGTGCGAGCACGCTACAGTCCGATTCGAATTCGAAAGACGGACACGCATGCACGGCATGATCAGCAAGCCGCCGGAGGTGGCGACGAAGAACATCGCGACCTCGCGCGTGACGTTGCTGCTGCTGGTCGTCATGACCGGGATCGCGCCGATCTCGCTCTACATCCTGGTTCCGGCGCTCCCCGTGCTGGCAACGACGTTCGGGCGCGACATCTCGATCGCCCAGATGACCGTGTCGCTCTACATGGTCGGCATCGCGCTGTCGCAGCTCATCATGGGGCCATTGTCGGACAAATTCGGCCGACGCCCGGTGCTGCTTGGAGGCCTCGCGCTGATGGTGGCGGCGAGCGTCGCCTGCATCTTCGCCGAAACCCTGCCGCAGTTGATCGCGGCGCGCTTCTTCCAGGCCCTGGGCGGTGCCTCCGGCATGGTCGTAAGCCGCGCCATCATCCGGGACATCTACGAGCGCGATCGCGTCGCCTCCATGATCAGCCTCGTGGTCGCCGCCCTGATGATCGGCCAGATGGTCTCGCCCCTCACCGGTGGCCTGATCGAGACCGCGTTTGGTTGGCGCGCGATCTTTTACGCCATTACGATCGGCGCGCTTGCGGTCGCGGTCGGCATCGCCCTGGCACTGCCCGAGACGCGCCGCGACCGCGCGGCCGGTGGCGGCTTTCGCGGCGACGTCGGCACCCTGATCAAGAGCCGCGCCTTCATCGGCTATGTGATGTGCCAGGTGCTGGCGTCGCAGATCATCTTCACGTTCGCCGGCGGCGGCCCTTACATCGTGGTGACCCAGATGGGTCGAACCAGTGCCGAATACGGCGCGTGGTTCGCCACGACTGGATTCGCGTATCTGGTCGGCAATCTCCTCTGCGTGCGCTTCGCGCCGCGACACTCGCTGGAAAAGCTGATCTGGTTCGGGCTCGGCCTGCAACTCTGCGGCAGCCTGTTGAACCTGCTCTGGAGTTTTACCGGCTGGAACGAGGCACCGGCGTGGCTGTTCGGCACGCAGATGATCGTGATGGTCGGCAATGCCTTCGTGATGGCGAATTCCGCTGCGGGAGCGATCAGCATCCGCCCCGAAGCCGCCGGTACTGCGTCGGGTGCAATGGGCTTCCTGCAACAAGGCATCGGGGCGCTGATGTCGCAGTTCGGCGCCTATCTCGGCGGACATTCCGCAACGACGCTGCCGCTGACCTCGGCCGTCCTCGCCATCTCGCTGCTCTGCGCCTGCATGATGATCTTCGTCGTCCCCCGCCGCGAATTGGTGGTGAGCGAGGAATTGATCGAACAGGCGGAAGAGGAAGAGACGGGGATGATGTAGAGGCGGCGAGGCCTCTCCTCGTCATTGCGAGCGCAGCGAAGCACTCCAGACTGCCCCCGCGGAAGAATTCCGGATTGCTTCGCTGCGCTCGCAATGACGAAAGAACACGTCACTCCCCGATCAGCGTCAGCCACTCATCTTCGGTCAACACCATGACCCCGTGTTTGTTGGCCTCCGCGAGCTTCGAGCCCGCACCAGGGCCGGCCACGACGAGATCGGTCTTCTTCGACACCGAGCCCGACACCTTGGCGCCGAGCCGCTCGGCAGTGGCCTTGGCTTCGTCGCGCGTCATCTTCTCCAGCGAGCCTGTGAACACGACCGTCTTGCCGGCGACGGCCGAGTTGCTCTTCGGCTTCTCGGCATCGACAATCTCGACCTCTTTCGTCAGCCGTTCGACGATGCCGCGATTGTGGCTCTCGCCGAAATAGTCCGCGATGCTCTTGATCACGGTGTCGCCGATCTGGTCGAGCGCGTCCATCTCCGCCATCGCCTCCTCGTCGCCCTTGGCGACCTTGAGGCAGGCATCGTGGAAGGCATCCCAGGAGCCGTAGCCGCGCGCGAGCGCCAGCGCCGTTGTTTCGCCGACATGGCGCATGCCGAGCGCATAGACGAAGCGCTCCAGCGCGATTCTGCGCCGGCTCTCGATCGCGCCGAACAGATTGCGCACCGAGGTCGCGCCGTAGCCCTCGATCTCCTCGAGCTTGAGCGTTGCGTTGCGCTTCTCCAGCGTGAAGATGTCGGAGGGCTCCTTGACCCATCCTTCATCGAAGAAATACTGAAGCTGCTTCTCGCCGAGACCGTCGATGTCGAAGGCGCGCCGCGACACGAACAGCTTCAGATGCTCGATCTTCTGGTAGGGGCAGGCAAACTCGCCGGTGCAGCGGGCGCGCGCTTCTTCTTCGCCGGCGGCCGTCTCCCCGCGCACGACGTCGGTGTGCAGCGGGCAGGGGCATTTCTTCGGAAAGTGGAATTCCTTGGCGCTTTTCGGCCGCTTGTCGAGGACGACGTCCACCACCTGCGGAATGACGTCCCCGGCGCGCTGGATCACGACGGTGTCGCCGATCCGGATGTCGCGGCCCTCGCGCAACACCTCGCCCTTGTTGCCGATGCCCTTGATGTAGTCCTCGTTGTGCAGCGTGACGTTCTGCACGATCACGCCGCCGACACCGACCGGCTCGAGCTTGCCGACCGGCGTGAAGGAGCCGGTGCGGCCGACCTGGATCTCGATGTCGCGCAGCACCGTCATGGCCTGCTCGGCCGGGAATTTGTGCGCGATGCCCCAGCGCGGCGTGCGCGAGACGAAGCCGAGGCGCTCCTGCCAGTCGAGGCGGTCGACCTTGTAGACGACGCCGTCGATGTCGTAGTCGAGCTCCGCGCGCTCTTCCTCGATACTCTGGTGGAAAGCGATCAGTTCCTCGACGGAGTGACACAGCTTGGTCAGCGGATTGGTCTTGAAGCCGCAGCGCTCGAACCAATGGATCATGGCGCTCTGCGTCTCTTCAGGCATCGCGCTCATTTCGCCCCAGGCGTACGCAAAGAAGCCCAGCGGACGCGAGGCGGTGATGGTCGGGTCCTTCTGCCGCAGCGAACCTGCAGCCGAGTTGCGCGGATTGGCGAAAATCGTGTCGCCGGCGGCCGTCTGCCGCTCGTTGAGCGCCAGGAAGGCCTTCTTGGTCATGTAGACTTCGCCGCGCACTTCGCAAATGTCGGGAACGTTTCGCCCCTTCAGCTTCTGTGGCACGTCTTCCAGTGTGCGGATGTTGGCGGTGACATCCTCGCCTTCCGCACCGTCGCCGCGCGTCGCCGCAGTGACAAGCTCGCCGCCCTCATAACGTAGCGACATCGAGAGGCCGTCGATCTTCGGCTCGGCGGAGAAATCGATGGTGTCGTCGGCAAGCTTCAGGAAGCGAACGATGCGGCCGACGAAGTCGCGCACGTCTTCCTCGGCAAAGGCGTTGTCGAGCGACAGCATCGGAACGGAATGGCGCACCTTCTTGAAGCGCCCCGACGGTGCCGCGCCAACCTTCTGCGACGGCGATTCCGCGCTGACGAATTCCGGAAAGCGCTTCTCGATCGCGTTGAGGCGCTGACGCAGGGCGTCGTACTCGGCGTCGGTAACGGTCGGCGCGTCGTCTTGAAAGTAACGCTCGTTGTGTCCCTCGATCTCGAGCGACAGCCGCATATGCTCGACCTTGGCCTGCGCCTTGGTCAGGTCGGCGACGTCACGAAGCGTTTTGGATTTTGCTGCTCTTGCCATTATACTTAAGGTTGCGTCTCGTCGTTCCGGGATGGTCCGAAGGACCAGACCCGGAACCTCGAGATTCCAGGTTCGCACTTCGTGCACCCCGGAATGACAGTTGGGAAAGGCTCGGGAGTGATGGCGTATTACGTCTATATCCTAGCAAGCCGGCGCGACGGAGCAATCTCGGCGTCACCAATGACCTCATACGTCGTGTCTGTGAGCATCAAATCAAAGCCGTTCCGGGCTTCACGGCGAAATACCACATCACGCGGCTGGCTTGGTTCGAGGCTTACGATGACCCAGTCTCGGCGATATCGCGCGAAAAAGAACTGAAGAAGTGCGATGCTTCGCATCGCCCCGGAACGACAAACCTAGGCCGTCGCCGCCTTGAGCAACCGGTCCGCGGCCGCCCTCGCCTCGGCCGTGATCTCGGCGCCCGCGAGCATCCGCGCGATTTCCTCGCGGCGGTGGTCGGCAGCGAGTGCGTTGACGCGGGTGGCGACGCGCTTGCCCTTGTCCAGCGCATCCTTGGAAATCAGCAGATGCTGGTCGGCACGGGCGGCGACCTGCGGTGCGTGGGTCACGGCCATCACCTGCACCTTGCCGGCCAGGCGCGCGAGCCGCGCCCCGATAGCATCCGCGACCGCACCGCCTACGCCAGTGTCGATTTCGTCGAACACCAGCGTCGGCGCCGAGCCGCGGTCGGACAGCACGACCTTGAGCGCCAGGAGGAAGCGCGAGAGCTCGCCGCCGGAGGCGACCTTCATCATCGGACCTGGCTTGGTGCCCGGATTGGTCTGCACCCAGAACTCGACGCGATCGAACCCTTGCGGGCCTGGCGCGGCCTCGTCGGTCGCGACCTGGGTCATGAATTTTGCGCGCTCGAGCTTGAGCGGCGCGAGCTCGGCATTGACGGCCTTGTTGAGCTTCTCGGCCGATTTCTGCCGCGCCACCGAGAGCTTTTTCGCCGCCGCAGCATAGTGCGCATCAGCTTCGATCGCAGCCTGCTCCAGCTTCTTCAGCAACGAAGCGCCGGCATCGATCAGCACGACGTCGGCGGCGTATTTGGCGGCAAGCGCGGCCAGGCCATCGACCGGCGTCGAGTATTTGCGCGAGGCGGCGCGCAACGCGAACAGCCGCTCCTCGATGCGTTCGAGCTCGGCCGGGTCGAAATCGGTTGCGGCAAGCGCCGCCTGGAGATGCTGGTCGGCCTCCTCCAGCGCATTGATCGCGACGTCGATCGCCTTCACCGCGGGCTCGACCAGCGCCGGCGAATTGACGCCGCGGCGCTCCAGCCGGCGTACCGCGGCCGACAGCGCCGAAACCGGCGAATTATGGCCGCCGACAACCTCCTGCGCTTCGCGCAGGTCGGAGGCGATCTTCTCGCCCTGCATCATGGTGGTGCGGCGCGAGGCGAGCGAGGTCTCCTCGCCGTCCTTGGGCGCGAGCTGCTTCAGCTCGTCGGAGGCATGGCGCAGATAATCGGCCTCGCGCGCGGCGCGCTCCATGCCGGCGCGATGCTCTTCCAGCGCGGTGTTTGCGGTACGGCGTGCGTCCCAGAGCGCTTCGACGGAAGCGACATCCTTTTCGAGGCCGGCAAAGGCATCGAGCAGGCGGCGATGGGTGGCGGCATCGACCAGCGCGCGCTCGTCATGCTGGCCGTGGATTTCGACCAGCGCGGTGCCGACCGCCTTCAGGGTCTGCACGCTGATCGCCTGGTCGTTGATGAAGGCGCGGGTGCGGCCGTCGGCGAGCTGGACCCGGCGCAGGATCATCTCGCAGGACTCTGTGAAATTCGCGTCATCCAAACCATTCTCGGCGAGGATTTTCGTCGCGGGGTGATTTTTGGGGATATCGAAGACGGCCGTGACCTGGCCCTGCTCTGCGCCATGGCGCACGAGGCCGGCGTCGCCGCGGCCGCCGAGCGCCAACGCAAAGGCATCGAGCAGGATGGATTTGCCCGCACCGGTCTCGCCGGTCAAAACCGCAAGTCCGGTGGCGAATTCGATATCGAGCCGTTCGATCAGGACGATGTCACGGATCGACAGACGCGCCAGCATGGAACCAGATTTCCTAGCCGAGACCTAGAGGCCAATCTTCTTGAAGGTCCGGCTGATCCAGGACCCCTGATTCTCGCTCGGCTCGAGACCGCCGGATTTTACAAGATTATAGGCGTCCTTGTACCACCGGCTGTCAGGAAAATTATGCCCGAGCACGGCGGCGGCGGTCTGGGCTTCGCCGACGATGCCGATCGCCATATAGGACTCGGTGAGGCGGTAGAGCGCCTCCTCGACGTGGCGTGTGGTCTGATACTGGGTCACCACGGCCTTGTAGCGGTTGATCGCGGCCGTGTAGTCTTTCTTCTGCATGTAGTAGCGGCCGACATTCATTTCCTTGCCGGCGAGCTGGTCGCGCGCGCCCTCGATCTTGGCCTTGGCGGAGGTCGCATATTCGGACGTCGGATATTTGCGCACCACCTCTTCCAGCGAGGCGATCGCCTTCTCGGTGCGGGCCTGGTCGCGGCTGACATCCGGGATCTGGTCGTAGTGCGAGGCGGCGATCAGGTATTGCGCGTAGGCGGCGTCCGGGCTGCCGGGATGCAGGGTGACGTAGCGGGTCGCAGCGCCGATGCAGCTGTCGTAGTCGCCGCCCTGGTAGGACGCGTAGGCCGACATCAGCAGCGATTTGCGCGCCCAGTCGGAATAGGGATGCTGGCGGTCGACCTCTTCGAACTTCTTGTTCGCCGCCTTCATGTCCTTCTTTTCGTTCATGAGGTACAAGCCCTCATTGTAGATCTTGTCGGCAGGCTCATCGACGAAGGTGTCGTCCTTGGCGGTGAACTTGTCCCAGAGCGCGCCGGCCCCGCAGCCGGCCAGCGGCAGCGCGAGCACGAAGAGGGTCGCTGCCTGGAGCAGCCGACGGATCCCGATCGGAGCCTTTGGCGAAACCAAGAGATATCCGCGCGTCATACGCTGTGCCGACATGAATTTAAGACCTGACGCCCTGTGATGCGGTGCCCGCCAGCCCATGATCGCTGTCACGGGCGCGAAATGTAACCGTGGTGCCTGCCATGCGACCACGTCGGTGTAACCGAAAAACGATGGTTAACCTACCGGATAGGCAGGCATTCCGCCCGGATTAAGGCGAACGTGCCGCAATCCTAGAGGATCATGGTTACCAGGAGTTTCCCGGGGGAAAGTCGCCGCCAAACGTCCGCAGCAACAGAACGCCTGCGGCGACAGGCCTCTCAGGACACATCCGGCCCGTAGGCCGCGGCAATCCGGCCGCCAACGATGCCGCGACCGGTTTCGACCGCGGGACGCGTGGTGCGGCGGGCCGCCTCGCCCTCGACCACCCGCCAAGCGGTACGGTCGGCGAGCAGCGCGGTCAGGACAGCGTGGTTGAGCTTGTGGCCCCCACGCACCGAGCGGTAGGCGCCAAGCAGCGGCAGGCCAGCCAGCGCGAGATCGCCGATCACGTCCAGCACCTTGTGGCGGGCGCATTCGTCAGCGTAGCGCAGGCCCTCGGTGTTGAGCAGCCGCTCGTCGTCGAACACGACTGTGTTTTCGAAGGAGGCGCCGAGCGCGTAGCCCGCGCTCCAGAGCCGCGCGACATCGCCCATCAGACCGAAGGTCCGGGCGCGGCCGACTTCGCGGCGGAAGCGCTCGGGGCTGACGTCGAAGCCGTAGCTCTGCTGACCGATGACGGGATTGGTGAAGTCGATCTCGACCTCGGCGCGGAAGCCATTGGCGTAGGGCCGGATCTCGCCGAAGGAGTCACCGACCTTGACCGAGATCGGCTTCAAAACCTGGATGAACCGGCGCTGCGCCGACTGGTTGACGACGCCGGCCTGATCGATCGCCACGATGAAGGCCGCGGCGCTGCCGTCCATGATCGGCACTTCCGGACCGTCGATCTCGATGGTGGCGTTGTCGACGCCCATGCCCCGCAGCGCAGCCAGGACATGCTCCGCGGTGGAAACCAGCGGACCGCTGCGATCGCCGAGGACGGTCGCGAAATCGGTCGCGATCACCCGCTCGGCGGTCGCCTGAACTTCGCGGTCACTTCCCTCAAGGCCGGTGCGGACAAAAATAAAACCTGCGTCGACAGGTGCAGGTCCAAGCGTAAGGGTGACGGGAAGACCGGAATGAACGCCAACGCCGGCCACGGTGGCTTGCGCACGAAGCGTTGTTTGCCGGCTAAATTTCATCAGGAACCGCCCCACTACGACCCAACGCGACTTATACAAACCCGACTAACCGGCCAAGGCCGACCGTCCGAATCCGTATCCCCAAGTCACGCCAAACCATAGTCACTGCCTCAAACAGCGCCAACTCACGCTTTTTTACCGATTGTTACCCCAAACCTGCCGTATTCGCGCCAAGGCTTAACCAAATTGGACCGAAGTTTTGGGCTGCTACCGGCAGCTTTACCGAACCACCGAATACATAATTAATTATTTAAAATCAGTTACTTGCGTGCACAATCCGGATATGCACCGGACAAAAGAAAAGGTCCCGGCGAGCGTCTCGCCGGGACCTTTTTGCGTCTGCCTGATTGTAACAATCCTCAAGTCGCCTGCCGCCGCAGGAAGGCCGGGATATCAAGATGGTCGTCTCCCTGTGGCGTCGGCGCAACAGGTGCCGGACGGCCATGGGCGTCGAGACCCTGCGGCGCGGGCCGGCGGGCATACTCAGAGACTGGCTCGCTGGCTGCGATCTGCTGCGTCACCGTCCGTTGCGGCGTGCGCTCCGGCAACGCCGGCATTGCCGGACCAGCCGTGCGGGCGGCGATCGGTGCCTCGCTCTCCTCGTCGCGACGGCCGAGGCCGACATTGGCGAGGCGCTGGAGCAGCGAGAGCCGGGTCTTTTGCGGCGTCTCTCCCTCGACCTCGCCACGGGCCTGACGAATCTCGGCCTGGGCCGGCATCGGCAGTTCCTCGAGGCGCGGCATCCGCGGCGCACGTACCGGGGCGCGCTCGGCCTGCGGCGGGATGAAGGTTTCCGGCGTCATCGGCTCTTGCATGGCGGCCGGCGACTGCTCGGGCTCCGGGAACAGCGTGGGCTTCTGCGCGATCGGGCGCACGGTGACGTCGCCATAGGTCTGCATCGGCGCGGGCACCTGCGGGACTTCGGAAACGGCGGCGGCGATGGCCGCGAGCGCCGCACGCTCGACATTGGCACGCACCGACGCAGGCGCAGGCGCGGCAGCCGGGATCTGCGCTTCCAGCTTCTGGGCACGTTCGGCCAGGCGCTGATTGTCGGCACGAAGCCGCGCGGTCAGGTCGGCGAGACGGCTCTCGGCAACCGCAGCCGGAGCAGCAGGAGCCTGCTGCACCTGCGGCGCCGCGTTCGCGACCGGAGCGCTGGTGGCCTGGCTGTTGCGGGCGATCGCGGCCTGCTCGATGCCGGTGGCGACGACCGAAACGCGGATCAGGCCGTCGAGCGCTTCGTCGAAGGTCGCGCCGACGATGATGTTGGCGTCCTGGTCGACTTCCTCGCGGATGCGGGTCGCGGCTTCGTCGACCTCGAACAGGGTCAGGTCCTTGCCGCCGGTGATCGAGATGAGGAGGCCCTTGGCGCCCTTCATCGACGAGTCGTCGATCAGCGGGTTGGCGATCGCGGCTTCAGCAGCGGTCAGCGCGCGCTTGTCGCCGGAGGCTTCGCCCGTGCCCATCATCGCCTTGCCCATCTCGCGCATGACGGCGCGGACGTCGGCGAAGTCGAGGTTGATCAGGCCTTCCTTGACCATCAGGTCGGTGATGCAGGCAACGCCGGAGTAGAGCACCTGGTCGGCCATCGCGAAGGCGTCGGCGAAGGTGGTCTTCTCGTTGGCGACCCGGAACAGGTTCTGGTTCGGGATGATCAGGAGCGTATCGACGACCTTGTGCAGCTCGTTGATGCCGGCTTCCGCGGTGCGCATGCGGCGGCCGCCCTCGAAGTGGAAGGGCTTGGTCACGACACCGACCGTGAGGATGCCCATCTCACGTGCGATCTTGGCGATCACGGGAGCAGCGCCAGTGCCGGTGCCGCCGCCCATGCCGGCGGTAACGAACACCATGTTGGCGCCGGAGAGATGGTCGCGGAGCTCGTCCATCACCTCTTCGGCCGCGGCCGCGCCGACGACCGGCTGCGAGCCTGCGCCCAATCCTTGCGTCGCCGCCGTGCCCATCTGCACGATGCGCTGCGCCTTCGACATGGTCAGCGCCTGCGCGTCGGTGTTGGCGACCACGAAGTCGACGCCCTGGAGGCCGGCCGTGATCATGTTGTTGACGGCGTTGCCGCCGGCGCCACCGACGCCGAACACGGTGATCCGGGGCTTCAACTCGTGAATATCAGGAACGTTGATGCTGATGGTCATGTTTGCCTCTCGATCACGCGCGCGTGGGTTCGCCCCGGCCGGCGGCCGCGGGAGTTGGTGAAAATCGACAATTGCGAAAAGGAATTCATCAGAAGCCCTCGCGTAGCCATCGTCCGACCTTTCCGAAATAACCGCCGGTCCCTGTCTTGACTTGCTGCCGCGTATGCCGCGGTTCGACATGTTCGTGGTGAACATATTGCGGGTAGACCAGAAGTCCGGCCGGCACCGCGAACGCGGCGTTCTTCGCCTCGTTGGGCAGCCGGCCGAAACCGAGCGGACGTCCGACCCGCACGGGCCGGCCGAAAATCTGTGTTCCGAGCTCGACGAGGCCCGTGAGCTGCGAGGCGCCGCCCGAGAGCACGACACGGCCCTTGGGCTCTGCCGCGAAGGGCGAATCCTTCAGCTTGTCCCGAACCATTTCGAAGACTTCCTCGGCACGGTGCTTGACGATATTGGCGATGGTGGCGCGCGAAACGATCTGCGGCAGATCCTGCTCGTTCACCGGCCGTCGGTACAGACATCAGCTCACGCGAGTCCGATCCGCCGGTGAGGACCGTGCCGTATAACGTCTTGATTCGCTCGGCATCGGCAATGGTCGCCGAGAGTCGCGCGCGAGATCCATCGTGATGTGTTGCCCGCCGACCGCAAATCCGGCCGCGTGCACGAAGCGGCCGCCGGAAAAGACGGCGATCGTGGTGGTGCCTGCGCCCATCTCGACCACGGCGGCGCCAAGATCGGCCTCGTCGTCGGTCAGCACCGACAGGCCGGCCACATAGGGGCTCGCCGCCATGGCTTCGACGTTGAGATGGCAGCGTTCCACCGCCAGCATCAGGTTCCGCGCCACGGTGGCGTCGCAGGTGACGACGTTCATGTCGACGCCGAACTGGCGCGCGACCATGCCGCGGGGATCGCGGATGCCCTTGACGCCGTCGAGCGTGTAGCCGACCGGCAGCGCGTGCAGCACGGTGCGGCCCTCGCCGGTGGCGTGGCGCATGCCGGTGGAGGTGACGCGGCTGACATCGGCCGGCGTCACCGCGCCGCCGCGGATGTCGGCCGCGGCCTCGACCAGCTGGCCGGAGAGCCGGCCGCCGGACACCGACAGCAGCACGGACTCGACCCGGACCTTGGCCATTTTCTCGGCAAGCCCGACGGCCTGGCGCACCGCCTGCTCGCATTCGGCGAGATCGACCACCGCGCCGGCCTTCATGCCGCGCGACTGGATCTGGCTGTAACCGATCAGCTCCACCGCATGGGTGCGGCCGCCCAGGGCTTCGCTCAGTGCCGATGGCTTCAGCCGTGCGATCATGCAGGCGATCTTGCTGGTGCCGATGTCGAGGCAGGCAACGAGGCCGCCGCGCTTGTGCGGCATCTGGCGCGTCTTCGGCGTCTGGGTGCGATCAAGACCGGTCATGCGGCGTCCCCGGCCTTCTTTTTCTTCTTGTCCTTGAACAGGTCCTCGCGCGCCTTGGCGGCGTCGTCGGACAGCTGCACCACCAGGCGATCGGGAAGGCGCATGTCGACCGCGACGATGTCCTTCGAGAACAGCCTGTCTTCCTTGTCGAGCTTGGTGAGCGCGGCGAGTGCGTTGCCGACATCCTGCTCGGGCAGGCGGATGTCGAGGCCGTCCTTCAGCCTCAGGTTCCAGCGCCGCTCACCGACAAGGATCGCGGCTCTGGTCACCGAATTCACCTGCGGATAGCGTGCGAGCAGCGCGAGGAAGTCGCGGGCCTGGGTGTCGGCGCCCTTGCCGACCACGAGCGGCAGCGACAGGAACCGGCGCGAGACATAGGGTTCGAGCAGGGCGCCGTCGGCGGCGATGACGGAGAGCCGGCCGGCCTCCTGCCACAGCGCGAACGCCTGGCGCTCGGTGATCTCGATCATGAGCCGGCCCGGATAGAGCTTCAGCACGGTCGCATCCGCGATCCAGGGATTGGCCTTGAGCTTGTCGCGGACGACGTCGGCATCGAGGAACAGAAGCGAGGAGCGGCCGCTGACGCCGCCGATCGCGAGGATCTCGTCCTGGCTGAGCTGCTTGCGGCCGTTGATCGCGACGGAGGTGATGCGAAAGCCGGCCGAATTGGCCATTGCGTTGCGCGCGTCGCTGACGGCGGTGATGAAATCCTGGAGATGGCCGCCCTTGACGATGCCGAAGCCGCAGCTTCCGACCAGGAGCAGCACGGTCATGCTGATCCCGACCCGGCGCGGCAGATAGCGCTCGACTAGCGCGACCAGGCGCGGCGGCAGCTCGCGCTCGACGACGGCTTTGGCCTTGATCTTCTGCTTGATCTTGTTCTTGGCGGCGGCCCGCTGCTCGTCACGCCTGTCCTGGACCCACTCGCGCAGAAGCACGACCGCTCCGATAGCGGCCGCCTTCAGGTCAGCTTGGGGCCTCAGCGATCTCAGAAACGACCGGGTGAGGCTTCCTGCACCATCCATTGCACGAGCTCGTCAACAGTTTGCCCGCGACATCGCGCGGGCCCTGGCGAACATGACGTCTTGGACTTGCCGGGCCGGGTGATGGTCTTCAGCAGAAGAAACCGTTCCCCTTCAAAGCGTTCGCCGGTCGGATACATCCGAAACGGCTCACGCGCCGGCAGCCAAAACGCCATATGCGCCGCCAGCGTTAACCTTCGGATGTCCTGGTAAACAAAAGGTAAAGTTCGTTAACGGCTGACGCTTTTTGCCAAGCCCAGTGAGGCAGTTATGCCACGATGTCCGGTATTTTACCGGTTTTGGCGGCCAAACCGGGCGTTTTCGCCCGTTTGGCCGTTAACCAATCCTAATTATTTCCGACCCGCCGCCCAGCGAGCTCGATCAGGCCATGGAGGAAGTCGACGAACGCGATGCCCTCGGCTTTCAGCGCCTTGGGGTAGAGCGAGGACTTGGTCAGCCCGGGCAGCGTGTTGGTTTCGAGATAGACCAGCCCCTTGTCCGAGACGATGAAGTCGGAGCGGGAATAGCCGGTGCAGGACATCGCGCGATGGGCAAGCATGGCCTGCGTCTTGAGCGCGGCTGTGATCTCGGCGGTGAAGCGGCCGGGGCAGATCTCCTGGGTCGTCGACAGCAGGTATTTTGCGGCGTAGTCGAAATTGCCCTCACCCGGAATGATCTCGATCGGCGGCAGCGCGATGATCGAGCCGTCCGGCCGCTCAAGCACGCCGCAGGTCGCCTCCACGCCGGCGATGTAGGGCTCGATGACATACTCTTCGTGCTTGGCGGCATTGCGGACGGCGACGAGATCCTGCTTGGCGTTGACGAAGATCAGGCCATAGCTCGACCCATCGCGCGCCGGCTTTGCGATCAGCCTTCCGTATTCCGCGAAGGCGTCATCGATGTTGTCGAGCGCGATGTTTGCCGGCGACGTCACGCCGCCGAGCGCGGCAAAGCGCTTGGCCGCGATCTTGTCGAAGGCGAGATGCGAGGAGGCCGAGCCGGAGCCGGTGAACGGCACGCCGCGCGCCTCGCACATCACCTGCAATTCGCCATTCTCGGCGCAGCCGCCATGCAGGCTGAACACGAGGACGCGGTCTTCCGCCTTGGCCTGGTCGAGCGCCTGCGCGAGCGGAATGCCGCGCGTACCGGGCTTGAACTCGTCCTCGAAGGGACGGGCGTGTTCGAGAAGCTGCTTCGACTGGACGACGTGTACCTTGTCCTCGACGTCCCACCACCAGAGATCGGCCTCGGGCAGCGCTTGATGCAGCGCCTGAGCTGACGCGACCGAAACCAGACGTTCGCGGTTGGAGCCGCCGAAGAGGATGGTGATGCGCATGTTCTCTCGTCGCCTGTCCAGGTTAGTCGGGAATTCCAATCCGCTTGATTTCCCAGTGTAGCTCAATTCCGGAATTTGCCTTCACGCGTTCGCGCACGGCCTCGCCCAGCGTCTCGATGTCGTGCGCGGAGGCGTCACCCGTGTTGATCAGGAAGTTGCAGTGCATCTCGGAGACCTGTGCACCGCCGACGCGCAAGCCGCGGCAGCCGGCAGCGTCGACCAGCTTCCAGGCGGAATGGCCAGGCGGATTCTTGAAGGTCGAGCCGCCGGTCTTTTCGCGGATCGGCTGCGCGGTCTCGCGATGATTTTGCACGTCCACCATACGCGCGCGGATCGCGTCCGCATCCCTGATCTCGCCGCGAAAGCGCGCGGAGGTGAAGATGATGGATGGATCGACACCGCTATTGCGGTAGACGAATTTCATATCAGCGTTGGAAAAGACGTACCGCTTTCCGTCGCGCCCGATGCCAGTCGCCTCGATCAGCACGTCCTTGGTCTCGCCGCCATTGGCGCCCGCGTTCATGCGCAGCGCGCCGCCGATCGTGCCGGGAATGCCGAAGTAGAATTCGAGCCCGCCGATATTGGCGCCAGCCGCGACCTCCGCGACGCGCTTGTCGAGCGCGGCCGCACCCGCGGTGACGACGTCGCCGCTCGCATTCGCCTCGCCAAAGGCGCGCGGCGCAAGACGGATCACCACACCCGCAATACCGCCGTCGCGCACGATGAGGTTGGAGCCGACGCCGACGACATAGACGGGAATGTCTGCTGCGAGATGCGCGAGAAAGTAAGCGAGATCGTCCTCATCCGCCGGCGTGAACAGCACCTGCGCCGGGCCACCGACGCGAAACCAGGTGAGTTCGGCGAGCGACTGGTTCGCGAGCAGCCGGCCGCGAAGGTCGGGCATCGCGGCTCTGAGAGCGAGTGTGATGTCGGGGAAGCTCACCGCCCTACCCCAGCGCCTTCAATTCGCCGGGCAGCGCATACGCCCATTGCGTGATGTTGCCGGCACCCAGGCAGACGACGAGATCGCCCGATTTTGCGATCCCATTGACGATGCCCGCAAGCTCCGCCGCGGCCAGCAGCGGGACCACCTCGCGGTGGCCGTGCGCGCGTAAGCCGGCAACGAAATGATCGCGGTCGATGCCGTCGATCGGCGTCTCGCCCGCGGCATAGACGTCGGCGACGACCACCGCATCGGCATCGTTGAAGCAGGTGCAGAATTCCTCGAACAGCGATTGCAGGCGGGTGTAGCGATGCGGCTGCACCACGGCGATGATCTTGCCGTTGGTGGATTCCCGCGCCGCCTTCAACACCGCAGCGATCTCGACGGGGTGATGGCCGTAATCGTCGATCACGGTGATGCCGTTCCACTCGCCGGTCTTGGTGAAGCGGCGCTTGACGCCGCCGAAGCCGGCGATCGCCTTGCGGATCGCGTCATCGGAAACGCCAAGCTCGCGCGCGACCGCGATCGCGGCCGTCGCGTTGGAGGCGTTGTGGCGCCCCGGCATCGGCAGCATGAGATCGGCGATCTCGTGCACGACGCCGGTCTTGCGATCGCGAAACGCGACCTTGAATTTCGATCCGCCACCCATTGGCGTCAGGTCGAGCAACCGCGCGTCGGCCTGCGGATTCTCACCGTAGGTGACGATGCGGCGATCCTCGATCTTGCCGACGAGGGTCTGCACCACGGGATGATCGATGCACATCACGGCAAAGCCGTAGAACGGCAGGTTCTCGACGAAATGACGGAACGCGTCCTGCACGGCGTCGAACGTCTTGAAGTGATCGAGATGCTCAGGATCGACATTGGTGACGATCGCGACCTCGGTCGGCAATTTCAGGAAGGTCCCGTCGCTCTCGTCGGCTTCCACCACCATCCAGTCGCCGGCGCCGAGACGTGCGTTGGAGCCATAGGCGTTGATGATGCCGCCGTTGATGACGGTGGGATCAAGGCCGCCGGCGTCGAGCAGCGTCGCGACCATCGTGGTCGTCGTGGTCTTGCCGTGGGTGCCGGCGATCGCGACGCAGCTCTTCAGCCGCATCAATTCGGCCAGCATCTCCGCGCGTCGCACCACGGGAATGCGCCGTTCACGCGCTGCCATCAATTCCGGATTGTCGCGCTTGATCGCGGTGGACACGACTACGACCTCGGCACCGTCGACATTCTCGGCCTTGTGGCCGACCGAGACCTTCGCGCCCTTCTTGCGCAGGCGATCGAGATTGTAATTGTCGGAGGCGTCCGAGCCCTGCACGGCATAGCCGAGATTGACCAGCACCTCGGCGATCCCGCTCATGCCGATCCCGCCGATCCCGACGAAGTGGATGGGTCCGATCTCGCGCGGCAGTCTCATGCTCTGTTCCCTGACCTCGCCGCCTTGCGCAGGCGGCATCTGGCGAAGGTCACGGCCAAATCAGCCGCGCGCCTTTCCTACTGGATGCCCCGCTTTAGAAGGCGAAGACAAGGGCTTTTTCGCGTCAGAATTCCCGCGACTTTGACCACCAGATCGGCCAGTCGCTCGGCCGCATCGAGCCGGCCTGCCCCTTTGGCCGCCGCAGCCATGGCGCCAAGGCGCGCGGGCTCGGCGGCAAAACCGGAGATCTCGGTGGCGAGGCGGTCGGAGGTGAACTCGGCCTGCGGGATGCGGATCGCGCCGTCGACCTTGGCCAGCACGCCGGCATTGGCGAACTGGTCCTGGTCGATCGCGCCCGGCAGCGGCACCAGGATCGAGGGCCGGCCAATCGCGGCGAGCTCGGCCACGGTGCCGGCGCCGGAACGCGACACCACCAGATGATTGGAGGCGAGCCGTGCCGGCAAATCGGTGAAGAACGGCGCGAGCTCGGCATTGATCTTGAGCTTGTCGTAGACCGCACGCACGCGGGTCATGTCCTCGTCGCGCACCTGCTGGGTCAGGATGAGCCGGCTCCACAGCGCCGGCTCGAGCCGTTCGATCGCGCCCGGCACGATGTCGGCCATGATGCGCGCACCCTGGCTGCCGCCGACGACGAGCAGGCGCAGCGGTCCATTCACTTCGGGGGCAGCATATTGCACGGCGGCGGCCGCGAGGATCGCCGGCCGCATCGGCGTGCCGACCGTCGTGGTCTTGCCGGCCAGCGCCGGATCGCGATCGAGCACGCCGGGCAAGGATGTTGCGATGGCGCGGACGCGGCTCGACAGGAAACGGTTGGCGCGGCCGAGCACGGCGTTGGCGTCGTGGATGATGCCGGGCACGCCCGCGAATTTCGCCGCGACCAGCGGCGGCAGTGTCGGGTAGCCGCCGAAGCCGACAACGGCAGCGGGCTTCAATCGCTTGATCAGGCTGTAAGCGGACAGCGTGCCGGTGGCGAGCGTCAGACCGGCATAAGCGAGCTGGAGCGGGTTGCGGCTGCGCGCGGTCTCGCTCGCGACGACGTCGATCATGTCCTTGGTGAACAAACCGCTGTAGCGCAGCGCGCGCTCATCCGTGACCAGGCGCACGCGGAAGCCTCGCCGGATCAACTCGACGGCGAGCGCCTCGGCCGGAAACAGATGGCCGCCGGTGCCGCCCGCGGCGAGAAGAATCAAGGGGGAGCTGTTGTCCATGGAGACCGCTTTTACAAGGTATCTCCCGTCATTGCGAGCAAGGACGAAGAACTACGCGTAGCTGCGCATCGCCTCGGCGTGGCCGCTTGCCTCGACCTCGGTACGTGGGCGCAGCCGCGTCAGGGCCAGCATCATGCCGACGCCATAGGACAGCGATACGATCGAGGAGCCGCCATAGGAGATGAAGGGCAGCGTCATGCCCTTGGCGGGAATGAGCTGGAGGTTCACCGACATGTTGATCGCGGCCTGCACGCCGAACAGGATCGCAAGGCCGGAAGCCGCAAAGCGCGAGAACATGTCCTCGTTGGCATAGGCGCGCGACAGCGTGCGGATCACGACGAAGGTGAACAGCGCCAGCATGGCGAGGCACAGGATGATGCCGAACTCTTCGGCGGCGACCGCGAACACGAAGTCGGTGTGGCTGTCCGGCAGGCTGCGCTTGGCGATGCCCTCGCCCGGTCCGAGCCCGAACCAGCCGCCGTTGTAGAAGGCTTCCATCGCGGTATCGACCTGGAAGGTGTCGCCGGAGGCCGGGTTCATGAAGCGCTTGATGCGTCCGGCAACGTGGGGAACAAAAAGATAGGCGCTGAACAGGCCTGCCGCGGCGGCGCCCGCAAGGCCGAACACCCAGATCATGCGCATGCCCGCGATGAAGAACAGCGAGCCCCACACCATCAGGATCAGCATGGTCTGGCCGAAGTCGGGCTCCATGATGAGGAGCGAGACCAGCATCAGCAGCAGCACCAGCGCCATCGAGGTCGCCGGCATCTCCGGACGCCTGGTCGATTCCGCGAAAAGCCAGGCTGCGACGACGACGAACGACGGCTTGGCGATTTCGGAGGCCTGGATGTTGACGCCGAGCAGCGTGATCCAGCGCCGCGAGCCCTTCACCTCGGGGCCGATCGCGAGCGTGAGCACGATCAGGACGATGCTGGCTGCGAAGATGATCAGGGCCGAGCGGCGGATCGCCCGCGGCGAGAGGAAGGAGACGCCGACCAGCACCATGAAGGACGGGGCCAGGAACATCACGTGGCGGCTGAAGAAATGGAAGGGATCGAGCCCGATGCGGGTCGCAACCGGCGGGCTCGCGGCCAGCGACAGGATGACGCCGGTCAGCATCAGCACCAGGATCGCGCCGAGCAGCGGCTTGTCGACGGTCCACCACCACTCGGTAAAGGGGGTGCGTTCTTCACGGGAGAGCATGGGCGGCCGACTTTCGGACAGAGATCAGCCCATTGGTCGCCGAGGTTGGTTACCGGGGGGTTAAGGAAACGCGGATGTTTGGAAGAGTCTCGTGCCCCGGACGCAGCGCAGCGCGCCGCTTCTTCGGCGTGGGGCGCTGCAGAGCCGGCGCCCCTTGTAACTCCTGTGTCCCGGCTCGCGCTACGCGCATCCGGGACACGAGAGCCTCACACCACCGGCTTCACACCCGGCAGCGCCTGCACCAGTTCGCGGAACTTGGAGCCGCGGATTTCGAAATTGCGGTACTGGTCAAAGGACGCGCAGGCCGGCGACAACAGCACGACCGCATCAGCAAGCCCCGATGCTTCCGCATCGCGCGCAGCGTGCTCGACGGCAGCGTCGAGAGTCTGGCTGATCTCGTGGGCCACCTGCGTGCCCAGCGTGCCGGAAAATTCCTGCGCGGCTTCGCCGATCAGATAGGCCTTGCGGATGCGCGGGAAGAAGCCGGTCAGGCTGGTGATGCCACCTGCCTTCGGCTTGCCGCCGGCGATCCAGAAGATGTCGGCAAAGGACGACAGCGCATGCGCGGTGGCGTCCGCATTGGTGCCCTTGGAGTCGTTGACGAACAGCACATTGCCGCGGCGGCCGACCTGCTCCATGCGGTGCGCAAGGCCCGGAAAGCTGCGCAGGGCGTCCTGCAGCACGTCCTGGCTGATGCTCATCGCAAGTGCGGCGGCGGCTGCGCACGCCGCATTCTGCGCGTTGTGCAGGCCGCGCAGCGAACCAATGCCGCCGAGCGTCGCGACCTCGCTGCGCGCGCCGCCCGAGGTGCGGACGATGATGCCGTGCTCGACATGAATGCCGGACGCCAGCGGATTCTTGACCGAGATACGCACCACGTTCTTGCCGGCGCGGTCGAGCCGGTCGGCGATGTCGCGGCAATAGCCGTCATCGACGCCGACGATCGACGTACCACCGGCCTGCACGCTGGCGACCAGCCGCTCCTTCACCGCGGCGTAACGCGCGATGGTGCCGTGACGGTCGATATGGTCCTCGCTGACATTGAGCAGGATGCCGACGGAGGGATCGAGCGAGGGCGTGAGGTCGATCTGGTAGGACGACATCTCGATGACGTGGACGCGGCCCATGCGCGGCGGCTCCAGCGACAGGATCGCGGTGCCGATATTGCCGCCCATCTGGGTGTCGTAGCCGGCGACTTTCGTGAGATGCGCGATCAAAGCCGTCGTAGTCGACTTGCCGTTGGTGCCGGTGATGGCGACGAACGGTGCGTTCGGTGCGTGCCGCCGTCGCTCGCGGCAGAACAGCTCGATGTCGCCGATCACCTCGCAGCCCGCCTCGCGCGCCTTCAGCACGCTCCAGTGCGGCACCGGATGGGTCAGCGGCACGCCGGGCGCGAGCACGAGCGCCGCGAAATTCGCCCAGGAGACGTTGCTCAAATCGGCGGTGATGAAGCCGGCCTGCGCGGCCTTGGCGACGTTCTCGGCACTGTCGTCGGCGGCAATCACCTCGGCGCCGCCGGCCTTCAGCGCGTGGCAGGAGGCAAGCCCCGAACCACCGAGGCCGAACACCGCGACCGTCTTGCCGGCGAAGGATGTAACCGGGATCATCGTGGTACCGTCAGCGCAGCTTCAGCGTTGAGAGGCCGGCGAGCGCCAGCATCACCGAGATGATCCAGAACCGGATCACGATCTGCGGCTCGGTCCAACCGAGCTGCTCGAAATGGTGGTGGATCGGCGCCATCCGGAAGATGCGTTTTCCCGTGAACTTGAACGACACCACCTGCACGATGACGGAGACCGCCTCCAGCACAAACAGGCCGCCGATCACCGCGAGCACGATCTCGTGCTTCACCGCGACCGCGATCGCGCCCAGCATGCCGCCGAGCGCCAGCGAGCCGGTGTCGCCCATGAAGATCGATGCGGGCGGCGCATTGAACCAGAGGAAGCCGAGGCCGGCGCCTAATAGCGCGCCGCAGAGCACCGCAAGCTCGCCGGTGCCGGCGACATATTTGATCTGGAGATAGTCGGCGAACACGGCGTTGCCGGCGAGATAGGCGATCATTGCGAAGCTCGCGGTCGCGATCATCACGGGCACGATGGCCAAGCCGTCGAGACCGTCGGTGAGGTTCACCGCGTTGCCGGCCCCGACGATGACGAAGGCGCCGAAGACGACGAAGAACCAGCCGAAATGCAGCACCGTGTCCTTCAGGAAGGGAATCGTCAGCGCGGTCGACGCGGGATCGCGGTTCAGCCGCACCAGCGCATAGCAGGCGACCAGCGCGATCAGCCCCTCGATCAGCAGGCGAAGCTTGCCGCCGAACCCGGTCGTGGTCTGCTTGGTCACCTTGAGGTAATCGTCATAGAAGCCGACGAAGCCGAAGCCGAGCGTCACCGCCAGCACGATCCAGACGTAGGGGTTGAGCGGATTGCACCACAGCACCGTCCCGACCGTGAGCCCGGACAGGATCATCAGCCCGCCCATGGTGGGCGTGCCCTTCTTGGCGAGATGCGATTGCGGGCCGTCGGTCCGGATCGGCTGGCCCTTGCCCTGGCGGATCCGCAGATGATCGATGATCCAGGGCCCGAACAGGAACACGAACAGCGCGCCGGTGACGACGGCGCCGCCGGTGCGGAACGTGATGTAGCGGAAGACGTTCAGAACGGTGCGAACTGCACCGAAGCCCGGAAATGTGTTGGAGAGCTCGATCAGCCAGTAAAACATTCAGACGGTCCTATGGCGCCTTTCGCACGCGGCCTTCGCGTTGGCCTCAACGTGTCTCACGCGCATTCGCTGGTCTTCATCATGGGGTCGGGCGACCTCAAAGAAACCGGACGACGCCGCGCCGCAAAGGGTGGGATTCGGGAACAGCGCCTTCCAAGCAGTTTACGCCTTTGCCTGCAAGGCGGCCACTAGGGCCGGCACAAACTTGTTGACCCAGAACATCTTCTTGCTGCCCTTGACAACCACGACATCGCCTGCCTTCAGCAGGCCCGCGACCTCGCCCGGCTTCAGCGTGGCGGGATCGTCGTGCCAGCCGAGGCCTTTGCCGGTGGGAAGCACATCATAGAGGTGGCGCATCAGGGGCCCGACGCAATAGATGCCGTCGATGCCGTCGAGATGGGCGGCAAGGCCGGTGTGGTAGCTTGGTGCGTCGTCGCCCAGCTCCAGCATGTCGCCGAGCACCGCAATGCGGCGGCCGCCGGTCATGTGACGCGCCTGAAGACTTTGCAGGGCAGCAGCCACGCTGGCCGGATTGCCGTTAAAGCTATCGTCGATCACGGTGACGCCGCCGACCGCCTGCTCGACGCCGCGGCCGGTCATGATGCCGACGCGGTTGAGCTTGATCGCAAGCGTCGCGGCATCGAGCTTCGCGGCATGGATCGACGCAAGCGCGGCCAGCGCGTTCTGAACGCGGTGCGGCGCACCCGGCGTCAGGCTGAACGCGATTTCCTTCTTGCCGATCGCGGCGACGACCTGCCAGCTTTCGCCATGCGGTGCGTGCGTCACCTCGTGCACCCCGGCCTTGTCGCCGAAGCGAACCACCTTGCCCTTCCAGTCGGGCGCCTTGATCCCGGCCGGCAGCACCAGCACGCCGTCCTCCGGCAGGCCGAGCGCGATCGACACCTTCTCGCGGCGGATCGCGTCGAGCGAGCCGAGCTTTTCCAGATGCACCGGCTGGACGTTGACGACGAGCGCGACGGTCGGCCGCGTCAATTCGCTGAGCCGCGCGATCTCGCCGGTCTGGTTCATGCCCATCTCGACGACCCAGAGGCTCGCATCAGGCTTCGCATTGCACAGCGTCAGCGGCACGCCCCAGAAATTGTTGAAGCTCGAAGGGCTCGCATAGGCGCCGGGATAAGCAGCGAGGAATTCCTTGGTGCTGGTCTTGCCGGCGCTGCCGGTCAGCCCGATCACGGGCCCGTTGAAGCGCGCGCGTGCGGCGCGCGCGAGGCCCCAGAGCCCGTCGATCAGCGTGTCCTTGACGACGATCTGCGGGATGCGGATGCCGGCGATCTCGTGTGGCACGATCATCGCCACCGCGCCGGAGGCTTCCGCCTTGTCCGCGAACTCCCAGCCGTCGCGCGCGCTGGCGAAGGCCGAGATGAAGCCGCCGCTCGGCGTGCCGCTCAGCGCGACGAACAGGCAGCCAGGCTTTACCAGGCGACTGTCCTGAGTGACGAAATCGATCGGCGTATCCGGGAACGATCCGGTCACCCCGAGCGCGCGCGCCACTTCGGCAATCGTCCATATTGGCGCGCTCATGCAACCCTCGATGCTAATGCGGCGGCGACCGCCTCGTGATCACTGAAGGGCAGCACCTGGCCGCCAACGATCTGTCCGGTCTCGTGCCCCTTGCCGGCGACGAGCAACGCATCGCCATCTTCGAGCTCCTCGATCGCAGCGCGGATCGCTGCGGCACGGTCGCCGATTTCGCGGGCGCCCTTCGCGGTGGCGAGGATCGCGGCGCGAATGGCTTCCGGCTTCTCGCTGCGCGGATTGTCGTCGGTGATGATGACGCGGTCGGCGTTCTCCGCCGCGATCTCGCCCATGATCGGACGCTTGCCGGCGTCGCGGTCGCCGCCGGCACCGAACACCACGACCAGCCTGCGCTTCGCATAGGGACGCAGCGCCTGCAACGCCTTCGCCAGCGCGTCGGGCTTGTGCGCATAGTCGACGAAGATCGGCGCGCCGTTGCGTTCGCCGACGCGCTCGAGCCGGCCCTTGGCGCCTTCGAGATGTTCGAGGCTCGCAAGCACGTCTGCGGCTTCGCTGCCGGTGCCTATCGCAAGGCCGGCCGACACCAGCGCGTTCTCGATCTGGAATTCGCCGACCAGCGGCAGCCGGACCGCATAGCGCTTGCCGCGATGTTCGAGCGCCAGCTTTTGCGAGAAGCCTTCGACCACGGCCTCGGCGAGACGGATGCCCTCGCCTGCCCCATCGCCGTTACGGCCCACCGCCATCACACGCAGACCGCGCGTCTTCGCCGCGTCGATCGCTTCCGCCGAGCATTCATGATCGGCCGAGATCACCGCGGCTCCATCAGGCGGCACGAGCTCGCGAAACAGGCGGAGCTTGGCTGCGAGATAATGCGCGACGGTCGGATGATAATCCATGTGGTCGCGCGAGAGGTTGGTGAAACCTCCGGCGGAGACGCGTACGCCATCGAGACGATATTGATCGAGCCCGTGTGACGACGCCTCGAACGCGAGATGCGTCACGCCCTCGCGCGCGATCTCGTCGAGCTGCCGATGCAGCGCGACCGGATCCGGCGTCGTCAGTGAGCCGTAAACGGTGCGCTTCGGCGAGACGAGGCCGATGGTGCCGATGCTGGCCGAGGCATGCCCCAGCCGCTCCCAGATCTGGCGCGTGAACGCGGCGACCGAGGTCTTGCCGCTGGTACCGGTCACCGCCGCGATCGTCGCAGGCTGGGCCGGGAAAAACCTTGCGGCAGCCAGCGCCAGCGCGCGGCGCGGATTGGCGACAGCGACGAACGGCACCTTGCAGGCATCAGGCGCGTGATCGCCGACCACGGCCACAGCGCCGGCCGCAATTGCGGCATCGATGAAGCGCGAACCGTCGGTCTTGCTGCCGGCGAGCGCGAAGAAGAGATCGCCGGGTTTCACCACACGGCTGTCGAGCGCAACGCCGGTCACCTCGAGCGCCGCGACAGCGGGCTCGATGTCGGCATCATTGCCAAGAAGATCGCGCAGCTTCATGGTCTTCCAGTCGACATGCCATGCCGGAAAGCCGAAATCTTCGGGAAAATCCCGAACTCAGCAGCGGCAATGGCCCACCCCGTTGATTACTGGGTTGTCCTGGATGCTGCAAGAATAAGGCGGTCCGCAGGCGGCAAATCGAAGCGAGGCTCGATGCCCAAGAGCGGCGCGATCCGCTCGATCACCTTGCCGCCCGTGGGCACCGCGTTGAAGCCCGAGGTGATGAAACCATGCGTTTCAGGCAACGCCTGCGGCTCGTCCAGCATGACGAGAATCTGATACTTTGGATCGTCGGACGGCATAATCGCGGTGAAGGAGTTGAGCACCCGCTTCTTGGCATAGCGGCCGTTGATGACCTTCTCGGAGGTCCCGGTCTTGCCGCCGACATAATAGCCCTTCACGTCGGCGTTCTTGGCGGTACCGATTTCGGCATTGAGCCGCATCAGATACCGCATCTTGTCACTGGTCTCCGGCTTGATCACGCGCTTGGCCATCGCCGCCGCTTCTTCCTCGCTGCGCTTGAGGAATGTCGGCGGAATCAAATAGCCGCCGTTCATCAGGGCGTTGATGCCCATCACCGCCTGGAGCGGCGCTACCGACAGGCCCTGACCGAACGCGATGGTCACTGTGTTCAACTCACCCCAGTGGCGCGGCACCAGCGGAGCCGCGCTCTCGGGCAACTCGGTGCGCAGCCGCGTCAATTGTCCCATCTTGGCCAGGAACGCCTTGTGCGCCTCGACACCCTGGTTGAGCGCAATCCGCGCGGCGCCGATATTGGACGAGTAGGTGAACACTTCCTTGGTATTGATGAAACGTCCCAGGCTGTGACTGTCATGGATGGTGAACTTGCCGTAATGCAGGTTTCCGCGTGCGTCCCACGACGAGTTCAGGTTGATTTTTCCGGAATCGAGCGCCATCGCCAGCGTGAACGCCTTGAACGTCGATCCCATCTCGTAGACGCCGGTGGTCAGGCGATTGATGCGATCGGGATCGTGGGCTTGCTTCGGATTGTTGGGATCGAAATCCGGGAGAGAGACCAGCGCCACGATTTCGCCGGTCTTGACATTGGAGATGATGCCGGAAGCCGCCTTGGCGTGGAACTTTTCCTTGGCCTTGAGCAGCTCGTCGCGCAACGCGTGCTCGACGCGCAGGTCGACTGACAGCTCGATCGGCTTTTGCAGGCGGTCGGTGGCAAAGCCTGCACGATGGAGATCGGCGAGCCCTTGATTGTCGAGCCACTTCTCCATGCCGGCGATGCCCTGGTTGTCGATGTTGACCAGACCGATGAGGTGGGCGACCTCGTTACCGGTCGGGTAGACGCGCTTGTTCTCGCGCAGGAAGCCGATGCCGGGAATACCGAGCTTGTGGATGTCCTGCTGCTGCTTCGCCGTGATCTCGCGCTTCAGCCAGACGAAACCCTTGCGCGACGACAGGCGCTCGCGCACCTCGGCTTCGTCGAGGTCGGGCACCGTCGCGGTCAGAAGCTCGATCGCCTCGTCCTTGTCGATGATGCGGCGCGGTTCGCCGAACATGCTGGCCGCCTTGACGTCGGTCGCGAGGATCGCGCCGTTGCGGTCGACGATGTCGGGCCGCGCGGTCGCGACCACCTCCTGCGACGCGGCGCGACGCGCGCTGTGGGCGTCGGCGCCGATCGCGAACATCACGAGCCGGCTGCCGATCAGGGCATAGACCAGGGCAAAGGCGAGCATTGCGAGCCCGACGCGCGCGCGCGCCTTCGCGGCGCGATCGACATTGCGCCCGTAAAGCAGGCTGCGGATCAGACGCTGCCGCCAGGGCTCGGTGGGTTTTGCAGGCGTCGCCGAACTCATTGCTTGTCCCCGGGCTGAGGCACGGAGCCCGTCACGCTATCCGGATCGCTCGCGGCTTCGATGGTGTTGAGCATGGCCCCGATCGGATCGGGCTCGCCCGGCCTGAACATCCGCGGCGGACGTTCCGGCAGGTTCTTCAGTGAATCATACTGCGTGCCGTTGACCGGCTTGAGCGGCAGATGCCGCTCGGCGAGCCCTTGCAGGCGCAGGGGCGCATCGAGCTTGGCCCATTCGGAGCGCAGCACCGCGATCGCGTCGCGCTGCTCGCGGATCTCCGCATGCAGCCGCAGCACCTTCTCGGTGCGGGCGGTGGAGTCCATCTTGATCCGGTAGACATAGGCGGCCGCGAAGATCAGCGCGCCGATGACGAGAAGGTGGATGAAGCGCATGCGCTAGCCACCCCTCATCACGTCGGGGAGTTTTGGCCAGGACGATGGCTCGGCATCGTCATGCGCGGGCGCCGAGGTGCGTTCGGCCGCGCGCAGTTTTGCCGAGCGGGCGCGCGGATTGTGCGCAACCTCCTCCTCGCCGGCGATCACGGGCCGCCGCGTCAGAAGCTGGAAGCTCGGCGCACCCTGCGCCACTTCCGGCAGATGCCGCGAGCCGCCGCCGGTCCTGGAACGTGAGGTGAGGAAATTCTTGACGATGCGGTCTTCCAGCGAATGGAACGAGACCACCACCAGACGGCCGCCGGGCCTGAGCACGCGTTCGGCCGCCGCTAGCGCGGTCTGGAGCTCCTCGAGCTCCTCGTTGACGAAGATGCGCAGGGCCTGGAACGTCCGCGTCGCCGGATGAATATCGCCGGGTTTTGAGCGAACCACCCTGCCGATGAGATCAGCAAGCGCGCGCGTGGTGGTGAACGGCGTCTCTTGCCGGTCCGCCACGATGGCGCGGGCAACGCGGCGCGAATGCCGTTCCTCGCCGAAGAGGTAGATGATGTCGGCGAGATCGCTCTCCGAGGCGCGCGCGACGACATCGGCGGCCGTCGGTCCCACCTGCCCCATCCGCATGTCGAGCGGACCGTCGAGGCGGAACGAGAAGCCGCGACCGGCCTGGTCGAGCTGCATCGAGGAGACGCCGACGTCCATCACGACGCCGTCGATCGCGTCGAGGCCTTGCGCCGCGCAGACCTCCGCAAGATTCGAGAAGCGGTCCTCGACCAGCGTCAGCCGGCCCGCGGCGTGCTCGACCAGTTCGGCACCGCCGGCGATCGCGGTGTGGTCGCGGTCGATCGCGATGACGCGGGTTCCCGGCACGTCGAGGATGGCGCGGCTGTAGCCGCCGGCACCGAAGGTGGCATCGACATAGATGCCGCCCTCGCGCGGCGCGAGGTGCTCGATCGCCTCGCGGCCAAGCACGGGAATGTGAGGCGCGGAACTCATGCGCCACGCCTGCCGGGAGACCAGCCAAAATCGGGGGCGATCCAGCCCATCACGCCTCGAATAATTCCGCGTCGCGGCGGTTCCACGACCCAACCCCAGTCCAGCATGCTTGCCGAGCCCGGTCGTCCCACGCGGCACCCCCGGTGTTCCCAGTGGAATTTGTCGGGCAGCCATGGGATTTCGAGCCAAAAACGCTTCTGGCCGCCTCCGGACGCGGGTCGGCTCTTTCACCCCTCAGTAACGGCCCTTAGCGTTAAGAAAGCGTTGATCGGCTCCTTGCAAGTCGAAATGGTCATCGGGCGGTGATGCGTCATCCACACACTGAGCCCAAAATGCACCCGTTAACCGTGCCGCGCGATTGCGCGGACCGGAGGGTAAAGGAATAGTAAAGAGAAGGGCTTGGCCCGCTCCCCTGTCCGACTTGAGCTGCTTATGTCGCCCGGTTCGTCCACGCCACCTGGCACTGATTCGAAGCGTCAGCGCGTTCTCCCGGTTCCCAAGGCCGCGGCGAACATGCGGACGTTCGAGCCGGATTCCTCGATCGTCTCCGACATCATCCCCTCGCCCAATCATGGCGAGCGCAACAAGGGACGGCAGCCCGACATGATCGTGCTGCACTACACCGGCATGCCCGACGTCGAGGGCGCGCTGGCGCGGCTGTGCACGGCCGGCACCGAGGTGTCGGCCCATTACGTCGTGCTGGAGGACGGCCGCATCGTGCAATGCGTGCCGGAGGCCAGGCGTGCCTGGCACGCCGGCATCTCGTCCTGGGCCGGCGAGGACGACATCAACTCCTGCTCAATCGGAATCGAGATCATCAATCGCGGGCACGATTGGGGCTATCCGGAATATCCGCTGCGCCAGATCGCGGCGGTGATCGCGCTGTGCCGCGGCATCATGCTTCGCCGCAAGGTCGCGCCGCAACGGGTGCTTGGTCATTCCGACGTCGCGCCCGCGCGCAAGAAGGACCCTGGCGAAAAGTTTCCCTGGCATTCGCTGGCCAATTCCGGCGTCGGTCACTGGGTGACGCCTGCGCCGGTCGTGCGCGGCGAAACCCTGATGCTCGGCACCATCAGCGACGAGGTGCTGAGCCTGCAGCAGGCGCTCGCACGCTATGGCTACAGCGTGCCGCTGACCGGCAAATACGACGCATCGACGCTGGAAGTCATCACCGCCTTCCAGCGCCACTTCCGTCCGGCGCGGCTGGATGGTGTCGCGGATCGCTCGACGCTGTCGACCTTGCAGGCGCTGCTGGCGAGCCTGCCTTCGGAAGGGACGGCGGTCGCCGCGAAGTAGCGCTTTGGCGCTTCCTTCGCGATGAGACTTCTTCCGCTGTTCGCTTGAATGTGATCACGCGATGATCGCAGCGATTGCGGGCGTCAGGCTATTGTCCGACGGTCATACGCGAGCAGGGCGAACGAAATGACGCAGATTGATCGCAAGCCGCTGATTGACCGGCTCGCAGCTTTTCCGCGACTGGGCTTGGCCGATCTTCCCACGCCGCTCGAGCCAATGAAGCGGCTGACAGCTCATCTCGGCGGGCCGCGCCTGTGGATCAAACGTGACGACGCGACCGGGCTTGGATTCGGCGGCAACAAGTTGCGCAAGCTCGACTACGTCCTGCACGATGCGGTTTCAAACGGCGCCGATACGATCGTCTCAGGCGGTGTCGTGCAATCGAACAGCCAGCGGCAGGTTGCGGCGGTTGCTGCAAAGCTTGGGCTGGCCTGTCATCTGGCCGTTTATCACGGCCGCCTCGCGCCGCCGACGCCGGAATACGAAACCTCGGGCAACGCGTTTCTCAACCGGCTGTTCGGCGCGCACCTGCACGACGTGCCATGGACCGGCAACCGCAACGCGGCCATCCGCACGCTCGTCGACGATCTCCGGGCGTCGGGGCTCAGGCCATATTTCGTGCCCTACGGCGTCTCGAATGCGCTGGGCGCGGTCGCCTATGCCACCACGATCGCCGAAATCGAGCAGCAAGCGGCGCTGTCGGGCTTCGAACCGTCCGCGATCGTGCATTGCACCGGAAGCGCAGGCACGCAGGCCGGCCTCGTCGTCGGCGCGGCCGTGGCCATGCCGGGCACGAAGTCGTCGGGATCGATATCGACGCCGAGCCCGCGCGGGTGCGCGCCGATGTGGTGGCCCTTGCGCGGCAAGCGGCGGATCTGCTTGGCGCAGGCTTCGACGAGGCCATGGTCGAAGTGGTCGCCGGCCATGCCGGACCAGCCTACGGGGTGCCGCACGAGGCCACGATCGAAGCGATCCGGCTTGCAGGAAAATCCGAGGCTCTTGTGCTCGACCCGGTCTATTCGGGCAAGGGGCTCGCCGGCCTGATCGCGATGATCCGCCAAGGGCGTTGGCGCAACGACGAGGATGTCATCTTCCTGCACACGGGCGGCGCGCCCGCCCTCTTCGCCTACCAGAGCGCGCTCGGCATCTAGTCCAGCTGTCCACGCTCTAGCCGAGTTCCCTCACCCGCCGCGCATACAGCCGCCGCAGTGGCTCCAGCTGCGTCGCCTCTGTCGCCACACGATAGGCCTCGCGCGCGTCATCCTTGCGGCCGAGCCGCCGCAACAAATCCGCGCGCACGGCCGGCAACATCTCATAGCCGTTCAGCCCGCCGCGCGCCGAAATCGCGTCGACCAGATCGAGCGCACGCGCCGGGCCGTCGACCATCGAGACGGCAGCGGCGTGGTTGAGCTCGATCACCGGCGACGGGCTGATGCGCAACAGCACCTCATAGAGGCCGGCGATCTGCGGCCAGTCGGTTTCCGCAAAGCTTGGCGCGCGGGCATGCAGCGCGGCGATCGCGGCCTGCACCGCATAGGGCTGCGGCCGGCCGGGCACACGCAGCGCGTCGTCGACGAGACGCAAGCCCTCCGCGATCTGCGCGCGATCCCACAGCGAACGGTCCTGCTCTTCCAGCAACACGACATCGCCCGCCGCAGTCTCGCGTCCGGCGCGGCGCGCATCGTGGAGCAGCATCAACGCCAACAGGCCCTTGATCTCGCTGCGATCCGGCATCAGCCGATCGAGCAACCGGCCGAGCCTGATCGCCTCGACGGCGAGATCGGGCCGCATCAGATCCGCACCGGAGGTCGCGACATAGCCTTCGGTGAAGACGAGATAGATCACGGCGAGCACGCCGTTCAGCCGCGGTGTCAGCGCGGCGTGCTCCGGCACTTCGTAGGGAATGCCGGCGAGCCTGATCTTCTGCTTGGCGCGGACGAGGCGCTGAGCCATCGCATCCTCACCGATGAGGAAGGCACGCGCGACCTGGGCCATGGAAAGCCCGCAGACGGTGCGCAGCGTCAGCGCCACCTGAACCTCGGCGGCGAACGCCGGATGGCAACAGGTGAAAATCAGCCGCAGCATGTCGTCGTCGAGCATCGCCGGCGGCTCGGCGGGCGCTTGCGCGTTGAGCTCGAGCTCGTGCACGAGCGCCTGCTGCTTGCCGCGGAAGACAGCCTGCCGCCGGACGCGGTCGATCGCCTTGTTGCGACCGACATTGACCAGCCAGGCGCGCGGATTGTCGGGCACTTCGCCCGCCGACCAGCGCTCAAGGGCAACCGCAAAGGCGTCCTGGAGCGCGTCCTCGGCCAGATCGAAATCACCGACGAGGCGGATCAGCGTGGCCAGCGCCCGCCCCGCCTCGTCGCGAAAGATCTTGTCGATGTCGGTGGACGAGATCACTTGTAGATCATGACCGGCCTGACCTCGATGGATCCCTCCTTGGCCCCGGGAATCCGCGCGGCCAGCCCAATGGCGGTGTCGAGATCCTTGGCCTCGACCAGATAGTAGCCGCCGAGTTGCTCGCGGGTTTCCGCAAACGGACCATCGGTCGTCAGGGTCTTGCCCTCGCGGACGCGCACGGTGGTGGCGGTCGTGGTCGGCTGAAGCCCGTCGCCGGCCTTGAAATGGCCGCTCTGGACGATGGACTGCGTGTAAGTGCCGTACTCCGCCGACATCGCCTGACGGTCTGCGGGGGTCATCTTGCTCAGTTCCGCTTCGTTCCGGTAGATCAGCAACAGATACTGCATCGCTTAACTCCTGTTGTTCGGCTGGATCGCCGACATCCAGTCGAACGGGGCCAACATCAAACGACATCCTCGGGATAATTATTCGATGCCAGCGGACGAGTTCATTTGTAGATCATGACCGGCCTGACTTCGATCGACCCGTCCCTGGCTCCGGGGATCCGAGCAGCCAGCGCAGTGGCGGCGTCGAGATCCCTGGCTTCGACCAGGTAGTAGCCACCGAGTTGCTCACGGGTCTCGGCGAAGGGGCCATCGGTCGCGAGTATCTTGCCCTCGCGAACACGAACGGTGGTCGCGGTCGAGGTCGGCTGGAGCCCGTCGCCAGCCTTGAAGTTGCCGCTCTGGACGATGGACTGGGTGTAGGCGGAATATTCCGCCAACAGCTTCTGGTAATCCGCGGGGTCCATCTTGCTCTGTTGAGCTTCGTTCCGGTAGATCAGCAGCAAATACTGCATCGCTCACTCCTGTTGCGCGGCCGGATTGCCGGCATCCAGTCGAACGGGGAGCACGTCCAACGACATCTTCAGGATAAATTATTTCGCCGCGGCGTGCGCGACGATCTCCGCTTGACGAAACCGTCACAAATGCCCATTGCGTAAGCCGTCAGTCGGCCGGACGGCCGCCCCTGCTGGTGCCGAAAGGCCGCCGGGGAGGAAAGTCCGGGCTCCCTTGACATACGGTGCCGGATAACGTCCGGCGGGGGCGACCCCAGGGAAAGTGCCACAGAGAACGAACCGCCCGCCTTCGCAGCGCAAGCTGCGCAGGAGGGTAAGGGTGAAAAGGTGCGGTAAGAGCGCACCGCGGGTCCGGCAACGGAGCCGGCATGGTAAACCCCACCGGGAGCAAAACCGAATAGGGACGGCAAATGCGGGCCGATCGCGCAAGCGATAACGCCGCGGGGCGATGTCAGGCCCGCCGTCCGGGTAGGTTGCTCGAGGCCATGTGCAAACATGGTCCCAGAGGAATGGCCGTCACGTATCGTTCGCGCAAGCGGGCGGTGCCTTACAGAACCCGGCTTACAGGCCGGCTGATATTCTAAAGTGTTTTCGAGCGAAGTGGTTTTCCGGTTCGCGTGAAGAAAACGCGTCTTACCAAAGAAGTGACGAGGGGTTCGATGTTAGCGCATCGGACCCCTCACCATTTGGGGCGCTGTCATTCCGGGGCTCGCGAAGCGAGAGCCCGGAATCCATCGGGCGCCAGAGCCGGTGGAGGAATGGATTCCGGGTTCGTGCTGCGCACGCCCCGGAATGACGAAAACACTAACCGACGATCTTTTCCAGCACGCCCATCAGCATCTCCGGCGCCGTGACATTCGGCGCGTGACTGGCATCGAGCTCGACATAGCGCCAGCCCTCCTCGCTCTCCGTTCGCTTGGCGAACCGCCCGAACACGTCGCCCGGCGGAATACGCTTGCAGTAGATGTAGCTGCGCGGCATCGCGGGTTCGCCATGATCGAGCTTCAGCTTCGTCTCGAAACATTTGATCGGCATGTCGATCCGGCGCGCGTTGAGCCAATCGAGATCGGCCTGCGGCGTATCCGGCGGCGGCGGGTTCGGCGGGATGCGATAGCCGTCGCCGGAAGCCGCCGCCTTGCGCATCGGCTCGCGTCCGCTTTCGTTGAGGTCGAACAGCGACTGGCCATCGCGCGGCACGAAGGCGTCGAGATAGATCAGTTGCATCACGCGGTCTCGCGCGCGATCCGCAACGCCGGTCGCGACCATGCCGCCATAGCTGTGGCCGAGCAGCACGACGTCGCTGAGATCCTCGAATTTGATGACGTTGAGGATGTCCTGGATATGCGTCTCGAGGTCGATCGCGGGACTGGCGAGATGCGAACGCTCGCCCAGCCCCGTATAGGTCGGCGCGACCAGGCGGTGGCCGGCTTGCGCCAACAGCGGATGCATCTTCTTCCAGGCCCATCCGCCGGACCACGCGCCATGACAGAGCAGGAAGGTTTTCGCACGTGCCGTCATCGGCGTTTCCATCGTTCTTGTTTGATGCGATGGAGTGTAACGACCGAACGCGTGATGTAAACGCCGCCGGGCGTCAGGCCGCGCGCGGCGCGTTCGCCTTCGCGAGCACGGGCGCCAGCTGACCTGCCTCGCGCCGCAGCTTGCTTGCCTCGAAGCCGTGCATACCGATCTGCCATTGCAGGCCGACGATGGCGCCCTTGGTCGGTTGCAGCAAAGCCAGCGAAGCAAACAGCGTCACCGGAAGCCACACGGCCAATTGCAGCCAGACCGGCGGCGCATAGGCAGTCTCGACCGCGAGGATCGCCGGCACCACGAGATGTCCGACTACGACCATCACGAGGTAGGCCGGGAAATCATCGGCGCGCTGATGAACCAGTTCCTCGCCACAATGATCGCAACTGTCGGCTACTTTCAGAAAGCGTCCGAACATATGCCCTTCACCGCAGTTCGGGCACTTGCCGCGAAAACCGCGCCACATCGCCTTCGTCAGAGACACTGAACCGGTCGTCATGGCCACACCTCTTCCTTTTCGATGATCCATACAATAATATCTTGCATCCATACATTCAAAGGATATGGCCTAAATTGCATGGACTGGACCCCTACAATCTCGGAGCTGAGCGGACCGCGCTATCAGCGCATCGTCGAGGCCATGGAGGCCGACATCGCCGCCGGCAGGCTGGTGCGTGGCCAGCAATTGCCGACGCAGCGCGCGCTGGCCAAAGCGCTCGGCATCGACCTCACCACGGTGACGCGCGCCTACACCGAGGCGCGGCGCCGCGAAATCATGGAGGCCCGGGTCGGCCAGGGATCGTTCGTGTCGGAGACCAGCGCGCGCCGCGCGGTCGACCTGCCGCATCCCGTCGCGATCGACCTCTCGATGAACGTGCCGCCGCATCCGCTCGAAGCGCAGCTCGACGAGCGCATCATCGCAGGCCTCGAGGCGATCCGCGCGCAATCTGGCCTGACCGCGCATCTCAACTACCAGCCGCCCGGTGGCAGCGCGCATGAGCGCGAGGTCGCGGCGCGATGGATGCGCGCCCGCGTTCCGCATGTGCAGGCCGGCAAGCTCGTGATCTTTCCGGGCACGCAGACGATTCTGTTCAATCTGCTCGCGCATCTCGCGCGGCCGGGCGACGTCGTGCTGACGGAGGCCCTCACCTTCCCTGGCATCAAGGCGGCGGCGGCGCGGCTCGGCGTCAAGCTCGTCGGCGTCGCGATGGATGACAGCGGCGTTCTGCCCGATACGCTGGCGAAAGCCTGTCGCGCGCATAAGCCAAAAGCGGTCTATCTCATTCCGACGCTGCACAATCCGACCACGGCGACGCTCTCCGCCGAGCGGCGCGGCGCTATCGCCAAGATCATCCGCGACTCTGGCACGTTTCTGATCGAGGACGACGCCTACGGGCTGCTCGACCGCTCGGCTTCCCCGATCGCCAACCTCATCCCGGAGCGGACATATCTGGCGACCACGCTGTCAAAATGCATCGCACCTGCGCTGCGGGTGGCCTATTTGTTGACGCCGGACAGCGCCACCCAACAGGCGATGCGGAGCTCATTGCAGGCCACCGTGCAGATGCCGGCGCCGCTGATGGTCGCGCTGGTGACGCACTGGCTCGAGAGCGGCGTCGCCGACCGCATCATCACCGCGATCCGCAACGAGGCCGTCGGCCGCCAGCAGCTGGCGCAGCGCGCACTCAAAGGTGTTCAGTTTCAGGCCAAACCTGCCGCCCATCATTTGTGGCTGCATTTGCCGGAGGGGCGACTGGACCTCGCGGCGCATCTGCTGCGCAACGGGCTCGCAATCGTTGCCAGCGACGCCTTCGCGGTCGACGGAACGCCGCCGCACGCCGCGCGCGTCTCACTCGGCGCGGCACGCAACAGATCGGAGTTGACCGAGGCGCTACGCATCCTCGTTGGCGCGCTGCACAAGCCCGCCGACACGAGGCAGATCGTCTAGCATTACCGATGCTGGCGGCGATGGCGGGAACGAACGACGGGCGTTACGCCTGACGGATAGGCCGCATAGGCCTCGCTCGGTGCCACCGTCTCGCCGCGGGCCGCCCGCGCCGCAGGTGTGAGCTGGCCGCCGTTCAACACGTCGCGGTCTGGATGGGCCGCCTGATACGCGGCGGGCTCGGAAAACTGCGCCTGCGCCAATGTCGGCATCAAGGCGGTCGCCGACAACAACGCGGCTGCAATCGCAATGCTCGTGCGGGTCATGATCGTGCTCCATCATCTAACCGGCGGACGGCCCGATCCAAGCGCTAGATGGCCTGCGGCAGGTCCGCCAAATTGCTGAACGAGCGTGATGTAGGCGCGTCTTCCGGGAAGGCCCGCCCTTTTCGACCCCTGGGAATCACGCTTGCGTGCGGTTTTGAAATTGACCGTCCGAGCCGCATCTGTGCTATGCGCCACAGGACGATCACCGTTTCGGGATCGCCGATAACGACGGGGATTCATCGGTGGAAACGCTTACTTACGCGCTGCTCCTGTTCGGCGCGCTGGCCGGCGGCTTCGTCTCGGGGCTCGCCGAATTCGGCACCGCGCTGATGGCGCTCGGCATCTGGCTCTACGTGCTGCCGCCCTCGCTCGCGGTGCCCCTGGTGCTGATCTGCTCGGTGATCGCGCAGACCTCGACGTTGCCGTCGATGTGGAAGAGCTTTGACCTCTCGCTGGTGTGGCCGTTCCTGATCGGCGGGCTGATCGGCGTGCCGCTCGGGACCATGCTGGTCGCCTCCGCCGATCCAAAAGTGTTCAAGCTGAGCGTCGGCGTGCTGCTACTGATCTTCTCGAGCGCGCTCTATCTCAACAAGAAGCCACTCGCCATCACGTTCGGCGGCCGCGTCGCCGACGGCGCGATCGGCTTTGCCGGCGGCATTCTGGGCGGCCTCGCCGGATTGTCGGGGCCGCTGCCGATCCTGTGGGCCAACATCCGCGGCTGGAACAAGCACGAGCGGCGCGGCATCTTCCAGCTCTTCAATTTCACCGTGCTGGCCACAGCACTGGTGTTGCAGACGGCCTCAGGCCAGGTCGCGTTCAAGGTGGTCTGGCTCGCGCTGGTCGCCTTTCCGGGCACGCTGATCGGCGCATGGGCCGGCGCACGCGTCTATCACGCGCTCAGCGACAGGCATTTCGAGGATGTCGTGCTAGGCCTGTTGTTCCTGTCGGGCGCAACGCTCGTCTGGAACAGTCTCGGTACGCTCTAGCTGCCTGACAGCCCGGCAAATGAGCCGGAGCTGCAGGGATGAAACATGCTGTCGTTACGCGGGCTCGCGTGCGAGCGGCACGACGGGCTCGGGGCTCGCCGGTTCCGCAGCTTTCTGCTTCGGCGACACCAGGCGCTTCCTGAACTCGCGGCGCAACAGCCACAGGCTCTGGATCGCCTGGAGCGTTGTCGCCGCATTCGACAGATACCAGACGTACTCGATCCGAAAGCCCGGCCGCGTCGAGAGCCAGATCGCCGGCAAGGAATAGGTGAGGACCCGCGTCGCCGAGCTCCACAACACCGGCTTGGTGTTGCCGAGCCCCTGGAACATGCTGGAGCAGGTGAAGATCAGCCCCTGCGCCACCATGTTCAGCGAGATCATCTTCAGAAACAGCAACGCGACTCTCATCGTCTCCGGATCATTCGAGAAGCCGGCAAGCAACAATCCAGGCCAAAGCTGCACGAAAATCGTGAGCGCGATCATCACGACGGTCGCGATCAGCGCCGCCTTGACGAAGGTCTCCCGTACCCGCTCACGATTGCCCGCACCGAAATTCTGCCCGGCGATAGGCCCTGCGGCGAGGGCAACGGCGAGCGCCGGCATCTGGATCAAGCCCACGACGCGCGTGCCGATGCCGAATCCCGCCTGGGCCGCCGGGCCAAGATCGCGCAGCACATAATAGATCGCGGCCATGAAGATGAAGATCATCGCGAACTCGCCGCCCGCGGGCAGGCCGACATTGAGGATCCTTCTCCATTGCCGCAGCTGCGGACGCCATTGCGCCGGATGGAAGGCGACGTAGCGCTCCAGTCTGCGGAAATAGAACAGCAGCATCAGCACGCCGATGCAGACGGCGATCGTGCTTGCGAGGCCCGCGCCAGCGACACCGAGCGCATGTCCGGTGCCCCAGCCCGTGATCAGGACCGGCGCCAGCGCGATGTTGATGACCACGGCGAGCACCTGCACCAGCATGCTAGGTCGCACGATGCCGGTGGCCCGCAGCGCGGCCGCCATGACCTGCGTGACGAATTGCAGCGCCAGCGCCGGCATGAACCAGAGAAAATAGGTGGTGCCGGCCTCGACGGTGGCCTCGTCGGCGGCAATCGCGCGCATATAGGGGCGCGCCAGCGCGAAGCCGGCGAGCAGCGTCAGCAGACCGAACAGCACCGACAGAACGACCGACTGGTTGAAGACCAGATTGGCGTCATCCCGATCCTTGCGGCCCACGGCATGCGCGACCAGCGCAACCGTGCCGACGCCGAGCATCTGCATCAGCGCGTTGACGAGGAAGCCGGCGTTACCGGCCGCCGCGACGCCGGCAACAGCCGCCTCGCCGAGCCCCGAGACGAAATAGAGGTCAACCAGCTGGCAGATCATGATCGTGATCATGCCGACCACGATCGGTGGCGCCATGCTCAGGATGTGGCTCACGATGGAGCCGCGCGTCAGGTCCTTCATCTCATTCCCCCCTTGACGACGTGACGGCGGGGCTTTCGCCCTGCCGCCGCGCGCCTCATTCCGCTGCTGCGATATGCCCGAGCTCCACCACCTGGCGCTCGAACAGGCTGCGATAGATGCCGCCGGGCTTGCCCGCGAGCACGGCATGGGTGCCCTGCTCGACGATCTCGCCGCGGTCGAACACCAAAATCCGATCGAGGCTGCGCACCGTGGACAGCCGGTGCGCGATCACGATCGAGGTGCGCCCCTTCATCAGCCGCTCCATCGCCTGCTGGATCAGCGCCTCCGAATTCCGAATCGAGGCTCGACGTCGCCTCGTCCAGGATCAGCACCGGCGCATCGGCCAGGAAGGCGCGCGCCAGCGCCACGCGCTGCCGCTCGCCGCCCGACAGCTTGACGCCGCGCTCGCCGACGAGCGTGCCGTAGCCCTTCGGCAGGCGCAGGATGAAATCGTGCGCATTGGCCAGCCGGGCCGCCTGCTCGATCGCCTCCAGGCTGGCGCCGGGCCGGCCATAGGCAATGTTCTCGGCAAGCGAGCGGTGGAACAGGATCGGATCCTGCTGCACGATCGCGATCTGGCTGCGCAGCGATTGCTGCGTTGCCAGCGCGATATCCTGCCCGTCGATCAGCACACGACCGTCCGTGACGTCGTAGAGCCGCTGCACCAGCTTGACGAAGGTCGTCTTGCCGGAGCCGGAGCGGCCGACGAGGCCGACCCGCTCGCCGGCGCGGATCCTGACCGACAGCCCGTCGTAGAGCGGCGCGCGATGGCCGCCATAGTGGAAGGTGACGTCGTCAAACACGATCTCGCCGCCGGCAATCGCGATCGGCCGCGCATCAACCGCATCCGCGATCCCGATCGGCTCGTCATGGATCGCCACCAGCTCCTCCATGTCGTTGACCGAACGCTGGAGGTTGTTGATGTGCGTGCCGACGTCACGCAAATAGGCGTGGATGACGTAGTAGCTGGTCAGCACATAGGTGACGTCGCCGGGCGAAGCATGCCCGGACATCCACAACAGCACCGAACCGCCGATCACGGACCCCCGCAGGCATAGCAGCAGCGAGAGCTGCGACATGGCCGTGTAGTTGTAGCGGAACCAGGTCCGCCGCACTCGCACGCGCCAGCGGTTGATGACGCGGGCGAGCCGCGCATCCTCACGCGCTTCCGCGCCGAAGGATTTTACCACCGCATTGCATGTCAGCGCATCCGCCAGCGTGCCGCCGACCTTGGTGTCCCAGGCGTTGGAGACACGCGCGGCTGGCGCGATGTAGCGTGTCGAGAACAGCACCGTCATGGTGACATAGGCAGCCGCGCCGAGCGCGATCACCGCGCCGAGCGAGACCCAGTGCACACCGAGCAGGATCATCGAGCCGATCAGCACGAACAGCGAAGGCGCGAGCGCCAGCAGGATGGTGTCGTTCAACAGGTCGAGCGCCCACATGCCGCGCGTGATCTTGCGCACGGTCGAGCCCGCGAATGAGTTGGCGTGCCAGTCGGTCGAGAAGCGCTGCACGCGCACGAAAGCATCCTGCGCCACGCCGGACATGATCTTCAGCGTGAACGGCACGATCAGCTGAAGGCCGGTCAATCGCAGCACCATCGAGGTCGCGCCCAGCGCCACGATGCCGCCCAACGCCACCAGTGCGGCGTGGCGCGCGTCGTTATCGGACGGGCCGCGCGTCAACGCGTCGACCAGATGTCCCGAAAACACCGGCATGAACAAATCGGCGACGGTCGCCCCCAGCAAGCCGCCGGCGATGGCGAGCGTACGCCCCGGCTGCTTGAGCCAATGCCGGAACACGAAGGGCAGCACCACGCGTATTGCCGCGGGCTTTTTTGACAGAGCGGTCATGGCGTCATCCGGCCGCTTTGGCGCGGGCCGGCTCCATCGATGGACGCAGACCGGCTGCGAGGGCCGAGACGGCGTCACTTGAAACTGACTTTGACTTGGGAAGCGGAGCGATTGGGACGCTTGGTCTAAACCTTGGCCCAATCGAAGCTGGCGGAAGTGGCCTCTAACAGGCCGAATACGTACCGAGCCAGACCATCATCGAGCGCGGGCGCGCGATCTGCGAATGCGACGAAATCATGCAAATCTCTCCCCGGTTCGATTGAGGTGCACTTTATAGATGTGCAATTTGCGATTTGCAACGGGCCCCGCGCGAGATCACGCACGAGTGTTGCATTTCGGTGCGAGGCGCCCGGTCAAGCCGGGCGACGACACCAAGCGTGTTGCGTCAGTGCGCGTCGCCACCGCCGCCAAACGGCGAGGCCGGCCTGTTCAGCAGCGTGACCAGGACGCTGAGGCTCAGATAGAACAAGGTCAGAATGAAGAACGCATCGCCAAAACTCATCACCACGGCCTGGCGATGCACGATCTGGCTGAGCTGCTTCATCGCCATCAGCGTGGAGTCGCCGAGCCCCTGGAACTTCTGCTGGAGCAGGGTCAGGGTCTCGGTCGCGGTGGCGTTGCCCCAATGCACGCGCTCCTGAAGGCGGGTGATGTGCAGGTCGGTGCGGTAGTTGAGCACGGTGTTGATGACCGCAAGCCCGACCGCGCCGCCGAGATTGCGCATCAGGTTGAACAGGCCCGAGGCATTCTTCACCCGCTCCGGCGGCAGCGTACCGAGCGCGATGTTGTTGGTCGGCACCATCGCGAACATCATGCCGATGCCGCGCAGGATCTGCGGCACGAGCAGCTCGTAGAAATCATAGTCGCGCGTGATCCAGGTCATCTCGTAGGAGCCGAGCGCGAACACGATCAGGCCGAACGCGATCATGTAGCGCATGTCGAGGCTCGCCATCAGCCGGCCGACCAGCGGCGCCACCAGGAACATGGTGATGCCCGAGACGAACATGGTCTCGCCGATCATCAGCGCGCTGTAGCCGCGCACCTCGGCGAGATAGCGCGGATAGATATAGGTCAGGCCGTAGAGGCCGATGCCGATGCAGAATTGCAGCGTGCTGCCGACGGCGAAATTGCGGTTGGTGAAGGTGCGTAAGTTGACGATCGGCTCGGCCGCCGTGAAGACACGCACGAAGAAGGCGATCGCCGAGACGACGCAGATCCAGGCGCAGATCGCCACTGAGGTGTCCTGCAGCCATTCATATTGCGGGCCTTCCTCCAGCACATATTCCAGCGTGCCGAGGAAGCCGGCCATGAAGATGAGGCCCCACCAGTCGAAGCGGTCGAGCAGCTCGAAATGCGGCTCGTCGAAATCGACCAGCGCCCACACGCCGATGGTGATGCCGATGCCGGGCACCACGTTGATGAAGAACAGCCAGTTCCACGACATCAGGTCGGTGATGAAGCCGCCGACCGTTGGCCCGATCGTGGGAGCCAAGGTCGCAACAAGCCCGATGATGGGGCCGACGATGTGGAATTTCGAACGCGGGAACACGGTGTAGGCCGAGGCGAACACCGTCGGGATCATGCCGGCGCCGAGAAAGCCCTGAAGCGCGCGCCAGAGGATCATCTCCTCGATGGTCGTGGCAAAGCCGCAGAGCAGGCTCGAGACCGTGAAGCCCGCGGCCGAGATGGCGAACAGCAGCCGCGTGCCGAAGGCGCGCGACAAAAACCCCGACAGCGGAATCGCGATCACCTCGGCGATCAGATAGGCGGTCTGAACCCAGGATACCTCGCTGGAGCTCGCCGACAGGCCGGCCTGGATCTCGCTGAGCGACGCCGAGACGATCTGGATGTCCAGGATCGACATGAACATCCCGAACACCATGATGATGAAGGCGATCAGCCGCTTCGGCGCAATGCGCTCCGAAGCGGCGGCCGCCATCATCGCAGGTGAAGCAGTCGTGGCGTTCGCCATGGTCTGACCTCGCAGCGCTAGGAGGCGCGCTTACTGCGGATGGATCATGGTGGGATCGTCGAGATCGATCTCGCTGTCGGCGTCGGCCGCCCCCTTGTTGGTGTCGACGCTCGCGTAGACCGACATGCCGGCGCGGAGCAGGTTCTGCCTCGCAACCGACTTCGGCACGCGAATGCGGACCGGCACGCGCTGCACGATCTTGGTGAAGTTGCCGGTGGCGTTGTCAGGCGGCAGCAGCGTGAACACCGAGCCCGAACCCGCCGCGATGCTGTCGACGACGCCTGAAAACTTGCGCATGCCGTAGGCATCGACCTTGATCGTCACCGGCTGGCCGGGACGGATGCGCTTGAGCTGGGTTTCCTTGAAGTTGGCGTCGATATAGACGTCGTCGAGCGGCACGACATTGCCGAGGCGCTGGCCGACGGCGACGAAGTCACCGGCGCTGACGAGACGGTTGGAGAAGATGCCGTCGACCGGTGCGCGCACCGCGGTGAAGGAGAGGTCGCGCTCGGCCTTGGCGAGCGTGGTCTTCAGCTCGGCGAGCTGCGCCTGGGCTTCGGCCTGCTGCGCCTTGGCGACATCGACATTGCTGACGGCCACGTCATAGGCGGCCTGCGCGGCCTTGACCGCGGCGGCGCCCTGGTCGCGGCCTGCTTCCGAGGTCTCGAACGTGGCGCGCGAGGCAAAGCCCTTGTTGCTCAGCGCCTGCTGGCGCTCATAGTCGAGATCGGCGCGCTTGAGGCCCGCCTCGGCGGAGACGAGCTGCGCCTTGGCCTGCGCGACCTGGCTGTCGAGCGCCGCGATCTGGCGGCCGATGCGATCGATGGTGGCCTGCTGGGTCGCGATCCGGGTCGCGGCGGCGTCGACGGCAATCTTGTAGTCGCCGTCGTCGATGCGCAGGACGGTGTCGCCGGCATGCACCAGCGCGTTGTCCCTGGCGAGGATCGAGGAGATATGGCCGGCCACGCGCGCGCCCAGCATGGTGTTGTTGGCGCGGACATAGGCGTCGTCGGTAGCGACATAGAAGCGGCCGACCAGCGTGTAGTAGCCGGTATAGCCTGCAGCCGCGAGCGCCAGCACGAGGCCGATGCCCATCATGACGAATTTGCGCTTGCCGGACTTCGGCGCGGCAGCGGCGGGTGCAGTCGGGGCCGGCTGGTCGGTCACGGGCTTCTCCGGCGCCTCGCTGGTGCGGCGCTTGGTCTCTTCGCCCACATGAGAGCGCAACTGCCCGGCGAGCGCTGCGGACCCGGTCGCAGCTTCACCGTTCGCCGTCGCCTCCACCGCTTCCTGGCGAACGGCGCGCGCAGCCTGGTCTCTCGATGTGGCCATAAAGGCCTCCCCAATAAAAACGCGATCCGAGACGGGCCGTCGCACGGCCGCTTTCCCGCTCGCCCATCCCAAATATCATTGACCGAACGGTTCGGTCAATATACTTAATATTCCCGGCGGGACCCTACTGGCCCGAATCCTTTATTTAAGTTTCATGATCCAAGCGCCGCCCCAAAACCTGTCGAGACCCTAAACCAATGGTTGCAGCCGACCGCGAACATCTGCACGCCCTCCCCGACGAGGACAGTTCCAAGCGCCGCCAGATCCTGGCCGGCGCCCGTAAGGTGTTCATGGACTTTGGTTTTGACGGGGCCAGCATGGGCGAGATCGCGCGCGCAGCCGCCGTCTCCAAGGGCACGCTCTACGTCTACTTTGCCGACAAGTCCGCGCTGTTCGAAGCCATCCTCGAGGAGGAGGCGCTCCAGCACGGCCAAGTCGTGTTCAATTTTGACCCCGCACGCGACGCCGAGACGACGCTGAACGATTTCGGCCGGGCCTACATCCATTTGCTCTGCCGGCCCGGCGGCGGATCGGCGATCCGCACCGTGATGGCGATCGCCGAGCGCATGCCCGATGTCGGCCGCCGCTATTATCTGCGCGTGCTGGACAAGACCATCAACCGGCTGTCCGAATACCTCAAAGCCCATGTCGCGCCCGGTGATCTCGCGATCGACGATTGCGACCTCGCCGCCTCGCAGTTCATGGAACTGTGCAAGGCTTCGCTGTTCCTGCCTTTCGTCTTCCAGGCCGCGCCGCCGCCTTCGGAAGAGCGCATGACCGAAGTGATCGACAGCGCGACACGGATGTTTCTGGCCGCGTACAAGGCGAAGTGAGCGGAAGCCGGCCACGCGTTGCGCATGCGGATCGTGCGGCATTATATTGAGTGCCATGTCTCGTGATCTTCGCGCGCCGGTCGATGTCCTCCATTATGAGATCGTCCAGGAACAGGCCTCTGCGCTTGGACGAATGGGCCGCGCGCTCGAGCAGGCGCTGGCGCAATTGCGCGAGTTCGACGCTGCCCACGCAATCTCGCAGACGCCGGCCGCGATGCAGCCGGCCAGGCGCAAGCTGGTGATGGAAGCCGGTCAGGCGCTCTGGATGTTCGTCGTGCAACGCGAGGCGTCTGGTTTGCGCGACAGCCGCCACATCATGCGGACCTACAACGTGCCGGGCGAGGTGCAGCTATGCATGGGGTTAGCTCCGACGCCGTCGAAGCCGACCTCAAGATGATGTTCTAGCCCAGCAGCGCTTCTTCCATCTTGCGCCAGCCATGCAGGACCTGCCGCCCCTCTCGCGCGAACGCGAAGACATGACCGCCGCCGGCTGGCTGATCGTGGACGCGATCGATCGGATGGCCGCCATAGTGGCAGAACAGCAGCGTGCCGACGGCACCGTGGCCAACGAACAAAATGTCGCCCGGCCGGTTGCGGGCCAGCACGCCTTCGGTTTCGAAGACGATGCGCGCCTGCGCGTCGATGGCGCGCTCCCAGCCGCGGACGCTGAGATGCGGCTCTGCGAAAAACCGATCGGCGACCGCTTCGAACTCGGTCGGCTTCAGGAAGCCGGTCGCCGAGCGATCGTTCTCATGCATGGCCTGCCGGATCTCGATCATGGTGCCGAGGCCGACAGCGATGATCTCCGCGGTCTCGATCGCCTTGCGCTCGCCGCTGGAGACGATCTGCGTGGTGCGCGCAAGCCAGCCCGCTTGCGCCACAGTCTCGGTACGCGCGCGTCCAACCGGGCTCAAGCCCCATTGCGGCACGGGCACGCCGGGATCGATTTGCACCTGCGGGTGGGTGAGATAGCGGACAATGTCGGCGGGCATTTCGGGTCGCGTCCGCCTAATCGTCCGAGAACTCGTCTTCCTCGTTGACCTTCTCGCGCTTGCTCTTGCGCGCACCGAGCGCGCCGGTCACGTAGGGATCGCGATTGCTGGCGTAAGGATTGCGCCGCTGCGCACGCGCGGCGACCTCTTCGCCGGAGACCGCGGCCGGCTGGCAGATCAGGCGGCGGCTGGCGCGGCGCATCAGGTCGACGTGGATGTGATCGTAGTGATAGACGTTGGAGCCCGGCGCCAGCACCGTGGTGAAATGCGCGCAGGCGCCGGACTGTACGTCGCGCAGGAAACCCTGCTCTTCCGGCATGCCGTGCCAGCCGTCCTTCACGGTGATGCGGCGGCCGTCGGCAAGCACGAAGGCGGCGACGTCGAGCGCATTGCCGAAGGCGTGCTCCGAGATATGGGCGTTCGAGTTGCCGTTCATGCCGCGGCAGGAATAGGCGGAGATCTGCTTGATCTCGACCACGCGGGCGCCGAACCAGCGCATCGCCGAAGGCTGCACGCTGTCGGCAAACCAGCGGTCGAGCTCGGAGACGATCGGACAAGCCAGCGTCGCAGTCGGCTTCACCGCGACAGGACCGACAGCGGCGACGGGATTGCCCTGCGCGGGACCGAGGCGCGGCAGCGGCTGTTGCGCGGGCGCCTGCGAATACGGCGCCGGACCGGGCTGCCGCGCCGGATAGCTCGGCGCATTCATGTAGCGCGCCGCTCCGGCGGCGTCGGTGCCCTCAGGCGGCAGATCGATCTCGTCTTCCTGCGGCGCTACGCCGGGCGCGCTGAGCGACACCGGCCCGGAGGACGCGCCATAGCCGGACGGCTGGCGCACGCGCGCTCTCGGGATAGTTCGAACGCTGCGGATAGCCGGACGCCGGGTAATTCGATTGCGGCTGCGTCACCGGCCAGCGCGGCTGGTTGCCGATGCTGCCGGGCGGCCGCAGTTCCTCATCGGCGAAACCGTAGCTGCTCGTCCCTTCGCCGATGGCGGCGACCTTCAGCGGAAACTCGGCGCCGCACATGCCAGGGCCGGAGATCGGCTCGATGCGGACGATGTCCGCACTCTCCTTCACGGCGCCCGATTTCAGGCACGCCGCTTCGGCCTCGGCCCGCCACGGTTCGCGTTCGGCCTGGAACAAGCCGCGTCCGCAACCCGCGAGCGAAACAAGGACGATGGAGCCGACGAGATACAAACGAACTCCGCGCGTCATGCGCGCACGTTCGGTGAATTTGCTTAAAAACTCTTTAGCGCTTCGATTTCAGCTTTGGTTAACCATGCCGGCCGCGCGAGACGCGCGCGACCGAACGAAGCAGCGCATGGGGCAGCGTCAAAAATTCGAGCAGTCCGGTCCCGTGATGCCGCCGATCTTGAAATTGCGGCACATCATGCCGGGATTGTCGGGATCGGGATAGCGGTCGTCCTGCTCGCGACGCGTATGGCTGAAGCGCCAGCCTCGCGTGCGCATGCAGCGCTTGTACTCTGCCGATGCGGCTACCCTGTTTTGCGGCGCGCCAAGCTGCGCGTCGCAAAACCAGCTGTCGACATTCAGCGCGTCGTCGCCGCGCTTCAGGGGGAGGGCAAGAGAAGTGCGTTGCTACGATCGCGCGCCCCATTGCCGCGACGTCGCGATCAGCTGTTGCCGCCGCTCCTCGACGCGTGTCCAGTCGTTGCCCGAGCACCAGAAGCGACCAAGCGCGCAGGCTTCGACGTGAAGCTTGCCGGATGCCTTCAGCGTCATCGTTCCGTAGTACGTGTTGCCGCTCGAGCGGCTGTAGATGTTACCGGCCCAGACGTCATGCGACTTCGGCTTCATGTTGACCAGCACGCTCTCGCCTTTGCCCGACGCCTCGGTCAGTGCATAGCCGCACAGTGCGGGACCGCAGCGTTCGATGCGGACCGTGCTTTTGGCGCCCGTGCTCTCCCATTCGCCGAGCGGCATATAGGTCGGCTCCTCGTCGCTGCGCCCTGAGGTCGTGACGGGCTTCGCTGCGACGACCGGCGTGGCAATGTGCGGCGCGTCGAGCGATGCGGTTTGCGGCGGATCAATCCGGGGAGGCTCCATCCTGGGCGGTTCGAGCCGTTGCGCCGGCGGCAGCACAACGGATTGCGGTGTCGTTGCCGTCACCACGGGTGCTGACGGTGGTGGTGCCGGTGGCGCCACCACAACGGTCGCCTGTGGCGGCCGTATGGGCGCTGCAGGATGGACCGGCGACGGCGCAACGACCGGAGCTGGCGCCGCAGGCGGGGCCGGTGTCGTGTCGACCTCTTCGAACCGCCGGATGCTGCGATCGGTGGAAATCGAAACGCAAGACGAGGATCGGCAGTTGCGCGGCGCCTCGACATGGAACCGGTGGCCGCCGATCGTGAAGGCGTAGGAACCGGCCTGCGCTGCGGGCGCGATCGCGGTCAGTGCGACCAACGTGCCAAGCCAAATCGCAAGCCGCTTCATCGACGCCTCCCTCTCTGTCGCGGCGATGTTACGCAGATGAACGGTGGCCGAATGTGCGCTGGCTCACCCACGAAGCCGTTGTGAGGTTCATCACAGAAGGCCGGACGTATCAGGCATAGGGTCGAACCACATCCGGTCCACGACCGACATCAGTCCATATCGGGACCCACACAATTTCGGAGGTTGTCATGAACAAGCTCACCATCGCCACCGCGCTCTTCCTCGTTTCGACCGCCGTCGCGCATGCCGGCAATTCGATCTCGTTCCAGATCGAAGGCCAGCGCGTTCGTATCGAGACGCCGCGCAACTGCGCCTCGCTCGATTGCGTCACCATCGTCGCGCCTGGCCTGTCGAACAAGCCGATCAAGCTGAACAACATCAACCTCAACGGCCTTGGCGGATCCAACGACGATGACGACACGACGCCGAGCACGACGACGGCACAGCCCGCGCCGGCTCCAGTGCAGCAACAGCCCGTGCAGCAGGCGCCGGTGCAGGCGACTGTTCCGGCAGCTCCCGCTGTTGCTCCCGCCGCTCCGGCCACGACCGTTGCCGCGGCACCGTTAGTCGACACGACCACGCAACCTGCGCCGGTCGCGACTGCACCGGCTCCCGCTTATGCGCCCGCTCCGGCTCCGGTAGCCGCCGTGCCTGCGCTGGCCGCGAACACGCCGATCGGGCTGTGGGCGACCGAAGAGAGCAAGGGCAATGTCCGCGTCGAGCAGTGCGGCACCAATCTCTGCGGCTACGCCGAGAAGAGCAATGAGCGGGTCCTGATCAACATGAAGCCCGATGGCGCCAAGTGGAGCGGCCGCATCCACGATCCCAACTCCGGCCGCAACTACAACTCGACGATCGCGATGAAGGGTCCGAATGCGATGCGCGTGCAGGGCTGCGCCTTCGGCGGCATGTTCTGCGGCGGCCAGACCTGGAAGCGCGTGAGCTGACATCGACGCCGCTGCCAAGCCTTCTTGTTCCTGTGATGGCGCCACGTCCCTGACACCGGGACGTGGCGTTTGAACGTTCGCCCGTCCCGTGCGACAGACGTTCATCTGCCATTCAGCCGGCTCCGGCTGATATCGCTCGATCTCGCCTCGCGTTCTCACCGGGACCTCATTCGTGGCTTTGATGGTGGCTTGTCGCCGCTTCGTGTTTGCACTGCCGCTGCTGGCGCTGCCGCTGGCCGGCGCCAGCGATGCGCGCGCGGAATTTTCCGGCACGATCGAACTCGCGCAGGCGCAGCCGCAAGCACAACCGTCGCCGGCCCCCTCCGCGACTCCGGCCACCTCGCCGACGCCCGCTGCCGATGCACAACCCGCCACCGTCGAGCCGATCGGCAACGTCGCGACCGTGACGGGAATCGCGACCGTGATCCGCGACAAGAACTCGTATCCGCTGAAGGTTCGCGACGACATCTATCTCAACGACATCGTGCAGACCTCCTCGAGCTCCGCGCTCGGCATTACCTTCAACGACGCCACCACTTTCAATCTCTCCGCCAGCGCCAAGATCACCATCGACAATTACGTCTATGAGGACGGCGGCAAGCAGAATTCGGCGATCTTCGACATCGGCAAGGGCACGGTCGCCTTCGTCGCGGCGGCGGTGGCGAAGACCGGCGACATGAAGATCGCAACCCCGACCGCAACGCTCGGCATTCGCGGCACGACCGGCGTCGTCGACGTGCCTGAGAACGCGACCGCGAACACTACGAACAACGTCAACATCAAACTCTACCCCGACGCCGACGGCCGGGTCGGCCATATCGACGTCAACGACCGCGCCAGCGGCACGCGGCTCGGCGCGCTGACGCAAGCCTCGAGCGGTTTTGCGATCCGGCCCGGTGCAGGCGGCCCCGGCGGCATGCGCTTTGCCGCGGTGCCGATCACGATCCCGCCGCAGCAGATTGCGCGCGACCGCGGCTTCGTCAGCCAGGTGCATGCGGCGCAGACCACCGGCCGCCAGATCGTCACCGAGCAGCGCGACTTCCGCCGCGCCAATCCGGCCGCAAGCAGCCGCATTCCGCGACCGGCGCAGCCGCCGCAGCAACAGCAATTGCGTCCGAGCACGGCGCCGAACCAGCAGCCGCAGCGGCCGAATGGCCAGCCCGGTCAGAACAACCGTCCGGGTCAGCAGCAGCCGGGCACGCAGACGCCGCAACGGCAAGGACAGGGCGCGCAGCCGGGCACGCCGCGCGCGGGCCAGGGTCAGCCGCAACCGGGCCGGCAGCGGGGTCCGGGGCAGCCGGCCGGCCAGCCGCGCACCGGACAGGGCACTCAACCCGGCGGCACGCCGCAGACGCAGCCACAGCGCAGCGGACAATCTCCGCAGCAGCCTGGAGCGGTCACGCCGCAACCGGCGACGACGCCACAGCCGCCGCGAACCGGATTGCAGCCCGGCCAGCCGCCCGCGGTCCAGCCGCAACAAGGCGGCGTGCAGCGGCAACCAGGCGTGCAACAGCGTCTGCCCGCCGCACAACGCCCCGTCGCGCCGCGCAAGCCCGCGCCCGCTCCGAAAGAGAAGAAACGGTAGAGTCTGGTGTGCGCGGTCTGCTCCCTCGCCCCGCTCTTGCGGGGAGAGGTGAAGAAGAGAACTCACGCCTCGCCGCGCAGCCAGGCCCGCACCTTTTGCAACAGGCCATGCCGCAGTTCGTCGACGGAGGCAGCTTCGGCGGGTGTCAGGGTCTGCAAGGCGGCATCGATGTCGTCTGCCGCCAGCGTGGGCGTCGGCTCAGTTGCGGCCGCGGGCATAAGCCCGGCCGCGGCGATCGCGATCGGGCCGACCTGGGTGAGGAAAGTGCGCTCATATTCGCGCGACAGGCGCGCGAGCGCGTCGTCCAGCGTCAGCCAGTCGACGGCCTTGATGTCGTTCATCAGCTTGCGGACCGGGCCGCCCTCTGCCTCCATCCGCCAGAAATGCACGACTTTTGAGCGCCCTCCCGACTGGTACACGAGCGTGCCCAAAAACTCGTGGATGGCGACCTCGTGGCCGGTCTCCTCCAGCACCTCGCGATGCGCGGCCTGTTTCGGCGTCTCGCCGTCGTCGAGCTTGCCCTTGGGCAAAACCCATTCGTTGCGCTTGCGCTGGCGCACGATCGCGATCAGCGGCGTCTCGCCACGTCGCAGCACAATACCACCCGCCGCCATCACCGGCGCCCGCGCCATCGAAAATTCTCGCCGTGTCGAACCGTCCCGGCGATGATATAGGCCGCCGACACGGCGGAATGAAGACTACTTTTTCCGCAGCAGTGCTTGACCGGCGCGGACGCGCGTGCCCTCGGCGATACCGTCGCAGAACGTAAAATCGCCGGGCGCGAGGATGATGATGGTCGAGCCATGCTCGAACCAACCGAGCTCCTCGCCCTTGGTCACGTTGACGTCGCAGGGGAAGTTGACCGGCCCCCTGGTCTGCGCGTTCAGCACCATGTCGAGGAAGTGCAGACGGATGCTCGCGACCAGGATGGCGGCGACCGGCACCAGCGTTACGGCTTCGCCGGAGCTGAGATGTGTGCGGATCACCGCGCGCTCGTTCTTGCAGAACAGCCGCTCGACCCTCTTCAAGGCGATCGGGTTGACGTTCCAGACGTCGCCATGGATCAGCGTGACGCGCTCGATATGCGCGTCATAGGGCGCATGGAAGCGGTGATACATGCTCGAGGTCAGCCGCAGCGTGACGAAGCTTCCGTTGCGGTGCTGCTCGACCAGGGCCGGGTCGCCAAGCAGGTCGAGCAGCGAATAGGGCGCACCCTTGACCTGGAACAGCTCGGTGTCGGCGATCCGGCCATGGGCGCCGACGATGCCGTCCGAGGGACTGGCGACTACCGAAGGATCTGGATCAAACGGCCGCAGGCCCGGCTTGAGCTGCCGGGTGAAGCAGTCGTGCAGGCTCTTGAAATGGGTCTTGCGCGCCTCCGACAGATCGAGGTCGGAGAACAGCTTCCACAGCGCGATGGAGCCGTCCCGCACCAGCGGATTCTCGATCTTGGAGAACCAGCCCATGAAGCGGGTCAGCGCCGCGCGGGGGATGCGGTTGGTCAACAGGAAGTTGAGGTCTTCCTGCTGGGTGAAAGAGGCGATGAGGGCTTTGACTGTCATGAATCTGTCAGCTGGTCCGGTTAGCGCTTGTTGTCATGGAAACGACACTCCCGATTCTCTCTTTGTCCGTGGCCGCCGCAGCGTCCGCTGCCGCCGCCCTCCCGAAGCTCAAGGCGCGCATCGCACTGTCCCGTGCCAAGCACCGGTCGCTCGCCGGGCACTCCAAGATGTCGCGCCGGGTCGCCCGGCTGCTCCCGTTCTACGAGTTCGAAGGCGATCAGTACTTCGGCTGCGACGGCGCGCCGGCGAACGTGGTGGTGCAGCGCAAGGACGCGTTCTTCCGTCTCGCGCAAATCTACGCAGATCGCTATCCCAAGGGCCGCGCGATGACGAAGGAAGCGGCCGAGACAATCTCCGACCTCAGCTTCACCGAGACCTACCGCGTGCCGTTCCAGTTCTCGCGCCTCGTCCGCGAGCATTTGGGCACCTCGACCTTCATGGAGTCCTCGAGCGGCGTCACCCTCACAGATGTCGACGGCAATACCTCCTACGACCTCACCGGCTCCTACGGCGTCAATATCTTCGGAAACGACTTCTACAAGGAGTGCATCGAGGGCTCCGAGAAGCGGGCGCATGCGCTCGGACCGGTGCTCGGCCCCTACCATCCCGTCATCATCGAGAACGTGCAGCGGCTTTGCCAGATCTCGGGCCTCGACGAGGTCTCCTTCCACATGTCCGGCACCGAAGCCGTGATGCAGGCGGTGCGGCTCGCGCGCTACCACACCAAGCGCACGCATCTCGTCCGCTTCGCCGGCGCCTATCACGGCTGGTGGGGCGACGTGCAGCCCGGCGTCGGCAATCCGATCACCGCGCACGAGACCTACACCCTCGCCGAGATGTCGGAGAAGACGCTGCATGTGCTGCGCACGCGCAAGGACATCGCCTGCGTGCTGGTCAATCCGCTGCAGGGGCTGCACCCGAACGCCAACGCGCCCGGCAATTCCTCGCTGGTCGATTCGTCCCGCGGCGGCAATTTCGACCGCGCGGCCTACACCGAGTGGCTCAAGAGGCTGCGCGAGGTCTGCACCGAGCGCGGCATCGTGCTGATCTTTGACGAGGTCTTCGTCGGCTTCCGTCTCGCCGTCGGCGGCGCCCAGGACTATTTCGGCGTCCGCGCCGACATGGTGACCTACGGCAAGAGCCTCGCCGGCGGCCTGCCGGTCGGCGTGGTCTGCGGCAGACGCGACCTGATGCGCCGCTTCCGCGACGACCGCCCCGCCGACGTCTGCTTCGCCCGCGGCACCTTCAACTCGCACCCTTACGTCATGACGGCGATGGACGAGTTCCTGAGCCGGCTTGCCAGCCCGAACTTCCGCGCCATCTATGACGGCCTCGAGGCGACCTGGAATGGCCGCGTCGAGAAGCTCAACCAGATGATGACCGACGCCAGGCTGCCGGTGCGGTTCGCCAACTTCTCGTCGATCTGGACGGTGAAATACACCACCCCGTCCCGCTACAACTGGATGCTGCAATATTACCTGCGCGCCGAAGGCCTGTCGCTGAGCTGGGTCGGTACCGGACGGCTGATCTTCAGCCTGAACTACACCGACGCCGACTTTGCCGAGGTCGCCGACCGCTTCGTCCGCGCCGCCGAGAAGATGAAGGCCGACGGCTTCTGGTGGCACGACGGCGCACTCACCAACAAGACCATCAAGCGGCAGATCCTGAAAGAGATGCTGGCCAAGCGCTTCGGGCGCTGAAGCTCTTGCTTCCACCACCAATGTCATTCCGGGGTGGCTCGAAGAGCCGAACCCGAACTTTCGAGATTCCGGGTTCGGTCCTGCGGACCGCCCCGGAATGACGCCGCTTGAGGCAGCCCGCAAGACGTGGATGCCCGGCACAAGGCCGGGCATGACGTAGCCAATCGACATCGGAGTGTTTTGTGAGAACAGCGCGCTCAGGCGTGCTGCTCTTCGAGCGTGGGCTCGGAGATCAAGCCCAGCGTATGCTCGGGGTTGAGGTGCAGGCCGGGGTCCATCAGTTCGCCGCGCATCAGCGCCATCGGCGCATTGCGATAGAGCATCAGGTCGTGGAAGGGGTCGGTCAGGATCTTGGTCATCCAGACGAGGCCGGTCTCGACGTCGCGGATGAAGAACAGGTGCACGGTGCGGAACAGAAGACCGCCGCCGCCGATCACGAGCCAGATCTTGGCCACCTGACGCATGAAGTCGGCCGCGCTCACCCAGGGCGTGAACAGGCCGAACAGCGTCGGATCGGCGAACAGCACCAGCGGCGACAGCGCCCAGATCGCCATCAGCACCACCTTGCGCTGAAGGTTGTAGCCGACCTTGATGTCTTCCTTGTATTCGTGCGTCGCCTGGTTGATGTGGTCGTAATCATGCGGCTCGAAGAAGAAGTGACCGGCCTGGCGCGAGGTCATCGAGACCAGCCAGCCAACCAGCGCCGAGATCATGGGATCGACGAACAGCCAGACGTAGGCAAAAAGGAAGCTCAGCGCGCTGACGAAGTGCAGGCTCTGATTGATCCGGCTGTGGTGATAGTAGCGATGGTCGTCCCAGCGCTGGATCCGCAGCTGCTCGAGATAATTCTTGATCATGCTCTCCCCCAAAATGCTTTTCGGGTCCAGGATTTACAGGAATTCGATGTAGGTCGTGTGACATCATCATTTTGTCATATGACGGTGTGCAGCGACGCGATGACGCACGCAAACGCGTGAGCGACGGCTCGGGCCGCCGCCCTCACCCAACCTGACTCAAGCCGCCTTGGCGACGTCGACCTTGCGGAAGCGCACCAGCGAGAAATGACCGAGCGGCGGAATCAGGCGGCGCTCGGCGAGCTCGATGCCGTTGGCGCCGGCGAGCCACCTGGCGTAGCGCGACCAGGCGAATTCGGCGGTGCGGAAGCCGAGCGGACGCACCACCGGCTGGAGCTTCTGCTCGATGAAGCGTCGCACGCCGGCGTCGGCGCTGACGCGGGTGAGGATGATCAGCTCGCCGCCGGGACGCAGCACGCGGGCGAATTCGTCGAGCGCCTTCTCCGGATTCGGCACGGCAGTGACGACGTATTGCGCCATCACCACGTCGAAGGAATTGTCGGGGAATTCGAGCTTCTCGGCGTCCATCACCGCGAGGCCCTCGACGTTCTTCAGATTGCCATCGCTGACGCGACGGCGCGCCTTGTCGAGCATCGCTTCCGAAATGTCGGTGCCGAAAATGCGCAGATGCGGCGCGTAGAGCGGCAGCGAGATGCCGGTGCCGACGCCGACCTCGAGTACGCGGCCGCCGATCTTGTTGGTGGCCGTGATCGCGGCCTGCCGGCCCTTGGCGAACACGCCTCCGAACACGAGATCGTAGACCGGCGCCCAGCGATCATAGGCCTGCTCGACCGTACCGCGGGTGAGGTCGAGCTGCTGGGTGCCGTCAAGGTTCATGATCTTAGCCATCGATGAGGTTCTCGCTGTGGGTCAAAGTATGGATCAACCGCGCACCGGCCGCCGCGCCATGACCGGCGAAGCGCGCAGGATGCGGCTGGGCTGGAGTGAAGTGAGGTTGCCGACGAACTGGCGCGCGCTGTTCTCCCAGGAGCGCTCCAGCGCGAAGTTGCGGCAGGTCTCGCGCGACATGGTGAGCGCGCGCAAACAGGCGGCGCGCAGATCATTGTCGATCGCGCCGATCGGATGATCGGCGATGACGTCCTTCGGTCCCATCACCGGAAACGCCGCAACCGGCGTGCCGCAGGCGAGCGCCTCCAACTGCACGACGCCGAACGTGTCGGTGAGACTCGGGAACACGAAGACGTCGGCGGCGGCGAGATGCGCCGTCAGATCCGCGCCCTTCTTCTCGCCAAGGAAGACCGCGTCCGGATATTTCTTCTCGAGCGCGGCCTTCTGCGGGCCGTCGCCGACGACGACCTTGGTGCCGGGCAGATCGAGCGCGAGGAATGCCTCGAGATTCTTCTCCACCGCCACGCGTCCCATCGTCATGAAGATCGGGCGCGGCAGGTCGAGCGTCGCAGGATGATCAGGATGGAACAGCTCGGTGTTGACACCGCGCCCCCAGAAGCCGAGCCGCTTGAAGCCGCGCCCGGACAGCTCCTGCCGCAGCGACGGCGTCGCCACCATGGTCATGGCGGCGGCATCGTGGAAGTGGCGCAGCACGGCATAACCGACGGCTGCCGGGATACCGGTCCGCACCGACACGTATTCGGGAAAGCGCGTCGTATAGGACGTGGTGAAGGCGAGCCTGTTGCGGCGGCAATAGGCCCGCGCGGCCCATCCGATTGGGCCCTCGGTTGCGATGTGAAGCGCCTCAGGCGCCGCCTTCTCGATCCGCCGCGCGATCTCTTTTCCGCTCGGCAACGCAAACCGCAGACCCGGATAGGTCGGCAGCGGCCACGACCGGAAGCCGTCCGGCGTCAGGAAGTCGACCTCGACATCGAGGGCCTTGGCGGCGGCCGCCAGCGAGGTCAGCGTGCGGACCACACCGTTGACCTGCGGATGCCAGGCGTCAGTCGCGATTAATACCCGCATGGGGAAATCCCGAGAGTTTGATGATTCTTCGGCTTAGGACCATCAACCACGGATATTTCAGGCGTGTGACGTCACATAAATGTCGGCTCGCGGTTTTGTTCGTTAACAGCCTGACCAGGCCACGAAACTGTCATGAAACAATCCTTGCCACGACGAAACCGTTTTCGGTTTTCCGCGCAAATGTCCCGAAACTTTTTACCGTTAGTGACTTAGGCAACGGAGCACCGAAACGGTGCCGGGGTGACCAAGAAACACCGCGTAAACAGGGGCGACCAATGTTCAATCTGGACACGTTCAGGATTTATTCGCGCGCCGTTGCTGTCAGCGCCGTGGCGATCTCCGCAATTGCGTTCGCCGGCCCGGCCAAAGCCGCGCCCGTGCAGCTCTTCCCCTTCTTCCAGCCGCTGCCGCAGATGACCGCGCCGGTTCAGCCTTATCAGGCGACGCCGTACCAGGCCGCGCCGTCCGAGGATCAGGACGCCGTCGAGACGCCGGCCCGCTTCCGCCGCCAGACCGTCAGCTACTCAACACGTGAAGCCCCGGGCACCATCATCATCGATACGCCCAACACCTATCTCTATTACGTGCTCGGTAACGGCCAGGCCGTCCGCTACGGCATCGGCGTCGGCCGCGACGGCTTCACCTGGTCCGGCACCCAGTCGGTGACCAAGAAGGCCGAGTGGCCGGATTGGACCCCGCCGCCGGAGATGATCCAGCGCCAGCCCTATCTGCCGCGCCACATGGCCGGCGGCCCCGGCAACCCGCTCGGCGCCCGCGCCATGTATCTCGGCGGCACCGTCTACCGCATCCATGGCACCAACGCCCCCGACACCATTGGCAAGCACGTCTCTTCCGGCTGCATCCGCCTCACCAATGACGACGTCTCCGACCTCTACTCCCGCGTCAACGTCGGCACCAAGGTGATCGTGCTCCCGATGACGGAGCGCCGCGCGGATTTGGACAGCGCGACGCGGTAAGCCCGCGAACAGGATCAAGATGCGAACGGCCCCGGCGAGACCGGGGCCGTTTTGTGTTACGCTGCTGGACATGGTCAGTCATAAGATGTCATCGGCCAAATGATCAGGCTGCTCACGCCTACTGATGCGCCCCCCTACCGCGCGATCAGGCTGGAAGCGCTCGCAACGCATCCCGAAGCTTTTGCCAGCACGTTCGAACGCGAGCAGGAACAACCTCTCGCATGGTTCGAGGAGCGCCTCGCGACATCGGACGTGTTCGGCGCGTTCATCGCGGACGAACTGGTGGGGACCGCCGGCTTCCGCCGCGAGGTCGGCGCGAAGTCTGCGCACAAGGCGGTGCTCTGGGGCATGTATGTGCGGCCCGGCGCGCGCAAGTCCGGCACGGGCAGGCTGCTCGTCGATGCGGTCGCGGCTCACGCGGCACAGCGCGTCGAGCAGCTTCATCTCGCCGTCGTCAGCGAGAACCACGCCGCGTTGCGACTCTACGCGGCTGCAGGATTTGTCGAATACGGTCGCGAGGTGAAGGCGCTGAAGCACGATGGCCGATACTACGATGAGACCCTGATGGCCTTGTTCTTCGACGAAAGCGGCGCGACGCAGCCCCGATAATGCCGGGGCCGCTCTCGCTTGTGCCACTTACCCGCCGACCCCACGCCGCCCCGAGATCAGCCTCAGCCACGCGGCTGAATGAAACGCGCTCATCAAGAGATACATCAGCACCATCCCGCCGACGGACAGCCCGTGTCCGGCGGCGCAGAGCATGTCCGCCTGACCGCCGCCGAGAACGGCGGTCAGCAAGGCCATGACCGCGAAGGTCGGGGTGGCCGCAAGACCCAGCCATCCGGCGAGGTGAGATGCGGCCTCCCTGCCATCGCGGCTGGCGCCGGCGGGAAAGGCCTCGGTCACTGCGCGCCCGCCGCGCGGAGCGCTATCTCCCCGGCGTCCGAGACCTCGACCCATTTCTTGTCGGGCGCCGCACCTGCCTCGTAGCTGTCGTGCCAGTTCCACCATTTGTAGGTCGGGGTCTGCGGATAGCCTGTCGGCGAGTCCTCCCAGGGCTCCTGGCGGCCGAGCGGGGTGATGTCGAGATAGTTCCAGGTACCGCCCATCTGCTCGTCGCCGCGGCTCTTGATCAGATAGGTGCGGAAGATTCGGTCGCCGTCGCGGTAGAATACGTTGGTGCCGTGCCACTCGCCGACGCCGAAATCGGCGTCAAAACTGTCCGTGATGGTGACCCACGGAATCTCCCAGCCCATCCGCTTCTTCAGCCGGGCGATGTCGGCTTGCGGTGCCCGCGAGGCGAAGACCAGCGTGGTGTCACGGGCGTTCAAATGGGAGACATGGGCGACCTGGTCGGCCACCATGGAGCAGCCCCGGCACGCATGGTCGGGCCAGCCGAACACACCCGGCTCGAAGAAGGCCCGGTAGAGGATGAGCTGGCGCCGGCCCTGGAACAGATCGAGCAGACTGGCCTTGCCCGAAGGCACATCGAATGCGTAGGTTTTGTCCACTTCCATCCACGGCATGCGCCGGCGTTCAGCGGCGAGTGCGTCACGGGCGCGGGTATGCGCCTTTTCCTTCACGAGCAGTTGCTGACGGGCTGCCTCCCAGTCCTGCGGCGACACCACTGGCGGTGTTTGCATGGCGGGCTGTCCGTTTTTGGCTGATTGAGTGGCTGTCGTCATGGCTCTCCAAACCTCTTGCTTGGGCGATCGCCCTGCGCCTCACCGGCGCAGACCGAAGCGCGTCTCGCCGCACGTCGTCGGCCGTGAGCCAGTTCTCGCACCGGACGATGGCGCTGTGGGAGTAACAAGTGTGGCGGGATTTTCATGGAATCGCTGATCACCGCCGCGGCGCGCGCGCTCGAAGCCGGCGATCCGCTCGGCGCCCTGAACCGAGTCGCACTCCGCAACGATGCGCCCTCGCTCGCGCTGCGCGGCATCGCGATGGCGCAGCTCGGCGATCTCGCGAAAGCAAAGACGCTGCTGCGGAGCGCGGCCCGCGCTTTCGGTCCGAGAGAAGCGGTCGCGCGCGCACGATGCGTGGTGGCCGAGGCCGAGATCGCGCTCGTCTTTCGTGACCTCAACTGGCCGCCCAAGACACTCGCGGCCGCGCGAGCGACGCTCGCAGCGCACGGCGATCTCGCCAACGCCGCGCATGCGGGTCACATCGAGGCCCGCCGTCTTCTCCTGGTCGGGCGCCTCGACGAAGCCGAGCGCACGCTGGCCGAGGTCGGCACCACACCGCTCGCGCCTGCCTCGCAGGTGGTCCGCGAACTCGTGGTCGCGGGCATCGCAATCAGGCGGCTCAGAACCAAAGATGCGCGCGCGGCGCTCGACCGCGCGGCCGACGCGGCGCGGTTGGCAGGGATTCCAGCGCTCTCGGCCGAAGTCGAAAGCACGAACCTCGTCCTCGACACGCCCACGGCGCGCCTGATCAGGCGCGGCAAGGAGCATCCGCTGTTGCTTGGACAGGTCGAAGCGCTGGCTGCGTCCAAAGCGCTCGTCGTGGACACGTTCCATCACACCCTTCGCAAGGGAGGCATCGTCGTGTCGCTCGGAACCCGGCCGGTGCTGTTCGCGCTCGCGCGCCCCCTGGCGCAGGCGTGGCCCGCGGACGTGTCCCGAGAGGCGCTGATGATCGCGGCTTTTCAGGCCAGGCACGTCGATGAATCGCATCGCGCCCGGCTGCGGGTCGAGATCGGGCGGCTCCGCGCGAAGCTCAAGCCTCTCGCCGATGTGAGCGCGACGAAGCAAGGCTTTGCGCTGACACCGCGCAGGACGCGACAGGTTCTCGTGCTGGCACGGCCGGTCGAGGAAAAGCACGCCGCCGTGCTCGCCGTTCTCTCCGATGGCGAGCCCTGGTCGAGCTCGGCGCTCGCGCTGGCGCTCGGCATGAGCCCGCGCAGCATACAGCGGGCGCTGGAGCAGCTCGCGCGATCGAACAAGGTGCAGTCGTTCGGACGCGGCCGGGCGCGCCGCTGGATGACCCCGCCCGTCCCGGGATTCCCGACAGGCTTGTTACTCCCCGGGCCGCTGCTGAAGACGTAAGATGATGGATCGCCGCACAGGGACCACGCCATGAAACGATCAGCCGCCGAGATCATCCGGGAGTACGGGCCTTTTCCGGGCGTCGAGGCCGTGCATGGCGTCACCTATGACGGCACCCATGTCTGGTTCGCATCCGGCGACAGATTGAATGCGGTCGATCCGGCCACGGGCAAGATCACGCGCTCGATCGATGTCGCCGCACATGCAGGAACGGCGTTCGACGGCCGGCATCTGTTCCAGATCGCGGAGGATCGCATCCAGAAGATCGACGCCGCGACCGGACAGGTGCTCACCACCATCCCCGCGCCCGGTGGCGGCGGCGATTCCGGATTGGCCTGGGCCGAAGGCTCGCTCTGGGTCGGTCAGTATCGCGAGCGCAAGATCCATCAGATCGATCCGGACACGGGTACGGTTCTTCGCACCATCGAAAGCAAGCGCTTCGTCACCGGGGTGACCTGGGTCGACGGCGAGCTCTGGCATGGCACCTGGGAAGGCGAAGACAGTGACGTGCGACGGATTGATCCCGAAACCGGAAAGGTGCTGGAGCAGCTCGATTTGCCCGCCGGCACGATGGTCTCGGGGTTGGAGTCCGATGGCGGCGATCGCTTGTTCTGCGGCGGCGGCGATCGCGGCAATGTGAGAGCGGTCCGCCGTCCCCGGCGCAGCTAGCCCGCAATGACGGCTTGAACAGACGGTAACGGCACGGCCGCTTCCGTTGACCCATTCGCCCCAATTCCACCCCATCGGTGCGCTCTAGCGCCCTCCTTGCCTGCCCTGTAAAATCCCCATCGGGGCGGCCTGGGGGATTGATGCGACTAACCTTGAATTTGAAGACTGTCCTGCTGGCCGTCGCGGTGCTCGCGGCGTCGTTCTTCATCAGCCTGAAGGCGATGGATTGGCTGTCGCCGCGCGCGACCAATTCGGCGCCGCCGGTCGCGCAATTGCCGCCGCTGCCGCCGGTGTCCAAGAGCTCGATCGTGGTGGCGCCGGTGGCGATCGCGCTGTCGGCGATCCGGGACCAGGCCGAGAAAGCCTCACCGCGCAATTTCGCCGGCAAGGCCGAGAACCCGATCTCGCAGATCCTGCAGGACGCCGATATCGGCTGGACGGCCGTCCGCGGACCGATGTCGGCGACCGGCGACAAGGACCTGTTGACGCTGTCGACGCCGATCACCGGCAAGCTGAACGTGACGGGGTCGCTGTCGTCGAAGGCCACCGGTGCGCTCGGCGAGGCGCTGGGCAGCGTGCTCGGCGGCGACGCGGCGAAACGGATCGGCGCGGTCAACATCAAGAACCTGAATGCCAGCGCCGAGATCAAGGGCAACGTCGTCGTCACCTCGCGCCCGAAGCTCGCGGCCGCCTGGCATCTCGAGCCCAATCTCGGCGCGCAGGTCAATCTCGGCGACACCAACCTGTCGGTCGCTGGCGCCAAGGTCAACGTGCCGGCGCAGGTGAAGCCGCTGATCGACAAGACGGTCGGCGATCAGCTCAACGTCGTCTCGGAGCGCATCCGCAACGACCCCAGCCTGCGCGAGAACGCGAAGGTGCAATGGGCCAAGGCCTGCCGCTCGATCCCGCTGCAAGGCAGCGGTTCCTCGGCCGCGCTGCCGCCGCTCTGGCTCGAGATGAAGCCGACCCGCGCGATTGCAGCGCAGCCGCGCGTCGACGCGCAGAACGTGACGCTGCTGCTCGGCCTCGAGGCCGAGACGCGCGTGACGTCGGCGCAGACCAAGCCGGACTGCCCGTTCCCCGACAAGATCTCGATCGTGCCGCCGACCGGCACCGGCGTGAACATCGGCGTTCCCATCGATGTGCCCTTCACCGAGATCAACAAGCTGATCGCAGCCCAGATGGTCGGCCACACCTATCCCGAGGACGGCTCCGGTCCGGCCGAGATCACGGTGAAGAGCGTCAACGTCGTCCCGTCCGGCGAGCGGCTTCTGATCTCGTTGCTGGTGCGCGCCAAGGAAAAGAAGAGCTGGCTTGGGCTCGGCGCCGAGGCGACCGTGCACATCTGGGGCCGGCCGATGCTCGACCAGGCCCAGCAGACGCTGCGGCTGGCCGACATCCAGCTCGCGGTGGAATCCGAGGCGGCCTTTGGCCTGCTGGGCGCAGCGGCCCGCGCCGTGGTGCCGCAGATGCAGCAGGCGCTGGTGCAGAAGGCGACGCTCGATCTGAAGCCGATCGCCGCGAACGCGCGCGAGAAGATCGCGGCCGTCATCGCCGACTTCCAGAAGAGCGAGGACGGCCTCAAGGTGGAGGCCAATATCAGCACCCTGACGCTCGCCGGCATCGCCTTCGATTCCAAGACGCTGCGCGTGGTCGCGGAAGCCGGCGGCACACTCAACGTGTACGTGACGAAGCTGTCGGGGATGTAGCGCATCTTCGCGCGCCTGCCCTCGCGCGCCGCTGGCATTCTCGTCGGAGGGTGCTAAGCTGTTTCTCGCAACCTCGAACGAGGTTGCTGGCAGCATTGTAGGGGACACGCGAGGACAACATGGAAGCCGGCATGGTCACGCCTGCGCCGGCACTGGTGCGCTTTTCCGGCATTCAGAAGACCTATGATGGCGAGCACCTCGTGGTGAAGAACCTCGACCTCGACATCAGGAAGGGCGAGTTCATCACCCTGCTCGGCCCGTCGGGCTCGGGCAAGACGACCACGCTGATGATGCTCGCCGGCTTCGAGGTTCCGACCCATGGCGAGATCTATCTCGCGGAACGACCGATCAAGAACATGCCGCCGCACAAGCGCGACATCGGCATGGTGTTCCAGAACTATGCCCTGTTTCCGCACCTGACGATCGAGGAGAACGTCGCCTTTCCGCTGTCCGTCCGCAAGGTCAGCAAGGCGGAAACGCAAGCGCGCGTCAAAGCGGCGTTGCGCATGATCAAGATGGAAACCATGGCGCAGCGGCGGCCCGGGCAACTGTCCGGCGGCCAGCAGCAGCGCGTGGCGTTGGCCCGCGCGCTGGTCTTCAACCCGCAGCTCGTGCTGATGGACGAGCCCCTGGGCGCCCTGGACAAGCGCCTGCGCGAACAGATGCAGCTGGAGATCAAGCAACTGCACGAGACGATGGGCATCACCGTCGTCTACGTCACCCACGACCAGAGCGAAGCGCTCACCATGTCGGACCGCATCGCCGTGTTCAACGACGGCATCGTGCAGCAGATCGACAGGCCCGACGCGCTGTATGAGCATCCGGTCAACAGCTTCGTCGCCAACTTCGTCGGCGAGAACAATGTGCTGGCCGGCACCGTGGAGACGATCGAGAAGGACCATTGCCGCGTCGCGCTGGCGGCCGGCGGCTCCGTCATGGCCCGTGCGGTCAACGTATCAGGCGCAGGCGCATCGACCTCTTTGTCGGTGCGGCCAGAGCGGATCGCCATTATCCTGGATGGCACCTCCAGCGACGAACCGAACCGGCTGGCGGCCAAAGTGCAGAACACCATCTATCTCGGCGACCACGCGCTGGCCGTGCTCGATGTCGCCGGCAACGCCGAGTTCATGGTCAAGCTTCAGCCGGGGGCGCATGACAGCCTGCGACATGGCGAAAGCGTGTTCATCACCTTCCGCCCCGAGGACTGCCTCGCCCTCGATCCCGTCTGATCCCAACGCAGGCGAACCTGCACGCAATCAACCTCAACGCAACGCAGATGAAGAAGGAACAAAGACCATGCTGAAGCGCAAGATTGGCAAGATTGCTCTGGGTTTCGCCGCGGCGTTGAGCGCCAGCGCCGCGCTGGCCACGGTCGCGCAGGCGCGTGACCTCACCGTCGTGTCATGGGGCGGCGCGTATCAGGATGCGCAGAAGAAGGTCTATTTCGAGCCGTTCAAGAAGGCAGCTGGTGCTCCGATGAACGACGAGTCCTGGGACGGCGGCGTCGGCGTGCTGCGCGCCAAGGTGCAGGGTGGTGCCGCCACCTGGGACGTCGTCCAGGTCGAGAGCGACGAACTGGCGGTCGGCTGCGAGGAAGGCCTGTTCGAGAAGCTCGATTATTCCAAAATCGGCGGCGAGGCCGCCTATATCCCGCCGTCAGTCAATCCCTGCGGCGTCGGCGCCATCCTCTACGATTTCGTTCTCGGCTACGACAAGGACAAGCTGAAGGACGCGCCGGCCGGCTGGGCTGACTTCTTCGACACCAAGAAGATATCCGGGCAAGCGCGGCCTGCGTCAGGGCCCGAAGACCACGCTGGAGATCGCCCTCATGGCCGACGGCGTCGCGCCGAAGGACGTCTACAAGGTGCTGGCGACCGACGAAGGCGTCGAGCGCGCGTTCAAGAAGCTCGACACCATCAAGAGCGACATCGTCTGGTGGAAGGCCGGCGCCCAGCCGCCGCAACTGCTCGCCTCCGGCGAGGTGGCGATGACCTCGGTCTACAATGGCCGCATCGACACCGCGAACAAGAACGAGAAGAAGAACTTTGGCATGGTGTGGGACGGCGCGCTCTTCACCCTCGACAGCTGGGTCATCCTGAAGGGCAGCCCGAACAAGGACGCAGCCTACAAATTCCTGGATTTCGCAGGCAAAGCGGAGAACCAGTCCAAGCTGTCGGAGAACATTGCTTATGGCACTTCGAACAAGGACGCAGCCGCCCGGCTGCAGCCCGCCGTTCTGAAGGATCTGCCGACTGCGCCTGACAACATCAAGAACGCGGTTGAGATCAACGTTGCCTTCTGGCTCGAGAACATCGACCGCCTGACCGAGCGATTCAACAAATGGGCCGCGAAATAGCGCGCCCCGCAGGGCTCGACTAAAGGCTCGACCAATGACGAATGCGCTCTTGACCGGCGCCGATGCGTCGACCGAGGTGCCGCTCAAGCGCCGATTGAAGCGTGCGGAGCGGACACGCCAGGTCAGGGCATTGGCGCTGGTGCTGCCGCTTCTCGTCTTCCTGCTCTTCACCTTCGCAGGTCCCGATCGCCGGCATGCTGTGGCGTTCGGTCGATGACTGGGAGGTGCGTCAGGCTCTGCCGCAAACAGTAGCGGCTCTCGCCAGACTGGGACGGCAAGGACCTGCCGGACGAAAAGGCCTACGCGGCGCTGGCAAGCGACATCCTGGCGGCGCGCGCCTCCGGCACCATCGCCATCGCGGCCAAGCGGCTCAACTACGCACTGAACGGCTTCCGCACCATCCTGACCAGCACAGCCCGCAATCTGAAGGCGGCGCCGGAGCCCGGCACGGCCAGGGAGACGCTGGGCAAGATCAATCGCGGCCTGGCGCGAACGCGCCACCTGGAGCGACGATCAAGGACGCCAGTGGCCCAGTGACCAGCTTCTACCTGCTGGCGGCGCTCGACCTGACGCGGAATGTGGACGGCGCGATCGTCGCAGCCGCGCCGGATCAGGCCATCTACCGCGACGTGTTCGCCCGCACCTTCACTCATCAGCCTCGGCGTCACGGCGCTCTGCCTGATCCTTGGCTTCCCGGTCGCCTACCTGCTGGCGACGCTGCCGCCGGGCCGATCGAATCTGCTGATGATCTTCGTCTTGCTGCCGTTCTGGACTTCGCTTCTGGTCCGCACCTGCGCCTGGATCGTGCTGTTGCAGAGCAAAGGCGTCGTGAACGACAGCCTGCACTGGCTTGGCATCATCGACGAGCCGTTGCGCCTGATCTACAACCGCTTCGGTGTTTATGTGGCCATGACCCACGTTCTGCTTGCCGTTCATGATCCTGCCGCTGTACAGCAGCATGAAGGCGATCTCGCCGGCTTACATGCGTGCCGCCGCCTCGCTCGGTGCGCCACCCGTCACCGCCTTCCTGCGGATCTACCTGCCGCAGACGCTGCCCGGCATCGGCGCGGGAAGCCTGCTCGTCTTCATCCTGGCGCTCGGCTATTACATCACGCCAGCCCTCGTCGGCGGCGCCGCCGATCAAATGATCAGCTATTTCATCGCGCTCTACACGACCGAAACGGTCAACTGGGGCCTGGCCTCGGCGCTGGGTGCGGTGCTGCTGCTCGCCACTCTGCTGCTGGCCGCTCGTCTACGGCAAGCTGGTCCAGGGCCAGCAAGTCACGGGAGGGATGAAGAATTGAGCGACAATCTTTCCCTCCGCACGCCCAGCCAGCGCATCGCGTGGACCGCGACCATCGTCATCTCGACGCTGGTGTTCATCTTCCTGATGGCGCCGATCCTGGCGATCATGCCGCTGTCCTTCAGCTCGGGCTCGTACCTCACCTATCCGCTACCGGGCCTCTCCTTGCGCTGGTACGACGATTTCATCAGTTCCCCGCGCTGGATGAATGTCGCTGAAGAACAGCATGATCATCGGCGTCGCGTCGACCGTGCTGTCGATGGTTCTCGGCACGCTGGCCGCGCTGGGGCTCGCCCAGTGGAAGAGCCGGCTCAAACCGCTCGTGCTGGCGTTCGTGCTGTCGCCGGTCGTCGTGCCCGGCGTCATCACCGCGGTCGGCCTGTATTTCTTCTTCGCACCGATCGGACTGACCGGCAGTTACCTCGGCTTGATCCTGGCCCACACCGCGCTGGCGACGCCCTTTGTGGTGATCACGGTCGGCGCGACGCTGCAAAGCTTCGACACGAACCTGGCGCGCGCCGCCGCCTCGCTCGGCGCCTCGCCGCTGTATGCCTTCCGCCGCGTGATCCTGCCGCTGATCCTGCCCGGCCTGGCGTCAGGCGCGCTGTTCGCCTTTGCGACCAGCTTCGATGAGGTGGTGATCGTGCTGTTCATGGCAGGACCGGAGCAGCGCACCCTGCCGCGCGAGATGTTCAGCGGCATCCGCGAGAACATCAGCCCGACCATCACGGCGGCGGCTGTGATTCTGACGACGGTATCGGTGATCCTGCTCGCCACCCTGGAAGGCTTGCGCCGACGCAACGAACGGCTCAAGGGCAACAGCGCCTGACCGGCGTCGTCGGGATCTGCCTCCGCGACTTCATCGCATGGGGTCACGCACGGATAGAACCCTCACCCGCGCTCGCCATGCGCGGGCACCCTCGCCCAGAAGGGAAGAGGGTTAGCACCACTGCCCCTACTTATCCTCAATCCCCGCACGCCTCCCTGGCTTTGCGGCGAGCCCCGCTTGCGGCTAGAACCTCCCTGCAACAAGATCAAGAACAACAACTCTGAGGGAGAAAAACAATGCACAAATTGTGGGCCGCCGTCGTAGCCAGCTTCTCCATCGCCGCATCCTGCGACGCGGCGCAGGCGCAGATTTCCGACGACGTCGTCAAGATCGGCGTGCTCACGGACATGTCGAGCCTCTATGCGGACGCGACCGGCAAGGGCTCGCTCGCGGCCGTGGAAATGGCGGTCGCCGATTACGGCGCCAAGGTTGCCGGCAAGCCTGTCGCGGTGGTCGCCGCCGACCACCAGAACAAGCCGGACGTCGGCGTCAACATCGCCCGTAACTGGTACGACAACGACAAGGTCGACGCGATCTTCGACGTGCCCACCTCCTCGGTGGCGCTGCCGATCTCGGCGCTGACGCGCGAGAAGAACAAGATCAACATCAATTCCGGCGGCGGCTCGTCCGACATCACCGGCACCGCCTGCTCGCCCAACACGGTGCACTGGACCTACGACACCTACGCGCTGTCGAACGTCGCCGGCAAGGCGATGGTGAAGCGCGGCGAGGACACCTGGTTCTTCGTCACCGCCGACTACGCCTTCGGCATGGCGCTGCAGCGCGACGCCGCCAACGTCGTCAAGGAGAGCGGCGGCAAGGTGCTTGGCGAGGTCCGCCATCCGCTCAACTCGTCAGACTTCTCCTCCTTCCTGCTCCAGGCCCAGGCCTCCAAGGCCAAGGTGGTTGCGCTGGCGAACGCCGGCGGAGACACCACCAACGCGCTGAAGCAGGCGGCCGAGTTCGGCCTGGTGCAAGGCGGCCAGAAGATGATCGCGCTGCTCATGGAGATCACCGACGTTCATTCGCTCGGCATCAAGGCGACGCAAGGCCTGATTATCACCGACGCGTTCTACTGGGACACGAACGAGGAGACCCGCGCCTTCTCGAAGCGCTTCAACGAGAAGGTCGGGCATATGCCGACCATGATCCAGGCCGGGCTCTATTCGGCGACCATGCACTATCTCAAGGCGATCGAGGCCATCAAGACCGACGAGGCGCCGAAGGTGATGGAGCAGATGCGTGCTACGCCGATCAACGACTTCTTCGCCAAGGGTGGCAAGATCCGCATCGACGGCCGCATGGTCCACGACATGTATCTGTTCGAGGTGAAGAAGCCGGAAGAGTCCAAGGGCGAGTGGGACCTCTACAAGCTGATCGCCACCGTGCCTGGCGACGAAGCCTTCCGTCCGCTCGACAAGGGCGGCTGCCCGCTGGTGAAGTAGAAGCTCATCATTGCGAGGGAAGCGAAGCAATCCGGAACCCCTCCGCGGTAACAGCCTGGATTGCTTCGTCGCTTCGCTCCTCACAATGACAAAAACAGACACGACAGCGCGCCCGGTGAAAACCGGGCGCGCTCCGTTTAGGCCATCACACGATCCGCATTACTCCGAGTACTTGAACTCGGGCATGTTCTTCAGCTCGTCCTTGCTGGCATTGAACACGGCGTGGTCCGGATACCACTTCGAGCCCGACGATGCCGTCGTGGTCGTCGCAGTCTTCTCGGTGCCGGTCGCAGCACCCGTGGTGGTGGTCGACTTGGTCATGGTTCCGGCTGCGCCCGGAGCCGCACCGGCGCCGGAATAGGCCACCGCCTCATTGACGAATTTCAGCTTCTCGTACGGAACGGCGACGAGATGCTCGCCCATGCCGAGGAAGCCGCCGACGCCGATCACGGCGATCTTGATGGCGCCGCTCTTGTCCATCAGCAGATCGTTGATCGAACCGATGTTCTCGTTGGCTTCATTGTAGATCTTCAGGCCTGCCATCTTCGACGCACGCCACTCGCCCGAAGCGGTCGTGGTGGTTGTCGTCGCAGTGGTGGCCGCGGTCGGTGTCTTGTCGGTGGTGGCGGTCGGCGATTGTGCAAACGCAACGGTCGCAAGCAGTGCCGTGCCGGCAAGACCAGCGGCGATCGATTTCATCAACATGTTGTCCTCTCCTTCAAAAACCTTATGCGGAGAGAACAGCCACGATCGCGTGCAGTTCCTGTGCTGCGGCAATTTCGTCGCGCCATTGCGGCGCTGCGTTGCGAGGAAAGTTCCTGTCGAGGAACGTGCGAAATGCACAGTTCCTCGCCGACGACCATGCGCCCTGGGTGAAGCACAATCGCGGCGAGGAACGCGCCAACCCGCGTCGCACAGGTCAGCTCTGGTAGTCGATCAGAAGCGCGGAGAAATCCGAGCTGCTCGACGAGCTCGTCGTGCCATTGGCACCGTAAGACGAACTCGATGACGAGGACTGCGACTGCTGGAGTGCCTGGAGAAACTGCTCGAGGATCTTGGCCGCGCTGCTATCGGTCGCGCTGCTGCTCGTCGAGTCCGTGGACGACGACGAATCCGAAGACGAGCTGTCGTCCGACGGCGGCGGACCGGGCGGAGGTCCACCCGCACCACCGGGACCGCCGGGACCACCGGGACCCCTGGCGAAGGCGGACTGAAACACGCCCTTCAGCTCGGTGGCCTGGCCGGACGTCAGCGTCCCGTTCGAGACCTCGCTGGAGATGAGGTCGTCGATCTTCGACTTCAGGCCATCCTTGGACGGCTTGCTGCCGCTCGACTGATCGCTGGACCTGCTCTGCTGGAGCGACGAGTCGATGTCTTGCAGGGCGGTCGCGAGCGCGGACTGGTCTGACGACGAGATCGTTCCGTCGGAAACTTCCGATTGCAATTCCTGCTGCAGCCGCTGGAGCGGCGACTGGTAATTACCGGCGGAGGCCGCCGAGATCGAGGTCATGATGGCACCGTGGATTTGGGGGTTTCTTGCTTGACCACACAACGGTATGATTAACGGCCTTAACGAGACCTTGCCGTACGACTACCTTGTCGTTGCGGGGTGTTGCGGACATACATTCGGAAACAAACTGAAACAAAAATCTCCGCCTTTTGGCCCGAATCTTGGACAAACAAGGCCCATGGCCATTCCCTCTCCCAACATCCTCGTCGTCGAGGACGACCGCGAAACCCGGACGTTGATTGCGAAATACCTGCGCAACAACGCCTGCAACGTCACCGCCGTGAGCGACGGCCGCGAGATGTCGCGCGCCATGGCCGACCACCGCGTCGACCTCATCATCCTCGACGTCATGCTGCCCGGCGAGGACGGCCTCAGCCTGTGCCGCAAGGTGCGCTCGGAGGCGCAGACGCCGATCATCATGCTGACGGCGCGCGGCGAGGACGTCGACCGCATCGTCGGCCTGGAGATGGGCGCGGACGATTATCTGGCAAAGCCCTTCAACCCGCGCGAGCTGCTCGCCCGCATCAACGCGGTGCTGCGGCGCCAGGCCTCGGCGCAGGCCGCCAGCTCGATCGAGGGTGCCCCGACGCTTGCCTTCGAGGGCTGGCGCATCGACCTGCGCCTGCGCGAGCTGCGCAATCCGGAAGGCGCCCGCGTCGCGGTGACCAGCGCCGAGTTCGACCTGCTCAGGACGTTCTGCGAGCGACCCGGCCGCGTGCTGTCGCGCGACAGCCTGCTCGACCTCACGCAAGGCCGCAACACCGGTTCGTTCGAGCGCTCCATCGACGTGCTGGTCAGCCGCATCCGCCGCAAGATCGAGCCCAATCCGCAGGATCCGACCCTCATCAAGACGGTGCGCTCCGGCGGCTATTTGTTCACGCCCAGAACGGAAGCGGTCACGGCGCCCCTGAGCAACTAATGGGCCGGCCGTCATGACGCCGTTCCGTTTCTTCCACCTCAAGAGCATCGGCGGACAGATCGCCGCGCTGGTGGTAGCCTCGCTCGTCGCGCTGCATCTGATCCTCACCGCGAGCTTCCTGATCAGCCGGCCGGACCGCGCCGAGCCGCCGCCCGACAGCGCGCATCAGCTGGCGGACGCCGCGCTGCTGCTCAACGGCGCCGACGCCAATGAGCGGCCTCGTATCCTTGCCGATATTGCGCGCGCGTTTCCGAAGGCGAAGATCGAGCTGGTCGCGCCGGGGACGGCCACCGTCGGCGAGGACAGCGAGGGCCAGCACCTGCACAGCGTGCGCCGGCATCTCGGCCATCAGTACAAGGTGCTCCCGCTCGCGCCGGACTACGGCGTGCACCGCGTCGCGGTCGAACTGCCCGATGGCACCATGATCGCGGGCCGCGTCGAGCAGCCGCCCTATCCGCCGCGGTTCTGGGGCGGCCCGTGGATCATGACGCTGCTGTTCGCGCTGATCAGCGTCGCGATGCTCGGCCTGTGGGCGGCCTACGCGCTGGCCGCGCCGTTGTCGTCGTTCGCCAGGGCGGCCGAGAATTTCAGTCTCGACGGAGCCGCCGATCCCCTGCCCGAGCGTGGCCCGGAGGAGATCCGCTCGGTCGCGCGCGCGCTCAACCGCATGCATGAGCGGATCGCGCGGTTGATGTCGGACCGCACCAGGATGCTGGCGGCGATCAGCCACGATCTGCGCACCCCGATCACGCGGCTGCGCTTGCGTGCCGAGTTCATCGAGGACGATGGCAACCGCAAGCGCATGCTGATCGATCTCGACCAGATGCGCTCGATGCTGGAATCCGTGCTGTCGCTGCTGCGCAACGACCGCAAGATCGAGGCGGTGACACTGGTCGACATCGCCAGCACGTTGCAGCTCATCGCCGACCAGTTCGGCGACATGGGCCACGCCGTGCACTATGACGGCCCGCTATCTGCGACCGCAGCCGCGCGTCCCGACGATCTGCATCGCGGCGTCACCAACCTGGTCGAGAACGCCGTGCGCTTCGGCGCCGAGGTCACGATCCGCCTCGATGTCGACGGCACAAAGCTCGTCATCGACGTCGAGGATGACGGCCCCGGCATTTCGGACGCGCGCAAGCAGGAGATGCTGGAGCCGTTCGTGCGCGGCGACGACGCGCGCACCATGGACGACTCCACCGGCTTCGGGCTCGGCCTGTCGATCGCGCGCGCGATCGCGCTCGCCCATGGCGGCGAGTTGTCGCTGCACGACCGCCAGCCGCACGGGCTGATCGTGCGGATGGAGTTGCCGGTGTGGCAGCAGCCGCGGCTGGCGGCGTAAACTCGCTCAGGCCGCGAGCGGCGGGTGCTCGACGACGATCTCATCAAAGATCGCCACCGCCTCGAAACGATAGCCGCAGGCGTGGCAAGTCCAGAGATAGGAGATGCGCCCCTCGCCCGGCTCGATCCAGTCGGGCTGCGCGATCGGCGCGCCGCATTGAGCACAGGGGTTTTGTCTGGGGATGTCGCCGATGTGGGCTTTGACCATGCTGGCTTTTGTCATGGCACCTCTCCCGATTTGCAGGCCGCCTTACTCGCTTTCGCGTCTCGCGCGAATAGACAGGGGTGCTGTCGCGAGCGGGGTTCTTCCGCCTGATGGAACCTTACGGCAGCTTTGAGTTATCACGATGGCTCGGCACCGCAAAATCGTGAGCGGCGGCGTTTGGCCACATCATCGCCGTGTTCGGAAGTCCTAAGGGCAGCCGGGCGCAGATCAGTCAGGGACCCCGGAATATCTGATGAAAATTTTACGCATTGCCGCGCTGCTCGCGGCCGGACTGGTGGCGCCGCAGGCCGCATTCGCGGGCGAGGCCGATTATGCCGAGATGGTTGCGGCCCATGCGCGCGCCAACGGTGTACCGGAGGCGCTGGTGCATCGCGTCATCATGCGCGAGAGCCGCTATCAGCCCGGCGTCGTCGGCCATGGCGGCACGATCGGGCTGATGCAGATCAAGCTCGCGACCGCCCGAGGGCTGGGCTACACCGGCGATGCCGCGGGCCTGCGCGATCCCGACACCAATCTCACCTATGCGGTGAAGTACCTCGCCGGCGCCTATCACGCCGCCAATGGCGACCACGCCCGAGCCATTCGCTATTTCGCTGGCGGCTATTACTACGTTGCAAAGCGGCAGCGCCAGGAGGCCGACGCCCGGGCTTGGCTGGAGCCGAACGGCAATCCGCAGCCGATGTTCGGCACCATGCCGCACAGAAAGCTCGCCCAGCACCTCCGCAATGCGCGGGCGCAGGTTCCCGGGAACATGCGTTGACACAGGCCCCCACAAGCCTACATTAGAGCCGTTCCGAGGGGTGCTCCGAGGAGGAGCTGAGATACCGCTAAATGGGTCAGAAGGCCCAGGACCGCGGTGACCCTTTGAACCTGATCCGGGTCATGCCGGCGAAGGGACAGGGATGTTGCAGACGACCAAACGACCGGATTCTCCGGTATCCATCATCGGTGCAGGCATTGCGGGAGCCTGGCAGGCGCTGTTGTTCGCGCAGGCCGGCCATTCCGTGACGCTCCACGAGCGCGGCGACGCCGCCATGACCGATGCCACCAGCCATTGGGCCGGCGGCATGCTCGCGCCTTATTGCGAGGCGGAGGTCGCCGAGCCCATCATCAGCCGGCTCGGCGAGCGCTCGCTCGACATCTGGCGGCGCGAATTGCCGGACACGCCGTTCAACGGCTCGCTCGTCGTGGCCCATCCGCGCGAGCGCAACGATTTCGAGCGTTTTGCGCGGATGACCGAAGACCACCGCCGGCTCGATGCCGCAGCTCTTGCCGAGCTCGAACCATCGCTGGAAGGCCGCTTCCGCGACGCGCTGTTCTTCCCGAACGAAGGCCATGTCGAGCCGCGCCGCGTGCTGCCGCAGCTGCACGAGCGCATCCGCGCCGCCGGCGGCACCATCAAGTTTGGAAGCGACGTCACAGCCAAGGATCTCGACGGCATCGTGATCGACTGCCGCGGCCTTGGCTCGCGCGACGAGCAGCCGGAGCTTCGCGGCGTCAAGGGCGAGATGATTTTGATCGAGACCGACGAGGTGCAGCTGGCGCGCCCGGTGCGGCTGATCCATCCGCGCTGGCCGCTCTACGTGATCCCGCGCGAGGACAATCTGTTCATGCTGGGTGCGACCTCGATCGAGGCGGAAGACACCGGCGTCAGCGTGCGCTCGGCGCTGGAACTGCTGGGCGCGGCCTATGCCGTGCATCCGGCCTTCGGCGAGGCCCGCATCGTCGAATTCGGCTCGGGCCTTCGCCCCGCCTACCCCGACAATCTGCCGCGCATCGGCATCCGCGGCGGCAAGATCAGTGTGAACGGCCTCTACCGCCACGGCTTCCTGATCGCGCCGGCACTCGCCGAGCTGACGCTCGCCTATGTCCAGCGCGGCCAGATCGACAACGAGGTGATGCAATGCGGGTGATCGTCCAATGCGTTTAATCGTGAACGGCGAGCAACGCGAGATCCGTGCGGCAAGCGTGGACGCGCTGCTCAGCGAGCTCGATTACGAGGGCACGCATTTCGCGATCGCACTCAACTACGACGTGGTGCCGAAGAGCCGCTGGGCCGAGACCCACCTCAAGGCCGGCGACGAGATCGAGATCATCACGCCGCGGCAGGGAGGGTGAGGTTGATGCGGGCAAGCTCTCTCCCCTCGTCGTCCCGGCGAAGGCCGGGACCCATAACCACAGGCCTTCATTGTGGCGAAGGGTCTCTACCAGAGTGCCCCAAGCGAGATCACGCAGTATGGGTCCCGGCCTTCGCCGGGACGACGGTATCGATTGAGGAGACACCTTCGACATGGTGACCTTCTACGGCAAATCCTTCCCCTCTCGCCTCCTGATCGGCAGCGCGCTGTATCCCTCGCCCGCGATCATGCAAGGCGCGATCCGCGCCTCGGGCTCGAACATCGTCACGGTGTCGCTGCGCCGCGAATCCGCCGGCGGCAAGACCGGTGACGCCTTCTGGAATCTGATCCGCGAGCTCGACGTCAGCGTGTTGCCGAACACTGCCGGTTGCCGCAGCGTGCGCGAGGCCGTGACCACGGCAAAACTCGCGCGCGAATTGTTCGGCACGAGCTGGATCAAGCTGGAAGTGATCGCCGACAACGACACGCTGCAGCCCGATGTCGTCGGCCTGGTCGAAGCCGCCACCATCCTGATCAAGGACGGCTTTGAGGTGTTCCCCTATTGCACCGAGGATCTCTCGGTCGCGAACCGCCTGGTCGATGCCGGCTGCAAGGTGGTGATGCCGTGGGCAGCTCCAATCGGCAGCGCCAAGGGCATCACCAACCGCGACGCGCTCAAACTGCTGCGCGAGCGCCTGCCCGACATCACGCTGGTGGTCGATGCCGGCATCGGCGCGCCGAGCCACGCGGCCGAAGCACTCGAGCTCGGCTATGACGCCGTGCTGCTCAACACCGCCATTGCCAAGGCCGCAGACCCGGTCGCCATGGCCAAGGCCTTCCGCCTCGGCATCGAGGCCGGCCGCACCGCTTACGAAGCCGGGCTGATGAACGCCCGCGACTTCGCTTCCCCGTCAACCCCTGTCGTTGGGACCCCGTTCTGGCATGCCGTATCCTGATCGCAACGCGTATCCTGATCGCTTTTATCCCGTCGTCGACAGCATCAAGTGGGTCGAACGCCTGACCAGGCTCGGCGTCGGCACCATCCAGCTGCGCGCAAAAGACCTCAACGACGCCGACGCGCTCCTGATCGTCAGCGATGCGCTGGCGATCACGAAGGGCACGCAAGCCAAGCTTGTCGTGAACGACTATTGGCGCGCCGCGATCGTCGCCGGTGCAAAACACCTGCATCTCGGCCAGGAGGATCTGGCGGATGCGGATCTCAAGGCCATCCGCGAGGCCGGCCTGTCGCTCGGCGTCTCCACCCATGACGACGCGGAGCTTGAAACCGCGCTCGCCGCCAAGCCCGATTACGTCGCGCTCGGCCCGATCTTCTTCACCACGCTGAAATCGATGCGCTTCGCCCCGCAGGGCATTCCGAAGATCACGGAATGGAAGAAGCGCATCGGCGACATCCCGCTGGTCGCAATCGGCGGCATCAAGTTCGAGCACGCCGCGGAGATTTTTGCCGCAGGCGCCGATTCCATCGCCGTCGTCAGCGATGTCACCCAGAATGCCGACCCGGACGTGCGGGTGCGGCAATGGCTTGGCGAAACCGCCAAAGCCGCCTGAACGAGAGATACAACGGAGGATCCCATGAACATCCGCTCCAACCCCGACAAGACCGTCCCCGCCGTCACCACCGGCCCGCTGCCGTCGTCGCGAAAAATCTTCGCCTCGCCCGATGCCGCGCCCGACCTGCGTGTGCCGCTGCGCGAGATCATCCTGTCCGAAGGCGCCGGCGAGCCGAACCTGCCGGTCTATGACACGTCCGGCCCCTACACCGATCCGTCCGTCACCATCGACGTCAACGCCGGTCTCGCGCGCGGCCGCAAGGCCTGGGTGCTGGAGCGCGGCGGCGTCGAGGAATATGAAGGGCGCCAGATCAAGCCGGAGGACAATGGCAGCGTCTCCACCGACAAGGCCGCGCGCGCCTTCTCGGCCTATCACCAGCCGCTGCGCGGCCTCGACGGCCACAAGATCACGCAGCTCGAATTTGCCCGCGCCGGCATCATCACCAAGGAGATGATCTACGTCGCCGCGCGCGAAAACCTCGGCCGCAAGCAGCAGCTCGAGCGCGCGGAAGCAGCCCTTGCCGATGGCGAGAGCTTTGGTGCCGAAGTCCCCGCCTTCATCACGCCGGAGTTCGTGCGCAGCGAGATCGCGCGCGGCCGCGCCATCATTCCCTCAAACATCAACCACAGTGAACTCGAGCCGATGATCATCGGCCGCAACTTCCTGACCAAGATCAACGCCAATATCGGCAACTCGGCGGTGACCTCGTCGGTCGAGGAAGAGGTCGAGAAGATGGTGTGGGCGATCCGCTGGGGCGCCGACACCGTGATGGACCTCTCGACGGGGCGCAACATCCACACCACGCGTGAGTGGATCCTGCGCAACGCGCCGGTGCCGATCGGCACCGTTCCCATCTATCAGGCGCTGGAGAAGTGCAACGGCGATCCGGTGCAGCTGACCTGGGAGCTCTACAAGGACACGCTGATCGAGCAGTGCGAGCAGGGCGTCGACTATTTCACCATCCACGCCGGCGTGCGCCTGCAATACATCCACCTCACCGCCAACCGCGTCACCGGCATCGTGTCGCGCGGCGGCTCGATCATGGCGAAGTGGTGCCTGGCGCATCACAAGGAAAGCTTCCTCTACACCCATTTCGACGAGATCTGCGACCTGATGCGCAAGTATGACGTCTCGTTCTCGCTCGGCGACGGCCTGCGCCCGGGCTCGATCGCGGACGCCAACGACCGCGCCCAGTTCGCGGAGCTGGAGACGCTCGGCGAGCTCACAAAAATTGCGTGGGACAAGGGCTGCCAGGTCATGATCGAAGGCCCCGGCCACGTGCCGATGCACAAGATCAAGATCAACATGGACAAGCAGCTCAAGGAATGCGGCGAGGCCCCGTTCTACACGCTCGGGCCCCTGACCACCGACATCGCGCCGGGCTATGACCACATCACCTCAGGGATAGGTGCCGCCATGATCGGCTGGTTCGGCTGCGCCATGCTCTGCTACGTCACGCCGAAGGAGCATCTTGGGCTACCCGACCGCAACGACGTCAAGGTCGGCGTCATCACCTACAAGATCGCCGCGCACGCCAGCGATCTCGCCAAGGGCCACCCGGCGGCGCAACTGCGCGACGACGCGCTCTCCCGCGCCCGTTTCGACTTCCGCTGGAGCGACCAGTTCAACCTCGGCCTCGATCCCGATACCGCCAAGAACTTCCACGACGAGACCCTGCCGAAGGAAGCCCACAAGGTCGCGCATTTCTGCTCGATGTGCGGACCAAAGTTCTGCTCGATGAAGATCACCCAGGACGTGCGGGATTACGCGGCGACGCTGAATGATCCGAACAGCATCGGCATGTCCTTGAGCGGCACCGCCGAGGACGGCATGAAGCAGATGAGCGCGAAGTTCAAGGAGATGGGGAGCAGCGTTTATCTGGATGCGGAGAAGGTGAAGGAGAGTAATCGGGTGTTGTGAGCTCTCCACTCGTTGTGCCCGGGCTTGCTCGGGCATCCATCAGAAACGAAGCCGGGCGGGAGCTCGGCTTCATTTTTGGATGGCATCCATCGAGATGTGCAGCTTACGAATTTAGGTCGAACCCGCACGATACTTGAAACTGCAACGGACGCTTCGTAACCTTGAGCACCCATCGACGAGCCTTTTCCGAGGCGATGGGAAGACAAGAGGAGAAAGCAATAATGCAGCCAGCCGTTGAGCGCCTCGCTCGAATCGGTCCGTTGCCGAGTTCAAGAGTTGCCGCTGTGCCGGAATTGCGGGAGCTGGAAGCTTTGCTCGGCGAAGTGCAAACACCGATTACTGATAACGAGGCAAGAGCTTTGGTGCGGCTGTTCGGGCCAGATGATTCATGTCGCTCACGCTCATGCGAGCTACAACTCTGCGGATAGACAATTTGCCCGCACCCTCTCTCCACCGCCTCCCCGACCAGCTCCGTCCCAACCTCCGCCTCGTCTTCGTCGGCACCGCCGCCAGCACGCGCTCGGCTGAACTCGGGCACTACTACGCCCATCCCGGCAACCGGTTCTGGCGCGCGATCCATGAAGCCGGGATCACGCCGCGGCGCTATCAGGCGAGCGAGTTCGCAAGCCTGCTCGATCTCGGGATCGGCTTCACCGATCTCTCCAAGTCGGGCGCCGGGATGGATCATCAGATCGAGGCTGCATCAATCGACGTGCCGGGGTTCAGGGCCAAGATCGAAAAATATCGCCCGGGGACGATTGCGTTCACGAGCAAGAAGGCTGCGAGCTTGTTTTATGGCAAGTCGTCGAGCGGGATTTCGCTGGGACGGAAGCAGCGCGATGGGGGCTTGCCGGAGATATTTGTGTTGCCGTCGCCGTCGGGGGCTGCATCAGGGCACTGGACGCTTGAGCCTTGGCGCGAACTGGCGGCGTGGGTTGCTGCGTTGGACGTTCAGCACCCACAGACCTCATCCTGAGGAGACCGCGAAGCGGTCGTCTCGAAGGATGGCTGCGGGCGAGATGCAGGCCTGCATGGTTCGAGACGGAGCTTCGCGCCTCCTCACCATGAGGAGTTGGCAGCCTCGGCTCACTGCAGGCGCAGGGTGGATTAGCGTAGCGCAATCCACCGAGGTCTGCCTCCATGGCGACCAAAGTGGTGGGTTACGCTTCGCTAATCTTACTGCGTCAGACGGCCGCAGTCCTTGAGGCCCGAGAATCAAGTATTTGAGGAGATTCACTGTTTGGCGCGCGGAGGGCCAGATGAATCTCGATCAGGGTGGAGATAGCGAAACGCGGTTTGCAGAATATGTAGCGGGGCTTGGAAGCGTGATTGGTCACGCGGAGCGGATGAGGCCGCTGCGCGACTACTGCACCGGCTTGATGTTGCCTGGAGAACGCAAGAGCGTGGAACCGATGGCGGCGCGTACGGCTCCAGCGAGGACGTCGGCGCAGCATCAATCGCTGCTTCATTTTGTCGGCGTCGCAGACTGGTCGGACGAGGCCGTGCTGTCCAAGGTCCGCGAGATGGTGCTGCCGGCGATCGAGAGGAGCGGACCGATCGAGGCATGGATCATTGACGACACCTCGTTCCCCAAGCAAGGCAAGCATTCGGTCGGCGTACACCACCAATATTGCGGTCAACTCGGCAAGCAGGCCAATTGCCAGGTGGCGGTGTCGCTCTCGATTGCCAATCATGCCGCCAGCCTTCCGGTGGCCTATCGGCTGTACCTGCCGGAAGCTTGGACGAAGGATCGTGTGCGGCGGAAGAAGGCCGCGGTGCCGAAGGAAATCAAGTTCAAGACCAAGCCGGAGATTGCATTAGAGCAAATCCGCTGGGCCTGCGAGGCTGGCTTGCCGCGCGGTGTCGCCTTGATGGACTCGGCTTACGGTCGGGACTCTCGGCTGCGCGCCGGCATGACGGAATTGGGCGTGGCTTACGTGGTCGGCATCTTGCCGGAAACCCTGATGTGGCGGCCTGAAGCCAGCCCGCGGCGCATGGACAAGCCGATGAACAATACGGGCCGACGCGATGAGCCCGATTTGTTGTCGGCCAAGGAGGTGGCGCTTGCGCTGCCGAAACAGGCCTGGCGCACGGTGACGTGGCGGGAAGGCTCGGCCGACCGGCTGTCCTCGCGCTTTGCGCGTGTGCGCGTCCGTGTCGGGTCCAACAAACGGCTTCCCGAGAAGCTATCGCCGGAGTGGCTGCTTATCGAATGGCCAGACGGTGAAGCAGAGCCCACCAAATACTGGCTCGCCACGCTGCCGGAGACCATCAGCTTCGAGCGGCTCGTCGACCTCACCAAGCTGCGTTGGCGCATCGAGCGTGACTATCAGGAGCTCAAGCAAGAGGTCGGGCTCGGTCACTACGAGGACGCGGCTGGCGCGGCTTCCATCACCACGCAACTCTGTGCATCGCAGCCTACGGCTTCCTGATCGCCGAGCAGGCGACGATTCCCCCCTCAGGACCGCGTTCCGCCGCGCCAGTCCCGGTACCTCGCTTACGCGACGATTATCGACCCAGAGGCTCCGCCCGCGCGGCCTGAACGCCACATCCCGAGCTCGATCGCAACCATGCGCGCCCGATTGATCCGCGCGCTCATCAAAATCTTGCCGCGATGTCCGTGCTGTGGCGCCGCCGCCCCAGCGAACGGTCGTCGACGCCCATGACGCAGTAAGACTAACCCACCCTACGCACGGGAAACCCGAGATAGTCTGTCGGAAACCTCGCCGGCCGTTCGTCCTCTGGATCCAAACCGCGATCACCTCGGAGACCTCTGATGCCTCCCACCATCACTGCCTTTGAAAGCTCGCCAGACCGCGGCAGGGGACAGGCGCGCGACATGCGGGTTCGCTGGGCGCTCGAGGAGGTGGGCCAGCCTTACGAAGTTCGCCTCGTGTCGTTCGCGGCGATGAGGGAGCCGGCGCATCGCGCGCTGCATCCATTCGGGCAGATTCCAACCTTCGAGGATGGCGATCTGGCCCTGTTCGAGTCCGGGGCGATCGTGCTTCATCTCGCGGAGCGCCATGGTGGACTGCTGCCTGACAAGGCGAATGCGCGGAGCCGCGCGATTGCGTGGATGTTTGCCGCGCTCAACACGCTGGAGCCGCCGATCGTCGATCTGGGGATGGCGATGCTGTTTGAGCGCGACAAGAGCTGGTACGAGGAACGCCTGCCAGTCCTCCAGGATCGCGTCCGTGTTCGGCTCGGCGAATTGTCCCGTCACCTCGGCGATGCCGACTGGCTCGACGGGGCGTTCAGCGCCAGCGATCTCCTGATGGTGACAGTGCTGCGAAGGTTGAATGCATCGCGCCTGCTGGACGAATATCCTGACATTTCCGCCTATGTCGCCCGCGGCGAAGCACGGCCGGCTTTCAAGCGTGCTTTCGATGCTCAACTGGCGGTGTTCACCGCGGCGTCGACTGGCTGACGAGGTCGCCCGTCGCTCCCCTCACCCCGCATACGCCTTGTCCAACTCCGCAATCACGATCTTCCTCATCCCCATCATGGCCTGCATGACGCGGCCCGCCTTGGTGCGGTCGGGGTCACCGAGATAACGGCCGAGTGCGGTCGGGATCACCTGCCAGGACAGGCCGAACTTGTCCTTGAGCCAGCCGCATTTGGACTCCGCGCCGCCGTCGGCGGTGAGGCGGCTCCAGAAATAGTCGACCTCTTCCTGCGTCTCCACGCTGATGAAGAACGACACCGCCTCGTTGAAGCGGTACATCGGCCCGCCATTGAGCGCGTTGAAGCGCTGCCCTTCCAGCTCGAACACCGCCATGAAATCGCTGACGGTCTCGACTTTGGCGTTGGGAAACACCGATTTGTAGAAGGCGACGGCTTCGGGAACGTTGTTGTCGAACCAGAGGAACGGCGTGATGGATGTCATGTGCGGATACCCCGGGATGTGGAACGAGACGCGCCAGACGCGGGCGGCCGCTCGAAGAACGAACGAGCGGACGGCAATCCGACAGACGGGTATCATTTTTGTCGGGTTTCGGCGTGCCCGATCAGGCGATGGAACAGCCGAACTCAATCAAGAGCGGTAGCCCGGATGAGCGAAGCGATGGACGTCGCGCACGGACTATTGCAAGCGCGTCACGACGGCGATACGACTTTGGGTGGAAACGCCGGGCATCACCCGGCGCGGATCATTCGACGAGGCCGCCACCATGAGCGATGATCTCTCCGGTGTCTGGGACGGCACTTACATTCAGCCCGGCACGGGAATGGTCACGTTCACCGCGACGCTGGTCGAGACCGGCGGCGCGCTGATCGGCGACGTGACCGAGCCCTGCTCGAACCCGCGCTGCCCGCTGCGAACCCATAGTGCCTCGATCGCGGGCCATCGCGCCGGCAGCGTCGTGTCGTTCGTCAAGCGCTACGAGCCACCGGGCTACGGCTTCGACACGGTCCATTACGACGGTGTGATGGATGCGCAAGCGACCGAGATCGACGGGCGCTGGCGGCTGCCCGGCACGTCGGGATCGTTCCTGATGATCCGTTCCGGCAAGCGTGCGGAGGCGGTCACCACCGGCAAGCGGGCCAGGGCGCCGGCCCGATAGTTTTTTTGCGCATGATCTTTCCGGAAAACCGCGTCACACTTTTCCGAATCATGCGCATAAGGGAGCAACCATGCTGACGCTCTATTCGTATCCGGAGCTGTTCGGTGTCGCCGACAACAACGGCTACGGCCTCAAGGTCTACGCTTTCCTGAAGCTCGCCGGCGTGCCCTTCGTGCACGAGCACGTGTTCGATGCCTCCGCCGCACCACGCGGGCAGCTACCCTATGTCGTCGACGACGGCGAGACCATCGGCGACAGCGAGACGATCATCGCACACGCGATCGCGAAGTATCGCCTGACCATCGATGCCGCGCTGTCGCCTGCACAGCTTCGGACCCATCATCTCGTCACGCGCATGCTGGATGATCTCTACTGGGTGATGTCGTATTCGCGCTGGAAGGACGAGCGCTACTATCCGGCGTTTCGCGACGGCTTCATCGCGCAGCATCCGCAAATCGACGCGGCCGGGTTCGAGAAGGCGAAGGCCTACAATGCGCAACGCTATCACTACCAGGGCATCGGCCGCTACACGCCCGTGCAGGCTTATGCGCGAGGGCTTGCTGACTTGCAGGTACTGGCCGAGATCGTGCCCGCGAACGGCTTTGTGGATGGTTCAGCGCCAACCAGCATCGATGCCGGCATCTACGGCTTCATCGCGAATATCTATTATTTTCCGATCCCGACGCCGCTGAAGGCGTTCGTCGATGCGCAGAAAAACCTCGTCGCGCATTGCGAGCGGGTTCATGCGATGGTGAGCGCGTAGGGTGGGTTAGCCCTGCGGCTGCGCGAAGCGCAGTCCGCTGGCGTAACCCACCGCTTCTCCGTCCGCGTGGAAAGTAAAGAGGTGGGTTACGGCTTCGCCTAACCCACCCTACTGCACCGGCTCCTATGGCACCTGCCTTCTACCGCATCGTGATCGCAAGCCCGCTCAGATCCGCATTCGCCATCAGGCCGGTCTGGTAGCCCGACAGCTCCAGCACCGCGCCCTTCTGGTTGGTCAGCACGATGGCGCGGGCGCCGCGGCCGACGGCGAGGCCGGCACCGGCAGCGCCGTAGACGCCGGCAACGTCTGACGGACGGTTGATGTTGGAGACGCGACCGCGCAGCACGGTCTTGGAGCCGCCGAAGACGAGGCCGTAATCCAGCCCGCCGGTCGAGAGCGAATAGGAACGGCCGCGGAAGTTCAGCATGCCCGAGCCGCCGGAACCACCGATGATCCAGCCTGCCTTGTAGATCGTCAGCACCACGGTGCCGCCATCGGCCTGCGCCGCGGACGAGAGGCCGGCCAAAGCGGCGATGGCAACGAGCGCGGCACGCAAGGTGGAAGCGATCTTCATGGGGCGTCTCCGGGGGCTATTTTTCAGGGATGGATTCGAATCAGATGCCGCAATCTATCCGATGGATCGCGGCGGCAACATGATTGGGAGGCAGGCGTGCGCCTCTGGGAAAATGGCCACGCCCACCGGCACACCATCCCCACCACGCCATTCTGCCGGTGTTTTGCCCGACAGGTCAAACAATATTTCTGTCTTCCCGAATTCAAATTTTGCCAATCATTTGTACTGTGCATGGGGTTGTTTTCGCGTTTTTTGTTGGAGCAGGCCCCGCATGCCGCTACGCTCGCCCGGGCTCCATCATCGTTTCATCCGAGGTGATCCCATGCCGATCCAGCATTTCGCGCCCCCGCCGCTTGTCAAGGCGCCGCCGCTGTCCTTTGCCGTACGCGTCGGCGACCTCCTGTTCGTCTCCGGCATTCCCGGCTTCGACGCCGATGGCGCGCTGCCTGATAGCTTCGAGGCGCAGTTCGCCAATGTCGTCGTCAACATCAAGCGCGTGCTGGACGAGGCCGGCGCCACGACGCGCGACCTCGTCAAGGTCAATGTGCTCCTGACCCGCGCCGCCGACGTTGCCGTGATGAACGCGCTCTATGCCGGCGCGTTCGGTCCGCCGCCCTACCCGGCACGCACGACCTGCGTGGTGCAGGCGCTGCCCAATCCGAAAATGCTGATCGAGATCGAGGCAGTGGCGTCGCTGGCGAAGGGATAGGCGCGGGCACCTGACATATCCGTGATCGGCCGCTGCCCGGCTTGCAAGCTGCGCAATTTTGCCGCACCAGTCTCCGGCCACGTTCCCATCAGGAGATTTTTCATGCGTCGCGTTCTCGCCCTCTGTGCCGTTGCCGGCATCGCCACTTCGGTCTTTGCCGCGCCGGCGTCGGCGGCGATCGGCTATTACGTGATCCGCTGGGACAACACCGGCATCTGCCAGGTCTGGAACGAGGACCTCCGCTATAAGCCGTTCCAGTGGGGCGTCTCGACCTACAAGGTCGTCAGCAAGCCGCTCCCGACCTTCACGGCCGCCTCCGACCTCCAGATCAAGTTGCGTGCGGAGCGCCGCTGCACGCTCTGATCAGGCCCATGGCCGATCGAATTCGAGGGCGGGTTGCGCGAGCAGCCCGTCCTCTTCTTTTTTGCGCCGGCCCATTCTTCTTGCGACATGACCGGCGCCTCGCTTTTTTGCTGCGAATTCCGGCATTTCCCGCGCGCACGCTTTGAACCTCATCAGCATGCGGAACTACTCACATCTTGTTCGGGGCGCAGGCTTGAAAGCGTCCCGTCCCCCTCCCCGTCATTGTCGGGAGGCGCATCACATCTTTCATTTTGAGGAGTTGATCCATGCGTCGTATGTCCGTGCTGTGCGCTGCCGCCGGTCTTGCCGTTGCCGCCTTCGCCGCCATGAGCCCGGCCGAAGCCGGCTATCATCTGATCCGCTGGCAGGACAGCGGCGTCTGCCAGATCTGGGACGAGAGCATTCCGACCACGCCGTGGCCGGCCGGCTACCATCGCGCCAGCGCGAGCGTTCCGACCTTCCTCGACGCACTCGGGCTGAAGGACCATGCATTGAAGGCCGGCCACTGCAGCTGGTAAGAATTCGATCGGCGGACGAAAGAGCCGGGCAAGGATGCGATGCTAGCATCCTTGCCCGGTCGTTTTTTTCACCTCGCGGATGTGGAGCAGGTCGATGCGCGCACGGACCACGACAGCAGCGGCTCTGGCCGCATCGCTTCTGCTCGTCGCAACGACAAAGGCGCAGGACCCGCAATCGTTCCGCGTGATCTCGCCGATCTTCAGCCAGCTCGTCAGCTTCGCGATGCCGCCTGATTTCGTCGCGGTGTTCGAGAACACCAAGGACGGCCATTACATCCGCGAAGCCGTGCTGAAGGGCGAGACGTCCGAGCGCTGGACGCAGATGATCACCGTGACCGGCGAGAAGGGCATGACATTGACGCCAGGCAGCTCGCCGGTGATCTTCGCCGGCACGATCGCAGGCGGTTTCAAATCGGCCTGCCCCGACAGTTTTGCGGTCAAGCCGCTCGGCGCCACGAAATTTGGCCGGTTCGAGGGCTTTGTCGCCGTGATTGGTTGCGGCCGCATCGACAGCGGCCCGACGCGTCACAGCGAAACCGCGCTCCTGATCACGCTCAAGGGCGCGACCGACTATTACACCATCCAATGGGCCGAGCGCGGCCCCGAGAGCGACGAGACGCCGGTCAACGACGAACGCTGGCAGGCCCGCCTGCGCGACTTGAGCCCGATCGACCTCTGCCCGATCATGCCGGGCGAAGCCGCGCCCTATCCGAGTTGCCTGAACAAGAGCTGAGGCGCCGTCACACGTCCTTGTGCGCGCCGGGATGGATCAGGATGTCGCGCGCCGCGGCGAGGTCGATGAAGGCTTGCGCACTGCCGCCCTGGTCGGGATGCTTGCCCTTGGCGGCGCGGCGATAGGCCTGGTTGATGTCGTCGCAGGTGAGCTGCACGGCGAGCGGCAGGCCCAGCATCTTGCGGGCGCGGTCCTCGCTAGAGAGCTTTTTCGGCGCCCCATTGCGGCGGCCGAAGCGTGGCGCGGTCAGGCCATGGACGACGTCGAGGATCACGCCGACGCGGCGCTGCGCGGCCAGCGTGACGCCGTGATCGTCATTGTCTGCGGCCTGGCGCAGCACCGGCAGCGCCTGATCGGCGGCCTGCCGCAGCGTGACGTCAGTGCTCATCCGCGCGATCTCGACGACGAGCCGACCCGCCTCATTCCAATCGGCCGCTTCCGCCGACCGCAGGCGCTCGAGCGCCAGTTTCCAGGATTCAAGCCGTTCCATCATGTGCGCAACGTTTAGCAATCAAGATCAGTATGCCAAGGCCGCCGTTTCCGACCTCTTAATTTCGAGTTAGCCTTTCATGAAAATTCGAAACGAATCCGGGAGGAGAATGTCATGGCGTTGCTTGCAAATCACATCGCTGTCGTCACGGGCGCGGGTTCCGGCATCGGCCGGGCGATCGCGGCGGGCTACGCGCGCGAAGGCGCGCAAGTGGTGCTGCTCGACGTCAACGCCGACACGGTCGCGGAAGCGGCCCAGGAGATCCGCAAGGCCGGCGGAAAGGCCGAGAGCTTTGCACTCGACGTGACCAGGCGCGACGATTGTTTCGCGCTGGCCAGGCAGGTCGCCGACAAGGTCGGGCAGGTCTCGATCCTCGTCAACAACGCCGGCATCACCCGCCGCAACGCCTTCACCGCGGAGCCGGAGACGGTGGCGAAGGACTGGAACGACATCATCTCGCTCAACCTCAACGGCGTCTTCAACATGACGCAGGCGTTCCTTACGCCGTTGCGGGCAGCTAAGGGCCGCATCGTCAATATCGGCTCGATCCAGTCCTTCGTGCATCTGCGCACGCCAAGCTCGGCGGCGTACACGACCTCGAAGCACGGCGTGCTCGGCTTCACCAAGGCGCTCGCGGTCGAGCTCGGCAAGGAGGGCGTGCGCGTTAACGCGATCGGGCCGGGCTTCATCGAGACCAACATCAACGCCAATGTGCGCGCCACCAATCCGGCGCTGGTGCAGGCCTTCGTCGACCACACCCCGCTCGCGCGCACCGGCAAGCCCGACGATATCGTCGGGCCCGCGATCTTCCTCGCTTCCGATCTGTCGTCTTACGTCACGGGAACGATTGTGATGGTGGATGGCGGATATCGGACGGTGTGAGGGAGCCCGACGCGCCAGTTCTGCGGATCGAGATGGGTCCGCAGCGCTATGCATCCTGTGCCAATCGCGGCGGCGCGGCGGCATTCCCAAGGTCAATTGGTGCGCGCGTTCAGCAATTAATCTTTCATTAACCAAACCCTCCCACCGTAGATCTACGGCTTGGGGGTCGTTTGTTCTCGATCCGCTTCCAATGATGGAAGCGGGCGTTGATCGGGGAGTATGTTGATGACCACCGTTCACGTCGCGACGCCCGAGCAGGGCGCGCAATTCCTTGCCCCAAACCAGATCGTTCCGCTGCTGATCGGCGCGACCGTCGGCGAGGTCGAGCGCGAGCTCGTGCTCCAGACGCTCGCCCGCTGCGACGGCAATCGCACACGCGCGTCCCGCGTACTCGGCCTGTCGGTGCGGACGCTGCGCAACAAGATCAGGCTCTACGTCGCCTCCGGCATCGACGTGCCGGCGCATCACGATTAGCGTGGCGCCGCGCGGCGAAACATCTGACGCAGTCTTGCTCCGGCGAGAAGCACCAACGCGATGATCGCAACCCAGGCCGCGGTCAGCTCGATGGCGCGCAGCAAGAAGGCCGTCAGCACCGCCCACGATGGCTGCGGCTCCTCGGAATAACCGACCGGCACCACATCCGGCACGAGGAGCTGTGCCAGCCCGCAGGCGGCAACGAAGACGACGGCAGACAGCCAGAAGATCTTCCATCCCGCGCTCATTGACCGCTGCTCCGAGAGGCTGTGCCCGTGTCGTGCAGTGCCACGGCGCGCGGCGCGGCGGATTGATGTTGATCAAGCCCGGCACGACGCGCCGGCGGAATTGCCGCTGTCGTCAAACGCCGCTAAGTAGCTTGCTTGCGCAGAGGGAGCAGTGGCGTGGCAGACGAACAGGGACGGCAGGGACCTCCGGGTCCGCGCGGGCGGCAGGGCGAGCCGGGACGGCCGGGGCCGCAGGGTCATCCGGGCAAGCGGGGCCCGGACGGCGGGCGCGGCAAGCCGGGTCCGCAGGGCAAGCCGGGGCCGGCCGGAAAGGCCGGAGCGCAGGGCAAGGCTGGTCTGCCGGGCAAGCCAGGCGAAGCCGGTTCGCGGGGAGCCGCAGGACCGCAGGGCGCCTCCGGTCCGCAAGGCCCCGCAGGTCCTCAAGGCCTGCGCGGCGAGCCCGGTCCGGCTGGCCAATTGCCTTCGATCGAGCAGGTGCTGCCGTGGCTAGACCAGCTCTTCGACGCCTGGGACGAACGTCGCCGCCAGCGCGAGCAGGAGGCCGCCGAGCGTGCGGCGCTCGAAGCCGCCGTGCACGAGGCTGAAGATGCGTCCTTCGACGACGAGGGCGACGACGTCGAAGGCGACGAGTACAGGAAAAAGAAGAAAAAGAAGAAGCACGGTCACAAGGACTAGCAGCCGTCTACTTCGCCTGATCCTCACGCCGCGGCAGCATGCCCATGCGCTCGAACTGCCAGCGCATGGCGCGGTACCAGAGATAGCCGACCGCGGCGCCGCACAAGGCCAGGATCACCACGTTCGCGCTCGAGAACGAGCCGCTCCACCACATCATCCACGCGGTCCACAGCACCGTAAAGACGAAGGCACCTGCTTTCAGCGGAAGAAGGGGGCGGCTCATGGTCGTGCTCCGGGCTGTCAAAACCCCGGCGAACATCATCGCGCGCTGAGACCGTTCTTTCCGTGAGCCAGATCACGGAAAAGCTTTGGTTAGCCGAACCGCTGCCGCGAACGCTCCTTCGCCTTTTCCGCCTCGATCTCGCGATCCCGCGCCGGCGCGTGGGTATGCAGCGAGGTCAGCAGCCGTCGCGCAGCCTCCGACACCTCCGCCACCGCACGATCGAACGCCGCCTCATTGGCCTGCGACGGCCTGCTGAAGCCGGACAGTTTTCGCACGAACTGGAGCGCGCTGGCGTGGATCTCATGCTCCGTCGCCGGCGGCTCGAAGTTGAACAGCGTCTTGATATTGCGGCACATGCAGTCTCTCCGGCGTTTCCCTTTAAGACGGTCGGGGGAGCCGAAATCCTACATCCTTCCGGAACTTCTGCTAAGGTCCGCCGCAACGCGGCCGTCGGCTACGAGCCGCATGGGAGAGAAACATGAAAGCTTCTTGCACGGCGCTATCAGCCATTCTGCTGTTCATATCGCTGCCGGCCATGGCCGCCGACTATCCGGCGCCCAAGCAGGGTGACTGGATCGCCAAGGATTTCAAATTCCACACCGGCGAGACGATGCCGGAACTGCGGCTGCACTACACCACCGTAGGAGAGCCGAGTGGCCAGCCTGTGCTCGTGCTGCACGGATCGGGCGGCTCTGCCGCGAGCATGCTATCGCCGAGTTTCGCAGGCGAGCTGTTCGGCGCCGGACAGCCGCTCGACGCCTCCAAATACTACATCATCATTCCCGACAGTATCGGCCACGGCAAATCGTCAAAGCCGTCCGACGGGATGAAGACGAGCTTTCCGAAATACGATTACGCCGACATGGTCGAGGCGCAGTATCGCCTCGTGACGGAAGGCCTCGGCGTCAAGCATTTGCGGCTCGTTATCGGCAATTCGATGGGCGGCATGCACACCTGGCTGTGGGGCGAGAAATACCCGAAGGCGATGGACGCGCTGATCCCGATGGCCTCGCAGCCGACCGAGATGGCATCGCGCAACTGGATGCTGCGGCGGATCATGCTCGATACCATCCGCAACGATCCCGACTACAATGGCGGCAACTACGCCAGTCAGCCGCGCATGATGAAGTACGCTATCACCGCCTACGGCATCGCGAGCATCGGCGGAACGCTGGCCTATCAGTCGCAAGCGCCGACCGCGGCGAAGGCCGACAAGATCGTCGACGAGCGGCTTGCGACACCGATTACGGCGGACGCCAACGACTTCATCTATCAGTGGGAGTCCTCGCACGATTACAATGCCGCTGACAGGCTGGAGCAGATCGAGGCATCGCTGCTGCTGATCAATTCCACCGATGACGAGCGCAACCCTCCCGAGACCGGCGTCACGGACGCCGCGATGAAGCGGGTCAAGAGCGGGCACCTTTACCTGATCCCCGCGAGCACCGAGACGCGCGGCCACGGCACCACCGGCAATGCAAAGTTCTACAGCGAGCAGATCCGGCAGTTGCTGCAAACCGCGCCGCAGCGCACGATGTAAAGACAGCGCGCTGTGCCCTCATATCGCAACGCATCATGTGCGGCACGGCGTCGTCGCATATTATTTGAGCATGCAATGCGCTGACGGCTCGGGCTTAATTGCATCAACGATACGAATCGACACGCGATGAGGAGGATCGCATGCGCAAGCTCGCGCCGTTCGCTCTGCTGGCCGCAATGCCCGCGCTTGCTAGCGCCGCGCTCGCATTCGACAACGGGCAATACGACCACGTCCCGCCCGACATCCGCGCCTGGTTCAAGAGCGTGATGGCGCCGAACGGCGTACCTTGCTGCGATATCTCCGACGGGCATCGCACCGAATACGACGTGCGCGGCGGCACCTATTGGGTGCCGATCGAAGGAGAGTGGATGGCGGTGCCCGAGCGAGCGATCATCCGCGATCGCGGCAATCCGGTTGGACAGGCCGTGGTGTGGTATGTCCATCACCGCGGCGCCATCATCATCAGTTGCTTCGTGCCGGCAGACGCAGTGTAGGCCCGTTCCGCGATGACGCCCCGGCGTCGCGCGTGCTGGTTCGGCTGATGAAGACCACTCCTGCAAACGATCGTTGGCGCGGGCCGCGGCTGGCACTTCAGCCGGTCATCATCTGGTCGGCGCTGTTGCGCCGGCGTGATCGACTGGCCGTGGCGGCGTCACAAAGGGGATAGCGATCAGACCGGGGAATGATATCCTCAGGTGTCCAAGCAGGGAGACCTTCGTGACCGAGCTTTGCGCCGAAGACCTCGCCACCATCTATCCGAAGCCGACCCCGCGCGTGATCGCGAAAGCGCGTCCCGCGATCGATGTGCATGCGAAGAAATTCATCGAGATGTCGCCGTTCTGCGTGCTCGCGACATCGGGCGCCGACGGCAGCGTCGACGCCTCACCGCGCGGCGGCAGCATTGGCTTCGTCCATGTCGCCGGCCCCAACCAGCTGCTGATGCCCGACCGTTCCGGCAACAACCGGATCGACAGTTTTCGGAACGTCGTCGAAGGCTCGGGCTTCGTGCACCTGTTGTTCTTCGTGCCCGGGATCGACGAGACGCTGCGCGTCGGCGGCCGCGGCACGCTGTCGTCCGATCCGGATCTGCTCACCTCGATGGTGGAATTCGGCAAGCCGCCGCGCGCAGCGCTGAGCGTCGCCGTCAGCGAAGTCTATTTCCACTGCGGCAAGGCGCTGATGCGCTCAAAGCTGTGGGCGCCTGAGAAGGTGCAGCGCTCGGTGATGCCGAGCATCAGCGAGGTGATCCACGACCAGACCACCCTGGGCGAGCCGGAGAGCCAGGATGTCGTGGAAGCGCGGTACAAGACGCAGCTTTAAATCACCGTGTCGTCCGGCCTTCGCCGGGACGACACTGGAGTTTGGGACGGCGCTAACGCGCCACTAATGCCCATCGCCCTCGAGCCCGCCGACGTGCTTCTGGGTGTAGAGTTCGAGGCCGATGCGGCCGATCAGATCGAGCTGGGTTTCGAGGAAGTCGATGTGGTGCTCCTCGTCGCTCATCAGCTTCTCGAACAGGTCGCGCGTGACGTAGTCCTTGACGCCGTGGCAGTAGGTCGCCGCTTCCTGGTAGAGCGCCCGCGCGCTCATCTCGGCGGCGAGATCGCACTCGATGATCTCCTTGACGTTCTGGCCGATGCGCAGGGGATCGAGCACCTGCATGTTCGGGAAACCGTCGAGGAACAGAATCCGGGCGGTGAGCTTGTCGGCGTGCTCCATCTCCTCGATGGACTCCTTGCGCCAGACCTTGGCCATGTCCAGCAGGCCCCAATTGTCGAGGAAGCGGTAGTGCAGCCAGTACTGGTTGATCGCAGTTAGTTCGTGACGCAGTGACTTGTTGAGATAATCGATGACTTTTGCGTCGCCCTGCATGATTCACTCCAGCTATTGCAGTCAGATCCGGCCGGAAACCGTATTTAGAACGCTTCTAAAACAGTTTGGGAACGAGGGCAACCAGCTACGGGGACGCAGCCAGGGATAAGCTCAGCCGACGATGTTGGAGGGTCTTCAGCAGGCCGCGAGGGCGAACTGAGCGGGTTGGGCCGTCTCGTCATTGGCTGCCACGGTGTGGCTGTGCGGGCAGCCAGAGCAGCAGGATTTGGCACAGGGGCCGAGCGCTTCGTCGATGATGGTCTTGATGGTCCGCGCGCAGCGGCCGCATTCGGCGCTGCAGCCGAGGCAACCATAGATCTGCTTGGCATGACGCACGGCGTCGTCGGACTCGGCGACGGCGGCGCGGATGTCGTCATCGCTCAGCACGTTACAGGAACAGACGATCATGGAAAGCGGCGGGCCCTTGTGATGCGCCAATATCGATATTCAAGGGGCCGGCCGGATGCAAAAGGAAAAACCCGTATTTGAAGCTATTCCAAACTGGCCCGGAACTAGCCTAGAACGGCTCTAAAATAGGGTGTTGCGCTCGATCAAGATGAAGCCGGGTCGGAACCTAGTCGCTGCCCCCGCCTCCCCCACCATCGCCGCCACCACCGCAATCTCCGCCCCCGCCGCTATCGCTCGTGGAGCAACTGCTGCTATCGGTCGAGCTCCCGGAACTGTCGCTGGAAAACCAGCTTCCCAGCGAGAAGCCATCGTTCGTCGTACCCAAATAGCTGTCGCCGCCCCCGCCATCACCGCCTGCTCTGGCGCGTGAGCGCGCGCCACGGTTCTGAAAATGGGTTATCAGGGCATAGCCGACGACGCTGACGGCCCCAACGGCGATCAGGGCATTGGTCAGGACGTTCATCATCGTCTCCCAGGCTTGAAAGCCGCCATTTCTACCAATTGGTCGCACCTGGCAGATGCGCCGTTCATTGATCGTTCAGACGAAGAATGGAACTTTGGCCGCAAGAGTTCCGTGTTTCGTGCGTGAAAGGTCGAGCCAATGAAGAAATCGCTCCTGGCAGTCGCTGCCGCCGCCACCCTGGTCCTGACCGCGGGAACGCCGGCCCATGCCCAGCGCGGCGTCGCTGCCGGCGTCGCCGCCGGGATCATCGGTGGCGCCATCGTTGGCGGTGCGTTGGCCTCCCCGTATTATTACGGGCCGGGACCTGGCTACGCCTATGGTCCGGGCTACGGCCCCGGCTACTATCCACCCCGCTACTACGCGCCGGGTCCCGGCTACGTCGCCGACGACTATTATGGCGACGGCTGCGTCTGGCAGAAGCAGCGCTTCTGGGACGGCTATGCCTGGCGCGTTCGCCGCGTCAGAGTCTGTGGCTGAGGCGCATTGGACCAGTTCGGTTGGGCCGGTTCACTACGGATGCGCCGTTCATCTCGGGGCCTGAAAAAGACCGCTTTTTCTCGTCACAGCTCCGTGTGCGTTTACCATGGATTGACCATTTGCGCGCTTCCTAGCTGCAAGGCCAATTCCATCAGCGTGTGCGTGAACCTTTGAACCCCGGACGCTTCTAACAAGGGACGTCCATCTCTCAGGAGAGCCAAAAGCATGAAGAAGACTTTAGTTGCTGCCCTCACGGTTGCGATGGTCGCCGGTTCGCTGGTGACCGCCACTCCGTCCGCCCAGGCCCATGACGGCGTCGGTGTCGGCCTCGCGGCCGGCCTGATCGGCGGCGCGATCGTCGGCGGCGCCATCGCGTCGAGCCGTCCGGCCTATGGCGGACCGGTTTATGTGGCCGAGCCCGGCCCGCCGCCCCCGCCCTGCTACTGGCAGCGCCAGCGCTATTGGGACGGTTACGGCTGGGCCGTTCGCCCGGTTCGCGTTTGCTACTGATCGCACGGCGCTCGTAAGCGCTGCGATCGAAGCCCGGCCGAGCACCTCGGCCGGGCTTTTTCTTTTGGAGCGCTCGTTAGCGCGCCGCCTGGATCGAACGCAGGATCTCTTCGCTCGGCCAGCAATCGACCTTGAGCCCTGCCGACTTCTGATAGGCGCCGAGCGCGGCGCGCGTCTGCATGCCGGCCTTGCCGTCGATCTTGTCCTTGTACAACCCGACGCGCGTCAGCCCGCGCTGCATCGCCTCGACGTCCTTCGTGCGCAGCTGCTTCGATGCCGACCATGGCGTCGCGAAGGGTTGTGGGCTCGTCATGCGGTCGCTGAGATGGCCAACATACAGCACGTAGAGGTCGGAGAAATTGTATTCCTTGATGACGAAGTAGTTCTTCGTGGTCAGGAACGACGGACCGTAGATGCCTTCCGGCTGAAGCAGCGAAGCCGGCTGCGCTTGCTCGGAGGCACTGAGCTTTTGCCCACGGACTGGCACAAAGCCTTCACGCAACCACTGGCCGATCGGTTTCGTCACCTCCGGCACTCCGGTGGTGCAGTCGACCTTGGCCGGCGCCTGCACCTCATAGGCCCAGCGCACGCCGCTTTGCCAGCCCTTGTTGACGAGTTGCTGCGCGGCAGAAGCCAGCGCATCCGGCACCGAATGCCAGATATCGATGCGGCCGTCGCCGTCGAAGTCGACCCCATGCTTGTAATATTCGGACGGCAGGAACTGCGTGAGCCCGGTGGCGCCGGCCCAGGACGAGCGCATGCCCTTGCGCGTCACCACGCCCTCGCCGAGGATCTTCAGCGAAAGGATGAATTCGTTGCGATAGGTGTCCTTGCGCCGACCGACATAGGCCTGCGTCGCCAGCACGCGGACGAGATCGTAAGGCAGCGTGTAGCGGCCGTAGTCGGTCTCGCGTCCCCAGATCGCGAGCATCACGGTCGCGGGCACACCGGAGCTGTTCTCGATTTTCGTCAGCGCGGGATTGTATTTCTGTAGCAGCCGCTGCCCTTCGCTCGCAAGATTCGCGATCGAGGCTTCCCTGACGTAGTCCGCCGGCACCTGCACGAACTCGGCCTGCGACGGCGCGCCGGTCGCGGGCCGTCCGGGCAGGATCAGATCCGGCAGCTTGTAGTCCGGCTCGAGCCCGCGCGTCTGTTCATCAAACGCCGCGCGCGAGACGCCGGCCTCCTGCGCTTCCGGCCAGAGCGAGGCGATGAATTGCGTGAAGGCCGCATCGGCGGCGCGGGCGGGCGACCAGCCGCAGGTGACCACGATCACCGCAGCGATGAGCGCCCGCCGCATCATGCCGGCATCACCGCGTCAACTTCTTGTACTTCACGCGGTGCGGAATGATGCTGTCCTGGCCGAGCCGGCGCATCTTGTCCTTCTCGTAATCCTGGAAGTTGCCTTCGAACCATTCGACATGGCTGTCGCCCTCGAAGGCGAGGATGTGGGTCGCGATGCGGTCGAGGAACCAGCGATCATGGCTGATGATGACGGCGCAGCCGGCGAAATCTTCCAGCGCCTCTTCGAGCGCGCGCAGCGTGTCGACGTCGAGGTCGTTGGTCGGTTCGTCGAGCAGCAGCACGTTGGCACCGGACTTCAGCATCTTGGCGAGATGGACGCGGTTGCGTTCACCGCCCGAGAGCGCGCCGACCTTCTTCTGCTGGTCGGCGCCCTTGAAATTGAACGACGAGCAATAGCCGCGCGAGTTCACTTCCTTCTTGCCGAGCAGGATCAGCTCGTTGCCGCCGGAGATTTCCTCCCAGACGTTCTTGCTGCCGTCGAGCGCGTCGCGCGACTGGTCGACATAGCCGAGATGCACGGTCTCGCCGACCGTGATGGTGCCCTTGTCCGGCGCATCCTGCTTGGTGATCATCCTGAACAGCGTGGTCTTGCCGGCGCCGTTGGCGCCGATCACGCCGACGATGCCGCCGGGCGGCAGGTTGAAGGTGAGGTCGTCGATCAGGAGGCGATCGCCAAAGCCTTTGCTGAGGCCTTCGAAGTCGACGACGTTGGCACCGAGTCGCTCGGCGACAGGAATGACGATCTGTGCGCCCTGGCTCTGCTTCTCGCTCGCCTGCCTGAGCAGATCTTCGTAGCGCTGATAGCGCGCCTTCGATTTGGCTTGGCGGGCCTTCGGCGACGAGGCCACCCACTCCTGCTCGCGGGCAATCGTCTTCTGGTGCGCGGCGTCCTCGCGGCCTTCCTGCTCGAGCCGCTTCTGCTTCTGCACCAGCCAGGACGAGTAGTTGCCCTCGTAGGGAATGCCCTTGCCGCGGTCCAGCTCGAGAATCCAGCTCGTGACGTTGTCGAGGAAGTAGCGATCGTGGGTGACGATCAGGATCGCGCCCGGATAGTTGCGCAGATGGCCTTCCAGCCAGGACACCGACTCGGCGTCGAGATGGTTGGTCGGTTCGTCCAGCAGCAGCAGCTCGGGCTGATCGAGCAACAGCTTGCACAGCGCGACGCGGCGGCGCTCACCGCCGGAGAGTTTCGACACGTCGGCATCGTCGGGCGGACAGCGCAACGCGTCCATGGCCTGGTCGACCTTGCTGTCGAGATCCCAGAGGCCCTGGGCCTCGATCTCGTCCTGCAGCTTGGTCATCTCGTCGGCGGTCTCCTCGGAATAATTCATCGCCAGCTCATTGTAGCGATCGAGGATGGCCTTCTGCTTGGCGACGCCCAGCATGACGTTCTCGCGCACGCTGAGCGTGGGGTCGAGCTGCGGCTCCTGCTCGAGGTAGCCGACGCGGGCGCCCTCGGCGACCCAGGCCTCGCCGGTGTATTCCTTGTCGAGGCCCGCCATGATCTTGAGGAGGGTCGACTTACCGGAGCCGTTGACGCCGAGAACACCGATCTTGGCGTCCGGGTAAAAGCTCAGGCGGATGTTGTCGAGCACCTTGCGGGTCGGGTAGCTCTTGGTCAGGCCGTCCATGAAGTAGACAAATTGGCGCGCCATCGGTCCCGTGAAACCTTCGATTTGAGGAAATTTGCTTGCCGCCGATGTAGCGATCCCGCCCCCAAAGGGCAATGTTTTCCCTCCGTTCACCACGAATGAATACCGGGCGGACACCATCCGGACCCCGATCCCGACAATTGAAACCATCTTTTAACAAATCAGGCCAAAGCTCGGTCTCGCGCGGAGACAGCGCCACCCGCTCGGAAGGAACGGGAGCACAGCGAGGCTCGTCATGGCTCTGATCGAGACCAATTCACTTCCCGTTCCGGCAGAAGCCGGCCGCGCCTCCGCGCTCGTCTCCGAGATCAAGGGCTTCTGGAAGCGCTTCTTCGCCACTGCCTTCAACCCCTACCGGCCCGAACTGCACTACATGCGCGGCCCCGGCCCGGCCTGGCGCGCCAAGCACGGCATGGATGCCCCGTTCCGCCTGAAGCCCCGCGACCTCTGAGCCGCCCCTATCGGATTTTTGAAGACCCAGACTGGTTGCGCGCAGGCCTGATTGCGCGCAACCATGGGCCGGTTCCGACGATGGCGCCCTGCCCGCGCTGTCACCTCTCGCCATGGATGAACGCTGATGACGCGGCTGCGCTGTGCAATTCTCGACGACTATTTCAACCTCGCCCTCGATGTCGCCGACTGGCCTAAACTGTCCGACCGCGTCGACACCACCGTGTTCAGCCATCCCTTCGCCTCCGAGCGGGCCGCGACCAGCGCGCTGGCCGATTTCGACATCATCTGCGCGATGCGTGAGCGCACGGCGTTCCCCAAGAGCCTGTTCGAGAGCCTGCCGAAGCTGAAGCTGCTGCTCACCTCCGGCATGCGCAACGCCTCGATCGACATGGAAGCCGCCAAGGCGCGTGGCGTCACCATCGGCGGCACGCAATATTCGCGCGATCCGACCGCGCCACTGACCATGGGCCTGATCCTGGAACTGACCCGCGGCATCGGCCGCGAGAATACGCGCATGCATGCCGGCGAGCCCTGGCAGACCTTCGCCGGCGTCGAGATCGAGGGAATGACGCTCGGTATCGTCGGCCTCGGCAAGCTCGGCAGCAAGATGGCCGGCATTGCCAAGGCGTTCGGCCTGAACGTGATCGCCTGGAGCCCGAACCTGACACCGGAGAAGTGCAAGGCGGCCGGCGTCGGCTATGCCAGCAAGGAGGAGCTGTTCGCCAAGGCGGATATCATCACCATCCATGTGGTGCTGAGCGAGCGGTCCCGCGGGCTGGTCGGAGCCGCTGATCTCGCGCGGATGAAGCCGACGGCCTTCCTCGTCAACACCGCGCGTGGGCCGATCGTGGACGAGCAGGCGCTGCTGGAGGCTTTGCAGCAGCGGAAGATCGCGGGCGCCGGCATCGACGTGTTCTCGATCGAGCCGCTGCCGGTCGACCATCCCTTCCGCAAGCTCGACAACCTCGTGCTGACGCCGCATCTCGGCTACGCGACCGAGGACGGCTTGCGGATCCATTACGGCCAGATGGTCGAGGCGATCGACGCCTGGACCAAGGGCAATGAGTTGCCGCGGAAGCTGGCCTGAAATGACGCGGGTCTTAAAAGAATTGGGGCGTGCCGACGGCACGCCCTTCTGCAATCCGAGTTTTCGCGAAGCGCTTAGCGTACGGTGACCGGCGCGGGCAGCGGCGGCACGACGGTCGGCTGCGTACCTGGGACAGGACCTGCCTGCGCGGCCATCGGCGCGGGCGCAGCAGCACCGGGCGCGGGCGCAGCCGATGCGGTCGCCGTACCCGGCGGCGGGCCGCCCGGCATCACCACCACGCGGGTGCCGACCTTGGTGCGCTCGAACAGATCCGAGACGTCGTCGTTGAGCATGCCGATACAGCCGGAGGAGACGAACTTGCCGATCGTCGAGGGCTGGTTGGTGCCGTGGATGCGGTAGACGGTCGAGCCGAGATACATGGCGCGGGCGCCGAGCGGGTTGCCTTCGCCGCCGGCCATGAAGCGCGGCAGATAGGGCTGGCGCTCGATCATTTCGGTCGGCGGATGCCAATCCGGCCACGCGGTCTTGCGAGTGATCTTCTGCACGCCGGTCCAGGTGAAGCCGTCGCGGCCAACGCGGACGCCGTAGCGGATCGCGCGGCCATTGCCGAGGACGTAATAGAGGTAGGTGTTCGGGGTATCGACGACGATGGTGCCAGCCGGCTCCTTGGTCTGGAACGCGACCTCCTGGCGGCGGAGATTCGAGGCCAACTGCGCGGGAGCAGCGTCAGGTTGCTCCTCTGGCGGCAGCGAGGCGATCGCCATCGGCCGGCCATCGGCGCCGACGACGGGTTGTTGCGAGACCGTTCCGGTCGCGGCCGGGCCACCGACGGCCTCGGGCGGACGCAAGCCGTCGCTAGCGGGCAACTGGCCCGGACGGTCGGCATAGATCACCGCGGGCGGACCGGCCGGGCGGCCGTAACGGGGATCATCGGGTGACATCACCGGCCCCTGCGGTGGGGCGGCGGAATAGACGGGAGCGCCGGCGGGACGGCCATAACGGGGATCATCCGGCGACATCACCGGGCCCAGCGGCGGGGCGGCGGAGTAGACCGGCGGAGCGCCCGCCGGACGGCCATAGCGCGAACCATCGGCCGGACCGGGCGGCGGCAGCGAGGCCTGCGGCATCGCATCGTCGTCATCTTCCAGCGCGTCGAAAGTCGGGGTGCGGTCGCCAGGGCGATATTCGGCCGGAGCGCCGTAGCTCGGCGCCTGCTGCACCGGATAGGTCTGGGCCTGCGCGAGCGAGGTTCCCGCCGCAGCGACTGTTGCGGCAGCGCATATCGTCAGAAAATGTTTGATCATCATCGCTCTTGTATAGTCCCCGGGCCCCGTCCAAGCCGTTAACGGCCAGATGACCGAAGATAGCGGCACATTCAAGACATAACAGGCTCATTTGCGCCTGATTTAGCGATTTGTGATGCAATCGCACACAGTTGCTCCGTTGCATCACGGGGACGGAAATCGCATCACGCCGTGGATTGCCGCAGTCATCCGCCCTCATTTTTTACGGAACGGCGCGGAAGCGTTGCGATATGGTCGAATCAGCCTGATTCGCCACCGATTTGAGCTCGGATTCCACGTGGCGAACGCGGCAATCAGTACCGTCACCGCGTTCAGATGGCTCATGGGCCCTGGCCACACGTCGCCGGGGCGGAAATTCGCAATCCGTCAATGCTTCCCGGCTTTCGCTTCCTGCTTGCCGCGATCCTGCTGTCAACCTCCATCCTGGTCTTCGGCTTAGGGGCCGCCGCGCTGCTGCGGGCGACCCATGAGCAGTATGTCAGCAACCCGTCCTGGCGGAACGGCCCGCAGGAGCAGGTGTTTGCGCAGGCGCCCGAGCCGGTCCAGCCGGTGCTCGCAGCTTTGCGCGCCGAGCCCGTAGTTACTGAGCCCTTGGCCGCCGAGCCCGCGCCGTCGTTGCGGGACCGGGTTCCGACCATCTCACTGCCGGCGAGCGAGCCCGAGTTGTCGGCCGCGGTGACGACCGAGGCCAGCGTCTCGCCCCAACCGCAAGTCACCGAGGCCCCTCCGATCGCCGTGGCGGCGGATGAGCCGGCCGAGGTCGAGACCACCGAAATCGCGACGCAAGCCGCCGCCGACACGCTCACGCCGCTCGACACCATGGGGGCAGTCCTCGAAGCCAAGCCCACGCCGGCGACCAGCGAGCCGGCCCCGGCCGACAACAGTGCGGCCCAGGCCTCATCCGCACTCGACATTGCCAGCACCAGGGTGGCCGCGCTGAACGACCCTGCGACCACAGCCTGGAGGGATCCGCCCGCGAAGCCCAAGGCCGCCAACATTGCGCCTGCGAGTAAGGCCGCCAAGCCGCGCGCGCATCGGGCCAAGAAGCGGCACCGCATCGTGCGGCGTCCGCCGCCTCAGCAGTTGCAGCAGTCGTTCGATCCGTTCGGGCAGCAGCCTACGCAGACAGCCAACGCGCGTACCCAATAGCAGCGACTTACGCCGGCCCGGTTGCGATCTGCGGGCCTTTTTCCTGGCCCCATTCCGACCACGAGCCGTCATAGAGCGCGGTGTCGGTGATGCCCAAGCGATAGAGCGCGAGCGTCAGCACGCCGGCCGAGACGCCGGAGCCACAGCTCGTCACGATCGGCGCGTCGAGCCTCACGCCTGCGCTCGTGAAGGCGGCGCGGAGATCGTCGAGCGGCTTCATCGTGCCGGTCGCGGCATCGAACAGCTGATTGTAAGGCACGTTGCGCGCGCCGGGGATGTGGCCGGAGCGGATGCCCGCGCGCGGCTCGGGCGCGCGGCCTTCGAAGCGATCGGCGGCGCGCGCGTCGATCACCTGCTCGGCGCGGCTTTCGACATTGGCGATCAGCTGCTGCATGCTGCGCACGCGCTTTAAATCGTAGCTCGCCTTGAACGTCGCAGGCTTAGGCTTCACCTCGCCACTCTCGACCGGACGTCCCTCGGCACGCCACTTCTTCAACCCGCCATTGAGGATGCGCACATTGCTCTGGCCGAAGGCCAGGAACATCCACCACGCGCGCGGCGCGGCGACCCAGCCGCCGGCATCGTAGAGCACGACCGTGTCGGCATTGGAGATGCCGAGATTGCCGATATCGCGACCGAACTGCTCGGCGCTCGGATACATGTGCGGCAGCGGATCGGAATGGTCGGACACCGCATCGACGTCGAAGAACACCGCGCCCGGCAGATGCGCGGCGAGATAGTCATCCTTCGGCAGCGGCAGCACGCCCGGCAGCTTGAAGCTGGCGTCGAGCACTTTGACGTTGGCGTCGTTGATGTGGGCGGCGAGCCATTCGGTGGAGACGAGGGGATCGGTGGTCATGCGTCATTTTCCTTGTCATTCCGGGGCGTGCGCAGCACGAACTTTGATGCGCAATTGCGCATCTGAAATCCATCGTGCGGCAGTGTAGGTGGATGAATGGATTCCGGGCTCGCGCTTCGCGCGCCCCGGAATGACGAAGGGAGAGATCTACCCCTTCTTCTTCGGCTCCCACTGCTCCACCGGGCCACCGGCGTCGCGCCAGGCGGCGTAACCGCCGGCGATGTGGGCGACGGGTTTCAGGCCCATGTCCTGCGCGGTCTTGGCGGCGAGCGCGGAGCGCAGACCGCCGGCGCAGTGGAACACGAACTTCTTGTCTTGCTGGAACACCGGCTTCGCATAGGGGCTCTGCGGATCGATCCAGAATTCGAGCATGCCGCGGGTGCAGGCGAACGCGCCCGGGATACGGCCGTCGCGCTCGATCTCTCTGGGATCGCGGATGTCGACGATGACGACGTCGCCGTTCTTGGAGATTTCGATGGCGTCCTTGGCGGTGAGCGTCTCGATCTCGGCGTTGGCCTCGTCGATCAGCGATTTGATGCCGCGGGTGATGGTCTGGGGCATATCTCTTCCCTTCTCTTTCGTCATTCCGGGGCGATGCGCTGCATCGAGCCCGGAATCCATTTCTACACCAACACTGCGGCCCGATGGATTCTCAGATGCGCAATTGCGCATCAAAGTTCTCGCTTCGCGAGCCCCGGAATGACAACAACTAGTGCGTCAATTCCTTCATCGCGCCTTCCAGACCCTCGATCGTGATCGGGAACATGCGGTTGGCGAGGATGCGTTTGATGATGGTGGTCGATTCCGAATAGTCCCAGTGCTTCTGGGCGACCGGATTCAGCCACACCGTATGCGGATAGGTGCGGATGATGCGGTCGAGCCAGACCGAGCCCGGCTCCTCGTTGACGTGCTCAACCGAGCCGCCGGGCACCATGATCTCGTAAGGCGACATCGAGGCATCGCCGACGAACACGACCTTGTAGTCGTGCGGATATTTATGCAGCACGTCCCAGGTCGGCGTGCGGTCGGTGAAGCGGCGCTTGTTCTGCTTCCACACGCCTTCATAGAGGCAGTTGTGGAAGTAGAAATACTCCATGTGCTTGAACTCGCTCTTCGCCGCCGAGAACAGCTCCTCGACCTGCTCGATATGCGAATCCATGGAGCCGCCGATGTCGAAGAACACCAGCAGCTTCACCGCGTTGCGCCGCTCGGGACGCATGTGAACGTCGAGATAGCCGTGATTGGCGGTCTCGCGAATGGTGGTGTCGAGATCGAGCTCATCCGGCGCACCGGTGCGCGCGAACTTGCGCAGGCGGCGCAGCGCCACCTTGATGTTGCGAATCCCGAGTTCGACATTGCCGTCGAGGTCCTTGAACTCGCGCTTGTCCCACACCTTCACGGCACGGTTGTTGCGGTTCTTCTCCTGGCCGATACGAACGCCTTCGGGATTGTAACCGTGCGCGCCGAACGGCGAGGTGCCGGCCGTGCCGATCCATTTCGAGCCGCCCTGGTGCCGGCCCTTCTGCTCCTCGAGCCGCTTCTTCAGGGTCTCCATGAGCTTGTCCCAGCCCATGGCCTCGATCTGCTTCTTCTCTTCTTCCGTGAGGAATTTTTCGGCGAGCTTCTTCAGCCACTCCTCGGGGATCTCGGCCCCCTCCATGGCGTCGAGCAGGCTTTCCAGCCCCTTGAACACCGTGCCGAAGACGCGGTCGAACTTGTCGAGGTTACGCTCGTCCTTCACCAGCGAGGTGCGCGACAGATAGTAGAAATTCTCGACCGAGTAGTCCGACAGATCAGCGTCGAGCGCCTCAATCAGCGTGAGGTATTCGCGCAGCGTCACGGGAACCTGAGCATCGCGCAGAGACGTGAAGAATTGCAGGAACATGAGTGACAGATTGCCTTTCGGGTGGCCTGCGTCAAGGGCCGGCGGGGGCGCCTGAGGCCTAGACCGGGTAGGTTTTTGCTCTAGAATTGGGCCACTTGAGGCTTTCAGTTGGGGCGTTTTCAATGGGAATCATCGCAGCACTCATCATCGGCGCGGTCGCCGGCTGGCTCGCCGGAAAAATTGTCCGCGGCGCGGGATTTGGCCTGATCGGCAACATCGTGCTCGGCATCATCGGCTCGCTGATCGCAAGCTGGCTGCTGCCGCAACTCGGCATCAGCCTCGGGGGCAGTGCGTTCCGCGACATCGTCAACGCCACCATCGGCGCGGTCATTGTGCTGGTCGCGCTTTCGCTGATAAAACGGGCCTAACAGCCTGGACCTGACCCGTGACGGCCGCAGCTTGAGCGGCCGTTTCCATGTTTTGGCTGAGGCGCTCGCGTCTCGCCCAAGCAAGATGAACAACAAGGACGTTCGATGAAGTTTACCGGCACCAAGGACTACGTTGCGACCGACGACCTCAAGGTCGCCGTCAATGCCTCGATCGTGCTGGAGCGACCGCTGCTGATCAAGGGCGAGCCCGGCACCGGCAAGACGGTGCTGGCCGAGGAAGTGGCGAAGGCGCTGAACGCGCCGCTGCTGACCTGGCACATCAAGTCCACCACCAAGGCGCAGCAGGGCCTCTACGAATACGACGCGGTGTCGCGCCTGCGCGACAGCCAGCTCGGCGATGCCCGCGTCTCCGACATCAAGAACTACATCAAGCGCGGCAAGCTGTGGGACGCCTTCGCGGCCGAACAGCGCCCGGTGCTCTTGATCGACGAGATCGACAAGGCCGACATCGAGTTTCCGAACGATCTGCTGCTCGAGCTCGACCGCATGGAATTCCATGTCTACGAGACCGGCGAGACGATCAAGGCGAAGCAGCGCCCGATCATGATGATCACCTCCAACAACGAGAAGGAGCTGCCGGACGCCTTCCTGCGCCGCTGCTTCTTCCACTACATCAAGTTCCCCGATGCCGACACCATGGGCCGCATCGTCGACGTCCACTTCCCCGGCATCAAGAAGCGCCTGGTCGAAGAGGCGCTGCGCATCTTCTTCGAGGTGCGCGAAGTACCCGGCCTGAAGAAGAAGCCCTCGACCTCGGAGCTGCTCGACTGGCTGAAGCTCTTGCTCAACGAAGACATGAGCGTGGAGCAGCTCCGCGAGCGCGACCCGCGCAAGCTGATTCCGCCGCTGCACGGCGCTCTGCTCAAGAACGAGCAGGACGTGCATCTGTTCGAGCGGCTGGCGTTCCTGAGCCGACGGGAAGTGTGAATTTCTCGTGTCCCGAACGCGCTGCAGCGCATCGCTGAAGTAGTGCTGCGCTGCGTCCGGGGCACGAGAGTGGAATCCTCGCGTACGTTTTCGAACCGCAGACACACCTTCGCATCCTCGCGGCGCATTTCGCCCGAGCCATGCTTTCTCCTTCGCACCCTCCAGGAAAGAGGGCGCAGGGAAGGCCGGGTGCCGGCTTGGCACCCGCGGTCCGCTGCGCGCAAATAGCGCAAAAGACGGCACAGCGGCATACAGGTGAAGCCCAAACACACGGCCTTCCCTGCGCGATGGTTTGAGGCTTATGCCGTGCTCTCCCGGGAGCCGAATTCCTTCTGGCCTCCCTCGCCCCGCGAATTGACGATGTGGTTGACCCGGTTGGGCGCTCCACACCTCCGCGACAGGCTTGACCGTAGCAACGACGGCCAGGACCACACGGTTTTGCCGTACGCGCTCAGCGCCGTCCGTCTACACGTGGCCGCGGGCTCACAGGGACTACCCGCCCTGCCCGCACCTCTCGTGCCGACGCTGCCGCGTCCACCGCAACCCGGCCCGCGTTTCGAACGACTCGCGAACCGCCCCTCTTCCGTAGGCCGGGCTGTTTCGACTTATGCCGCAATTCCGAATTTCGGTAAAGTGGAATATTTTTGCGAGGAGGGGTTGACGGGGTGTTTCGCGGCGGCGCGGTGTTTTGCCCGACGGCAACCTCAACGCAGTCGCAAATCGTAGCCCGGATGGAGCGCGGCGAAATCCGGGGAACGGCGAGCGGACCGATGCAATCATCCCGGATTGCGCTGCGCTCCATCCGGGCTACGGCTCACGACGCCTTGCGCTTGACCGCCTTGCGCAAGGTCTCGTCGATCCGCGATTGCCAGCCCGGCCCGGTCGATTTGAAATGCGAGATTACCTCTTGGCTGAGGCGCAAGGAGACGAGCTTCTTTGTCGGCGACTTGTTGGGGCCGCGTCCTTTCCGGATGGATGCGCTAAGATCGGGAAAGACTTCAGAGAAGGGCCGTGCCTTAGCGAAATCGGCCTCTGTCAGCTCCGGGCTGTCGCTGACATCGCGCAGGTCTCTTTTGGTGTAGCCCGACACCTTCTTAGCGTTCGGCATAGAGTTTCCTTTCGCTGCGGCTTGCCGGTCGCATGCTGATGATGCTGACGCCCTCCCGCCCCAGCCGGGCGAATACGACAACAATGACGCCACGGATGCTCACGCCGACCGCTATCCAGCGCTTGCTCTTGTTGCGTGACGGAATGACCAGCGCGGTGTCGAAGAACGTTTCGTTGAGATCGGCAAAATCCAACCCGTGCTTGTCGAGATTGGCGAGCCGCTTCGTCAACATCTTGTAGCTACAAAATAAGAGCGCCATAGGGTGTGCTAGCGTCAGCGTAACCCACCCTACGCAGTTGTGCTTCTCACGCCACCGCGGCATCCGGCACGCGCGCGGCTTCGATTGGCTGCTTGCCGCGGATGAGGTCCGATGCGCGGTCGGCGATCATCATGGTCGATGCATTCAAATTCGCCGAGATCATGCGCGGCATCACCGAGGCATCGATGACGCGGAGGCCTTCCAGCCCGTGGACGCGAAGCTGGTCGTCGACCACCGCCCACGTCGAATCCGCCGGGCCCATGCGGCAGGTGCAGCCGGGGTGGAAGGTTGTGGTGCCGCGCTCGGTGGCGGCGGCCAAAAACTCGTCGTCGGTGTTGATATTCGGACCCGGGAAATCCTCGTAGGCGTAGTAAGGCGACAGCGGCGCGGACTTCAGCAAGCGCCGCGCGAGCTTCATGCCGCCGACGATGACGCGGCGGTCGTGCTCGGCGTCGAGATAATTGGTCTGGATGATCGGCGGCGCAAAGGGATCGTTGGAGCGGATACGGACATAGCCGCGGCTCTCGGGGCGCTGCTGCCAGGAAGCCACCGTCATGCCGGGCTCGTCCTCGAGCTGGCCCTGCACGCCTTCCTTGTAACTTGCCGGCGTGAAGGTGAGCTGGAGGTCGGAGCTGTCCGCGCTCTCGCCGGAATGCCAGAAGCAATAGACCATGGTCGGCGACAGCGAGAGCAGGCCGCCGCGCGTCGTCGCCCATTTCAGCGCCTCGACCCAGAGCGACAGACCACGTCGAAGCTCGTTGATGGTCCTGATGTCCTTGACGCGCGCCACGGTGCGCGGCGCGTAATGGTCCTGGAGGCCTTCGCCGACCGGCAGCGCGTGACGCACCTGAATGCCATGGGCCTGCAACAGGTCCGGCGAGCCGATGCCGGAGAGCTGGAGCAGCTGCGGCGAATTATAGGTACCGCCGGACAGGATCACTTCCTTGTTGGCTCGCACCTCGACCGGCGTGCCGCCAAGCCCGCCCTTCATGTAGCGCACGCCGACGGCGCGCTTGCCCTCGAAGATGATCTCGGTGGCATGCGCATGCGTGTGCACATGGACATTGGGCCGCTTCATCGCGGGCTTCAGAAACGCGGTCGAGCCGGAGACGCGCAGGCCCTTGTCGATGGTGCGCTGGCAGTAGGAGACGCCTTCCTGCTTCGCGCCGTTGTAATCGGGATTGCGGGGAATGCCGAGCGAGACCGCGCCTTCCATGAAGGCTTCGCAGAGCGGATCGCGCCAGTTCATCGTGGTGACGGTGAGGTTGCCGTCGCGGCCGCGATAAATGTCCTCGCCCTCGCCGACCCGCTTCTCCAGCCGCTTGAAGTAGGGCAGCACGTCGGCATAGCCCCAGCCGCGATTGCCCATCTGCGCCCAGGTGTCGAAATCCATCCGCTGGCCGCGATTGTAGATGTGGCCGTTGATCGAGGACGAGCCGCCGAGCGTCTTGCCGCGCGGCGCGTAGATGCTGCGCCCGCCGGTCCAGGGCCCGACCTCCTGCTGGTAGGCCCAGTTGATGCTCTTCATGTGGAAGGTTTTGATGAAACCCGCCGGCAGGTGGATGTAGGGGTGCCAGTCGGAAGGCCCTGCCTCCAGCACGCAGACGGTAACGTTCGGATCTTCGCTGAGCCGGCTGGTCAGCACGCAACCGGCGGAGCCCGCGCCGATGATCACATAATCAAATCTATCCATGGTGCCCCGGCCGCCCCTAGCGCGGCTTGTCGTTGAGTTGATATTCGAGATGCGCCTTCACCGTCGGCCATTCGGCCGCGGTGATGCTGTAGACCACGGTGTCGCGCAGCGTGCCGTTCGGCGCGACCTGGTGGCTGCGCAGAATGCCGTCCTGCTTGGCACCAAGGCGTTCGATGGCGCGGCGGCTCTGGTGGTTGAAGAAATGCGTGCGGAATTCGACCGCGATGCAGTTCAGGGTCTCGAAGGCGTGCGTGAGCAGCAACAGCTTGCACTGCGTGTTGAGCGGCCCGCGCTGCGCGCTCTTGCCATACCAGGTCGAGCCGATCTCGACGCGGCGGTTGGCGGCATCGATGTTCATATAGGTGGTCTGGCCAACGATGTTGCCGCCAGCGTCGAACACCGTGAACGGCAACATCGAGCCCGCGGCCTGCAGCCCTAAGCGGCGGTCGATCTCCTTGCCCACGTTCTCCGGCGTCGGGATCGCGGTGTACCAGATCGTGTGGAGCTGGCCATCCTTCACGGCCTCAACCAGCCCCTCGCGATGCTCTCGCGACAGCGGCTCGAGACGGGCGTGCTCTCCACGCAGGGTGATGGGATCAGGCCAGGGCATTCTATCGGTCCTCATGGTTGCCATTCCGGGGCGGCTCGAAGAGCCGAACCCGGAATCTCGAGATCCCGGGTTCTATGCTCCGCATAGCCCCGGGATGACAATCGCGTTTTACGCGATTGTCACTTGTTCAGAAAATTCAACGGCAAACCGCCACGCGGCCAGTCCATGGCGACGAGCTCGCCCCTGCCGGACAGCGTGATGTAGGCGGTCTTGAGCTCAGGGCCGCCGAAGGCGATGTTGGTGGTGACGCGGTCGCCGGTCGGGACCTGCTCGACCAGGGTGCCGTCCGGCGCGATCACCGAGATGCAGCCGGAGACGAGGGTGGCGACGCAAACATTGCCGCCAGCTTCCACCGCGAGCGAGTCGAACATCTGGTAGCCGCCGAGGCCGCAGATCGGCTTGCCCCGCTCGCCGCGATAGATCGCGTCGCGCGGCTTCAGCGTGCCGGGCGCAGAGAGCTCATAGGCCCAGAGCCGGCCGGTCGGCGTCTCCGCGATGTAGACGGTGTTTTCGTCCGGCGACAGACCAATGCCGTTCGCCGGCAGCACGCCGTGCACGACCTCGACGATCTCCTTCATGCCGGGCTTGAGATAGTACATGCCGCCGACATCCATCTCGCGCGCGCGGCGTTTTCCCAGATCGGAGAACCAGAGGCCGCCGTGCTTGTCGAAGACGAGATCGTTCGGTCCGCGCAGATCGTGCTCGCCGCATTTGGTCACGACGGTCTCGATCTTGCCCGACTGCAGATCGACGCGCTGGATCGAGCCGCCGAGATAATCGTCCGGCTGCGGGCCGGGCATGATCATGTTGCGGGTCGGAATCCAGGAGAAGCCGCCATTGTTGCAGATATAGATCTTGCCGTCGGGCCCCAGCGCTGCGCCGTTCGGGCCGCCCGGCACTTTCGCCACGACCTCCTTGCGGCCGTCGGGATAAACGCGGGTCAGGCGCTGGCCGCGGATTTCCACCAGCACCACCGAGCCGTCCGGCATCACGACCGGCCCTTCGGGAAATTCGAGGTCGGTGGCGAGAACGCGGATGTTGGACATGGTGGACCCTCCCGGCTGCTTGTTATGGCTTGCTCGGGATGTCCGGCACGGCCCCGCAGGCAAGTTTTGCCAGCGGTTATGACAAAGTCGCTTCCCCTTGCCAAGCAAGCGGGCGCAATGCTGCGTTGCGCGCTACTCCTTCACCGGCACCCAGATCTCGAAGCCGCCATTGCCGGTCGCGGGGTCGAACTTTTCGTCATAGCGTTCGAAGTTCGGCGCGTCGGCAGCCTTGAGTCCGGAGGCGGGCAGCCATTGATTCCAGATCGTGTTGACGGTGCGGCGGATCGAGGCGACGTGGTCTGCATGGGTGAACACCGCGTAGCGCTGCTCGGGGATGCGGATGCGACCGAACCGGCGCGGGAGCTCCGAGAAATCGGCGACCTCGACGCCGGCGATGTAGTCGAAATTACCGGCATCGTCGCCGTTGCAGCACACGCCATAAGCGATGGGACCTGTGCGCGCGGCAATGTCGGCCACTTCTTGATGGAAGCGGTGCCATAGTCCCGGGATGACGGCGCCGTTGTCGCAGGAGATGCGCTCGGCAAGGCCGGCGACAAGGAAGGCCTTTGCGGTTTCGAAGCGCGGGGCGGCGAGATGGTCGAGCATGGTGGAATCCATGAGGATCGGCTCCTGAAGCTTGAGTTCGCTAACGCACGTCGCCGCCCTCACCGCTTCGGGTGTGGTATCGAACTGATCGCGGAACGCGCGGGTGAATGCTTCGTGCGAGCCGTAATCCGCCTCCAGCGCCAGTGAGAGAATGTCCGGCGCACCCCTGGCGAGGCTGCGCGCCGCTTCCGTCAATCGCCGCGCGCGCACGTAACGCATCACTGGACAACCGGTGGCTGCGGCAAACGCGCGCACGACGTGGAACCGCGACACGCCGGCGATCGCCGCGATCTCGTCGAGCGTCATCGGCTCGGCCAGATGGCTCTCGATGTACCAGAGCGCGCGCTGGGCTGGGTTCATGGCGGTTGGGCTCTCGTTCGAAGCGAGGCCGGTTTAGACGATCGCGAGACGCCCCGTTTGATCGGCGTTGCGGTCAGCTCCTACTTGTCCTTCGCATCCTTCGGCGGCGGCGCGTCCTGCTTCTTCTTCACATCCTCGGCGGTCTTCGTCTGCGCGGCCTGGAGATCGCTCACGGTCTTCTGCAAGCCGACAAGCGCCACCTTCATCGCGTCGATCTGACGGTTGGCGGCATCTAATTTCTGCTGGTGATCGAGATTGAGCTTGGTGACGGTCTTCTGGAGGAAATCGACATTGCTCTGGAGGCAGCTCGTGCGCCGCTCCATGGTCTTCTCGACCGTGCAGATCTCGATGCCGGGCACGTCCTGCGCGCGCACTGGCGTTTGCGCCAGCGCGACGAGCGGTAACATCGCGAAACACACGACAGCGGTCCGGCGCGGCATGCAGGTTCCTCGTCAAATTAATCACGGCAATGTGCGCCGATTGGGGGCGGCGTGCCGAGGCTACCACACTCGTACCGCATTCTCGCGTTGAGCTTGGCGTGTTCCCTCGGACGGGGAGCAATGGAACCGCGCGCGGAAGAAGTGGGCGCTCTTTCCGCGGCTTTGATTAGGGGAGATTTCTGGAATGGCAACGCGTGACAGACGTCTGGCGGAATTCGATGGCGCCGGAGAACCACCGCCTGGTCAACCGGTCGAAGTGCTGTGCGAGGACCACAGCGGAACGTATCAACTGCCGTTCGCCTGCCGTTACGTCGAGGGACGCTGGCAGAATGACGCCGCCGGCGTCCCAGTGGAAGCAACCGTCATCGGCTGGCGCGTACGGCGGGTGAAGCATTCGGGCGTGGCCTGACGGGCCATTCTTGTCTCAAAATGCGACGGCGCCGCGCGCCGCCTTAACCTTCGGAACGCGGCCCGAACGAATCGCGCCCGAATCAGCCGAATCGCTCTGTCCACGCCTGTTCACGGCTAGATGTCGATCCGGGCCTGCTGGCGCGTACCATATCTGTGAGAGGTACAGGCGGACGCAGGCCGGTGGCCAGCGCCAAAGGTTAATCGCGGCAACGGCATCGCTCTTTGCGATACGCGGGAGGTTCGAGCCGCGGAAACGGGCAGGACGGTGCGAGACCTGCCTAATATTCGACCTCGAGTTCCTCGATCTCGGCCGGCTCGTCCTTAGCCGCCGCGATCCATTCCTTCATCTCGGGCAGGGTCATGATGGTATCGGCATAGGCCTTCAGCCGCGGCTCGAGCTTGACGTCATAGGTCACGAAGCGCGTCACCACGGGGGCGTACATCGCATCCGCCATGGTGCGCTTGTCGCCGAACAGGAACGGCCCGCCCGACTTCTCCAGGCAGTCGCGCCAGATCGCCCAGACGCGGTCGATGTCGGCCTGCGCGCGCGACCAGATCTTGAAGCCGGGGAAATGCCCCTTCAGATTGACCGGCAACGAGGCGCGCAGCGTGGTGAAGCCGGAATGGATTTCGCCGCAAATCGAACGGCAATGCGCACGCTGGACGCGGTCTGCGGGCAATAGCCCGGCATCCGGCATCGCCTCGTTGAGATACTCGCCGATGGCGAGCGTATCCCAGACCGTGGCGCCGTCGTGCCGCAGGCACGGCACCAGGATCGACGACGAGAGCAGAAGAATCTCGGCGCGCGCGGAAGCGTCATCCGGCGCGGTGACGATCTCCTCGAACTCGAGCCCGGAAAATTTCGTCAGCAGCCAGCCACGCAGCGACCAGGACGAGTAGTTCTTGCTGCTGATGGTCAGTGTCGCTTTCGCCATATGGCCCCTTCCCGTACGCCTGATTTTGGCACCCCGCCCGGCCTGCGGAGGTGCCCATTACCTGTGCTTCCCAGCCCTACAGCAGCAAGCGACGTGCCAGTTTTCCGGGCGATTTGACCCGGCTTGGCTTCGATATTGCATGGCAACATGGGACAGGTGGGCGATCCAGTATGATGTCGATGTATTATCAGGCCTTTCAGAACCACATGGACTTGACGGCGCCGTGGCGGGCCGGAGCCTCGTCCGCGCTCAAATTCCTCCATCTGGTGCCCCAGGGCGTGTCGGATCAGGTGGTCGGCCGGCTCTCGGCGGCGCTGGAGCTGATCTCGCGCTCCACCCTCACCTATCATCGCCCGGCCTATGGCATCGACAGCATCATGGTCGGCAATCGCGAGGTCGCCGTCACCGAGGAGGTCGCCTACGCCACGCCGTTCGGCTCGCTGCTGCGCTTCAAGAAGGAGGGCGTGGGCGAGCAGCCGCGCATGCTGCTGGTGGCGCCGATGTCCGGCCACTTCGCCACGCTGCTGCGCGGCACCTTGAAGACGCTGCTCCAGGATCACGACGTCTACATCACCGACTGGCACAATCCGCGCGACATTCCCCCCAGCGAGGGCCGCTTCGGGCTCGACGACTACACCGAGCATCTCATCGACTTCCTCGGCCAGCTCGGCCCGCGCCCGCATATGGTGGCAATCTGCCAGCCGTCGGTCTCGGCGCTCGCGGCCGCCGCGATCATGTGCGAGGGCAATCATCCGTCGCGGCCGGCGACGCTGACGCTGATGGCGGGGCCGATCGACACGCGCATCCTGCCGACCCGGGTCAACGAATTCGCCAAGAGCAGGCCGATCGACTGGTTCGAGCAGAACCTGATCAACTACGTGCCGCTGCAGTGCCGCGGCGCGCTGCGGAAAGTCTATCCCGGCTTCGTGCAGCTCACCGCCTTCGTCTCGATGAATCTTGAGCGCCACATCAGGCAGCATATGGATCTCGCCAACCACATCGCGAAGGGCGAGAAGGAGAAAGCCGCCAACATCAAGACCTTCTACGACGAATACTTTGCCGTGATGGACCTTCCGGCCGAATTCTACATCGAGACCGTGCGCGACGTGTTCCAGGAGCATCTGCTGCCGCAAGGCAAGCTGATGCATCGCGGCCGTCCCGTCGACACCAAGGCCGTCGGCCGCATGGGCCTGATGACGGTCGAGGGCGAGAAGGACGACATCTGCTCGATCGGCCAGACGCTCGCCGCGCAAGACCTCTGCACCGGCGTGCGCGCCTATCGCCGCGTCCACCACATGCAGGCCGGCGTCGGCCATTACGGCGTGTTCTCCGGCAAGCGCTGGAATAACGAGATCTATCCGCTGCTGCGGGATTTCGTGCACGTGAATTCGTGAAGGCGCGCGGCAATTCCCTGAGCAGGATCGGACAAAGCATCGTCGCTTTGGGAAAGACGCCAAGGCTACCCGACAATTAAAACACGGACATGCCGATCGAGCTGGAGGCTCCGCCATGTCCGCACTCGCTCCCCCTGCTGCAACGCCTGAGTTAATCGTCGACGCGCTGAAGGCGGTTGCCGGTAGTCCGCCAAAGGTGCGTGCGAGTTTTGCCAAGGGGCGATGCGTGCGCGGCACCTATACGCCGTCGGAGCAAGCGGCAGAAGTCACGCGGTCGCTGAGCTTCACAAAGCCGTCGCGCGTGCTGGCGCGCTTCTCGGTCGGCGGCGGCAATCCCAACGTGACCGACACCAACAGCCTCGTGCTGCGCGGCTTCAGCTTCAGGCTTGGCGACGATGATCATCGCTCGGACATCCTGGTTGAAAGCGCTCCGGTGCATTTTGCGAGGACGCTCGACCAGATGCTGGCCTTCCTGAAGGCGCGCATTCCCGGCGCGGACGGCAAGCCGGATATGGACAAGGTCAAGGCTTTCTCCGAAGCCAATCCGGAAACGTTAAATCAGGCGAAATACATCGCCGCGCGCCGGCTGCCCGCAAGCTTTGCCGGCACGACCTATTGGGGCGTCCATGCCTTTCCCGCGACGAATGCGAAGGGCGAGACCCGGTTCATCAAGCTCAAGGTCGCCCCGGTCGGTGGCGATCTCACGCTGAGCGAAGACGAAGCCAAGGCAAAGTCCGCCGACTTCCTGCATGACGATCTGGCGCGGCGGATCGCGGCCGGCAACGTCCGCTTCAACGTCATGGCCCTGCTCGACCGTTCCGGCGACCCGACCATGGACGTGACCAAGCGCTGGCCGGACGAGGACAATCGCGAGGAGGTGCGGCTGGGGACGATCGTCATCACCAGTCTTGAAGCCGACGATTCCTGCGACGGCTCCATCTTCAATCCGGCCAATCTTGCCGACGGCATCGGCCAACCGCCGGACGAGATCTTTGCGGCGCGCCGCGCGGCCTACACGATCTCGCTGGCAAAGCGCCGCTAGTTCAGGTCTCGTCGTCCGGGCTGCCCCGGACCTCGCGACGCCATGCGCCCGGGCTGACGCCGACCAGAGACGAGAACACGCGCGTGAAATGGCTCTGATTGGCAAATCCGGCCGACATCGCAATCTCGGACAACGGCAGGTCGCGGATGGTCATCAGCTGCTTGGCCGCCTTCACGCGCTGGCGCAGCAGCCATTGATGCGGCGGCAGGCCGGTGGAGATTCGGAACGCGCGTGAGAAATGGCTGACCGAAAGGCCGAGCTCGGTCGCGATCTGCTGCAACGCGACCTTGCCGGCAAGATCGGACTCGAGCCGGTCGCATGCCCGCTTCATCTGCCATGGCGCGAGGCCGCCGCGGTTCGGCTCCGCGGCGGGCTTCAATCCACCGTAGGTTTGTGCGACGTGAGCAGTGAGCGCGAGCATCACGTGATCGACGAAGAGCTGGTTGGTCTCGTCTGGCCGATGCAGTGCTTCAACGAGGATCGCACCGAGATGACGAACAATTGCGTCGTCATGGCCGACGCCCGGCTCGTAGCCGATCTCGCCGATGCGCGGCGCGCCAGGCTGCCTCGCGATGTCGTCGAGCGCCGAGCTGGGCAAATAGAAAAACAGCGAGTGAAACGGCTTGTCGATCACGTAGCGCGGATCGCGCTTGAGGTCATACAGATAGGTTGCGCCTGCGCGGACGTCCGCCTTGGCGACGCAGCGGCCGCGCTCCCAGCATTCGCAGTCCGGATAGTCGCGAAACTTCAGGCTGACGAGATAGGCGTCTTCTGCGGGCAAAGAGCCAGACAGATCCGGCGTCGGTTCGTCATCGCGCACTTCAGTGACAGCGAGTTCGGCGCTGCGCAGCGAACGCGTGACCAGCACCGGCGCATGCTTGAGGTGAAGGCCCCGCCCGAGCCTCTGTCCGTACACGCCCGCTTGTGTCATTCCGATAAACCCATCCGGGCACGTCTTGGCCGGCCTTTCGACATCGATGCATTATCGGAGATCGACGGCCAACGGTCCAGCTTCACCGCATCACGATGAAGTTGTTGTCGCAGGCTGTCGCACCAAATCGCGACGATGATTTTCATGACGATTTCCGCACGATTTCACCGGCTTGGCATGGCGAAGGACACCGCCCTTAACCTGTTGGGCGAAATCAATGCGCGATTTCATCGTGCGTTCTTCGAAATCATTCGCTAGGCGAAGGTGCGCTCGCGGCCATCGCGCATCACACCGACCACTCCTCGCCCCAGATCTGAACGACATGACCCGGTGAGACGTCGCGGTATTGCCGGACCGGCGGCAGATAGTCCGGCGCGCGCACCGGGCTTCTGATCTCGTCGTTTGCGACCTCGCGCTTGGTGCCGCGGCGCGCGGGATCGGGCACCGGCACCGCGCCCATCAGCTTTCTCGTGTAGGGATGCTGCGGATTGCCGAACACTGCCGCGCGCGGGCCGATCTCGACGATCTCGCCGAGATACATCACCGCGACGCGATGGCTCATGCGCTCGACCACCGCGATGTCGTGCGAGATGAAGAGATAGGCGAGCGCCCAGCTGCGCCTGCAGGTCGAGCATCAGGTTGACGATCTGCGCCTTGCACCGAGACGTCGAGCGCGGAGACCGCCTCATCGGCGACACCACCTTCGGTTCGAGCGCAAGCGCGCGCGCGATGCAGATGCGCTGGCGCTGGCCGCCCGAGAATTCGTGCGGGATAGCGCTGCGCCATTCGGCGGTGCAGCCGACGCTTCGAGCAGCTCAGTCGACGCGTGCTCGCGCGCCTGCGCGCGTGGCCAGCCGTTTGCACGAGCAGCGGCTCCATGATCGAGTAGCCACCGTCATGCGCGGATTGAGGCGAGCGAACGGGTCCTGGAACACAATCTGGATGTGCGGCGCAACGCCTGCAAGGCGCGGCCGTCATGGCGCAGCGACGTCCTTGCCGTCGATCAGAACCGTGCCGTTATCCGGCTTCGATCGAGCTTGAGCATCGAGCGGCCCGTGGTCGACTTGCCGCAGCCGGATTCGCCAACCAGCGCCAGCGTCTCGCCGGCGCGCAAGGTGAAGCAGATGTTCTCTACCGCGTGGACGCGACCCGTGCACGCGGCCGAACAATCGCCGAGCGGATCGGGAAGCGCGTGGCGAGGTTCGGCGACTTCGAGCAGCAGGCCGCTCGGCTGACCGACGACCGTATCGGGCGTCTCCGCCGGCTCGTCCGAAGTCGCGCCGTCACCTTGTCGACGATCGGAAAGCGCATCGGCCGAGTCCGGCCGTCCATGGCGCCGAGCCGCGGCACGGCGGCGAGCAGCGCGCGTGTGTAGGGATGCTTGCGGCGCGGCGAAGATGCGCGACGTCGCGCCTCCTCCACCGTCTGCGCCGCCATACATCACCAGACACGGTCCGCGATCTCGGCGACCACGCCCATGTCGTGGGTGATGAAGATCACCGACATGCCCTCTCCTGCTGCAGCTCCTTCAATCAGCTCGCAGGATCTGCGCCTGGATGGTGACGTCGAGCGCAGTCGTCGGCTCGTCGGCGATCAGGAGCTGCGGCTTGCAGGCGAGCGCCATCGCGATCATCACGCGCTGGCGCATGCCGCCGGAGAGCCGGTGCGGATGCTCGTGGAAGCGCGATTTCGCGGCGGGGATGCGCACGACGATCGAGCAGCCGCATGCGTCTCGGCCTCGGCCGCCGCGCGCGACAGGCCGCGATGCTGGATCAGCGCTTCGCGCGATCTGGAAGCCGATGGTGAGCACCGGATTGAGGCTCGTCATCGGCTCCTGGAAGATCATCGCGATTTCGTTGCCACGGATGTCCTTCATGCTCGCGTCGGGCAGCGTCAGCAGATCGCGGCCGGCCAACATGATGCGGCCCTCGACGCGGCCGCTCTCCTTCGGAATGAGCCGCATGATCGAGAGGGCGGTAACGCTCTTGCCCGAGCCGGACTCGCCGACGATCGCGACGGTTTCGCGTGCAGCGATGTCGAAGGAGACGTTGCGAACGACCGGGATCCATTGCCGCTCGCGTAGGAAGGACGTGGTGAGGCCCGCAACCGACAGCACGGGTGCCGGCGCTTCGGCTACGACCTGGTCAGACCTGCTTGCGCCGCTACTCATGCGAAGCCCCTAACGCCTGCAGCGGAGACGGTGCGCTCCCTCCCCCGCCTGCGGGGGAGGGTTGGGGAGAGGGTGTCTCCACAATCGAGTCCCCCAAGAGGAGAGAACCCTCATCCGCGCCTCTGGCGCGACCACTCCCGCAAGCGGGAGAGGTAAGAGGAGCGCGTGGCTGCACTGGTGTAACCATCACCATCGCTCCTCAGTAGCCACGCGTACGGTCGACCAGCCCCGGCAACTCTTCGCCGCGGCGATGACGCGCGATGACATCGAGCACGAAATCGACGGCCGTGTCCGGGCTCGTCATGCTGGCATTGTGCGGTGTCAGCAGGATGCGCGGATGGCTCCAGAACGGATGGCCCGCGGGCAGCGGCTCGGGATCGGTGACATCGAGGACAGCGCCGGACAGCGCGCCGCTGTCGAGCGCGGCGAGAAAGTCGGCTTCGACGAGATGCGGGCCGCGCCCGACATTGACGAGCCTTGCCCCGCGCGGCAGGCGTGCGAACAGGTCGGCGTTGAGGATGCCGCAGGTCTCATCCGTCAATGGCAAGAGGCAGACGAGGATGTCAGACTGCGCCAGAAATTCCGGCAACGCATCCACGCCGGAATAGCAGGCGACGCCCTCGATCTCGCGCGGCGAGCGATTCCAGCCGAGACGCGGAAAGCCGAAGGCCTTGAGGCGTTCGAGTACGGCCTGGCCGAGCTGGCCGAGCCCCATCACGCCGACGCGACGACGTTTGGCCGGCGTGATCCGGATCTCGCGCCAGACCTGCTCCTTTTGCTGATTGATGAACTGCAGGAGATCGCGATGCAGGCCGAGCACGGCCATGGTAACGTATTCGACCATGGTCTCGGCGATGCCGGGCTCCAGCATGCGGACCAACGGAATATGCAGCGGAAGTTTCTTGGCGTCGAACTGGTCGACGCCGGCGCCGACCGAAAAGACCAGCTCGAGATTGGGAAAGCTCGTCGCAATGTCGTCCGGCGGGACCCACGCCACGAGATAGCGCACCGCGGCGGGATCACCGATGTCGGGCCAGAGCCGGAACGGCAGATGCGGCGCGCGCTCGGCGAAGAAGGTCACCCACTCCGCGCCGCGCACCATGTTGGCCTTGTAGAGAACCGTCATGCCGCCCTCAGAACGGGCTGACCGGCGCGAGCCGCCGGCCGTCGATCATGCGCTTGTGGCTGTAGGCGGCAGGATCGACCAGCGGCGTCGCGCCGGTCACGATGTCGGCGGCGAGCTTACCGGCCGCGGGACCAATGCCGAAACCATGGCCGGAGAAGCCGGTCGCAAGGAAGAAGCCGGGCAGCGCGTCGACCGGCGAGATCACCGGGATCGTATCCGGCGTGCAGTCGATGGTGCCGCCCCAGGCCTCCGCGATCTCGATGTCCTTCAATTCCGGGTTCGCCTTGATCAGCGCCGCGAGCGCCGCATTGACCAGCGACATGTCCGGCGCAGGATCGCGCACGCGCTCGGTCTCGAACGGCGACGGCTTGTCGAAGCTCCAGCTCGTGCCCCGCATGATCTGGTCGAAGAACGACTTGCCGAACGACATCTTCAAACCATTGCGGCGGTGCAGATAAGTCGGCCAGAAGGTGCGCGCGTAGCGGAACAGATCGGGCGACAGCTCGACGGTGCCGCGGTTGCGCAGGGCGAGCGTGAAGCCGCCGTCGAGGCGGCGGCGGATGCAGTAGAAATCGGTGCCGAGCGCGCCGGAGGTGATCTCCGGTCCCGCCGTGGTCCGGCAGGCGGTGGCATTGACGAGGCCGATCGGCAGTTCGATGCCGTGGCGGCGGCAGAACAGCGACGACCACGCGCCGCCCGACAGCAGCACCGATTGGGTGCGAATGGTGCCCTTCTCGGTGACGACGGCGCTGACCCTTCCTCCTTGTGTCTCAAGCCCGCGCGCGGCGCAGCCTTGGTGGATGGTGACGCCGTGTTTTCGCGCGGCGGTGGCGAGCGCCGGCACCGCCATCGACGGCTCGGCGCGCCCGTCGCTCGGCGTGTGCAGGCCGCCGACCCATTTGTCAGTATTGCCGGGCATGCGCTCGGCGACCTCGGCCGGCGTCAGCACGGTCGAATGGACCTGCATCTCGCGCGCCGTTGCAGCCCATCGCTCCCAACTGGCGAGCTCGTCCTTGCTCTTGGTCAGGAACAACACGCCGGTGCGGCGGAAGCCGGCATCGACGCCGGCGTCGTTCTGCATGTCGTCCCACAGTTGCAACGCCTCACGAGCCAGCGGTATTTCTTCACGCGCGCGGCCCTGCTGGCGGCACCAGCCCCAATTGCGGCTCGACTGCTCGCCGCCGACATGACCTTTCTCGACGAGGGCGACCGAAAGCCCCTTCTTCGCCAGATGATAGGCCGCGGAGACGCCGATGACGCCGCCGCCGATGACGACGACGTCGACCTGTGCCGGCAGGCGTTCGTCGCTGTTTATGCGGCTGAGCGGCGGGGACATGGGACACTCCTGGACTTCAATTCGATCGAGATCTTGCTCGTCATGGGATGTTCATCCGCGGATCGAGCGCGTCGCGCAGGCCGTCACCGAGGAAGTTGAAGCTCGTCACCGCGAGCGTGATGGCGAGGCCCGGTGCGATCGCGAGCCACGGCGCGCTGGTGAGATAGATCTGCGCGTTGTTGAGCATGTTACCCAGGCTCGCGGCCGGCGGTTGGATGCCGTAGCCGAGATAGCTGAGATAGGATTCCAGCAGGATCGCCTTGGCGATGTTCAGCGTCGCCGCAACCATGATCGGCGCGACCGCATTGGGCACGAGTTCACGGAACATGATCCGCAGGTTCGACGAGCCGAATGCAAGTGCAGCCACCGCAAACTCGCGCTCCCGCAGCGAGCGCACCTGGGCCTCGACGACGCGGGCCACCCACATCCAAGCGGTCGCCGCGATCAGCACGGTGGTGGTGACGAAGCCGGGCTCGGTGAGCGCCGCCAGCGCAAGCAGCAGAAAGATGGTCGGAAAGCACAACACGGCATCGACGAGCCGCATCAGGACCGCGCCGACGACGCCGCCATAGAAGCCGGCGAAGGCGCCGACGGCGATACCGACCGCCATCGCGATCACCATCGCGATGATGCCGATCGACAGCGAGACACGCGCGCCCATCATCAGCCGGGCCAGCACATCGCGGCCGAGCTCGTCGGTGCCGAGGATGTGCGCGCCCGACAGCGGCGGCGCGAACCGCTTCATGATGTCGATATAGGTATCGTCGAACGGCAGCAGGTAAGGACCGAACGCCGAGCCGAGGACAAGAACCAGAATGATCACCGCGCCTGCAAGCGCAAGCCGGTGCCGGCAGAAGCGCCGCCACGCGGCCTGGCCGGGTGCGGGTTCAGCGGTGGACAGGACTGCAGTCGTCATCGCCTAGCCCACCCGGATGCGCGGATCGACGACGGCATAGAAGATGTCGGCCAGCAGCGAGCCGATCAGCACCATCATCGCCGAGAACATCAGGATGCCCATCACCACGGGATAGTCGCGGTAGCCGATGGAATCGAGGAACAGCCGGCCCATGCCGGGCCAGGTGAACACGGTCTCGGCGACCAGCGCGCCGCCGAGCAGCGTCGGAAACTGAAGGCCCGCAACGGTGATCATCGGCAGCAGCGCGTTGCGCAGAGCGTGTACCGTGAGGATACGCCATTCCGGCATGCCCTTGGCGCGCGCGGTGCGGATGTAGTCCTGATTGATCACTTCGAGCATCGAAGAGCGCATGAAGCGGCCCCACATCGCGGTCTCGACCAGCGCCAGCACCAGCGCCGGCGCGATCAGGTGATGCAGCAGGTCGAGCAGCGAGCCGTCGCCGACGGTCTCGCGGTTGCCGGCCGGCAGCCAGCCGAGCTTGACCGAGAAAACGTAGATGGTGACGAGGCCGAACCAGAAGGTCGGGATCGACAGTGCGATCATGGCGCCGACGGTTGCGAGCGTATCGAACAGCGAATAGCGGCGCAGCGCACCGAGTATGCCGATCCAGCCGCCGAGCAGTACCGCGATGATGGTCGCCGTCGCCATCAGCTCCAGCGTCGCGCCGAGATGCGAGGAGATCACCGACAGCACCGCCTCGCCGTCGCGATACGACTTGCCCCAATCGCCCCTGAGCATGCGGCCGAACCAGTCGAGATACTGGATCGGCAGCGGGCGATCGAGCCCGAGCTGTTTGGAGACGCGGTCGAGATCCTCCTGCGTCATCTGCGCCGACGCCGCGTATTGCGACAGCGGACCGCCGGGCGCCAGATGCAGGAGGGCAAAGCCGACCGCAGAGACGATCACCAGCAGCATGATCGCCTGCGCCAGGCGATTTAAAACGTAACGAGCCATCTCAGCCGATCCAGCGAACGGAGCGCATCAGGCCCAGTACCATTCGCGGATGTTCCAGCAATTGATCGAGGTGTTGATGTTGGGACGGAAGCCCTGCAGCCCTTCCTTGACGCCCTCGGCGATAAATCCCTGGAACAACGGCAGGATCGCGAGGTCGTTGCGGATCAGCTTTTGCAGGTCACCATAGGTGGTCTTGCGCTGGGCGAGATCGAACTGCCTTGCGCCCTCGGCGAGGAGACGATCGGCCTCCGCGCTCTTGTATTGATAAGTGTTGTAGCCGCGGCCGCCCTTGGCGGGGATCGCGCCGGAGCCGAAGCGTGGCGTCACGTCGGGATCGCTGCCGAGCATGAAGTTCACTCCCACGATCACCGAATTGAATTTCGACTGCTGCCAGAAGTCGCCCCAGATCACGGCGGCCGGCATGTTGTTGACGCGCATCGCAGCGCCAATCGCGCGCCAGTCCTGGATCAGGAGTTGCTGGGTCTGCTCGCGCACCGCATTGCCTGACGTCGTCGAGTTGGTGAATTCGAGCTTGACGCCGCCCTTCTCGCGCACGCCGCCGGAGCCGCGAGCCCATCCGGCAGCATCGAGCAACGCATTCGCCTTGGTCGGATCGAATTTGTGCTGTGGCAGGCTCCGCTGGAACGACCACGCCTGCTGCGGCACGAAGCTTTCGGTCTGTGTCGGCAGGCCGTAGTTCAGCGCATCGATGATCGCCTGCTTGTTGATGGCGAGGTAGAGCGCCTCGCGCACCGTGCGGTCGGCGAAGGGGCCGAACTCCAGATTAGGCGCGATATGCTCCACCGAGGACGTCGCGGAAACGAAGATCTTGCGCCCCTTCAGCGTCTTCGCCTCCTGCACGAAATTCGGCAGAATGCCCTGCAGGCCGGTGTAGTCGACCTGGCCGGTGCGGAACTGGGTGTAGAGAACGGTGAGGTCCGGAATATATTTGAAGACCACGCGTTCGACATAAGGCCCTTTGCCGTGATAGCCGGCATAGGCATTGAACAGGATGTGGTCGCCGGGCACGCGCTCACCCCAGCGGAACGGTCCGGTGCCGATCGGCGCGTTGTGGAACGGCGAGGCGTTCGGGTCGGACACCTTCTCCAGGATGTGCTTTGGCACGATGAAGGTGAGCGACAGGATCGACATGTAGGGCGAATAGGGAGCTTCCATCCGCCAGTGGATCTCATCGGGCGCGACGACCGCGATGTCCTTGACCAGGCTGTGGCCGACGCGGTTGCGGACGCGGAAATCGGGGTTGTTGATCAGCTCGAGCGAGAACTTGACGTCGTCGGCTGTGAACGCCGTGCCGTCGTGCCATTTCACGTCGCTGCGCAGCTTGATCTTCCAGGTCAGGCCGTCGGCCGAGAGCCCGCCGTTCTCGACGGTCGGGACTTCGCGGGCGAGATCGGGAACGAACTTGCCGTCGGGATCGATGAACCAGAGCGGCGAGAACACCTGCCACCAGACGCCCTGATCGACCTCGATACCGGGCATCAGGGGATGGAAGACGGTCGGCTCCTGCGACAGCCCGGCGATCACCTGCCCGCGCGGCTTGTCCGGCGGGTTGCTCGGGCGTTCGGTCTGCGCAAAGGCGTTGCCTGCAAGGCTCCATCCCGCCGCGGCACCCGCGCCGAGCTGGAAAAACTGACGGCGATTCGGAATGCCGAGATGCACTGCTCCAACGCCGAACTTGCCGGTGTCGTCTGCCATGACCACTCTCCGTTGTCGCACACGGCACCTCTCTCCCGCGCCCCAAGACCCGGCAAAGGGACAGGAGTGGGCTTTAGTGCTTCTAAATTTTTCGATCAAAAGTTCATCATGACTAAATACAGCTGTCAATCGGATTGCTAGGATGCGCGACGTTTTCACTCTGACTGAGCGCCGCCGGCCATTCCGGCGGCGAGGCAATGCATGGGAGAGCGACATGGATGGTCGCGGCGACACGAAGGCTCCGAAGGACGCCCCGACGATCGACAACGACGATGCGGTCGACCAGCGCCTCGGCGAGACCGTGCGGCTGCTGCGCCAGCGCGCCGGCCTCTCGATCCAGGACGTCGCCACCAAGACCGGCCTCTCCAATGGCATGATCAGCCAGCTCGAACGCGCGCGCGCCATGCCGTCGATCCGCACGCTGCGTCTGCTCAGCATCGCGCTCGACGTTCCCATCTCCTACTTCTTCGAGACCAGCGACCCCGCCGACCTGGAGCGCTACATCGTGCGCAAGAATAGCCGGCGGCTGCTGCGGCTCACCGCCAGCGGCGTCGTCAAGGAAGCGCTGACACCGGACGGCAAAGGCCAGCTCGAGCTCTACGAGCTCACGCTCAATCCCGGCGCCTCGTCCGGCACCGACTTCCTGCAGCACACCGGCGAGAAGGCCGGCTACATCCTGTCCGGCAGCCTGCGGCTGTGGCTCGACAACGAGGCCCATTTGCTGGAGGCCGGCGACAGCTTCCGCTTTCCGAGTATCGTGCCGCACATGTTCGACAACCCGACCCAGCAGGTGGCGCGCGCAATCTGGGTGACGACGCTGCGACAGAGCGATTCGCCTGCAAGTTGAGGCGCCCGCTTCCTATTCGGGAAAAGACCGCCGCAAATTGACCCTCGACGGGAACCCGCGGAATCTGTAGCTCACCTGATGCCGGACTTCTCGACAGCGCGGGCGGGCGGCCGCGACCGACCTCTTTGGTGTGAGAGCATGAAACTCAGGGGGCTTCTGACACTCGCGATGGCCGCTCAGGTCATCGTGACCGCTGTGGCGCTCCTCCTCTCCTATGCTGCTTCCAGCGAGTTTGGCATGGCCCAGCTCGTTGCCCTGCTGGTGAGCGCGGCCGTTGCCGTGTTGCTCGCGCGGCTCTGCGCCCACACGATTGCGACGTCACAGGACAAGCGCATCGCCGCGCAACTGGCCGAGCAGGCGCGGGCGCACACCCACAGCGCGCAGATGACGCAAGCCCTGATCAAGACCGCGCTCGATGCCTTCGTCCAGACCGACGAAACCGGAATTGTGCTGGAGTGGAGCCTTCAGGCCGAGGCCCTGACCGGATGGTCGCGGCAGGAGGCGCTTGGCGCCGACGTCGTCAATCTGCTCGTCGCCGAGCCGCTCCGCGCTGGATTCAGGCAACGCATGATGCGGCTCTTGCCGGAATTGTCGGACACGCCGATCGGCATCCGTTTCGAGGCAAGCCTGCTGCACCGGAACGGCGACGAGATCCTGATCGAGGCGTCGAGCACGGCGCTCCGCCTCGGCGGCCGCACCCTCATCAACAATTTCGTCAAGGACGTGACGCAGAAGCGCGCCGCCGAGGAGCAATTGATCCAGTCGCAGAAGATGGAGGCGGTCGGCCAGCTCACCGGCGGCATCGCGCACGAATTCAACAACATGCTCACCGTGATCACGGGCACGATCGAGATCCTCGCCGACGCCGTGAAGGACAACCCGCCGCTTGCGACCATCACCAAGCTGATCAGCGAGGCGGCCGACCGCGGCGCCGCCCTGACCTCGAGCCTGCTCTCCTTTGCGCGCAAGCAGGCGCTGCAGCCGGCCGAGATCGACATCAACGCCTTGCTCGAAGAGCTCGCAAAGCTGCTGCTGGCGACCTTCGACAAGAAGATCGAGATCGTGAGGAAGTTCGACGGCAACATCTGGCTGGCCTTCGCCGACCGCGGGCAGCTCTCCTCGGCGCTGCTCAACCTCGCGATCAACGCCCGCGACGCGATGCCGGATGGGGGCAGGCTGACGCTGACGACGCGCAATGTGGTGTTCGGCGTCCGCGAAGCCGTCGCGGTCGGCGCCGGCTATGCCGGCGACTATATCGAGATCGAGATCGCCGATACCGGCACGGGGATTCCGCAAGCGATCCTCGAACGCATCTTCGATCCGTTCTTCTCGACCAAGGAGGTCGGCAAGGGCACGGGTCTCGGGCTCAGCATGGTGTTCGGCTTCGTCAAGCAATCCGGCGGCGGCATCAAGGTCAAATCCGAAGAAGGCCGCGGCACGACGTTCACGATCTATTTGCCGAAGGCCGAGACCAGCACGCTTCGCCCCGCAGGCTATGACGAGCGCAAAATCGTGGGCGGGACGGAGACCATCCTCTGCGTCGAGGACGACCGCGACGTCCGCCACTACGTCACGGTTCAGCTGGAGAGCCTCGGCTACAAGGTGATCCCCGCCGCCAATGCGACCGATGCGCTTGCGATTGCGGCCGACGGCACGCCGTTCGATCTGTTGTTCACGGACATCGTGATGGCCGGCGGCATCAACGGGCGCGAACTCGCCGAGCAGATCGTGGCGGCGCGGCCCTCGCTCCGGGTGCTGTTCACGTCGGGCTACGCCCACGACTCTCAGCATGCGCAGGGACGCGCCACCATGGGCCCGCCACTGCTGGCAAAGCCCTACCGCAAGGCCGAGCTTGCACGCATGCTGCGCCGCTCACTCGACACCGCCGTCGATGCCGCGGGCGACCCGATCCCGACGCCCTATTCGGTGCAGGCCGAGGTCGAGAGCTTTCTGCGCAAGCAGGAGGCGGACCGCGACGGGCGCTAGCGCAAGTCTGTCGGATGGACTCCGCGCGGCACCTGCGCAAAACTCCGAACCAGCCGAAATCCCATTGGAGGCGAGCCATGACTGCACTCGAAAAAGGCATTACCGCTGTTGGCACCGGCTATGGCGGCAAGAGCTGGAACATCCTGGGCCAGGTCTATTTTCCCAAGGCCGTCACCGAATCCACCTTCGCGTTCGAGACCAACAGCGAGCCCGGCCAATTCGTACCGGTGCACATCCATCCGACCCAGGACGAATTCATCCTGGTGCAGGAAGGCACGCTCGACCTCAAGCTCGACGGCAAATGGGTCAAGGCCCATGCCGGCGACCTCGTGCGCCTGCCGCGCGGCATCCCGCACGGCTATTTCAACAAATCCGACAAACCGGCCCGCGCGCTGTTCTGGGTCTCGCCGATGCAGAAGCTGGAGGCGCTGTTCACCCAGCTCCACAATCTGACCGACCCGGCCGAGGTCGTGCGCATCTCGGCCCTGCACGAGGTCGACTTCCTGCCGCCGGAGGCCAACGACTAGGCGGTGGGACGGGATTTCGTCTCGCCAGTCCTCTCGTCTGATGCTTACGTTCTCCTGACCGACGAATTGTTGGGAGGACCGACCATGCGTGCACGACGTCATGTCATCGCTACCGTAGCGGCGCTTGGGATGATCCTCACATTCGCCACGAGTCACGCGCAAACGCTGACAGCAAAACAATCGGAGGCGGTTGCGACCTACGAACGCGCGCTCGGCGATTTCAAGGCCATCCTTGCCGAGCGGCGCGGCCAGATCGACGCCAAGCAGCCCCTGCCGAACCTGCCGGGTCAGGCGCTCTACCTCGCCCGCGTCGCTGTGATCAGCAGCTACAAGGATCTCACCGACGCCATGCCGTCGAGGATCGGCAGGCCCAACAAGTTTGAAATTCCGCCGGCCTATTTCGATGCCGACATCGAGCCGCTGGTCGACGAATACGCAAAGCTGTTCGAGATCATGGAGGCGCCGCCGGCCGGGGCACAAAACTCGGCGACGCCGTTCAGGGACGTCGTCGATCTCGCCGCTGCGATCGCGCGCGCCAAGGGGCTTGCACCGGTTCACGCCGAAGCCGCTGGCCGGATCAGCCTCGGGTTGTTCTATGCCGAGACCAACGGCAAGCAGAATGTCCGCAACGGGCGCTCGAACACCTATATGGGCAGCCTGCAGACCGGCCCGTCCGAAGACCGCAACGGCCACCGGAAATGGGAGGCGATCAAGCCAGAGATCGCAGCGGCCGATCCCGAACTGGGCGCGCGCGACGACAAGGAAGAGGCGCGAGCCCGCGGTACCGATCATCGCTTCAACCACTGGACCAACGTGCGCGACGGCCTGATGAACGCGCATGCCGATCTGTTCCGAGAGATCCCCGCGATCGTGAAGACGCTGCCAGATCCGATCGATCAGATGAAGCTGTTCGAGTTGATCCAGATCGTGCCCACCCCGACGCGGTCCGCGCTCAAATCGGGCGATCTCCTGAACTACAGGGTGTCCAATCCGACGATCATGAAGCATCTGCGCAACAACAGCATCTTCGCGTTCGGACAGGCCGACAGGGCGCGAAGCTCGGCAAGCTTCCGCGAGATCCTCGGTGCGATGTGGCTGTTCAACCGGAAGTTCGAGCGCGCGATGGTGAAATATTCGGAGATCGGAGCGCGCTAGGTCAGGACGGCGCTCTACGCCGCGCTGGACGCGCGCTCTAGTTCTCCGCCTTGTAGCCGTCCGTCAGCGTCTTCAGGAAGGCGATGATGTCGGCCTCGTCCTGCTCCGTCATCGCCGGCTTGTCGCCGGGGTGACGATCGAAGGGCGGATCGGTCACGTCGACATTGGCGTGATATTTTTGCGGCAGGTCGTCGTATTTCTGGACGGTACCGTCGGCGGCTCGCCGAAACACCTTTTCCGGATTGGTGTCGCGGAAATTGTAGAAATCCATCACCTGCTCGAGGGTGCTAAAGACGCCGTTGTGGAAGAAGGCGTGACGCGTCGCGGTGTTGCGCAGCGTCGGCGTCAGGAACATGCCGCAATATTGCGTCTGTTCGGAAACGTCGGTGCGTTGCGGGCCGCAGACGCCGAGGTCGAAATATCCGGAATCGCGATTGTTCGCGAGCGCGGCGTTGCGCGGCGCGGCGAGCGCCTCGTACTGGTTGTCGGTGAAGAGCGGCGGCAGGCCGTCGCGCGTCGGCGCCGAGGTGTGGCAGCCGGCGCAGTTGGCCTTGTCGGGATCGTTGAACAATTGCAGACCGCGCAGCTCGCTCTCGGAGAGCCGCGCCTTGCCCTCGAGCCAGTAGTCGTACTTGCTGCTGTAGGGATGGAAGCTCTGCTCTTCGACCTGGTAGCGCGCCACGGCGAACATCGCCTCCGCGATCAGGAGCCGCTGATTTTTGAGGACGCCGACGCCGAACAGCTCGACAAAGCGCTGCACATAGGGTGCGCGGCGCAGCTTGTCCGCGACGATCTCGGCGCTACCGCCGTCCATCTCATTGGGATCAAGCAGCGGGAACAATGCCTGGTCCTGAAGCGTGTCGGCGCGGCCGTCCCAGAACAGGCCGCCCTGCGGTACGATGTTCGCCGACGCGCCGGTGCCGCCCGCGGTCTTCGTCGTGCGTACGGCCTGCTGGCCGATCGCGGCCATCTGCGCGAGGTCGATGACGTTGTCGTCGTCGCCCTTGTCGGGGCCGATGCTGAAATTCGGGTGGCGTTCGAGATAGGTCAGCGACGGCACCGCACGCGCGCCTTGCCGCGACAGGTTTGCGCCACCGAGCATCACCGGACCGTCGTTGGGTGGTCCATAAGCGTGATCCGGGCTGTGGCAGGATGCGCATGACAACGAGCCGGACGACGACAGCGACGCGTCGTAGAATATCTCCTTGCCGAGCTGCGCCATCGCGGACAAGGGAGCGACGGGCGGACGCATGAGACGAACCGGGTTCGGGTTCGTGCCCGCCGGGTTCGCTTCTGCAAGTCCTTGCGTCTCGGCCGCAAAGACGGCGCCGGCCAGACAAAGCAGGCCGGCGCCGAGGAGCCACAGAGTGCGGCTGTGCATATGACGTCCTAACTAGTGGTGGTGCTCGTCCGGCGGGCTGACGATCGCCGTACCCGTGGTCGGATCGAGGAACAGCGCGTCAGTGCGGAAGTCATGGCTGTGATCCTGGTCGAAGTCGAACAGGTCCATGATCGAACCGGAGGTGGCGTCGAACGAGCCTCCGCCGAGACGCTGGCCACGCAGCCAGTTGTCCTCGATGAACCGAACCACGGAAGCCTGGGTCGTGTAGGTGTGGCTGACGTAGTTCGTCTTGGCGTAGGGCGAGACCACGATCAGGGGAACGCGCGTGCCCGGACCGCAGCGGCCGTTCACCGGCTTTCCGTTGAGACCGTTCGGCGCCGGCTGCTTCTGCGGACCGAGGCCGCACAGGCCGGGGCCGTTGATCTGATCGGCGGTCGGATCGTAGGAGGCAGTCTTCGGCGAAACATACTGGTGGTCGTACCAGCCGTCGGAGTCGTCATAGGCGATGATGACGGCGGTCTCGCGCCATTCCGGTTGCTTCTGGAGGAAGTTGATCAGATCGACATTCCCGACCTGCTCGTCGAGCGGATCCGAGTATCCGGCATGACCGTCCTGGAAGGCCGGCATCTTGATGTAGGAGACGGCCGGGAAATCGCCGGCCTTCACCGCCGTGTAGAAGTCCTCGAGATCGTAGTTGTGGTTGGCGGGATCGAGAGTCTTGCCATCCAGAGCGTGAGTATGGCCGATCGCGTGGACGGAGCTCGGCCGCGCATGGGTCGGGTTGGCGGTCGACGCGTAGTACTGGAACCAGGCGTGGTGCGGGATGTAGTCCGCAGTGGCGGCGCCCACGACGCTCGAGAAGGTGCTGCGTGCGCATCCGGTGGTGCCGTTGGCGTTCTTGAGCGTGAGGTCGAAGCCGCCCATGAAGCTGCCCCAGCTGATATGCTCGGCGTTGAGCAGGTCGCCGATGTTCTTGCCGTCCACCAAGATCGTCGCAAATGTCGGATTCGTGGTCGAGCACACGTCGTTGCCCGGATCGGTGTCGCCGATCAGGGTCAGACCGCCCTGGCCGTCGGGAACGGTCTGCGTAGAGGTGCCGAGGATGTTCTTCACCCCGTTGGTCTGGCCGGAGATCACCTCGAGCATGCCGGGCGTCGACGGACCAAAGGTGTCGGTCCAGGCATTATCGCTCATCGCGAAGTGCTGGGCGTAGTTCCACATCCCGGTGACGGTGTTGCCGTCGAAATAGCCCATCACCTGGCCGTTGGTGCCGAACGCGCCAGCGCCGCCGGCGGTGCCGCGGCCGGTGAATTTCGGGAACAGATCTTCCTTGCCGTTATCGACGGCCTGCTGTTCGGGCGTGTAGGCATGGTTCTGCGAGCGCGTATTGGCCTGAGTACGGTCGAGCCGGAACGGATCCGTCGCGCCGGTTCCATTGGCCGGATTGTTGTTCGGGTTGTTCACCAGCAGATTGGCGTTGGCGAGGTTGTTGACCTTCGGCGTATGCGGCTTCGGCACGAAGGGGATCGAGCCCGGCGGATTGGCCGCGTTCGGATAGGTCGCAAAGTAATGATCGAAGGAGCGGTTCTCGTTGAAGATGATCACGAGATGCTTGATCGGCGTTTCCGTATGAATGTCATGCGGATGACGGTGGTCGCGATCCCTGCCGCGGTCGTGATCCCGACCGAAATCGTCTGCGAGAACCGGAATGCTGCACGCAAGGGCCGTCGCGGCCGCGAAAATCGCAGCCGTCGTCAAAAATTTGGATTTCATTTTGTGTGCCCCGAAGGAGTGACGGCGCAACCCTAGCGTTCACATTTGACAGAGCTGTGTCAGTTTGACGCAAGAGACATTTTGCACAGTTGTTGGGACAAAAATTTTTACAGGTGCACTGCGAGAGTGCGTCGCCGCATCCGTGTTGAGCGACCACCGATCCGCCAATCGGATGACGTCGCGACGCGACTTCGCAGCGGACCGCGGCAACGCTGTTTATTCCCTGCCCGCCACAAAAAATCGCGACGTTCAAATCGTTGCGCAAGTCGTTCGATTGCTTTTAGCTAAGCAAAACAAGGCAAAGACCTCACCGGGGAGGAATATAGAAGGCCACGCCTGGCGCCGGCATAGGCTCGCGGCATCGCCAACCATGCGAAAGACGCTCAGTCGATCGCGGCTCCAACCTTTCTACGATCAGAAGCTCGGTAGATGCGGCCTCGCACGGGCCGCCATCACGCATTGAATCGCCTGCTGAATTCCTGCGTCCAGACGTCAAACCAAACAAGAAACGGCCATCGAAGGGTAAGGTACCATGATCGAATCCCGTCTCCGCGGCACGCCTCGGCTCGTCTGGCTCGGCGTGTTCGCGCTCGCAGCAACGTCAATGTCTGCGCCAGCCGCGGCGCACACGCCTCAGCAGCCACCGCACCAGCTCTACAGCGAGGGAGACCTCACGCTCGAAAGCAGTGAAGTGATCAAGGACTTCTCGATCTCCTATGTGACCCACGGCACGCTGAATGCCGACAAATCCAACGCCATCCTGATGGTGACGGCGATCTCGGGAAATCATCACCGGATCGATTTCATGATCGGCCCGGGAAAGGCGCTCGACCCCGACAAATATTTCATCATCTGCACCGACGCGATCGGGAACGGTCTGACCACATCGCCGAGCAATTCCAAGGCGCAGCCGCGCATGCAATTCCCGAAATTCACGATCCGCGACATGGTCGAGTCCCAGTTTCGCCTGGTGAAAGAGAAGTTCGGGATCGAGCATTTGGTCGCCGTGATCGGTCCGTCGATGGGCGGCATGCAGACGCTGCAATGGGGCGTCAGCCATCCCGAATACATGGATGCGCTGGTCGCGATGGTTCCGCTTGCCAAGACGCCGGCCTGGAGCGTGGCGGTCGTCGAAGCGTCGCGGAAGGCAATCATGAACGATGCCGCGTGGAATGGCGGAAACTACGAAGCGCCGCCCGAAAAGGGCGTCCGCCTCTGGCGCGACATCCTCAACCTGCTCGCGGCGCGCACGCCGGACATGTATCAGGCGCAGTTCAAGAACGGCATGGATGCGTTGCCCTGGATGAAGGAGCAGGAAGACGCGGCGTTGAAGGTGTTCGACGCCAACGACTGGATCTACCAGACATGGGCCTATGAGCGTCATGACGTCGGCACGTCGCCCGGATTCAACGGCGATACCGCGAAGGCGCTCGCCTCGATCAAGGCGAACACCCTGATCCTGACCGGCACCAAGGATTTGCTCAATCCGGAGTTCGAGCCGACCGAGATGGGCAAGAACATCCGCAACGTGAAAATGGAAACGATCAGCCCGGGCACCGTCACCGGCCATGCCTCTGCGGGCGGATTCAATCCGGCGGACGTCGACTTCCTGAATCGCGAGGTCCGCAGCTTCATGCAAGACCTGCGCGCGAAGCCCGCAAACTAAGTTACAATCTGATCAGGCCGGACCCAGAGAGGTTCGCCGAAATAGGGAGGCTTATATGAGAGCACGTCACATCGCGTCGGCCCTGGTTGCAACGTCGTTGGCCGGCCTAGCCGCCTCAACCAGCCATGCCGAGATCGTCGTCACCGCCAATGACGGCAAGATGGCGCTGGAGAACGGCAATGCCGTTGTGCGCAAGCAACCGCTGCCGGATACGGTCAGCGTGATCGATTTCACCGACGGTGCACTGAAGGTAGTCGCCGAGATACCCGCTCCTGCCAGCGTTGTCGGCCCGCCGCCGAGCGTGGCGATCGCGCCGGACGGCGCGTATGCGCTGGTCACGGGCGCCATGAAGGTCGATCCGGCGGACACGACCAAGACGGTGCCTGACGACAAGCTCTCGGTGATCGACCTGAAATCGTCTCCGCCAAAAGTGCTCGCGACGCTGCAGGCCGGCGCCGGCGCAGCCGGCGTATCGATCAACCGCGCAGCGACCCTGGCGCTGGTTGCCAACCGGAGCGAGGGCACGGTCTCGGTCTTCACCATCATCGGTAACACGCTGACTCCGGCCGGCAAGATCCAGCTCGGCGATGCCAAGTCCGGCCCGAGCCACGCCGTCTTCTCCCACGACGGCGCGACCGCGCTGGTGACCCGCGACGGAGACAGCCGGATCTCGCTGCTGACGGTCGACGGAAGCAAGGTCGAGTACAGCAAGCGCGATATCTATGCCGGCGTGCGCCCCTACGACATCGATCTCACTGGCAGCGCCACCGCAATTGTCGGCAATGTCGGCGCCGGCGGCGGTGACACCGACACGATCAGCCTGATCGACATGACCGCAAAGCCGATCCGCGTCGTCAGCACGGTCAGCGTCGGGCAGACGCCCGAGGGCGTGAAGATGTCCCCGGACGGCAACTACGTCGCCGTCACCGTCATGAACGGCTCGAACAAACCATCGGCCTCGCCGTTCTTCAACGATTTCGGCCTGTTGAAGGTCTACAGGATTTCGGGGACCGAACTTGCGCCGGTGGCCGACGCGAAGATCGGCCATTGGTGCCAGGGCATGGTGTGGTCGAAGGACTCAAAATATCTCCTGACCCAGTGCATGGTCGAAAGCGAGCTCATCGCATTCTCGTTCGACGGCAAGACGCTGAACAGGACGGCCACGCTGAAGATGCAGGTGAGCCCCGCGGGCATCCGAACCGCGGAGCCGTAGGGAATCCACGCGGCGCAGCCGTCGTCGGTGCCGACGGCTGCTACCGGTCGAGTGAGGCCAGGAATTGGTCGGCAATCGCGCGCCAGCGGTCCGGATAGAGCCGCAGCAGGTGGCCGTCGCCGGGGACACCGTGAAGCAGTTCGAAGCGCACGCTGCCGCCGGCGGCGGCGAACGCCTGATGATATTCGCGGATGAGATCTTCCTTGTAGAGGCGGTCGTTGTCGGCATAGAGCCAGAGCTGCTTGACCCCAGTGGCAGCGCCGCGGCCGGCATTCGCATAGTATGGCGTGGTCACCGGTCCGTACGGATACCAGCCGCCGCAGAAGTTCACCACGCCCAAGACCTCGCCGGGCTTGAGGCCGGCATAGTGCATGGCGAGGAAGCCGCCGCGTGACTGGCCCGCGAGCAGCACCTTGCCCGGCTTTACACCCGGCAACGTACGACCATAGGCGATCGCGGAATCGAGGTCCTCGACGGCCTGGGCAACGCCGGCCGAGACATCGATCAGGCCGCCGTCGTGATCGCGCCCGAAATCTTCCTCGCCATTGATGCCTTCGGAGCTGCCGCGTCCACGACGCATCAGCACCAGCACGGCAAATCCGTTGTCGCGCAGCCAATGCGCCTCGGTCGAGAACGACCAGGATCTGAGTTGATTGCGGCCGACATCGGATCCGTGGGTGAAGATCGCGAGCGGCGCCGGCGCGCGTCCCGGCGGCGGATAGAATGTGCCCTCGAGCGTGATTGGCCGTGCGCCGTCGGGCGTTCGAATCGTGAGATGGGGAATCCGCACCCGCTCGCCGGGCCACGGCCAATCGACGCGACGCGCGCCCGCTGCAAGGCGCGCCGCGTCAGTACGGATCAGCGTTCCGGAGGTGACGGCGCCATTCTTCAAGGCGGCTGTCATGTACAATCGGTCGGGACCGTCGAAGGCGTAGCGGAAGGTGCGAAACCCCGTCATGGTCAGCACGCCGTCCACGATCGTCGCCTGGTCGCGCCACCATTCGCGATTCATGCCGTAGAAGGCCGAGTCCGACTGGGCGAAGACAACGTCGGCATGCCCGTCAGACTTGACGCGCTCGACCACGAGGATGTGCCGATCGTCCTGCCAGGTCCCGATCCACGCGCCCTGGAAGCGGGCGATCTCGGGCGGCACATCAGGTCCCGGCGGCTCGATGTCGAACCGGGACGGCAGCGGGACGATGGACTCCGGATCGACCGTCAGCGATTGGGCCTGCGCGCTCTGCATCATCGAGAACAGCAACAATGTCGCGACAGCAACCAAACGTCCAAGCATGTGCTCACAGCCCAGGGACCAACTACTCGGTGCGGATCGGCGCGTCCTTCAGACCGTTATTATCATAGGCCTTGCGCAACGCGCCGTTCGTCACCGCCTCGTTCATGAATTTTGCAACGAAGGCAAGCGACTGCTGATGGCCGAGCGGGACGGCAACGGCCGTGACGGTCTTCTTGAACGTCTCGTCCAGCACGCGCGTGCCCGGAAGATTCTGCGCCATCTTGTTGAGCTGGTCGCGCGACAGTGCGAAGGCGTCGATCTCGCCGCTCTTCAGGAGCGCAAATATCTCGTCATAGGTCTGATAGCCCGTGACTTTCGCATTCTTCAGGTGCGCAACGGCGCCGCGCATGGTGGTGGTGGCGTTGACGGCCGCGACCTTGATGCCCGGCTGGTCGAGGGTCGCAAAATTGGTCACGTTCGACCCGGCCTTGACGATGTAGGTGGCGTCCGCGACCTCATAGACCGGGCCGAACATCATCCTGGTCTCGCGCTCGGGATCCTTGGGCAGCCAGGTGACATCCCAAGTCCCTTTGCTGGCCGCATCGGTGATCTGTCCGGAATTCTGGTGCACGACATATTCGACGGGGACGCCGAGCTGGGCGGCCATCTCCTTGCCGAGATCGACCGGCACGCCGGCATAGCCGGCTTCGGTCTTGGTCGACCAGAACGCACCGCCCGCCGGGCTGATCGCGATCGCGACGCGCAGCTTGCCGGTTGGCGCGATCTCGTCCTTCAAACCATCGGCTAGCGCGGGCATGGCGACCACAGCGGCAAGAACGAGACCGGCGCAGGCCGACCAGAGTTGCGTTGGCATGTCATTGTCTCCTCACGTTTCTTCTCGTTGCCTTCTTATCTTCATTTCGTCCGCCGCGCGCCCGTCGCGCGACCTTTGACACAATTCTGGTCGATCGTGCGCGCGATGAAAAGCGATTTGTCACGACAAACCTTCCAAAGGCCACGCCGCTGTTTGCAGTGCAAGGCCTGTGACTGCCATGGCTATGGTGTTCCACGGCCGGGTATTTGTTGCTAGCCTGCCGCACCGACAGACTGCAATCGGAGCCACGGAATGACCTGCGCGAATCTCGCCCGTCCCGCACATCGCAATGGAGCGTGGAGACAGATCGGGCGGGCGCTGGCCACCGCGGCGGCTATCGTCGCGCTCGCCGGCTGCGAGGACAAGAACACGTTCGTGGCCCCGCCGCCGCCGAAGGTGGACGTCGCCGCGCCTGTGCAGCGCCCCGTCACGCGTTATGTCGAAGCCACCGGCAACACCGCACCGATCAAGAGCGTCGATCTCGTGGCGCGCGTGCAAGGCTTCCTGCAATCGATCGACTACACCGACGGCACCTTCGTCAAGCAAGGCACCCAGCTGTTCACGATCGAGCCCGAGACCTACAAGCTCAAGCTCGACCAGGCGCAGGCGGCGGAAGCCGGCGCGCAGGCCTCGCTGCGGCAGGCGGAGGCTGATTTCAAGCGCCAGAGCGATCTGGTGCAGCGGCAGGCGGTCTCGCAGGCGACGCTCGACACCTCGACATCGACCCGCGACAACGCCCAGGCCAATCTCCAGCAGGCCCGGGCCAATACCAGGATTGCCGAGGTCAATTACGGTTACACCAAGGTGAGTGCGCCGTTCGACGGCATCGTCAGCGCCCACATGGTCTCGATCGGCGAGCTCGTCGGCGTCGCCTCGCCGACCCAGCTCGCGACCATCGTCGCGATGGACCCGATCTATGTGAACTTCACCGTCAACGAGCAGGACGTGCTGCGCATCCGCGCCGAGGCGCAACGGCGCGGACTGACCCCCGTCGATCTCAAGCAATTTCCGATCCAGGTTGGCCTCCAGACCGAGACCGGCTATCCGCATGAGGGCAAGCTCGACTACGTCGCGCCGACCCTCAACCAGTCGACCGGAACGCTCGCGGTGCGCGGCCTCGTGCCCAATGACAAGCGGGTGCTGCTGCCCGGCTATTTCGTCCGCGTCCGCGTGCCGTTCGACCAGGACAAGAACGCCCTGCTCGTCCCCGAAACCGCGCTCGGGAGCGACCAGGGCGGCCGCTATCTCCTGGTGGCCAACGGCGACAACACGGTCGAGCAGCGCAAGGTACAGATCGGTCCCACCGACAACGGACTGCGCGTGATCGAAAGCGGCCTGAAGCCCGACGACCGTGTCGTGATCGCGGGGCTCCTGCGCGTGATCCCAGGCCAGAAGATCGACCCGCAACTGACCAAGATCGAGCAGCCGCAGGCGTCTGCCAAGTGATCTGCCAAGTGAGGGGCCGCCGGCCATGATCTCAAAATTCTTCATCGAGCGACCGGTCCTCTCGAACGTCATCGCGCTGCTGATGATCCTGATCGGCGGCGTCGCGCTGTTCAATCTCGCGATCGCGCAATATCCGGACGTGGTGCCGCCGACCGTGCAGGTCACCACGCGCTATCCCGGCGCCAGCGCCAAGACCGTGATCGACACGGTTGCCTTGCCGATAGAACAACAGGTCAACGGCGTCGAGGACATGCTCTACATGCAGTCCTACAGCGCCTCCGACGGCACCTATACGCTGACCGTGACCTTCAAGATCGGCACCGATCTCAACTTCGCGCAGGTGCTGGTGCAGAACCGCGTCTCCAGCGCGCTATCGCAATTGCCGGCCTCCGTGCAGAACCAGGGCGTCACCGTCCAGAAGAAGTCGACCTCGATCCTCTTGTTCGTGACGCTGACCTCGCCGGACTCCCGGTTCGACAGCCTTTATCTGAGCAACTACGCGACCATCAACCTGCGCGACGAACTCTCGCGCCTGCCCGGCATCGGCAACGTCACGGTGTTCGGCGCCGGCCAGTATTCGATGCGGGTGTGGCTCGATCCCAACAAGCTCCAGGCCCGTGCACTGGTGCCGCAGGACGTCATCCAGGCGATCCAGCAGCAGAGCCAGCAGGTCTCCGCCGGCCAGGTCGGCGCGCCGCCGACGCCGCCGGGGCAGGCGTTCCAGTACACGCTCAACGTCAACGGCCGGCTCGACGACACCAGCCAGTTCGAGAACATCATCGTCAAGACCGGCACCAGCGGCGACGTCACGCGCGTGCGCGACGTCGGCTCGGTTGAGCTCGGCGCGCAGACCTACAGCCAGATCTTCTCGCTCAACAAGCAGCCCGCCGTCGGCATCGGCGTGTTCCAGTCGCCCGGTGCCAACGCGCTCGAGGTCGAGCAGGCCGTCGAGAAGAAGATGACGGAGCTCGCCAAGCGATTCCCGGATGGCATCAAATACGACACGCCGTTCGACACCACCAAATTCGTGCAGGCCTCGGTGCACGAGGTCTACATGACCCTGATCGAGGCCGGCCTCCTGGTGCTCGTGGTGATCCTGGTATTCCTGCAGGACTGGCGCGCGATGCTGGTGCCGGCGACGACGGTGCCCGTCACCATCGTCGGCGCCTTCGCTGCGATGGCGGCGCTGGGCTTTACCATCAACATGTCGACGCTGTTTGCGATCGTGCTCGCGATCGGCATCGTCGTCGACGACGCCATCGTCGTGGTCGAAGGCGCCGCCCACAATATCGAGCAGGGCATGAACGGCCATGACGCCGCGATCAAGGCGATGGACCAGCTGTTCGCGCCAATCGTCGGCATCACGCTGGTGCTGATCTCGGTGTTCTTGCCGGCGTCGTTCCTCGCGGGCCTCACAGGGCGCATCTATTCGCAATTCGCGCTGGTAATCGCGGCGACCGCGCTTTTGTCCGCTATCAACGCGGCGACCTTGAAGCCGACGCAATGCGCACTCTGGCTGCGGCCGGCGGTGCCGCCGGAACAGCGCAACTTCTTCTATCGCGGCTTCAACGCTGTTTATAACCGCGTCGAGCGGGGTTACGTCCGGCTGATCACCTTCCTGGTCAGGCACGCCACAGTGTCAGTCGCGTTCGCACTGGTCGTGATCGGGATCAGCGGCTACGGCCTGTCGCGGGTGCCGACCGGCTTCCTGCCGATCGAGGACCAGGGCTATCTGATCGCCGCCGTGCAGCTGCCCGATGGCGCCTCGCTGGAGCGGACCCAGAAGGTGCTCGACAAAGCGAGCGAGCTCATCAAGGCGACGCCGGGCGTCGCCCAGGTCATCACGATTGCCGGCATCTCCGCGCTCGACAGCAGCGCGAGCCTTGCCAACGCCGGTGTCGCCTACATCATCCTGAAGGACTGGGAGGCGCGCAAAGGCCCCGGTGAGGATTTGCGCTCGCTAGTGTATGGCCTGAACGACAAGGTTGCCACCATCATGGAGGCGCGCACGCTGGTGCTGCCGCCGCCGCCGATCCAGGGCATCGGCAACGCCGCCGGCTTCTCGATGCAGGTCGAGCTGCGCGACGGCAACAGCGATTTCGCCAAGCTGCAAGCGATCACCGGCGCGATGGTCAGTAACGCCCAGAGCCAGAGCGCGCTGCAGCGCGTGTCGTCCTCGTTCCGCTCAGCGGTGCCGCAATTCAACGTCGAGATCGATCGCGTCAAGACCCAGACGCTGCATGTGACCACGGACGCCGTGTTCTCGGCGCTGTCGACTTATCTGGGCTCGTCCTACGTCAACCAGTTCAACAAGTTCGGCCGCGTGTTCCAGGTCTACACCCAGGCCGATCCGGCGTTCCGCGTCACCGAGCGCGACATCGCCAACATGCAGGTGCGCAACCAGAACGGCGACATGATCCCGATCGGCACCGTCGCCACGATCACGCCGGTCACCGGCCCGTCGCTGATCAGCCTCTACAACCTCTATCCATCCTCGACCATCGTCGGCCTGCCGGCGCAGGGCTATTCGTCCGGCCAGTCGCTGAAGCTGATGGAGGAGATCGGCGACAAGACGCTGCCGCCCGGCACCGGCTTCGAATGGACCGCGATGTCCTACCAGGAGAAGGCGGTCTCCAACCAGATCTACTGGGTGTTCGGGCTCGCCATGCTGCTGGTCTACCTCGTGCTCGCCGGGCAGTATGAGAGCTGGTACGCGCCGATCTCGGTGATCCTGGCGGTGCCGCTGTCGCTGCTCGGGCCAATGCTGATCCTCTCTGGCCTGAAGATCGACAACAACCTCTACTGCCAGATCGGGCTGATCCTCCTGATCGCGCTGTCGGCCAAGAACGCGATCCTGATCGTCGAGGTCGGGCTCGAGCTGCACGGCCGCGACGGCAAGCCGGTGCTGGAGTCCGCGGTCGAAGCTGCGCGCGCCCGCTTCCGCCCGATCCTGATGACCTCGTTCGCCTTCATCCTCGGCGTGGTCCCGCTGGTGATCGCGACCGGCGCCGGCGCCAGCGCGCGCAAGTCGATCGGCATCACCGTGTTCTCGGGCATGCTGGCCTCGACCTGCCTCGCGGTGCTGTTCGTGCCGGCCTTCTTCGTGGTGGTGCAGCGCTTCGAGAACTGGCTTGAATCGCGCAAGAAGGCGGCCGCAAAGCCGGCGGCACAGACGGAAGCCTAGACGTCGACGCGGAAGCCGACCTCGATCACCGCGTCGTGGGGAATCTTGAAGAAGTCCGGCGCGCGGCTGGCGATCCGGTTCAGGAACGAGAAGATGCCGAACGAGATCGGATCGATCGCCGATCCGCGCTCGCGGCGGACGATGGTCTCATGCGCCAGATAATAGTTCTTGTGCTCGAGATCGGCGTCGAAGCCGAGCTTGTTGCAATTGTCGAGCGTCAGCGGAATGTCGGGCGTCTGCATGAAGCCGAGCCGGACCTGGATGCGATAGAAGCCGCGGCCGAGGCGATGCACCGAATGCCGCTCGCCGAACGGCACGCGCGGCCTTCTGTCTGAAACATAGGTGAGCAGCACCACGGTCTCGTGCAGCACGCGGTTGTGCTCGATATGGCGCAGCAGCATCGGCGAGACGCCATGCTCGACCTTGGTCAGCCACACCCCCATGCCCGGCGCGCGGCCGATCACCGCGGTGTCGGCGTAGCCGAGGAACTCCTTCAGCGGCATCGACATGTCGTTGAGGCGCTGCCGCACCGTGGATGAGCCCCTGCGCCACGACAGCATCAGCGCGGCGATGACTGTGCCGACGACCAGCGGAAACCAGCCGCCCTCGACGATCTTGAGCGAGTTCGACACCAGGAAGGTCGCGTCGATCGCGCCGAAGACGAGGATCACCGGCAGCGCCAGCCGGCGCGACCATTTCCAGCGCGAGCGCGCGACGTGATAGAGCAGGATGGTGGTGATCAGCATGGTGCCGGACACCGCGATGCCATAGGCGGCGGCGAGGTTCTCCGACGAGCGGAACATGATGACCGTGAGCAGCGTGCCGGTCATCAGGAGCCAGTTCGCGGCAGGCACGTAGATCTGGCCGGCTTCATCGTAGGATGTCGGCGTGATCCGCGCCCGCGGCGCGAGCCCCATCTGCATCGCCTGCCGCGTCAGCGAGAACACGCCGGACACCAGCGCTTGCGAGGCGATGATGGTGGCGAACGTCGCGAGGATCACCATCGGGATCAGCGCCCAGCCCGGTGCGAGCTTGTAGAAGGGATTGTCGGCCGCGGACGGATCGGCCAGCACCAGCGCGCCCTGCCCGAAATAGTTCAGCACCAATGCCGGCAGCACCAGCGCGAACCAGGCGCGGCGGATTGCGGTGGCGCCGACATGGCCCATGTCGGCATAGAGCGCCTCGCCGCCGGTGAGCGCGAGGAAGACGGCGCCGATCACCACGAAGGAGATTTTTGGATCGGCCAGCAGGAAATGCCCGGCTTCCAGCGGATTCACCGCCAGCAGGATCGCTGGCGCCTTCCACACGTTGACCGCGCCGAGTACGGCGAGCACCGCGAACCAGACCACCATGATCGGCCCGAACAGTTTGCCGATGCTGCCGGCGCCGTAGCGCTGGATCGCGAACAGGCCGATCAGCACGGCCAGCGTCGCCGGCAGGATGAAATATTCGAAGGCTGGCGCGACCAGTTTCAGGCCCTCCATCGCCGAGAGCACTGAAATCGCGGGCGTGATGACACCGTCGCCATAGAGCAGCGAGGCGCCGATCACGCCGAGCAGGACAAGAATTGGAAGCCGCGCCCCGTTCGCGACCTTGTCGGCGGCGACGAGCGACAGCAGGGCCAGGATGCCGCCCTCCCCGTCATTGTCCGCCCTCAGGATGAACACGACGTATTTCAGTGCGACCATGGCGATCAGCGCCCAAAGAATGAGCGAGACGATGCCGGTCACCTCGGCCGCGACAGGCAGGGGGTGGCCGAGACCGGAGAGCGCGACCTGGAAGGCATAGAGCGGGCTGGTGCCGATGTCGCCGAACACGACGCCAAGCGCCGTCAGCGCCAGAAACCAGGGACTGCCGAGGTGATGAACGAACTTTGGGTGCTCGGTCGCCGCCCCGAGCGGATCGTAGACGACGCCGGTCGCGGCGCGATCGATCAGGCTCCGGACCGGGAGATCGGACGGCAGATCCATGTAGGCCTCGGAAGGAGGGCGGATACCCACAGGGAGCAAATGCAAGCGGCGTGCCGGGGACGTTCGACAAAATCGGCGAAAACAACCCCATGCACAGTAGAGATGAGGTTGAAAAGGCTTGAGAGATTTCGGCCTTGCCGAAATCGCTTGCGCCGTCGGGCAAAACACCGGCATGATGGCATCATGGGTGATGTGCGTGACGCGGCGAATTCTCCGTCATTGCAAGCGAAGCAATCCAGAGTTTCTCCGCGGAAAGATTCTGGATTGCTTCGCTGCGCTCGCAATGACGAGTTGAGAGAGCTAAGGCCTCACGCCGCCTGCGGCGTCCTGATCTCGCGCGGCAGGATGATCGCGGCTGCGATCGCCAGCAGGCAGAGAGCGGCGAAGGCGTGCAGCATGGTGACGAAGCCGCCCTGCTCGTAGAGCCACGCGACCAGGCCGACCGAGGCGCCCGCCGCGGTGAAGCCGATGAAATAGCGCACCGCATAGGCGCGTGAGCGCCATTCCTCGCTGGTGTATTTGCCGACCATGGCGTCGTTGACCGTGACCTGCCCGAACGCGCCCATGACGATGCCGATCGAGACCAGGATCAGCGGCAGATTGGACAGGCTCGCGGCAAGATAGAGGAACGGCGCCAGCATGAAGGACAGCGGCAGCGCCACCGTCTTCAGCGAATAGCGGTCGAGCAGCCGGCCGATCGTGTACTGCGTCATCGCGCCGAACACATAGACGCAGGCCGCGATGACGCCGAGCAGCGCCGGGCTTTTTGTCAGGTCGGCGAGCCGCTCCGCGAACAGTTTTGGCAGCGCGACGGTGACGGCGTTGAATGTGGTGGAGATGGCGATGACGACGATCAGCAGCGCGAGGATCACGCGCCACATGTCCTGCTTGGCGACCCGTGCTTGGGCAGCCGCCTGCTTCGAGCCCTTGCGGTCCTCATGCACGACCATCATCGCAAAGGCGATGCCGATCAGGATCGTGACGATGCCGGGGACGATGAAGGCAAAGCGCCAGCCGAGATACTGCCCGATCACGCCGGTGACCAGCGCGGACGAGGCGACGCCGAGATTGCCCCAGACGCCGTTCAACCCCATCTCGCGGCCGAGCCTGTCGGCATAGGACACGATCATCGCGGTGCCGACAGGGTGATAGATCGAAGCGAAGATGCCGATCGCAAGCAGCGCCGTGCCAAGCTGCACCGGCGTCTGCACAAAACCGACCGAGATCATGGACAAGCCGATGCCGATGAAGAAGATCAGCATCATGTGGCGGCGGCTCCAGCGGTCCCCGAGCCAGCCGGTGAGCAGCGAACCGGCGCCGAAGGCGATGAAGCCGGGCGTCGCGTAAGGCAGCAGCTCCGAATAGGCCATGCCGAGCGCCGGCCCCATGATGATCACGGCGGCCGCGAAGATCAGCATCGCATAATGGTCGATGAAGTGGCCCGCGTTGACGAAACTGATGACCCGGCTGGGGCTGTTCATACGAATCCTCTCCTGCTCCGAAATGAGTTATATGTCGAGCGGATTACGGGATGCTGCCAATGACTGTCGTCGAGACGCCAATCCTCCGGGAGGTCCGGGGCAACCACCGCTCCACCGCGGGCGTGCACCTGGTCGCGCGCGATTATCCCAAGGGCATGCGGCTCGACCCGCACATGCACCGCGAGGCCCAGCTGGTCTATGCCGCGAAAGGCACGATGCAGGTGAACACGCCCGGGGGGCGCTGGCTGGTGCCGCCGGACCGCGCGGTCTGGGTCCCGGCCGGGCTCGAACATGCCATCGACGTGCTCGTCGACATCGAGATGCGCACGCTGTATTTCGACCTCGCCTGGCTGAAGCGCGAGAAGCGCTATGAGGGATTGACCAGGGAATTCGTGGTGCGGGTGTCGCCGCTGCTCAACCAGGCGATCCTCGCGCTGTTCGACTCACGCAACACCGAGGAGCGCACCGAGCTCTTGGTGCGCCTGGTGATGCTGGAATTGCACCAGGCCGAGGATCCCGCGACCTTCGTGCCGCTGCCGCACGAGCCGCGCTGCCGGCGCGCCGCGATGATCGTGCTCGATGATCCCACCGGCCTGCACGACATCGACACGCTGGCGCGCGAGGTCGGAACCTCCGCGCGGACGCTGTCGCGGCTGTTCTCCACGGAGACGCAGCTGAGCTTCAAGAGCTGGTGCCAGCGCGCGAGGATTGCGGCGGCGATCCAGCGGCTGTCGACGGATGCCGGCGTGTCGGTCAAGCAGCTCGCGACGCAACTCGGTTATGCCAGCGTGCCCGCGTTCTCGGCCGCGTTCCGCCAGGTGACGGGGCGGACGCCGACGGAGTTTGCGGGGAAATGAGGCTGCCGCTCCAAATTCGGGCCCGGCTTGACCGGGCGATCCAGTATTCCGAGACGGCGCGGCCAGAACCGAGAAGCCGCGGCGTACTGGATGTCCCGCCTTCGCGGGGCATGACAGCGTCATGGGGGATGCATGGCCTAGCTAAACATGCAAACTCGTCCTGCTTGATTGTGATCGGCTTTCGCCTAAATCCCGTGTAAGCTTCCGCACCGCACAAACCCGGATTCGAAAAGCCCAGATGGCCAACGCCTTCTTTTCCGACCTGCTCGCCACCATCTCCGAGCGCGGCCGCACGCTGCTTCGCCGCGATTCTGTCGATACCAAACAGGATGCCGACGGGCTGATCGAGCTCTGCGGCGCGCTGCTGTCGGGCCGGGGCGAAGCCTCCGGCACAGCCATGGCGCGCGAGGTGCTCGACATCTACCAGGAGCTGGATACGGCAGGACGCCGCGCCTTCTTCGAAGGACTGGTGCGCGATTTCGGGCCGGACCGGGAACGGCTGGCCCAGGCGATCGAGAAGTGGCGCGCCAAGCCGAGCGACGAGGACGCGAGCTCGCTGCATTTCGCCTCGGAACCGCGGCGGCAGGAACTGATCCGCCGGCTCAACCGTGCGCCCGGCGGCACCGGCGATCTCGTCGCCATGCGCGCCGACATGCTCGGCATGATGAACGGACACACCGATCTCGCCGCGCTCGACCGCGACGTCTCGCATCTGCTCTCGTCGTGGTTCAACAGGGGGTTTCTCGTGCTGCGCCGGATTGACTGGTCGACCCCGGCCAACATCCTCGAAAAGATCATTCGCTATGAAGCCGTGCACGAGATCAGCGACTGGGACGATCTGCGTCGCCGCATCGATCCGGTCGACCGCCGCTGCTACGCCTTCTTCCATCCGGCGATGGTCGACGAGCCCCTGATCTTCGTCGAGGTGGCGCTGACAGAAACGATCCCGGGTGCGATCGCGCCGCTGCTTGCCGTCGATCGCCAGTACCTTCCGATCGAGAAGGCGCGCACCGCCGTATTCTATTCGATCTCCAACACCCAGCGCGGCTTAGGGGGCATCTCCTTCGGCAGCTTCCTGATCAAGCAGGTCGTGGAAGAGCTGCGCCGCGAGCTGCCAAGACTCGACAATTTCGTGACGCTGTCGCCGGTGCCGGGCTTCATGCAATGGGTGAAGCAGGGCAAGGATTTGCCGCTGTCGGACGAGGATCGCGAGATCCTGAAGCGTCTCGACGATCCCAAATGGTTCGAGAACCCCGAGACGACCGCGCAGCTGCGCAGCTTGATCGAGCCCCTCGCCGCCCACTACTTCCTGAAGGCGCGCACGCCGAAAGGTAAGCTGATCGACTCCGTCGCGCGCTTCCATCTCGGCAACGGCGCCCGGCTCGAACGCATCAACTGGCTCGGCGACCTCTCGCCCAAGGGCGTGCGCGAGTCGGCCGGCGTGATGGTCAACTACCTCTACCGCCTCGACGACATCGAGAAGAACCACGAAGCCTACGCCAATGACGGCGAGGTCGTGGCGTCCAGCGCGGTGAAGAAGCTGCTCAAGGGCGAAGGGCGAAGGCTGCTGGACATGCGGCTGTCCTAAGCGCTAGACGTTTCTCGGATTCCTGCATTCAAGACGGGACACCATGAAACGACGCGACTTTCTCGGCCTGACCGCAGCGGCAGCAACCAGCCTCTCGCTCTCGCCCTCACGCAGCTTCGCGGAGAGCTCCGGGCCGGAGACGACAGCACTGTGCGATTACATGAGCGCGGCCAAAGCCCGTGCGCTGCCGCCGGATGTCGTCGAACACGCAAAACACCACATCCTCGATACGCTGGCCTCGATGATCTCCGGGTCGGAGCTGCCGCCCGGCCAGGCCGCGCAGCGCTACGTCCGCGCCAATGCCGCGCAGGGCTCCGCGACGGTTGCCGGCACGACGCTCACGGCATCGCCGGTCGAGGCCGCGCTTGCCAACGGCGTGATGGCGCATGCCGACGAGACCGACGATTCCCACAGCCCGTCGCGCTCGCATCCGGGGTCCTCGACCATTCCCGCCGCACTTGCGCTCGGCGAACATCTCGGGATCGACGGCGCGCATTTCCTGCGCGCGGTGACGCTCGGCTACGACGTCGGCACCCGCGTGGTGATGGCGATGGGCGGGGCCGATTTCAGCTATGAGAGCGTGCTGAGCACGCACAGCATCTCCGGCACCTTCTGCGCCTCCGCGGCGGCGGCGTGCGTCGCCGGCTTCGACGCACACCGGATGCGCTGGGTGCTCGACTATGCCGCGCAGCAATCCTCCGGCTTCATCGTATGGCGGCGCGACGTCGACCACATCGAGAAGGGTTTCGTGTTCGCCGGCATGCCGGCCCGCAACGGCGTGACCTCGGCGCTGCTGGTGCGTTCGGACTGGAACGGCGTCGACGACGTGTTCTCGGGGCCGGACAATTACTTCCTGGCCTACGCGCCGAAGGCTGTGACCGGGAAGCTCGTGGAGAAGCTCGGCGAGCGCTACGAGATCGCGGTGACCGACATCAAGAAATGGACCGTGGGATCACCGATCCAGGGACCGCTCGATGCGCTCTACGCGATCCGCAGCAAGCGGGCGTTCGAGGCCGAGCAGGTGAAGCGCGTGACGGTGCGCCTTGCGCCGTCGGTCGCCGAGGTCGTGGACAATCGCGACATCCCCGACATCTGCCTGCAGCACATGGTTGCCGTGATGCTGCTCGACAAGACCGCTTCGTTCCATGCCGCGCACGACAAGCCGCGCATGCAGGATGCCGCGGTCCTGAAGGAACGCGCCAAGGTGGATCTGGTGCGCGACGAGGAGCTGGCCAAGCTGCTGCCGGTGCGCGTCGCCATCGTCGAGATCGAGCTCGCCGACGGCAGCCGCCTGTCCGAGCGCGTCACCGCCGTGCGCGGCACGCCGCGCAACCCGATGACGCGGGACGAGGTCATCGACAAGGCGCGTGATCTCATCGCGCCGGTGGTCGGGCGTGAAAAGGCCGAGCAACTGATCAAGTCGGTCTACGCGATCGAGACGGTGACGGATATCCGCAGCTTGCGGTCGCTCATCCAACGCGCCTGAATTCTTCCATGACATCCGATAGCGCCGCGATTCCCAGGCCGACCCCCTCCGCGGAGCGGATCGACGCCATCGACGTGCTGCGGGGCATCGCCCTGTTCGGCGTCATGGCCATCAACGTCGTGATGGAATTTCGCATCTCGATCTTCGACCAGTTTCTTGGCCCCAGGATGCTGGCTTCACCTATCGATCGCGCCGTCGAGGCGATCCTGACCCAGGCCGTCGAGTTCAAGGCATTTGCGCTGTTTTCGCTGCTGTTCGGCGCAGGCCTTGCCATTCAATTCGACCGGCTCGCCACCAGCGAGCGCCGCATCGCACTGCTCGTCCGCCGGCTCGCCGTGCTGCTGGTGTTTGGCGTCATTCATCTGTGCCTGATCTGGAACGGCGACATCCTCACCGAATATGCGCTGGCGGGGTTCATCGTGCTGCCGTTCCTGTTTGGTCCGCGCTGGCTGCTGACGCTTGCCGCGCTGGTGTCTCTCGCGCTGTATCTGGCCATGCAGGCTTTTCCGCCGGCGGGATTGTTTCCGAGCAGGGCCGCGATCTGGCAGGACGTCATGGATGCCAATCGCATCTATGCGACGGGCGGTTTCCTCGACGTGCTGGCGTTTCGTCTGCGCGAAATTCCCCTCATCGCCTCCCTGCACGCATTCGTCTTCCTGCGCACGATCGGGCTGTTTCTGCTGGGAGCGCTGGCCTGGCGCAGCGGCATCGTACAAAATACCCGCGGCCTGTTCGCCATCGCGTTCCCCGCGATCGGCCTCGGCGCGGCCTTGCTTTATCGCGGCATCGAGCCGCTCGCCACCGTCCTTCTGGCGCTGGGCTATGGTGCCGCCATCGTCGGCATCGCCAGTTTCGAGCGCGGAAAGAGGCTGCTTGGCTGGGCCGCGCCGCTGGGCCGGATGGCATTCACCAACTACGTCGCACAATCCGTCATCTTCGGCTGGATCTTTTACGGCTACGGCCTTGGCCTGTTCGGGCGCCTTGGCATCACCCAGGCCCTCGCCATCGGCATCACCGTCTACGCCGGACAGGTGCTGTTCAGCGCATGGTGGCTGCGCCGCTACCGATTCGGCCCGATCGAATGGCTGTGGCGCACGCTGATGTATGGGGTGCGGCAGCCGATGGTGGTGGCGTCATCTGGGGCTGCGATGCGAACTCAACTATCGTCCCGGACAACCGAAGCGCAGATCCGGGACCCATAACCACAGGGTTAGGTTTGGCGAAGACTCGGAGTGACCAGCTCGCACCACAACCTCTCCCTGGGGTTATGGGTCCCGGCCTTCGCCGGGACGACACCGAGTGATTAGCGCGGCCGTCGTGCATCAACGCGTACCGCCTACTCCGCCAGCGCCATCATTTCCTTGTAGAGATCCGACTTGCCCTCGAAGCCGATGCCGGGGAGGTCCGGCATGGTGATGTGGCCGTTCTCGACGCGGACGCCATCGGGGAAGCCGCCATAGGGCTGGAACAGATCCGGATAGCTCTCATTGCCGCCGAGGCCGAGGCCGGCGGCGATGTTGAGCGACATCTGGTGGCCGCCATGCGGGATGCAGCGGCTCGGCGACCAGCCGCAGGTTTTCAGAACTTCGAGCGTGCGCTGGTATTCGCACAGGCCGTAGGACAGCGCGCAGTCGAACTGCAGCCAGTCGCGGTCCGGGCGCATGCCGCCATAACGAATGAGATTGCGGGCGTCCTGGTGGCTGAACAGGTTTTCGCCGGTCGCCATCGGGCCGGGATAGAACTCGGCGAGCGCGGCCTGGAGCGCATAGTCGAGGGGATCGCCGACCTCCTCGTACCAGAACAGCGGATAGTCGCGCAGCATCTTTGCGTAGGCGATTCCCGTCTCCAGATTGAAGCGGCCGTTGGCATCGACGGCGAGCTGCGCGTCCTTGCCGATCTCCTTCAGCACCGCCTCGATGCGGGTGCGGTCGTCCTCGATCGGCGCGCCGCCGATCTTCATCTTCACGACGTTGTAGCCGCGATCGAGATAGCCGCGCATCTCGCCGCGCAGCATCGAGAGATCCTTGCCGGGATAGTAGTAGCCGCCGGCGGCGTAGACGAAGACGCGCGGATTGGCTGTGAGGCCGTGCCGTTCGGCCAGCAGGCGAAACAGCGGCTTGCCGGCGATCTTCGCCACCGCATCCCACACCGCCATGTCGATGGTGCCGACCGCGACCGAGCGCTCGCCATGGCCGCCCGGCTTCTCGTTGGTCATCATCGCGCGCCCAGACCTTGTCGGGATCGAGATTGTCGCCGGCGGCGTTGAGCAGCGATTTCGGGTCGGCCTCCGTGATGCGCGAGGCAAAACGCTCGCGGATCAAACCGCCCTGCCCGTAGCGGCCGTTGGAGTTGAAACCGTAGCCGACGACGCGCTTGCCGTCGCGCACCACGTCGGTGACGACGGCGACGAGGCTCGTCGTCATCTTGGTGAAGTCGATATAGGCGTTGCGGATCGGCGAAGAGATCGGTTTTGTCACTTCGCGGACGTCGACGATGCGGACGGACATGGGGTTTTCTCGCTTATGAGCACGTCATTCCGGGATGGTCCGAAGGACCAGACCCGGAATCTCGAGATTCCGGGCTCGCGCTTCGCGAGCCCCGGAATGACGGCTTTGCCGTCACTTCTTATCCCTGAAATACGGCTCCACCGGGCCATGCACCTTGATCGTCAGCGGATTGCCGTGACGATCCTTGGCGCTGCCGGCGGTGACGCGGACCCAGCCTTCGCTGATGCAGTATTCCTCGACATTGGTCTTCTCGACGCCCTTGAAGCGAATGCCGACGTCGCGCGACAGGATATCCGCGTTGTAATAGGGGCTGTTCGGATCGACCGACAGGCGGTCCGGAAATTCGTCGCTCATGATTGCTCTCGCTCATAACAGGGTCTCGATTTGCTGCCGTCAATCCTTCCGGCCGCGCCGTCGGCGCGTAGCGCGCGATCACGTGGCCGGCACGGTCCACCAGGAATTTGGTGAAATTCCATTTGATGGAGGCGCCCAACAGGCCGGATTGCTGGCGTTTCAGGTACTCATACAGGGGATGCGCGTGGGCGCCGTTGACGTCGATCTTCTCGAACAGGGGAAAGGTGACGTCGTAATTGGTCGAGCAGAACGCCTGTATCTCGCTCGCCTGGCCCGGCTCCTGCGCGCCGAACTGGTTGCAGGGAAAACCCAGCACCGAGAAGCCGCGCGGCGACAGGTCGCGATAGCAGCTCCTCGAGCCCGCGATATTGCGGCGTGAAGCCGCATTTGCTCGCGGTGTTGACGATCAAGAGCACCTTTCCCTCGAAGCGGCGCAGCGGCACTTCATCGCCGGCGAGCGAATTGGCCTTGAAGTCGTAGATCACCGACATCGCTAACCCACGGGATCGATCGGCGACGGCGGCACGCCGCCCGCCTCGATCGCTTCGCCCGCGAGCAGGCACAGATCCTCGCGATAGCGGCCGGAGACGATGTGCACGCCGACCGGCGCCTTGCCGACGAGGCCGGTCGAGACCGCGAGGCCAGGAAGGCCCATGAAGGGGATCGCGATCTGAGGCAATTGCGCCTCCCAGACGCGCTTGAAGGAGTCGGCGTCCTTGCGGTCGAGATGGTCCGGGAATGGCAGCTCGCCGGAGACCGGCGTCAGCAACACCGCGTATTTTTCGAAGAACAGCATCCAGTCGCGGGTCAGCGTGGCGCGGCGGGTGAGCGCCTTGGCGTAGTCCGCCTGGTCCATTGGCGTGACCCTGCTGCGGTTGCCGCGCAGGCAGGCCAGCGCACCGGGATCGCCTTCGCGCTCGGCCATTTCGAGCTGCGCCTCGTAACCGTCGCCGAGCCAGAGCTTGACCTGCCATTCCACCGCCTCGCGCATCGGCGGGGTGTTCTCGATCATTTCGACGGTCCAGCCGGCGCGCTCAAGCCGCTCGCCGGCGTCGGTCACCGCGGCCTTCACTTCAGGCGTGGTCGCGAGCCCATCCGGATTGAGGCAGAGCGCAGCGCGCTTCGGCCGCGCCGGGCCTTCCAGCGGCGCCGGCACAAACCAGGGATCGCGGAAGTCGCGCGCCGACATGGCGGCGAGCGAGATGCGCAAATCGTTGACGGTGCGCGCCAAGGGGCCCGAGACCGCCATGATCTGCGGCCCGATCGGGCGCTCCGGCAGCGCCGGGTTGAAGGCGGGGATGCGGCCGAGCGTCGGGCGCAGGCCATGCACGCCGCAGGCATAGGCGGGATAGCGGATCGAGCCGGCGATGTCGGTGCCGTGGGCGATGTGGCCGATGCCGGCCGCGACCGCCGAGCCAGCGCCGCCGGACGAACCGCCCGGCGTCAGCGAGGCGTCGCGGGGGTTCTTGGTGTCGCCGTGGACCAGATTGGTGGTGAACCAGCGGTAGGAGAAGGCCGGGCAATTGGTGCGGCCGAGCAGGATGGCGCCGGCCTTGCGAAAATTGGCGACCACCGGATTGTCCTCGCGCGCGATCAGGTCGCGCTGGAGCTTGAGGCCGTTGGTGGTGGCAAAGCCTTCCTGGTCGACATTGGCCTTGATGGTGACGGGCACGCCAGCCAGCACGCCGGGGTCCTCCCCGCGGGCGATGGCGGCATCCACGGAGTCAGCCTGCTTGAGCACGTCTTCCGGCCGATGGTCGATCACGGCGTTGAGCGTTGGGATTGACGGCGTCCAGGCGGTCGAGGCCGGCCTTGGCCGCCTCCCGGGCGGACACCTTTTTGGCCTTGACGAGGGTAGCGAGGTCGGCGGCCGACAGGCGCCAGAGATCTTGCATGGCTTGCTCCGTGTAACCGGCGTCTTTTAGCGCCGGGACCGCGGCAAAGCCATGCGGATTTCGCAGGGTGGAAGAGCGGGTCTAGTGTCGCGTTGCGGACCGATCCGGGATGTCCAGCAGCGCCTCGGTGAAGGGGAATTCCAGCACGATCTCGCCTTCGACGTCGGTGACCTCGATCACCGCCTCCATGAGCGCCAGCTGGGCGCCTTCGGATTTCACCACCTCCAGGATCATCTGGCGGGCGACCTCCCAGGCACGGTCGGGATTGCGCAGATCCTCGCCGTCGGGATCCACGATCAATTCGTCGCCGATACGGGTGTTGAAGAAGTATTTGGGCATCACGAGATCCAGCTAAAGTCGCCTGTACCGGATTGAAAGCTGCACTGCACTCACAACTGCTTTATCAGGACAGAGTTCGCGACCGAATGCGCCACGCGCAGGGCCGCTCCGTCAGAAGTGATGTTCCACATCATTTTTCGCGGCGCAACATGCCTTTGTCGGGAAAATTTCACTGGCGAACTTTCGTGCTCGCATTACTTTAACCCATGGGCGGACACGTCCCAGTTCGCGAATATGGAGAGCCAAAATGGCCTGGAAAACCCCCAAGATCGTCGAAGTGCCCTGCGGCATGGAAATCAACATGTATGTGAGCGCCACCCGCAAGTAAGCGGTTGGTGAGTACGCGTTCCGCGCAGGTGGGTCTTTTTGTGACGATCGGTTTCCGGACAATGGAAACTGGGATCCACCTGGCGACGTTGCCTCCAGGAGACGGATCATGCTTCGCGTCGTCGTCCTGGGCGCCGGGGCCGGCGGCGGCGTCCCGCAATGGAATTGCGGCTGCGAGGGCTGCCGGGCGGCCCGTGCCAATGGCCATGAGCTATATCGAACCCAGGCCTCGGTCGCCTTCAGCGGCGATGGCGAGCACTGGTTTCTGATCAACGCCTCCCCCGACCTTCGCCAGCAATTGAATGCCACGCCGCAGCTGCATCCCAAGGCAGGCGCGCTGCGCCATACGCCGATTGCCGGCGTGATCCTGACCAACAGCGAGGTGGATGCGGTCGCGGGCCTGCTCTCGATGCGCGAGGGCTCGCCCTTCACGATCTATGCGCATGAGAAGGTGCTGGCGATCCTCGGCGCCAACAGCATCTTCAACGTGCTGAACGAGAAGGACGTGCGGCGCCAGCCGATTTCCATCCGCGAGCCCTTCGAGCCGCGTCTCACCGATGGTACGCGCTCAGGACTCGAGGTGCTGCCCTTCGCGGTGCCCGGCAAGTCGGCCTGGTATCTGGAAGGCAAGGCGCATCCCGGCGGCGAGAGCGGCGACGGCGATACGCTGGGCCTGAAGATCACCGACAAGTCGACCGGCAAGTGCTTCTACTTCATCGCCGCCTGCGCCGAGGTGACCGATGCGCTCAAGGCCGAGATTGATGGCGCAGCACTTGTGTTCTTCGACGGCACGGTGTGGCAGGACGACGAGATGATCAGGTGCGGGCTTGGCCACAAGACCGGCAAGAGCATGGGACATGTCGCGATGTCCGGCGACGATGGCGCGATCGCGCGGCTCGCCGATCTCACTATCGGCAGGAAGATATTTCTGCATATCAATAACTCGAACCCGGCGCTGCTGCCCGGCTCAATCGAGCGCAAGGCCGCTGAGGCGGCGGGCTGGCAGATACCTACGGATGGAACGGAGATCGTGCTGTGAATGCCGCGTCACTGACTGGAATGACCGCGCTCTCGATCGGCAAGGACATCAAGCTCAACTCAGCCGACGAGCTCGAGGCGACGCTGCGCCATATCGGGGCGACGCGCTACCACAACCTGCATCCGTTTCATAAGCTGCTGCATGGCGGCAAGCTGAACAAGGGCCAGGTGCAGGCCTGGGCGCTCAATCGCTACTACTACCAGAGCACGATCCCGATCAAGGACGCGGTGGTGATCTCGCGCTTCCGCGACCGCGCCACGCGCCTGGAATGGCGCCACCGCATCGAGGATCATGATGGCGACGTCGGCAGCGAGGGCGGCATTGAGCGTTGGCTCAAGCTGACCGGCGGCCTCGGGCTCGACACGGCTTACGTGGAATCGACCGAAGGCATCCTGCCGGCGACGCGGTTCGCGGTCGAAGCCTATGTGCATTATCTGCCGCGAGAAGAGCCCGCTGGAGGCGATCGCCTCCTCGCTCACCGAATTGTTCGCGCCGAACCTGCACGAAGAGCGCATCTCCGGCATGCTGGAGCATTACGACTTCGTCAATCCTGATATCATGAGCTACTTCAAACGCCGCCTGACGCAGGCGCCGCGCGACGCCGGCTTTGCGCTCGACTATGTCAAGGCGCATGCAACGACGCCCGAGCAGCGCGCGCAGGTGTGCAACGCGCTGATCTTCAAGACCAACGTGCTGTGGGTGCAGCTGGACGCGCTCCAGCACGCCTATGTCGAGGGCCATATTCCGCCGGGCGCGTTCGTGCCCAAAGCGAGCTAAGGGACAAGAGCAATGGCCGGGCCGCGCCACATCAGCGTCAGCGAGGCAAGCCGCCCCGTGCTGCCGCGGCACGCCAAGCTGAAATATGACGAGACGCGAAAGGTCTGGGTGATCCTGGCGCCGGAGCGCGTGCTGGCGCCGGACGAAATCGCGGTCGAGGTCTTGCAGCTCTGCGACGGTCAGCGCAATGTCGGCGACGTCGCCGATCGGCTGGCGGCCAAATACGCTGCACCGCGCGAGGCGATCCTGGCCGACGTCATCGTCATGCTGCAGGATCTCGCCGACAAGGGTTTTCTGACCGAGGCCCGGGAGAAGACGTCATGAGCGATGTGCTCCCGACCATCCCGCCTGATGCCAGCGACAGCCTCGCCGTGCTGGAGAAACAGCGCTCGACGGCGGAGACGTTCGGCATTCCGCTCGCCGTGCTGCTCGAGATCACCCATCGCTGCCCGCTGCAATGCCCCTATTGCTCCAATCCCGTCGAGCTCGATCGCTCCGGCAAGGAGCTGACCACAGACGAATGGAGGAAGGTGCTGAGCGAGCTCGCCGAGATCGGCGTGCTCCAGGTGCATTTCTCCGGCGGCGAGCCAACGGCGCGGAAGGACCTCGTCGAGCTGGTCAAGCATGCGAGCGACGTCGGGCTCTACACCAATCTGATCACCTCGGCCGTGCTGTTGACGCGCGAGCGGCTGAGCGAGCTTGCCGATGCCGGCCTTTGCCATGTGCAGATCAGCTTCCAGGGCGTCGAAGACGGTCTCGCCGATCGTGTCGCCGGCTACAGAGGCGGCCACCGCAAGAAGCTCGAAGTGGCAAAATGGACGCGCGAGCTGGACCTGCCGCTCACCGTCAACGCGGTGATGCACCGGCAGAACCTGCACCAGCTCCCCGACATCATCCAGATGTCGATCGATCTCGACGCCGACCGGCTCGAGGTCGCCAATGTCCAATATTACGGCTGGGCGCTGAAGAACCGCGCCGCGCTGATGCCGACCGTGGCGCAGCTCGACGAGTGCACCCGCCTCGTCGAGGAGGCGCGCGAGCGGCTCAAGGGCCGGCTCGACGATCGACTACGTCGTGCCCGACTATTACGCGCTGCGGCCGAAGAAATGCATGGGCGGCTGGGGGCGGCAGTTCTTCAACATCTCGCCTGCGGGCAAGGTGCTGCCCTGCCATGCCGCCGAGAGCATCACCGGGCTCGACTTCGAATCCGTGCGCTCCAACCATTCGGTCGCCTGGATCTGGCAGAACTCCGAGGCCTTCAACCGCTATCGCGGCACCGGCTGGATGAAGGAGCCGTGCAAGTCTTGCGAATTCCGCGAGATCGATTTCGGCGGCTGCCGCTGCCAGGCCTTTGCGCTGACGGGTGACGCCGCCAACACCGATCCCGCCTGCGCGCTGTCACCGCTGCACGAGACCATCTTCAAGCAGGCCGAGCGCGAGGCCGAGGGCGAGACCAACCGCTTCATCTATCGCAACTTCGCCGGCGGCACTCTGGAATCCGGGAATGACGCCTGACGCCGACGCGGCCGCATCGGCCAAACGCGCCGATCCCTTTGCGCCGCTGACCTCCGGCATGCTCGATGTCGGCGACGGCCACGAACTCTATGTCGAGAGCGTCGGCCGCACTGAGGGCATTCCGGCCATCTATCTGCATGGCGGGCCGGGCTCCGGCTGCCAGCCCGATCATCGCCGGCTGTTCGATCCCGATCGCTTCTGCGCGGTGCTGTTCGACCAGCGCGGCTGCGGCCGCAGCCGGCCGAAGGGGTCGCGCGAGCACAACACGACGGCGCATCTGATCGCGGACATGGAAAAGATCCGCGAAAAGTTCGGCTGCGACCGCTGGATGGTGGTCGGCGGCTCCTGGGGCGCGACATTGGCGCTGGCTTATGCAGAGGCTCATCCCGAGCGCGTCTCCGGCGTCGCGCTGCGTGCGACGTTCCTGGGCACGCGGGCCGAAGTCGAGGCCGGCTTCACGTCGCGCCTCTCGCAATTCTATCCCGCGCTCTACGAGGACTTCTTGAGCGTGCTGCCGCCTGAGGAGCGCGAGCATCCGGTGGACGCCTATTGGCGCCGCATCCTCGACGCCGATCCGGCCGTGCATGGTCCCGCCTCGCGCGCCTGGCACGATACTGAGCGGGCCTTGTCCGAGCACAAGGCCGCCAAGACGCGAATTGATCTGGCCTCGCTGAACGTCTGGCGCACGCTGCCGGCGACGCCGTTCATGGAGGCGCATTATTTCGTCAACAATTCCTTCATGAGCGAAGACCAGTTGTTGCGAAACGCCGGCCGGCTCGCGGGCATTCCCGGCATCATCGTCCAGGGCCGCTACGATCTGTTGTGCCCTCCTGAGACATCCGAGCGGCTAGCGAAAGTTTGGCCCGGTTCCGAGATTCGGATCGTGGAAGAAGCCGGACATTCGCTCTATGATGCCGGCGTGAGGGACGCGGTCATGAAGTCGATCGCTGACCTCGCGTCGAAGGCCGCGCGCCAAAGGCCTATCTCCTCATCCTGAGGAGCGCTCGAAGAGAGCGCGTCTCGAAGGATGAAGGCCGATATGGTGCAGCGGGGCCTTCATGGTTCGAGACGCGCGAAGACGCGCTCCTCACCATGAGGGCCTGTCAGGAAAGGACAACAAAAAAATGCCGCTCGCCGGGAAAGGCATGTTGCTGACGTCGATGAACATCGACGAAGCCGATGAGGCCGATTTCAACTGCTGGTACGATCGCGAGCATCTGGAAGAGCGCGTCGCGATCGAGGGCTTTCTGGAGGCGCGGCGCTATATCGCGCATGCCGCCAATCCCAGATATCTCTCGCTCTATTCGACCGCGACGCTCGACGTGCTCGACAGTCCCGCCTACCGCGCGCGGCTCGCCAACCAGACCGAATGGTCACGGCGAACGATGGCGCATTTCAAGAACATGCTGCGCGTCGTCGCGCGCATCACCATCAGCAAGGGCACCGGCCGCGGCGCTGTGCTCGGCCTCGTGCGGTTGCGGCCAGCGCCGGACAATGCAAGCGCATGGCGTGATGCGCTGCAAGAAAAGCTGGCACCGGAGAAGCGCGAAGGCATCATCTCGATGCATCTGCTCGAAAGCGAGCCGGAGTTATCGGGTGCCACGGCGGACATTCCAGCGGTGCGCAACGAAGGCGCGCGCGACTGGTTCGTGCTGATCGACGGCACGCGTGTCGGCGCGGTCTCGGCTGTCATCGCCGAACGCTTCACCGGCCCGGCCGCGGCGCCCTTCCCGCTGCCTGTCTCCGTCGGCACTTACAGCCTGATGTGGGACCTCGCGAAGAGCGATATCGCGCGCCGCTAGACCGCCATCTGCATCGCAACATATTGCACCGCCGCATGACTGCTCGTGGCCGTCAATGCTGTCAACGCGCGGCTCCCATGAAAGCCGGTGATCGCGCAAATTTGCCGTTGTACTTCGGAGCGGTTCTAATAAGCTAACCCAATGACGTCATTCAGAAACCAGATCGCCGCGCGTTAAGCGTTCGACAAGCTCAAGAAAAGGCCGCCGGGTCCTTGAGCCTGCGCGGACAGGGTAGGAATGAAACCGACCGATATCTCGGCCCCCGACTACTTTCATAAAGTGGTCGATTGCCAGTGGGCCTGTCCTGCGCACACCCCGGTTCCCGAATACATCCGACTGATCGCACAAGGCCGCTACAGCGACGCCTACATGATCAATTGGAAATCGAACGTGTTTCCCGGAATTCTGGGACGTACCTGCGATCGTCCATGCGAGCCGGCCTGCCGGCGCGGACGGGTGGAAGAAACTCCGGTCGCGATCTGCCGCCTCAAGCGCGTTGCCGCTGATTTCAAGGACGATATCAAGCATCGCCTGCCGCGCCCTTCCGCGAAAAACGGCAAGCGCGTCGCATTCGTTGGCGGTGGCCCGGCCTCGCTGACGGTGGCGCGCGATCTGGCACCGCTTGGCTATCACTGCACCGTGTTCGATGCCGATCCGGAAGCCGGCGGCATGATGCGGACGCAGATCCCGAAATTCCGCCTGCCCAATTCAGTGATCGACGAGGAGACTGGCTACATCCTCAACCTCGGCGTCGAGTTCAAGGGCGGCCACCGCATCGAGAGCATGAAGGCGCTGCTCGCGGAGAAATATGACGCGATCTTCGTCGGCTCCGGCGCGCCGCGTGGCCGCGAACTCGACATCCCCGGCCGGAAGGAAGCAGCAAGCCACGTCCATATCGGTATCGACTGGCTGTCCTCGGTGTCGTTCGGCCACACCGACAAGATCGGCAAGCGCGTGATCGTGCTCGGCGGCGGCAACACCGCGATGGATTGCTGCCGCACCGCGCGACGGCTCGGCGGCGAAGACGTCAAAGTGGTCGTGCGCTCCGGCTTCGAGGAGATGAAGGCTTCGCCCTGGGAGAAGGAAGACGCGATCCACGAGGACATTCCGATCCTCAACTTCCTCGTCCCCGTCGCCTTCGTCCACGACAACGGCAAGCTCACCGGCATCACCTTCCAGAAGGTGAAGGCCGAATATGATTCCAAGGGTCGCCGCAACCTCGTTCCGTCCGGTGAGCCCGACCAGACCCTTGAGTGCGACGACGTGCTGGTCGCGGTCGGCCAGGAAAACGCCTTCCCCTGGATCGAGCAGGACTGCGGCATCGAGTTCGACAAATGGCACATGCCCAAGGTCGATCCGAAGACCTTTGTCTCGACCAACCCCAAAGTGTTCTTCGGCGGCGACGCCGCCTTCGGCCCCAAGAACATCATCTGGGCGGTGGCACAGGGCCACGACGCCGCGTTGTCGATCCACAAGCTGCTCTCCGGCGAGGACATCACCGAGCGGCCGCTGCCGGAGGTGCATGTCTCCTCGCAGAAGATGGGCATCCACGAATGGAGCTATGACAACGATATCTCCATCGACAAGCGCTTCAAGGTGCCGCATCGCGACAAGGTGGTCGCGCTGAAGGACATCCGCACCGAGGTCGAGCTCGGCTACGACGTCAAGCTCGCGCTCGGCGAGGCGCATCGCTGCCTGAACTGCGACGTGCAGACCGTGTTCTCGACCTCGCTCTGCATCGAATGCGATGCCTGCGTCGACATCTGCCCGATGGACTGCATCACCTTCACCAATAACGGTGAGGAAGACGATCTGCGCCAGCGCCTGAAGGCGCCCTCGCCGCATCCGGACCAGGACCTCTACGTCTCCTCCGGCCTCAAGACCGGGCGCGTGATGGTCAAGGACGAAGACGTCTGCCTGCATTGCGGGCTGTGCGCCGAGCGTTGTCCCACCGGGGCCTGGGACATGCAGAAATATTTCATCGAGATGACTTACGCAGGTTCGACATGTCCGACAAAAAGCCGATCAGCAGCGTAAACGACTTCGTCGTCCGTTTCGCCAACGTCAACGGCTCGGGTTCGGCCAGCGCCAACGAGATGTTCGCGCGCGCGATCCTGCGCCATGGCGTGCCGGTGAGCCCACGCAACATCTTCCCCTCCAACATCCAGGGCCTGCCGACCTGGTACGAGGTGCGGGTGACGGAAGAAGGCCATCTCGGCGCCCGCGGCGGCGTCGACATGATGGTGGCGATGAACCCGCAGACCTGGGACAAGGACGTCGCCGGCATCGAGCCCGGCGGCTATCTGTTCTACGATTCCACCAAGCCGATGCCGTCGACCAAATTCCGCGACGACATCACCGTGATCGGCGTCCCCCTCACCGCGATCACCAACTCGACCTATACCGATCCGCGCCAGCGCCAGCTGTTCAAGAACATCATCTATCTCGGTGCGCTGTCGGCTCTGCTCGACATGGATCCGAAGCTGATCGAGCAACTGATCGGCGAGCAGTACAAGGGCAAGGAGAAGCTACTCTCCTCCAACGTGCACGCGCTGCATCTCGGCCGCGACTGGGCGCTGCAAAACCTGAAATGCCCGATCGGGCTGCGGGTCAAGAAGTCCGACAAGGTCGGCGACCGCATCTTCATCGAGGGCAACAGCGCCGCCGCGCTCGGCGCGGTCTATGGCGGCGCCACCGTGTGCGCCTGGTACCCGATCACACCGTCCTCGTCGGTGGCCGAGGCCTTCACTGCTCACTGCAAGAAGTTCCGGCACGACCCCGCCACCGGCAAGGCGAAATACGCGATCGTGCAGGGCGAGGACGAACTGGCTTCCATCGGTATCGTCATTGGCGCCTCCTGGAACGGCGCCCGCGCCTTTACCGCGACCTCCGGTCCCGGCATCTCGCTGATGACCGAGTTCATCGGCCTCTCATACTTCGCCGAGATCCCGGCCGTGATCATGAACATCCAGCGCGCCGGCCCCTCCACGGGCATGCCGACCCGCACCCAGCAATGCGACATCATCGCCTGCGCCTATGCTTCGCATGGCGACACCAAGCATGTGCTGCTGTTCCCGGAAGACCCGGCCGAAGCCTTCGAGTTCGCTGCCGCCGCCTTCGATCTCGCCGAGCGGCTTCAGACCACGATCTTCCTGATGCTCGACCTCGATATCGGCATGAACCACCGGCTCTGCCGCCCGCTGAAGTGGGACGATTCCAAGCAGTATGACCGCGGCAAGGTAATGACTGCCGAGATGCTGGACGAGGGCCGCGACTTCGGCCGCTATCTCGACGTCGACGGCGACGGCATCCCCTACCGCACCTATCCCGGCACGCATCCGACCAAGGGCTCCTATTTCACCCGCGGCACCTCGCGTGACCGCTATGCGCGCTATTCCGAGGAAGGCTCGGTCTACGCCGACAACATGCAGCGTCTGGTGCGCAAGTTCGAGACCGCGCAGGATCTGGTGCCGCGTCCGCTCCAGGCCAATGCCGAACGGCCGACCAAATATGGCGTGATCTATTTCGGCTCGACCTCGCCCGCGATGGACGAGGCGATCGGGCTGCTGGAGGCGCGCGGGCATCAGCTCGATCGCCTGCGCATCCGCGCCTTCCCGTTCCATTCGAGCGTGGCGAGCTTCCTCGCCGAGCACGACTTCGTCTACGTGGTCGAGCAGAACCGCGACGGCCAGCTCCGTCAGCTCATCGTCAACGAGAACGGCATCGATCCCGTCCGTCTCGTGCCGATCGTGCACTACGACGGCACCCCGATCACCGCCCGCTACATCGCAAAAGCCATTGGCGACCACCAGGATCACCTCAAGGTGACCCCGCTCCGCAAGGCCGTGTCATGACCTATATTGCAAAGCCGAAATTCCATCACCCCGGGTTGAAGAAGAACGAGCTCGGCTACACGCATCGCGACTACGAGGGCAAGATCTCGACGCTGTGCGCCGGCTGTGGCCACGACTCGATCACGGCCTCGATCATCGAAGCCTGCTACGAGCTCTCAATCGAGCCGCACCGGGTGGCGAAGATCTCCGGCATCGGCTGCTCGTCGAAGACACCTGATTACTTCCTCGGCAATTCGCACGGATTCAACTCCGTGCACGGCCGCATGCCGTCGGTGCTCACCGGCGCCAATCTCGCCAATCGCGACTTGATCTATCTCGGCGTCTCCGGCGACGGCGATTCCGCCTCGATCGGCTTCGGCCAGTTCGCGCATTCGATCCGCCGCGGCGTCAACATGACCTATATCGTCGAGAACAACGGCGTCTACGGCCTGACCAAGGGCCAGTTCTCCGCGACCGCCGACCGCGGCTCGAAATCCAAGAAGGGCGTGACCAACACTGACAATGCCATCGACCTCGTCGCGATCGCGCTGCAGCTGGGCGCCACCTTCGTCGCGCGCTCGTTCTCGGGCGACAAGAGCCAGCTCGTGCCGCTGATCGCGGCCGCAATCGGCCACAAGGGCGCGTCCTTCATCGACGTGATCAGCCCCTGCATCGCCTTCAACAATCACGCCGGCTCGACCAAGAGCTTTGACTATGTTCGCGAGCACAACGACGCAGTGAACCGGCTCGACGTGCTGGTCGGCCGCGACCCGATCGCGGTCGATTACGCGCCGGGCACGGTGCAGGTGGTCGAGCAGCATGACGGCAGCAAGATCGCATTGCGCAAGATCGAGGCCGATTACGATCCGCATGACCGGCTCGGCGCCCAGACCTTCCTCGCGAGGCACGCCGCCAAGGGGCAGATCGTCACCGGGCTGCTTTACGTCGATCCCGACGCGGAAGATCTGCACGCGCATCTCAACACGGTCGAGACACCGCTCAACACGCTGGAAGCGGACACGCTCTGCCCGGGCTCGGCGGTGCTGGACAAGATCAACGCCAGCCTGCGGTGATCATTTGCCGCGCTGGGGCGGCTGCCTGACGCGCACGGTGATCTTCTCCGACACGACGGGCGGGTCGAACGGATAGTGCTTCGCGTCGCCCAGCACGAGTTGCAGGGAGTGGGTCCCTGGCGGAAGCTCGAGAAATGTTTCGGTCTGCCCCGCCCCGAAATGCAGATGCGACTTGTCCTGCGGGATCGGCTCCTTCGGATCGATGGGGTCGTTGACGTCGACCAGCAAATGATGATGGCCTGCGTTCTGGTAGTCGTCGCCGGCATGCGTCACGCCCATGTTGCGCAGGCCGAACCGGACCAGGAATCCGCCGCGCACCTTTTGCCCGTCATGCGGGGTGATAAAATAGACCTTTGCGTCCTTTGGAGCAGTCTTCCCCTGCGAGAAGGCCATGTCCGGGAGCAATGCTAGCACCGCCGACAGCGCAACGCAGCGAAGGATTTGCATCAAATCTACTCCGGCAGCTAAGGACTGAGCGCGACGCGGAATCCATGCGTCGGGTAACGAACATTGGTATCGTAACCATCGCGGTTGGACGGCCGTACGTATCTCGAATCGTTCTTCCAGGAGCCCGAGCGCAGGACATGCGAGCTGCAGTCCCCACCGCTCCATGCCGAACCGTCATTGGGTGCACTCTGATAGGTCTTGTGCCAGCAGTCTTCGACCCATTGGTCGACGCCGCCGCCCATGTCGTAGAGACCGAAAGCGTTGGGTTTGAAGCTGCCGACTTTCGCCGGCTGCTCGGCCACTGCGTCACCGCAGTCCTTGCACCCGGCCATACCTTGCTGGAGCTTGTCGCCCCACCAATACTTGGTCGACGTTCCGCCGCGCGCCGCATACTCCCATTCGGCTTCGCTTGGGAGCCGGTAGGGCTTCTTCGTCGTTTGCGCGAGGAAGGCGACATATTGCTGTGCGTCGGTCCAGCTCACATTGGTGATCGGTGCATCGTCCTTGCCGATGGCAGTGAATCCGCACGCCTTGGCGGCGGCGCATTCGTTCCATTCCTGCACTGTCACCGGATATTTTCCGATCGAGAATGGCTTGACCGTGACCTGGTGGACAGGACGTTCGGTCGGATCATCGTTGCTTCCCATCACAAAGCTGCCGCCGCGAACAGCGATCATCTCGGGTTCCCGGGCTGACGGCGCCGGCGGGCTCGGCGCTGGCGGGCTCGGCGCTGGCGTGGACGGCAACGGCGACGAAGCCAATGAGGGAGACGGTTGCGGTGTCTGCGTCGCTGCCTCGCGCGGCGACGGCTGCGGGATCGGTGACGCAACCGGAGGAGCGGCTGGCGTGGCGGCCTGCTCGCCCACCCCGCCGGGCTGCGCGAGCAAATACCAGAGCACGCCCGTGGCAATCGTCAGCAGCGTAATGCCCAGGAGAAAGATCAAGGTATTCTCGCGCCGGCCACGCGTCCTGCCGACTGCATCTGCGTCCGGCAACACACGATAGACGCGCACGGGATCCGTGATGTTCTTGACCTTGCGATCTCCGAGCAATTCATAGCCGCACACCACCTTGTGCTTGATCTGCTCGTAGATCGCGCCCGAGATGTAGACCTGACCGGGCTCGGCAATGCCCTCGATACGCGTGGCGATGTTGACGCCATCGCCGTAGACGTCGTCCGGCTCAACGATGACGTCACCGAGATTGACGCCAATTCGGTATTCGATCCGGGAATGCTTCGGAATCGATGCATTGCGGCCGACGAGGTTCTGCTGGATGACAATGCTGCATCGAACGGCCTCGACGGGGCTGTCGAAAATAGCGATGAAACCATCGCCCGTGGTCTTCACCAAATTTCCATGGTGCTCGACGATGCTGGGTTCGATGAGATCCCGCTCGATCCGCTTGACGCGGACATGCGTGCCTTCCTCGTCGGCCTGCATCAAGCGACTGTAGGATGCGATGTCACCGACAATGATGGCTGCGAGACGACGAGGCATTCCGCCGTGCGCAGGCGGCTCGTTCTGATTCCCGGATCTGAAGTTGCGAATTTCGCCCATCGCGGGGGACTCCACAAAACTTGCAGGAGGTAGCCCCAACCTACGGCTTCGGGAAGCAGTCGTCTGTGAACGCTATCACATTGACGAACTGGGACAACGTCGAAGGAAGCGCCGACATCAAGTTCCGGAGAGCGAGGGCTTAGAGTCGCCTGAACCTTCCTGACCTTACCTGCGACTAAGGCAACGCTCGGAGCATCGATCTCAGCTCCGTGGAAGCAGACACGCTCTGCCCGGGCTCGGCGGCGCTGGACAAAATCAACGCCAGCCTGCGCTGACGCGCGACCTGTATCAGTCGAGCGATTGGCTCGACCAATGCGAGCCCTGAGGCTCGATGGGATCAGACTTCCCGCCCCCTTGTGGGGGAGGCTAGGGAGGGGGGGCCCAGGAAAAGGTGCCGATTGTTGAGCATAAACTCAAGGCGAGCGCGCGACGGAGAGAATCCCCGTGTAGCACCCCCTCCCTACCCCTCCCCCACAAGGGGGGCACAAGGGGGGAGGGAACGGAGAGAGCGCTGTTCTGGCCGAACGCGATCGACTTCAACCCATCACGCTCTAAGGCTTTCTCGTCGCTTTAGCTGACAGGCTCGGACTCGGGCTCAGGCTCCGACACAAAGTGGCCCGAATGGGCCGGTCGTCCGGCACCCCAATATTGCTTGCAGGTGTCGAACAATCGTTCGGCGTCCATTGTCAGGCCGCCCGCATTGACGATCACGCTGTCAGCGCCAAGCGACTTGTTCATCAGCGACAAGGCGCGCGTCAGAAAGCCCCCGGAGAATCGCTTGGCGACAAGGGGATCGAGCTTGAGCACCACGAAATTCCGCGCGCGTTGCTGCCGGATCAGTATCTTCCGCACGGAGCTCCAGGCGATGGTCTCGTCCGCGAGCCTGGTGTCGCGAATGCCGACGCGGTTGATGAAGATCACCGGATCCTTGACTGAGATCAACCTCCAGAGCATCCTGCAGGTGCCAAGGCCGAAAAACACCGCGCCGATATAGCAGACGGAGACCTCGAACGTGGTGATGTTCTTGCCTTGCTGCCAACTGAACGCGAGCGCGGCACAGAGCAGCGTCAGCAGCAGTCCGACGCCGAAAAACGTCAGCAGCCGAGACAAGGAATAGCCGATCGCAAGATTGGGTAAGTTGTGACTTTCGGACATTTTCGGCCGCCTCCAGCCATTTCCAGCAACCTGGGGCCTAATCACGCCCCTCCCTCTCTAGCGTTAAGCCTGGAACCTTGCGCGAGGCTGCCCGCAGAGGGGGGGCAGTTGAACGCGCGGCGCGCGGCTTGCGACTAACCGCCTGTTGGCCCCCACCGTCCCGATGCGGGCCGTCAATGGCTGACGCGCCCGGTGCGATCATGAAGCTTGCCCTTGTCCTTCCGCTTGCCCTTGCGGCCTTCATCGGCGTTGCCCGGGCCGAAGAGGCCGACGACATCCGCGAGGCCAGCAAGGCCGAGGCGGAGATTTTCAATGCGCGCATATATGCGGGTACGCCCGGCAACAAGGCCTATGCCTGCTTCGTGCGCCGCTACGATGCCGAGCATCTGGCGCGGCATCCGAAGCAGAAGGTCGCTTCGATGAAGCTGCTGGTCTCGGCGGAAGTCGACGAGGAGGACAAGCAGCTCCACAACGCCTTCCGGCTTGGCTTCCGATACCGCCACCGCAGCGGCGATTTCGACTCCAGCGGGTCCTGCCACCACGCGGTGTTCACCAGGGACGGCAACGAGGTCCGGCTCGGCTGCGGCGTCGATTGCGAAGGCGGCGGCATCGGCGTCGCGCTCTCGAAGGACGACAAGTCAGCCATCGTGCGGCTCGAGAGCGTCAGGATCTGGCAGCACAACAAGCCGGATGAAGACGCCGAACGATCGCTGGTCGCAGGCAGCGACGACGGGATTTTCCGGCTCGACCGGACAGACAACAGCGAGTGCGCCGCACTCGTGACCGACCGCAAGGAGCTCGCCGCGCTTCGCCACAAGTGATATGTCTCGGGTAAAATCGGGCGCAATCGCAAGGAGATCGCCATGAACCGCCGGAACATCTTGTGGAGCACCGTCTCGGCGCTGGGCGCGGCGTTTGCCGCCTCTCGGGCCAAGGCAGCGACCGAAGCCACCACGTCAAACAAGCTGAAGGTGGCCTACCATCTCAGCGACGCCGACAAGGTCAATTTCGTGCTCGGCAACATCCAGAACCACATCGACGGCGTCGGCGGCCCCGGCCACGTCACGATCGCGCTGGTGATCCACGGGCCGGCGCTGAAGGCGTTTCAATCGGCGCAGGCCAATCCTGACATCAGCAAGCGGATCGGCGAATTCTCCAAGGACGGCGTCGAACTCGCCGCCTGCGGCAATACGATGAAGGCGCAGAACATCACGCTGACGGATCTGCTGCCCGGCTTCGTCAGCGCGGAGAAAGGCGGCGTGGTTCGCCTGGCTGAGCTTCAGTCGCAGGGCTATTTGTATTTGCGGCCGTAGCCGCCGTGAAATCGGTGCGCTCCCTTCCCCGCTTGCGGGGGCAGAAGTTCCACCATCGCGCTTGACTTATCCATAACTCTACGGTTATGAATTAATCCATAACTTATTGGTTATGGATTTTGCATGTCCTCCGCGCCCGACCTCCTGTTCAGGACCCTCGCCGACCCGACCCGGCGGGCGATCTTCGAGCGGCTGTGCCGCGAAGGGGAGCAGACGGTCGGGGCACTGACTTCGCGATCAGGCGTTTCCCAGCCGGCCGTCTCGAAACATCTCGGCGCGCTGAAGCAGGCAGGCCTCGTGCGCGACCGCCATGAGGGACGCCAGACCCATTACAGTGCGCAACCGGGTGCGCTCAATCCGCTGATCGACTGGACCAGCCAGATGGCCGGGTTCTGGCAGAACCGGCTCGACGCTCTCGACGATCTCCTGAAGAGGATGGACCAATGACCGAAGCTGCGACCGAAACCCGTTCCGTGGTCATCGAGCGCGAATTTGCTTTTCCGGCGGAGCGGCTCTGGCGCGCGCTGACGCAGCCGCATCTGATCGAGGAATGGCTGATGAAGAACGACTTCAAGCCAACCGTCGGTCATCGCTTCAATCTTCGCGGCGAATGGGGCGGCGTGCTCGATTGCGAGGTGCTCGCCATCGAGCCGCAGCGATCGCTCGCCTACACCTGGAATTTCACGCACGAGGACGCGGCCTACGACCTCAAAAGCGTGGTGACATTCACGCTCACGCCGACGGGCGCGGGCACACATTTACGCGTCGAGCAAGCAGGCTTCCGTCCCAGCCAGAAGCAGGCCTATGGCGGCGCGCATGCCGGCTGGAAGCAGTTCCTTGCAAAACTGGACGAACTGCTGGCGCGGGCCGGCTAGCTCACCGATCATGTCTCAGAGGAGGTCCCATTGAGTTCGAACATGTGGATTCGGCAGATCCATCGCTGGCTGTCGCTTGCTTTCACGCTCGCCGTCATCGCCAACATCGTAGCTCTGATCATGCAGCTCCAGGCTACGTGGATCGGGCTCCTGGCGTTCGTCCCGCTGATTCCGTTGCTCGCGACCGGACTCTATCTGTTCGCGCTGCCCTATCTGGGCCGGCGCAGCGGTGCATCAGAGGCGCGATCATGAAGAAAGCCGTGACCGCGGAGGAGAGCGCCGCGAAGGACGCGAGCGGGCCTTCGCCCTCCAGGCTGATCGACGGCAGGATCACGGAGCTCGGCGACTGGCGCGGCGAGATGCTGAAGCGGATCCGCGGCCTGATCAAGCAGGCCGACCCTGATGTGGTCGAGGAATGGAAGTGGCGCGGCGTTCCGGTGTGGGAGCACGACGGCATCATCTGCACCGGCGAGACCTACAAGGCCGCCGTGAAGATGACGTTTGCCAAGGGCGCGGCGCTGGATGACCCGGCCGGCCTGTTCAATTCCAGCCTCGACGGCAATGTGCGGCGCGCCATCGATTTTCACGAGGGCGCGACAATCAACGAGAAGGCGCTGAAGGCGCTGATTCGCGCGGCCGTGGACCTGAACACGTCCAAGGCCAAAAAGAAGCCGACCAAACGATCGGCGTAGCCGGCGGCGTTACGCCGCCGCCGTCACTGGCCGCGGGCTCACGACATATTCGCGCAGCACCTTGTCGTTGGCGTCGACCTCGATCAGCGCGACGTCATAGGTCCAGAGATCGGCCAGATGCTGGAGCACCCGCTTGGCATCGGTCTCGTTGAGCTGCGAGCCCTTGATGACGCGGTGGTGCAGGATCAGCCGGCGGTCACCGGAGAGATCGACATCGACCACCTCGATATTGGCGTCGATGTAGCCGACATCGTGCTGCCGCGCCAACTCGCGCCGCACGCGGCGGAAGCCGCGTTCGTCGTGAATGGCGTCGACCCGGATGCCGGCGCGCTCCTCGGGGTCGTCGTGCAGATGGAACATGCGGAAGTGCCGCATCAGCTTCGGGCTCAGGAACTGGGCGATGAAGCTTTCATCGCGGTAGTTGGCCCAGACGTCGCGCAGCACGCCCATCACGTCGTTCTTGCCGGCGATATCCGGGAACCATTCGCGATCCTCGTCCGATGGGCTGGCGACGATGCGCTCGATGTCCTGCATCATCGCGAAGCCCAGCGCATAGGGATTAAAGCCGGAGTAGCGCTGATCGTCGAATTCGGGCTGGAACACCACATTGGTGTGCGATCCCAGGAATTCGAGGAAATTGCCGTCGGTGATGCGGCCCTGCTGGTGCAGCTTGGTCATGATGCGATAGTGGACGTAGGTCGCCGTCCCCTCGTTCATCACCTTGGTCTGGCTTTGCGGATAGAAATATTGCGCGATGTGGCGGACGATGCGTAAGAGCTCGCGCTGCCATGGCGCCAGCCGCGGCGCGCTCTTCTCCAGGAAGTAGAGCAGGTTTTCCTGCGGCAGGCCGAGCAGCTTGCGGCGCCGTTCGATGCTGAGCGCCGATCGGGTCTTGGATGCGCCCTTGGGCACGGTGCGCCAGAGATCGTTGAAGACCTCCTCTTCGTGCTGGCGGCGGCGCCCTGCCCGCTTCTCTTCGGCGCGGAGATCGAGCTTCTTCTTGCCGGGATAGCGGTCGATGCCGTGCGACATCAGCGCATGCGCTGCATCGAGCGTGCGCTCGACCTCGACGCGGCCGTAGCGCTCCTCGCAGCTCATGACATAGTTCTTGGCGAAGTCGAGATAGTCCAGAATGCCGTCGGCGTCGGTCCACTGCTTGAACAGGTAATTGTTCTTGAAGAAGTGGTTGTGGCCGAAGGCGGCGTGCGCGATCACCAGCGTCTGCATCGTCGCCGTATTCTCCTCCATGAGATAGGAGATGCAGGGCGAGGAGTTGATCACGATCTCATAGGCGAGCCCCATGAGGCCCTTGCGGTAGGACGCCTCGTGGTAGGCAAAGTGCTTGCCGAAGGACCAGTGCTTGTAGAACAGCGGCATGCCGACCGACGAATAGGCATCCAGCATCTGCTCGGCGGTGATGACCTCGATCTGGTTCGGATAGACGTCGAGCCCGAGATCGTTCAATGCCACCTCCTCGCAGGCATCGGTGATGCGCTGCAAGGTGTGGAAATCCCAATCGGCGCCTTCGAACAAGCGTTCCGTCATGGAGCGGCTTTCTCCTGCGTGGTTTCGCGGCGCTGGAACAGATCGTGGAACACCGGGAAGATCTCGCTGCGCTCGCTGACCTTGCGCATCGAGAGCGGTGCGCCGCTGTTGCGCAGGCGCTCGTAGAGGGTCCAGAGCGAGGAATCGGAGAGATCGAAGGCGCTCCCGCCGGACTCGCCGACCTCGAGATAGGCGAAGAACTGGCAGACCGGCAGGATCTTCTCGGTCAGCAGCATGCCGGCGAGCTCGCCGTCGGAATAGGAGTTGTCACCGTCGGAAGCCTGGGCTGCGTAGATATTCCAATCCGACGGATTGAAGCGCTCGCGCACGATCTCGTGCATCGCCTGCAGCGCGCTGGAGACCAGCGTGCCGCCCGAGGCCGGGCCGTAGAAGAAGGTCTGCTCGTCCACCTCCTCGGCGCGGTCGGTGTGGCGGATGAAGACGATCTCGACATGCTTGTAGCGCCGCTTCAGGAACACGTAGAGCAGCATGTAGAAGCGCTTGGCGAGATCCTTCATGTGCTCGGACATCGAGCCGGAGACGTCCATCAGGCAGAACATCACGGCTTGCGCGACCGGCTTCGGCACCGTTTCGAAACGGCGGTAGCGGATGTCGATCGGATCGATGAACGGAATGCGCTTCGACTTCGCCTTCAGCTTTTCGAGCTGGGCGAGAAGCACCAAACGCTCGTCCTCGTCCGTGCACGCGGCGATCTCGGCTTCCAGCTCTTCGATCTCGTCCTTGCGGGGACGCTTGAGCGCGATGCGGCGCGCCAGCGCCAGCCGCACCGTTCGACTGACCGAGATGTTGGCGGGCGAGCCCGAGGTGGTGTAGCCGGCGCGCTGGATGCCTTCGCTCTCGGTCTGGGCGATCTTGCGCTTGGCAAGATCGGGCAGCTCGAGATCGTCGAGGAAGAGGTCGACGAACTCGTCGCGGCTGAGCACGAAGCGGAAGGCGTCCTCGCTGTCGCCTTCGCCGGGACCGGAGTCCTTGGCGCTGCCCTGGCCGGAGCGCTGGAGATAGTCGCCCTCGATGTACTTCTTGTTGCCGGGCAACACCATGTCGCGCGTCCCGCCTTCACGGCGGAACCGCGGCTCGTGCATGCCGTCCAGCGGGATCGTGACCTCACCACCCTCCAGGACGTCCTTGATGTCGCGTTCCTGCGAGGTCTTCTTGACGGCGCCCTGCACCAGGGATTTGGCCCGACGCAAGAACCGCTGGCGGTTCTCAAGAACTCTTGCCGCCTGGATTCAGGCGCCTGTCAATAATGTGAATGGCCACTTTCTCATCCGTCTCAACCGGCTTGCTTCACGCGCATGTACCATTCGACCAGTCGGCGAACCTGACGCTCGGTGTAGCCGCGCTCCACCATGCGTGCGACAAACTCGCCGTGCTTCTTTTCCGTCTCGCCGTCCTTCTTCGACCCGAACGAGATGACCGGAAGCAGGTCCTCGACCTGAGAGAATATCCGTTTTTCGATCACATCGCAAATCTTCTCGTAGGAGATCCAGGTCGGATTCTTGCCGCCGTTCTGGGCCCGTGACCGTAACGAGAATTTGACCACCTCGTTGCGGAAATCCTTGGGGTTGGCGATGCCCGCCGGCTTCTCGATTTTGGTCAGCTCCTGGTTCAAAAGCTCGCGATCAAGCAGCTGGCCGGTATCGGCGTCCTTGAAGTCCTGGTCCTCGATCCAGGCATCGGCGTAATCGACGTAGCGGTCGAACAGGTTCTGGCCGTAATCCGAGTAGGATTCGAGATAGGCCTTCTGGATCTCGTTGCCGATGAACTCGGCATAACGCGGTGCGAGGTCCGCCTTGATGAACTCGAGATAGCGCTTCTCTATTTCCTCGGGCAACTGCTCGCGCTTGATCGACTGCTCCAGCGCGTACATCAGGTGCACGGCGTCGGCGGCGACTTCCTGCGGATCGTGGTTGAAGGTTGCAGCCAGGATCTTGAAGGCAAAGCGCGTGGAAACGCCGTCCATGCCTTCGTCGACGCCGGCGGCATCGCGATATTCCTGGACGCTGCGCGCCTTCGGATCGGATTCCTTCAGGCTTTCGCCGTCATAGACCCGCATCTTGGCAAACACCGTCGAATTCTCGTGCTTGCGCAGGCGCGACATCACGGAGAACCGCGCCAGCGTCTCCAGCGTCGAAGGCGCGCAGGGCGCGGCCGCGAGCTCGGAGCCCTGGATCAGTTTCTCGTAGATCTTCTGCTCTTCGGTGGTCCGCAGGCAGTAGGGCACCTTGATCACGCAGATGCGGTCGATGAAGGCTTCGTTGTTCTTGTTGGCCTTGAAGCTCGACCACTCCGCCTCGTTGGAGTGCGCGAGGATGACACCGGTGAACGGGATCGCGCCGATATTCTCGGTGCCGATATAGTTGCCCTCCTGCGTCGCTGTGAGCAGCGGGTGCAGCATCTTGATCGGCGCCTTGAACATCTCGACGAACTCGAGCACGCCCTGATTGGCGCGGTTGAGGCCGCCGGAATAGCTGTAGGCGTCGGGGTCGTTCTGCGCGTAGGTCTCGAGCTTGCGGATGTCGACCTTGCCGACCAGCGAGGAGATGTCCTGGTTGTTCTCGTCACCGGGCTCGGTCTTGGCGATCCCGATCTGGCGCAGCCGCGACGGCTGGATCTTGGCGACGCGGAATTGCGAAATATCGCCGCCGAAGGCTTCAAGCCGCTTGTAGCACCACGGGCTCATCAACCCGGTGAGGCGCCGGCGCGGAATGCCGTACTTCTCTTCCAGCATCGGGCCGAGCTGATCGGGATCGAACAGGCTGAGCGGACTCTCGAACACCGGGCTCAATTCGTCGCCGGCCTTGAGCACGTAGATCGGATGCACTTCCATCAGCGACTTCAGCCGCTCGGCGAGCGAGGATTTGCCGCCGCCGACCGGCCCGAGCAGATAGAGGATCTGCTTGCGCTCCTCCAGGCCTTGCGCGGCGTGGCGGAAGAAACCGACGATGCGCTCGATGGTTTCTTCCATGCCGTAGAAGCCGGCGAAGGCCGGATAGGTGCGGATCGTGCGATTCAAAAAAATACGGCCAAGGCGTGGGTCCTTGGCCGTGTCAATCGTCTGGGGCTCGCCGATCGCCGCTAGTAATCGTTCGGCCGCGTTCGCGTATTTCATGGGATCGCTTCGACACGATTCCAGGTATTCCGCCATCGACATGTCGTGCTGGCTTCTCGCCTCGAACGACTTAGCGAAAGCGTTGAATAAAGAATCGTTGTACATGATCCCTCTCCGCGTGAGTTCCGCTACACAACTGAACTAAAGCAGCGACTGGACCGTTCCGTAGCGCCACTCTCGAATCAGCGTGAGCACATGACGATCATTCGACACCCGAGGGCCTTCACCACGCAACGCACAACGTAGGCATCGAGTGAGTTACGAACAGGCACTTGCCTGTTATTTATGCGAATCTATGTACATCTTCGCTCATTTCCAGAGAATGTCACTCGGCCGCAACATCCGGGCGTTACCGGGGGTCAGCCCCATCCGGCACTGCAACATACCGATCGGCCAGCGGCAAACTTATGACGCCCGTACGGCGAAGACTTGAGCCCGCGTTCATCTTCCTGCTGCAATGCAGTGCACGCGTCCCCGGCGGCATGGCAGTCGCGGCATGCGCGCAGCAATGTGTCAAAATCTGTCGAGTCGCATTGAGCGATTTCGAGATCGTGAGAGTCATCGCTGCAGACGGTCGGCGCGACCGATTGCGGGCCGGCGCGGCGACGCCATCATGATGAGCGTACATCCTTTCCCCCAAAGGCATCGCCACGTGTGACCGAGCCAATGATGCTTCCAGAGACGATGCTTCAAGCGGATCGGTGCGCTGACGAGACTCCGCGATGCGACAGGTCGGCGTTACGCAACAAGACCTCGGCCAAACAATCCGGCCAACGATTTTTATTACGCAAAACCACCACTGCCGCCTGGATCGCCATGATCGCGACGGAGTTACACTGAGCGTATGACGCCAATACCCTTGATTGGTTCCCTCCCGGGAGCATGTTAGCTAGAGGATAGCGCGTCAGGACCGGCGCGGAAACCCCCTCCGCCCGCAGGCTTGGAGATAAATAAGCATCATGAATCCCGTCAAAGAACTGGAAAAGCACGGACAAGCCGTCTGGCTGGACTTCCTGGCCCGTGGCTTCATCGCCAAGGGCGACCTGAAGCGGCTGATCGACACCGACGGCGTCAAAGGCGTCACCTCCAATCCGTCGATCTTCGAGAAGGCGATCGGCAGCTCGGACGAATACGACGCGCCGATCGGCAAGGCGCTGAAGCGCGGCGACCGGACCGTCGCCGACCTGTTCGAGGCGATCGCGGTCGAGGACATCCAGAACGCCGCCGACGTGCTCCGCCCGGTCTATGAACGGCTCAAGGGCCATGACGGCTATGTCAGCCTGGAGGTCTCGCCCTACCTGGCAATGGACACCGCCGGCACCGTCGCCGAAGCGCGGCGGCTCTGGAAGGACGTCAACCGCAAGAACCTGATGGTGAAGGTGCCGGCGACGCCGGAAGGGTTGCCGGCGGTCGAAACGCTGATCGGCGACGGCGTCAGCATCAACATCACGCTGCTGTTCTCGAAGGCCGTCTATGTCGAGGTCGCCGAGGCCTATCTCGCCGGTCTGGAGAAATACGTCGCCGGCGGCGGCGACCCTTCGCATGTCGCGAGCGTGGCGAGCTTCTTCGTCAGCCGCATCGACTCGGTGGTCGACAAGCAGCTCGACGAGAAGATCGCGCGGGCCAACGACCCATCGGAGAAGGAGCGGCTCGCCGCGCTGAAGGGCAAGGTCGCGATCGCCAACGCCAAGGTCGCCTACCAGGACTACAAGCGGCTGTTCTCAGGTCCCCGCTGGGAGAAGCTCGCCGCCAAGGGCGCCAGGCCGCAGCGCATGCTGTGGGCGTCGACCGGCACGAAGAACAAGGATTACAGCGACGTCCTCTATGTCGAGGAATTGATCGGCCCCGACACCGTCAACACCGTGCCGCCGGCGACGCTGGATGCGTTCCGCGACCACGGCAGGCCGCGCGACAGCCTGGAGGAGAATGTCGACGATGCCCGCCGCGTGCTGGAAGAGCTGGAGCGCTCCGGCGTCTCGCTCGACGCGATTACCGAAGAGCTCGTCAAGGACGGCGTCAAGCAGTTTGCCGATGCCGCCGACAAGCTCTATGGCGCTGTCGCACACAAGCGCGCCGCCGTGCTCGGGCCGGCGATCGACCGCCAGCTTCTCTCGCTCGGCGACGGACTCGGCAAGGCCGTGGCCAAGAGCACCGAGGAGTGGCGGGCATCGGCAAAGATCCGCAAGCTCTGGCAGCGCGACAAGTCGGTCTGGACCGGCACGGATGAGGACAAATGGCTCGGCTGGCTCGACAGCGCGGCGAAAGCCGACGTCGCCGACTATGAGGACTATGCCAACCGCGTGAAGGGCCAGAAATTCTCCGACGCCGTCGTGCTCGGCATGGGCGGATCGAGCCTTGGACCGGAGGTGCTGGCCGAGACCTTTACGCGGAAGCCGGGATTCCCGAAGCTGCACGTGCTGGATTCCACCGATCCGGCACAGGTGCGGGCGATGGAGGCCAAGATCGACATCGCCAACACCGTATTCATCGTGTCGAGCAAATCCGGCGGCACCACCGAGCCGAACGCGATGAAGGATTATTTCCATGAGCGCGTGGCGCAAGTCCTCGGCCCAAAGGTCAAGACCGGCTTCCGCTTCATCGCGGTGACCGATCCCGGCTCGTCGCTGGAGAAGGCCGCCAGGACGCTGAACTATGCCCGCATCTTCCACGGCGAGCCCTCGATCGGCGGGCGCTATTCGGTGCTCTCGCCGTTCGGCCTGGTGCCGGCGGCAACTGCGGGCATCGACGTCAAGACCTTCATCAAGCACGCACTCTCGATGGCCCGCTCCTGCGGCCCGGACGTGCCGCCAAGCGAGAACCCGGGGGTGCAGCTCGGGCTTGCCATGGGTCTCGCCGGCCTCGAAGGCCGTGACAAGGTGACGATCCTGTCCTCGAAGAAGATCGCCGATTTCGGCGCCTGGGCCGAGCAGCTCATCGCGGAATCGACTGGCAAGGAGGGCAAGGGCCTGATCCCGATCGCCGGCGAGCCGCTGGGCGAGTCCTCGCTCTACGGCAACGACCGCTTCTTCATCGACATCCGCACCGAGGGCGAAGCGGAAGCCGCCCATAACTCGGCGCTCGCCGCGGTCGAGGCGGCCGGCCATCCCGTCGTGCGCATCGTCATGAAGTCGATCGACCATCTCGGCCAGGAGTTCTTCCGCTTCGAGATGGCGACCGCCGTGGCAGGCAGCATCCTCGGCATCAACCCGTTCGACCAACCCGACGTGGAAGCGGCCAAGATCAAGACCCGCGAACTCACCGCGTCGTTCGAAAAGACCGGTGCGCTGCCGGCCGAAGAGCCCGTGGTCAGCACGGACGAGGCCGATCTCTACACCGACGCGACCAACGCCGCGGCCTTGCGCGCCGCCGGTGCCAACGGCGACCTCACCTCCTGGCTCAAGGCGCATCTGTCCCGCTCCAACCACGGCGATTACGTCGCCCTGCTCGGCTACATCGCGCGCGACAAGGCGACCATCGATGCGCTTCAGGCGATGCGGCTCGAGGTGCGCGAGAAGCGCCACGTCGCGACCTGCGCCGAGTTCGGCCCACGCTTCCTGCACTCCACGGGGCAGGCCTACAAGGGCGGACCCGACAGCGGCGTGTTTCTCCAGATCACCGCCGACGATGCCAAGGACCTCGCCGTGCCGGGCCAGAAGGCGAGCTTCGGCGTGATCAAGGCGGCGCAGGCGCGCGGCGATTTCGACGTGCTCACCGAGCGCGGCCGGCGCGCCCTTCGGGTGCACCTGAAGGGTCCGCTCAAGAAAGGTCTCGCGGCACTCAATGCGGCGCTCAACGATGCACTGAATTAGGGGAATATCTCCATGCAACTCGGCATGATCGGCCTCGGCCGGATGGGCGGCAACATCGTTCGCCGGCTGATGCGCCACGGCCATTCGACCGTGGTCTATGACAAGGACGCCAAGGCCGTCGCCGGCCTGGCCGCAGACGGCGCTGTGGGCTCCGCGACGCTGGAAGAGTTCATCGCCAAACTCGAGCGGCCGCGCACGGCCTGGGTGATGCTGCCGGCCGGGCGCATCACCGAGCAGACCATCGACACGATCGCAGGCGTGATGCAGGAAGGCGACGTCATCATCGACGGCGGCAACACCTTCTGGCAGGACGACGTCCGCCGCGGCAAGGCGCTGAAGGAGCGTGGCATCCATTATGTCGACGTCGGCACCTCCGGCGGCGTCTGGGGCCTCGACCGCGGCTATTGCATGATGATCGGTGGCGAGAAGCCGGTGGTCGACCGGCTCGATCCGATCTTTGCTGCGCTGGCGCCCGGCGCCGGCGACATTGCGCGCACGGAGGGACGCGACGGCCGTGATCCCCGCATCGAGCAGGGCTACATCCATGCCGGCCCCGTTGGCGCTGGCCACTTCGTCAAGATGATCCACAACGGCATCGAATACGGCCTGATGCAAGCCTATGCGGAAGGCTTCGACATCCTCAAGAACGCCAGCATCGAGGCCTTGCCAGCGGATCATCGCTACGATTTCGACCTCGCCGATATCGCCGAAGTGTGGCGGCGCGGCAGCGTGATCCCGTCGTGGCTGCTCGACCTCACCTCGACCGCGCTCGCCGACAGCCCGGCGCTGTCGGAATATTCCGGCTTCGTGGAGGATTCCGGCGAAGGACGCTGGACCGTGAACGCGGCAATTGACGAGGCGGTGCCGGCGGAAGTCTTGACCGCAGCCCTCTACACACGTTTCCGTTCCCGCAAGGAACACACCTTCGCCGAGAAAATTCTCTCTGCGATGCGTGCGGGTTTTGGCGGCCACAAGGAGCCGAAGCGGCCGGACGCTTCGAAACCCAGGTAAGAATCCGAAGTAATAAAGCGAAGGCCGATCATTCGTGACAAAAGACCCGCAAGCCAAGCGCAAGCCGGAAAATTGCGCCTTCGTCATTTTTGGCGTCACCGGCGACCTCACCCATCGCCTGGTGATGCCATCGCTCTACAATCTGGCCGCCGAGCATCTGCTGCCGGAAAAATTCTGCGTCGTCGGCGTGGCCCGCAAGCGCCAGTCGGATGACGAGCTGCGCGACAGTCTGTTGAAGGGCCTGCGGCAATTCGCGACGCGGCCCGTGGACGACGATATCGCCCAGAAGCTGTTGCAATGCGTCACCTTCGTCGAGGCCGATCCGAAGGACCCGCCCTCCTTCGATCGCTTGCGCGAGCATCTGGATTCGCTGGAATGCGCGCAAGACACCGGCGGCAATCGCCTGTTCTATCTGGCGACCCCGCCCGCCGCATTCGCACCAACCGCGCGCGAGCTCGGCCGGACCGGTATGATGAAGGAGAACGGCGCCTGGCGGCGCCTCGTGATCGAAAAGCCGTTCGGCACCGACCTCGCCTCGGCACGGGCGCTCAACGCCGAGCTGCTGAAGATCATGGACGAGCACCAGATCTACCGGATCGATCACTACCTCGGCAAGGAGACGGTGCAGAACATCCTGGTGCTGCGCTTTGCCAACGGCATGTTCGAGCCGATCTGGAATCGCAACCACATCGACCACATCCAGATCACGGTGGAGGAGAAGCTCGGCGTCGGCCATCGCGGTGGTTTCTACGACGCCACCGGCGCCCTGCGCGACATGGTGCCGAACCATCTGTTCCAGCTGATGTCGCTGGTCGCGATGGAGCCGCCGACCCGTTTCGACGCGCATTCCGTGCGCTCCGAGAAGGCCGGGGTTCTCTCCGCGATCCAGCGGCCGAGCGAAGAGGAAGCGTTGAAGAGTTCGGTCCGCGCGCAATATCTCGCCGGCCGGATCGGCGACGACGAAATCACCGACTATCGCAAGACCGAGGACGTCAAACCCGGCAGCACCACCGAGACCTATGTCGCGCTGAAGCTGATGATCGACAATTGGCGCTGGGCCGGCGTGCCCTTCTATTTGCGCACCGGCAAGGCGCTGGGTCACAAGCGCACCGAGGTCGCGATCAAGTTCAAGCAGGCCCCGCTGTCGATGTTCTCAGGCACGGCGGTGGACCGCCTCTCGCAGAATTTCCTCACCATCGGCATTGCCCCGACCGAGACCATCGAGCTTCAGTTCAACGCCAAGATACCGGGACCGAGCATCACCATCGACGGCGTCGAGATGAAGTTCCGCTACGGCGACTATTTCCGGGCTGATCCGTCGACCGGCTACGAGACGCTGATCTACGACTGCATGATCGGCGACAACATCCTGTTCCAGCGCGCCGATGGCGTCGAGGCAGGATGGCAGGCGGTGCAGCCGTTCCTGGACGCCTGGAAGAACGCCGGCACCAACGGCATCGAGACCTATCCCGCCGGCAGCGACGGTCCGGCCTGCGCCGACGAACTGCTCCGGCGCGACGGCCGAAGCTGGCGGAAGTTTTCGTGATGGAAGCGGCCGGAGAGCCGAAGCTGATCGTCGTCGCCGACGCCGAGGCCCTCGCTCAGGCTGCGGCCGAGCGGGTGGCGGCACGGGTTGCGGCCAATTCCGGCCGGATCGCGATCTGCCTCACCGGCGGGTCAAGCCCGAAGAAGCTCTATCAGCTGCTCGGCAGCGATGCTTGGCGTGACAAAATCCCTTGGGATCGCGTGCACTGGTTCATTGGCGACGAGCGCTTCGTGCCGGAGAGCGATCCCCTCAACAACATGACGGTTGCGCGTGCGACCTTTCTCGATCGCAGCGCGCCCCCCGGCCAAATCCATCCCATCCCGACGACGGTTGAAAATCCCGATGCCAGCGCCGAGGCCTATGCGCGCGAGCTGCAGGCTTTTTACGGTTCTGAAAGCCTCGATCCGTCGCGGCCGCTGTTCGATCTCGTCCTGATGGGCGCCGGCCCTGACGGCCACACCGCCTCGCTCTTCCCCGGCTATCCCGCCGTCGAGGAGACCGCGCGCTGGGTCGTCGGCGTCCCCAAGGCCAACGTCGCGCCCTTCGTGCCGCGGGTCTCGCTCACTTTGCCGGCTTTGGCGTCCTGCCGCGAAATGCTGTTCGAGATTGCGGGGCATGACAAGCAGCCGATCTTGACGCGCCTGTTCAATGGCGAGACTCTTCCGGCCATACGCGCGCGCTCGAATGGTGAGACCGTCTGGCTGGTCGACCGGGCCGCGCTTCCGGAGGGAATTCGTGGCGGGCGTTGAAGCACCTTGTGCATTGATCGTGATGGGCGTGTCGGGCTCGGGCAAGAGCACGGTTGCGGAATTGCTCGGCAAGCGCCTCGGCTGGCGCTTCGAGGACGGCGACAGCTTTCATCCCGCGAGCAATGTCGAGAAAATGAAGGCCGGCCATCCGCTCACCGACGAGGACCGCTGGCCCTGGCTCAACGCCATCGCCGACGAGATTGCGCGGGTCTGCAATAAAGGCGAACATGTCATCATCGCCTGTTCGGCGCTGAAGCACACCTATCGTGATGTGCTCCTGCGCGGGCGCGACGACGTCCGCTTCGTCTTCCTGAAGGGCACGCAGGAGCTGATCGCCGACCGGCTCGCGCACCGCAAGGGTCATTTCATGCCGCCCGGGCTCCTGACCAGCCAGTTCAATACGCTTGAGCCGCCCGAGGCGAGCGAGCACGTCATCACGGCGTCGATCGACGAATCCGTCGAGGCAATCGTGGACGGCATCGTACGGCAGTTGAAATAGGCGGCGACAAACCCAAGGCCATCGCATGACGCAAATCTCACTGGTGGTTTCCGATGTCGACGGCACGCTGCTGACCAAGGACAAGACACTGACTGACCGGGCCAGGTCCGCGGTGCAGCGGCTGCACCAGGCCGGTATCGGCTTCACCATCACCTCCAGCCGCCCCGCGATCGGCATGCGCTTCCTGATCGAGCCGCTGGCGCTCTGGCTGCCGGTCGGCCCGTTCAACGGCTCCTCGATCGTCGATCCCGAGATGAATCCGGTCGAGCAGCATCTGATCCCGGCAAGCGCGGCCGAACGGTCCCTGCAGATCCTCCGCGAGTTCGGCGCCGACATCTGGCTGTTCACCTACGACAAATGGCTGATCGACAATCCAAGTGGCAAATACGTCGCGCATGAGCAGCACACGATCCGGTCCGACCCGACCATCGTGACGGATTTTTCGCCCTACCTCGCGAGCGCCTGCAAGATCGTCGGTGCCAGCGCCGATGCCGCTGGCCTGGAGCGTTGCGAGAAGGCGATGCAGGAGGCGCTCGGCAGCGAGGCCACCGCGGTCCGCTCGCAGACCTATTATCTCGACATCACCCCGCCCGGCTTCAACAAGGGCACCTTCGTCGAGGCGATGGCGAAGCGCCTGGGGATTACGACCGACGCGGTCGCCACCATCGGCGACATGCAGAACGATCTCGCCATGTTCCGCGTCAGCGGCATATCGATCGCCATGGGCAATGCCACCGACAGCGTCAAGGATCAGGCAACCAACGTCACCGCGACCAATGAGCAGGACGGCTTTGCGGAGGCGATTGAGATGATCTTGAAGCGGAATCGAGTGGGCTGAGGAGCTACTGCGACCGCTGAATTGCCGGCTTCCTACTGCCTTGCCGGGCCGCCGAGAGATTATGCGCCGTGTTGATCAGCGCGATATGGGTCAACGCCTGCGGGAAATTGCTGGTCTGGCGGCGCTCGACGGAGTCATCTTCTTCCGCCAATAGTCCGACATCGTTGGCAAGCCCGGCGACGCGATCGAACAGCGCCTGCGCCTTGTCGAGGCGGCCCGACAGCACATAGGCATCGGCCAGCCAAAAGCTGCAGGCCAGGAATGCTCCTTCGATCGGCTGCTGCTCCTCCGACACTTCGCGCGGATCGTGCCGCAGCACAAAACCGTCGCGCATCATGTGTTTTTCGACAGCCGCGATAGTGCCGCGGATGCGCGGATCCGATGCCGGCAGGAAGCCGACTGCAGGCAGCAGCAGCACGCTGGCATCGAGCAGTTTCGAGCCATAGGAATCGACAAAGGCATTCTGTTCGGCGTCAAAACCCCTGTTGCAGACGTCGCGATGAATGGCATCGCGCAAGGCCCGCCAATGCAGCAGCGGCGCCTTGAAGCCAAAAGTCTCGGCGCTCTTGATGCCACGATCGAAGGCGACCCAGGTCATCACCTTGGAGAAGACGTAGTGCCTGGGCTGTCCGCGCCGCTCCCAGATGCCGTGATCGGGCTGGTCCCAAACCTCGGCGAGATGATTGAGCACGGCGCATTCCAGCGCCCAGGTCGCTTCATCATCGAGCTTCAACTTGGCCATCCGCGACTGATGAAAGGCGTCGATCAATTCGCCGTAAACATCGAGCTGGAGCTGGGCATGCGCAGCGTTCCCGATGCGCACCGGCTGTGAACCCTCATAGCCATCGAGCCAGCCCGCTTCCCATTCCAGCAGCCGGCGCTGGCCCCAGATGCCGTACATGATCTGCATGTTGGCCGGCGAGCCGGCGGCCGCGCGCAGTAGCCAATTGTGCCAGGCCGAGGCTTCCTCGGTATAGCCCGAGTTCATCAGCGCGAGCAGCGTGAAGGTGGCATCGCGCAGCCAGCAGAAGCGGTAGTCCCAGTTTCTGGCGCCGCCGAGCTTCTCCGGCAGCGACGTCGTCGGCGCGGCGACGATACCGCCGGTAGGGCCGAAGGTCAGCGCCTTCAGCGTGATCAGCGAGCGCATGATGAGATCGCGATACTCGCCGTCATGCGTGGAGCGGCTGGACCACTCCTTCCAGAACTTCTCGGTCTGCTGGAGTGCGTTCTCCGGATCGATCGGCTTGGGCGGATCGAGATGCGAGGGACCGTAGGTCAGCACGAAAGGCATGGTCTCGCCGGCCTTCACCTCGAATTCGGCAACCGTTGTAAAATCCTCGCCGCGGGTCTTGGCCGGTGTCCGCAGCACCGTCATGTCCTGGCCGGCGATCGCCAGCAGCGATCCGTCCTCGCAGCGCCGCACCCAGGGAATGTCGACGCCGAAGCCGAAGCGGATCACAAGCTCCATCCGCATCTTCACCGTGCCGCTGACGCCGCGCACCAGTCGCACGATGTCGGACGCCTTGCCCCGCGGCGGCATGAAGTCGATCAGCGCGACGGTGCCGCTCTTGGTTTCAAAGCGCGTTTCGAGGATGAGGGTATCGCCGAGATAGCTGCGCGAAATCGTGATGACGTCCTCGCTCGGCGCGACCAGCCAGCGGCCATTCCTGTGCGTGCCGAGGATGGCGGCAAAGCAGGCGTCGGAATCGAAGGCCGGCCAACACAGCCAGTCGATCGAGCCGTTGCGCCCGACCAGCGCTGCGGTCTCACAGTCGCCAATCAGCGCATAGTCCTCGATCTTTTGTGACAATGTCTTGCGAGCCTGAGTAATCCCCGGCGGATCAAACCCCGCCGGTCGACGATCGTTCCCGCGTCGCAGCCTTCAAGGCCGCGAGATCGACTTTGGCGACGATCTTGTCGAGCGTAACAGGCAGGCGCTGGCGCCAGTTCGGATGCTCGTCGATCGTGCCGGGAATGTTGGGCTGGTCGATCACGCCGAGCAGATCTTCCAGCGACACCGCGAGCAGCCGCGACGGCGTGCGCGACAGGAAGGCGAGCACCGAATAGAGGTCGCTGGCGGCAATGCCGTTCTGGCGCAAAATCTGGTCGAGCATGCCGAGCGCATCCCAGCGCGCCTTATCGTCCTCGCCGGGATCGAGCCCGAGCGACAGCTTCATCTTGAGATCGCTGAACGAGCGCCATCCCGCATAGGTGCACAGGTCATGCGTGTTCAGCGTGACCAGCGCATTCGGCCGGTAATGGTCGATGTTGCGGAAGTGGCCGGCATCGTCGCGCTCGAACATCATGACAAGGTAGGACCAGATGCCGAAATCCTGCATGGTCTCGCGAAAACCTTCCGGTACGGTGCCGAGGTCCTCGCCGATCACGATGCATTTATGGGTGACGCTCTCGCGCACGACTGCGGCGAGCAGCGCCTCGAGCGGCATCTGCACATAGGCGCCGTTGTCAGGCTTGAAGCCGCGCGGCACGAGATAAAGCCGCTTCAATCCCAGCACATGATCGAGCCGGATCGCGCCGGCATGCCGCATCGAGGCGGCGAGCATGTTGGCGAACGGCACAAAGGATTGCGCCTCGAGACCGCCGGCATTGAAGCCGGCGAGGCCCCAGTCCTGGCCGACGGTGTTGAGCACGTCGGGCGGCGCGCCGACGGCGAGATGGCGGGAAATCGCCGTCTGCTCGTTCCAGGCATCGAAGCCGTTGGACTGCACGCCGACCGCGACGTCGAGATAGAGCCCGACGCGCATGCCGAGCTCGGCGGACAACTCCTTGACCGCGCGCAATTGCAAATCTGCGGTCCATTGCACGAATTCGACGAACTCGACCTCGCGCTTGTCAGGGCCGCTGCGCAGCTCGGCGCATTTCGCCTCGTCCGGCTGTTGCCATTCCACCGGCCATTCCCACCACGGTCCGGCGAAGCGATGCCGCAGCACCTCGAAGCAGGCAAAGCGGGACAATAGCGGCGCCCGGTCGGCGCGGAAGGCGTCGAACTGATTGCGGCGGACACCGCGCGCGCTTTTCACGAAGCTGTCAAAGGCAGTACGCAGGCCCAACCATTTCAGCGCCGCCATCTCCACATAGGGCACACGATCACCTTCGCGGAGCCGCGCGGCGATCGCGGCCGCATCAGGGACGAGATCGGCGGAAAATTCCGGGATGGCCTCGACATCGATGTAGAGCGGATTGAGAAACAGCCGGCTGTTCGGCGAATAGGGGCTGCAATCGCCCGGCTGATTGTCGAACAGCACATGCAGCGGGTTGAGCCCGACGCCGTCGGCGCCCAATTGTTTGGCAAGCCTGACCAGGCCGGCCAGATCGGTGAAATCGCCGATGCCCCAATTGCGGTCCGAGCGGACGCTGTAGAGCTGCACGGCAAGCAGCCAGCCGCGGTCGAAATCACCGCCGAATGCCCGCTCGGGTGCCACGATCATCGGCACCTCTTCGGTCTCACCTGCGGCATCGGTCAGTGTCAGCCGGTGATAACCGAGCGCCAGGCCGGCGGGCCAGGCAATCACGGGTTCGCGCGTCTCGCCTTGCGCGATCACATTGCCGTTTCCGGTGACTTTCCATTGCAGCGGTGCAGCGCCGACGGCCGCAAGTTCGGTGCGCGGATTGCCCAGGGCGCGAACCACCACTGGCCCGCTGACGAAGCGATAAACCCGCTTCTCCGGCAGTGCGTCGAGGATGGATTTGAGTGCCTCAGGCGCGGTGATCCGCAGCTTTCCGAGGGCATCGACGAATTCGGACTGAACACCCTTGATCTGGGCTTGAGCTAAAAGATCCATTCGGCACGCGGTTTGCAGGCCATTGCTTGGCCGGGGGCATCGAATTTAACGAGGTCGCGGAAGACGTTAGTCAGGGTTTAAGTCGCAAACCGCGCCTGCCGTTCCCTGGGGGAACTAATGACACACAAGCGGCTTTCTATATAGGTACCAAGCGCAGGTTCCCGACAAGGGAAACGGGCCCCTGCTTTCTTGTCAATGGCATCACCGTGAACAAGACAATTCAAACTGTCGAGAGTGCCGCTTCAGGCAGCCCTTTCCTGATCGAAGACGTCTATCCGTCGATCGATGGCGGCCGCTTCGCCGTGAAGCGGATCGCCGGCGAACGGGTCGAGGTTTGGGCTGACATCTACCGCGACGGCGACGCCGTGGTCGGCGCCGCGCTGATCTGGCGCGCCGAGCAGGACCGGGAATGGCGGAGCGAGCCGATGATCCATCACGGCAATGACCGATGGTCCGGCGCCTTCGTTCCGACGGAGCCCGGCCAATATGTCTATGCCATCGAAGCCTGGACCGACGAATTCGCCACCTGGCGTCATACCCTCGCGCGCAAGCAGCAGTCCGGCGCCGACGTCAGCCTCGATGCGATCGAGGGCGCCGGCCTGCTGACCAAGGCGCACGGCGCGCGGCAAGACCGCCGCGGCCGTCATCCTCAAGCAATGCGAGGACTATCTCGGGAGCGGCGATGTCGCGCCGCTGCTCGCCGCCGAGCTGAGCGATGCCATGTCCGAGAGCCAGTCGCGGCCCGACCTGACCCGCTCGCCGCTCTTCCCGCTGGTCGTCGACCGCGACAGGGCGCGCTTTGGCGCCTGGTATCAGATGATGCCGCGCAGCCAGAGCGAGGTGCCGGGCCAGCACGGCACGCTGCGCGACTGCATCGCGCGCGTGCCAGACATCGCCGCGATGGGTTTTGACGTGCTCTATTTCACGCCGATCCATCCGATCGGCCGCACCCGCCGCAAGGGCCGCAACAATTCGCCGGTGGCGACCGAGGGCGATCCCGGCTCGCCTTATGCGATCGGCGCCGCCGAAGGCGGGCACGATGCGCTGCATCCCGAGCTCGGCACCATCGAGGATTTCCGCGCGCTGGTCGCGACCTGCCTCGAATATGGCCTCGAGCTCGCGCTTGACTTCGCCATGCAATGCTCGCCGGACCATCCCTGGCTGACGCAGCACCCGGAATGGTTCAAGTGGCGGCCGGACCGCTCGGTGCGGACCGCGGATGGCGCCCAATTCGGATATCGTCATCCCCGATTTTGCATCCGTCGATCGGGCCGGGCTGTGGAATGCGCTTCGCGACGCCATGCTGTTCTGGATCGACCATGGCGTGACCATTTTCGCCATCGACAATCACGACACCGCGCCGCTTTCGTTCTGGGAGTGGCTGACCCATGACATCCGCCGACGGCATCCCGGGGTGATCCTGTTCTCCAAGACCTTCGCACGGCCGAAGCTGATGAAGGGCCTCGCCAGGCTCGGCTTTACGCAATCCTTCAGCTATTTCCCGTGGCGTACGGAGAAATGGGAGCTGGAGCAATATCTCGGCGAGCTCACCCGCTATCCGGAGCGGGACTTCTATCGGCCGAACCTGTTCGTCAACACGCCGGACCTGCTGCCCTATCATCTCCAGAGCGGCGAGCCCTGGGCCTTCAAGTCGCGCGTTGCGCTGGCGGCGACGCTGTCGGGCAATTACGGGGTCTACAGCGGCTTCGAGCTGCTCGAGCACGAGGCGATCCCCGGCCATGCAGAGTATCTCGATTCCGAGAAATATCAGATCCGCCAGCGCGACTGGGACAAGCCGGGCAACATCAAGCCCTACATCAGCGCGCTCAACCGCATCCGCAACGAAAACGCGGCGCTCCAGCAGACCGCAGCCTTGCGCTTCCTCGCCATCGAGGATGGCGACACGATTGCCTTCGTGAAGGAGGCAGCCGATCCTGCTAACACCATTGTTGCCGTCATCGCGCTCTCGCGCCATGCGCGCGAGTTCCGGTTACCGCTCGGCGACCTCACCATCGACGCCGGCGGCGAACGCCGCCACGTCGCCGCACTCGAAAATCTCCTCACCGGCGAACAGTCCCGCATCGAATGGGGCGGGATCAAATTGCGCATCGATCCCGACCGCGATCCGGCGCTGCTGTTCCGCTGCCTGGCGTAAGGATTCACGCCATGAATCTCTTGTCTTCCGTCGACACCAAGAAGGCCGAGGCTGCCGCGATCGTGGATGAGCTCTGGTACAAGGACGCCATCATCTACCAGCTCCACGTCAAGGCCTTTGCCGACAGCAACAATGACGGCATCGGCGATTTCGCCGGGCTGACCGAGAAGCTGCCCTATCTCCAGGATCTCGGCGTCACCGCGCTGTGGCTGCTGCCGTTCTACCCCTCGCCCGGCCGCGACGACGGCTACGACATCGGCGACTACGGCGCGGTCAATCCCGATTTCGGGACGATGAAGGACTTCAAGCGCTTCATCCAGGAAGCGCAAAAGCGCGGCCTGCGCGTCATCACCGAGCTCGTCGTCAACCACACGTCGGATCAGCACAAATGGTTCAAGCGCGCGCGCCGTAGCCCTGCCGGTTCGAGCGCCCGCAACTGGTATGTCTGGAGCGACACCGACCAGAAATACCAGGGCACGCGGATTATCTTCACCGACACCGAGAAGTCCAACTGGACCTGGGATCCGGAGGCCGGCGCGTTCTACTGGCACCGTTTCTTCTCGCACCAGCCGGACCTCAATTTCGACAATCCGCGCGTCGTCAGCGCCCTCATCCAGGTGATGAAGCGCTGGCTCGACGCCGGCGTCGACGGTTTCCGGCTGGACGCGATTCCCTATCTCTGCGAGCGCGAGGGCACCTCGAACGAGAACCTTCCCGAAACGCATACGGTCATCAAGCGTTTGCGCCAGGAACTCGATGCCTACTCCAAGGGCAAGCTGCTGCTGGCCGAGGCCAATCAATGGCCCGAGGATGTGCAGGAATATTTCGGCTGCGGCGACGAGTGCCACATGGCCTACCACTTCCCGCTGATGCCGCGCATCTACATGGCGATCGCGCAGGAGGACCGCTTTCCGATCACCGACATCCTGCGTCAGACGCCAGACATTCCTGCAAGCTGCCAATGGGCGCTGTTCCTGCGCAATCATGACGAGCTGACGCTGGAAATGGTGACCGACGTCGAACGCGATTATCTGTGGTCGACCTACGCCAACGATCCGCGCGCCCGCATCAATGTCGGCATCCGGCGGCGCCTGGCGCCGCTGATGGACAACGACCGGCGCAAGATCGAGCTGATGAACTCGCTGCTGCTGTCGTTTCCGGGCACGCCGATCATCTATTACGGCGACGAGATCGGCATGGGCGACAACATCTATCTCGGCGACCGCAACGGCGTGCGCACGCCGATGCAATGGAGTCCGGACCGCAATGGCGGCTTTTCCCGCGCCGATCCCGCCCGCCTCTACGCCCCGCCAATCATGGACCCCGTCTACGGCTATAAATCGGTCAACGTCGAGGCGCAGTCGCGCAGCCTGTCGTCGCAGCTCAGCGCCACCAAACGACTGATCTCGGTGCGCAAGTCGACGCTCGCCTTCGGCCGCGGCACCATGACCTTCATCCGCCCGACCAACCGCGCAGTGCTCGCCTATGTCCGGCAGTACCAAGACGAGGTGATCCTCTGCGTCGCCAACCTCTCGCGCGCGGCGCAGGCGACCGAGCTCGATTTGTCGCCGTGGAAGGACCGCATCCCGCAGGAGATGCTCGGCCGCACGCGCTTTCCGGCGATCGGCGAACTGCCCTACATGATCACGCTCGGGCCCTACGGGTTCTACTGGTTCCAGCTCCAGGAGCGCGACAAGTCCGAGCCGGTGACGCCAAGTGCGGTGCCGGAATTCGAGACGCTGGTGGTGCCGGTCAACTCGACCTGGGTCTCGCTCGCCCGCGAGCGCGGCGTGTTCGAGCGTGACGTGCTGCCGGGATTTTTGTCGCGGACGCGGTGGTATCCGGAGCACAACCCCAAACACATCCAGCCCACGCTGACCTCGGCGGTACCGTTCTGCGACATCGGCGACAATCGGCCCTGGATCGCGTTCTTCGAATCGACGCAGCATGACGTCACCACACGCTACGTGGTGCCGATGCAGATCGAATGGGTGCGCTTCGACCGCGAACGCTTCAATCCCAAGGCACTCGCCGCGGTGCGCCAGGGTGCCCGCGAAGGCACGCTGCTCGACGTCGCGACCGACCAGATCTTCATCGGCCTGTTCCTGCGCAATCTGTCGCAGAACCTGGTGGTGGAGGAGAACAATCTGCGGCTGGAATTCAAGCCGACCAGCCTGTTCTCCGAATACACCATCAAGGAGCCCGAGCGCATCCGCGCGATCGAGCAGTCGAACAGCACCGCGCTGGTCGACAGCCAATATGTCGCCAAGATCCATCGTCAGCTCGAAAGCGGCGTCAATCCCGAGATCGAACTCGGCCGTTATCTCACCGAGGTCGCCCGCTTCGCTCATGCGCCGGCGTTGCTCGGCAGCGTCGAGCTGGTGGAAGGCGACAGCCGCAGCGCGCTCGGCGTCCTGCATGCCTATATCGAGAACCAGGGCGACGGCTGGGCCGTGACCGCGAGCTATCTCGACCGTCATGTCGACGAACAGCGGCTGCTGGCCACGAGCGACACACCCAGCGAGAACCAGGACCAGGCGCCCTACCTGCATCATCTGGCGCAAACCGGCCGGCGGCTCGCCGAACTGCATATGGCGCTGGCCGCAGCAAAACCCGCCGATCTTGCCCCCGAGCCGATCAGCCCCGCTCACGTCAAGCACTGGGCCTCGGACCTCAAGAGGCGCTCCGAGCGGGTTTGCGAGCGGCTCGTCGAAAACCGCAACAGCCTGAGAGAGGCCGACCGGCCGCAGGTCGACAAGCTCGTAGCGGCAAGCGCGAGCTTGGCTAACCGGCTGAATGGGCTATTGCCATCCGACATCGGCGGGTTGAACATCCGTCATCATGGTGACTTCCGCCTCGGGCAAACTCTGATCGTGAAGGACGACATCTTCATCATCGATTTCGACGGTCACCCGCGCCTGCCGCTGGCCGAGAAGCGGCGCAAAGCCCCGGCCGCACGCGACGTCGCCGGCCTGATCCTTTCGATCGAGCTGGCCGCAGCCGCAGCGTTCAATCGTGCTCTCAACGGGCGCATCTGACGAACAGGGCCGGCTCGCGGCCGCGCTTGGCGAATGGCGCGAGCGCGCCACGGCCACATTCCTCACCGCCTATCGCGAGGCCATGACCGACCGGCGGCTATGGCCGAAAGATCCGCGTTCCGCGGACGGCCTGTTAAGGTTTTTCCGGCTTGATCAAGCGTTCGACGAAGTAGAGTACGAGCTGTCCCACCGGCCGGAGGGGCTCAGCGCGCCACTGACCGGGCTGCTTCGCATTCTGTCAAATGCCGAGAGCGAAGCACATGCCTAAACTGCCTGCCGAGGCTTACGCGATCATCGAGGGCCGCCACTCCGACCCCTTCCACTATCTCGGGCTGCATGCCGAGGGCGGCAAGAGCGTGGTGCGCGCGTTCCTCCCCGAAGCCTCCAATGTCGAGGCGGTCGGCGAGCACGGCGAGGTGGCGAGCCTTGACCGCGTCCACGACGCCGGCCTGTTCATTGGTGCCCTGCCCAACGGCTCCAAACGCTACCAGCTGCGGGCGCAATTCGGCGGCAATGTCGTCGAGTTCGAAGACGCCTACCGCTTTCCGCCGATCCTGACCGATTTCGACCTCTATCTGCTCGGCGAAGGCACGCATCAGCGGCTCTATGACAAGCTCGGCGCGCATCCGATGACGCTCGACGGTGTCGACGGCATCGGCTTCGTGGTGCTGGCGCCGAATGCGCGGCGCGTCGCCGTGGTTGGCGATTTCAACTTCTGGAACGCGCGGCGCCATGCCATGCGGGTACGCGGCGCCGGTTATTGGGAATTGTTCATCCCACACGCCAAGGCCGGCGACCATTACAAGTTCGACATCGTCGGGCCGCACGGCCATCAGCTGGCGCTGAAATCCGATCCGATGGCGTTTGCCACTGAAGTGCGGCCGAAGACGGCTTCCATCGTCTTCGACGAAGCGCATCTCGCCCGTCCGCGGCCGGCGCTCGACGGCATCAACGCACTGTCGGCGCCGATGTCGATCTACGAGGTCCATCTCGGCTCATGGCGGCGCAAGAGCGACAATGAATGGCTGACCTATCGCGAGCTTGCCGAGCAGTTGCCGGCTTACGCGCGCGACATGGGCTTCACCCATCTCGAATTCCTCCCCGTGAGCGAGCATCCGTTCGACGGCTCGTGGGGCTATCAGCCGACCGGCCTCTATGCGCCGACCAGCCGCTTCGGCACGCCGGAGGACTTTGCCGCGCTGGTCGACGCCTGCCACCGTGAAGGCATTGCCGTGCTGCTCGACTGGGTACCGGGCCACTTCCCGGATGATCCGCATGGGCTCGGCAGCTTTGACGGCACCTCGCTCTACGAGCACGCCAACCCGCTCCAGGGCCGTCACCTCGACTGGGGCACGCTGATCTACAACTACGGCCGCACCGAAGTGACGAACTTCCTGGTGTCGAACGCGCTGTTCTGGCTCGAGCGCTACGCCATCGATGGCCTGCGGGTCGATGCGGTCGCTTCCATGCTCTATCTCGACTACAGCCGCCCGCCCGGCGCCTGGATTCCGAACCAGTATGGCGGGCGGGAGAACATCGAGGCGATCGCGTTCCTGCGCCGCTTCAACACGGAGCTATTCGCGCGATTCCCGCAGGCGACTACCGCGGCCGAGGAATCCACCGCCTGGCCGCAGGTCTCGCGCCCGGTCGAATTCGGCGGGCTCGGCTTCGGCTACAAGTGGAACATGGGCTGGATGCACGACACGCTGAACTACATCAGCAAGGATCCGATCCACCGCAAGCATCATCACGGCGACATCCTGTTCGGCCTGCACTACGCCTTCTCGGAGAATTTCATCCTGCCGCTGTCGCATGACGAGGTCGTGCACGGCAAGCGCTCCATCCTCGGCCGGATGCCCGGCGACGAGTGGCAGCGCTTTGCCAATTTGCGCGCCTATTACAGCTTCATGTTCGGCCATCCCGGCAAGAAGCTGTTGTTCATGGGCGCCGAGATCGCGCAAAGCCGCGAGTGGAATCACGACCAGTCGCTTGATTGGCACCTGCTCGAATACAAGAACCATTCCGGCATCCAGTCCTTGATCCGCGACCTCAACCGGCTCTATCGCGCGGTGCCGGCGCTGCACCAGATGGATTGCGACCAGGCCGGGTTCGAATGGCTGATCACTGATGACGCCAACCGCAACGTGTTTGCCTGGCTGCGCAAGGGGATCGACGCGCACGCGCGGTGTCTCGTGATCATCAACTTCTCACCGAACGTCTACCGCAACTATCGCGTTCGCGTGCCGTTTGGCGGTAAGTGGAAAGAGGTGTTCAATTCGGACTCCGCCCATTATGGCGGCACCAATGTCGGGAACATCGGCGAGGTTCAAGCGGTCGACGGCAAGACGCCCGAGCTCCGCCTCACCATTCCGCCTCTCGCCGCGATCTTCCTCGTTCCGGAAAGCTGACCGATGCGCCTGACTGCTGGATCGCCCGCGCGCCTCGGTGCAAGCTGGGACGGACGCGGCACCAATTTCGCGCTGTTTTCCGCCAACGCGCAGAAGGTCGAGCTATGCCTGTTCGACAGCCAGGGCCGCCGTGAGCTTGAGCGCATCGAGCTGCCCGAGCGCACCGAGGACGTCTGGCACGGCTATCTCAACGATGTCTCGCCGGGCCAGCTCTACGGCTACCGCGTGCACGGCCCCTACGAGCCCGAACACGGCCACCGCTTCAACGCCAACAAATTGCTGCTCGATCCCTATGCCAAGCGGCTCGCCGGACGGCTGGTCTGGAGTGACGCACATTTCGCCTACCGCACCGGCAGCCCGCGCGAAGATTTGTCCTTCGACCGCCGCGACAACGCCCGCGGCATGCCCAAGGGCGTCGTCGTCGACGAGACCTTCAACTGGGGCCGCCGCGAGATCCGGCCAAATATCCCCTGGGAAGACACCATCATCTACGAGGCCCACGTCAGGGGTCTGACGCAGAAGCGCGACGACGTCCCGCCGAACCTGCGTGGCACCTATGGTGGCCTGTCGTCGCCGGCAATGATCGAGCATCTGAAGAAGCTCGGCGTCACCACGGTCGAGCTGCTGCCGATCCACGCCTTCGTCGACGATCGCGTGCTGGTGGAGAAGAAGCTCGCCAATTACTGGGGCTACAACACGCTGTCGTTCTTCGCGCCGGAGCAGCGCTACGCCCAGGACAATGCGCTCAACTCCTTCCGCACCACGGTCGCGCGGCTGCACGATGCCGGCATCGAGGTGATGCTCGACGTCGTCTACAACCACACCGCGGAAGGCAATCATCTCGGCCCAACGCTGTGCTACCGCGGCATCGACAACGCCTCCTACTACTGGCTGGACCGCGAGAACCCGCGCTTTTACGACGACTTCACCGGCTGCGGCTCGTCGGTGAACCTCACCCATCCGCGCGTGCTCCAGATAGTGATGGATTCACTGCGCTACTGGGTCGAAGTCTGCCATGTCGACGGTTTCCGCTTCGACCTCGCCACGACGCTGGCCCGCGGCCCCAACGGTTACGATCGCGGCATCTCGTTCCTGACCGCGATCCGGCAGGATCCGGTGCTTGCGACCGTCAAGCTCGTCGCAGAGCCGTGGGACCTCGGGCTTGGCGGCTACCAGGTCGGTGCATTCCCTTCGCAATGGTCGGAGTGGAACGATCGCTACCGCAGCGCCATGCGCCGCTACTGGAGCGGTGAAGGCAGCCTGATCGGCGACATCTCCAGCCGCATGACGGCGTCATCCGACCTGTTCAATCATGACGGTCGGCGGCCACGCGCCAGCATCAACCACATCACTGTCCATGACGGTTTTACGCTGGCCGACCTCTTCAGCTACAACGAGAAGCACAACGAGGCCAATGGCGAGGACAATCGCGACGGCTCCAACGACAACCACAGCAACAATTGCGGTGTCGAAGGCCCGACCGACGATCTCGCAATTCTCGGCCTGCGCCGTCAGCTTCGCAAGAACGCGCTGGCCTGCCTGATGCTGGCGCAGGGGACTCCCCTGATCCTTGCCGGCGACGAAGTCGGAAATTCGCAATCGGGGAACAACAACGCCTATTGCCAGGACAACGAGGTGGGCTGGGTCGGCTGGGACAATCTCGGCAAGGACGGCGACGACATGGTCGATTTCGTCGCCCAACTTGCCGACATCCGCCGCCGCTTCTCGCAGCTCCGCAGCCACCGCTGGCTCGACGGCCGTCCTGCGGATGGCGTCGCCTATGGCGTGCTGTGGCTAACGCCGGCCGGCGACGAGATGACGGAGAACGACTGGAAATTCCCTGAGGGGCAATTCCTCTCCTATGTGATGGGACCGATGGAACCGGGTGAGGCCGCGATCTTTATTATTCTGAACGCCGCCCCTGAAGAGATCGCATTCAAATTACCCAAGATGACCGACCACAAGAGCTGGCAGCAGATCCTGAACACGACCGAAGCCAAGCTGAACACGGTTGATTTCCAGCCCGGAAGCGACAGCAAGGCGCCGCCGCGCTCTGTGCTCGCCTTCGCGGGGGCGCTATGAGGCCATCCTTCGGCGCAAGGCCGACCAAGGATGGCGTATCGTTCCGCCTGTGGGCGCCGAACGCAAGGCGTGTCGATCTCCTGCTCGACCGGCGATACACAATGCAGCGCCGGCAGGATGGCTGGTACGTAGCCGAGATCGCCGGCCTTCCCGTCGGCAGCCCCTACAAATTCAGGGTCGACGACGAGATCGACGTGCCCGATCCAGCGTCGGCGTTCCAGCCCAAGGACGTGTTCGGCCCGAGCGAGGTGATCGATCACGACGCTTTCGCGTGGCGTGCAAAAGATTGGCGCGGGCGCCCCTGGGAAGAGACGGTCCTGATCGAGACCCATGTCGGCACCTTCACGCGTGAGGGCACCTACCGGGCCATGATCGACAAGCTCGATCATCTCGTCGCGACCGGCATCTCCGCGCTGGAGCTGATGCCGCTGGCCGATTTCGCCGGGCGCCGCGGCTGGGGCTATGACGGCGTGCTGTGGTACGCGCCCGACAGCGCCTATGGCCGCCCCGAAGAGCTGAAGACGCTGATAGACGAAGCACATCAGCGCGGGCTGATGGTGTTTTTGGACGTCGTCTACAACCACTTCGGACCCGAAGGAAATTATCTCGGTCGCTACGCACCGACCTTCTTCACCGACGCGCACACGCCGTGGGGCAGCGCGATCGATTATCGCGTACCGCAGGTGCGGGCCTTTGCCGTCGAGAACGCGCTGTCCTGGCTCACGGACTACCGCTTCGACGGCCTGCGGCTGGATGCCGCCAACCACATCATGGCGAGCCCCGGCGAGCAGTCGATGCTGCAAGATCTCAGCGCCGCCACCGGCGAGCTCGCCAAGGCCACCGGGCGACATATCCATCTCGTGCTGGAGAACGGCGACAATCGCGCAAGCCTGCTCGATGCCGCGCAGGAGCCGCCGAACGGCAAATACCGCGCGCAGTGGAACGATGACTATCACCACGTCTGGCATGTGATGCTCACCGGCGAGCTCGGCGGCTACTACGCCGACTACCAGACGCCGCGCATGGATCTGGCGCGCGCGCTTGCATCGGGCTTCGTCTACCAGGGCGAAATCTCGGAATTCTGGGGCAAGAAGACGCGCGGTGAACCGAGCGGTGAACTGCCGCCGGCGACTTTCGTCAATTTCCTGCAGAACCACGACCAGATCGGTAACCGGCCGCTCGGCGACCGGCTGGAGAGCCTGGCATCGGCCAGGCAGATCGAGGCCGCGCTCGCAGTGACATTGCTCGCGCCGATGGTGCCGATGCTGTTTCAGGGCGAAGAATGGGGCTCGACGGCGCCGTTCCCGTTCTTCTGCGATTTCCAGGGCGGGCTCGTCGACGCTGTGCGCAAAGGCCGCCGGCAGGAATACGCCTGGGCCTACGAGAAATATGGCGATGACGTGCCGGATCCATTCGATCCAGCAACGCTGCAATCGGCGGTGCTCGACTGGACCGGCCGCACGCCGGAGCAGGATAAGCGGCTGGCTTTCGTGTCCGGCTTGCTCATGCGCCGCCGGAAAGACATCGCGCCGCGGCTGAAGGGCGCGACGTTTGGCGACGCCGAGGCCGCCGACAATGGCTTGCTGACCGCACATTGGCGCATGGGAGACGGCACAATACTGCGGCTGACCGCCAACCTGTCGGACAAGGACATCACACATTCTACCGACAATGCAGGCACGCCGATCTGGGGCGGCGCGGCCGGCGACCGGCTTCCGCCCTGGTCGGTGGTCTGGCGACTCGGAGGTTAAACATGCCTCCCGCTATCCCTCTTGCCACCTATCGGCTGCAACTCACCGCAGATTTCGACTTCGACAAGGCCGCCGCAGTGGTGCCTTATCTGAAGGCGCTGGGGATCACGCATCTCTACGCCTCGCCGGTGATGAAGGCCCGCAAGGGGTCGACCCACGGCTACGACACCGTCGATCACAGCCAGCCCAGTCCCGAGCTTGGCGGCGAGGCGGGCTTTGCGCGGCTCGGCGACGCGCTGAAGACACACGACCTCGGCCTCATCATCGATTTCGTGCCGAACCATGTCGGCGTGCACTTTGCCGACAATCCCTGGTGGCTGGATGTGCTGGAATGGGGCCAGGCCTCGCCGCATGCGGTCGCCTTCGATATCGACTGGGATCTGCTGCCCTACCGCGCCCGCGGCGGCGTGCTGCTGCCGATCCTCGGCTCGTCCTACGGCGAGGCGCTCGAGCGCGGCGACATCGAGCTACGCTATGATCCCGGCGAAGGCAGTTTTTCGGCTTGGTATTTCGAGCATCGGTTGCCGATTGCGCCGGAGCGCTATGGCGAGCTGCTGCGGATGATCGTGAAGGAGGCCGATGCTGCCGAGACGGAGGCCGGTAGGCGCCTGCTTGCGCTTGCCGCACGCTATACGGGACTGCGCCGGCCCAACCGCAAGGAAGCACCCGCCTTCAAGGCGGAGCTAAAGGATATCGCAGGCAGCGCCGACATCATCGCACACGGCCTCGCCGCCTATCGCGCCGCCAAGGATCGCCCGACGCAGACGCTGGCGCTGCATCATCTGCTGGAGCGCCAGAACTACAAGCTCGGCCATTGGCGGCTCGCCTCCAGCGACATCAATTATCGCCGCTTCTTCGACGTCAACGGCCTCGCCGGCCTGCGCGTCGAGGATCCCGGCACCTTCGCCGCCACGCACCGGCTGGTGAAGCAGCTCGTCGCCGACGGCAGGCTGCAGGGTATCCGTCTCGATCATATCGACGGCCTGCGCGATCCCGCGCAATATTGCCAGCGGCTGCGCCGGCTGGTACGTGATGCGCAAGGCAATACAAAGCCGTTCTACACCGTGATCGAAAAGATCCTGTGCGAGCACGAGCGCCTGCCGCGCTTCGCCGGCGTTCAGGGCACCACCGGCTATGAGTGGATGAACGCAATTACCCAGGTCCTGGTCGACCCCAAGGGGCTGGAGGCGCTGGACGAGACCTGGCGGCAGATCAGCAACCGGCCGCCGCGACTAGCGCCGTATGTGAAGGATGCCAAGCGGCGCGTGCTGGAGACGCTGCTGACCAGCGAATTCATCGTGCTGACACGCCTGCTCGCGCGCATTGCCAACGGGCATTACTCGACCCGCGATTTTTCCGCCGACAGCCTGCGGCAGGCGCTCGAATTGTACGTGCTGCATTTCCCGGTGTATCGCACCTACCTGACCCACAGCGCGCCGACCGCACTCGACCGAAAGCTGATCGACGACACCATCGAAAGCGCCCGCGCGCAATGGTTCGCCGCCGACGAGGGCATTTTCGACTTCCTTCGCGACGCCCTCACCATGGATCTGCTCAAGCCCGGCCGTCCGCCGCACAGCGCCCCGCGCGTGCGCCGTTTTGCGCTGAAGGTGCAGCAGTTCACCGGGCCGATGATGGCGAAGTCGCTGGAGGACACTGCCTTCTATCAATTCCACCGGCTGCTTGCGCTGAACGAGGTCGGCGGTGATCCGTCAAGCTCCGGCCTGACAATTCCTGCCTTCCACGACGTCATGCGCACCCGCGCCAAGGAATGGCCGCACGGCATGACGGCGACCGCAACCCACGACACCAAGCGCGGCGAGGACGCGCGCGCGCGGATCGCAGCACTCAGCGAAATTCCCGGCGAATGGACCAGCGCGGTCTCGCGCTGGAAGGTGCTGAACGCGCCGCATCTCGCCCTCGACGGCAATTTGCGAGCGCCGTCGGCGACGTTCGAATACATGCTCTACCAGACGCTGCTTGGCGCCTGGCCGGCTGGGGGCCCGGGCAGCGACTTCGTCGAACGCATCCAGGCCTATGCGCTCAAGGCGGCGCGTGAGGGCAAGGAAGAGACGAGTTGGCTCAATCCGCATCAGGCGTATGAGAACGGCGTCAAGAGCTTCATCGATAAGATCCTCGATCCTGCGCTATCAGGCGAATTCCTGGAGGCGCTGCAGACCTTGGCCCGCCGTGTCGCGCTGCTCGGCGCGCTGAACTCGCTCAGCCAGCTGACGCTGAAGGCGACGCTGGCCGGTGTGCCCGATTTCTATCAAGGCACCGAATTCTGGGACCTGTCGCTGGTCGACCCCGACAACCGCCGCCCGGTTGACTTTCCCGCGCGGCACGCGGCGCTGGGTGCGCTCGACAATCCGGATTGGCGCGGCCTGATCAAGTCGTGGCCGGACGGCCAACTCAAGCTCGCCTGGACGCGACAGCTGCTCAAGCTGCGCAATGAACTCGCCGACGTTTTCTCTCGCGGCGACTACGAACCGCTGGAGGTACGCGGCGCGCACGCCGATCACGTCATCGCCTTCGCGCGCCGCCACGGACGCGATGCAGCGATCATCGTGGTCGGGCGCCTGTTTGCACCATTCACGCAGGCCGGGCGGGAATGGCTCATGCCTGAAGGTTTTGACGCGACCGTCGACATCAATGGCTACGCCGCGCCGGGCCTTGCCGGCAACGAATTGCCGCTCACGCAGGCTTTTCGCGATTTTCCCGCTTCTGTCATCGCGGCGCGCGCGGCGAGCGCCATCAGGCCTGCGCGACAGCGCGCGGCCACCTGAAACTCACTTTCCATCGTCTTTCGTCAGCAGTAACTGGCCGCGCTTGCGGATGGTCGCCTGCGCCATCTCCGCAAAACGCTGCAACAGCCACGGCAGCACCACCTGAACCTTGACGTGGTCGTCCGCAACGTCGACTTGGCCGCTCGCGATCTGCCCGAGTGCGCGGATGCGAAAGGCCATGGAGTCGCCGCTCCAGCGCTCTTCCTCGACCTGCATCACTGGAATGCTCGCTGCCGCGCGGCCGAGCCCGGTCTTGAGCCGGCGCACCGCCTCCTCGCGGCCGAGACGATGCGGAATGGAAACGACAAGCGGTGCTGACATGATCCCTGCCCGTGCTGATTGATCCTCACCTAATCATGCCGGCTGAAAAGACAAAGGTTCCATGCAAGTTGGATGCGTGGACCGTGTTTCACTGCTGGAACTTTAAAACCTGCGGCAAGTTGCCCTCGCACAACGGGACAGGTTGCAAATAACCCTTTCAACGAAGGGCTGGAGGAGATTCGCATGTCTATCGGTACGATCATTCTGATCATTTTGGTCATCGCGCTGCTCGGTGGCTTCAGCGGCATCGGCGGTGGTCCGTTCTACGGCACCGGATATTACGGCGGCGGCGGCCTCGGGCTCGTCATCGTCATCCTGCTGATCCTGCTACTGCTCGGACGCATCTAGCTGACGCCGCAGGGTGGGTTAGCCGCAAGGCGTAACCCACCCTACTTCTTCGCCACAAGCTTCTTCATTGCGGCTTTGATCGACGCGGCGGCATCGTCATATCCCTCCCACGCTTTCGAGCGCCCCAGCAATCCCGGCACGGTCCGCACCGTGTAGCGCTTCGGATCGAGATCACTCTTCACCTGCGCCCAAGTCACCGGCATCGAAACCGTGGCACCATCACGCGCACGGGGCGATAGCGGGGCCACGGCCGTCGACAGACGGTCGTTGCGCAGATAATCCAGAAAGATCTTCCGGGTGCGCAGCTTCTTCGACATGTTGAGCAAATAGCGCCCGGGATCCTCATCAGCCATCCACTGGCAGACGCCTTGCGCGAACGCCTTGGCCTCCGTCCAGCTTACCTTGTCACGTGCGCCATAAAGCAGCGGCACCACAACGTGCAGGCCCTTGCCGCCGGTGGTCTTGCAGAAACTCTCCATGCCAAGATCGGTCAGCCGCTGCCGCATCTCTTTCGCCGCCTCGACCACATCGGCGAAATGGACGTCCGGCGCAGGATCGAGATCGAACACCAGCCGACCCGGCGTATCATAGGCGTCCGGGGCGCAATTCCAGGGATGCAGCTCGAGGCCGCCAATCTGCGCGACCGCGGCAAGGCCTTCGACACGATCGATCTGCAAATACGGCTTGCGATCACCCGAGACCTTTGCGAGCTCGAGCAGGTTCGACGAGCCCTGCATGGCATGGCGCTGGAAGAATTTTTCGCCGCCGATGCCGTCCGGCGCGCGCAGGATCGAGCAGGGACGACCCTTCAGATGCTCGATCATCCAGGCGCCAACCGCCTCGAAATAGCGGGCGAGGTCGAGCTTTGTCACGCCCTCGCCATCGCCGCCGTCCGGCCATAGCTCCTTCTCCGGCTTCGAGATGACGACACCCATCACCTCGGCAGCGCCGGCGCCTTTTCCTTTGCCGGGCTTCGCCGGGACGCGCTTTCCGGCAGCAGGCCTGGCAAGCTCGGTATCAACCGGCGTTTCCGCCTTGACCTCCTCGGCCGGTTTGTCCTGCCGCAATCCCTTGAACGCGGCCTGGCGGATATTGCCGTCGGCAGTGAAGCCGGCGAACTCGATCTCGGCGACGAGCTCGGGCTTCAGCCAGTGCATATCGCGCGTTTTCTTCGGCGCATTCTTCCCGCCGAACGGGCTCGCGTTCGACGCGGCCTCCTTCAACAGCGGCATGATGCGCTTGACCTTGTCGGCGCCAAAGCCGGTGCCGACGATGCCGACATAGGCGAGATGATCGCCGCGATAGACGCCGGCCATCAGCGAGCGGAATTTCCCGGCTGTGGTCTTCCAGCCGCCGATCACGACCTCATGGCCGGCGCGACATTTCGCCTTGGTCCAGCTCTCCGTTCGGCCGGAGCGATAGGGCGCATCGAGCTTTTTCGACACGATCCCTTCCAGCTCGAGCTTGCAGGCCGATTGCAGCACCGCATCGCCGCCGCTCATGAAATGCTCGACATAGCGGATCTGGCTCGATTTCCGCTTGCGCGCCTTCAGCAATTCCTTGAGGCGGCCCTTGCGTTCGCCGAGTGGAAGACGGCGATAGTCGAGGCCTTCGGCGAACAGGAGGTCGAAGGCGAAGAAGATGAGATCATCCGTCTCGCCGTCCGACAGCGCGGCCTGGAGCGCGGAAAAATTCGGGGCGCCATTATGGTCGAGCGCGACGATCTCGCCGTCGATCAGCGCATCAGGCAGCGTACCGGCCTCCCTTGCAATCGAAGCGAACTTGTCGGTCCAGTCGAGGCCCTTGCGGGTCTTCAGCGTTGCGTTGCCGTCCTCGACGCGAAGCTGCACGCGATAGCCGTCGAACTTGATCTCGTGGCCCCATCCGTCGGAGGACGGCGGGCGCTCGACCGAGGTGCAGAGCTGCGGCGCGACGAAGTCCGGCATCTCCGAAACCATCCTGGCATTCGTCGCGGTCGTGGTCTTCGTCTTTGCCACCTTGCCAACCTTCAACGCCGCGCGCGGCGCCGGCTTCACGGTGTGCCCTTTCGTCTCCTCGGCGCGGTTGGACTGCCAGACCGCGTCGGCCTTGCCCCTGGTGCCCTTCGCCAGCATGAAAGGCTTTGGCGCGCGGCCCTTGCCTCCGGCGATCTGCGTCATCGCCCGGCCGGAGGCGACCGATTTGTCCTCGGCCAGAATGTCCTCGCCCTCACTTGCATATTCGTCGCGGTGCTTGATCAGGAGCCAGTTGGTGCGCTTGCCGCCGGTGCGATCGCCGCGCATGCGCACCAGCACCCAGCTTCCATGCAGCTTTTCACCGTGCAGCGTGAACTTCAAATCGCCCTTCTTGAAGCCGGCTTCCGGATCGTCGGATTCCCAGGTGCCGCGGTCCCACAGCATCACCGTGCCGCCGCCATACTGGCCTTCAGGAATCGTGCCTTCGAAATCGCCATAGTCGAGCGGATGGTCCTCGACCTCGACCGCCAGACGCTTGTCATGCGGATCGAGCGAGGGGCCCTTCGTCACCGCCCAGGACTTGAAGACGCCGTCGAATTCGAGCCGGAAGTCGTAGTGCAGCCGGGTGGCGTCATGCTTCTGGATCACGAAGCGCCGCTGCTTCGAGGGCGCGACCGCTGACTCGCCGGAGGGCTCCGGCGTCTTCTCGAAATCCCGCTTCTGTCGATAGGTGGAGAGTTTTCGCAGCACGACCGGTCCCGCATTTCTTTCGGAATTGAAGCCTATCACGGCAAAAGTCCAAGCCGGAACCAAAACCCCGGAGCCCGGTTGGAGTTCCTGAAACGCCTTGAAATCACTGGAGAATGGAATGGCCCCGATGGACACACTGAAGCAGATCTTGAAGGGACGCGGTGATAAGAAGACGGCGGCGAAGTCGCACACGCGTCGTGCCACCGGACGCCATCGCAGCGCGAGGAAGACGCACCGGTCGACGGCGCGGCATCGCAAGGCAGGGTAATGGGCCTCGTCCTTCCGGGGGGACGCGAAGCATCGAACCCGGAATCCATCGCCCTGAGCGTGACGTGTGGAGAAATTGATTCCGGGCTCGCGCTGACGCGCGCCCCGGAATGACAGAGGCCTAATCCCCCGCCTTCAGCCGGTACCCGATCCCCGTCTCGGTCAGCACATATTGCGGCCGTTCCGGATCGGCTTCGATCTTCTGGCGGAGCTGGCGGACGTAGACGCGTAAGTATTGCGCATCGGTCAACTCGTCCCAGAGTTCCTTGAGCAGGAAGCGGTGGGTCAGCACCTTGCCGGCGTGCTGCACCAGCACGCGCAGAAGATCGTATTCCTTCGGCGACAGTTTGACGTCGCGCTCGCCGACCTTGACGATGCGGCGGACGAGATCGACCGAGAGATCACCGGAGCGGAACACCGGGCGCTCGCCCTGGACCTGAAGCTGATGCCGCAGCGCGGCGCGCAGGCGCGCCAGCAGCTCGTCCATGCCGAACGGCTTGGTCAGGTAATCATCGGCGCCGAGGTCGAGCGCCTGTACCTTGCCGGCCTCGTCGCCGCGGCTCGACAGCACCACGATCGGCACGGCTTCATTGCGGGCACGGATGGTGCGCAACAGTTCGTGGCCCTGGATGTCGGGCAGGCCGAGATCGAGGATGATTAGCGCGGGCTCCTCGGTGAGTTTCTCCAGCGCGATCTTGCCGTTCGAGGCCTCCAGGATCTCGTAGCCCTGCGTCGAAAGCCCCATTCGCAGCAATTTACGGATCGGCGGCTCGTCGTCGATGACAAGAACCTTGATCGGGGCAGCACTCATGCGGCGGTGTCCAGTGCTTTGGTCTGTGCCGGAACCGGCAGACGTATGGTGAGGATCGCGCCGCTCCGGTCGCTGCGGTTGGCGGCCGAGATCGTGCCCCGCATCGCCTCGACAAAGCCACGGGAGATGGCGAGCCCGAGCCCGGTGCCGGGACGGACGCGATCCCCTTTCTGCGCGCGATAGAACTTGTCGAACACGCTCTCGAGCTCGTCAGGCGGAATGCCGTCTCCTTCGTCGGCGATTTGGAGCATCACCTGATCCCGCTCGCGCTGGCTCTTGATCGAGATCATGGTGCCGGGCGCCGAATATTTCGCGGCATTGTCGAGCAGATTGAACAGCACCTGCTCGAACAGCACGGCATCTAGCTGGAGCATCGGCAGATCGGCGGCAAGCGCCAGCTCGACCTTGTGCGCGGTCAGGATCTTGGCTGCCCGCCGCAGCGCGCTGCCGACAATCTCGCCGAGATCGTGCAGCGCCGTGTTGGGCACGATGGCACCGGATTCAAGCTTGGTCATGTCGAGCAGATTGGCGATGAAGCGGTTGAGCCGCTCGGATTCGTCGATCACGGTCGCAAGCAGATCGTGCTTCTCGCTGTCGGATAGCGCGCCGGCAAGATCGCGCATGGTCGAGGCCGCGCCGAGCACGGAGGCGAGCGGCGTCTTCAAATCATGCGAGATCGACGTCAGCAGCGCCGATCGCAACCGCTCGGATTCGACGGTGCGCTTGACGCGATCCATGTCCTCGACCAGCAGCACGCGCTCGATCGCAAGTGCGCCCTGGTCGACCAGTGCGTCGAGCAGCCGGCGCTGATCCGGCGTCAACAAGGGACCGGTGCGATCATTGTCGATGCCGATGACGCCAATGGGACCGCGCCCGGTGCGCATCGGCAGGAACAGCCGCTTGGCGCCGGGCAACGTATCCGCCCCCCGGCCGGCGGAGCGATCATTGCTCCAGGCCCAGTTGGCGGCGGCAAGGTCGGCCTGGTCGAGCTGGTCCTCGGGCGGATAGCCGGACTTCACCGTCAAGAGGCCGTCTTCCGGCAGCAGCAGCACGACGCGAACTTTCAGCATCAGCGCGATCTGATAGGCGGTCGCCCACAGCACGTCGTCGAGCGTGGCGGTGCCGGCTAGCTTGCGGCTGAAGGCATAGAGCTGTTCGGTGGTCCTGATGCGACCGATCGCAGTGTCGGCCTGCGTGCGCACACGCCCGGCTACATTCGACACCACGAACGCAATCAGCATGAAGAAGAAGAACGCCGCGACATTGGTTGGATCGGTGATGGTGAAGGTGTAGACCGGCGGCATGAAGAAGAAGTTATACGCCAGTGACGCCGCGATGCTCGCAAGCAGCGACGGCCACAGCCCATAGCGGACAGCCACGGCGACCACCGCGGTCAAGAACATCAGGTCAACGTTCTCGATGCCGAAATATGGCTTAATGGCCACCGCTGCGGCAAGGCCGAGTGCGGTGATCCCGAGCGCCTTCAGATAAGGCCGCGCATCGAACGGCTCGGACCGTGCCGCGGTTTGCACCGCGGTCTTCGGCGCCGGCTCGCTCGCGAGTTCGTCACCCGGAATGACGTGAACGCTGATATTGCCGGCGCGGCCCACCAGATCATGCACCACCGAGCCGCGCGTCATCTCGAACCAGCGCGAGCGCGTCGACTTGCCGATCACGATCTGGGTGACGTTGTTGCCTTGCGCGAAATTGATGACGTCGTCGGCGATGCGGCGGCCGACGGCGGGAATGGTCAGGGCTTCACCGCCCAGCGCTTCGGCGAGCCGCAGCGTATCGGCGAGCCGGTCGCGCTCCTCGTCGGACAGCTGGAGCGACCGCCGCGTCTCGATCGAGATCGCGGTGAACGGCGCATGCAGCCGGTCGGCCAGCCGCTTGGTGTAACGCACGAGCCCGGCCGCGCGCGGGTCCTCGCTGACGCAGACGAGGATGCGCTCGCCCGCGGCCCAGGGACCGGCGATGGCGTTGGCCTGCATGTGGGTGAGGAGTTGCTCGTCGACCCGTTCGGCCGTGCGCCGCAGCGCGAGCTCGCGCAACGCAGTCAGATTGCCCGGCGAGAAATAATGCTCCAGCGCCCGCTCGGCTTGCCTGGGCACGTAGACCTTGCCCTCACGCAGGCGCTGGATCAGATCGTCAGGCGTAAGGTCGATCAGCTCGATCGCATCGGCGCGATCGAAGATCGAATCCGGCAACGTCTCGCGCACCCGCACATGGGTGATCTGGGCGACGACGTCGTTCAGGCTCTCGATGTGCTGGATATTGACGGCGGTGTAGACGTCGATGCCGTGGGACAGCAGCTCCTCGACGTCGAGATAGCGTTTGGGATGACGGCTGCCGGGGGCGTTGGTGTGGGCGAGCTCGTCGACCAGTGCAATCTGCGGGCGGCGCGCGATCACGGCATCGAGGTCCATCTCCTCGACGATCTGGCCGCGGTAGTCCAGCTTCTTGCGCGGGATCACTTCCAGCCCCCGCACCAGCGCCTCGGTCTCGGCGCGGCCATGGGTCTCGACGAAACCGACCACCACATCGATGCCGGCCTTGCGCTTGGCGTGGGCGCTCTGCAGCATCTCGTAGGTCTTGCCGACGCCGGGGGCGGCCCCGACGAAGATCTTCAGCTTGCCGCTCGCACTCTCCTCCCGGCGCGCGGCTTCCAGCAGCGCCTCGGGAGACGGACGTTGTTCGGGATCGCGGCGCTCTCGGACCATCTTGCCAATATAATCATCGGAGCGCCGCGAGCCTAGACCGCTACTTCGCGGCGGCGCGATCGAGCGCGAGGTTCAGTGCCAATACGTTAACGCGCGGTTCGCCGAGCAGGCCGAGCAGACGGCCCTGGGTGTAGGAGGCCACCAGCTGCTTGACCTGATCGTCCGACATATTCCGTGCCTTGGCGACGCGCGGCACCTGGAATTGGGCCGCTTCCGGGGAAATGTCCGGATCGAGACCGCTGGCCGAAGTCGTGACCAGATCGACCGGCACGGCGGCGTTCGGATTCTCGGCCTTCAGCTTGTCCACATCTTCCTTGAGCCGGTCGGCCAGGGCCTTGCTGGTCGGACCGAGATTGGAGCCGCCCGAGTTGGCGGCGTTGTAGGGCGCCGACACCGTCTTGGTCGAATCATTCGGGTCCGGCGCCAGCGTCGCCGAAGGGCGGCCATGAAAGTATTTGTCGTCCTTGAACTCCTGCCCGATCAGGGCGGAGCCGACGACCTTGCCATCCTTCTCGATCAGGCTGCCTTTCGCCTGCGCGGGAAAGATCGCGCCGGCAATCCCGGTCATGGCAAGCGGATAGGCCAGGCCCGTGATGGCGGTGAGCACCAGCAAGAGGACGATGGCGGGGCGGATTTCTCTGAGCATGTTAGGTCTCCTAAGTCTTCGTCATTGCACCGGGCGCGGGTTACGCGCCCGGCAACGACGATCAAGCCAAATGCAGGGCGACGACGACGAGGTCGATCGCCTTGATGCCGATGAAGGGAATGACGATACCGCCGAGCCCATAGATCATCAGGTTACGCCGAAGCAGCGCACCGGCACCGACCGCGCGATAGGCGACGCCTTTCAGCGCGAGCGGAATCAGCGCGATGATGATCAGCGCGTTGAAGATGATCGCCGACAGGATCGCGCTCTGCGGGCTCGCCAGGTTCATGACGTTGAGCACGTCGAGCTGCGGGTAGAACGCCAGGAACATCGCCGGGATGATCGCAAAATATTTTGCGACGTCGTTGGCGATCGAGAAGGTCGTCAACGCGCCGCGCGTCATCAGCAGCTGCTTGCCGATCTCGACCACCTCGATCAGCTTGGTCGGGTTGGAATCGAGGTCGACCATGTTGCCGGCCTCGCGCGCCGCCTGGGTGCCGGTATTCATTGCGACGCCGACATCGGCCTGGGCGAGCGCGGGCGCGTCGTTGGTGCCGTCACCGCACATCGCCACCAGCTTGCCCTTGGCCTGCTCGTCGCGGATCAGCTTGAGCTTGTCCTCGGGCGTTGCCTGCGCCAGGAAGTCGTCGACGCCGGCTTCCGCCGCGATTGCGGCCGCCGTCATCGGATTGTCGCCGGTGATCATGATGGTGCGGATGCCCATGCGGCGCAGCTCGGCAAAGCGCTCGCGGATGCCGCCCTTGACGATGTCCTTGAGCTGGATGACGCCGAGCAGCTTGCCGTCCCTGGCGACCGCAAGCGGCGTACCGCCGGCCTTGGCGATCTCGTCCGCAATGGTCTGGACCTCGCGGCCGATATCCGAGAGCCCCGCGGGCTGGATGGCGCGAGCCGCGTTGCCCGACGCAACGGCCATCGGCGCACCGCCACCGACATAGTTGAGCATGGCATCGACCGCGCCCTTACGCACCGACGATGCCGCCGGCATCGACGCCGCTCATGCGGGTCTGCGCCGTGAACGGGATGAAGGTGGCTCCAAGCTCGGCCATGTCGCGGCCGCGGATGCCGTATTTCTCCTTCGCCAGCACGACGATGGACCGGCCCTCCGGGGTCTCGTCGGCGAGCGAGGCGAGCTGGGCTGCATCCGCAAGCTCCTGCTCGGTGACGCCGCGCACGGGACGGAACGCGGTCGCCTGGCGGTTGCCGAGCGTGATGGTTCCGGTCTTGTCGAGCAGCAGCGTGTCGACGTCGCCGGCGGCCTCGACGGCGCGGCCGGACATCGCCAGCACGTTGAAGCGCACCAGGCGGTCCATGCCGGCGATGCCGATCGCCGACAGCAGCGCACCGATGGTGGTCGGGATCAGCGTCACGAACAGCGCGACCAGCACCACCACCGAGATCGATCCACCGGCATAGGCTGCATAGCTCGGAATCGTGACCGTGGCGAACACGAAGATGATGGTGAGGCCGGCCAGCAGGATGTTGAGCGCGATCTCGTTCGGCGTCTTCGCCCGCTCGGCGCCTTCGACCAGCTTGATCATGCGATCGATGAAGGTCGAGCCCTGGGCTGCCGTAATGCGGACGCGGATCCAGTCGGACAGCACCTGGGTGCCGCCAGTGACCGCGGAGCGGTCGCCGCCGGATTCGCGGATCACGGGCGCGGACTTGCCGGTGATGGCAGCTTCGTTGACGGAGGCGACGCCCTCGATCACCTCGCCGTCGGAGGGGATAGTGTCTCCGGCCTCGACCAGCACGATATCGCCGACCTTCAGGCTCGTGCCCGGCACGAGCCTGAAGGCTTGGCCGGCACCGGTCAGGAGCTTGGCCTGGCTGTCGGTGCGGGTCTTGCGCAACGAGTTGGCCTGGGCCTTGCCGCGGCCTTCGGCGACCGCTTCAGCTAAATTGGCGAACAGCACCGTGAACCAGAGCCAGAGGATGATCTGGAACGTGAAGCCCAGGTTGGCGCCACCCGTGACGAGGTCGCGCAGAAAGATCACAGTGGTGAGCGCGGCCACGATCTCGACCACGAACATCACGGGGTTCTTGATCATCAGCCGCGGGTCGAGCTTGGTGAAGGACGCGCGGATCGCGGGCACGACGATCTTGGGGTCGAGCATCGCCGAGACGGAAGCGCGTTTTTGCAGTTTCATGGTATCCATGGAGGTCACTCCAAACAATCAGAAGGCTGTCGATCAGAACACTTGCTGTTCAGAAGATTTGGCCGGCGTTCATCGCGAGATGCTCGACGATCGGGCCGAGGGCGAGAGCCGGGAAGAAAGTGAGACCGCCGATGATCAGGATCACGCCGACGACGAGGCCGACGAACAGCCCGCCAGTGGTCGGGAACGTGCCTGCCGACGGCGGGATGCTTTTCTTGGCGGCCAGCGAGCCCGCAATCGCCATCGCAGGGATGATCATGAAGAACCGGCCGACGAACATCGCGCTCGCGAGCGTGAGATTGTAGAAGAAGGTGTTGCCGGTGAGGCCCGCGAAGGCGGAGCCGTTGTTTCCGGTCGACGACGTATAGGCGTAGAGCACCTCGGTGAAGCCGTGCGGGCCGGCATTGGCCATCGAGGCGACCGCCGCCGGATAGACCACGCCGACCGCGGTCCAGCCGAGATACATCAGCGGCAGCACCAGGATCGCGAGCATCGCCATTTTCACCTCGCGCGCCTCGATCTTCTTGCCGACATATTCCGGCGTACGGCCGACCATCAGGCCCGCCACGAAGATCGCCAGCACGACGAACAGCAGCATGCCGTAGAGGCCGGCGCCGACGCCACCGACGATGATCTCGCCGAGCTGCATGTTGATCAGCGGGATCATGCCGCCGAGCGCAGTAAAGCTGTCGTGCATGGCGTTGACCGCGCCGCAGGACGCGGCTGTGGTGATCACGGCAAACAGCGAGGACGCGACGATGCCGAAGCGAACCTCCTTGCCTTCCATGTTGCCGCCGGTCAGGCCGAGCGCATGCAGCGTCGAGGTGCCGTTGGCCTCGGCCCAATAGGTAACGGCGACGCCGGCAATGAAGAGCACGCCCATCACCGAAAGGATTGCCCAGCCCTGGCGCTGGTTGCCGACCATGCGGCCGAACACATTGGTCAAGGCGGCGCCCAGCGCGAAGATCGACAGCATCTGCACGAAATTCGACAGCGCGGTCGGGTTCTCGAAGGGGTGCGCGGCATTGGCGTTGAAGAAGCCGCCGCCATTGGTGCCGAGCATCTTGATCGCGACCTGCGAGGCAACCGGGCCGACCGCGATGGTCTGCTTGGCGCCTTCGAGGGTCGTGGCTTCGACATAGTCACCGAGCGTCTGCGGCATGCCCTGGGAGATGAGGAACAGCGTGTAGACGACGCAGATCGGCAGCAGCACGTAGAGCGTACAGCGGGTGACGTCGACCCAGAAATTGCCGACCGTGCGCATCGAGGCACGCGAGAAGCCGCGGATCAGGGCCACCGCAAGCGCGATGCCGGTTGCCGCGGACAGGAAATTCTGGTGCGTCAGGCCAACCATCTGCACGAGGTAGGAGATCGTGCTCTCGCCGCCGTAGTTCTGCCAGTTGGTGTTGGTGATGAAGGAGATCGCGGTGTTGAAGGAGAGATCCTCGGCGACCGCGCCCTGGCCTGCCGGATTGAAGGGCAGCACGGCCTGCAATCGCATCACGCCGTAGATGATGAGGAAGCCACCGACATGGAATAGCAGCATGGAGACCGTATAGGTCAGCCAATGCTGCTCGCGCTTCTCGTCGACGCCAGAGAACCAGTAGATGCCGGCCTCGATCGGACCAAGCACCGGCGACAGGAACGTCCGTTCCCCGTTGAACACGCGCGTCATGTACCAGCCGAGCGGCTTGGCTAGCGCGACGATGATAGCGCAGAAAAGAATGATCTGGAGCCAACCGATCATAGTCATGGCATTAACCCTTTAGGCTTTGTGTCCGGCGCAGAAGCGGCAGGAGCACCGAAAGCAGGCAAGTGAGGAGCACGGCATCAGCCAGCAAAAATTTGACGAGGACAGCACGCTCAGAACCGTTCCGGCCGGAGCAGTGCATAAGTGAGGTAGATCAGGAGGCCGAGCGAGACGGCGCCGGCGAGGGAATAATCAAAGATCATGGTCCGCTCCATCAAAGCCGTTCGCACGCGTAGGTGTAGCCGATTGCAAGGGCGAAGAAGACGAAGCCCAGCGCCAGCATCAGAATGTCCATCATGGAGATACTCCTCGTTGCGCCTCTCATGCCTGGCGCAACCGTTTCTCGGGCGTCCGGCGGGCATGTACGGAAACGGAACCACGCTTCCACAGCAGCAGCCGGGACTGTTGACCGTGCTGAAGTGTCACCACCGACATAGGTTTTCGAGACGAGGGCTATGGCGAAGTTATAGGAATCTCATAAAGAGCGGGGCAGGATGCTCACTCAACTCTCCGTCGTCGTCCCGGCGAAGGCCGGGACCCATACCCACAGGATTTGGTTTGGCGAAGACTCGCGGTTACCAGCACCGCGCAGCGACTACTCCCTGGGGTTATGGGTCCCGGCCTTCGCCGGGACGACAGCGGAGAATGGGTGCTCCAGACCGCTCCATTCCAACACTTATGAAATCCTTATATCCTCCGCCCCGTCCCCCTCTCGTTTTCAAATACCCTTCCCGCCATCCTGAAGAGGCCGGCCGACTGACCGACGCCCATTCCAGGAGGCCCGACATGACCGTCGCTTTCCGACACTACGATCCCCCCTCACTCGGCGACCGCTTGCGCAATGCGCAAGGCATGACGCGGCCGCTAATGCTGGAGATCATCGACAAGGCCTGCCGGCGCTTTCCCTCGCTTGGACAGAATGAGCGAACGGCACGCGTTATGCGTCTCGTTGATACAGAGGCATGGACCGATGTCGCGCTGGCATTGCTGGAGCTGGAGCTGCCGCTGTGGCAGGTCCGCCGCATCGCCTATGACGGGGGCGAATGGCACTGCGCGCTCTCGCGCGAACGCGAATTGCCGGACTGGCTGGACGCGGCTGTCGAGGGATGTCATGGCGACCTTGCGCTCGCGCTACTGTCGGCTTTCGTCGAGGTCCAGGCTTTGGCAGTTGAGGTCTCGCGGCCGAGCGTTCCCAACGTGCGCCCCGCGCCCGATCCGCTCTATGAGCCGGTCGCCTGCGAGAATTTCAGCTGACCGAATGCCAAGCCTTCGTGCGGAGCCTTATGGCATTCCTATGAGATCGCCGCGCGCCCTCCCTCGAAATCATATCCATTCGACAAGATATTGACCGGGCGGTTGCGGGACGAGATCCCGCGGCGCGCGTCAAATTGGAAGGACACCATCCGTGAAACTCGTCGAACCTCCCTCGTGCAACTCACCCTCAACCATCGTCTTCATTGGAAGGAACCATCGGGGACAGTGGATCGCGCAGGAGCAGAACGGCCTCTATGGCGGCCTGTTCGTCAACCGCGCCCAGGCCATCAAATACGCGCTGTCCGAGAACGGACAGCACCCCGAGACCATTGTCGAGCTGCCGCGCGAGATCGAGCTCGACATGGGCAGGCGCCCCAACCTCTCCCAGCGCGCAGCCTGAGCGGGCGCTGTCCTGCGAAACGCCATGTTCATCCCTCCCTCAGCCTGGTTCACAGGTTTCATTCCCGACCTTCCGACGCCGTTCGATACGGCTGACGCGATCGACCTCAAGGCGTTTGCCGCACTCTGCGAGCGCCAGGTCGCGGCCGGCGCTCCCGCGCTCGTGGTCTGCGAGACGGCGGGCGAAGCGTCGACGCTCTCGCCGGCGGAGCAGGAGCTCGTGATCCGCACCGCGGTCGATGTCGCCCGCGGTCGGGTGCGGATCATCGCCGGCGCGCTATCGAACGCGACCGGCCGCGCCGTCGAACTCGCGCGGCGGGCGGAAGCGGCCGGCGCCGATGCCATCATGTCGGTGGTGCCCGCTTACAACAAGCCGATGCAGGAGGGGATGCTCGCGCATTTCCGCACCATTGCCGGAGCGACCGGGCTGCCCGTGATCCTGCACGATGTCCCTTCCCGCACGCTGCGTCCGCTCGCCGACGAGACGCTGCTGCGTCTGGTCGAATCCCGTCAATTCGTGAGTTTACGCGACGGGAGCGGTGATATCACCCGACCGATGCGCTTGAGCCGGCTGCTGCCGGCGGGCTTTCGCCTGCTGTCCGGCGACGACGCTGGTACTTTCGGCTATATCGCGGGTGGTGGAGACGGAGCGATCTCGGAGGTCGCCAACATCGCCCCGGATCTCTGCCGGACGATCTTCTCACAGGTCAGGCAAGGCCGCCTGCAATCGGCGCGCTATCTGCACAAGCGACTGATCCCACTGACCACCTGCCTCGCGAAAGAGAGCCCCGCCGCGCTCAAATACGCCCTGAGCGTGCTCGGCCTGATGTCGCCGGCCACAAGGCTGCCGATCGTAGCGCTGGACGCGGCCGCGCAGAGAGAGGTGGTGCGAGCATTCGCGGCAATTGCCGACGAGGAGCTGATCGACGGCGTCGGCGCGTAAGCGCGGGCCTTTATGGTGTTCCTATATGTCAGCGCCGCCGCTCGTCTCGCATTCATATGCTGCAACGCCCATCATACTGGACAGACTACAGCGGCCGAGACTGCCGCTCGCAAGACGAAGGACACACGAAAATGTCGATACTGACACATGACCTTGAAGGGCCTTTTGGTTGGGCTGAACGTTCCGCAAGGATTTCGGAGCCGCGCAAGGCCCAACTCAAGCGCGTCGCGTTGCGCGCGCTGGCGGTGCTCTCGATGGGTTCCGTACTCGCTGGGCTCATCGCGCTGAAGACCGCAATCTATGTCTGGCACCTCCACACCTGACCGACATGGGAGACCATCATGACCTTGCAGATGTGTGAGGAAGCCGCCATGGCCGCAATCGCTTTCCAGGCCGTTCAGCGCCGGCCTCAATCCGACCAGGCGCAGGCGGTGACACTCAAGCCGCTCGATCCCGATGTCGTCAGCGCTTCCATTCCCGCGTTCTTCATTGGCCACAACAAGGCCGGGCTCTGGGTAGCCCGCGAGGCGAACGGCCGCATCGGCGGCCTCTTCCTGTTCAAGAGCTCCGCAGTCGATTTCGCTAACCGTCAGAGCAAGCCTGCGCGGTGCGCGCTGGTGTTTCCCGCCGAGACCTTCGAGCTCGACATCGAGAACCGTGGCAATCCACTGATCGTGCTGGTCGCACGGTTGCTGAGGGGCTAGCGTGCAGCTCCTCAAGGGACATCTCGAGCACGCGGTCACCACGACCATCCTGACTATGGCGCTGAGCCTGGTCTGGGGTGCGATCCTGACGATCGTCATCACACTCGTGGCGCGGGGGCTCGGGGTTTAGCCCTCCTGGCCATGCGCATGGCGATCGACCGCGAATTGACCATGGCTGCCTACGAGGCGAGCAACCGGGCGCGAACCGCGGTCGCGATGCCCGGCTAGGCCGCGTATCCCGCGGAAAAAGCCTGGCCGATCTGGCGCAGTTTCGCGGAACCGTGTAGAGCGGTTTCATGAGCACCAGCAACGTCAACGTCGTCGCCCATCCCCTGGTCCAGCACAAGCTTTCCCTGATGCGGGAGAAGGACCGCTCGACCAAGAGCTTTCGCGAGATCCTGAACGAGATCGGGATGCTGCTCTGCTACGAGGTGACGCGCGACCTGCCGCTGGAGCTGGTCGAGATCGAAACGCCGATCTCCCCGATGCAGGCGCCGAAGATCGCCGGCAAGAAGCTCACGCTGGCGCCGATCCTGCGCGCCGGCGTCGGCTTCCTCGACGGCATGCTGGCGCTGATGCCCTCGGCCCGCATCGCCCATATCGGCCTCTACCGCGACCCCGAGACATTGCAGGCCGTGGAATATTACTTCAAGGCGCCGCAGGACCTGTCCGACCGCACCGTGATCCTGATGGATCCGATGCTGGCAACCGGCAATTCGGCCTGCGCCGGCGCATCGCTGCTCAAGCAACGCGGCGCCCGCGACATCCGCTTCGTGTGCCTTCTGGCGGCGCCCGAGGGCATCGCGCAGTTCCAGAGCGAGCATCCCGACGTGCCGATCTGGACCGCCGCGATCGATGAACGCCTCAACGACCACGGCTACATCGTGCCGGGCCTGGGCGATGCCGGCGACCGGATGTTCGGCACCAAGTAGACAGGTTTGCGCGATCGGGCTACTCCCGTCGTCATGCACGCCGACGATGTTTCACTGCATTCGCTGATCGGATCGGAGAACGCTGCCGATCCCGCCTTCGTGTTCGACGGCAGGCCGATCTCGCGCGCGAAGTTTTCAGGGAAGGTCGAGCAGACCGCGGCCTGGCTTGCCGCGCAAGGCATCGGCAAGGGCGACGTGGTGGCGGTCTGGCTGGTCAACCGGATCGAATGGATCGCGCTGCTGTTCGCTGCCGCCCGTCTCGGTGCGATCGTCGCCGCCGTCAACACGCGCTACCGCGGTGCTGAGGTCGCACATCTCCTGAAATTGTCCGGCGCAAAGCTGTTGGTGGTCGAGGCGGCGTTCCGCTCGATCGATTTCGCGGCCATTCTCGCCGACATCGCCAGGGACGAGGTGCCCGCGCTGCAGGGGCTCGCAGTGGTCGGCGCGGATGCGATCCCCGCGCAATGGCCCTGCGCTCGGTTCGACGCGTTCGACAAGCCCTACCCGCCGGCTCCCACCCAGGATGGCGTCGACCTGCCCGTGCTGCTCTACACCACTTCGGGCACGACCAAGGGACCCAAGCTCGTCGCACACTCGCAGCGAACGCTGGCGACCCACGCCAATTGCGTTGCCGAGGCGCTCCAACTCTCCTCGCAGCGTCACTCGCTGCTAGCCTTGCTGCCGTTCTGTGGCACCTTTGGCATGACCAGCCTGCTCGGCTTCATCGCAGCGGGCGCGACCGTCCACGTGCTCGACGCCTTCGAGGCGGCATCGGCGCTGAGAATTCTCGGCGAACATAAGATCACGCACACCTTCGGCTCTGACGAGATGTTCCGCCGCATCATCGCCCTCACCGACGCGCCGCGGCCGTTGCCGCACCTCGAAGTCTGCGGCTTCGCCGCGTTTCAGCCCGGCTGGCGCGAGCTTGCCACTGAAGCCGAGGCGCGCGGCGTGCCGCTGTTTGGCCTCTACGGCTCGAGTGAAGTACAGGCGCTGTTCTCGATCGGCCGCCCCGGTGACGCCTTTACCGACCGCGTCGAGGGCGGTGGCCGGCCGATGTCAGGGGCCGCAACGGTCCGCGTGCGCGACACCGAGACCGGGGCGCTTGCAGCTCCCGGCGTCTCCGGCGAGATCGAGATCAGCGCGCCGTCGCGCTTTCTCGGCTATTTCAACAACCCGGAGGCGACGCGCGGCGCCATCACCGCGGACGGCTTCTTCCGCACCGGCGACATCGGCCATCTGCGCGGCGACGGCTCCTTTGTCTATGAGACACGCGCGGGCGACGCCATGCGGCTCGGCGGCTTCCTGGTCGCGCCGGGCGAGATCGAGGACGAACTCAAGTCTTGTGCCGGCGTGGCCGATGCCCAGGTCGTCGCGGTCGATCTGAAGGGCCAGACGCGCTGCGTCGCCTTTGTCATCCCGGCCGCGACTCCGCCACAACTGGAGGCGCTGACGGCACGCCTGCGCGAGCGTCTGGCCGGTTACAAGATCCCGGCACGGATCTATGTCGTGGACGCTTTCCCGGTCACCGACAGCGCCAATGGCGTGAAGATCCAGCGCGCCAGGCTCCGCGCCATGGCGATGGAGCGGATTGCGGCCGAATAGGCTCCGCCTATTTCAGATAGCTCGCGAGATTCATGCTGAGGATCTTGGACATGAGGATCCGCGCTGCTACTCCGTGATCGCGCAGTCGATGACGATCTGGCCGGATTTCAAGAAAGTGGTCGGCCTCGAAACCGTGACGATCCCGGACGGCACCGTTCCCGCCGAGCGCGAACGGCTGGTGTTCTCCCGCCTTGCGCATCTGTTCTGGCGGATGTCTGACATGATCGCCGGCGGAGCTGAGGAACTCCCCGGGATCATCGGATCCAACGACAGCCAGCGTCCGACGCTTTCGATGTTGAACTAGCGCGCCGCGACGCGGAGCTGCGCCGACAGCGCGTCGCGGTGCGCGGGCGCCGCGATCGCGATCATTCGGCGTGCGCGCTCGGCAAGGCCGCAGCCGCGCAGCTCCGCAATGCCCCATTCGGTCACGACGGCATCGACGTCGGCGCGGGGCGTCGTCACTGCCTCGACGCACGCGACGATCCGGCTGGTTCCATCCAACGCCGTCGCCGGCAGCGCGATGATCGCCCTGCCGCCAGGAGACGCGTTCGCGCCGCGCACGAAATCGAGCTGCCCGCCGATCGCGCCGATCGTAACGCCGTTCAGCGTCTCGGAATTCACGCTCCCGTCCAGCCCGACCTGAAGCGCCGAATTGACCGCGACCAGCCGGTTGATCCGCGCCAGCACGCCCTGGCCATGCGTATAGGACGTCGGCCGCACCGAAACCGCCTTGTTCTCGTGCACGAAACGATAGAGCCGTTGCGTGCCGATCACCTGGTTGGTGACGGTGATCCCCGCGTCGATCCCCTTCTCCGCATTCGTGACAGCGCCGCGCTCGATCAGCTCGACGACGGCGTCGTTGATCAGGCCAGAATGGATGCCGAGATTGCGTGCATGGGAGAGCGAGGACAGGATCGCGTCCGGAATCCGGCCAACGCCGAACTGAAGCGTGCTGCCGTCGGCGATCAGGTCCGCAGCGTGCACAGCGATACGCCGCGAGACCTCGTCAGGCGTGGTCGACGGCAGTTCGACGGGCGGACGGCGCGCGGCCACACGCATATGGATCGGCACGTCCTCAGGCCATTCCGCGCCGAACGTGAAGGGCGCATCTGGATTGATCTCCGCAATGACGATCCGCGCGCTACGCGCGGCATCAATGAGATAGTCGTTGGACAGGCTGGCGCTGAGGCGCCCTTCGGAGTCCGCGAGCTGAACCAGAACGACATCCGCCTTGTGGCGGCGCGAGGCAAAGTCGGCACAGAAAGCGCTGTAATTGCTGGGGATCACGTCAAGCCGCCCGGCCTTCGCGAGCCGTCGCGCCTTACCGATCACGCCGTAGCTGTGGAATGAGACGTTGGGCGTGGGGCCTGCGGAGAACGTCTCCGAGAAGACCGGGCCGACCATCAAGCGGAATGCGGGTAAACGTCCAGCCTGCGCCATCAGGGCCTCGGTCAGGGTGACCGGCTCCGCCGTCGCCTGCCCGCACACGACGAGATCGCCTTCCCGGATCAGGCCCGAAAAATCGATCGGCATGGTGGCCGCGGGCATCGCCACCTCACTCCATCGGCACAAGGCGCGCGGAGGCCTCGCCCAGAAGCGTGCGCAGCTCCGTCTTCACGATCTTGCCGTAGCTGTTCTTCGGCAGCTCGACGGTGAGATAATAATGCTTCGGCCGCTTGAAGCGCGCGATCCAGGCGTTGCACATCTGGTCGAGTTCGTTCCGCGAGACCGCCCTGCCGGCGACAGGGACGACGACGGCCACCACTTCCTCGCCCCATTCCGGATGCGGCCGGCCGATCACCGAGACTTCGGCGACGGCCTCATGCCGCAACAGGACTTCTTCCACCTCGCGCGGATAGATGTTGGTGCCACCGGAAATGATGACGTCCTTGGAGCGGTCCTTCAGGGTAAGGAAGCCGTCGGCGTCAAAGGCGCCCATGTCGCCGGTGTGGAGCCAGCCGCCGCGCAGCGTGTTCGCGGTCGCCTCCGGGTTCTGCCAGTAGCCGGACATCACAGTGTCGCCGCGCACGATGATCTCGCCGATCTCATCGGGCGCAACGTCGCATCCCGCTTCATCTACGGTACGCACCTGCACCACGCCCTGTGCGGTGCCGACTGACGCCAGACGTTCTTCGTGGCGCGGATGGGCGGCGTCGGCATGCATCGATTTCGGCAGGTACGTGATCGTCATCGGCGTCTCGCCCTGACCGTAGATCTGCACGAGCTTTGGCCCAAACACACCGAGCGCTGCCTTGCAATCGGCGACATACATGGGACCACCACCATAGATGATCGTCTTCAGACCCGGCGCAGTCGCGCCCGCCACTTCTGCCGCGACAGTCAGGCGCCGCACCATGGTGGGCGCGGCGAAGAAGGAGATGCCGTCGCGTTTTGCCGTCAGCTCCAGGATCTCGTCGGGCTCGAAGCGCCCACTTTCGGGAATGATCTGCGTGCCCATGCCGAGCACATGCGGCACCATGTAGAGTCCGGAGCCGTGCGACATCGGCGCGGCATGGAGCAACGCCTCGCCGGTTACAACCGGATTGATCTCGGCGAGATAGTTCAGCGACATCGCAAGCAGGTTACGATGGCTCAGCACCGCGCCCTTGGGCCGGCCGGTGGTGCCACTGGTATAGAAGATCCAGGCGGGATCGGTGATCGCGACATCCGCGATGGCGATGCCTTCGGTCCTCTCAAGCCCGCGATATTCGGCAGAGCCGATCTCGACAATGCGCGGCTTGGCCGAACCGAGTGCCAGCGCTTCCGACGCCACGTTCGACATGTCCCCGGTCACGAACACGACGGCAGCGCCCGAATTGTCGAGAATGAACGCGACCTCGCGCGGGTGGAGCTTTGCATTGATGGGAACGGCGACCAGCCCGGCATGCCAGCAGGCATAAAGACAGGTGACATAATCAGGCACGTTCTTCATCAAGAGCGCGACGCGAGCGCCCCTGGCAAGGCCGAAGCGCTGCTGCAGTGATGCGGCGAGCGAGGCCACCGTCGCAGCGAGCCGGCCATAATCGGCGACCGGCGTCAGCCCCTTGAGCAGAGCCGGCGCGGATGCGTCGACCTTGGCCGCACGCAGGAGATGGTGAGCGAGGTTCATGCGATCCTCCCCGGGCCGGAGCCCTAGTAAGACTTGGCGAGCCCCAGCACCTTTTCCGCAATGAAGCTGAGCGCGAGCTGCGGGCTGACCGGCGCAATGCGCGGAATCAGGACTTCACGCAAATAGCGCTCGACATGAAACTCCTTGGCATAGCCGAAGCCACCATGGGTCATCACCGCCTGCTCGCAGGCATGATATCCGGCCTCACCCGCAATGTATTTCGCCGCATTGGCGGCGCCGCCGCAGGGCATGCCCTTGTCGTATTGCCAGGCCGCCGACATCACCATCAACCAGGCCGCCTCGAGCTCGACCCAATTCACCGCGAGCGGATGCTGGATGCCCTGGTTCTTGCCGATCGGGCGGTTGAACACCACGCGCGTCTTGGCATATTCGGTCGCGCGCGCCAGCGCGAGCTTGCCGAGGCCGACCGCTTCCGCGGCAATCAGGATCCGCTCGGGGTTCATGCCTTCCAGGATGTACTGGAAGCCCTTGCCCTCTTCGCCAATGCGGTCCTCCATCGGGATCTCGAAATCCTCGAAGAACAGCTCGTTGGAATCGACGACCTTGCGGCCCATCTTCTCGATCTCATGGACCTTGATCTTCTTGCGGTCGAAATCGGTGTAGAACAGGCTCAGCCCATGCGTCGGCGAGCGCACCTCCTCCAGCGGCGTGGTGCGCGCCAGCAGCAAAATCTTATGCGCGACCTGCGCGGTCGAGATCCACACCTTCTGGCCGTTGACGATGTAGCGGTCGTTTTTGGCGACAGCTCGGGTCTTGAGCTGCGTGGTGTTGAGACCGGTGTTTGGTTCGGTGACGGCGAAGCACGCCTTCTCGCGGCCTTCGACCATCGGGGGCAGCATGCGCTTGCGCTGCTCCTCGGTGCCGAACACGACGACGGGGTTGAGCCCGAACACGTTGATGTGCACCGCGGACGCACCGGACATGCCGGCCCCGGATTCCGCAATGGCACGCATCATGATCGCCGCTTCGGTGATGCCCAGCCCCGAGCCACCATATTCCTCGGGCACGCAGATGCCGAGCCAGCCGGCATCGGCCAGCGCCTTGTGAAAATCATGCGGGAAACCGCCGTCGTGGTCCTTCTTCAGCCAATAGGCGTCGGGAAAGCCTTCGCAGATCTTGGCGATGGCGTCGCGAATGGCTTCCTGCTGATCGGTGAGCGCGAAATCCATCTTCTTGATCTCCTTGTTGGGAGCCGCGAGGCTCCGACCTTAGCGCCCCATCTGCGAGGGCAGCCAGAGAATGATCGAGGGAAACGCCACCAGGATTGCGATTGCGATCAGGTGGGCGATGAAATGCGGGAAGGTGCCGTGGAACACCTCCGCCACCGGCCGATTGGCATAGCGGGCGACGATGAAGCAGTTCAATCCCACAGGCGGCGTGATCATGCCGACCTCGGCGGTGACGATCTTGATGACGCCGAACCAGATCGGATCGAAGCCGAGCGTCTTGATCAGCGGCAGCACGATCGGCACGGTCAGCACCAGGATTGCGATCTGGTCCATGAAGGAGCCGAGCACGATGTAGCCGCACAGGATCAGCGTGATAATGACCCAGCGCGAAGCCGGAAGCGAGCCGACCCAGGCGACGAGGTCCTGCGTGACGTGCGTGAGCGTGAAGAAGTACCCGAAGATCGAGGCGCCGACGAGGATCATGATGATCATGCAGGTGCCGTGGCAGGCACGCAGCAGCGTCTTGTAGAGCGAGGCCGGCGTGATCTTGCCCTTGACGATCGCGAGCAGGAAGGCGCCGAACGCACCGAAGGCCGAAGCCTCCGTCGGCGTGGCAACGCCGAGATAGATCGTGCCGGTCACGATCGAGAACAGCACCACCATCGGCGAAACCTGCCACAGCAGCGCGAACTTTTCCCGCCACGGCACCGCTTTCGCGGTCGGCGCGCGCGAGGGATCCTGCCAGACCAGGAAATAGATCGTGGCCATGATGGTGAACGTCACCAGGATCGCCGGGATGATGCCGCTGATCAGCAGCTTGCCGATGTTCACTTCAGCCAGCAGGCCGAAAATGACGAGCGCGACACTGGTCGGCAGCAGCATCGCCAGCGTGCCGGAGATCGCGACGACGCCGGCCGCCATCTTCGGCTCGTAGCCCTGGCGGATCATCGCCGGCAGGCTGGTCGAGGACAGCGTCGCGGCTGACGCCGTCGAGGTGCCGCAGATCGCGCCAAAGCCGGCGCCAGCGAGCGCGGTCGCCATGCCGAGGCCGCCGGGGACGCGGCCGACCCAGGCCGAAGCGGTCTTGAACAGATCGTCCGCAACACCTGATAGCAGCACGAGGTCCGCCATCAGCAAAAACATCGGGATGGTGATCAGCTCGTAGGAGGAGACGGTCGAGAGCGGTGCCGTTTCCAGAATGCCGAACAGCGTCGGGAAACCGCCGACCATCACGAGGCCGACCGAACCGGAAAAGGCCATGGCGAAGCCAACGGGAGTCCCGAGCGCGAGCAGGCCGAAAAGCAACGCGAGAACGATGAGAGGTGTCATGGATATCCGCCGTTACTCAAAGCCACGCGCTTCGCCGACACCGGTCACCGGCGGCAGCGGATAAAGGTCACGTCCGCTGACGAGGCTCAGCACGTTGCCGACGAGCTGAAGCGCCAGCCGTAGCACCAGCACACCGCAGCCAAACGGCACCAGCGCCGCCGAGATCCAGGTCGGCCACGGAATGGCGCCGGAGAGAACGTCGTGCTGTTCGTAATTCTCCAGCGCGCGCTCGAACCCGACCTTGCAGATCAGCACGAACACGAACAGACCGGCGAGCGCCGTGACGATCTCGGAGAGCCGCCGGCCGGTGGGCGAGAAGCGCGACAACAGGATGTCGACGCCGACATGGGCATGCTCGCGCAAGGCGTCAGACAGCGTGAAGAAGAACACGCCGGCGAGGAGATAGAGGCCGATCAGGTCGTAAGTGAAGGAGAACGGACTATTCAGCGCATAGCGCATGAACACGTCGGTCACGACAAGCATCATGATCACGAACATGAATGCCACCGCGATCACCGTCAGCGCGCGTTCCAGCACGCCGAGCACATTTCCTGCCCGCTCGATCACCTCTCGCGCCTCCTTCTTCTGGGTCGAGTTACCCTGTGTTGGATTACTTGGCGCCGCCGGCGGCGAGCAGTCCTTCGAACTCTTTCAGCGCGGCAGAGGCCGGCTTGCCGCGGCCGTCGAGCCCGGCTGCCCATTCCTGGCCGACGCCCTTGAGCTTGTCCTTCATCTCGGCGCGCGTGGCCTCCGGCAGCGGATCGAAGCTGACACCCTCGTCCTGCATGTGCTTTTTGGTCGCCTCGCCTTCCATGTCGACGTCGGCGCAGGCCTTCGGCGTGATCGCTTCCGAGGCCGCGTCCATCGCCTTCTTCACGTCGTCCGGCAGCTTGTCCCAGGCCGACTGGTTGATGGAGTAGGCGACGATGAAGCTGCCGAAGCTGACGCCTTCGGTGGCGTGCTTGACCAGTTTGTCGAGGCCATAGGCCACGACGCTGTCCAGCGGGAACAGCAGACCGTCCATCGTGCCGCGCGACAGCGACTCATAGGCATCGGGCGCCGCCATCCGCACCGGCACGGCATTGAGTGCGCGCAACGTGAGATCCTGCGCGCCCCCGGTGGTGCGCAGCTTAAGGCCCTGCATGTCCTTGGTCGTTTCGACCTTCGATTTGACGGTCCACACCTGGTAAGGCGGCAGCACCACGGCCATCAGCAGCTTGATCTTGTTGGGTCCGTATTCCTGCTTGGCCAAAATGCCTTCGCGCGCGGTCTTCCAATAAGCGAGCGTGCCCTGGCAACTGGTCGCGAATGCACCCGGCAATTGCGCGACCTCCGACAGCGGCATCTTGTCGGAGACATAGGACGGCCCGATGTAGCCGATGTCGACGACACCCGATTGCGTCAGACGCAGCATGTCGGCCGCTTTGCCGATCTGCTGGTTCGGATAATAGGTGAAGGTCACCGCACCATTGGTGCGCTTGGTGACGTCGTCCATCCAGGGCTTGAGCATCAGGCGGACGAGATAGTGTCCGGCGGGGAAGCTATCGGCGACCTTCAGCTCCAGCGCCTGCGCCGACAGTGTCGAGACCGGCAGCGAAAGCGCGAACGCTACGGCAGCCCGGACCAAATTCTTCTTCATTTCATGCTCCCTGACGCGTCCCACGCCGGAGGCGGCAGCGAGTTGCTGCGGCACCGTCCGACCCTCACTCCATTTCTTGCTTGATGAAAATGTACATATATGTGAATTTATCTGTCAAGTATATGAACTATGCATGGAGCTATGCGCCGATTGGCACAGGGCTCGAATTGACATCGCCGAATTATGAATTCTAACTTCACGTATATGAATTCATCTCACGAGGCCCCATGGGACCGCTCGCCGGCTTCACCATTCTCGACCTGACCTCGGTGCTGATGGGCCCCTATGGCACGCAGGTGCTGGCGGACATGGGCGCTGACGTCATCAAGGTCGAAAGCCCCGAGGGCGACATCGTCCGCCAGATCGGTCCCGGCCGGACGCCCGGCATGGGTGGGATGTTCCACAATGCCAATCGCGGCAAGCGCAGCATCGTGCTCGACCTCAAGAAACCCGAAGGGCGCGACACGCTGTTGCGGCTGGCGAAGAGCGCCAACGCACTCGTCTACAATGTGCGCCCGCAGGCGATGGCGCGGCTCGGCCTCGATTACGAGACGCTTGCCGCGATCAATCCGGCCCTCGTCTATGTCGGCGCATTCGGCTACGGCCAGTCCGGCCCCTATGCCGCAAAGCCCGCCTATGACGATCTGATCCAGGGCGCGGCCACCATTCCGACCCTGCTCGCGGCGGCCGGCGACGGCACGCCGCGCTACGTTCCCGTCACCATCGCCGACCGCATCGTCGGCCTGATGATGGTCAACGCGATCATGGGCGGGTTGATGCATCAGAGCCGCACCGGTGTCGGCCAGCGTATCGACGTGCCGATGTTCGAGTCCATGACCGAATTCGTGCTGGTCGATCATCTGGGTGGCCTGACCTACGATCCGCCGCTCGACCATGGCGGCTACGCCCGCCTGCTCTCACGCTATCGAAAACCCTACAAGACCAGCGACGGATATCTCTGCGTCCTCGTCTACAACGACAAGCACTGGCGCAGCTTCTTCGAGGCGATCGGCAAGCCCGAATTCCTGCAGCAGCCGCGCTTTGCCAACCACGCTGCGCGCACCAAGCATATCGACGAGATCTACGAGGAGATCGGCCACATCTTCCTCACGCGCACAACCGCGGAATGGCGCGAGCTGCTCGAGCATGCCGACATTCCAGTGATGCCGATGCATACACTGGAGACAATCCTCGAGGATCCGCATCTCAAAGCGATCGACTTCTTCAGGACGGTGGATCACCCCGTGGAAGGACGCATCCGCCAGATGCGCGTGCCATCGACCTGGAGCGTGACCCAGCCGGAGGCCGCCGGCCCGGCGCCGACGCTTGGCCAGCACGGCCGCGACATTTTGCACGAGGCCGGCTTCTCCACTGAGGAGATTGAACGGCTCGCTGAGCAAAAGGCAATTCACCTGGCGGCGCCGCCTTAAGGGAAGGCGCTGGCCAAGATCGCAGGCAATAGGGAGGAAACCGCGATGGCCGGACTTTATTTCGAGGACTTTTCCGTGGGCCAGGAGTTCAGGCATCCGCTGACCCGGACCGTCACGGAAATGGACAACACCATGTTCAGCCTGCTGACGCTCAATCCGCAGCCGCTGCATATCGACGCGCACTTCTCGGCCCAGACCGAGTTCGGCCAGCGCATTTTCAACAGCCTTTACACCCTCGGCATCATGATCGGCATGACGGTCTATGATACGACCATGGGTACCACCGTTGCCAATCTCGGCATGACCGACGTTACTTTTCCAAAGCCGGTCTTCCATGGCGACACGTTGCGGGCGACGACGAAGGTACTTTCGTTGCGGGAATCCAAATCGCGCCCCAAGGCGGGCATCGTCGAGTTCGAGCATCATGCCTTGAACCAGAACGACGAGATCGTCGGCAAATGCCGCCGCATGGCGATGATGCACAAGAGGCCGGTCTGATGCGTTCGATGCTGTTCGTGCCGGGCGATTCCCCGCGCAAATTCGAGAAGGCGAGTGAAGGCAAGGCCGACGCGCTGATCGTCGACCTCGAGGATTCCGTCGTCACCGACAAGAAGCCGGAGGCGCGCGGGCTGACGCTGACAATGCTGAAGGGACGCCGCGGCCCGCACCAGCTCTATGTTCGCGTCAACGCGCTCGACACCGGCATGACGCTCGCCGATCTCGCCGCTGTGATGCCGGGCAGGCCCGACGGCATCGTGCTGCCGAAATCGCAAGGCGGCGACGATGTGCGGCAGGTTGCGACCTGGCTGGAAGCTTTGGAAGCTGCGTCCGGCATAATGGTCGGCGCAACGCGTATCGTCTGCGTTGCGACGGAGACCGCCAGCTCGATCTTCGGACTCGGCAGCTACAAAGGTTGTTCGCCTCGCCTCGCCGGCCTGATGTGGGGCGCGGAAGACCTCTCCGCCTCACTCGGCGCCACCGAGAAAGCGTCTGGCGGCGTGTTCCACAGCCCTTATCGCCTTGCGCGCGATCTCTGCCTGATGGCGGCGGCGGCGGCTGAGGTTGCTCCGATCGACACTGTATATACCGACATCGACAATCTGGCGGGCCTCGAGCAAGAAACACGCGCCGCCCGGCGCGACGGTTTCTCGGCGAAGGCGCTGATCCATCCAAAACATGTCGACGTCGTCAACGCGGCGTTCGCGCCGACGGACGCCGAGCGCAACTGGGCGGAGAAGGTGATCGCGGCGTTCGCGAGCAATCCCAATTCCGGCACGCTGCGCCTCGACGGCATGATGATCGACAAGCCGCATCTTCGCGCCGCGAAGAAGATCCTCGGACAGCCCTAGATCAGGACGCAACGCCACCATGATCGTTCGCCAAGCCGCAAACGTCCTGGAGATCATGGAGTTCTTCGCACAGGCGAGGAAGCCGGCGACCCTTGCCGAGATCGCCGATCATTTCGGCTGGCCGCGCTCGTCGACCTTCAACCTGCTCGCGACGCTGTCGGAGAAGGGCTATCTCTACGAACCACGGCCGCGCGCCGGCTTCTATCCGACGCCGCGCTGGCTGGCGATGGCGCGGATGATCTCCGAGGTCGAACCGCTGCCGCCCTGGACGCATACCCTGATCGCCGACCTTTCCGCCGAGACCGGCGAGACGGCGTCCATCGTGGCACCGGCGGGCGTCATGGCGGTGTTCATCGACGTCGTCGAATCCCAGGCCGCGATCCGCTATTTCGCGACCATCGGCCACCGCGTGCCTATCCACGCCACGGCAAGCGGCCGCGCGCTGCTCCTGCAATATTCGCCGGAGGAGCGCGACTCGGTCTATCGCAAGATCGAGTTCAAGCAATACGGCCCGTCGACCCCGATCAGCATCGAGGCGGTCGAGGCCGAACTGCGCAATTCGATCGCGCGCGGTTACTGCCAGAGCTTCGCCGACTACAGCCGCGACCTCGCCGGCGCCGCGATTCCACTGCCGATCGGCGACCGCAGACTTTCCGTGGTCGTCGCCGGACCCGAATTCCGGATCGGGCCGAAGGTCAACGAAGTCGCCGCGCTGATCGCAAGGACAGTCGACCGGCTGCGGCCGAAGGCTGTGTAAGTCTCAGTCGAAGCCCTGAAATCGGCGGCTGTGTCGAGGTCTGTATCGGGATCGCAGGAGCAGCTTGAACGGTCGGATTGCCGACCGCCCTCATCTGTCCGTTGGAGTCCATCGCTTCGCGGGTACGCAGCGGAGCACCAGCACTTGTCGTACGGTTCGCCTCGCGACGTGGCGGCTGCCGGTGTCCTGCCGACCGCCCTCCCCTCAAGCCCCAAGAGCGCGCGATCGATGGTCCGGCTGCGTAGCCGACGAAGGCTCCCGCCACAGCGCCAATCGGACCCAACACAACCGCGCCGGACACAGCTCCCAGAGCTGCATCGCCTGCACGCTCCTGCGCATAGGCACCTGCGGGCACGAATGCCAGTAAAACGACTGCGGTGATCAGTGCTTTCTTCATCGGAGCGCCTCCCTCACGGGAGATCACTCTTCCTGAAATATGGCCGCACCACGTTGGTTTACCGCCCAACAGGGGGCAATCGGCGGATGAAACAATCTCAACGGAACTCTACGGCGCGACCTTGTCGCTGGTGAATCCGTTGCCATCGAGCGCGCGACGTACGGTGCCGTCCGCCTTGGCCCCATCGAGGAAATGCGCGGCCCAGGCCTTGGCCACGGTCTTGCCCTTGGGAACAACCACGACCACGCCGGTCGACTGGATCACTTCGTCCAGCACTTTCGTTCCGGGCAGTTTGCGCGACAGGTCTTCCAGGGCACCCATACCCATCGCCAGCGCATCGAGCTGGCCCTTGCCGATCAATTCGGCCGCCTCTTCCGGCTTGACGAATTTGGTGAGCTTCGCCTGTTTCAGGGACTTCTCGACCGTGCGTGACGTCGATGTCCCCTCGATGCAGCCGACCCGCATCCCGGCGCGATCGACATCCGCAGCGGAGCGGATGTCCGAGCCGGCGCGAACGAGATAGCCGCTCATATACGCGACATAAGCGGGCCCCTGGTCGACGAACTGCTCGCGCTTGACGTCTGCCGGCATGAACGAGAGATCCCAGGCGTCCTTGCCGCTGACCGCGGCGATTTCGTCAGAACTCTGGTACTCGAGGAGTTGCAGCGGCACATGCAGCTTGTCGGCGGCAGCCTTGGCGAGCTCGACGGTGACGCCGCGCGGCTTTCCCGTCGCCGGATCGCGCGTGGTCCAGAACGCCGACGCGGCGGGCCCGACCGCCACCGCCACGCGCAGCGATCCCGTCGGAGCGATATCGCTGGGACCCTCGGCTCTCACTCCGGGAATGCCGGCCATGACGAAGACCAAGCCCAACGCACCGATCAAACCATGCCGCAACATATCGCGCCTCCAGGACTGCATCCGCCGGATCGCTCAAACGATCTTGATCGACATGTCCGGCAAGCCTTCGAGCTTGCACAGCAGCACGTCGCCCTTGACGACGGGGCCGACATTCTCCGGCGTGCCGGAATAGATGATGTCGCCCGCCTTCAGCTCGAACGCTTCCGACAGCTTTGCGATCTGCTCGGCGACGTTCCAGATCATCTTGCTGAGATCCGAGCTCTGCTTCACGGTGCCGTTGATCGCCAGCGAGATGGCGCCCTTGTCGAAGTGACCGGTCTTGCTGGCCGGGTGGATCGGGCCGATCACCGCGGCGTGGTCAAAGCTCTTGCCGATCTCCCAGGGTTTCTTCTCCGCGGCCATGCCGTTCTGGAGATCGCGCCGGGTCATGTCGAGCCCGAGCGCGTAGCCGTAGACATGATCGAGCGCCTTCTCGGCCGGGATGTTGGTGCCGCCGGATTTCAGCGCGGCAACCAGCTCGACCTCGTGATGATAGTTCTTGGTCAGCGACGGATAGGGATGATCGGCAACCTCGCCGACCGCGACGTTCTGGATCGCGTCGGTCGGCTTCTGGAAGAAGAACGGCGGCTCGCGGTTCGGATCCGAGCCGCGCTCGATCGCGTGCGCGGCATAGTTGCGCCCGATGCAGTAGATACGACGAACCTGGAACACGCTGGTCTCGCCGACGATCGGGATCGCGATCATCGGCACCGGGAAGATCGGCTTCGGCCCGGCCTGCGCCGCGGCCGGCGCTGCCTCGGCGATGCCTGCCGCCGTCATCGCGGCTGCGGCAGTGAGCACGTCACGTCGAGAGGTTTTTGTCATGGTCTTGGTCTCCGGCTTTGCTGCGAGGCTATTCATAGGGCAAAGCGCTCAATGGGCCAATGGATCTGGCCGCATCTGCACCTTGTAGACTTTAGGCGAGGCCTCCTTGCCGCCCTCCCCGTGGAAGCTTGCACGCGTTCCCGTGGTGCTCCACAGGCCGCGTCCCTTCCAGCCCGTATTGGGATCGTCGATCCGGCCGTCGACATTCTTGGTGAAGAAGCCGAGCGGGTATGGATTGCGCAGGTTCACCAATTGGCCGTTGACCAGCGCAAGCAGCGACTCGCTGCCGTTGGCGCTTGCAATCGGAATGTTCGCGCCGAGCCCGAACGTGTTGTAGCGGTCCACCCAGACATAATAGGCGTGGTTGGCGCTGCCGCTGGCGCCGAGTCCCTTGAACTGCGGCCCGGGCATGCGCCAGGTCTTCCAGCCTTCCGGGCATTGTTTGCCGTCCGCCGTGGTCGGCCCGTTGAGTGGCCCCTTGCAGAGCTTGCGATCGAAGCTTGCGAGGTGTCCGCTGGACAAGACCGTCCACACCACACCGTCCAGACCAATATCGAGACCGCGCGGACCGAACGTGCCCTCCGGCGGCTGATACACTTCGGACAGCGCGGTGTTGGCGGGATCAGGCCCGGGCATCAGGCGAACGAGATAGCCGGGCTGGTCGACGCGCGAGAAGCCGCGGTCCATCGCCTGGCCCCAGATCGAATCGTCGACCGGGCTCGGCATGATGCCGTAGAACGACGCCGCGATGCGCTTGTCCTTGGCCGGATCGACGGGGTCCTTGTGCTCGACATAGGCATCGCGCTTGCCATTGCCGTTGGTGTCGATGATCAGCGGCGTCCAGCCCTGCGATTTCACATCGTCGAGGGTTTCGCGATACTGCTTCGTGTTGAGCCAGCCAACCAGGCCGCCGCCGAGGCCGGGGCCGCCGGAGCTGGTCCATAGCGTCTGGTTGGCATCGTCATCGAAATAGAGGTGATGGGTGGTGAAGCAAGTGTTGATCAAGTCCCATTTGCCCGTTGTGGGATCGAAGCGCGACAATTGGCGCAACGAAGTGGCCTGCGGCGCCACCTTGGCCGACGGCAGGTCCGAGCCCTGCTTGCAGTAGTCTGGATTGGCGGGCGGGCGCAGGCGCGCGGTGAACCACACCTTGCCTTGCTCATCCATCATGACGTTGTGGATGCTGGTGTGGCCATCCCAGATCGGCTCGTCACCCCAATAGGCCGACGGACCTCGCGGCGCGTCGGTTGACGACGGCGTCTTCGGATCGAGATAGGGATGCTTGATCGTGCCGGCGATGTTCTTCACGGGATCGAGCGTCGGCACGAGATCGGAGCTCTCCTCCGACGATCCGTAGATCAGGCCGTTGGCGTTGACGCGCGGGTTGCGCTTGTCGGTCGAGATCGCATCGTGCTGATAGCGCGTCGGCGCTGCCCAGTCCCACATCGTGAAGACGACGTTGCGCTCGATACCCTTCGGCCGCTCGGGCTTGTCGAAGGGCAGTTCGCCCGCCGCAATGCGGTCGGTCCATTTTGAGAACAGATCGTAGACCTTCTCCGGCCCCATGCTGGCGAGCACCGTCGCCATGTATTCCTGTGCCTGGCCGGCCTGGGTGCGGACCGCCCAGGCGGTGTGGGAATCATAGCCGTCGGTGAACACCTTCGGTACTTCGCGAATGCCCCGCGTCCCGAGCGCGTGGCAGGACTGGCACATGTTCTTGACCGTATCGACCCATTGGGCCTGCGACTTCATGGTCTCCGGCATCTTGTTTCCCTTGTCGCCGGTGCCGGGAAATTCCTCAGGTCTGGGGATGTCGAGCATCGAGTACCAGTACATCCCCGGATAATTCTGTGCGTCCTCTTTGGGCGAAGCGGCGGCGGCCTTGAAATCCACCACCTTGCCTGGACGAACGTCCTGCTGCGCGGTGTCCTGCAAGCCATAGCCCCGCACCCAGACCTTGTAGCTGGCGGCGGGAAGGTCCGGGATGACGAACCTGCCCTGATCGTCGGTGACCACCACCTTCGCGTATTTGGTAGGCAGATCCCTGGTCTCGGCAATCACCCAGACGCCAGCCTCCGCTCCCTTGTCGCTGGTCACCTGTCCGCCGATGTCGCTCGCGGATATCTCGACATTCGCCGCCGTCGCGACGCCGGCATGCAACAGCGCCGTCGCGCCGAGACAACCGGCTAGCATTTTCTTCAAGCTCATCGTTCCTCCCCTTTCGTTTGCATTTTCGTCCGAGCCTCTTTGCGGGCTTATTCGGACACGTCTCTCATCTTTCGAGCCGATCGAAGAACGTCCGGACCAACCTTGCGCAGACATCGGGGTCCGTTGCGGCGACGTGGTAGGAATCCCCGGGCAGCACTTCGAGCTTCGAGCCCGGGATCGTCTCCTGCCACGCCTTCACCGAATCGACGCTGCCGAGCCCCGAACCGGTCGTGGTGATGACCAGCGTCGGACGCTTGATGGAAGGGAGCTCACCCGTGACATCCACCGTCGGCACCATCTGGAGGAACGCCTCCAGCGTCGACGCCTTGGTCTTCGACATCAGACTGATCCACCAGTCGATCGCTGGCGGCGGCAACGACGAGCCGAGCCGGCCGGCCGTAGTTTCGCGGACCCAGGCCTCAACGCCCTGCTCGCGGATCTGCTTGCGCCAGGTCGGCGCCCGCTCGTTGAACGAGGTGAGTGAGGCCGGCGCGCCGACCGCGGCGACCGCGATCACGCGATCCGGATGGTTTGCCGCCAGATGCATCGCCAGCGTACCGCCGATCTTGCCGCCGACCAGGAACACGCGGTCGAGCTTCATCGCGTCCAGCATCCGGATGATGTCGTCGCCGAGGCCGGCGAAGCGATAGACATAGTCGCCCCGCATCGGCGTGGAATTGCCGTAGCCCCGCAGATCAGGGCGCACCACGAGATGATGCGTGGCGAAATACGGCACCCAGCGCCGGAACGCTTCGCCGCTCTCGGCGAGCCCGTGCAGCATGACGACCGGCGGCCTGGTGTCCCAGGGCAGCAGATAGTCGTCGATGCGAACCGCAAGCTCGCAATCGTCGCTGACACCTATCTTCCGCAGTTCGCTAGCCATCAGATACACCTCGTTCCACCGCCATCGACATTGATGCAGGTACCCGTAATGAAGGATGCGCGGTCCGAACAGAGGAATGCAACCAGGCCGGACACCTCATGCGGCTGCCCGACGCGGCCAAGCGGCACCGAGGCGATCGCCGCAGCGTTCGTCGCGCTGTGATCCCGACCTGTGATCGCCGCCCCTTGAGAGATGAGGCTGTCCCAGCGGTCGGTCTGCACCGGACCCGGATTGACGCCGGTGACCAGCACATTGTCCGGCGCGCATTCCTCGGCAAGCGCCAGCGTGAAGTTCAGCAGCGCCGCGTTGACCGCGCCACCCGCCATATAGGCCGCACGCGGCTGGTGACCGCTGCGGCCGATGATGTTGATCACGCGGCCCCAGCGGCGGTCGCGCATTTCCGGCAGCACGTTGCGGGCGCAGCGCATGTAGCCAAGCAACTTCAGCTCGATCGACTTCGCCCAGATCGCATCCGGCGTCTCGGCGATCCGACCCATAGGCGAAGCGCCGGCATTGTTGACGAGGATGTCGATGCGGCCGAAAGCGTCGCGCGCCGTGGCCATGGCCCGCGCGATGTCGTCCGGCTTGGTCATGTCGCCGGAACAGGGGATCACGCGCCGGCCCGTCTCGCGCGACATCTCCAGCGCTGCCGCCGCGAGCCGCTCGGCGTCGCGCGCGACGATGACCACGTGCGCCTGCTCGTGCGCGAGTTCGGCGGCGACCGCCCGGCCGATGCCGATACTTCCGCCGGTGACGACGGCAACCTTGCCGCCCAGATTTAGATCCATAACGCTGCCCTAATCCACTAATCGACGGTGGCGCCGGAGGCTTTCACGAGCTTGCCCCACTTCGCGGTTTCATCCGTCATGAATTGCCCGAACGCGTCGCCGAAAACCGTGCCGGGCTCCGCCCCGAGCTCGGCAAGCCGCTTCTTGACGTCAGGCATCTTCAGGATGGTCTCGAGCTCACCGCTCAGCTTGGCGCGCACTGGCGCGGGCGTCTTGGCCGGCGCCACCAAACCGAACCAGGACGAGGCCTCGAAGCCCGGAATAGTCTCGGCCACCGTCGGCACGTCCGGCAGTGCCTCCGTGCGTTTCGCGCCCGCCACCGCGATCGCATTGATGGCCTTGCCCTGTACCTGCGGCAGCACCGCCGGCATGTTGTCGAACATGAAGGGGATCTGGCCCGCGAGTAAATCGTTCATCGCCGGCGCGGCGCCGCGATAGGGCACGTGCACGATATCGATGCCGGCCATGCTCCTGAGCAGTTCGCCGGCGAGATGATTGGTCGAGCCGATGCCGGACGATCCGAAATTCAGCGTCCCCGGTTTGGCCTTGGCGAGTGCGATCAGCTCACCGACGTTCTTCGCCTGCACCGACGGATTGACGACCAGCACGATCGGCACGGAGGCGATCAACGCCACCGGCGCAAAAGCCTTGGCCGGATCGAACGGCAGTTTCTTGTAGAGCGAGGCGTTGATCGTCAGCGGCGGCGGCGCGGTGAGCAGCAGGGTGTAGCCGTCGGCCTCCGCGTTCGCGACCGATTCGGCGCCGATATTGCCGCCGGCGCCGCCACGATTTTCCACGATGAAGGTCTGGCCGGATCGCTCGGCCAGCTTCTGCGCGACGATGCGGGCGATGATGTCGTTGGATCCGCCGGCCGGGAACGGCACGACGATCTTGACCGGACGGACGGGATAATCCTGAGCTACAGCGAGGCCGGAGAACAGAACGGCCGCGCAGGCGGCCAGAAAGGAGCGTCGGAGAACCCCGCGCATGGGCATTGCCTCGATTGCTGTCTTGTTGTTGATTGATTTATCACGCGGTCAGCAATGGCCTCAACTGTCCGACGTCGTCAAGCCGTTCGAGATTGCCGATCTGCTCGATCAGCTTCTCGGCCCTGTCGGCCCCCAGCACAGGCGCGATCAGGTCCCGCGTCTTCGCCGCGACGGCTTCGGTGCTGAGCGGGTTTTCCTTGGTGCCCGGCGGGTATTTGGTGAAATGCTCCACCTTCTTGCCATCGCTCAATGTCACTTCGACGACAGCGCTGCGCGGCGCGGCCGGGTCCATCAGCGCCTTGTCGCCGGCCAGCGTCACCTTGGCGCGCTGCTCCAGGATCTTTGGATCGTGCATCAGCGCGACATCGTGGCTGTCGTTGAAGGAGACAGCGCCCTTGACCAATGCCACCGCCACGAGGTGCTGGCAATTGACGTCGGGCATCGCGCTTTCGCCGACGATCCCCATCGCATCAGTCGGCAGCTTGACCAGGATACTACGGACGTTATCTGGCGTGAGACCGTGCTGCTTGCGCAGCGTCAAGGTCGCATCCAGCGGCGACTGGATGGGATAACCGACCGAAAACGTCTTGATCGCCGTCTCCGTGACGTAGAAGCGCTTGCCGAGATCCTTGACCATCTCCTCGGGCTTCGGATCGGTCGAGAGCGCAATGAAGAGATTGTGGGTGCCGTCGAGCACGTCGTCGACGCCGGTGAGGCCGGCCTTCACCATATCGACCGCCATCACGCCGTTGCGGGCGCCCATGCCGGCGAAGTCGAATGCCTTCTCGATGTGGTCGTGATCCTTCACCCAGCTCCACAAGCCGGACACCTGCTGCGACGAATAAGAGATGGCGTAGCGCATCCCGGTCTCATCGAGCCGCGCCAGCGAGGCGGCGGCGCCGAGCGCGCCGAATGTGGACGACGTTCCCTCGGCACTCCGATGCGTACCACGCACGAGATCCGGGCCCAACGCCATCAGCAGGCGGCAGGTCAGGTCGTAGCCGAGCGCGACGGCGCGAATGACGTCTTGTCCGCTGCGATGCTCTCTCTCGGCCATCGCAAGCGCGGCCGGCACAACGGCCGATCCTGGATGCGCCTTGGTGACGGGCTCGAAATCGTCGGTCTCGTCGGCGTGGGCGCACATCGCATTGGCCAGCGCCGCGTTCACCGCAGTGGTTCGGAAATCCGAGCCAACGACGGAGGCCTGGGCGTCGCCGCCGAGCGTGCGAACGTATTTCAGCGCCATCTCGCCCGGCCGCATGCGCGAGCCCGACACCATCGCGCCGAGGGTGTCGAGAATGCGATGCTTGCATTCGAGCAGCACCTGCGCGGGGAGCTCCTGATCGCGCGCGGCAACCATGTAGCGGGCGAGCCGCTCGGTGACACCAGGGCCCGCCGCACGGACCGTGCGGCCGCCGGTTACGGCCAAGGCGGCGATCGAGCCGGCGGATTGGAGGAAACGGCGGCGTGACGGCATTCCTACAGACTCCAGAATCAGGATGAGACCGACATCTTGGCGATTTCCGCCGCGTCGGCCAGACCTTCGACGTTCCAGCATGCATCCATGACACGGCGGATCATCGCTGCAGGAATGATGCCCTCGGCCAGATCGGAGAACTTGGTCTCGAGCTGCTTGTCGGTCATCGGCACCTCGACGCTGCCGATCGCGTGTTCGATGTAGCGATTGAACTCGCGGCCGTCCTTGAGCACGATGGTGAGATCGACCTGTTCCGGCTTGATGCCGGGCGTGATGACGGGGTTGACCTTGCCGCGTAGCGCGACGATGGTCGGATCGGTCACGGCACGATCGCTGAACTGCTTCTCGCCGCCCGCGCCCTCGACGATGGCGACCGCAACCGCGTGGTAGATGCTGAACTTGCCTTCCAGGCCCTGGCGCGGCGTCTTCTTGCCGGTGAGCTCCAGCACCAGCGGATGGACCTTGAGATCGACGCGCTCGATCTGGTCGGGGGTCACCTTGCTCTCGTTGCGAAGCTGGATCGCCGCGTCGATCGCGGGGTGTATGACGATGCCACAGGCGAACGGCTTGTAGGTGTTGAGCGCAGCCTCGTAGCGCTTGCCGAGGTCGCCCAGGATCTCGTTGTAGTCCTGTTTGGTGCTGATCGCGTTGGCCCAGCCGCGCTTGGCCTCGATCATCGCGTCGGACGAGGTGAAATTCTTCGAAGCCAGGATGGCAGCGAAGATGCCGCTTGAGGCGGCGCGGCCCGGGTTGAAACTCTTGTTCATCGAGCCGAAGGATTCGCGCAGGCCCACCGGCTGAGATGCGGCAAGACCAAGCGCCCAGGTCATCTGCTGCTCGTTCAGCTTCAACAGCTTGCCGACGGCGGCAGCAGATCCGAACACACCGGCGGTGCCGGTGATGTGCCAGCCGACGTCATAATGATTCGGGTACACGGAGTTTCCGATCCGGCACTCGGTCTCGACGCCGAGCACCAGCGCGTTCAAGAAGTCCTTGCCGGAGACCGGCTGCATCTCCGACAGCGCGAGGATGGCCGAGGCCACCGGCCCTGCAGGATGAATGATCGTCTTCAGATGCGTGTCGTCATAGTCGAAGATGTGGCTCGACACGCCGTTGATGAAGGCCGCATTCATGATGTCGAACCGCTCGCGCCGCCCGAACAGGGACGCTTGCTGCGGCCCGGAGAACGGACCGAGCGCCGAGACCGCGATATCGACCGTCTCGTGATGCGATCCGCCGATGGCGACGCCGACCCAATTCAGGAGCGTGCGGACGCCTTCTTTCCGGACATTGGCCGGCAAATCGTCATAGCTTGCGGTGACGAGATAGTGCGCCAGCGCGCGCGTCACCTCCTTTTGAGGCGCAGCCGCGGGTGCCGCAGCCGGTGCTTGTGCGAAGGCAGCATTGGCCCCGACGGTGGCGAGCGGAAGCGCGGCCGCCGCCTGGAGCAGGGTCCTGCGATCAGTGTGCATAGGCAGCCTCCTTGACCTTGATCGATACCAGTTGTGCCGCAATGCGGACCGCGCTTTCCAGCGCGCCGGTCTTGGCCACGCCGGTGCCTACGATATCGAACGCCGTACCATGCGAAGGTGTCGTAAAGACGGTCTCTAGGCCCGCCGTGACGGTGACGCCGCGGTTGAAGCCGCGCAGCTTGGTCGCGATCTGGCCCTGGTCGTGATACATCGCGACCACACTGTCGAACTCGCCGGCGAACGCCCGCACATAGACGGTGTCAGCGGGGTAAGGCCCGGTGCAGGCGATCCCCATCGTGGCGGCGGCTTCCACGGTCGGACGGATCATCTCGATCTCATCGCGGCCAAACAAGCCATTCTCGCCGGCGTGCGGATTGAGGGCGGCGACCGCGATGCGCGGCTTGGCGACGCCAGCCCGTCGCATCATGCGATCGACCAGCTCGATCGCATCTGTGATGCTCGCCGGATTGATTCCGTCGAGCGCCTCGCGCAAGGACTGATGCCCCGTGACGCGCGACATCCACTGCCCGTCGAGCACGTTCATCTCGGAGAAATAGGTTTTGTGCCCGAGCAGGCTCGCGAACATCTTATGCTCGTCGGGAAATTTCCAGCCGCCGTCGAACATTGCGCGCTTGTTGAGCGGCGCGAAGGTAACGGCATCGACCTCGCCGGCCTTGGAGAAGTCGATCGCGCGCGACAGCGTCTCGCCCGTGAGCCGGCCGGATTTGGCGCTGGCCTTGCCGAGCGGGAAATTCGTTGGATCGGTGTTGCCGAGATCGACCAGCTGCACGGTGCCGCGGCCCCAATTGGCCGCCTTCGGTGAGGCAATCCGCTCGATCTTCAGCTTCACGCCGGCATGCGCCATGCCCATCTCGAGCACGCGGGCATCGCCGACCACGACGAGGCGCGCAACGTCGACAAGGCGGTCGTCGGAGAGGATGCGCGCGATCTGTTCGGGGCCGATGCCGGTGCAATCGCCGGGGGTCAGCGCGATGACGGGCAGTTCATTGGTGTTGGTAGCCATATTGGGAACCTTGGATCCTTACTTCGCTTGTTGGATTTGAGCGGCGGACTTGGCCCAGTCCTCCCGGTTGAACTCCCCGTCCCACTTCGCAACCACGATCGCGGCGACCGCGTTGCCGATGGTGTTGGTGATGGCGCGCGCCAGCGACATGAAGCGGTCGATGCCGAGCAGCAGCGCTAGCCCCTCCGCCGGCAGCCCCGCAGCGACCACGGTTGCGGCAAGCGCTGCGAATGCGCCACCGGTGACGCCGGCCGCGCCTTTGCTGGTGAACAGCATCACCACGAACAGGCTGAGCTGCTGCGCGGCCGTCAGCTCGATGCCGTAGACCTGGGCGACGAAGATGGTGGAGAGCGGCAGCGTCAACGCGACGCCATCGAGATTGAAGGAATAGCCGGAGGGGATCACGAGCCCCGCGACTGCCCGTCCCACGCCTACCTTCGGCAACTTCTCCATCATGCCGGGAATGGCGGTCTCCGACGAGGACGTGCCGAGCACCACGAGCAGCTCGGTGCGCAGCAGGCGCAGCAGGTCCATCAGACGAATACCGACCAGGCGGCAGATAGTGCCGAGAATGACGAAGATGAAAAACGCCATCATCGCCCAGGCGGTGCCGACCAGCAGCGCCAGCGCATAGAGCGTGGCGGCGCCGAACTTCGCCACCGTGAACGCCATGGCGCCGAAGGCGCCGATCGGTGCCAGCGCCACCACGACATGGACGACGCTGAAGACGAGTTCAGTCACGCGCTCCAGGCCGGTCCGCAATGGCGCGGCCTTCTCGCCGAGCAGCAACAGGCCGATGCCGCAGAGCAGCGCCAGCACGAGCACCTGGAGCACGTCGCCGCTCGCAAATGCGCCGACGAAGCTTTCGGGGATCATGTGCTGGATATAGGCCGACAGCGAGCCGACATGGGCCTGCGAATAGCGCGCAACGGCCTCAGCCTGCTGCGCAGTGGCATGGGCGACGCCCGCACCGGGCTGCACCCAGCGCACCACGACGAAGCTGATCAGCAGGCAGATCGTCGTCACGACCTCGAAATAGGCGAAGGCCTTAAGCCCGATGCGTCCCACCGCCTTCATGTCGCCGACCTGCGCGATGCCGGTGACCACGACCAGGAAGATCAGAGGCGCGATGGTCATCTTGATCAGCGAGATGAAGACGTCGCCGAGCGGCTTGAACTCGACGGCAACGGTCGGAAGCAGGAAGCCGAACAGAGCACCGAGCGCGGCGCCGGCGACCACCAGGACATACTGCTCGCGCCAGAACGGCTTGCGACGGCTTTGGGAAACCGGCCTCGATACGGGCTCAGACAGCGGCGTTGCGGCGACCTGCAATTTTCTTCCTCCAACGGCATTGTCGCGCCATGCGGGATGGCGCTTTGTTCTTGTCTTTCGATGCCGTTTACATTGGACCAGCGGTCTTTCAGGCGCTAATGCCGTATCGGTATGATTTGAGGACAAAACGTCATATGGACCTGGTCTGGCTGGAGGATTTCCTTGCCATCGCCGAGGAGGGCGGGTTCTCCCGCGCCTCCGAGCGACGGCACGTGACCCAGCCGGCGTTGAGCCGCCGTATCAAATCGCTGGAGGAGTGGCTGGGAACGCCGCTGTTCGAGCGCTCGACGCACACGATCACACTCACACCTGCCGGCGAGAGTTTTCGTTCCGTGGCCGAGGATGTGCTGCGACGGGTGCTGGTTGGACGCGAGGAAGCGCTCGAAGTGGCACGGCTCAAGGCCGAGACCATCACCTTCGCGGCCACGCATGCGCTGTCACAAACTTTCTTTCCGGAATGGATCCGAAGCTCGGACAGTGCGCGGGCCGGCTCGGCCGTTCAGCTCGTCGCGTCCAATTTCGCCGGCTGCGAAAAACTGCTGCTGGATGCACAGGCCCACTTTCTCCTCGCGCACCATCATCCGTCGCTGGTCAGCCGGCTCGACATGGACCGCTTCCAGCGCGTCGAACTCTCGACCGACATGCTGGTCCCGATCAGCGCGCCGGTGACCCGACCGGCACGGGGCGGACGCCGCGGCAAGGCCAAGCCGCGCTACGCACTGCCCGGCGCGGCCGGCGTGCCGCTGCCCTATCTCGCCTATCATCCCGGCTCCGGCGTGGGGCGGATCGTCACATCATTCCTGGCAACGAACGAGCTGGCTGCCCGGCTCGTTCCGAGCTTCTCCGCGCCGGTCATGCTCTTGATCGACATGGCGCGCGAGGGGCGCGGCGTCACCTGGGCGCCGATGAGCCTCGTCCGCGCCGATCTCGACAGCGGCCGTCTGCTGCGTGCGGGTGGCGCAGAGTGGGACATTCCGATCAGCGTCTCGCTATTCCGCACGCGCGCCCGTATGACCCGGGCGGCCGAGAATTTCTGGAATGTGGCGCGCAAAGGCCGGCCGGCCGGAAAATCCGCCTCCGCCGCGCCGCGGACGCGGTGACTCCCTCGCCGGCGCCAGCATGGAACTTGCCCTAAATTCTGGGCGACATGGACGCCGCATGAACCTCATCAGTCTCGACATCCGCATGCTCCGGTCGCTGATCTCCGTGGCCGAGACCGGCAGCATCGCCGAGACCGCGCGACGGCTGAGCCGCACCATAAGAAGGCGTCAGGACGTGCATATAAGCCTGTGGCCTCGATCGTGCGGGCCCGTCCGCGCGGCAGGCGTGACGACAATCGCGCTGCTGATGGCCGCAACGTTGTGCGCGGCGCGGGCCGGCGACGTGTCCATCCCGCCCTCGGCACTGAAGGCGATCGGCACGATCGATTCACGCTTTCAATCCTACAACATCGAGATGGTGGAGGTGACCGGCGGGCGGTTCTGGAAACCCTATCCGCGGTCGCTGCGCGCGATCGATGAGCGGAATCGCTACAGCGACAGGCCGCCGATCGAACTCGCCAATGCGCGTTTGCGCAAGCTCGCGGCGGCGTTATCGCCGGCCTATCTGCGCGTGAGCGGCACCTGGGCCAATGCGACGTTCTTTGCCGACGACGAACGCGCGCCGCCGCCGGGATTCAACTCCTTGCTCAGCCGCGACCAATGGCGTGGCGTCATCGACTTCGCGCGCGCGGTCGATGCGGACATCGTCACCTCCTTCGCGATCAGTCCCGGCACCCGCGATGCGGACGGCATGTGGACGCCCGGTCAGGCGCAACGCCTGATCGATACCACGCATGCGCTGGGCGGCCGTATCGTTGCTGCCGAGTTCATGAACGAGCCGACGCTCGCCGCGACGAACGGCGCTCCGCCGGGATATGATGCCAAGGCCTATGGTCACGACTTCAGGATCTTTCGCGAATGGATGCAGCGCGCCGCGCCGGAGACGCTGATCGTCGGTCCGGGCTCGGTCGGCGATGCGCCGTCGCGGTCAGGGTCGGGCATCACCACACGCGATATGCTCGCGGCATCCGGCCCCGGTGTCGATCGCTTCACCTATCATCACTACAACACGATCTCGCCGCGCTGTGGCGGCCACGATGATCCGGCGCGCGCGCTTTCGGAGGAATGGCTGGCGCGCACCGACGCGACGCTCGCAACCTATCGGGCCCTGCGCGATACATTCGAGCCAGGCAAGCCGATCTGGCTGACGGAAACGGCGGACGCCGCCTGCGGTGGCAACCGCTGGGATGCGACGTTTCTCGACACCTTCCGTTATCTCGACCAGCTCGGACGGCTGGCGCGAGCCGGCGTCCAGGTCGTGATGCACAACACGTTGGCCGCCAGCGACTACGGCCTGCTTGACGAAAGAACGTTCCGTCCGCGGCCGAACTACTGGGCTGCGCTGCTATGGCACCGGCTGATGGGAGCGATCGTGCTCGACGCGAACATAGTTGCCGCACCCGATCTCCATCTCTACGCGCATTGCCATCCGGGCGTGCGAGGCGCTGTGTCCGTGCTCGCGATCAACACGTCGCAGCGCGTGTCACACGTGCTCACACTCTCAGGCCCCGCCCAGCGATACACACTGCATGGAGCGCGGTTGCAAACTGCGACCGTGCAGTTGAACGGCGAGGCACTCGCGCTGACCGCCGATGACGAGCTGCCGCGGCTCAGCGCGCGCGCGACACCCGCAGGACCGATCCGGCTTGCGCCGACAACGATCACCTTCCTGGTATTTCCGGCCGCGGAAAATCCCGCTTGCCGGTGAAAGCGCTCACGACCTCAACGTCTCGCGCGCCGTCTCCGGCGCTATCAGCGTTGCGACGATCGTGATGATCGAGAGCCCAATGATGTAGAGCGACACGGGCCAGTAAGAGCCGGCCCACGCGAGCAGCGCAGTCGCAATCAGCGGCGAGAAGCCGCCGCTCAAAGCAGCCGCGACATTGGCGCCGAGCGACGCGCCGCTGTAGCGCACCTGGGTTCGAAACAATTCCGGCATGAACGCCGCCTTCGGCCCGAACAGCAGTGCATGCGTCAGCGTCATCGTCACGACGAGCGCGAGCGTGATCAGCACCGGCTCCCTGGTGTCGAGGAACCAGAACAGCGGAAACGCCAGCGCCACCGAGAACACGCCGCCGGCGAGATACAGCGCCTTGCGGCCAAAGATGTCCGACAGCCAGCCGGCGAGCGGCAGTGTCGCGAATTCGACGACCGCGGCATAGACCACCGCATCGAGGATCACCTGGCGCGGCAGGCCGAGCTTGGTGGTGGCATAGACCACGGTGAAGACGGTGAGCAGGTAAGCGAGCCCGACTTCAGAGACCGTGATGCCGATCGCCAGCAAAAAGCTGCGCCAATCACGGCGGATCACTTCCCACACCGGCTGCGCCAGCACTTCCTTGCGCTCCACCACCTCCTTGAAATGCGGCGTCTCGGCGAGCTTGAGCCGCACGATGAAGCCGACGCCGACGAGCAAAATGCTGATCAGGAACGGCACGCGCCAGCCCCAGCTCAGGAAGTCCGCTTCGGGCAGCTGTGTCATCAGGCCGAAGATGCCGGTAGAGGCGGCGACGCCGACGGGAAAGCCGATCTGCACCAGGCTGCCGTAGAAGCCGCGACGGTTGCCGGCGTGCTCGGCCACCATCACCACCGCGCCGCTCCACTCGCCGCCGAGCCCGATGCCCTGGATGAAGCGCAGGATAATGAGCAGGATCGGCGCCCAGACGCCGATCTGGCTGTAGGTCGGCAGGCAGCCGATCAGGAAGGTGCCGAGCCCCATCGCGATCATGGTCGCGACCAGCATTTTCTTGCGCCCGAGCCGATCGCCATAATGCCCGATGATGGCGCCGCCGATCGGCCGCGCGACGAAACCGACCGCATAGGTCGAGAACGCCGCCAGCGTGCCGACAAAGGGATCGAAGCTCGGGAAGAACAGCTTGTTGAGCACGAGGGCGGCGGCCGTGCCGTAGATCAGAAAATCGTACCACTCGATGGCGGTGCCGAGCGCGCTCGCCCACACCACATGCGCCGTCGTCGATCTCTCCGCCGCGCCGGAGACCCCCGTTGCTGCCGTCATGCCATGCCCCAGACTGTTCGCGCACATCATGGCCAATCGCGAAGACGGTTGCAACCTGTCCGCGTGTTGGCCCCGGACCGCGCCGGGCCGCCCGACCATTGCCGCAGAGTGATCGGTAGTTCCGGATCGTCCTGGCTTTCGCCGGGACGACATCGAAAACGTGGCGATTGCTTCGTCCCCGCCCTGCTTACAATGACGCGCCCCTACTTCTCCTTCACCGGCACCGTGTAGTTCAGGATCAGGCGGCCGCCATCGGGATAGATGGTCTGCCCGGTGATGTAGGACGCATCGTCGCTGGCGAGGAACGCCACGACGGAAGCGACCTCGCTCGGCTCGCCGCCGCGACCGGCTGGCGTGCGCGACATCACGGTCTTGCGGGCATCCTCGGAGGTGTAGATGGATGACGCCACCATGTCGGTCAAAATCGTGCCCGGCCCGACCGCGACGACGCGGATGTTGTGCGGGGCGAGCGCGACGGCGGCGACCGAGGTGAGCTGCTTCATGCCACCCTTGGAGATGGCGTAGGTCGCAAGCGTCGGGATCGCCAGCAGTGCATTCACCGAGGACATGTTGATGATGACCCCGCCGCCGCCTTGCGCGATCATCTGCTTCGCCGCGGCCTGCACGCCGAAGAACGCGCCTTTCAAATTGATCGCGATGACGTCGTCGAATTCCTCTTCGGAAATCTCCAGGATGTCCCGGTTGCGCGCGACACCGGCATTGTTGACCATGATGTCGAGCCGGCCGAACTCCCGAACCGCGGTCGCGATCGCACGATCGACGTCCGCGCGCCGTGCGACATGGCACGGCACGGCGTATAGCTCCTTGGGCCGCCCCAGCTCGTTGACCGTCTTCTCGAGCTCATCCGTATCGACGTCAGAGATAACCACCTTGACACCGTCGTCAAGGAAACGCTTTGCGCAGGCCTTGCCGATGCCGCGCGCCGCGCCGGTGATGACGGCGACCTTGCCGGATAGTTTCATGGGGCTCACTCCAGAATAGCTACTTAGGCAGCAGGCTGTCGCCGGGTGAGACACCCGGCTCACACCGCCGCGAAGCCGAGATGAGCACGGAACCGGTTCTTGATAAAGACGGCATCGCGCGAGGGCAGCGAACGCGGCGGATTTTCGGCCAAGACCTTGATGACAAAAAGCCCCGGCCCATGCGCCGGCTGGGCGATTTCCGTCGCAAGGCCTTCCACCTCCTCGATCGTCCGCAAGGTTCCGGTCGCGGCAAAGCCGCAAGCCGTGGCAATCGCCGTGAGGTCGACGCCGCGCCCGGTATGGCTCGTCTGCATCCCGGTCTCGCCAAAATGCTGGTTGTCGATCACGACGATGTCGAGATTGCCCGGCCGCGCAACGCCGATGGTGGCGAGACCGCCGAGGCCCATGAGCTGTTCGCCATCACCGGTCAGGGCGAGCACGCGCTTGCCAGGCTGGGCCTGCGCCAGTCCGAGCCCGATCAGCGCGGCACCGCCCATCGCGCCCCAGAGATAGAAGTTGCCGTCGTTGTCGCCGACGGAATGCAGGTCGTAGGTGGGCGAGCCGAGACCGGAGACGACCAGCGTATCCTTGCGATTCCTGAGGAGCGCCGCGACGGCGGCGCGGCGATCGAGTTGGGAGGAATTGGACATCGACATCACCACTTCTTCTTGCCGATCAGGCGTTGTCCGATCAGCACGGCCACCTGCTGATCGGATTCGTAGGCGAGCGCGGCCGCCGATTCGACGGTTTCGACCAGGTCTTCCGGCGTCTCCGCGCGCATCACTTTCAGGCCGATCGCCTCCAGCGAAGGCTGCGTCGCCCGGCTCATCGGCACCTGCCAGGGATTGAATTCGGCCCATTCGCCGCGCATCGTCACCAGCATCAGAAGCGGAAAGCGGCCGATCGCCGACAGCGACAGCATGTTGATGCAATTGCCGACCCCGCTCGACTGCATCAGCAAGACGCTGCGCTGCCCGCCGAGCCAGGCGCCCGCGGCGATAGCGATGCCCTCCTCCTCGGTCGTCAGCACATTGCTGGTGACGTCGCGGTCGGCCGAGAACAGGCGGATGAGCTGGCTGTGGCCGGCATCCGGCACGTACGACATCTGCCTGACGTCGGCGGCTTTCAGGATGCGATAGAGCCCGGACGGCCAGCCGTCGCTCGTACGCGCTTCGAGATTCGATTGTGGGCTGTGCACCGCTTGTCTCCGTGAGTTTCGGCCGGCACGCTAGCGATGTTCGAGCGCGAAAGCCCTGACCGTCTGGCACGACCAGATATCGAGGGATTGTATAGCTGCGCGGCCACGAGTGACGGAGCCGACTCTCCCTCGCCACGCTTGCGGGGAGAGATAAAGACGTCAATCCGCCGCAGACCTCGCCGTCGCCGGCATATAAATCTGCGCGTAGCCTTCCTTGATCGCCGACGTAATGCGATCGAGGCGCCGGTCGATGTGCTTTTCCAGCACCGAGACGCAAGCGGCCTCATCGCGCGCCTTCAACCCTTCGACGACCGCGCGATGCTCGGCCTGGGTGTTGGAGCGGTTGATGCTGTCCATGTCGATCCAGCGCACGAAGCGAATGCGGGCGTTGACGTTGCGCAGCACGCGCAGCATCTCGGCATTGTTCGACATCGCCATCAGCCGCTCGTGAAAGGTCTCGTCCAGCTCAACGAGTTCGACCGAGGACCGCTCGCCGGGATCGGGACCGGTGGCTTCGAGGAATTTCAAGAGAGCGTCGATGTCCTCGTCCCTGGCGCGCTTGATGGCAAGGCGGATCGAGGCAACCTCGATCGACTTGCGCAATTCGTAGAGATCGAAGATCTCGTGTGCGTCGAGCTCGCGGCAGAAGAAGCCCTTACCCGGCGTGAAGCGCAGAAAACCTTCGGTGTTGAGACGATTGAGCGCTTCGCGCAGCGGCGTGCGGCTGACGCCGAGGCGTTTTGCCAGTTCGCCCTCGTTGAGCCGTTCGCCGGGCTTGAACTCATAGCTCACGGCCATCGCCTTGAGCTGTTCATAGACGCGATCGACGATGCTATCGGAAGCCAGTTCCACGTTGCTTTTCATCAGCTGCATTCATGCCCGAACACAGTTCAATATACCGGGGCTGTGTGGACGATGGCAATGCAAACCGCGCTCGCGAGCAGCTCGTTCAGGGCTTTGCGACGGACTCAGACAAAGGCGCGCGGACGCAGTCCAGCATGAAACCAGGTGATCATGGAATAGATGTCGTCGACGGGCAATCCGACCTCGGCCTGCATGTCGCCGTGATGTGGGGAAAGCGCGCTTCCGGCATCAGGATGCCGAGTGGCGCGCCATAGATGGCTTTGCCGCCGCGGGAGGTCGAGGTCATGGTGCGATCTCAGAGGAAGCGAGTGGGCGAAAACGGCGCGAGCGGAATCTCCGGCTCTTTGCCGCTCAGGAGCTGGGCGACGAGACGGCCGGTGCGCGCCGAGCCGACCAGGCCGATATGACCGTGCCCGAAGGCGTAGACGATGTCCCGCGAGGCGCGGGCATAGCCGATGCAGGGCCGGCCATCCGGCATGCTCGGCCGATGACCGAACCAGGTTTTGATACGCGAGGCCGGAATGTCTTTCGGCAGCTTCGGGAACATGCTGAGGAGATTGTTGCGCAAAATCTCGGCGCGCTTCCAGTTCGGCTCGGCCTCGAGGCCGGCAATCTCCACCGTGCCGGCGGCGCGCAGGCCCTTGTCGGTCCAGTTCACCACCATCTTGGCATCGGCTGCCATCATCGAGCTGCGCGGACCGGATTCCGGATGCTCGATCATGACGTGATAGCCGCGTTCGGTCTCGAGCGGCAGCGGATCGCCGACGGATGCCGTGAGCCGCTTTGAATGCGCACCGGCCGCGACCACCGCAGCATCGCAGGGAATCTCGCCGGCCTCGGTGACAACGGCCACAAGCCTGTTGCCGGAAAGCTTCAAGCCAATCGCCTTGGCATGCACGAGCTTGGCGCCGTTCGCCAGCGCATGATTGGCGAGCGCTGCGACATAAGCACCGGGATCGCGGCAGCGCCCGGCCTCCTCCACCACCACGCCAAACGTATAGCGCGGATGCAGCTCCGGCTCGCGCTGACGCATCTCGTCGGCATTGAGCTCCAGCCATTCGACGCCGACGCGCTTGCGCAGCCGCCAGCCGAGATCGTTGTCGAAATTGCCGCGCGACGGGAACACATGCATCACGCCGTTGCGTTCGACCAGCTCAGGCACGCCCGCCTCTTCCGCGAGCTTCCTGTGCAGCAGTGGCGCGTCCTTCAGGAGATCGCGCAGCGCGAAGGCCGTTTTCTCGACCCGCGCCTCGGTCCAGCCCGAGAGCAGATATTTGATCAGCCAGGGCAACGCCTTCGGCAGATACGACCAGCGGATCGCGAGTGGCCCGAGCGGGTCCATCAGATAGCCCGGCACCTTCTTCCAGATGCCCGGCTCGGCCGGCGGGATCACCGAATGCGACGACAGCCAGCCGGCATTGCCATAGCTCGCCGCCTGCTCGCCACCGGGTTCGCCAGGATCGATCAGCGTGACGCGATGACCCTCGCGCAGCGCCTCGATGGCGCTGATCACGCCGACCGCGCCGGCTCCGATGATGGCGACGTGGCGGCCTTCAGCCATCGGCTAGGCCTTCGCGGGCACGAAATCCTTGCCGACCGAGATCGCGCGCGGATCGATGATGCAATGCAGGATCGACGGCTTGCCCGAAGCGAGCGCACGCTCGAACGCCGGCGCGAAGTCTTCGGTGCGCTCGACACGCTCGCCATGGCCGCCGAACGCTTTCGCATACATCGCAAAGTCAGGATTTTGAGCTGGGTGCCGACGACGCGACCGGGATAGTCGCGCTCCTGGTGCATGCGGATGGTGCCGTATTGCGAATTGTCGACGACGATGACGACGAGCGGCGCATCGTACTGCACGGCGGTTGCGAACTCCTGGCCGTTCATCAGGAAGCAGCCGTCACCGGCGAAGGCGACGACGACGCGATCCGGATATTGCCGTTTTGCCAGCACCGCCGCCGGCACGCCATAACCCATCGAACCCGAGGTCGGCGCGAGCTGGGCCGCAAAGCTGTGGAAGCGGTGATGGCGATGAATCCAGCCGGCATAATTGCCGGCGCCGTTGCAGACGATCGCGTCCTTCGGCAGGCGGTCGCGCAGCCAGGTCATGACCTGGCCATACTGGAACGTGCCCGGCAGTTCGCGCGCTTTCTCGGTCCAGGCCAGATAATCGGCATGCGCCTTGGCGGCCTCGCCCTTCCAGGCAACCGACCCGGTGGGCTTCAGTGTCTCGACGGCAGCGGCAAACGCGGCCGGCGTCGCCTGGATCGCCAGCTCGGGTTGGTAGATGCGGCCGAGCTCTTCCGAGCCCGGATGAACGTGGATCAGCTTCTGCCGCGGCGTCGGAATGTCGAACAGCGTGTAGGACGACGACGGCATTTCCGACATGCGGCCGCCGATGAGAAGAATGACATCGGCGCCGTCAATGCGCGCCTTCAGCCCCGGGCTCGGCCCGATGCCGAGATCGCCCGCATAGTGCGAATGATCGGCGTCGATCAGCGAGGCGCGGCGGAACGAGGTCGCGACCGGCAGGTCGAACCGCTCGGCAAAGCGCGCAATGCGCTTGGTTGCCTCATCCGTCCAGCGCGAGCCCCCGAGGATGACGAGCGGCGCCCTGGCACTGGCAAGCATGGCGCCAACGCGCTCGATATCGGCGGGCGCCGGCCAGCTTACCGCCGGCTCGATCCGCATCGCATCAGCCACCGCAGCGGTTTCAGTCAGCATGTTCTCCGGCAGCGAGATCACCACGGGACCTGGTCGGCCCTGCATGGCGACACGGAACGCGCGCGCCACCAGCTCCGGAATACGATCGGGGCGATCGATCTCGACCGCCCATTTCGCCATGGTGCCGAACACCGCCTTGTAGTCGAGCTCCTGGAAGGCCTCGCGCTCGCGCATGCCGGTGTCGACCTGGCCGACGAACAGGATCATCGGCGTCGAATCCTGCATCGCGATGTGGACGCCGTGGCTGGCATTGGTCGCGCCGGGGCCGCGGGTGACGAAGCAGACGCCCGGACGTCCCGTGAGCTTGCCATAGGCCTCCGCCATCATGGCAGCGCCGCCTTCGGCACGGCAGATCATGACGTCGATCGGGCTGTCGTGCAGCGCATCGAGGGCGGCGAGATAGCTCTCGCCCGGCACGCAGGTGACACGGTCGACGCCTTGGGCGACCAGCTGATCGATCAAGATCTGGCCCCCGGTGCGGGTATTGCGAATGGTCATGACGGCTCCCTGCAGGCTTTGGCGATGCGCATCACGGCCTCGCGCAAGTTTTGTTCCGAGGTGGCGTAGGACAGGCGGAAATAAGGTGCAAGGCCGAAACAGCTGCCCGGCACCACGGCCACGTCATGCCTGTTCGGCAGGTAGCGGCAGAACGTGCTGTCGCTATCGATCGTGGCGCCGCCAGGCGTGCGGCGGCCGATCAGGCCGGCGCAGCTCGCATAGGTGTAGAAGGCTGCAAGAACCCCGGCGCGATCCTGTTCGAGTGCACCAACATGCGCCCGTTCTCAAGGGACGTCGCCGAGGTGTCTGGTCTTCCGCTGTTCGACAAGGCAGGCGCCGAGGCGCGCACTGGTAGACGCGCGACGGGCGGACCCGCGCGCGATGAACTTTCTCGAGTTCAGAACAAGGCGGCGTTGAAAGCCTGTCCGTAGATCACTGCCGAAGCGGTCTTATCGAAAGTCGGGCCCGCGCTAGTCCCGCGAGATCCGCGGCGTGGAGGGCGTGACGTTCGCAGGGGTGTGGAATTCGAGCCGCGCCCGATTCTCCTCGCGCACGCCGGATTCGTCGCCGAACTCGACATATGTCTGCGCGTCCTGCTTCCATTGCGGCCATTGCGTCGCCGGCGTGCGGGGATCGCCGGTGCGCGCGAAGGCAACGAGCGTATCCATCATGCGTTCGGACAGCGCGCGGTCGAACTCGGTCCAGACCCGCGTGGTGCGGAACTTGTTGAACGAATCCTGGGTTCCGAACCAGTAAGGCACGTCGGAGGTGTGATAGGCGCCGATCTTCTGCGGGCTGTCGAAGAACTCGACGCCGGGTGCGAAGGGATGCACGCGCGAGAACATGTACATGTAGAACGGCGCCTTGCCGGTCTTGGCTTGTGCGATGGCCCAGTTGCGCGTGCCGATTTCGACCAGCCCCTCGCGTGCGGCGAGCAGGCCCATGGCTTTCGCCTCGCCGTCGGTCTTGGCGGGATAGAGTGCGAGGAAGCGATCGGCCTGGTCGCCATAGAGCTTTCGCGCGGCAGCGACATAGGCGTCGAGCGTTCCGGCGGTGCGCAAATCGTTCGAGCTTTCGTCGCTGGTAAAGCCGGCCACGGTCGCAACATCGTTCTGCTTGCCGGCCGCAAAGATGTTCGGGACCGTATCGGGCAGCACGTAGCCGTCGATATCGGGCGTGACGGAGATGGTGCCGGCGCAGCCGAGCTGGCAATCCTTCTGGATCGCCAGGATCTTGTCGGCCTGGACCTGCCGCATCTCGGCAAGCGACGACGCGCCGAGCGCCGTCTGCACCTCAAGGCCGATCTTCTCGGCGGCTGGCAGCGCCGGGAATTTGAAGCGGATGTCGAACATGCTCAGACTCATCGCGAAGCCGCGATTGAACAGGCCCTTCGCGAGCGGGCTCGCCTCCAGCGCCGACACCGACATGGCGCCGGCCGACTGCCCGGTGATGGTGACATTGTCGGGATCGCCGCCGAATTGCGCGATGTTGCGCTTGACCCATTGCAGCGCCGCGACCTGATCCATCAGGCCGTAATTGCCGGAAGCGTGGTTTTGCGATTCCGCGGTCAGCTCGGGATGGGCGAGATTGCCCAAAATGCCGACGCGGTAATTGAAGCTGACGAAAATCGTGCCCCTCTTCGCGACGTTCTCGCCGTCATACATCGCCATGCCGCTGGAGCCGAGCGTGAAACCGCCGCCATAGATCCAGACCACGACCGGCAGCTTCGCACCCGGTTTGGCATCCGCGCTCGCCCAGATGTTCAGATAGAGGCAGTTCTCGCTGGTCGCTTCCTCGCCGAAATAATGATTGAGATTGTGCCGGCGCAGGACCTGGATGCATTCGCTCGCCAGCCGGTCGGCATGATAGACGCCTTTCCACGCTTCGACCTGTTGCGGCGCGCGCCAACGGAGATCACCGAGTGGCGGCGCGGCAAAGGGAATGCCGAAATAGGCCTTTACGTTCGACGGCAGGACCTTGCCGGAGACGGCGCCGCTATCGATGCTGACGGGATCTCCGGGAACAGGCGCCGCGACGATCTGCGCCGATGCTGACGAAGCCGCCAGCACCACAAGGAGCGAAGCGATCGACAAGGCGGACCACGTAGCATTTCCGTTCAAGATGCTCATACGGCCTCCCTCCTTTTGTTCTTGTCGTTGGGGCTTGCGCTCAGCTCCGCCCACAGGCGAAAGCGCACGCCTTCATTCAGAGGCACAATATGGAACGGTTGCGCGAAGATTGCGAGCGGCTCCTTGCCGGGCTCGAACCGCGGCCAGGCTTCCGCAACATCCGGAACACCTGTCGTGACGAACCGCAGCAAGCTTGTCTGAAACCGCGCCGCCACATCGATGTCGGCCGGCGTCATCGGCCCGCCCTTCCGCTTCAGGATCGGGCGATCGATGAACTCGGGCAGATGTGCCCAGAGGCAGGCATTGTCGGCGCCGTGGGTCGGCCCCTGCGACAGGAATGGCTCCAGCGCCGGGCGATGGTCGAACCGGCTCAGCCACACCGCTCCGCCGGCGGCTGCATGCTGCCGGGCGAGATCGGCCATCGGGCGATGCCAGAACGCATCCGACAGCAGCGCTTCGTACGGATCCTCGTCGAGGCGCGCCGTCGCGCGATAATACGCTAACAGCCGCTCCCAGCCGGCATCGCCGAATGCGGCAAGCACGTTCCACTCGGTGGTGCGGATCATCGCGGCCGGCGGCGTGCTCTTCAGGAACATCACCATCTCGTCGCGGCAGGAACCGAGCCAGAGCGGAACATCGCGCAAGGTTCCGTCGGCAAAGACGTCGCGCGGCTCGCGCGCGATCACTGTGCCGTCGAGCACCGGGCCGTATATTGTGCCCGACGCGGTCTCGTCCGCAAGCCTGCGGCCGACTTTCTCGACCGCCGCAAAGAGCTGCGGCAACGGCACGGACGCGATCGCACTGGCGTCGTGCTCAAGCTGAAGCTCGGCAAGCACACCGCGCGCGACGTCGTCGGCATGATCGGCGCTCATGATGTTGCGGCCGGGCGCACTGAGCGCAAGCGCGCGGATGAACTTGCCCTTCGCCTGCGGCAGGGTCGCGAGCACGATCACCATCGACGCGCCGGCAGACTGGCCCGATAGCGTCACCGCATCCGGATCGCCGCCGAAATTGGCGATGTTGGCATGCACCCAGTCGAGCGCGGCGAGCGTATCCGACATCGCGAGATTGTTGGGCTCGTCCAGGCCATGGCGATGCAGTTGCAGGAAGCCGAGCGGCCCGAGCCGGTAGTTGATGGTGACGATGACGGCCGGGCCGTGCGCGGCGAGGAATGCGCCGTCATAATCGGCGCCGCCGCCAGTGACGAAGGCGCCGCCGTGGATGAAGAACAACACCGGCAATGGGCGATCGATCCCTGCCGGCGTCCAGATGTTCAAGCTGAGACAGGACTCCTCAATCGCATGATCGAGGTGCCCGGGCTGCGGCGCATAAGCACCGTAGTCCGTGCATTGGCGCGGCTCCGTCCATGGGAGCGGCGGCGTTGCCCTCGCAAAGCGCCGCGCGGTCGCGAATGGCACGCCCTTGAAGGCGCGGACGGCCCCTTGCTCGGCCCCAATGACGGGGCCGCGCGTGGTCGGAACGGCGTTGGTCAGCATGCGATCGTGTCCCCGTCTTTCGCTCACGCACGCCGCCGCTTGCCGAGATCGGCGATGTCGACCTTGTGGGTTTCGCGCGCGGTTGCCGCGGCCGCGGCCGAAGCGACACAGCAGCCGGCGACGAAGGTCGCGACCGGGATCCAGCCGTTCGGTCCCTCACCGACCAGGCTCGCGCTCACCAGTGGCGTGAAGCCGGCGGCGAGGAAGCCGAGTTGGGTACCGATTGCCGTGCCGGAATAACGCACGCGCGCCTCGAACATCTCTGCATAGAACGACGGCCAGATCGCGTTCGGCGCAGAGTAGACGATGTACAGGATCATCGCGGCGGCGAAGATCGCAGGCGTGCTGCCCGACGTCACCAACATGAAATAGGGGAACAGCAGCACGGCACAGCCAAGCACACCGCCGATGAACACCGGCTTGCGGCCAATCTTGTCGGCGAGCAACGCCCATAGCGGCTGCGCGACCAGCGCCGTGACGTTGCCGAGCACACCGGCCCACAGCATGGTCGGACGCGCCACGCCGAATTTGCTCGTGGCATAGCCGAGCGCAAACACCGCGGTCAGCGTGCTCACGGTTGCGATCAGCGCGCAGGCGATCACGCGCAGCACGTCCGGCCAGTAGTCGCGCAGCAACGCGACGACGGGGAAGCGCACCACTTGCGCCTTGTCCTTGATGTCGGCGAACACCGGCGTTTCCGGCATGGTCCGCCGCACCAGATAGGCGACCAGCAGCACCAGCGCCGAAAGCAGGAACGGAATGCGCCAGCCCCAGCTCAGCAATTGATCTTCGGGCATGCTGGCGACGGGAATGAACACCAGCGTCGCCAGGATCGCGCCGGCCTGCGTGCCGCTCAGGGTCCAGCTCGTGAAGAAGGCGCGATTGGAGTTGGCGGAATGCTCCAGCGTCAGCGAGTTCGCCCCGCTCTGCTCGCCCGCCGCCGACAGGCCCTGTAACAAGCGTAGCAACGTCAGGATAACAGGCGCGGCGTTGCCGATCGTCTTGGCATCCGGCAACAGGCCGATCGCGAGCGTCGATCCGCCCATCAGCACCAGCGTGAACAAGAGCACCGTCTTGCGTCCGATGCGGTCGCCGAAATGGCCGAGGATGACGGCGCCGACCGGCCGGGCGATGTAGCCGATGCCGAAGGAGAGCAGCGCGAGCAGCGTCCCGGTCGACGGATCGACATTGGCGAAGAACACTCTTGGAAAGATCAGCGCGGCCGCGGTGCCGTAAATGAAGAAGTCGTAGTATTCGAGCATGCTGCCCACGAAGCTGACCAGCGCGGCGCGCTTCGGCAGCTTGTTCGGCGTGGCTTCCGCGGTGGACGGCGCGTGCAGTGATGCGGTTGACGTCAACGTCATGGAATTCCTCCCCCTGTGTGCCGGTGCGGCTCGCGTCGGCAGTCCGCCTCGCGAGTTTTTGTTCTGGTTGCCGCAACATCGGTTTGGTCCCACAATGTACGAACTAGTACGTTTATGCAAGATCGCCCCGAAACGGCGCTGAGATCGGCAAATTTGCCTTCACCTTCAAGGTGATCCATAGAAACTGGCGGGAGAAATTGTGATGCTCAAGCGCATGCCGCCCCCATCGAAGCGCACCAACGACCCCGAGCGCACCAAGCGCGACATCCTCGAAGTGGCGATGGCCGAATTCGCCTCGGAAGGCTATTCCGGCGCCCGCGTCGATGCGATCGCGGCGCGGACGCGCACCTCAAAGCGGATGATCTATTATTATTTCGGCGGTAAGGAGCAGCTCTACCTCGCGGTGCTGGAAGAGGCCTATCGCAGCATCCGCGCGCTGGAGGACCAGCTCGATATCGGAAGCTGCGACGCGCGCGAGGGATTGCGCCGGCTGATCGAGGCGACCTTCGATCATGACGAGCGCAATCCGAACTTCATTCGCCTCGTCAGCATCGAGAACATCCACCACGGCAAGCACCTGAAGCAGAATTTGCAACTGCGCCAGCTCAACGCCAGCGTGATCGCAACACTGGACGGCATCCTCAAGCGCGGCCGCACTGAAGGCGCCTTCCGCGACGACGTCGACGCCATCGATTTGCATCTCGCCATCTCCTCCTACTGCTTCTTCCGCGTCGCCAACCGCCATACCTTCGGCGCCCTGTTCGACCGCGACCTCAGCGAGCCCAAGGTGCTGGCGAGGAGCAGGACGCAGATCGTGGAGATGATTTTGGCGTGGCTGGCGGCGACGGGATGAGCCGGGCGACTGCGCGCTCGCTCGTGTCCCGGACGCGCCGCAGCGTGCAACGCTGCTGCGCAGAGCCGGGCCCCAGAAGGCCACACGGCACGCGGTCAGATGGACCCCGGCTCTGCAGCGCGCGCTGAAGGAGCGCTGCGCTGCGTCCGGGGCCCGAATCCGGATACCATCACTCGCATTCGACTTTCAAACACCAGACACACCCTCGCCTCCTCGCGGCGCATTTCGCCCGAGTTTTGCCCTCCGCTGCACGCCCTCTGCAAACAAAGGCGCAGGGAAGGCCGGCGCCGGCTGGCACCCGCAAGAAAGAGGCCCGACGGGAACCCCTCGCCACTGGCTTTCGTTGTGAGGACTACGCTCACACGGGGAACCGTCATACCTCCTTATCGCGCGTACTTGATCGAGAATGGGCACGTTTGGACGGCCATCGATCTGACTTGCGCTGATGACGACGATGCGAAACGGCGAGCGGCCAATCTTTCTAGCGGCCATGATGTTGGACTTTGGCAGGGCGACCGCAGGGTGACACTTTTGAGATTGCGAAGGAGGACTTCGGCTTATTCGGTGTTGAAGTCAGGGGGAGCCTGATGGATCGGCCATCTCGCTGGAATGCGCGATGAGCCACCTCGATGCCATCCAAAGAAGGAGGCCCGAAAAGTGAAGACAATGATAATCGCACTTTCCGCCGCGGCCCTTATCGCCGCCGCCCCGGCCGTGCTTGCCAAAAATGTATCAAGCAAGGTACCAGACCAGCAGCATAAGGTTTTCAAGAAGCGGCCTCAGGTGGTCACCGGCTACGCTCCGTGGCGTGTGGTGCACACCAAGGACGTGAAGACCGGCTATCCAGCAGCCTCCAGCTACCCGCCCAGTGCACCCAAAGATTATACATATGAAAATTCCAGAGCAGCTGGCGGTGGCGGTGGTGGTGGCGGCGGTGGTGGTAGTGGTATGTGAGCCAACCCCGTCTTAACGAGCGAGAACATGAGCGCGGCTATCGCAAGCTCCCTTCTCCTGCGATCACGCCGCGCTCGCGATCTCTTCCTTATTTTCCCCGCGCGCTACCATCTGCGCTAATGCCGACGCGCTGACGATCGCGGGCTTTCTGGATCGCGGTCGAGCGCCAGGCTTGGCAACGGACGGGCGATCAATAGCGACAGTCTCAGGCATCGTATTCGTTCCTGTTGCGTCGCGTAGCATGCTCCGGTTGCAGCATCAGCGTGACTGGAGCGGGTGATGGAGCCGTCGTTCATCTGGATGAACGGGAGGTTTGATCTAGGTCAAGAACGCGAAGCTCCCGTGCGAGAGGCTTCGGGACCGATCCGCGTTTGCCGCCATGCGCAGGTATCCGCGGCTATCCTCTCTCGAAGAAGGAGGACGCCCATGTTGCGTCGAGTTCTCATCGCTTCGGCTGCCGCAGCCATGCTGCTGGTCACCTTCCATTCCGACGACGCGTTCGCCCGCGGCGGCGTGCGAGCGGGAGGTTACCGCGGCGGCGCAGTCGCAGTTCGGGGAGCCCGAGGTGGCGCGGTCGCGGTTCGAGGATACCGGGGCGGCGCTGTCGCTGTGCGCGGTGGGCGCTATGGCTATCGGGGCTACGGGGCCTACCGCGGCTACCGGTACGGTGTCGGTGCGGCGGCGGTGGGCGCCGCTGCGGTCGGCGCCGCCGCGGCGGGAGCCTATTACCGCGGCGGCTGCGGTTACGACGCCTACGGTAACTGGGTTTGCCCGGGGTACTATCCGTACTGAGCGGTGCGACGCCTTTGGCCTATGGTGCTCGAAGCCGAAGATGAGGTCATCGGCATGACGCACAATGTCATATCACCAGTGGCCACATGCCTTCGCCAGCGCGACCAAAGGCTCAGAGGTTGAGAGAGCATCGACATGTCGCGTCATGTCGCTGCGCTCAAAACTTGCTTGCTATGGCGGCATAGCGGCCTTCATGGAACGTACATCTGTCTTTCGTTGGCCATCTCCTGCGCTTTTTTTATTTGATTGGCGGTCATGCGATGAGCAACAGCGTCTCTTTTCATAATTGCCTCCGGATCGCCGTGCGCGGCTGCTAAATTATACCACATGTGTGCCCGGACTAAATCTCTTGGTACGCCTTGGCCGTTGAGGTACATCGTCCCGAGATTGAATTTTGCTAGGTTGTCACCGCGTTGGGCCGCGAAGACAAACCACTTGATAGCCTGTTTGTAGTCAGGTCGTTCACCCTCGCCCGACGCATTCATGAAGCCAAGGTTCGTTGCCGCTTTGATCACTCCACCCCTGGTCGCGATCAAATACCATTCTCTTGCTCGTGCGAAATTCTGCGGAACGCCACGACCATCGTGATACAGGCGACCCAGATTGAAGGCCGCGTCCGCAGCGCCTTGGCTCGATGCGACGACATACCACCGGACTGCCTCGTGGCCGTCCTTTGCGACGCCCTTGCCTTCGTCGTATATCTCACCAAGTTTGAACTGTGCGGTGCGGTCACCCTGAACGGCCAATTCAGTATAGAGACTACGCGCAATGCCAAAGTCCCCTTTATCGTAAGCTGAGTTAGCATCTTCCAGCGAGCCTGCCGTTGCCATTCTTGAAAAGAGCAAAAACAAGATTGCTATCGAGATCCGCAGGCAGCGCGAACCGGCAGCACGGGCAGCGGCTCGCACCATAACCGCATCACCGACTCCGCCACGATGCGCGCAAGACGAGCAGCTATCTGTGCCGGTGATCACCGGCCTCACCAGCGCCTGCTTGATCACGCGCGATACGTTGGCGGACATCAAGCCATCTTTCGAAAACGACCCCAATATCGTCCCGCCACCTCCACACGAGCCGACATTTGCCGACCGTATGAAATCTGTCGAACGTGATGTAGAAGTTTATCGGAAGAAGCCCGAGTCCATCTGCATGCACTCGGGCGTGCGTCCGGCTAACCCCGTAGGCGACAATGGGCAAGTCTCGGCCTTCAAAAAACAGCAAGCCGTCGGTGGAATGTTTGTTCATGTGCGACCCTCTGTCCGTTGCCGCGCTGGCTTTGGTACTTTGAGGAACGACGTGATGCCGCGCCGACAATATCGCTCTGCAATTGTCTCGGAAATCGGGAACCCGTTTTACAGTTAAATGGCCAATTTTATTAGAACGATTTGCAAGCGCCACCGCATCACCATCGCAGCCGCGCATCACGTCGAGCACGTCGCAGCCTGCTAGCGTGATCGCGCGCCAGCGTCACGGCGCGGACAGGGCGCGGCATCACGGCATCGCATCATCACGACCAACGACGACAACAGCGGGCAGCACCCACGACGCGGCAACAGATCAGCTCATCGCGCACGCCGGATTCGCGCATCTCGCCGAATGTGATTTTTTGCGGGGGCGTCATAACTCAGAAATCAAAAGCACGGGACAGTGTACTTCAGGACAACTGTCCATAGCTTGGCCCTTGAGCTTAGATCGCCGAGGTACCAAGCCCATCGCGGTACCTCCAAGGTCCCCCCAGACCCCGCGGCCTCAGTCTCCCCAGACTGGGGCCGCACCCTTTTTGGTAATGTTTGCTGGCAGACTAGGAGCCGCGCTGACGGTGTGCTTGCCGGACGAGTTTAGAACATGCGCGACTGCGCCGAGGCTGCGCCGGTCATCATCGCACGTGTCAGCGGGGCGAGCAGGGTCCTGGTCATCCGGTCTCATCCTCAAGGTCCCGCCGACAGCCCTTCATCGCCGATCCAGTGGGGCTGGGGGCTTGCTGGATCAACGCCGTGAACAAGGCTGGCGACGGGCAAGAACTCTCCGTCGAGATCCTGCCAGGCGTCAATTAGTCAAAGCGGCCTAGTCGGAAAAAGCTAATCGGGACACAAACGAGGACTTACGAGCCGCACAACGTTGATCCATCTAGACTATTCCTACCAATATTCTTCCTGCGCAGTGATTTGACGGCTTAACGTGCTCTCCCCGGACACGAGTTCGTGCTTGCCTCCGTCGCTTCGCGAATTGACGAAGCGGCTTGCCCGGTCGCTCCCCGCGCCTCCGCGAGGCTTGACCATACGACGACGGCCAGGACCACACGGCTATGTTTTGAAGGACGGTGAAAGGTCCTGAAAGCAGCAAAGCCCTTTAAAACAATGGGCTTTGCGTTACCCTCACGTCGTCGGCTTTCAGTGCATATCGCCAAATCCAGGGCCCGGCCCTTTCGAGCGGCACTGATCCAGATCGAAGCGGTCCTACATGTGCGAGCCATCAACAGGGGGGCCGCTTTGGAGGTTCTTCTGCGCCCTACCCGAACGCGCCCGCCCTGACATAACGCCGAGCCGCTCGGCAAAGGAGACCAATTCTGCCAGAGACTGGACCCGCATTTTCTCCATCACCCCGTGGCGATGGGCCGTGACCGTGCGCGCGGTCACGCCCAACGCGCTGGCTATCTGCTTGTGGGTTTGGCCGCGAACGACAAGTTCGAAGACCTCACGTTCGCGCGTCGTCAACGTTGCGATACGAGAGCGAACGGCATTCAGCGCGCGCGTCGCTTCAAAACGCGCAATGCCCTGTCCCACTGCTTGAAGAAGCTGGTCCGATGGTATGGGCTTGATTAGAAAGTCCAACGCACCCGCCTTGATGGTCCGCACTGTGGCTGGAATATCGAGATAACGACTGAAGAATATGATCGGCAGCGCCGAACCGCGCTCTCTGAGGCGCTCTTGCAATTCCGGACCGCTCAGCCCCGGCATCCTGACCTTGAGGAGGATGCAGCCCCTCACACTGTCGTTCGGCAAATGATCCAGAAAATACTGGGCCGAAGGATAGGTCGCGACTGCGTAGCCCGCTTGCTTTAGAAGATATTCCGTCGCTGTCTGGAACGACGCATCGCCGCCGACAACATGCACGACCCGCGGCATAAGCTCCTCCTAAGAAAGGCGGAACACGATGATCAAGATCACGCACGCGGCCATTGTTAACAACCAAAAAATAGGGAAAATTTTGTAACTTCGCCATTAGTCAGCGTCACGACGGGCAGCGCAGGCTGCAGCCAGCCGCCCGACGCGGACCGAAAGTCACATAACCCATTAATTTTACAAGGTTTTTTGAGTTTTCCTCGAGCGCGGTAAATAGCTTGACGACAGGACCGCACGGCTTTGCCGTACGCAAGCTTCCCGCTTGGCCCCAGGGCTTTTCGGCAAAAGGGGCTTGCGAGGCGCTCACGAGGCTCGGCTCAATCCACCGCCCGCCCTGCAACTCACGTCCGCGACGGCGCCGCTCAGCGTCCACCGCATCCGATCCGCGGCTCGTGACGACGTACGACCGCCCCTTTGCGCCGGATCAGGATGAACGACGCATGCGACAAATCCGAATTTCGGTAAAGTGGAATATTTCGGGACGGCTTGTTGATTTGGCCGCGACACGGTGACGGCGCGTGGCGGGCGGTAGAGACACACACCTCCGCGTGACTATAAAGCGGGCAATGCTGCACTGCGGTCAAAGTCGACGCAAGTCGCGCTTGATTTTTGCCTGTCATTGCCGCACCCGAGAGTCATGACAAAGGACAGCAAGGTCATCGCCGCGAACGCGGCCTTCTACGCCGCCTTTTCGACGGGCGATTTTGACGGCATGAAGCAGATGTGGGCGGATGACGACGCCATTTCCTGCATCCATCCCGGCTGGCCGGCGATCGTCGGCCACGCCACCGTGATCGGCAGCTGGCGCGACATCCTGCAAAATCCGGAGCGGCCGCAGATCGTCTGCGCCGAGCCGCAGGCGATCGTCGACGGCGACAGCGCGCGCGTGCTCTGCATCGAGATCGTTGATGGCACCGCTTTGGCCGCGGCCAACCATTTCCGCCGCGTCGGCGACGAGTGGCGCCTCGTGCATCACCAGTCGAGCCCGATCGCCCAGATAGTCGAGCAGGCCGAGGACGATAGAACGAGCCACCGGGTGCACTGAACGTGGCAGCCCCGCCGCCGTGTTCTACGGTGCATGGGGTTGTTTTTCAGTTTATTGTTGGCCGGCGAGCTCCGACAAATCGTCCAGTACGACCCGCGCCGCGCTGAAGTCATCATCCCCAAAGAACATGCTGCGCGTGATGAGCACGGGAACGTTGGCCCGCGCGGCCGCAATCAGCCCGTTGGCGGAATCCTCAATCGCGACGCAGTCGGATGCGTCCAGCTTCAGCCGCGCCAGGATCTCGAGATAGACGTCCGGCGCGGGCTTCTTGTGCCGCACATCATCTCCCGCAACGATCGCGTCAAAATCCGCAGCCCAGCGCGTCCCCAGCGCCCGCGACAGCAGCGCATCGATATTGCCGTGCGAGGTCGTGGTCGCGATCGCAAGCCGCTGGCCGCGCGCCTTCGCAGCGGCGAGCAGATCCGTTATGCCGGGCCGTAAGGGGCAGCAGCCGGTTTCGATCAGCTCGGCATAATGTGCGGTCTTGATGCGATGGAGCGCGGCGATATCCTCGTCCGACAATGGCCGCGCGATCCGCAGCGTTCCATGATAGGCGCGAATGCGCTCCTTGCCGCCCGTGACCCGCAGCAGGTCCTTGTAGAGGGCACGGTCCCACCGCCAGTCGAGACCGTGGCGAGTGAAGGCCTCATTGAAGGCCTGCCGATGCAGCTCCTCCGTCTCGGCCAGGGTGCCGTCGACATCGAAGATCAGCGCGGCCGCGCGCCGGATCAGCTCTGCCGCGCCAGATGGCGCTCTGGTGGCCGCTTCCGCCTGCATGGTCGACGCCCCCCGTGACGAGCGACCATCGCCTGCGCTGGCGGGCGAGTAAAATCGCAATATCTTTTGCCCGACCCAAAAATCTCTTATGAGCGGGAACGCGCAGCCAGCGCGAACGGGAACTCCGACCTCCACGGGAGACGCATGCGGCTCTTCATTCTTGGCCTCGGCTATAGCGCCCGGCACTTCGTCGGCAGATTTGGCGGCAGCTTCGCGCATGTCGCAGCCACGGTGCGCGATCCCGCAAAGCGGGATGATCTCGCCGGCATCGAGCTGCATGCCTTCTCCGGCAGCCGTCCGGCTGACGAGACGGTCAACCGCATCAGCGATGCCGACGTCCTCCTCATATCGATCCCGCCCGGCCGCAGCGGCGATCCCGCCATCGCGGCGTTTGACGGTGCGCTGGCGGCGGGCCGCCGCAAGGTCGTCTATCTCTCCACCATCGGCGTGTACGGCGATCATGCCGGCGGATGGGTGGACGAGAGCGCGCCGCCGCAAGCGACCCTCGACCGCGCGCGCATGCGGGTCGCGGCGGAGCAAGCCTGGACGGACACGGCACGCGGCAATGTCGCGATCCTGCGGCTTGCCGGCATCTACGGCCCCGGCCGCAACGCGCTGGTGACGCTGCGCGCGGGCACGGCCCGGCGCATCATCAAGCCGGGCCAGGTCTTCAACCGCATCCATGTCGACGACATCGCAAGCGCGATCATGGCCGCAGTTCACCATCAGGACGGCGGCACCTGGAACCTCTGCGACGACGAGCCCGCGGCACCGCAGGACGTGATCACCTATGCCGCGCAGCTCATGGGCATTGCACCGCCGGCCGAAGAAGCGTTCGCGACCGCCGAGATGTCGGCGATGGCGCGCAGCTTCTATTCCAGTAGCGCCCGTGTCTCCAACGTGAAGCTGAAGCGCGATCTCGGCGTCACGCTTGCCTACCCGACCTATCGGCACGGCCTCGACGCGCTATGGCGCGCCGGAGACGGACGATAGGGTTCGGGTATTACCGACGCGTCCCAGACATGCCCTGCCCGCGCTTGACTTCGCTGTGGCGCGGTCGTGATCTGGACGTTGAGCGGGCCACTTGCACAACGAGCTCGCAGCCTGGGAGGATCCAATGAACAAGACGATCGCCATGATCGCGGCGGCGGCTGCCGTCATCACCTTCGGTGCAGCAGGCGCCGCGCCGCTGCCCGAAGCCAATCCCGACGATGTCGGCTTCTCGAAGCAGGGTCTTGCACGGCTCGACGATTTCTTTGCCCGCGAGATCGCCACCAAGCGCGTGCCAGGCGCAGTCATCGCCATCGCGCGAGACGGCAAGCTCGTGCATTACAAGGCGTATGGCATGCTCGATCCGGACAAGGGCACGCCGATGCCTGTTGACGCGATGTTCGCGCTGGCCTCGATGACCAAGCCGATGGCAGCGGTCGCCAGCCTGACGCTGATGGAGCAAGGGCGGCTGCCGCTCCAGGCCAAGCTGTCCGATTACTATCCCGGCTTTGCCGACATGAAGGTTGGCGTTCAGCAGGCCGATGGTTCATTGAAGCTCGAACCGCAGGCCTCGCCGATCTTCATCCACGATCTCTATCGACACACGTCCGGCCTGATGTATGGCGGTCGCCCGGACAGCTCCAGCGTTCTGGCGCGAGAATATCCCGAGGGCACCGCACCGGCCGTCGAGGGTGACACGCAGGCCTTCATCGAGCACATCACCAAGTTGCCGCTGGTGCATCAGCCCTCGACCGAATTCGAATACGGTTTTTCGATCGACGTGCTTGGCGCAGTGGTGGAAAAAGTCAGCGAGCAGCGGCTCGGCGACTATCTCGCCACCAATGTCTGGCAGCCGCTCGGCATGAAGGACGCAACCTTCCATCCCACGGATGCGCAGCGCCCTCGCCTCGCCCGGCCGTTTGCGAACGATCCGCTCACGGGGAAACCACAGGCCATCAAGCTGCTCGATACCCCGACCAAGTTCGATTGCGGCGGCGCCTGCTCGTTCGCGACGGTCGGTGACTACATCCGCTTCGGCCAGATGCTGCTCAACGGCGGCGAACTCGACGGGCAGCGCATCCTCTCCCCCAAGACCGTGCATCACATGACGAGCAACCATCTCGGCCCCGAGATCAAGAACAACGTGGCCAACGTCGAGCCGCACCGTGCCGGCTTCGGCTTTGGTCTCGCGGTCGCGGTCCGCACCAACGAGGGGCTGTCGTCGGTTCCCGGCAATCCCGGCGAGTTCACCTGGAATGGTGCTTATGGAACGCAGTTCTTCTGCGATCCGAAGGAGCGGCTTGTCGTGGTGGTGGGAACGGCGGCACCGGGCGAACTCCGGAAATATTATCGCGAGCAGGTTCAGGACATCGTCTATGGCGCGATGGTGAAGTGAGATCGGCGCGCTGAAACAGAAAGGGCGGCCGATCAGGCCGCCCTTTCTGATGTGGCGTCAGCTCAAAACGCCATACTTCTTGAACCAGGCCTGCGCCTGCGTCCAGGCATCTTCCGCCGCATCCTTGCGGTAGCTGCCGCGGTAGTCGGCATGGAAGCCGTGCGGCGCCTCCGGATAGATCTTGAATTCGGCCATCTTCTTGTTCTGCTCGAGCGCCGCCTTGAGCTGCTCGACCTGGGCGACGGGAATGCCGGTATCGGCGCCGCCATAGAGGCCGAGCACCGGCGCCTTCATCTCGGGCGCGAGCTGCAACGGGCTCTTCGGCCACAGCGGATTGGCCGGATCAACCGGCGGACCGTAGAAGGCGACACCGGCCTTGAGCGTCCCGCTGTGAGCCGCATATTCCCACACGGTGCGGCCGCCGCGGCAGAAGCCGATGATGCCGAGCTTCGCGGTATCGCCGCCCTGCGATCCCGCCCAGGCCACCGTCGCGTCGAGATCCGACAGCAGCTCGGCGTCCGGCTTGGAGTTAACGATCGGCAGCAAATCCTTGATCTCGGTGATCTTGGTCAGATCGGTGCCCTTGCGGAAGTAATAGTCGGGCGCAACCGCGAAGGCGCCGAGCTTGGCGAGGCGCCGCGTCACGTCCTTGATGTATTCGTGCAAGCCGAAAATCTCCATCGCCACGATGATCACCGGCGCCTTGGTGTTGCCGGCGGGCCGGGCGAAATAGGCCGGCATCTCCTCGGAGCCGACCTTGATCTTGGCATCTCCGGCCTGGAGGCCGTTCGTGTCCGTCGTGATCACCTCGGCGCGGACGGGACCTGCCGCAAGCGTGTAGCCGGCGGCAACGGCCGCGGTGGCGCTCATGAATCCGCGGCGCGACACCGGGGGCGGCTTGATCAGCCCTACAACGTCGGACGTGATAGTGGTTTCGATACTCATCGGTTGATCCTTCCTGATGCCTAGCCCTGAACCTTCAGGCGACGCATTCGCCAACAATTGCCGGCGAAACGCAAATCACCAGCCTGGGAGCCTTCCCCGCGGTCCGGGATTTGCCCTGGCGCTGTTTCACCGGCGCTGTCTCCAGCATCAGGCTCATCGCGACAAGTCCGACGATCGCCGCAAGCAGCGGGTACCGGCCGGCGCCAACGGATTGCCTGTGACGTGGAGAAGCCAGGTAACCACGAGCTGTGCCGTGCCGCCGAAGGTGGCGGCCAGAGCTGCGCGCTTGATGCTGAACACTCTCGGATTCCCCGATCTGTTCGTATGCCCGATTTAACCGCGTGGCCGCATTGCGTCGCAACATCCATTAACTGAAAGAGGCGGTTCTCTCAGCGCCCGCCTCGCCATCACGCGTTGCAAGCAATGTGCGCTTTCGCGCAATTCGAAACGTTTCCCGGCAACAATCGGCCCGATCGTGGCCGCAGCGACACATCATGTTGCCCGGGCACAGCACACCGCCCGACATTTGGGTGCGAGCTCGCGCCATTTGACTGAAATTTTCAGATCAGTTGAGCCGTACTATTTACTCGAACTTTCTGTGTGACGTTCTAGTTCCACTCCCGAATGTTCCATCTCCAGAACGGAGAAGCGTCTTCCAAGCGCGGCACGTGTTTCCGCTTCGAGCGAAGCAATGCTCGACAGCTTCATTCTGGCCCCCAGCGATTGCGCTACCGCTTTACCCGATCTGGCATCAAAATGAATTTGGCTCGCGAAGCGATGGAATTGTTGGGACAGGCGGCGCGGATCCTGTGGTTCGAAGGCACCAAGCATGGCATGCGCGATCGCGAGTGGATGGCGCTGCGATTCCTGTCACGTGCGAATAGGTTCTCCAGGACGCCTTCGGCGCTGGCGAGCTATGTCGGCACCACGCGCGGCACCGCCTCGTTCATCATCGGCGAGCTCGAGCGGCTCGGCTATCTGGAGCGGAAGCGCTCTACCAAGGACAAGCGCTCGGTCATGCTGAGCGTAACGCAGCAGGGCAAGAAGTTCCTCGCCCGCGATCCCGTCAATGGCCTGGTCGACGCCATCGCCGTCCTCGATGACGACAGCAAGATCCGCTTTCGCGACACCTTGCGACACGTGCTCAATCGGGCGGACGCCGCCGAACAGCGGCACCACACCGATGTCTGCAAGCGATGCATCTTCCTCCGGGAGGACCGCACTGCTTCCGAGAACAAGACGACGGTCGAGTTCACCTGCCGGCTGTTTCGCGCACCGATCGCGGAAGCCGAGATCGACCTGCTATGCACCAGCTTCGAGCATCACCGCCAATAGAACTGTCCGTCGCTCATTTGCGCGCTGAGTAGACGACGCCGCCGCTGGTTTCCACCACCAGACGCCCGTTCTCACTCCTGATCTCCTCGATGCGACCGAGATTCGGGACCTGCTGCCCCAGCACGGCTTCGACGACACCGTTCGGCCCCTGCAGGATCGCGATGCCCTCATATGCTTGGCGGACCGACCAGCCCTTGACTACCTTTCGCGGTGCCGAGCTGCGTTCAGCCGGAAACACCGAGCCCGTGGTCTCGGGCGCGGCGACCGAGGCCATCATCGGCATCGCTGGCGACGCCGAAAGCGGCTGTGCGGAGGGTGTCGGCGCCTGGACCTGTGCCTGGGCGAGCCGGTCGAGCTTCGCCGTCGAGGACGAGCTCACGCGCTCGATCCGATCCAAATTCTCGGCAAACCGACCGAAACGATCACTGGTCGCCTTGCTGGAGAGATCGACCGCGGTGCGCAAGCCATCGAGATTCTCGGACACGCCGGACAACTGCTTGCGCAGCTGCGCGACCGTGTCGCGCAGATTCCTGATCTCGGCGTTGGCGGCCACATTGGTCTGGCTCGGCTGCATGGTGAGATAGGCAATGACACCGGTGCAGGCGCAGATCACAAGGATGGCGGCAACCGCCAATGTCGCGAGCGGCGCGACCCATGTCGGACGCGGCGGCGGCGGCTTGGCGACAATGACCGCCGGCTTGATCACCGTTTGCACAGGCTTCGGTATCGCCATCTTGTCGAGGCGCGCCTTGGCGCGAATACGCTTTAATCCTTCGAGCGCTGCCTTAGCCGCAACTTCGTCGCTCGACGCCGGCGCAGACTTCGTGTCTGTCGCGGGCCTGGCCGCTCGCGCATTATTGTTGAGCTTCGTGTCGCGCAGTTCCGGAGCCGGCTTCGCCGCCGCGGACGTATCCGCGGTCTCGGCGGGACGCGCTTTTCCATCGGACAACATCTGAAAATGCTCCGTTCGTTTCAATCTGTCGAACGAAGGTAGTTGGCGAAGCTTGCCTGAAACGTGCGCTCGAAAACTTTTCGCCGCGTACGATGCGACGAACGACTCCAACGCGTCATGCATGAGGCGAGAGTGCGACTCGAAAGACACACACGCGCCAAGATTTCGCCAAGCTGGAGTTCTCGCCGCCATACATGAGTTGAATTGTCGCACCGGGATACTCGTCCAGGAGAATCAATCCGGAGTTGAAACTCTCTCACTGCGGCCGCCCCGCGACACCACAAAAAATAACTGTAATTACATAGGCATGCTGAATTTTATAATCGCCAAAGCGCAAAACTAGTTTTAAAACTAAATCAATTAGTTGGCTTTTATATACAAAGAAACAACCGGAAACAAATCAACAGCATCAAGCACACATAGCAACAGCTTTGTTCCGCGTGCTTGATCGGAAATTGGCAATTGTTACGGTCTTCATCAAGTGATTTCGCCAGTTGGCGAGGAGATCGACTGAGTTCAGTAGCGTTTGGACGCGATAAGCAACTTGCCGCAACTGCTCTAGGTCGAAGTCTCAATCCGCTCCGCGAGGTGATCCGTAACACACCCGCCGAGCCTCACGCAGTAAGCGTTCAGTATCGAGTTCGATGTAGCAGGCCTGCTCACGCAGGCACTGAAGGCGTAGGGCTGCCCGCGAATATCGAAACCATAACAACGGTTCGCGGGAGGGAAATATCGTCAAACAGCATGGCTGCCGAGCCGGGGCATCACAAGAACCTCCCGGCCGCTGCAAGTGCGAAACAGGGGCGAAGGACTGATGTATATTATCGTTGATGATCGCGAGAGCGTCACGAACAGCTATGTAGGAGGACTTGTTCGCGAGGGCGTATCGTCGATCGGATTCTCCTCCGAAGAATTCTGGGACTGGCTGCAATCCGCAAATGAATTGGATCTGGCAGCCGTCGATGCCTTCCTTCTGGGGGACTGCGACGCCCGCGGAAGCCTGCCACGGGCGATGCGCAAGCGGTCCACGGCTCCCATCATCGCCATGAGCGGCCAGAAGATGCTCAAGAACACGTTGGAGCTGTTCGAATCCGGCGTGGACGACGTGGTTCACGTGCCGATCCATCTTCGCGAGATCCTTGCGCGGACCGCCGCGATCGCACGCCGCAGGGTTGGCGAGTTGCCGAAGCCCTGTGAGACCAGGATCCAGGTCTTCTTCAACGGACGTGACCCCGAGATCGCGGGCCACGCGCTCACCCTGCCCCGCCGCGAACTGCGCATCCTTGAATACATGGTCAGCAACCACGGCAAGTGGATCACCAAGACGCAGATCTTCAACGCGGTCTACGGCATCTTCGAATCCACGTTCGACGAGAGCGTGATCGAGAGCCACGTCAGCAAGCTGCGCAAGAAGCTGCGTGACCGCCTCGGCTTCGACGCGATCGTGGCACGGCGCTACGTCGGATACCGGCTCAACATCCCGGCCGGCGAGACCATCGACGAGCCGATGCAGGATCTCAACGAAATCGGCATCCTCCTGAATTGGGCACATGCCGCCCCGGCGGCGTACCCGGCCGGCAACTGACGCGCCCAAGCGCGGCTCACAAACGACCACCGGCCTCTGCGGGGATATCCCGCAGAGGCCGGTTTGCTTTCAGCGGCAGAAACGTCGCGACGCCGGCGCGGCTTCGCAGCCCGGCGCGTTACGGCTTCTGCTGGAATTCTTCCCTGGCGACGTAGTTGAAGTCCTCGACCAGAACGTCCTGGACAATGTCGGCCTGCATCCGCTCGTTGACGCGCTGCTTGATCGCCGCGGTGAGGACGGAGAGGTCGTAGCGGGCGAGCTTCCTGAAATCGAGGCGCTCATCCGCATAGATCCTGCGGAAGGCCTCGTCCACGACGAACGGCTCGGGCGGAACGGCGAGCTGGTGCATGGTCCGCGCCTCCACGGTGTAGACGAAGCGCGCGACGATGTAGCCCTGCACAGCACCGTTCTCGACCATGGGCACGCTCAGCACTCGCGTCTTCTGATACTGTAGCCCGTCGAGATATTCGTCCTTCGCGGGCAACAGGCTGCCGTTTTCCTTCCAATAGGCCACGCCATAGCTCGTGCCCGCGGTGAGGATGCATACCCAGAGCCCGGCCAGAACCAGTCTTATCATTTTCCGTCCTGCGCTGTGCGGCCGGTATAGGTGCCGTCCGAGTCGGCCTCCTTGATCGCCCTGACGATGATGGACGCGACCTCACGTACGGCGTCGTAGTGCATTTCGAGGATCGAGCGGTTTCGCTCGAGCTTCTCGCGCAGCCGCTGGATCTCCTCGGTAATCTCGGTTTCGCCGCCGAGATGCATCCGCGCCCGCATCAGGCGGACGAACTCCAGCATGCTCCGGCTCTTCCGCATGCTGAACTCGTCGAAATCGATCTTCTGTCCGGTCGCGAGCGCGGCGGTTTCCTCCTCGACGATAGTCTCGAGCCGACGAATCGCGGCCAACAGGCCACGGACCTCGTCGATACGCGTCGCCTCCAACCTTGCTGTTTCAGCGCCGTCGGACGTCATGTCGCTGCCGACATTCGTCAGGAGCGCGGGCAACAGAGCATCGCCCGGCGCGGCCTCCGTCATCACCTCGGTGTCCAAGAGCTGTAGCTCCAAGACCTGTTGTTCGAAGACCTGTCGCTCCACCGCCGGCTGCTCCATCACCGGAGCCGCCGCGCCTTGTACTACCTGCATCGCGAATTCACCCCTCAACTGTCGTCACCCATGTCCAGATCCATCACCCGGCCTTCCCCGTCACGTCCGGGCCCGCCGAATGCCCAGCCGCAAGCTGCTTGGCAATTCCGATCCCATTGCCCTTCGCAAGCTGGCTGCCGAGTTGCTCGGCCAGCATCGATTTCCAGACGCCACCGGCGGTGCCCTTGCCGAACAGTTCCTCCGAATTCTTCGGCAACATCGTCTCGACGAAGGTCTGGAGGATGAACGCCTCGAACTTGCGATACACGTCGTCCGCGGCCGGCTTCTTGATCACCTGCACCGGCGGCCCGTTCACCACCCCCGATTGGGCCTCCGTCACCTTTGCGGCGGATTGATCAGCTGCCGCGGCGGCCTTGCTGACCTCGGCGTCCATCGCGGCCGCGAAATCGGCGTCCGACGATTTCAGCGCGTCGAGCTTCGCAGTCGCCGCGCGCTGCGTCACCGGATCGGCGGCGTCCAGGACGTCGAGAACGAGGTCGGGTGTCGCTGTCACGATCATGTCTTGTTCCGGCTGGCTGGCCGCGGCGTCAAGTCGCGCACGGCGGGATGTGTCCCCGTCATTTCCTCGAGCGAGCGCTTCTCGACTTCGCGAAGCTTGTCGGCGAGCGCCACCTTTGCAACTTCCTCGAGCTGCTTTACGCGTCGGTTCTCCGAGCGGACCTTGTCGAGCTGCATCGAGGCACGCTCCCGCACGGCGCGTGCGCCGACGCTCGTCCTGTTGAGGCGCCGCGCGATCGACTCGCTCGACGATCCCGCCGGCGCTTTGCCCTCGTTCAGAGTCCCCACCAGCCACGCCTGCTCATCCTGCATGGTCTGCTCCTGCTGCCGCAATTGCGCGAGCTGCCATTCGGACAGCCGAAGCTGAAGCTTCACGAGCGAGACGATCCGACCGAGCTTGTCCGCGCGCGAGGTCATGGCCGGTCATCCCGCCAGCCACGACGACATGCCGAGCATGAACTGCGTCAGAAACTCGTCGCTGATGAGATAGAGCAGCAGGAGGCCACCCAACAGGACGAAGGGCACCGAGATGAAATAGACCGGAATTGCCGGTGTCAGCTTGTTCAGGAGACCGACCGAAAAATTGACGATGACGGAATAGACGATGAAGGGGCTGGTGATCCGCAGCGTCAGCACGAACGCGTCCGTGAGACGGCTCGTGAGCTGGTTCAGCGCGATCTCGCCGCTCAACTTCTCGCCGGGTTGCCAGACGTCGTAGGAATTCATCAGCCCGCGCAGGACCTGCCAGTGCTGGTCGGTCAGGAAGAACAGGGTGGTGACGGAGGCCATGATCAACGGCACCGCGGCCGGCGTCGGATCGGTTTCGCCGACCGGCGTGCCCGGGATGTTGCTGAGCCCGATCGCGCTTGCCATCACGGTGACCATAGTCTGGAGCGCGAGGAAGAACACGCGCCCACCCAGGCCGATGACGCTGCCGACCAGCAGCTCGGTGCCGATCAGGAGCGCCAGCGTCAGCGGCGGCGCATCGTCCACGAGCGGCTTCAGAATGGAGACCAGGATCGGCGTCAGCGCGAATGTCGTGACCAGCGCGATGAACAGGCGGATCTGCGGCGGAATGTTCGTACTGGAATAGCCGGGCACCAGCATCAGGCAGGCACCGATACGGCAGAACACGATGAACGTGGCGAGCACGTTGTCGGTGAGGCCGCTGATCACGAAATGGCTCCGAGCGCCCTAATCTCGGCGCTGCGGGCGACCTCGACATGCGACAGGATCGGCAACGTCGGGAACACCCGCTCCAGAATCATGCGGACATAGGGGCGGGCTTCCGGGGTCACCGCCAGAACCACGCTGGTGCCATCCTCGGTGAATTTCCGGATCGCGGCGCTGGCATCGGTCGCGAACTGCTCGATCAGCCGCGGGTCGGCATCGAACTCGACGACGTCGCCCTTGGCGTCGCGCTTCAGGCTCTGGTGGAAGGCAAGATCCCAGCGATTGCCGAGACGAACGACGTTGAGCACGCCATTGTCCGAGAGATCGCCGCAGATCTGCTGGGCCAGGCGTGTCCGCACGTGCTCGGCGATCTGCTCGGACCGCCGCACATGGGGCGCGATCTCGGCGATCGCCTCGAGGATCAGATGAAGATTTCGGATCGACACTCGCTCGCCCAGCAGGATCTTCAGGATCGCCAGCAGGCCCGAATAGGAGATCTGCGACGGGCAGAGATCGTCGACCAGGCGCTTGTACTCGGGATCGAGCCGGTCAAGCAGCCCGCGCATGTCCTTGTAGGACAGAAGCTGGGCGAGATTCGCCCTGATGCACTTCGCTCAGATGCGTGAGCAGCACCGACAGATTGTCGACCGGCTTGCAGCCCTGCCGCTTCACTTCGTCGGTGAAGGCTTCCGTCACCCACAGCGCCTTCATGCCGAACGCGGGCTCGATCACCTCGTCGCCGGGCACGTCGGGCTTGCCGTCCTTGTCCACCAGCACCATCACCTCGCCGAGCCTGAGCTCGCCTTGGGCGACGCGGGTATCGTGGATCCTGAATTGGTATCCCTTGGGATCGATCGACAAATTGTCCGACAGCTTGATCTCGGGAATGACGAAACCGTACTGCTTGGCGAACTTCTTGCGGATCTTGCTGACGCGGTGGGCAAGCTCGTTGCGCGAGCTGAGCAGATGGACCGACAAATGACTGCCGAGCGACAGCTCGATCTCGGCGGTCTTGAGCTATTCCTTGACGGAGTCCTTGGCCTCGGCCTGCGCCCGCTCGTCCGCCTTGCGCGCCTCCTCTTTCCGGTCTCGCGCCGCCTGCCGCCTCGGCAGCGAGTAGCCGACGAAAGCCATGGCGCCGCCGAGCAGCACGAACGGCGGCATCGGCAGTCCCGGCATCAGGGCGAGCACGAACATCATCAACGACGCCGCCGACGACCGCGCGCGCGGTAGCCGCCGAGCTGCCGCAGCACTGCCTGCTCCGCCGAACCCCTGGTGCCGCCCTTGGAGACCAGGAGGCCCGCAGACAGCGACACGATCAGCGCCGGCATCTGCGTGACCAGACCGTCGCCGACGGAGAGTTTCGTGTAGACGTCGGCGGCGCGCGACAGCGTCAGACCGTGATGGGTGACGCCGATGATGATGCCACCGAAGATGTTGATCGCGGTGATGATCAGGCCGGCGATGGCATCGCCGCGGACGAATTTCGAGGCACCGTCCATGGCGCCGAAGAAGGCGCTTTCCTCTTCGAGCTCGCGGCGCCGGCGCTGGGCTTCCTTGTCGTCGATCAAACCCGCCGACAGGTCCGCGTCGATCGCCATCTGCTTGCCCGGGATTGCGTCCAGCGTGAAGCGGGCGCCGACTTCGGCGATACGCGTCGCGCCCTTGGTGATCACGACGAAATTCACCGTGACCAGGATCGCGAAGATGATCAGGCCGATGACGAAGTCGCCGCCCATGACGAACTTCGAGAAGCCGGCGACGACATGGCCCGCAGCCTGCTCGCCCTCCCCGCCGCGCGACAGGATCAGACGGGTCGTCGCAACGTTCAGCGCCAGCCGCAGGATCGTCGCGATCAGCAACACCGTCGGGAAGGCGGAGAAATCGAGCGGACGCTGGATCCACAGCGCAACCATCAGGATCAGCGCCGATAGCGCGATCGAGAACGCAAGGCCGAGGTCGATCAGGATCGGCGGGATCGGCAGGAACAGGATCGTGAGCATGGCCACGATACCGCCCGCAAAGAAGGCATCCGCGCCGAAGCGTCGCGGGTTCGGCAGGCTAGCAGCTAACGTATCGGCCATGGGTCACCGGCAGCAGGATCACGCCCGCAATTTGCCCCGCAAAGCTTACGCGAGGGTGGTGGCCGGAGCTTTCCGCGGATCAGAAGCCGTGCTCGATCCGCGAATAGACCATCTCGGTGAAGGTGGAGATATGCGCGCCGATGAAGGAGCCGGAGACGGCCACGACCACGAGGATGACGATGATCTTCGGGACGAAGGTCAGCGTCACCTCCTGGATCTGGGTCAGTGCCTGGATCAGCGCGATGCCGATGCCGACCAGCATCGCTGCGCCGACCGCGGGTCCGCAGGCGACGATGATCGTCCAGATCGCCGCCTGGACGATGTCGAGCGCGTCCCGCTCGTTCATGGCTAGCTGAGCGTGAGGCCAGGGCCGACCGCGACCTTGGTGCCGTTCTCGAGGGTCGCCACGGATCCGTCGCTGTTGATCGAGACCGACGCGATCTTGCCGGTCATGGCCGCCCCGGTCGTATCCGTGAAGCGTCGCCGTGCGTCCGATCAACCCGTCCGCCTGCGACAGCGCCTGCGAGGACAACAGCGAATCGAGCTTCGAGTTGGTCTGCATCGCCTGCTCGACCGAGGAGAGCTGCGCGAACTGGCTCATGTATTGCGAGGTGTCCATCGGATTGGTCGGATCCTGGTTCTTCATCTCGGCGATGAGGAGCTGAGGAAGGTGTTGTAGTCGACGGTGTTGCTCGACGAGGTCGAGGTGGATGAGGTCGAGCTACTCGAACTCGTGCTTGTCGTATCGGTCGCGCTGGTGACGTTCATGTGCCTCTCCGCTGTCAGGCAGCCTTGAATGGGGACTCGAGTGGTACTGGCACCGGCCAGGATCGCCTGCTCCAGTGGAAACAGCGCCCGGATCCGCTTGAGCGCCTCGAAGTAGCGGGTCCCGCCGACCATCTCGTCGATCGCGGCGAGCCCGTTCAGCATCTCGTGGTTCTCGCACACAGCGAGCAGCGCCGCATGGTGCTGCCCATAAAGCGAGGCAGCGGCGCCGATATCCGTCGGGTTCATCAGCATGAGCTGAACGATGAAATAGAGCTGGCGCATCGCCGTGGTGGCGTCGGAGGCCTGCATGACCTGCCCTTCGAGCAGGAACATCACGTCGTTGATGAGCTCGAGCGGAGACCTTGCGGTCCACGCGCAGCACCGCGCCGTTGATGTAGATCCGTTCGCCCGCCCGCAAGGATACCTTCATTAAAGCGCATCTCGGATCAGGCGGTTGATTTCGACGAGCTGCATCACGTCGTTCGACTTTTCCTCGCGAAGGCGATCGGATTCCTTGACGACCCACAGGCCGATCGAAATGATGTCGGCGCGCAGCTTCTCGGGCAGTCCGTTCTCCGGATGCGCGAGATCCTCGATGAAGATCGTCCACAGCCGCCGGACGTAGAGCAGGCTCTGGACCTGATCCTCGATGCTGAAGCGCCCCTGCTGGAGCCGCTCCAGCCGATCAATTCCGAGGCTGAGCGCTTGCCGTTCGCGCCCTCGCGCTTCCTGGCCGCTGTCTTCAACGACCGTTTCGTAGGCTTCAAAAGTCATCCGGAACACTCTGCGCAGGAAATTGCAGGAAACTAAAAGCGAAAGCGACGGCCGCCCAGACTCAGAGATAGTTGATGAGGCTGATCTTCTGGAGCTGCGAAGTCAGCGCGAGCGCCGTCTGGATCTGGGTCTGCAGGGTGTTGACTCGCACCGACGCCTCAGCAGGATCGACCTTCTCTATGCCGACGATCTGGTTGTTCAGAATGTCCTTCTGGGTGTTGAGCTTGTCCGTGGCGGTGGTGATCCGCTGCTGGACCACGCCGACGTTGCCGCCGAGCGTGGCGAGGTCAGTGATGGCGCTGCCGACGAGGCCGATGGCCTTGTCCACGACGGTCTGGAACGTCGTTTGATCCAGGTTTATATTCCCGAGATCGGACATCATGGTATAGGCCTCGGCGAGCCTGCGGAAGCCGATCTGGTTGGCACTGACGGACGTATCGACGACCTCGGTCGTGGAGATACGACTTTGCATGACCTGGTCGGTGGCCGATGACCAGTTGGTGTTCCAGGCCGGGCTCGCGAACTCGGCATCGAAGCTGGTGTTGAGGAAGCTCTGCATTTGAGCCGGGGTAATGGTGCTCACGCTGGGCGAGGATTGCGAGAAGCCGAAGGTCGAAAGGAAATCGGCATCGACCTGGTTCTTGCTGGCCGAGCCGGCGGTGTAAGGCGTGATCGGCACGTTCTGCGTGTTGATGCCCGAGAACAGATAAGAGCCGTTATAGGAGACGTTCAGCGCGCCGATCAAATCCTGGAGGTTGGCGGACGCAGGCGGCAGTACGATCCGCCCGCCGCCGTCGGTACTACGGGCCGCGATCAGGTCCTTGAGGAAGTCCGATGCCGTCGAGCCGAGCTCGGTCATCCGGTTTTGGGTCACGTCGAGACGACCCGCGACGAGGCCGTTGGTATCGACGAGCTGACCGGCGAAGCTGAAGTCCGCCCGCAGGGTGACGTCGCCGCCGGTCGTGGCACCGAGCTCGAGGCCGACATCGGCGAAGCGGCCGGTGGTTGCCTCCGTCGACGCCTTGCTCAGCGCAGCCTGGTTGTTCGTGATCGAAGACCTCAATGACGAGGATAGCATCAGGGTGGAAATGTAGTTTGCGCTCATCATCACGGATGCCCCACGGCTGCTAGCAGGCTCTGCAACATTTGGTCGACGGTCGAAATGATCTTCGACGACGCCGAATAGGTGCGCTCGACCTGGAGCATCAACGACATCTCGTCGTCCATGTTGACGCCGTTGACGTTCGACAACGCCGACGTGCTACGGTCGAGCAGCGTGCTCTGGTACTGGGAGTTGTCGTTGGCGGTCTTGCGCTGGTTTTCGATCCAGCTCGTCGATGACGCCGCGTAGTCGAGCAGGCCGCCGTTCGGCTTGCCTTGCGTGGTCGCATCGAACGGCTGCGACACATCCATGTCGCCGATCAGCTGCTGAAGCCGGGTCGAGTAGCCGGCGTTGCCGGCGGTGTTGTACAGGTAGGCCGCGCTGCCGCTGATCGCGCCGTCGCGCAGCAGATTTACGTTGCCGCCCTGGGCCGGATCGACCGATGCGGCAACCGAGATCGTGCCGGCCAGACCCACCGAGACCGTGGCGCTCGCGGGCATCGTCGGCGCGCCGGGATAGGTGAAGAGACCGGGAACATCGGGCAGCGCCGAGGCCGTTTGGTCGCTTTCCCTGAAAGTATTGATCAGGCCGCGCGCGATCTCGTCGAGCTGGCTCTGATAGGTAACGGTGTCATTGTCGCGCAATTGAGCGAGGCCGGCGAGCTTGCCGGACTTGATCGGCATCACCGAATTGGGGCCGGTTACTGGCACGCCATCGATATAGACCGCGTTGCCCGCGATGCTCGCCGAATAGGCTGTGGTCGGGGCGAAGCTCACCGTCCGCGCCGTCTTGTCGAACAGCACCACGCCACTGTCGGTGTAGAGCGCGGCATCGCCGTTGGTGCGGATCGACATCGTGACACCGACCTCCTGCGACAGCTTCGATACGATGCTGTCGCGCTGGTCGAGATAGTCGGTCACGTCATCGCCGGCGATCGTTCCCTTCACGACCGCCGTATTGACGGTCTGGAACTGGGACAGCAACTGGTTGATGTTCTGAACCGACGTTGTCATGTCGGCATCCGCGCCCTCACGAACCGACTGCACGGTCTGGGTCGCCTGGTTGAGCGCAGTCGCCATGTCCTTGGCGGACGTGACGGCGGCCTGTGCCAGCGTGGTGTTGTCCGGGGCGTTGGCATATTGCTGGAGCGCCTGCTTCAGCGCGTTGAGCTGCGCCGTCGGCGACTGATCGAGCTGCGGATCGTCCACTGTGGCAGATGCGATCTTCTGGAGACCGTCATAGATCGCGCTCTGGGTGGCGGCCCCAGAGGTCGCGGTCAGGACGTTGCTGTACAGGCCCGAGCTGGCGGCGCGCTGGATCGCCGCCACATAGACGCCGGCCCCGGGAAGGTTGTCCAGCACGGTGAGTTTGCGCGAATAGCCGGCGGCCGTGGCGCCGGCGATGTTGCGCGAAATGACCGACGACTGGATGCCCGACGCCATGAGCGAGGAGCGGGCGGAGTCGAGGGCTGAGGTAAGGGACATGGCGTACTCTTGTCCGGGATCGGCGCTGGAGGATTCAGCGCTTCAAATTGACGACGACGTCGAGCAGATCGGCGCCGGTCTGGAACGATTTCGAGTTCGCGGTGAAGCTGCGCTGGGACTCGATCATCGAGGTCAGCTCGTCCGCGAGATCGACGTTGGAGTCTTCAAGCGCGCCCGACTGGATGGTCCCGAGACCGCCCTGACCGGCGAGGCCGACCTGCACGTTTCCGGACTCCAGGTTCGGCGAATAGACGTTACCGACCTCGGGCGTCAGGTGATCCGGACTCGGCACGGTGGCGAGTGCGATCTGGTAACTCGGCAGCTGCGTTCCGTTCTGGAGCACCGCCGTAACCACGCCGTTCTTGTCGATGTTTACCTTCTCGACGGATGACGGGGCGTTGCCGTCGACGGTCGCCTTGAAGTCGAAGCTGGAGGCGACCTGGGTCATGGCCGAGAGGTCCATTGTGAAGGGGTAGGTCGCCGCGCCGCTGGTAACGGTATACGAAAGCGACGTCGGGCTCGCTGCAGCCAGAGCTCCCTTGCCGACCGCCGTCGTGTCAAAGGTGAACGTGGTGGAGCCAGTCGGCGCAAGCAGCGTCGCTCCATTATAGGTCTGGATATCCCAGGTATTCACGCCAGTATTCTTCATGTAGACGTCGAGCGTCACAGGGTTGCCAATGTTGTCATAGGTCACCATCGACGTCTTCGACGTGTAGTTGAGGGGGCTGGCCGGTCCCGCACCGGGAGTTGAACTCGGATCCAGATTGGCAGCCACTGTCGCCTTGGTCGACGCCGATGCCTGGAGCGTCATCTGGTCGACGTTGACGACCTGGAGACCGGAGAAGCCGTTGGCGGCGACGGTGGGAGTGGCACCGTTCTGGATGTTGTAGCCCATGAGCTTGAAGCCGGCAGCATTGACGAGGTTGCCCTGGCTGTCCGGCACGAACGCGCCGGCGCGCGTCAGCAAGCTGTTGCCCTGAGGGTCCTGCACGACGAAGAAGCCATTGCCCTGGACCGCGAGGTCGGTGGTCGAGGTCGTGAACTGGAGATTGCCGGGATCGGTGATGGCGTAACGGACCGTCGTCTCGACCGCGCCAGAATCGTAATTGCCGGAGCCGCTTTTCAGGATCAGCGAGGAGAACTCGGTCGATGCCCGCTTGTAACCCGTCGTGTTGACGTTGGCGATGTTGTCCGAGACCGTCGACAGCTTGTTGGACTGTGCCGACATTCCGGAAACGCCGGTGCGCATAACACCAAACAGGCTCATGGATTGGTCTCCTTTAGGAAGATTGTATTGACAATGAGGGATCTTGCTTGCGCGGGGCTGATGGTCGGTGGCGATGCACAACTTCATGCCGTCGTCACCTCTTGTCGTCATTTCAGGTCATCTTGGGTTGGCAGAACGAGCGCGCCTTGTCGGTCCACGCGCCGAAGCCGCTGGATACGAGATGCGCGACGATGTGACAGACATAGCGCTTCTGCGCCGGCTGGTTGTTGGGACCAGCATTGTAACGGGCCACCGCCATGGTCCAGCTTCCTTCGCGCTGCTTCAGTTCTTTCAGGAAGCGTGCGGCGTAGTCGACATTCTTTGCCGGATCGAACATCGCCCTTACCGACGCGAACTTGTCGCCGTGATAGTAATGGTTGATCTGCATGCAGCCGAGATCGATGAGCTTGATGCCCTTAGCTCGCATCGCCTCGAAATTCGCCATCGCATCATCCATGTCCTTGGCGAACACGGTCTGCCCTTCCGCACCGAGTGCGTAAGGATAGAGCGCGCCGCGCCGACCGGTCTCGGTGAGGCCGACGGCATAAAGAATGCCGAGCGGAATCCCGTGCTGCTGCGACGCGCGCGCCATCTCGCGCTCACAGGAGCGGGCAGTGTCGGTCGGCACCGCCTCGGCGGCGCCGGCGTTACAGATAAACAGGGCCGCGACGAATCTGCGGCGCCACGTCCTGGTCATGACGTGCCTCCTGGTTTGGTTGCTGCTCCTGGCGGGCTTGCCTTGCTCCGCCGTCCGATTGACCGGACGACGTGCCCGCACCGCCGAATGCGCCTTGCGACTGGGATGATTGCTGTTGCTGGCCCTGGAGCTGCGGCTGCGACTGGCCGGATCCGGCCTGGAATCCGTCGAGCGAGCCGTGCTGTACGGGCGAGACGTCGGCCACATAGCCCGCCGACTGCATCAGGTCGCGAATCTGGTCACGCTGCTGATCCAGCATCGTGCTGGTGTCCTTGCGTTGGGCGGCAAGCTGAACCGACACCTCGGTGCCGACAAGACGAAGGCGCACGGTGACATTGCCGAGCGCCGGCGGCTCGAGATTGACGGTGAGGATCTTGACCGGCTGATCCAACGAATTGCTCTGGGCGCCCACGAGATCGGCCGCGGCGGATGCGGCCGGCGCGGGCGAGCCCTTCAGCTCCGACACCACGGCGTTTGCGACCTGCTGGGTCGGGCTGAACTGCGGCACGGGAGGCAGATGGGTCTCCTGCTGAACCACCGTCACCTTGGTCGTTTCCGGCAAGGCGTCGCGCCCCGCGGACCTTGCCGCGCGCTCGACATTCGCCGTGACGGCTTCGAAGCCGGATGTGGCAGGCATGGCTTCCGATTGAGTTTCGCTTCCCTGCGGCATCGCCTGCTGGGTCGCCGCTGCCCTTGCGTCCGCGGCCGGCCGCGGACGCGCTCCGGATGCATCGGCGGCTGAACGCGCGACCGTCGATGGCACGACGGCCGATGGAGTGGCGGCGGCTCGATCGACATCTGCCGCCGTCGCCTTTGCCCCGCCGATGCTCTGAACCTCACGCTTTGCCGCGGACGGCCGTTCGTCCTGCGCCGACGTCTCCTGCTTGTCGCTCGACAATTGCGGCGTCTGCACCGTCACGGCCGACGCGGCAGCAAGTTCCTGCCCCACGATCGCCGGAAGGCTCAATCTGTTCGGGACGTCCGCCTTCGCGGCCTGATCGACCGGGTCTTGCTTGTCCGACGATTTGGTCTCCTCGGTGCGCCCGTGCACCGGCTCGTCCTTCGGCGTGTCGCGCTCGGTCAGCTGGGCCAGGCGCGGACGCACCGAAGCGGCCTTTGCGGTCGCATCGGTGCCTTGATCGTCCGACGCCCGCTTTGCCATGTTCGAAACGGTGTGGAGCAGATCGTGAAACGAGGAATCGTCGGCCGTTTTCGCGCCCGTAGCCGCAGTGCCCTTCGCCGGACGAGATATTCCGCGCGTGAGGCTCTCGGCGAGGCCTGCGAAAAGCTGTCCGGAGGTTCCGCTAAGCTTGGTCATGGACGGCGATCCTTGGTGAGAAGCTCCAGTTCGCCGAGCTGCGCCTGGGCGCGCGCGAGCGTCGCGTTCGACGACGCGAGATCGATCCGCGCCGGCGTGGGCGGAGGCTTGTCGGCCATTGCTGCGGCGGCCGGGCCTGCAAATGGCTTGCGGACGTCGAGCGCAAGCTGGACGGTTGCGTTGAGGAGCAGGACGTCGCGCTCGGCCAGCTTCGACCGGTCGAGCGCCTTCAGTTCCGCCAAGCCGCCGTCATACTCGTCGGTGAGCGCGCGGGATGCGCCTCGGAGGAAATGGGCGCGCTCGCGATCGGCCGTGTCATCGGCGCTGAGCGTCAGCGCCCGCTCGCCTGCGAGCCGGCCGACGGTGAGCCGGCCGCGAACCAGCGCGGCGCGCGCGATCACCAGATAAAGTTTAAGACGGCTGGCGCGGTCGATCTGCTCCAAAAGCCCGGAGACCCGCGCAAAGCGACGATCGTCCAGCGCGAGACTCGATTGCGTCAGGCCCATGGAGAAGCGCTGCCAGAAATCTCCGGAATAGATTGAGTTGCGGTAGTGGCGGATATAGGCCAGCGTCAGGAACTCGAACTTGTCGAAATCCTCCGCCTGCCCGACCAGCAGGATCTCGCGCCGCAACGCCGCCTCCTCGACGAGCGTGCCCGGCAGCAACAGTCGCGCGTCATCGAGACGCTCGATCGCGAGCGACGCCTCGGAACGTGCGAGCAGCGCCCCCTGGACCAGCGCCACCTGCCCGCCCATGCCGGACGGGATCGTGCGCGGCTTGACGTCCTTGAGCAGGTCCCTCGCCTCGTCCTGATGGCCCTCGACGTAAGCGAGCGCGCCGTCGAACAGCCGCGCGTCGACATTGATCTTGTCGCGCGGCAGCTTGCGGACGATCTGCGGCGCGCCGCCGCTGAGCATGTAGATAACGACCGCCTGGCCGTTCTGCGGATTGCTCCACACGCCCGGGTCGGCGGCGAGAAATTTTTCGCCGATCTGCCGGATCAGCAAAATATGGCTGCCATGCGCCGCGGCATCGCCTTTGGCGATGCCGTCCTGCACGGCCTGCAACGCGCGGACGAGCTCATACGGCTCGCCTGACGGCGGCGCCGGTTCGGCAAGTGCGTTTGTCGCCACGAGCGACAGCAGCATCATCAGCACGGCGCTGAGCAGCGGCCTGGTCAAGGGCGCCTCTCCCTGAGCAGTATCTCGATCCGTCGATTTTGTGCGGCTGCCGGATCGTTCGGAAGTTTTGGCCGCCGGTCGGCATAACCTTCGACATGCTCGATCCGCTGCGCATCGACGCCGGAGCGAACGAGCATGTAGTAAGCCATCTGCGCGCGCGCCGTGGACAGCCGCCAATTGTCGTAGGTGTCGGATTTGTAGGGACGATTGTCGGTGTGACCGCGGACGATGATCATGCCGCGCCGCTTCGCGATCAGCGGGCCGATCTTGTCGATGACGCGGACGAGCTCGGGCCGCGGCTCGGCCGAGCCGACCGCGAACATTCCGAAGCTCGCATCGTCGGTCAGGCTGATCAAGAGGCCCTCCTCGACCTGACGGACCTCGGCCACCGGCCCGGCGCCGGCCTTGATATCCGACAAGGCATCGGCAATCGCAGATTGAAGCTGCTTGACGGTTGGCTGCTGTGTCTGGGCGGCATCGCGCGGCTCGGCCTCCTTTGCAGGCTCGGCAGGACGTGCCTGCGGCGCGGCGTTGGCTTGTGTGCCCGGCTGAACGCTGCCGTCGCGCGCAAGCGACGATGGTGCCGGTCCCGGCGGCAGCAGCGGCGACACGCTCGTCGACGACGCCTGCGCGTCCGGGGCCACGCTGCCGCCAGCATCATCGGTGCTGCCGCGGCGCGGCTCGCCTTGATTTGCGCCGGCCGGATTGTCGCGCGCGGATGCATTCGGCTTCGACTCGCCGTCCATGATCCGGTCCGCTTCCTGGGAAGCCTCGGGCGCGAGCTTCCAATAGCCGGGATCGAACGGGTCACGATAGGCGTCGCCGCCCTTGAGGCCATCCTCTTCCGCTGACGTCAGCGCACCGGTGCGCCGCTGGCCCGAGGCCTGGTTCGAGCTCGACGCGATTTCGGCGAGCGTCGCGTAGGGATCGCGAAACAAAACCTTCTCTTCGTAGAAGGGCGGCTTCTCGGCCGTCGGCGAATTGCCGCGGCGCTCCTCGCTCGGCCCGGCCGGCTTGCGCCTACCGTCCTGGCCTTCGAACGTCGTCGGCTCCTTCTTGGTGAGATCCTTGAGTCCCTTCGGCGCGGGCGCGTTCTCCGCGAGCTTGATCGGGTTGAAGTAGCTCGCGACCACCTCCTTCTGGTCCTGGTTGAGGGCATTGATCAGCCACATGACCAGGAAGAACGCCATCATGGCGGTCATGAAGTCCGCATAGGCGATCTTCCAGACACCGCCGTGATGCGCCTCCTCGGCGAAGGCGCTGCGCCGGCGGATGATGACGAGTTCGCGCTTGACTTCCTCCATGGCCAACTACCGGCGCGCCTCTTTCAGGCGATCGATCCAGGTCGAGATCTGCGTCTCGATCGTGGTCTGATCGGCAAGGACGCGCACCTCGACGGTGTCAGCGGCCTGGTATTCGATGCCAGTGCGGTTGACCGCATCGAGTTGTGCCTTGACGAGATCGATGAGATCGCTCGGTCCGGTCACGCGGAACACAGGCACGGGTGAATTGGAGGTCAACGCCGCGATCTGCTCGACCAGGGATCCGATCGCCTTGTCGCGGACGGCATCGGCGAGGAACGGCAGCAATATCCGCGCCACCGAGCTTGCAATGTTGCTCTCGATCTCCCGGCAGGCAGTGGCAAAGCCGTTGACGACCGCGACCGCCTGCTGGTCGGACCATTTGGCCCGCTCCTCGCCGAGCCGGATTGCGCTACGGACGCGCTCTTCGGCAAGCTTGGCTTCGCCTTCCGCAAGGCCCGCGGTATGGCCGCGCCGATAGGCGTCATCGAGAAGATTGACCGCGGCGGCTTCGGTCGCGGGCGCCGGAGGTGACGGCTGAAGTTGCGGCTGCGATTGCGCCTGACGCTGTGGTTGAGGTTGCGGCTCGCGCCGGACCTCTTTCGGCCTTGTCAGTACGTCCTGGATCTTGGGCGGCGGAGATGGCTGGGACTTGACCCGGCCGTTCGCGTCGAATTGCGTCAGGAGTTTTCCGATTGCCGCGTTCATGCCGCCTCCTCGCGTCGCATCCAGTCTTTAAGGATCGCTGCCGCCTGCATCTGATCGAGCCGGACGATCTGCTCCAGCCGCTTCTGCGGTGTTCGTTGCATCTTGCCTTCGAGGTCTTCGACGAGGTTCAGCTCAGCGTCCTGACCATCGCTCATTGCAAGGGCCGCGGCTGCTTCGAGCTCAGCGGCCTCGGCCGCCTCGGTCTGCTCCTGCGCCGCACGATGGGTCAGGATGCCGTTGACCGCGGGTCGAAGCCCGAACCAGACCAGCATGGAGGCGACGGCCAGGATCGTCACCGCGTTGATGACGCTGCCGAGCTGCTTGTTGATCATCTCGACGAAGCTGATCGGCGGCACCGGCGCCAGATCGCGTGAGCCCTCCACGAAGTCGACCGCAGTCACCTGGATCTGGTCGCCGCGCGTCTTGTCCAGCCCGCCCGCAGTCGCCGCAAGCTGGCTGATCTCGGCGAGCTTGCTGTCGACGATGGCCTGGTTGGTCTTGTCGCCGAGGTCGGCGACGAGCCGCGTGCGATTGACCAACACAGCGATGAAGAGCTTCTTGACCGCGTAACCGTCGCTCACCGTCGTGGTGGTCTTGGACGAGACCTCGAAATTGGTGACGTCCTCCCGGCGCGTCTTGTCCTCGGTGGAGTTCTTGGTACCGCCGGAGTTGACCTGCTGGTCCGGAAGGTTCTGCTGCACCGTGGTCGGGGTCGAGCGATCCGCGTTCTGCGACTTCTCGTTTTCACGGACGTTGCGGACGGAGCGCTCGGCGCGGGTCTCGGGATCATAGACGGTCTCGTTGGTCTGCCGTTTGTCGGTCGACAGCTGCGGCGCGACACTGACCTCGAAATTGTCCAGGCCCAGATAGGGCGTCAGCGCCTTGCGAATGTTCTCCTGCACCATGCCACCGACCGTCTTCTGGAGGTTCGCCATCTTGGTCGGTGCGGCGCTGACCTCGTCCTCCTCGGCCAGCAGCATTGAGCCGTCCGCATCGAGTACGGTGACCTTGTCGCGAGTCATGCCGGGAATGGCGGCCGCGACGAGATGGCGGATCGATTGCGCAGTGCGCGCCTCGATCGTACCGTCGGTTCGCAGCACGACCGATGCCGAGGGCGGCTGCTGCGTGGCGCGGAACGAGCCGCGCACCGGCATCACGATATGCACCCGCGCCGCCTTGACGCCCTTCATCAGCTGAACGGTACGCGCGATCTCGCCCTCGAGCGCGCGAAGCTTCGTGACTTCCTGCATGAAGGAGGTCAGTCCGAGCGATCCGATCTTGTCGAACAGCTCGTAGCCGGAATTGGCGCTGGTCGGCAGGCCCTTCTCGGCCAGCAGCATCCGCGCCTGCATGGTCTGGCTCGGCCGCACCGAGACGGCATCGCCGGCCGCGCTGATGTCAAAGGTAATGCTCTGCTCGCGCAGCGCGGCGCCAATGCGCGTCACGTCTTCGCGGTTGAGGCCGGTATAGAGGGTTTCGAATTCCGGCCTGCTCAGATAATAGGCGCCCCCGACCACGGTGACGAGGACGGCGAAGCCGATCAATCCCAAGGCCATCAGACGTCGCGGCCCAAGTTCCAGCAGATTGTTGAGCAGCTGCTGTAGCTGCGCGCGACTGAGCATATGACCTCGTACCAATACGGACGTAGAGCACACTCCGCTGCGAACCTTGTCTGAAGGTTGCGCGCAAGCGAGAATGCGGCGCTTCGCAGGCGAGGCGTTGCAATTTTACAAGAGCTTTGGGTGACGCCGGCAGTGCCATGGCAACGAACGGACGATCGAACGCGTTTCCGCACGATCGGCAGCGTATTGCATGAGGTCTGGCGTCGGGAGGTCGATTACGGGCACATCATGTGCCATCACACCCGCCGTTCAAGGCGGGGACCGTGCTCCGATGGGGAGCACGGTCGTTTCCGAAGCCGGAGCTTACTTGAACAGCGACAGGATGCTCTGGCTGTTCTGGTTGGCGATCGAGAGCGCCTGAACGCCGAGCTGCTGCTGGGTCTGGAGCGCCTGGAGGCGGGTGGATTCCGCGTTCATGTCGGCGTCGACGAGCTGACCGACACCGCGCGTCACCGAGTCCATCAAGGTCTTGACGAAGTCCGTGTTGGTCGCGATGCGGTTCTTGACCGCGCCGAGGTCGGCGGCGGCCGAAGCCACCGAGTTGATCGCAGCAGTCACCTGCGTGATGTAGGTATCGAGCGTGGTCTGGTCGGACGTCGCGTCGGTCAGCGTGGAGATGCTGATCGTGTCGACCGACGCACCGCTGCTCACCGTGTCCAGGATGCCGGTGGTGGACGTGGTATAGAGCGAATAGTTGGAGATCGTCAGCGCGATGGAGCCGACGGTCGGCGTGCCGCCGACGCGGGAGAACGACGACACCAGGTTGAAGGTCGTCGGCGTAGCCGTCGTCGTGCTCAGCCAGTTCACGCCGTTGAAGGTTGCCGCAGCGGCGGTGCCCTTCATCTGCTGCTGGATCTGGGTGATGTCGGCCTGGATCTTGGTGCGGTCGATACCGGCGGTCTTGGCTTCGACCAGCAGCGCCTGGAGCTTGGTCAGGCCGCCGGTGCTGTCGCCGACAACCGCGGTCAGAGCGGTATATTCGGTGTCGACGGTCGCAGCCGACAGACCGAGCGAGTTGGAGACGGCGGAGAGCGCGGCGTTGTCGGCGCGCATCGACGTCGCGATCGACCAGTAGGCGGCGTTGTCCGAAGCGGTCGAGACGCGCTGGCCGGTCGAGATCCGGTTTTCAGTCGTCTGGAGGCTGGAGCTGACGTTGCGCAGGGTCTGCAGCGCGGTCATTGCCGCGGAGTTGGTAAGCAGGCTAGAACTCATTTTTTTGACGTCCCCTTGAAAACGAATTGAAATTTTTGGGACATACCGGGCTTGCACCGGTACGACAGGGCGGCATCATGCCTTTGGGCTGCGGAAAAGCGCGCTCAACCCGTCGTAATGGTGGCGTTAGCACGCGAAGTTTGTGCGAGGCTTGTGGCTCCGTGACGGGACCGCAACAGGGTGAGCCAATTCGAGGCGCCAATCCGTCGAACAAAGTCGAGGTGCCAAGTTGAGGCACAAGGTTGAGGTTCTGGCGCGTGAACAAGGCACACCAAAACGAAAAGAGCCGCGCTTCTCGCGAAGCGCGGCCCCCTCAGATGGTTTTCAGGCTTAGCGGAACAGCGACAGGATGCTCTGGCTGTTCTGGTTGGCGATCGAGAGCGCCTGAACGCCGAGCTGCTGCTGGGTCTGGAGCGCCGACAGGCGGGTGGATTCCGCGTTCATGTCGGCGTCGACGAGCTGACCGACACCGCGAGTCACCGAGTCCATCAAGGTCTTGACGAAGTCCGTGTTGGTCGCGATGCGGTTCTTGACGGCGCCGAGGTTGGCGGCGGCCGAAGCCACCGAGTTGATCGCAGCGGTGACTTGCGAGATGTAGGTATCGAGCGTGGTCTGGTCGGACGTCGCGTCGGTCAGCGTGGAGATGCTGATCGTGTCGACCGACGCACCGCTGCTCACCGTGTCCAGGATGCCGGTGGTGGACGTGGTATAGAGCGAATAGTTGGAGATCGTCAGCGCGATGGAGCCGACGGTCGGCGTGCCGCCGACGCGGGAGAACGACGACACCAGGTTGAAGGTCGCCGGCGTAGCCGTCGTCGTGCTCAGCCAGTTCACGCCGTTGAAGGTTGCCGCAGCGGCGGTGCCCTTCATCTGCTGCTGGATCTGGGTGATGTCGGCCTGGATCTTGGTGCGGTCGATACCGGCGGTCTTGGCTTCGACCAGCAGCGCCTGGAGCTTGGTCAGGCCGCCGGTGCTGTCGCCGACAACCGCGGTCAGAGCGGTATATTCGGTGTCGACGGTCGCAGCCGACAGACCGAGCGAGTCGGAGACCGCCGAGAGCGCGGCGTTGTCGGCGCGCATCGACGTCGCGATCGACCAGTAGGCGGCGTTGTCCGAAGCGGTCGAGACGCGCTGGCCGGTCGAGATCCGGTTTTCAGTCGTCTGGAGGCTGGAGCTGACGTTGCGCAGGGTCTGCAGCGCGGTCATTGCGGCGGAGTTGGTAAGCAGGCTAGAGCCCATTTTGATGTCCCTTTGGAGATTGAGTTGATTGGGGACATACCGGACTTGCACCGGTACGACAGGGCGGCGTCATGCCTTTGGGCTGCGGAAAACCGGCTAGGCCCAACCTGTCGTAGCAGCGACCGTAACGTGCGAAGCTTGTGCGAGGCTTGTGGCCCTGTGACCCAACTGCAACAGGGCAGCCGAAATCGCGGCGTGCGGGGAACGTCAGGTCAAACGAAAGGGCCGCGCTTCGCGAGAAGCGCGGCCCTCCCCGGATAGTTTGAGGCTTAGCGGAACAGCGACAGGATGCTCTGGCTGCTGCTGTTGGCGATCGAAAGCGCCTGAACGCCGAGCTGCTGCTGGACCTGGAGGGCCGACAGACGGGTCGACTCCTGGTTCATGTCGGCGTCGACGAGCTGACCGATACCGCGAGTCACCGAGTCCATCAGCGACTTCACGAAGTCCGTGTTGGTCGAGATACGGTTCTTGACGGCGCCGAGGTTGGCGGCGGCCGAAGCCACCGAGTTGATCGCACCGGTGACCTGCGCGATGTAGGTATCGAGCGTGGCCTGGTCGGTCGCCGCGTCGGTCAGCGTGGAGATGTCGATCGTGTTGACCGACGCACCGGAGCTCACCGTGTCCAGGATGCCGGTGGTGGACGAGGTATAGAGCGAGTAGTTGGCAACGGTCAGGGCGATCGAGCCGGTGGTCGGCGTGCCGCCGACGCGAGAGTACGACGACACCAGGTTGACCGTCGTCGGCGTGGCCGTCGTCGTGCTCAGCCAGTTCACGCCGTTGAAGGTTGCCGCATCGGCGGTGCCCTTCATCTGCTGCTGGATCTGGGTGACGTCGGCCTGGATCTTGGTGCGGTCGATACCGGCGGTCTTGGCTTCGACCAGCAGGGACTGGAGCTTGGTCAGGCCGCCGGTGCTGTCGCCAACAACCGAGGTCAGAGCGGTATATTCGGTGTCGACGGTCGCAGCCGACAGACCGAGCGAGTTGGAGACCGCCGAGAGCGCCGCGTTGTCGGCGCGCATCGACGTCGCGATCGACCAGTAGGCGGCGTTGTCCGAAGCGGTCGAGACGCGCTGGCCGGTGGAGATCCGGGTCTGCGTGGTGGCGAGTTGCGAGCTCACAGACCGCAAGGTCTGGAGTGCGGTCATGGCGGTTGAGTTCGTAAGCAGGCTTGACATTGCGAATGTCCCTTTATGTACGCGTTACATTTTCACAGTGGGACATACCGGGCTTTCACCGGTACGGAGGGGCGGCATCATGCCTTTGGACTGATTTGGGTGGGGTCCAACCCGCCGTGACGCATTGCTAGCACGCCGAATCTTGCTTCCGGATTAAGAGCGGCTTGAATTTCGCAGCAATATCATATAGTTAATATTACTCTTCGCTAACCATAACCCGCCGGTCGGCCGATGATCGCGGCTCTTACGAGAACGATCGCACCAGTCCGGAGGCGAGCAGGTTCCAGCCGTCGATCAGCACGAAGAACAGCACCTTGAACGGCAGCGCGAGGATCGTCGGCGGCAACATCATCATGCCCATCGACATGGTCAGCGTCGCCACGATCATGTCGATGACGAGGAACGGCAGGATGATGAGGAATCCGATCTCGAATGAACGCCTGAGCTCGGAGATCATGAAGGCCGGGATGATGACGCGCATGTCGATGCGCTTGTCGTCGAGCTTCTTGCGGAAGCTTTCCGCGGCGAGCGACTTCGAACGTCTGCAGGTCCTTGTCGCGAACATGCGCCAGCATGAACTCGCGGAACGGGTCGCTGATCTTCAGATAGGCCTCCTCCTCCGAGATCTCATTCTTCATCAGCGGCTGGACGCCGGTCTCCCAGGCACGGTCGAAGGTCGGCGCCATGACGTAGAAGGTCATGAACAGCGCGAGGCTGATCAGCACCAGGTTCGGTGGCGTCGTCTGGAGTCCGAGGCCGGCGCGCAGGAACGACAGCGCAACGGCAAACCGCGTGAAGCTCGTCACCATGATGAGCAGCCCCGGCGCAACGGACAGCACCGTCAGCAGCGCCATGAGCTGGATGATGCGGCCGCTGGTCGAGCCGTTGCCCGGCGGCAGCAGCGAGTTGAGGTCCGGGATCTGGGCGAACGCCACCTCGGGCAGCACGACCAGCAGCAACGCAAGCAGCAAGACTCTCAATTTCACTGAATCACCAACGTCTCAATGATCAATTCGCGGACCTTGCCGGACGAGCGGATGCTGGCGCGTTCGGACAGGTCGTCGCGCAGATGCTGGAGCCCGCGCGAGCCCTCGAACTGCGCGACCGAGGCCGCTCGCAGATAGGTGACGATGTCTTCGCTGATATGGGCGGCGAGGATGCCCGCATCTTCGTCGCTCATGCTGTCGGTCACCATGGAGGCCTCGACCCGGGCCCAGTTGTTGGCCGGCGCCGCGAGATTGGTCACGATCGGCGACAGCTTCCTGAGCCGCGCGCTGCCGGCGTAGCTCGACGCAATCGGCGGCGGGGTGGCCCCCTTCTTTGCGTCGGCAACGCGTTCGACGGCTGCGAACAGATGCAGGCCCGCAAGCGCGCCCACACCGATCGCGATCAGGGTCAGCACGACGATGGCGGCGATCAGGCGCATGACGCCCCCTGCTCCCACGGCCCTCGAGCCTCAGAACGGTGCAACGGCGTCATAGATCCGGTGCCCCCATCCAGGCTGCTGCACGTCAGACAGATTTCCGCGACCACCATAGGACACGCGCGCCTCGGCGATCTTCTCGTAGGAGATGGTGTTACCGCGCGAAATGTCGCGCGGACGTACGATGCCACCGACGTTGAGCACGCGCATCTCGGTATTGACCCTGAATTCCTGAGAACCGCTGATCATCATATTGCCGTTCGGCAACACGTCGGTGACGATGGCGGCGATCGAAAGCTTGATGTCCTCGGCGCGGTCGATCTGCCCGTTGCCCTTGATCTGGGTGTTGGTCGAGAGATTGGCGTTGGCCTGGCCGGTGTCGTGCCATCCGGCGACATTCATCAGCCAGTCGAGGCCGAACTTGATCTGCGAATTGCGAGAGCGATCGGTCTTGTTGTCGAGCTTCGCCTTGTCCTGCATCGAGATGATCACCGTCACGACGTCGCCGGTGCGCCGGGCGCGCGGGTCGCGGTAGAGATCAGTGCCGTCGTCCCAGGTCGACCGATAGCTCACGGGGGTATGGACGCGCGGCGTCACCGGAATTGGATCGACCTGCGTCCGCAGGCCGCTGCCGACGGGCGACACTTGCGGACCGTTCAGGACCTCGGCCGGATCATGGGAACACCCGGCAAGAAGCACGAGCGACAGGATGAGGATCGGCTTCTTCATCTACCTGGTCTTTCCGTCATCCACGCGACGCATTCCGCCCAGCAAATCGGCGAGATGCGCTGCACGCCCTGTCTCCATCTCGTTGAAGATCGCACTTGAGCTCCTCGGGCTGAGCTTTGCGAGCACCGCAGCGGCCGTCTCGTCGGCCATGCCCGCGATCTGGATGGCGGCAGCGTCCGGCTTCATGCGCGAATAGATCTCGACGACGCTCGCTTCGGCTTTCTTCAGGAAGTCGTCGCGCAGCGCCATCCACTTCTCGTATTCGGCGCGCTTGGCCTCGACTTCGGCGATCCGCTCCCGCAACTGGCTCTCGGCCTTCTCCAGCTCTTTCAGCTGCCAGGCGAGCCTCGCGTCGACGGCGGGATCGGCCACGTTGCTGCAGAACAGCACAACTTCGTTGTCCGTCGGCGCGACGGCCTGAGCCGGCGCCGGCTTTGGCGGCGCGGTGACGCCGCCAACCTTCGCCGGACGCGCGGGTACGGGCGCCGGAGGAGGAGGTGCCTCCGACGTCGGCACCGCACCGGTGATCGCAGGGCTCGAATCTTCGGCCGCCCAGGCCGCCCGTGCATTATCGCTCGGAACCGGCGTGACGGGCGCGTGCGGCTTCTGCGGCCCGGGCGCGCGAGCGAAGGAGAGCAGATTGAGCGGCTTCGACGGCTTCGGCTCGTCCAATGCCCGCAGGGGCGACGCGCTCGCGAGCACGAACATCGCCGCCAGGAGAAGGAGTTGCGCTTTGTGATCCAGCTTCAGCATCGGCTCGCGTGCGATTTTCGGTCAGGACCAGAGCATTGAGCGACCAAGCTTGCACGACGCTTGTGCATCATTGCACGATGACATCAGCCTGCAGCGCGCCGGCCGTCTTGATCGCCTGGAGGATCGCGATGATGCCGGACGGCTTCAGTCCGATCTGGTTCAGCCCGCGAACGAGGCGCTGGAGATCGACGCCGCTCAGGATCGCCACCTGCGATCCGGCCTCGTTGGCCTCGACCACGGTCTGGGGGACGACGACCGTCTGGCCCTTGCGAGAACGGTGCCGGCTGCGACACCACGGGCATCTCCGTGACGCGGACCGTCAAATTGCCGTGCGTGACGGCGACAGTCGAGATTTGCACGTCGCGTCCGATTACTACCGTGCCGGTGCGCTCATTGATCACCACCCGTGCCGGCGTGTCGGGCTCGACCGTGAGTTCTCCGATCTCGGCGAGAAAGCGGACCGGGCCGATGTAGCGCGGCTTGGATAGCACGATGGTCCGGTAGTCGCGCTCGAAGGCGATCTGAGCGCGATAGCGACCGCCAGCGTAGCGATTGATGGCATCGAGGATTCGCGTCGCTGTGACGAAATCGGGATTTTTCAGCTCGAGCACCAGGTATTCCATCTCGTGGAGACTTCCCTGCACCTCGCGCTCGACCAGCGCGCCGTTCGGAATGCGACCCGCCGTCGGCGTGCCCTGGCTGACATTCTGGGCCTGGCCTCCGACGCTGTAGCCGGCGACCGTAACCGCGCCCTGCGCCACCGCGTAGACCGCGCCGTCGGCCGCGCGCAACGACGTCATCACCAGCGTGCCGCCGAGCAGCGACGTCGCATCTCCCAGCGACGACACCGTCACGTCCATCCGTTCGCCCGGTCCGATCGAAGGCATCAGGTCCGCGGTAACCATCACGGCGGCGACGTTACGTGTGCGCAGCGTGGTCGGCCGCGACGGATTGGTCGTGCTGGTCGCCTCGTTCCTGACGTTGATGCCCATGTTTTCGAGCATCGACTGGAGCGACTGCTCGGTAAACGGGGCATTGCGCAGGGTGTCGCCGGTACCGTTGAGGCCAATGACGAGGCCGTAACCCACGATCTGGTTTTCGCGCAGCCCCTTGATGTCCGCGATGTCCTTGATGCGGACGGCGGCCTGGGCGCTGGCGGCGAAAACCATGAGGAGGAGCGCGATCAGGAATCTGGTCATGACCCGTCCGCGACCTTGACGGTACCGTCCGGCTGGACGATGGCCCTGATGATCACGCCAGTGTCGGAGTTCCGCACCGTAATGAGCGCGCCCGGCGCGCCGGACTGCAAGGCCGCGCCGTAGGTCACGATCGACAGGCCGGAGTCCTCGACCACGACCTTGACCATGGCGCCACGGGCGATAGTCCAGGCATCCTCCACCGCGTTGGTCGGGATCGGCTGGCCCGGCAGCAGCGCCCGCCGCGCCATGCGTCCGACGAGAACCTGACGCCCCTCGATGAACAAGGCGACGCCGAGCACGTTCGGCGCAAAGGCGCGCTCGGTGATCATGTCCTCCCTGATCAGCTCGCCGGCGCGTATCGACACGGCCGGCACGGGAAGCCGCCGCTCGTCTGCCGCAGCGAACCGCGCAGAGACGAGCACCAGCAGCGCGGCGGCCAACCCGCGCACGATCAGGCCCCCCCTGTTCAACATGGACACACCGAAACTAGCGACTGAGATTCTTCGACACCGTCTGCGCCATTTCATCCGACGCCTGGATGACCTTGGCATTCATCTCATAGGCGCGCTGCGCCGAGATCAACTCGGTGATTTCCTTGACGGGATCGACGTTCGAGGCTTCGAGATATTGCTGGTTGATCTTGCCGTAGCCGGCATCGCCCGGCAGCCCGACGACCGGCGTGCCCGACGCCGTGGTCTCGCGATAGAGATTGCTGCCAAGCGGCTCGAGGCCCGCTTCGTTGGCGAAATTGGCGAGGTTGAGCTGGCCGATCTGCTGCGGGTTCACCACCGTATCCAGCTTGGCAAACACCTGACCGGTCTGGTTGACCGTGACCTGAACCGTCCCCTGCGGCACCGTGATGGAGGGATCGAGCAGGTAGCCGTCCATCGTCACCAGCTGGCCATTGGCGTTGGTGTTGAACGAGCCCGCGCGGGTATACTGCACCTCGTTGTTCGGACCCAGCACCTGGAACCAGCCGCGACCGTTGATCGCGAGGTCGTAAGGATTACCGGTCTGCGTCAGCGCGCCCTGGATGTGCAGCTTGCGGATCGCCGCCGACTTGACGCCGAGGCCGAGATTGGCGCCTTCCGGGATCGGCGAGGAGCCGTTGACGTTCGCGACACCCTGCATGCGGTCCATCTGGTAGAACAGATCGGTGAATTCCGCACGCGCGCGCTTGAACGACGTCGTGTTGATGTTGGCGATGTTGTTCGCGATGACTTCGATATTGGTCTGCTGGGCATTCATGCCCGTGGCCGCAATGGCGAGCGATTTCACAGCATCATTCCTTCAGATCAGATCGACATACGAACGACTTCTTGGTAGGCCTGCACGACCTTGTCGCGGACCGCGACCGCCGTCTGCAAGGCCTGTTCGGCCGACATCAGCGCCTCGACGACTTTTCGCGTCGATTCCTTGCCCTGCATCGCCGAGATCGACGCCGCCTCGCCGGCCTTCAGCGTCCCGATCGCGTCGGTGGTCACCTGCTTCATCACGGAATCGAAGCCGACGTCGTCGCCGGACTTGACCGCGGACGTCGCCGTGGGCGCTATGGCCTGCGTCTCGGTCGTACGAGACGCCGCCTGCGCTGCGTTGATCGCGGTGGATGAAATTGCCTCTAGCATTGTCAGCTCCTCAGGAGATCGATGGTCATGCCGAGCATCGATCTCACCTGCTTCACGACCTGGAGATTGGCTTCATAGGAGCGGTTGACTTCCCGCATGTCCGCCATCTCGATCATCATGTTGACGTTGGGCATCTTGACGTAGCCGGCCTTGTCGGCGGCCGGATGTCCCGGATCGTACTCGACGCGATACGGCGTGGTGTCGACCCCGATCTCCTTGACCTTCGCCAGCTGCGTGCCCGAGGCGCGATCCATAGCGGCATCGAAGGTGATGGTCTTGCGCTGGTACGGATCGGCACCGGCAGTACGCCCGGTCGAGCTCGCATTCGCGAGATTTTCGGAGACGACGCGCATGCGCGTCGATTGCGCCTCGAGTCCGGAGCTTGCGACCGTCAATGAAGCCTGTAGAGCATCCAGCATGTCAATTCACCTCAGGTCTTCGCGCTGCTCAGGACCATGCGGTTGAACGACCGCACGATCGCCGAATTCATCGAATAGTCGCGGTTGACGTCGCTGCCCTTGATCATCTCCTGCTCGAGGCTGACGGAGTTGCCGGAGTGAACGACTTCCCAACTGTCCTTCTTCGCGGTTGCCCGCGTATCGGTTTCGGTCGGGGAAAGCTGCATATGCGTGGGCGATGTCGTCGCGAGCCTGACCGGCATTCCGTCGAGCACCTTGTTGAACGGCTCGACGTCGCGCGCCTTGAAGCCCGGCGTATTGGCATTGGCGACGTTGGTGGCGATGGTCGACTGACGAAGCTCGAGCCAGCGTGCTTGCGATGATGCGAGTTCGAAAAGATAAAGCGGTCCCACGTCAGCCCCATTCTGGTCTGTTCGGAACAACCCTAGGGCTGCAAGCTTTCCCCAGGCTGATGCAGCGGACGCTGCCTCGGGACTCTACTGAACCTTCTCGGCCTGCGGCGATTGCTTCGACTGCAGGAAGTAGATGATCTCGGCGACTGGGCGGAAGAATTCAGCGGGGATCACCTGGTCGACCTGCACCGCTTCGTAGAGCGCACGCGCGAGAGCCTTGTTCTCGATCACCGGAATCCTGTTCTGCTCGGCGACCTCGCGGATCTTCAGCGCGATCACGTCCATGCCCTTGGCTACCACCAGCGGCGCCGCGTTCTCCTCACGCTGATAGCGCAGCGCGATCGCGAAATGCGTCGGGTTGGCGATCACGAGCGTCGCACGCGGCACGGAGGCGATCATCCGCTGGCGCGACCGGTCGCGCGCCAGCGAGCGCAAGCGCGCCTTGATCAGCGGATCGCCCTCGGCCTGCTTGTGCTCGTCCTTGATCTCCTGCTTGGTCATGCGCAGCTCGCGCCGCCAGTGGAAGCGCGCCCAGGCGAGATCGAGCGCGACCAGCACGATCGTCGCGATGCAGATCGCCGACACGATCCGCATCGCGATGGTGAGGATCATCTCCGGCAGCGCGACCGGATCGGTGTACATCGCCTCGAACGCCCTCGCCTCCGACGATCGCAGCACGAAGCAGACGACGGCGCTCACCGAGGCGAGCTTGAACAGCGACTTGGCGAACTCCACGAGACCCTGTGATCCGTAGATCCGGCTCCAGCCACTCGCCGGCGAGATTCGAGAGAAATCAGGCATGATGCGCTCGAGCACCAGGTTGGGCGCGTTTTGCAGCAGCGAGGCTGCGAGCCCGAACACCGTCAGGGTCACGAGCAGCGGCACCAGAAAGCGCAGGGCCTCGAGGCCCACCACGGTGAGAAGGTTCTGCGCGTCCGCAGCGGTGTTGAGCGGGAAGCCGTCGGGGTTGTCGAGAAAACTCTTCAACATCGGCGTCAGCTGCTGCACGCCTTGGCCGATCAGGAACGACAGAATCACCATCAGCGCCGCTATGGACGCGAAGGTGGACGCCTCCCGAGAGACCGGAACCTTGCCCTGCTCGATCGAATCGCGGACTTTCTTCTCGGTCGGCTCTTCTGTTTTGCTCGCCTGGTCGGATGTCTCTGCCATGCCCGTTCAGCGGTCAGCGGAAGACCAGCTCATCCTCCTGGTCGGGGTTGAGCTCGATTTCACCCTTCTCGGCGAGGTCGAGTGCGAGATCGGTGATGACGCGGCGCGCCTCCAGCACGTCGCGCTGGTTCGACGGTTCGCCGATGGCGAGTTCGTGCTCGACGACGCGACGGACGCGCGAAGCGACCGCGGACAGGATCAGTTCGCGGAAATGCCTGTCGGTGCCCTTCAGCGCGACGACGATACGATCGGTCGGCACCTGATCGAAGATCATGGTGCGCGCCTTCGGCGCCAGGTTGATGACGTCGTCGAAGGTGAACAGCAGCTCCTTCAGCACTTCGGCCGACTTCGGCCGCTTCTCCGACAGGCTCTTCAGCATGTCCTCGATATGGCTGCGCTCCATCTTGTTGATGATGTCGGCGACGCGGGCGTAGGTATCGGCGCCGAGGTTGCGGGCGAAATTGAGCGTCAGGTCTTCGTGCAGCGTCTTCTCGAGGACCTTCATCGCGTCGTCGACGATCGGCTTGAGGCTGAGCACGCGCCGCATCAGTTCATTGCGCAGGCTCGACGGCAACTGGCTCATCACCTTGGCGGCGCAGGACGGCTTGACCTTGGACAGGATCAGCGCCGCGGTCTGCGGATGCTCCTTGGAGAGGTAGGTCGCCAGCGAATTTTCCGACACCGACGAGACGCGGTCCCACACCGACCGGCTCGAATTGCCGAGCAGGTCCGACATGATCGCCGAGACCTGGTCGGCGGGAAGCACGTCGCCGAGCACGGCTTCGAGGCCGCCCAGGGTGCCGAGAATGTTGGCGCCCATCGAGAATTGCTGGGCGAACTCCTCGACGATCGACTCAAGTTCCTGCGCAGTGATCGGCCGCAGCTCGGCCGCGGCCTTGGTGACGATGCGGATGTCCTGCGGCTCGAATTGCGCGAGCACGCTCGCGGCCGCCTGGCGGCCCATGGCCAGCAAGAGCGCTGCGACCTTTTCCGTTCCGCGCAGCGTGGCAACGCCTCGCTGCTTGATGGGAGCGATGCCGACCTGTGCCGCCATGGTCAGGAATCACCCTGCCCCAGCGGTCCGACAATCTCGGTCAGCGAGACCCCGAAGCGGGAATTGTCCTCCTCGACGACGACCACCTCGCCGCGGGCAACGACGCGGCCGTTGACCACGACGTCGACCGGCTCCCCGACGCGGTGATCCAGCGGAACCACGGCGCCGCGACCGAGTTTCATCAGGTTCGCCACCGGGATGGTCGCCGATCCGAGCACCACCTGCATGGTGACGGGAATGCGCAGGATGGCATCGACATTGGCGAACTTGCCGGCCTCCTCGGCGGTGCGTGCGGCAATCTCCGCCAGCCGCTCCAGCGGAGACGTCTCGGCATCCTCGGATGCAGTTGCAGGCTCGTGGTCGAAGGATTGCGCCATTGGTATCGCCTCTTGATATTTCCGCTCCCGGAGCGCCGCGACGTTCCGATCGTATCGGTTCAGCCGGTCCCGGCCTTAATGCTTGTTAGCCTCAGTGGCACTCGCGGTCGCGGCGGGCTGGAGCCCGCTCCGCGCATCGAGTGCCGCGATCGCCTCGTGGGCCTGGTCGATTTTCGTGCTCAGCACGTTGGCGAGCCGGCCCAGATTTGCGGTGGAATCATGCGCCGCAGTGATGACCGTATCGAAGGCGCCTGCCGTCTCGTGGACGATGGTCGAAAACTCGCCCTGGTAGCTGCGCAGCCGCGCCAGCTCGCGATGCATGCGGGTCACCCTCATGCTGGTGAAGGCCAGCGCAATCAGCAGCACGGCATCAACGAGATAGGATATCATCGACGAACTCCCGCTTCTGATCGACGGGATCTGCCACCTGCATGGCGTAGTAGCCATCAAGCTGGCCGATCTGGCACCAGAACAGCACCTGGTTGTTGCTCTCGAGCCGGGCCAGCGAGCGCGGCGTGGCTTCGAGCTCGAGCACCTGTCCGACCTTGAACTTCACGACGTCCTCGAGAGATATCATCTTCTCGTCCAGCACCGCACTCAGCGTCACCTCGGTGCGGTGAACCTCGCTCTCCATCTGCTCGCGCCAGCGCGGATCGGCCGCGCGACCGTCGCTGACGACGACGTGGGCGAGCTTCTGCCGCAGCGGGTTGAGCGCGGAGTGCGGAACGATCAGGAACATCTGGCCGCCGCGATAGAGCGCCTGCAACATGATGTTCGCGCAGATCGACATGTTGCCGCTCCGCCCGATCGCCAGCGACGCCATGGCGGTCTCGACCCGCTCCACGCGGAAGGTGACGTTCGACGTGCCGGCGAAGGCGGATTGCAGCGCCTTGGCGAACCGCTCGAACAGCGCCTGGACCAGACGGATCTCGATGTTCGAGAACGAGCGCTCGACGTCGAGCGGCGGTTCGGCGCCGTCGGAGCCGAACATGGCCTCGACCATCGTGAACACGAAGTCGCGGTCGAGCACGATGATGACGCGAGAGTCCCACTGCTCGGCATAGAGCACGGCGGCGACCGCGTTACCCTCGTAATCCTTGATGATGTCGCCAACGCGGTCGTTGGAGATGCCATTGACCGAGAAGTAGCAGGGTGTTCCAGCTATTGGCTGCAGGCTGTCCGTGCACGATGCCGCCATGCGATCGAAGATCACATTGAGCATCGGCATGCGTTCGATCGATATGCCGGCCGCGTCCAGCAGATAGTTCGGCAGCTGCTTCCGCTGATCGACGTCTTCCACCATCATGCGCGGGCAGCCTTGGGTTCAGCCTCGGTCACGACGGCCTTGGGACCTGCGATCGTCTCGTTCTCGACGACGTCGATCGACGGCCGCTCGCTGCTCGCGATCATCTTGCGGCCGTGCTCGACGGCGATCTGCGGCATGGCGCCGTTCATGAACGCCAGCAGCGTCTGCTTGACGATGATGTAGGGCCGGCACTTCTTCTCGCGCGTCATCTTGATCTTCATCGCGAAGGGCGAAACGATGCCGTAGGACAGGAAGATGCCGGCGAACGTGCCGACCAGCGCCGCACCGATGAAGCCACCAAGGAGTTTCGGCGACTGGTCGAGCGCGCCCATCGCCTTGATGACGCCGAGCACCGCCGCGACGATGCCGAGCGCCGGCAGCGCTTCGGACACCACCACCAAGGCATGGTAGGGCATCAGCTTGCTCTTCACGATGGTGTGGATTTCCTCGTCCATCAGCGCCTCGATCTCGTGCGTGCGCGCGTTCCCCATGATGATGAGGCGGACGTAGTCGCAGATGAACTGGAGCAGAGACGCATCCCCGAGCACGCTCGGGAACGCCTTGAAGATCTCGGAGGACGAGGGGTCGTCGATATGCGCCTCGACCTCGTTGCGGCCCTTGCCGCGCAGCTCGCGCATCAGGGCATGGAGCGCCCCAAGCAGATCGAGATAATAGCGCTCACCCGGCACCGCGCCGGTGATGGCCTGCATGCAGGCAACTCCGGTGTCCACGACCACCTTCCACGGATTGGCCATGATGAAAGTGCCGGCCGCGGTGCCCATGATGATCACGAACTCCCACGGCTGCATCAACACGCCCAGATGCCCGCCCATGGCGGCAAATCCGCCAAGCAGCGCCGCCACCGTGATGACAACCCCCACGAAACTGCCCAACGCGCCACTCCATCGCCGATCCCGTCGGAAATATTTAGTCAGCGACGCTTGCGCGGGGCTGGCTTCGGCATCGCCAGCCCCGCGCAAGCAATTCACGGCAGCTTGAGATGATGTCGCAAAAGCGGCCAGAGGGGCGCGTGTCATGCTATCCACCATCGCGGACTACACCAGACTGACCAAGGACATGGGCAAGTCGCTGACGCAGGTCGCGAAGCAGCCGGATGTCAGCCGCGACACCGATTATTTCCTCAGCCATATCGGCAACGTGAAGACCATCGATGATTTCCTGAAGGACTACCGGCTCTACTCCTATGCGATGAAGGCCTATGGCCTCAGCGACATGACTTATGCCAAGGCGTTCATGCGGAAGGTGCTGACCGAGGGCGTCTCGGACAAGAACGCTTTCGCCAACAAGCTCAGCGACAGCCGCTACCGGGAATTCGCCACGGCCTTCAATTTCGCCGCTAACGGCGCCAACGCGACATCGACCACGGCGGCCACCACCGGTACGGCCACCTATTATGTCAGGCAGACGATGGAGCAGAACGCCGGCGACCAGAACGAGGGTCTGCGGCTCGCGCTCTATTTCACGCGCAAGGCCTCTACGATCACCAACGCCTTCCAGATCCTCGCCGACAAGGCCCTGACCCAGGTGGTCCAGACCGCAATGGGCTGGTCGCCGACCATCAGCTCGTCCGACATCGACGCGCAGGCCAAGTTGATCACCAACAAGATCAACCTCACCGATTTCCAGGACCCGACCAAGGTCACCAAATTCGTGCAGCGCTTCGCGGCGATGTGGGATGCGACCCAGGCCCAGAGCAACACCTCGACCAACCCCGCCCTGGTCCTGATCGGCGGCGCCTCGACGTCGGCCAGTATGGATACCGACATGCTCACGAAGCTTCAGACCATCCGGCTCGGAAAGTAAGTCATGCAATCGGCTCTCTATGTGGGATTGTCGGCACAGGTCGCGCTCGAAAAGCGCCTCCAGACGATCGCCAACAACGTCGCCAACGTCAACACGTCCGGCTTTCGCACCGACGTTGTGAAATTCGAGACGGTATTGTCCAAGGCCGGCGCGAACCCGGTCGCTTTCTCCTCGCCCGGCGACAACATCATCTCGCGCGAGCAAGGCAACGTCACCGAGAGCGGCAACCCGCTCGACGTCGCCGTGGTCGGACTGGGCTTTATCGCCTTCGCCGGCCCCAACGGCACGGTCTATACCCGCGACGGCCGGCTCCAGATCGCTCCCAACGGCGACCTTCAGACGGTGTCGGGCTTCCCCGTCATCAATTCCGGCGGCGCACAGCTCACGCTCGACCCCAACGGCGGGCCGGTCTCGATCTCGCGCAGCGGCGCGATCACCCAGGACAATAACGAGATCGGCGCCATCGGCCTGTTCAACATTCCAGCCGATGCCAATCTCGACCGCTACGGCAATTCCGGCGTCACGCCCGACCGGCCCGCGACCGCCATTGCCGATTTCAGCCGGGACGGCTTCAAGCAGGGCTATGTCGAGGGCTCCAGCGCCAACCCGATGATGGAATTGACGAAGCTGATGTCGGCCTCGCGCGCCTTCGACAGCACCAATTCGCTGATCGAGGGCACCGAGGGCGAGCTCAGCAACGCGATCCGGACGCTGGGCGATCCCAGCAAGTAGACTGCGCGTGGCGCGTAATTTGGGTGGACAGTTTCCTTGAACGCTCTTCGGCAACTAGAGTGGGCGCTTCTCGAGCTTGAGCAGAGCACGCCGCTGGCAAGCGTCAGCGGCGCGATCTCCGAGATCGCGCCGACGCATTTCCGCGTCTCCGGCCTGTCGCGCTTCGTCAGGCTCGGCGAGCTGATCGGCGTCAACACAGCCGGCAAGCCCCAGATCGGCGAGGTGATCCGGATCGACAGCGAGGGCATCGTCGCAAAGCCGTTCGACCGGCACTTCTCGGGCGGCCTCGGCTCGGTCGCCTACCGGATGCCGCCCTTGTCCTTCGCGCCGGATCCGAGCTGGAAGGGTCGCGTCATCAACGCGCTCGGCGCGCCGCTCGACGGACAAGGTCCGCTCACCCCGGGATCGCGGACTGTCTCCGCCGAGACGGATGCGCCGCCGGCGATGAAGCGGGCGCGCGTCCACAAGCCGCTGCGCACCGGCGTCCGCGTCATCGACCTGTTTGCCCCGATCTGCGCCGGCCAGCGCGTCGGCATCTTTGCCGGCTCCGGGGTCGGCAAATCGACGCTGCTCGCGATGCTTGCCCGCAGCCAGGGCTTTGACACCGTCGTGCTGGCGCTCGTCGGCGAGCGCGGACGCGAGGTGCGTGAATTCATCGAGGACGTGCTCGGCAACGACCGCCATCGCTCCGTCACCATCGTATCGACCGGAGATGAAAGCCCGATGATGCGACGGCTGGCGCCGAAGACGGCGATGGCGGTGGCCGAATATTTCCGCGACCGGGGCGAATCGGTGCTGCTCGTGGTCGATTCGATCACCCGCTTCGCCCATGCCGCCCGCGAGGTCGCGCTTGCGGCCGGCGAGCCGGCGGTGGCGCGCGGTTATGCACCGACGGTCTTCACCGACCTGCCGCGCCTTTTGGAGCGCGCCGGGCCCGGCGAGGAGGGATCCGGGACCATCACCGGCATCTTCTCCGTGCTGGTCGACGGCGACGACCACAACGAGCCGATCGCCGACACCATTCGCAGCACGCTCGACGGGCACATCGTGCTCTCCAGGCACATTGCCGACCAGGCGCGCTATCCCGCCGTGGACGTGCTGGCCTCGGTCTCCCGCCTCGCCCACAACGTCTGGGACCCCGAGGAGCGCGAATTGGTGAGCAAATTGCGCACCATGATCGCGAAATACGAGGACACACGCGACCTTCGCCTGATGGGCGGATACCAGTCGGGACGCGATTCGGGGCTCGACCAGGCGGTTGACATGGTCCCGCGAATCTACAATGCAATGCGACAAGATGCGTCATCTCCGCCGAGCGCCGATCCGTTCCGCGAGCTGAGAGACATGCTCAAGGGCGACTAGCGCAAAGACGACTGGCTGGGGCTCGCCGGTGCGACGCATGCACCGGCATCCTGCGTTTGGCGCGCGCACGGCGTCGCGATCCACCAATTGCGTGCGCGTTCGATCGCCAGCAATGCTTGCCGCTCGAATCTCAACCATTCGGATGAGTTGATCGGCATGGTCGTGGAAAATTGCCTACATGATACTCCAGACATGGCGCCATAACAACCGCCACGTGTAATTCCTTCAAGTTCCCTTGACGCCTCCCCGGCGTACCCTTGGCGATTCCCGAAGCGGATCGCAGAAGTTGTGGATGATTTCGTGATGCGTATCGCATGTCGTGCACAGGCTTCGATCAACTTGCATCAACCACGGACAGCAATATCCGTGGATATCAAAACGTCATAGAGTTGCGTGCAGCTAGCCTGCTAGACTGCATATTGCGTTCACCGTCATGTGTCTTGAAGAGCGAGATTGTCTTGAACGTTACATTCGTCTGCAACGACATCCGTTCTCCACGAGTGTCTCTACTTGATTTTGTTGAGAAGCTCATTCATCGTTTCGGCGGAACATAAGAAACGTCTGCGAGTGACTTGAACTCAGGGGCTTCGGTTGAACAACTCCGATCCATCGTCCGGCAGTGACGGCAGCTCGGGCTTGCGTTCGGCGACTCTGCGGTTGGCATGCATTGAGCGGCGCCGTTTCTCGCGCAAAATCCTGCGACGCTCACCAGTCCAAGCCGGGTGCCATGCAGTCCAGGCTTTCGTGCCGAAGCCGGGCACGACGCTCTCATCGGACATCGGCGAGCATCCGGCATCTTGCGAGACATTCATGCGCCATGACGGAAAGCGGCTTCGGGGCGCCGCACACGCGATTCCCGGGGCGAGGTAGGAATTTATGCCGTTGGCACGCGAAGCAGTCGAGCTGCTGGTTCAGGCGGCCAGAGCCTGGTATTTCGAAGGCAATCAACACGGGTTGCGTGATCGGGAGTGGATGGCGTTGCGCTTTCTCGGCCGCGCCAATCGCTTCTCGCGCACACCGTCCGCGCTCGCCGGCTTCATCGGCGCGACCAGGGCGACCGCGTCGCAGATCGTGAAGACGCTGGAGAGCAAGTCCTTCCTGGTGCGAAAGCCGTCGCTTGAGGACAAGCGCTCTGTCGTGCTGCACGTCACCCCGCAGGGTGAGAAATGTCTGAACCAGCACGATCCGATCAATCACGTGGTCAATGCGGTCAGGGCACTCGAGACCGACGAGCGCGTCAGGCTGCGCGATTCGCTGCGCGAGGTTCTCAATCATCTCGATACAGCCCATCAGCGGCTCGATGCCAGCGTGTGCCGCGACTGCATGTTCCTGGCCGAGCGCAGCCCAGGCACGGGCAAGGGACGCGCCACCGCCGAGTTCATGTGCCGGCTGTACCGCGCCCCCATCTCGCTCGAGGAGACGGAGTTGCTCTGCACGAGCTTCGAACGCACCCGCGACCGCCCCAAGATCGAGGAGCATCTCGATCGCGCGCGCGTGGCAAGCCAGGGTTGAGGCGGCCACGGCGGCCTGAGTGGCCGACGAGACGCCACCGGAGTACTATCTCCATTCTCCAACTCACATCTCGACTTGCAGACACACGTTCACCCCCTCGCGGCTCAATTCGCCCGAGCTTCGCTTCGACTCTCCACCCTCTATCCAAGAGGGCGCAGGGAAGGCCGGGTGCCAGCTCGCACCCGCGGTCCGCTGCGCGAGATGTAGCGCAGAGAGAACCGCACAGCAGCATACAGGTGAAGCCAACACACGGCCTTCCCTGCGCAGGGAAGGAATAGGGGCAAAAAGCGTAGTTAAATCAATACCGTGAGGCTCTAGGGTTTACATTTGTGTCGCGATCCGACGGGCGAATAAATAAGGCGCTTCATATGAATTACGGTGGAGCCCTGTGGATCGCGGTGAAGGCTGGCGGCGGGCGCAACGGTCGCGCTACGATCAGCGGATGACGAATATCCCGACCTCCGGCACGGAGCCAACCCTGTCCTAAAAGACAATTGAAGGGGCGCCGCCACGACATCGAAAATCGATGGAGGTTAAAGTGGGGATGTTGCGATGCGTGAACGGCGAACTCTCAAACGCACTGAAATTAAACAACTTGCGTTGCTTCACGTTGACGGTGTTCGCGGCGTTCATCCTTGCCTGGTGATGAACCTCCACGATGACGGAGCCAAGCTTCGTTCATCTACGCATCACACTGCCGCCTACAGATTTGCTCTGTCATTGGATGGCTTCAACACGACGCGGCATTGCCGTGTGGTGTGGCGGAACGGATATACCTGTGGCGTTAAATTTGTCGATCAAGGCGGCGCCCCTCGTCAAACGGGCTAATCAGGTCATTGCACAGTAAAGCCGCACACGGCGCACGAGCCAAAAGATGGTGCCGCAATTTGGACTTACGACTCAGTTGCATTTCGTCTTGTGTGACGCCGGCGTCTCGCCGGTGGCGGCAGCCTGCATAGATCCCCCGGTCCCAAGCTGGCCACAGACGAGCGGAGTCAAAGGCCCGAACCGATCGGGCCTTTGTGCTGTGACATCGCCATCGATCACGAAGCGCGCGGTGCGCAGCCGCAACGCGGCGTACTTTATGCCCACGAGAATAATTGCCGAACTCCTGCCCAAACCTCACCGAACTCCGCTTCCGTTCCTTCTGTGAGGCGGCCTGGATCGTGCTGCCAAGCGAGACCAGGCGTTGGCGGTGCTGTTCTATTGTAGCGGCTGGACGCAGGAGGAGTTAGCGAAGGAGGAAGACACAACGCGGCAATCGATTGCAAATTTGGCTTCGACAGCGTCGTCGCCATTCAGAGCCATGACGAGGGATTGTTCTTGTGCAGTCGGCTCCCGAAACAGGATTTCGCTCCCCGGTGGCAGGCGGCTCTCGCTGATGTGCCAGCCCAAACGGTCGCGCTCAGGAGAGGCCCGCCGGGTCATCAATGAGCACGTCGACAGCCTGCGGGAGATCATCAAGAAACTTCGCCGCCGCTTGCATCGAGCCGCGACGGTCCGACCGTGACGGATCGGAATGCTGCGCGCGCCGCGCCGGACCAACGCGAAGCCAGCGCTGTCGCAGCGACAGAAGCCCGCAAAGGGCCTATCTGATCGCGGCGCTTACAACAATCAGCCCAGGACGGTTCAGAGGTGAAGGCGGAACCTCGCCTCCTGCTGCCGGAAATGCATTCGACGTTGCTGGAGAGATGCCGCAAACGATCCTGCGCGCGGGCTGCCGGTGAGGTCAGTCGAAACCCACTGACGCAGCCTGTCAGCCCGACTGCGCCAGGCGTCCCGGTCCTTCTTCACGTCCGACAATTCGCTACTGAGCAGCTTGATAATTTGGCGCAGGGTGTCGATCTGCGCTTGGAGCACGGCCATTTCTGCCCGTTCCAAGCCCGTCGCGTCTTGCTTCACTGACACACCGGGCGCATGTCCCTGGCCTGTTCCAAAGGCGTACACGCGGTGCAGCAACAGCTCAGCGGTGTCGATCTGGCCGATCTTCGATTTCCCGGATACCCGGGCAGCTTCCTTCAAGCTCAACATGGTGGGCCTCGTATCAGCTCACCCCCGTGCAACCTGCCTGACCCGGCTTAACCATTCCTTAACCCCAGAACCGCTCCATCATGCGGGCAAACGCTGGGTGATCCGGCGCAAAGCGGATGCTGCGGTAGAGGCTTTCGCGGTGCTTAGGGACCAGGCCTCCAGGGCCCGGCAGGCAGGCGTGGCGACACAGATCCGGTCCAATCTCACCCTGCTCGAAGTCGGATAGAAAGATCGCGTCGACACGCCGAGCCAGTTCGGACTTGCGCAACGACAGCGGCAGCCTACGCAGATCGTCGCCCTCAGTGACCAGACAATCGAACGCATGGAACTGCACCTCGGCATCGCGCTTGCGCGAATGCAGGGCGTCGAAGTCGGAGCGGCCGTCGGTGCCGAGCAGCACCGCTCGCCGTCGAGCACGAACGACGACATGCGATTGCGCGCTGCGGCCTCGTACGATGCGCGGAAGCCGGTCGCTCCAGTCGTGGCCGTTGCGCGTGAACAGGCGTACGCGCTCGCCCTCGCGCTGCACGATCAGGCGATGGCCGTCGTGCTTGATGCAGCCAGTCGGAACCGGCTGGGACTTTGGTGACCTTGGTCGGCAGGTAGGGTTTGAACGCGTTGTTAAGCATGCCGGCCAGATAATTGCAGGCTGCCAAAATGCGAACGCTTCGCGTCGTTAGAGTTAAACCACCTGCTGGGGGCCAAACGGAGGTTCCGAATGGGTGCGGCAGGCTGGCGTTTCGCAAACAAGACGAGGAGCAACGGGCGGGCCGTCGTCATCGCCATGCTCGAAGAGTTACCGCTGATCTGCTCAGTGGCGGTCGCGGCCGGCGCGATGATCATGGTCGGGATCATCCTCTATAACGATTGGCCTGCAGCGCAGTGAACGGGCCATGTGGCTCATGTCCAACCACGGGGCGGTAGTCTTCATCGTGATCGTCGCGATGATGGTGGCGCTGGCGGTGATGCTGGGCTGATCCGCCCCTCCCCGATTGCCAGCGGACTTGGCTCAAGCGAACAAATCAGCGCCGGACTGGGTGAACTACAAGAGACCAGTCGGCTGGTCGAACTCGCGCAGCGGCAAGAGTGCCCGTGATGGCGAGAGAACTCGGACGTCCCATCGACTCCGTTAGACGACGGGCTCGCGAAATGGGCTTGCTTCTGCCGCAAGGCCGAGGAGGCTGGCAACTATAGCTTTTCCTGCACCGTCGTCGAGCTGAACTCGCTACATCAAGTCTGCAACTGCCTACCCACTTCAAACTAATGTGCATCGTTTCTCAGAAGGCCGCAGCGGCTGCTCGCTTGGCCCCTTCATTTCGGCGTGGGAGCTGGATCTTTTTCTCTCCGACGAAATCATCGACGTAAGGGCAGCAATAGATGCTGGCGCCGCCGCAGCAAAACTCGGCATAGCTCCCCAATCTCGCCAAGAAGATCCGGGCGACGAAGTTCGTATTGCGTTCGACGGGGACGCAGCACGTTCTCGGCCCGTCACAGGTCGTTCCCTCCGCCACGTTCCCGGTCCACACAGTCCGGAAGAGCCGATAATTCCGGCTGATCTCTACGCCGTACCAGTCGGCGTCCGGAGGGGCGGCGTCCCGGAGCTGTGGAGCCGTCGAGCGAGCCCACCAACAGGGGGCGCAGCTCCTTCCGCGTCACCGGATCCAAATCCCTCGACGGCAGGAACGTCAGCGCGATCCGGTCCGCCTTCAGCCTCTTGGGATGCAGCAGCCTGCCACGGAGCTGAAGGTGACGGAATTCATGGTGTGACGCTCCATGCTGAAGACTGAGGAAACAATTCCAGCCGTCTATCGCGACAAGGTAGTAGACATCCGCCTCGTGCGGCCTACGATTGCGCTTCTTCCCTACCGCCTTCACGAGAGGGAGCAGGCCTCGCCGGCTGACCCCGACCTTGCTTCCTACCCGTTTCGTTGCGCGGTCCAATATCCCGAGCAGCGCCCGCCTGCTGCGTGGCCACTCCAGATACCGCGGCCGACGTTGCGTGTCAGCCTTCCCGACCCCGATGCGTATTTGTCGTGGACCGTAACCGACGCGTGAACCGCACCCGATCGTCCCACGTATCCGCTAAACTTCACGAGATTGGGGTGTGTCACTACGCCGTCGTTTATGTTCACAGAAAAGTTGTAGGTCGGATCGCAGCTCCCGCGTTGTGTAACGAAGACGAGATCCCAGGGACCGTCGTAAGAGGTCCGGGCTTCGGCGGCCGTCGCCAGGATAAGGCAGGCACAGCCGATGACATTCACGATCAGTCGCTTGCTCATGATCTTCTCTCCAGATGTGTTGGTTGATGTTCTGTAAGTCATTCGTAGGCGTTTGGGCATTGTCGCATTCTCTCGGTCTAGCGCAGTCGTTCGTCGACCATCTTCTTTGATCGCACGTTTCAGAAGGCACTTCGAATTTGGGCGGGCGGGCTCTACGCGGCCGTCCAGCCGCCATCGATAGAGAGGTTGGCGCCGGTGATCTGGGCGGCGTCCTGGCTGCACAAGAACAGCGCCAGCGAAGCCACCTGTTCTACCGTGACGAATTCCTTCGTCGGCTGAGCCGCGAGCAGGACGTCGCTGATCACCTCATCCCTCCTCATGTTGCGTGCCACCATCGTGTTCGGGATCTGCTTCTCCACCAGCGGCGTCCAGACGTATCCGGGGCTGATGCAGTTGCAGGTGATCTTGGACCGGGCAAGCTCCAGCGCCACCGTCTTGGTGAGTCCCACGATGCCGTGCTTGGCCGCGACGTAGGCCGACTTGAAGGGAGAAGCGACCAGCGAATGCGCCGAGGCCGTGGTGATGATCCGGCCCCAGCCGCGCTTCTTCATGCCGGGCACGGCTGCACGGATGGCGTGGAACGCGGAGGACAGGTTGATCCCGATGATCGCATTCCACTTGTCGACCGGAAACTCCTCGACAGGGGCGACGTGCTGGACGCCGGCATTGTTCACGAGGACATCGACGCCGCCGAAGGTGCTTTCCCCCAGCGTGATGAGCTCGGCGATTTGGTCCGGGCTGGCTATGTCCGCAGGCGAATAGACCGCCTTTACGCCAAAATCCCTCTCGATCGCAGAGCGCTCGTTCTCGACATCGGCCGGCGCACCCATTCCATTGAGCACGACGTTGGCCCCGGCGCCCGCGAAAGCACGAGCATACCCGAGACCGATGCCACTGGTGGAGCCGGTCACGACTGCGACTTTGCCTTTCAGAATACTCATTTAGCCTTTCCTTGTTGATCTATGACGGTCTTAGTTCTCGTCGTCGCGGCGTTTCTCGTTTCACGCAGCCATCGCGGTCCCCATCAAGTGACCAGAGCTCTCTCGTAGCTCTGGAGAGGGCGTCGGATCGGCTGCTGCAGATAGTCGTGAACGACCTTGCCCAACCCCAGGGTCAGGTCTGCGCGGATGTGAACCGCGGAAACGATCTCGAGGACCGGCAAATCGGCCACGGGAGCGAGAGCATGAGCTGTCAAGGAGAGCGCCGCAGGTCCGGTCCACGCCCCTTTCAAGACAAGTTGCTCAAGGTGATATTCGACGAGTTCGCAGATCCGCGGACTGCCGTCGACATGCGGAATGATCTTGAGAAGGAAGTTCGGCTCCTCCAGAGCGGCCTTGACCTGCGCAAGGTCGGCTTCGCGGTGCTTGTATCCCATCGTGCCGGTTGCTACCCGCAACGGACCGTAATCCAGTGTGCCGATGAGCGTATCGAGTTCGGTCCGCAACGTCGGCTGGCCGAGCTTTTTCGGAAAGCCCCAGAGTTCCCGGCCACCCGCGATCGGTCCCTCATCGTTCAGGAACATGCAGTGGGTGTAGCCGCCCTTGCGACCGCGGAACGACACCGGGATGACCTGGCCGCTCTCGGTATAGTCGCCGAAACCGTTGGAATCCGGCATGCGGATGAATTCGTACTTGACCAGCGCTTCGCGTTCATCAAGTTCAAGCGGAGCCGGGACAACCGATCGCAGCTTCGCCGGATCAGTGCGATAGGTGACGATCAGGTATTCGCGGTCGACGAAGCGATACGGTCCCGGCGGATAGGCCGGATTGGTGAGCGGCATCGCGAACGCACGCCTCACGACTTCATTCTCGTGCATTTCAATTCTCCTGTGACTGGGAATCGTCGGCCGGCCTATTCGCGACCGTCCTGCTCAAGATCGAACGTGGAGACGCCGTCCGCACTCGTCGGGCGAGCCAGCACCTCGGGATGCCGAAGGGTGCGTAAGGCATCGTGATAGCCGGCGCGCCAATGATCCTGCATCGAGAGACGGGAAAACTCGTAGTCCTTGGAGTGGCCTTCGTAGTCCCGCGCGCGATAGATCAGGTGGACGAGGCTGTGGACGTTGTGAGAGGCGGCAGTCCTGAGCAGCTTGACGTCCTCCTGCTCGCGCAGGTCTTCCGGCAGCCTGCTCAAGAGAGCCGCCAGGTCTCTCTGCAATCGGTGCAGGCTCTTGAATTGGTCCGTGCTCGCCCGCGTGCGACTGGAGTATTGGATCTCCTTCTGGCGAGTGACGACTTCCGCCATATTGCCCGGAATCTGGCCGCGCGCGCTCCAGAGATCGACCTGAAACACAAGCGTGTCCTGACGTGCACCACACTCGATCACCCACTGCAGCGGGGTGTTCGATACCAAGCCACCGTCCCAATAGTGTTCGCCATCGATTTCGACGGCCGGAAAGCCCGGCGGCAGCGCTCCACTCGCCAGGATGTGCTCGGGCCGAATCGTATGCGTGGCGGTGTCGAAATAGACCAGATTGCCGGTCCTCACGTTGACGGCCCCTGCGCTGAACCGCGTCAGACCGGCGTTGACGCGATCGAAATCGACGAGGCGCTCCAGCGTCGTCTTCAGCGCGCTCGTGTCGTAGATGCTCGTGGCTGCAAGCGTTCCACCCGCTTGCAGCCACGGCCCGAGCGGCCGCGTGGAAAAAAATCCGTTTGCGCCAAACGCCGCCGCGAAGCTCGCGTTCACCTGATTGAGAAAGCTGCGAGTGTGATCGCCGTTCATCAGATCGGTGAACGGCGCGTCCAGCGTCACTCGCGTCCAAAACTCGCGGAGCCGGTCGACCCGGGAGCTTGGCGGATTACCAGCGATAATTGCGGCATTGATCGCCCCAATCGAAATGCCAGCGATCCAGTCCGGATGGATGTTGGCTTCGGCCAAGGCCTCGTAGACGCCTCCCTGGTAGGCCCCCAAGGCGCCGCCGCCCTGCAAGAGGAGGGCGATGCAATCGAACGGCAGACGCCGGTCGGCGGTCGCGAGGTTTGGTCGAGGCTGAAAGTTCATGGTTCTGTGCCCTTGATTTGCGATTGTTCAAGCCAGCGCCTGTTCTGCCGACCGGGCTCGCATAGCCAATCATTTAATAAACTATAACGTATAGTTTATTAAATAGTCAAGATGATCGTGTTCACATGCACGTGCTGCAGCTGTTGTTTCCCTCGACGGAGTCGTCAGCCACGCCAATCTGCTCGGCAGGCTGACGCAACGCCAAAGGACGGAATTTCGTGATTGTCAGTCGCACACCAGAACGCGGCGGTGGCGAGTGGAGGTGTAGTAGCAGTCGCCATCGGACGAGTAGCTGCGTCCATAGGCATAGCCCGCAGCGGCTCCTGCGTAAGCGCTCGCCGCATACGCAGCGCGATAGCCGTACCGCGATCCATCGTAACGACCGTAGCCGCCGAAACGGCCGTAGGTGACCGATGCGGCGCGATTGGCGTTCGCCACCGCCGGTCCACCCCGCCCGGCCACCGCGAGATCGCCGCGCGCCGCGGGTCCGACACCGAGACGAGGCGCCGAGCCAACGAGGCCGGCACGGGGCGCGCCGCCGAGTCCCTATCGGAGGACGAGCCGCAAAGGCTGGAGGACCCCCGGCCGCCAGCGGCGGCGGACCGCCGGCTGCAATCGGCGGAGGTCCCGCCATCGGGGGCGGCGGTGGAAACTGCGCGAACGCGGAGTGCGGCGACAGCGTCATTGTTGCGAGCGTCGCAGTGAGCGACAGCATCAGTGTCTTTCGTGTCATGGTGTTTTCTCTCTCAAGACTGCGTTTCGAGGATGGGCGCCGGTTTGGACGCGGAGACGTGTTCAGGCGTCGGCGCCTCCGGACGGGGGGTGTCGTGCGCAGGCACGGCAGGCTCCTCCGCCGAGGTTTCCTGGTCGAGATCAGGCTGAATGCGGAACCAGGCCACATAGAGTGCCGGCAGGAACAACAGCGTCAGCAGAGTGCCGACGATGATGCCGCCCATCATCGCGTAGGCCATCGGGCCCCAGAAGATCTCGCGCGCAATCGGAATCAGGGCGAGACTTGCGGCCGCGGCCGTCAGCAGGATCGGCCGCATGCGGTGCTCGGTCGCTTCCACCACGGCGTCCCAGGCCGGGCGCCCCTCCTTCCTGAGGTCCTCGATCTGCACGATCAGGATCACCGAATTTCGGACCAGGATGCCGATCAGGGCCAGCACGCCGAGGATCGCGACGAAGCCGAGGGGCGCTCCGCTCGGCAACAGAGCCATCACGACGCCGATCACGGCGAGCGGGGCGACCGCAAACACCAGGAACAAGCGCTGGAAGCTCTGCAGCTGGATCATCAGCATCGTCGCCATGACGAACAGCATCAGTGGAACGACGGCCACGATCGGCGCCTGGCTCTTTGCGCTCTCCTCCACCGAGCCGCCGATATTCACCGATAGCCCGCCGGCAGATCCTTGGTGAACTCCGCCACCTTCGGCGCGAGCTGATCGACCACCGTCTTGGGCTGCGCGCTTCCGACGATGCCCGCCTTCAACGTGATGGTCGGGATCCGTGACCGCCGCCAGATCGTCGGCTGCTCCAGCTCGTAACGCAAGTTGGCCACGGCCCCGAGCGGCACGGACTGACCGCCGATGCCCGTCAATCTGCAGATCGCGCAGAGTATCGATGGACGCGCGTTCCGCCGCGGTCGCCCGCCCGTGACATTGACCAGGTAGATGCTGTCGCGCACCTGGGTAATCGGCGTGCCCTCGAGCACGGAATTCAAGGTCGTGGCGATGTCCTCCGAGGTCACGCCGAGTTGGCGCGCCTTGTCCTGGAGAACGTCGACCTTCACGACCCGCGCCGGCTCCATCCAGTCGAAGACGACGTTGCCCAAGTCGGGGCTGCTCCGGACGATCCCGGCAAGCTTCTGCGAAAGATCTCGCACCTTGGCGATGTCAGGCCCGCTCAAGCGGTACTGCACAGGACGCCCGACCGGAGGACCGACCTCGAGCAGCTTGACGTAGGTGTCGGTGCCGGGGAACGCCTTCTTCAGGTAGCCCTCGAACTGTGCCTTGACCTGGTCGCGCGCCTTGATGCCGCCCTTGGTCACGACCACCATCTGGCCGAACCAGGTGTTCGCCGTCTGCACGTCGAAAGACAGGACGAAACGCGGCGAGCCGGTGCCGACATAGGTCGACCAGTGATCGACCGAATGATTGTCCTGAAGCTGCTCGCGCTCGAACCGCGCCATCTGCGCGTTGGTATCGGCAATGGAGGCGTTCTGCGGCAAATTCCAGTCGATCACGAGCTCGGCGCGGTCCGAGGACGGGAAGAACTGTTGCTGCACGAATTGAATACCGAACAAGGCGACCAGGAAGGCGGCGACCGTCACCGAGATGGTCATCCAGCGATGATGCATGCAGAACAGAAGCAGACGCGCAAACAGCTGCGCCACGCGGCCCTTCTCTCCATGATGGCCCTTCATTCTGGCGGGCAGGATCGTGACGCCGAGCAGCGGCGTGAACAGCACCGCGACGATCCAGGACACGATCAGGGAGACGGCGATCACCACGAACAGCGTGAAGGTGAACTCACCGGCATTGCTGCTGTTGAGCCCGATCGGGATGAACCCGGCCACCGTGACCAGCGTGCCCGTCAGCATCGGAAATGCGGTCGACGTATAGACGTGGGTCGCGGCCTTCTCCAGGGGCTCGCCGATCTCAAGCCGCGCCACCATCATTTCGACGGCGATCATGGCGTCGTCGACCAGCAGGCCCAGCGCAATGATCAAGGCGCCCAGAGAGATTCGCTGAAGCGAGATCCCGGCATAGGCCATCACGACGAAGGTGATGGCGAGCACCAGCGGGATCGCGACGGCGACCACCAGGCCTGCGCGCAAGCCCAGACTGAGGAAGCTGATGCCGAGCACGATGATCACGGCCTCGAACAGCGCTTCCGTGAAGCCGGAGACCGCATGCTCGACAATGACCGGCTGATCGGCGACCTGATGAACGTCGACGCCGATCGGCAGGTCGGCGATGATCTTGGTCATTTCCTCCTTCAGCGCCTCGCCGAAATGCAGAAGGTTGGCGCCGGACTTCATGCCGATAGCCAGCGCGATCGCGGGCTGACCGCTGTACCTGAACAGAGTGCTGGGCGGATCGGCGTAGCCCCGCGTGATGGTTGCGACGTCGGTCAACGGAAAGAAGCGGTCGTTGATGCGGAGGTTGACCGCCTTCAGGCTTGCCTCGGAGGTGAACTGGCCGTTTACCCGTACGCTGATCCGCTCCGGCCCTTCCTGGAACACACCGGAGGGCGCGACCGCGTTCTGCCCCTGCAGCGAGGCCATGATGGAGTGGACGTCGAGGCCGAGGGCCGCGATCTTGCGGGTCGAGAATTCGAGATAGATCACCTCCTCCTGCGCACCGAGAATGTCGACCTTGCCGACGTCCGGCACGGTCAGCACCTTGGCGCGGATGTCTTCGACGTGATCGCGCAGCTGACGTTGGCTCAAGCCATCGCTGGTGAAGGCGTAGATGTTGCCGAACACGTCGCCGAAGCGGTCGTTGAAGCCCGGCCCGATCACCCCTTGCGGAAATTCGCCTTTGACGTCCGCGATCATGTTGCGGACGCGAATCCAGGTCGGCTTCACGTCAACAGCCTTGGTGGTGTCACGGAGATACACGAAGACGGTGGTCTGGCCCGCAACAGTGACGCTCTTGGTGTAGTCGAGCGATTCCAGCTCTTCGAGCTTCTTCTCGATCCTGTCGGTGACCTGCCGGGTCATTTCCGCGGGCGAGGCACCCGGCCACTGCGCCTGAATCACCATGGTTTTGATGGTGAAGTCGGGATCTTCCTGCCGGCCGAGCTGAAGGTACGCAAACAGGCCTGCCGCCATGAAGGCGATCATGAAATACCAGACGAGCGAACGATGGCCGAGCGCCCAGTCGGAGAGGTTGAACGACTTCATGGCTTCTCATCCTGTTCGATGCGGACTTGCTGTCCTTGCTTGAGGCTGTGGATTCCGGCGGTGACGACGCGGTCGCCGGGCGCAAGACCGCCGACGACGCGGGCACCGGTTAGATCGGCAACGACATCGACCTTTTGCAGCGAGGCCGTGTTGGCGGTTTGATCGACGACCCAGACGAAATTTGCGCCCTTCTTGGCGAGCAGCGCCGAGGCAGGCACATGCAGTATCCGGGATTGACCCCTGTCAAGCTTCGCGGTCACGGTCGCGCCAAGCCGAAAGCTGTCAGGCGGGTTGTCGAGGGCAATGCGGACGCGCCGCAATCGGGTGACCGGGTCGGCTTGGGGAGAAATCTCGCGGACGGTCCCTTGCACCTGAACTGCGGGCAGAAGCTGCAGGGTGACCGTGAATGGCAGTCCGACCTCCAGCGGCAGCGGAAAGTCCTCGCCGATATCGACGACAGCCTCGCGAACGTCCGGCCTTGCGATCGTCACCACGGTTTGGCCAGGGGACACCACCTGGCCGGCTTCCGCGCCGGTCGCGGTGACCACGCCGGCGAAATCGGCCTTGATCTGCGAATAGGCGAGCTGCTCGATCGCTTTGGTCAGATTTGCCTGTTCGTGCGCTACCGTTGCTTCGGCGCCGGCGCGCGCCTGCTCGGCATTGTCCAGGGTCTGCTTCGTGGTGGCGTCGGTGGTTATGAGCGTCCGCTGCCGTTCCTCCGTCGCTCGAACCGTCGCGAACTGCGCCTCGGCTTTGGCAAGCTGCCCTTTGGCCGCGCGCACGGCGAGCTCAAGGGCCGTCGAGTCAATGATGCCGACCGTCTGACCTTCGTTCACGAGATCACCGACATAGACCGGACGCGTCGTCAGGCGTCCCAGCACGCGGAAGCCGAGATTGGTCTTGTAGCGGGGCTCGATAACGCCCACCGCAACCGCATCGGCGGAATGGTCGGCTTCGAGAAGGACCGATTGGACGGGACGCATGGGCTCAGGCGCCTTTGCTTCCTGCTGACATCCGGCAAGAGCAAGCGTGCATGCAAGCGCGCCCGCCACGGTCACGGGGCTCGTCATGAGGGATCTCCTTCGTAAGTCACGGGCTGGCCCACGCTCAGGAGCTTGCCGCCGTCCACCACCACTCGCTCGCCCGGCTCGAGACCGGCCTTGATCAACACTTCGCCTGCCTCGTAGCCACCGACGATCACCGGCTTCAGCGAGGCGATCCGTGTTGCCGGATCGACGGTCCAGACCGCTGGCCTGGTGCCCGCCGCCATCAAGGCGCTCCAAGGCAAAGCGATCTGCCGCTCGGCCTTTACTTTCACCATTCCCGCGACGGCGCTTCCAAGCGTCATCGTGGCGGGCGGGGCCTTGATCGCAACCTTCACCCGAATGGTTGAACTTCTCGCATCGACAGCCGGAGAGACCTCCCGAACCTGGCCGTTCGCAGTCACGCCCGAATCGGCCACGAGCGTCAACGAAACGTCGCCGCTGTCGGCATTCCCTAGGAACATCAACTCGTAGACGTCGAAGACCGCGTCCCGCTCGCCATCTTGCGCCAACGAAAGGACCGGCTGCGCAGGCTGTACGACTTGACCGATTTCGAGGTTGCGCGCGGTGACGACGCCGTCTGCTTCGGCTCGCAGCGCGGTGTAGCCGAGCGCGTCTTTCGACGTCCCGAGCAAGGCTCGCGCCGTTTCAAGCGCGCCCTCTGCGGTTCGCAATCCTTCCTGCGCCTGGTCGTAGGCCGTGCGTGTGGTGAAGCCGCTTGCGATCAGCGACTTCTGCCGCTCGAAAGTCGCCTTTGCCACGCGCAGCTGGGCTTCGGCAGCGAGCACAGCGGCCGTCGAGGCATCGACATCGGCCTCCTGCTCGGCGGGGTCAAGGAGTGCCAGCACTTCGCCCGCCTCGACGTGGGTCCCGACTTCGACGAAGCGCGCGATCACACGTCCACTGATACGGAACGATAGATCGGCGCGGAAGCGAGGCTGGACCTCCCCGGTCAAAGTGATCGAGGCTTGCCGATCCTTCGGCTGCACGATTTCCGTGTGCACGAACGCGGCGTGCGCGGCGGGAGCGGCCGCGTGATCGTCGCAGCCGGCGAGCGCGGCTGCGACGAGCGCGAGCGTCAATCCGCCGATAGGCTTCATCAAGCGCTTGGCGCGGACGAAGTTCGGCCAAAGAGGTTTCATAGCGCGACCATGCGGTTGGAGGGTGAGAACAGCTGACCCAAGGCATCCGACGGTTTCGGATCCGGCTTGGCTGCAACGGGATGATTGACTTGGTGCGAGACGGCCGTAGGCGGGCAAAGAGGCGCGATGTCGGCTGCCTTGGCCTTGTGGGGCCGCGTCAGCCTCATGCGGCGCGTCGCCATCCCCCAATTTGTCTGCCGCTCGCGCTCGGTCAGCGGAAACGAGAGAACGACGGACGTGAACTCGCCGCCGAAACCCTGCTCGACCCGACCGCCCAAGCTTCTGGCTAGGTCGTTGCCGATCCGAAGCCGCCGTCCGGAATCCGGCCGCACCGAACGCGAGCCGTTGTCCAGCACGACGCAGTTCACCAGCGCCCCGCGGCGGGTCAGCTTGACCTTGATCTCACCGGCACGTGCATCGAAACAGGCGTGTTTGGCTGCCGTCGCGATCAGGTGATGGACGATCAGACCAAGCCGCCAGCACCGCTCCGACTGAAGGGGCACACACTCAGTGTCGAAGATCAACTGGATCTTCTCACTGTCCAGTCGGGACCGGCGCATCGCGCAGCCCAATTTATGGACGTGCGCTGCAGCATCGACGAGGGCTTCGCCTTGAGTCTGCGCGAGCAAGCGATGCACTTCGGCATGTCCGTGCAGCAACGAGACCACATCGCTCAAGGCGACCTTCGCTTCAGCCCCTTCAGCCCGGATGATCGCAGCCGAGACCAGATCGATGGCCGAGGCGACGCCGGCTGCGACCCTGTGGTGCGATTCTCGCAATAAGACGCCTTCTGGCAGACGATGCGGATTTAGGCTCGAAACCGTCACTGCGTTCTCCTGAAGTGGATCGGATGATCGATGGCAACGCGCAGACTCTTGCGGCCCCGATCACTCCAAACCGTCGCAACTCCGGGGCAAGCGTCGCAGCGGAATAAATAAACTATACTGTATATTTTCTTTTTCTTGCCTTTCCCTGCCGGTTATGTCAAGTGCGATCTGCATGCGCACAGACTCGTGATTGGGAGACCGTCGATGACGAAGAAGAACACTCCGAAACGGGGCCGACCGGCCAAAGAATTCGCTGGCGACGTCCAGGCCCGAATCCTCGATGCGGCCCAGCAGCTTTTTCTCGAGAAGGGCTACCGCAGCGCCAGCATCGACGACATCTCCGAGCTGGCCCCAGCGAGCAAGCCGACGATCTATGCGCATTTCCAAGGCAAGGAGGCGCTGTTCGCGGCGGTGGTGGCCCGGACCATCAGCGGACTGTCGGATTTCGAAAACTTCGAGCCCGAGGGCCGCACCCTTCAGGAGAAGCTCATGAGCTTGGGCACCGCGATCGTGGAGAAGGTAATCGAAGAATCGCTGGGGATGGTTCGCGCCACGATCGCGGAAGCGCAGCGTTTCCCTGAGTTAAGCCGCAACGTCCACGACGCCGCGCGGGATCGCTCCGTCGGCGCCATTTCTCAGCTGTTGAACGAGACGACGCAGAAGCTTGCGCGCGCGCCAAAAGGACCCTTCAGCGGGAAGCGGAGCCTTGCGACCGCTCAGATCTTTCTGGATCTGATCCTGCTCCCGATGCTGTTTCGTTCGCTGGTGGGGGAAACACCGAAAGACCTGCGACGAGAGTTGCCGTCTTTCGTGCGAGAACGCGTCCGCTTTTTCCTTTCGGCGTGCGAGGCGGATTGGACGCCTTGAATTGCGTTCCGCCAGGCGCGCTAGGCCCGGCACGTCGCGCGGTAAGGCAGCGGCAGGCCGGTGACTTGCGCTGGCGCGGCGCTCAGGAGCGCGCCTGAGCAGAAGCTCATCATCTCGTCGAAGGTCGGCCTACCAGCCATCGTTTTGATGCGCGACGGATCCAGGTATGCACCCATCGCGCCACACGTGCAGCAGGCCAGCGCCATCGGGCTCCCCGCGCGAAATTCGCCACTCTCCTGCCCGGCCGCGATGATCGACCGGACGAGGCCGCGGACCCTGTCGGCATGGGACAAGGCGACTGGCCAATTCGCTTGTCCTGCGGCAACAACCAGTTCGTGCAGCCTCGAATTGTACACCAACCTATGTTCATGGCGCAGGGAGATCGTCCGAAAAACGGCCTCCAGGCGCTTCCCGGCCGAGACACCACTGCGAGCCTCGATTCCTGCATCCGCGCACACCTCTTCGAGCAGTCCTGCCACCACGGCCTCCTCGACCGCCTGGCGGGAAAGAAAGAACCGATAGAGATTTGCGGGGGACATCGAGGCGCCGCGGGCGACGTCCGCAACGGTGGTCTTCCGATAGCCGATCGCGCGGTACAGTCGAACCGCGGCCTCCACGATTATTTCGTGAGGGCACCGCGATCCACCTGGGGACGTCTGGGTCTGATTCATGTTCGGCCTCAATGCGACGGAATTGCCTGCACCTCGCGCCGACAAGCCTCGCCGAATTCACGCAGCGGATCCATTTCCTCCATGAAGCCCGGCAGATCGACGAACGATGTGTTCGGCGCGAGGTAGGTCTCGATGATCAGCCGCCCGGCCCGCTCCGCGGCATGGACCACCTCATCGTCGGACAGTATCCGCATGCGCCCGATCAGCGCATACAAATTCACCAATGCCGGAATCTCGGATTTGTCGCTGGTCAGCGCATCCGCGTAAAGCCGGGACGCCTCCTCGATGAAGCATCGATACAGCTTTTCACGTTTGGTGACCGCGTGAGCATGATGGCGTTCGCGGAGCCTCCGACGACGGGTCACCCACCCCGTTACGATCGTGGAAATCGCTCCGAAGGCCGAGCCCCCGAACGCGGCGAACGCGGGAAAATAGATCGTGTTCACGCGATCATTCCTCATCTTTTGCGCCACGATGCCGATGGGCTTCCATCGTCCTGATCGAAGCTGCGGCCGCTGCGTGATCGAAGACGGCTCCGCAAGCTTCGCTCAGGTCCGACCTTCTTTGCCTGAGACAGGCTTCCACACTGGCGGGGTCGGGAATGTAGCCGACGCACAAACGAAACGCGTCAGGTGCGCAAGCCGCCCTCTGCTCAGCCGTGCCGCGGTCCTCCTGCGCGAACGCCGCACTGGCCACTGAAACTAGGGTCACACCCACGAGCACTGCTCGTTTCTTAAACATATCCGATCCCTTTCACCGGTTGAGCATTCGACCGCGTATCGCGCGCCTGGCCCGAAGTCCCGCGGCCGAGCAGCGTGAACACGCGCTTGTGAGTCTCTGCACTTGACACTTCCGCGACCCATGCGGTATGCGAAATATACGGTATAGTTTATTAACGGTGGAAAGATGTCAAGCCAGTTGTTAGCGCTCGCACGGGAAAATCCCTGGCCCGGGATCGCAGTCGCATCTCCCAACTTGATGGTGGCCTTGTCGCTTGTGGGCATGAGCCTGCTGCTGACCGTAACCATCTCGGCACTCGCTTGGCTTCACGAGCTTGCCGACCGCAAGCCCGCCCCCTGCGATGTCACGAAGCGGCGGGGCTCCGGATGACTTCGACGCGGCCGCCCGCTCGCACCCCACGACCATCTTGGTGGGGGTTCTGACATGCTCAATGTGATCGAAGTGTTTGACGTCTCCCTGATCCGGCCACCGGCCATCCAGTGTGGACCGGCCTCACGGGCACGCGAACAGCCCTCAAGCGCGACGGGCACGCGATCTACCCAAGGACGACGGCCTATTGCCCGGTCGAATGGATCGACGAGCGCGGTTATCTCGATGCCCGGCTCGCGCGCCGGCATCCGCGGCCCTGGGGCATCTAACAATGAGAAGGTCTCGTGCCATGTCCAGAATCGAGCTGCCGTGAGCAGGAAATCCATGCTGTCACGAAGTGCGAGCGGCCTTGTCGAACCGGAGCTACCCCTGCGGGGCTATTTTCTCTGGGTTGGAGGCTCGTTGCTCTTGCTGCTGCTGGCAGCCGATCGGACGCTGCCTGCCCCTGCGCCGAGCCGACACACGGCCTCGCATTCTGCGCTGCCTCCGATCCGGATCCACTCCGAGATGAAAGGACCGGAGGCGGTCGTCATTGATACCAGCGGGTTTGGACTGCGCGCGAGGCTCGCCGAGCACGATATCGCCGCCGAACCTCCATCGCGGCTGCCCGAAATTGCCTTCGAAAGTAGTGATGGGAGTCCGACACAGCCGACTGATCTGCGCCTTCGGCAAAGCCTAGCGCAGTCGCAGCCTAACGTTCACGACCACGCGGGCGAAACCGCCAATCAAGGCGACATCGCGGCGCGAGAGCGCAAACACGCCCGAGCCCAGCCCGTAAAGCGGCGGCCCACTCTGCATCCTGCTTTCGGAAACAGCCTTGGTGGCTGCGGTTCATCGATCCGCGAGCGCCGCCATTGCCGATACGCGTCGGTGCCGAACTAAGCCGCCAGCCATGTTTTGAAGAACACAACAGGACTTATCCGATGCCAAAGATGCAGTTGCTTGCCCTCATGGTTTGCTCCGCCGCCCTGGGTGGGACGGGAGCGATGGCCGACATCACCCGGGCTCCTTCCGACGCGGCACAGCAAAGCGTCGCCGCGCAGGAAAATGTCGACGAAGCGGCCATCCGCCGTGTGCTCGAGCAATTTCATACTGCCCGCGTGCCGCTAGATCAGGCGATGACCATCGCCGAGCGCCTGCACGGCGGCTCAAAGACTGCTGACGTCAGCTTCGAGATATCCGGTCCGCCCGTCTACCGCGTGCGCACGGTCAAGAATGAGCATATCTACGAGAATGTGATAGATGCGAGCACCGGGAGCGTGTCGCAGCGCGAGATTGCATCGTCATTGAAGGAACTCCATCGAGAAGATCTGGCCAACGTCATTGCCCTGAAGTGGATCAAGCAGGAGCTGTCGGATGCGGTACGGGTCGCAGAGAAAGCGGCGGAGGGAAAAGCGCTCGCTGGCGGACTGATGAAGCAAGACGGCAAACTCAATTTCGTTGTCGTCGTCGCCACCGGCGACCGCTTGAAGGAAGTGCTGCTCGAGCCGCCCAAAGTCGGGCGGCAGGAGTCAACGCACCGCTAACCCGCTGCGGCGGCAGTATGCGATCGTCGACGCGGCGCCGCCCCATCTGGCGAACTACTTCAAGCGAAATCCCTGGCGTCCGCCGAGCATAGTCTTGGAGGCCGATCCACCGCTACACACCCGCTCGCGCACCGTTTTGGCGTGCGTGCTCTCGCCAGACGTGATGCGTAAGCTTGCGGATGACTTCAAAGCCAAGGCAATCGCGTTAAACGATCCACTCGTCGAAGCTGGCTCCTTCGACGGCGTGCGCGGCATCGCGGAGGTCTTTCCCACCTGCGTGTTTCCGGATGCCCTCGGCATCAACGAGGAAGGGCGAGAGCATTTTCTGACGTATGGGGCAATGGTGTTCGCAGGCTTCGGTCCCGAGAACGACTACTTCCGTAATCTGATGAAGGCTGCCACCGTACTGCCCTGGATCATGGCAAAGTGCCGACGAGAGTCCCTGCAGCCGGGCCGCTTTCGCGCAAGGCTCATTCACACAAGCATGCTTTTCCGCAGATTTTTCTCTCCCCCGCCCCCTCGGCCAGAAACTTTGTGTGACTGATCTTATTGCTTGATCCTTAATCCTCGTGACGTGGCTTCTCCTTGCGCCCTCATGACTTTTCGACCGCGCGCACCCTGAGCGAAGAAAATGGATTCCGAATTGCGCATCGATCCGTTAGATTGAGCGAAGTTTACACATGAACGCTCGATCACGCCTTCGGCTTCGAGCTTGCCGATGTAGGTCCGGCTGCAATCAAGGTGCAGCGCCAGTACCGATGCGCTGACGGTCGCGCGCTTAGCGGATCGCCGTCGAGAGACAGGCTTGACGGCGGGCGGGCGATATTGGCAACGGCCTCGGTCATCGTGTTCATTCCGGTTAAGTCGCGGGGGGATAGCTCACTTCCGCTTTCGGCGACATAGCGGACCATGCCGCTTCGACGGCATATAGCTTCCCGCGAGCAACCCTGGTTGCTATCGTCGATACCATCTCAGAATTAATCTGGGAGATGTCGAAAATATCACTTGGGAGGAATAGATGCGTCGTTTGACTAGGATGGCAGGTGCCCTGTGCGTCGCGCTGTTGGCCAGCACCGGGGCTTTCGCTCAGGTGCCGCCCGATCCAGCCAATCCGAACGAGACCGTGGCCGATAACTTCACTCCGCCTCCTTACGGCGACGTGATCGATCTCGCGACAGCCAAAAAAGTCGCGGAAGCTGCGGCAGGCGAAGCCGCAAAACGGAAATGGGATGCGTTTTGCATCGCAATCGTCGGTCCGAGCGGCGACCTCGTCTACTTCGAGAAGCTGGACAACTGCCAGTTTGCTTCAGTCACCATTTCGCAGCACAAGGCGCGCACTGCGGCCCGCTATCGCCGCCCGACGCTGGTATTCGAGCGGCTGATCGGTAAAGGTGCGTTCTTCAACTATCTGACGACGCTCGATGATATTGTTGCCTCGCGCGGCGGCAATCCGTTGATCGTTGGCGGCAAGGTCATCGGTGCCATTGGCGTGAGCGGCGGCTCGGGCGCGCAGGACGATGTCCTATCGCAGGCCGGAGCCGCGGCACTCAAATAATATCCGCGTGTCAAAAGGTGCCCGCCGGGATGAAAATTCCGGCGGAGTTTTTTGCCGTTTTCTTTGCAAGCCGCCTAAGTGCGCTACGTGGCGGCAGCGCGAGGGTTGCGTGAGACGATCGACTACCGCGGGCGGTAATCCATGCAACTTCGTATGCTCGATCTTGGTGCCGCAGGTGCAACACCGTCAAGGTTCATCCGCACGAGGAGGTCGTGATGAAAGGTGCCAAATCCTGAGTTGATCGAACCGGCTGCAGTAAAATTTTACTGATGGCCGCCGCTGCTATCAGGCCTACGAAATTAGGGGGGCGACGAAACCGTTTCCCATGGCTCTCAACACATTCCGGAAAAGAGCCGAGCGCAGAGTTCCAATGTCGGGGACAAACTCGGCATTGATTTATCTGGAGATTGAAATGACCAATACTCAGAGCGCTAATTCAAAAGGTGAAGCCGAAGCTCTCAAGGACACCGCCAACAAAGTTTCCCAAATCTCGACGACGCCAGAGAAGGACGCACTCAGTGAGCAGGAGCTGGACCAGGTAACCGGAGGGAACGGTGCCCCTGCTCCTCCGAGGGGACCGGTGGGTCCCGGCGGCTGAGCGTGGAGTTGTTCGGTCGTCACGAGGTCTCAGCGCTTGGCGTGATCCCTGCGTCCGATGCCCGGCCGAACCTAGGGCTCACTGATCCCAAGCGGTCATGCCATGCCGGCGGAAACCCGCAGCGCCCAGGCCATTGGCCTGGGCGAGGCGCCGGTGTTGAAGGAAGGCGCAAGCGATCATGGTCATCAGTGCGCGACGATGAAGGCCTTGCCAGGGTCGCCCCTCGGGGGTGATCAAGTCCGAGTTCCTCTTCCAACTGCTGATGGCCCTGCTCGCAAACCCATCGTGCCTTGGTAGCGGCAGCTAACGTGCGCTGCCGCGCCCACCGCAAGCCCGGCTCGCGATCAGTGACGACGTACGATCGCCCCTCCTGGTGAGCCGGGATGGCCGATACATACGATAAATCCGAATTTCGGTAAAGCGGAATATTTTTGAGCAAGCCGCTTGACAGCCCCCGCCGGTGTTTTGCCCGTCGGCACCGGTGCCGCGGATTGCACTCCGCTTCATCCGGGCCGCGAATTGCCCCGCTCCGCGGACTGGCGAACGCCTGCCCGGCGCAAATCGGCATAGGGGGGAGCCTCGCGGCTCCGCCCCTGCCACACCACCGGGCATGCGGGTCCGCATCGGGCGGTTCGAGAAGTTGAGGTCATGAGAGACGAGGTATTCCCAGCTTGTCCGCCCAGTTCAGGTCAAGACTGCGTTCAGAAGCATTCCACTGTTGCGCCACCAGCGACGGCTAATTGGCCGCCACCTGTTGCGCAGTTGCTTCGAGCTCCCCGTGCACATCAGTTCCCGGTAGATCGTTGTGCCTTGCTTCCACTGCTTGAGTTGGATCGCTCGCATCCGGTGGCGTATCCATTGATCCAGCTTTCGCCAGACGTTTGGAGTTTGTGCCAGCCGGAAATATGCTTTCCATCCCAGTACATAGGTGCGCAGCTTTTCAGACTCACTGCATACTGAGCCCGCCACTTCGGCCGGTCAGTTCCCGGACTCGTTGCTTGAACGTCGCTCTTGCTTTTTCCGCGACCCGGCGGTTGATCCTGCCGCCGGGCGCTACCCAGAAGCTGTAGCCGAGGAACTTGCGCTGAACACGCTGGCCACCGTGCTCTTGGTCGGGTTGACCGTGAAGCCGCAGCCGGCCGTAGAGCCGCCGCAGCAGCGCCATTACTCGTTCGCCCGCCCGTCGACTGCGACGTAACGTTGCATCGTCGGCGTAGCGCACGAAGCAGTGGCCCCGTTCGTTCCAGTTCCTTGTCCACCTCATCTAGCAGCACGTTCGCCAGCAGCGGCGACAGCGGCCCGCCTTGCGGCGTCCCCATCGCCCGCTCCTGAACCACTCCATCGTCCATGATGCCGCTGTTCAGATAGGCGCGGATCAGCCGGATTACTCCTGCGTCTCCGATTCGCTTCTGCAGCCGGTCGATGAGGATGTCGTGGTTGACCCGGTCGAAGAACTTCTCCAGGTCCACGTCCACCACGACCCGTCGGCCCGACTGCACGTACTCTTGCGCCGCAAGACGGCCTCATGTGCACTTCGGCCCGGACGGAAGCCGTAGCTGTGCTCGCTGAAGGTGGGATCAAGCTTCGGCTGCAGCACCTGCAGCAACGCTTGCTGGATCAACCGATCCGTCACCGTCGGGATGCCGAGCTCGCGCTCACCTCCGTCCGGCTTCGGGATCTCACCCGTCGTACCGGCTGGGCCGGTACGTCCCTGGCAACAGTTGTTCACGGATCGCGGGCCACGCCTCACACAGATGCTCCAGCAGTCTCGTCGATCGCTAGACCGTCGATGCCCGCAGCGCCTTTGTTGGCCCGGACCCGCTTCCATGCCTGCTGCATGTTCTCTCTCGCCAGCACTGCCTTCAGCAGTCCTGCCCCTGTGCCCTTCGCTTCATGTCGCGGACGTTGGGCTTCGTCGCTGACTGTATCAGCAGGGCTTCACCGCGTCGCTCCTCCCAGCCCGCTCCACTTGCGCGGACATCTGACGCGGTGCTCGCCGTATCGTCATGGCCTGGATCACTCCTCCTCGTTCTGCCCTTCACTCCGACTTGCACCTTCCCCGACTACTACGGCCTCTGCTGACTTCTCGCTCCGGCTCATCACCGTCGCCCTTTCAGGCATGGGGCGAGATCTCCCCAGGTAAGAACTCATCCCTTCACTGCACGACCGCCGGATCTACGTCGCTTCCCCTTGGTCACAAGAGCTTCGCGGGTACTTGCCCGCTCGCCCTGGTTGGCAACGCCTTCTATCCGATTCTTGTTCATCAGCCCGCAGTTTCGATCCACGCTTCCTCCCCACACTCGGTCGCCCTCATGCAGTTGCGCTTCTCTTCACTCGCCGTGACCTGCTTGCGACGGGACTTCCACCCGTAAGAATGCGCCCATGCTGGGCGCACCAAAAAAACACCCGGCGGTTTCCCGCCGGGTGTTCGCTCGCATATTGCGCGTGCACCCGACCCGCTGGCTCCATCCGGCGGAATATCCGGTGGCTCCTTGTATGCATTATCCCAGTTGCCATCCCCGGTCAGTTTGCCTTACATGCCGCCAACTCACCCTCGGATGACGGCCGGGGCTCAAAAATCGCACAAGTGTCGAAGGGACGAAACATGGCACGCAACGTTCTGATCCTGGGAGCTTCCTATGGCTCCCTGCTGGGCACGAAGCTGCTGATGGCCGGGCACAACGTGACCCTGGTCTGCCGCGCCAAGACCGCAGAGCTGATCAACCGCGACGGTACCGAGGTGCGCATCAAGCTGCGCGACGAGGCAGTGCACCGTGCGATCTTCTCGCGCGACCTGCCCGGCAAGCTGGACGCGGTGACGCCCGCCGATGTCGACCTCTCGCGCTACGATCTGGTCGGCCTGGCGATGCAGGAGCCGCAATACACCAACCACACCGTCCGTGTGCTGATGGTCAAGATCGCCGCGGCGAAGCTGCCGTGCCTCTCGATCATGAACATGCCGCCTTTGCCTTATCTCAAGCGCATCCCGGCGCTGGCCGGCATGGATCTCGAGGAGGCCTATACCAATGCGCAGGTGTGGGAGCGGTTCGAGCCGGGACTGGTGACGCTGTGCTCGCCCGATCCGCAGGCCTTCCGTCCGCCCGAAGAAGCGGCGAACGTGCTTCACGTCGGCCTGCCCACGAACTTCAAGGCATCGGCGTTCGCCGACGAGAAGCACAACAAGGTGCTGCGCGAACTCGAAGCCGACATCGATGCGGTGACGCTCGACGGCCACGACGTGCCGGTGAAGCTGAAGGTGTTCGACTCCCTGTTTGTGCCGCTGGCGAAATGGTCGATGCTCCTGACCGGCAACTACCGCTGCATCACGCCGCACGAGCCGCGGTCGATCCGCGACGCCGTGCACGGCGATCTCGCGCGCTCGCAGACGATCTATGATCATGTCGATGCGATCGCGCGCCGTCTCGGCGCCGATCCGCAGGACCAGGTGCCGTTTTCGAAATACGCCAAGGCCGCCGAAAGCCTGCTGAAGCCGTCATCGGCTGCGCGCGCAGTCGCGAGCGGCGCGCCCTTCATCGAGCGCGTCGACCTGCTGGTGAAGCTGATCTCGCATCAGATCGGCGCGCCCAATGCCGAGATCGACCGCACGGTCGAGACCGTCGACCAGAAGCTGAACGAGAAGATCGTGCAGGGCGGATCGGGCGCGCAGTAACCGCGCGCTTCGACTTCAATCCAGGACGTCGCGCACTCGACTTTGGTCGCATGCGATGACGCCTGTCGCGCGCGCAGTTCCAAGTGTGGCGCAAAGCCAACGCGACGTGGACTCTGCCGATTTTCGATCGGCCGCTGCGCGCCAGCTGCTGACAAGGCGCGATCGCATCTCATGGATCACGCGATCGTGTCGTCGGCGCCTTCGTGTCGTGCCCTGTGCGAGGATCACGACTGCGTGACGTCAAGGCATGTCGGGCGTCATATTTCGGCGCGACAAAACGGCAAACTGCGCTATTTCCGCGCGAATTGAGCCAGAGCGCCACCGCTTCCCGCCTGCAGCAGCGCGTCAGCTATCGTTCCTTCACGAGGGAACCCTCATTTGCGCAAGCGCTGCATGCGCATGTGTCGGGCTCGCTGTCTTGTCTCGCTGATGCGCGCGGGCAACAAGCGTTGCCGAATGTTTCATCGGCAACGCCACGCTTGGGATGTCGATTTTCGGCAGAGAATTCCAAGGGGGGCGTTAGACAGCCAGACAAGACGAACAAGAGAAGAACAAGACCGGCAGGAAATGGATCAGGCGATGTTGAGCGTCGTCCGCGCGGTAGAGGCAGGCGCGACGACGATGAAGGGCGTGATCGACGCCACTGGACTGTCCCGTCTCAAGATCGAACGTGCGTTGAACGCGCTGGAGAAGCAGAAGCTCCTGGTTCGCGATGGCCAGGGATTCAGGCCGACCGGACTGCCGAAGACGGCGCCGCTGACCCGGCAATGCGGGTCGTGCAATGCCTGCTGCGATATCCTCGAAGTGGCCGCGGTCGACAAGCCGGTGAACCAGTTGTGCCGGCATTGGCAGACGGGCACGGGGTGCACCATCTACGACAGCCGCCCGCAGATGTGCCGGTCCTTTGTCTGCGCCTGGCTGCAGGGCCATCTCGACGACGACTGGTTTCCCGCGAAGTCCGGCATCATCGTGCATTTCAGCCAGGACGCCGTGAACGTGACGGTCGATGACCATTGTCCCGACCGCTGGCGCGAGGAGCCGTATTTCAGCAAGCTCGCCGAATGGTCGCTGAACGGCATCAGGCGAATCGGCAATCGCGGCTATGCCACCCTCGTCGTCTCCGACGCCAATAAGTTTCTGCTGCTCGGACGCACCATCGTTCCCGAACCGACGCTGTTCGGGACGGCGTTCCTGCCGCTCACGGCCGACTCCTTCCGGTTCTGGAAGGCGACATCGCCGGAGCATTTGCAGCGGCTGCACGAGCGCATCGCCGAGATCGAGCGGATCAGGCAGGAATTCGGCTCCTGCGCGATTCCGGATGACGTGGACGATAATCCCCACGCGCCTTACCGGCCCGCACTTCTGCGGCTCTCGAATCTCGGCTGAAATATCCGCCGTGGGCAACCGGGCATGATTCGTCCTGTTTCGCTCGACGCATGCCGGCCGGGTTGATAAGCCCCTGTCCGCGAATGACGGGGACTTGAGTCGGGACATGACGGTTGCGGTCGAGATGGGGCAGACCACGGCGGGCGCCGCGGCGGCCATGGACCTCGAGGAACTGCTGGCGACCCGCCTCCTGGTGCAGGGCAATTCGGGTTCCGGAAAATCGCATCTGTTGCGGCGATTGCTGGAGCAGAGCGCCCCCTGGGTGCAGCAGGCCATCATCGACCCCGAAGGCGATTTCGTCACGCTGGCCGAGCGATTCGGCCATCTCGTGATCGATGGCGAGGATCATACCGAGCGCGGCCTTCAGGTTGCGGGCGAGCGCGCGCGGCTACATCGCGTGTCCACGGTGCTCAATCTCGAGGGCCTCGATGCCGAAAACCAGATGCGGCGCGCAGCGGCTTTCCTCGGCGGGCTGTTCGAAGTCGACCGCGACCATTGGTATCCGATGTTGGTCGTCGTCGACGAAGCCCAGCTGTTCGCGCCGGCCGTCGCCGGCGAGGTGTCGGACGAAGCGCGAAAACTTTCGCTCGGCGCCATGACCAATCTGATGTGCCGCGGCCGCAAGCGCGGGCTCGCCGGCATCATCGCAACCCAACGGCTGGCGAAGCTTGCCAAGAACGTCGCGGCCGAAGCCTCGAACTTCCTGATGGGCCGGACCTTCCTCGACATCGACATGGCGCGCGCCGCCGATCTGCTCGGCATGGAGCGGCGGCAGGCGGAAGCCTTTCGCGATCTCGAGCGCGGGCAATTCATGGCACTGGGGCCTGCGCTGTCGCGCCGTCCGTTGCGGCTGAACATCGGCCCGACCGACACCAGCCCGCGCAATTCGACGCCACGGCTGATGCCGATGCCGGAAGCGGCGCTGGAGGATGCACGCGCCGTGATCCTGGCCGCGCCGCCACCGGACGCCAGCCGGCCGCAGCGCCGGCCTGCACCTGATCTGCTCGAGCAGCTCCGCGCGGCAAAGGCAGCGGCGCCCGAGATCGGCCCCGAGGTGGTCGAGGTCCCGGTCAGTGCTGGGGAGCTGGCGGAGCGGCGCGAGCGCGTGGATCGTACGCTGCGGGCCGTGCTCGCCGCGCCCGACGCCGGCTTCCGCGCCATCGGGGTGCTCTATCAGGAATTCGTCGTCCGCTGCCGCATCGAAGGCCTCGGCGCGGCCGTGCCCGACCTCGGCGAATTCCGCCGCATGCTGACGCATGCGCGCGCCGGTCTCGGCACAGACATCGCCGAGGACGATTCCTGGCAGGAGGTGACGCTGCGCGCCTCGATCCTGCCCGACGACATGCAGGGCGTGTTCATGATGATCGCGCGCGCCGCCAAGGAAGGCTGGCCCTGCCCCGGCGACGCCGCGATCGCGCGCGCCTATGGCTCGCACTCGCTGCGCCGGGCGCAGCGCCTGCTCGGCTATATGGAGGAGCAGGGCCTGATCGTCTGCCAGCTTGACGGCGCCGGCCGCAGGTTCGTGACGCTGGTGGAATTGGCCTGGGCGACGGCACCGGGCGATCCCAATGGCGATGATCTGCCGGCGGAGACGCTGAGCAACGTGGCGTCGGCCTAGAACGCGCCGGCCACGGTGACGCGAAACGTCAGCGACTCGACCGGGTGGAGCACGTAGTCCATCACGCCGCTCTGGCAGACTGCCGTCGGCGCAGCGCTCAGGCCGCCTCAGTCGCATCGGCGCATTCCAGCACTTTTGGCGCGGGACTGCGGTCATCCGCAAACATGCGGCGATAGAGTAGGCTTGAGACGAGCCAGGCGATCACGAACAGGGCGATCACCGCGAAGCCGACATTCGCAAGCGACTCGTTGAGCCCATCGACCAGCGCCCACACGCCGCCGGACAGGCCGAGGCGATCGGAGATCAGGCCGAGCGCCTCGATGCCGCCGATGAACAGCGCCACCGCGACGGAGGCGCCGGTGATGGTGAGGTTGTACCAGAGTTTTCGCAAGGGATCGACGAAGGCCCAGCGATAGGCGCTCACCATCAGCGCGGAGTCGGCGGTGTCGACCAGTGCCATGCCGGCGGCGAACAGCGCGGGGAAGACCAGGATATCGGCGAGCGAAGCGCTGCGCGCGGCTTCGGTGGCGGAGATGCTGAGCAGGCCGATCTCGGTCGCGGTGTCGAAGCCGAGCCCGAACAGAAATCCGAGCGGGTACATGTGCCAGGGTCTTGTCACCAGCCGGAACATCGGACCAAGCAGGCGCGCGAGGACTCCGCGATTTGCGAGCAGTGCGTCGAGCCCGGCGGCGTCATGAATGCCCTGCTCGCGCGCCATGCGAAACGTCCGCCACAGGCCGGCGAAGATGGCGAGGTTGATGGCGGCAATCACCAGCAGGAACAGCGCCGAGACCGAGGTGCCGATCAGGCCACCGATCTCCCTGAGCAGGCTGTCGCCGCCAAGGCTGACCACGCCCAGTGCAAGCAGCACGGTCGCGACCACAACCACGCTGGAATGGCCGAGCGCGAAATAGAGACCGGCGCTTCGCGGCGTATCACCCGCCTGCATCAGCTTGCGCACGACATTGTCGATGGCGGCGATGTGGTCGGCATCGACGGCGTGGCGCAGACCGAACACCCAGGCGAGCAACGCAGTGGCCATCACCGCGGGACGGTCGGCAAACAGTGCGAAAGCCCAGGCCCATGCGGTGATGTTGGCGGCGGCGAGCCCGCCGAACAGCAGCAACACTCCGGGCTCGACCGCCCGCAAAGACTTCGTCACGAAACTCATCCCGCCGCGCGCCTCATTGCGTCAACGGTATGATATTTTCATAAAATGATCATACGGACCAGTGCAATCCCGAGCGGCCGGGACAGTTTTCGTGCATGGCCACGCTACGCGGCCTCAGCACCGCCGAGATAGGCGTCACGCACGCGGGGATCGTCCTTCAGCGTTCGCGCCGAGCCGGACAGCACGATCTTTCCGGTCTGCAGCACGTAGGCCTCGTGCGCGATCTCGAGCGCGAGACTGGCGTTCTGCTCGACCATGAACACCGAGACGCCCTCCTGGTTGATGGTGCGGATCAGCTCCAGCACGCGGTCGACATAGAGCGGCGACAGGCCCATGGTCGGCTCATCCATCACGATCATGCGCGGCCGGCTCATCAGCGCACGCGCCATCGCGACCATCTGCTGCTCGCCGCCGGACAAGGAGCCCGCGCGCTGCGACAGCCGCTGGCCGAGCTTCGGGAACAGCGTGAGCATCTTGTCGAGGTCCTGCGCCACGCCGTCGCGGTCATTGCGCACGAAGGCGCCCATCAGGATGTTTTCCCGGACGCTCATGTCCGCGAACAGCCGCCGCGCCTCCGGCACCGAGGCAATGCCGCAGCGAACGATCTGCGGCGTGGTCAGCCCGATCAGCGAGGCGCCGTCGAACGTCACCTCGCCCGAGCGCGGTTTCACCAGGCCGAGGATGATCTTCATCGTCGTCGATTTGCCGCTGGCATTGCCGCCGAGCAGGCAGACGATGTGGCCGCGCGCAACCGTGATCGAGAGATCGAAATGCACCTGGGCCTGGCCGTAGAAGGTGTTGATATTCGACAGCGCCAGCAGCGTCTCGGGAGACGGATTCGTCATGCCGCGCTCTCCTGCTGGTGCGCCGCGCCAGACAAGCCGTGGCCGAGATAGGCCTCGACCACCTTGGGATCGTTGCGCACCACCTCGCCCGGCCCTTCCGCGATCTTCTTGCCCTCGTCCATGACGATGACGCGGTCGGAGAGGCGCATCACCATCTCCAGCTTGTGCTCGATCAGGAGGATGGTCAGGCCCTCCGCCTTCAGCTCGGCGACGAGGCCCTGCATCTCGACAGTCTCGCTCGGGTTCATGCCGGCGGTCGGCTCGTCGAGCAGCAGCAGGCGGGGCTTGAGCGCCAGTGCCCGCGCGATCTCGACGCGGCGGCGGTTGGCATAGGAGAGGCTATAGGCGGGCTGGTCGATCCGCGGCAGCAGCCGTTCGCCGAAGCGGGCGAGAATGACTTTGACCTCTTCGCGCAGGTGCTCTTCCTCGGCCTTGACGCTCGAGGGCCGCAGCAGAGCCAATCCCAATTCCAGCAGCGGGCCGATCACTGGCACGGCCGGCTTCACCGCACGCAGCCGCGTGTGGGCGCCGATCAGGACGTTATCCATCACGCTGAGATTGCCGAAGACGCGGCCGAGCTGGAACGTGCGCGCGATGCCTTGAGCCGCGAGCCGCTCCGGCGACAGCCCGGTGATGTCCTGTCCCTCGAAGCGAACCTCGCCCGCATCCGGCCGGTCGAGCCCGGTCACGAGATTGAACAGCGTGGTCTTGCCGGCGCCGTTGGGGCCGATGATGCTGATCAGCTCGCCCTTGGCGAGATCGAGATCGATGCCGTCGACGGCGGTCAGGCCGCCGAAGCGGCGCGTCAGTCCGCGCAGGGACAGCAGCGGTGCATGCGTGTCCGCCATCAGATCGTCCCCAGCAGGCCCTGCGGCCTGAACCGCACGAGCAGCAAGAGCACGATGCCGTAGATCAGGATGCGATACTCCGCCGCGATCCGGAACACTTCCGGCAGGCCGACCAGCGCCACCGATCCGACGACGGCGCCGACGACATTGCCGAGTCCGCCGAGGATCACGACAGTCAGCGCCAAAATGGATTGCTGCGTGTTGAAGGTCTCGTGGTTGATGTAGGAATAAAGATGCGCGGCGATGCCACCGCTGACGCCGGCTGCGAACCCGCCGAAGATGAACGCGAGCGACTTGTAGCGGTTCAGGCTGAGGCCATAGGCGCGCGCCGCAATATCGTCGTCGCGGATGGCGCGGAAGCTGCGGCCGAGATGCGAGCCGAGCAAGCGTGCCTGGAGCAGCGCCAGCACGACCATGACAGCAAAACTGAACCAGTAGATCGACGTCGGGCTGATCAGCTCGTAGCCGAACAGCGACAGCGGCGGGATGCCGGAGATGCCGATCGGGCCGCGCGTGACGCTCTCCCAGTTCAGGATCACCAGCGACACGATCTCGCCGATCGCAAGCGTCGCGATCGAGACGTAATGTCCGCGCAGCCGGAACGACGGCGAGATCAGGATCGTGCCGAGCGCAGCGCTCATCAGGCCACCGGCGATGATGGCGAGACCGACGGGAACGGCTGACGTCAGCGACAGCAGCGCGGACGTATAGGCGCCGATCGCGAGCAGCGCAGCATGTCCGAGCGAGACCTGGCCGATGGTGCCGGCAACCAGCGTGAGGCTGAGCGCGAGCATGCCAAGCAGCCAGGCGTTGATCAGGGTCTGGAGCACGTAGAAGGACACTGGAAACAGTGGCAGGATCGCAAACACGGCGATCGCGACCAGCAAGGCCCAGCGCGGAATGCGCACCGGGCGGCTCGGCGCAATAAAAGTGCCGGTGAGCGGCTCGGGCGGCGCCTGCCGCGCGCTCGCGAACAGTCCGTTCGGCCGCAGCACGAGCACGACGACCAGCAGCAGGAACGCGAACAGATTACGGTAGCTGGTGCCGAACACGGCGACGCCGTAGCTCTCGACCAATCCGAGCAGCAGACTGCCGACCACCGCGCCCGGAACATTGCCGGCGCCGCCGACGACTTCGGCAACGACGCCCTTCAGCGTCGCCTGCAGACTCATCGCGGTGTCGATCTGGTTGTAGTACATGCCGACCAGCAGACCGGAGACGCCGCCGAGCGCGGCCGCGATGCCGAACACGGCCTGATTGACCCGGTTGACGTCGACGCCCATCTGCATCGCGGCGTCGCGGTCCTGCGCGGTCGCCCGCACCGCCCAGCCGAGCTTGCTGTAGCGCAGGAACACGAACAGCAAGAGCGCACTGCTGATGCCGACACCGGCGATGAGCAGATCAAGCGGCCCGATCGTGCCGCCGCCGACCTGGAAGCGCACGTCCGGCAATTGGCTCGGCAGCGCACGCGGATTGGGCGAGAAGGTGAGCATCACGAGCTGGTCGAGCACGAAGCTGATGCCGATCGTCGCCAGCAGCGGCGCGATGCGCACGGAGTTCTGCAGCGGCCGCAGGCCGAACCGTTCGATGATCAGCCCGACCAGCGCGGCCACCACCGCGACGACAATGATGGTGAGCGGCAGCGGCGTATGCAGTTGCACCACCGCGACCCAGCCGATGTAGGCGCCGACCAGATAGATCGACCCCTGCGCAAAGTTGATCAGCCGGCTGACGCCGAAGATCAGCGCGAGCCCGACCGCAACGAGGGCGTAGACATTGCCGACGATCAGCCCGTTGATCGTGTAGTCGAGCCAGGAAGACACGCAGCGTTCCTAATGAAGGGAGAAAGGCCGGAGCGAGTGCCCCGGCCATCATGTCAGGTCGGCTTGCCGTCCCAAAGCGCGAACTGGCCCTTGCGCACGACCAGCTCGGCGTTCATGGCGCCCTTGACGCGGCGGGTCGCCACGTCGAACGTTGCCGTGCCGAAGATGATGCTGGGGACGTCCTTCACCTTGGTGAAGGCGTCACGAATGGCGCGCCGGTCGGTGCCGCCGATCTTCACCACGGCGGCCGCCATGTTCATCGCGTCGTAGGCATAGGCGTTGAAGGCATCGGGCTCCAGCCCGTTGTATTTCTTCTTGAAGCCCGCGATGAATTTCTGCACCTCGGGCCGCGGGTCTTCCGGGAAGTAGCGGGTGCCGACATGGACATCCTCGACCGCATCGCCGCCGAGCTCCAGGAATTTCGGCGAGTAGACCGAGCTCGCCGCGCAGATCACCTGCTTCAGCCCGACCTGGCGTGCCTGCCGCGCGATCAGCGCGCCGTCCGAATAGTAGGAGATCAGGATCAGTCCATCCGGACTGGCGTCGCGGACACGGACCAGCGTGGAGCGGAAATCGCGCTCTTCGGCGATGTAGCCTTCGGTGACGGCGATCTCCGCGCCATACTCCTTCGCAGCGTTGACGAAATAGTCGCGGCTGGTACGGCCCCAATCGGTGTTGAGATGCAGCACCGCGAGCTTCTTCAGGCCAAGCTTCTTGACGGCGTAGGCCGCCAGCAGCGGCTGCTCGTCGGCCTGGCTGACCGAGGTGCTCCACATGAAGTCGCCGCCCTTGGTGAAATCGGGATGCGAATTCGTGAAGCCGAATTGCACCAGTCCTGCCCGCTGATAGATCGGCGAGGCCGCCATCGAGGCCGGGCTGGAGAAATCGCCGAGCTCCAGCACGATGCGGGGATCGGAGACGAATTTCTGGGCGATGGCGACCGATTGCCGCGGATCGCTCTGGCTGTCCTCGAAACTGTAGGCGAGCTTGCGGCCATTGATGCCGCCCGCGGCCAGGATATCGTCGAGCGCGAGATCAAAGCCCTGCTTCCATTGCGTGCCATATTGCGCATTCGGCCCCGTCAGCGGGCCGCTGACGCCGAGCAGGATCGGCTCGGCGGTGTCAGCGAAGACAGCACGCGAGAGTGCTGTTCCCGCGATTGCGGCGGCAAGCGAGCCCTTGACCAGGGTTCGGCGATTGATGTTGCTCATGCACGGCTCCATCCAGTCAGGTGTTACAAATAAGCAGCAATTTCTATGCCGGCGAGAATGCCTATTTCGAGGGCTCACCGAGCGACAGCATCAGCCGGTTCGCCCAGTTGAAGAACGACGCGCCGTTGATGACATCGACGATCTCCGCATCGTCGAGGCCTGCGCGGCGCAGCTGCGCGATATTGTCGGGTCCGAACGCGATCGGCGTCGACGCCAGCGCGATCGAGGCCTTGACCACGGCATTCCAGCGTTCGCCGAGATCGGCCTTGATGCCCTCATCGAGCAGCCGCTGCACGTCCTCACGGCGCTTGGAATAGGTGCTGGCAAAGCGCGCATGCACGGAGGCACAATAGATGCAGCCATTGTAGCGCGAGGTCGCAGCCGCCGCGAGCTCACGCTCGGCGCGCGGCAGGCCGTCGGCGACGTTATAGAAGATGTCCTTGTCGGTCTTGGTGCGGGCTTCCAGCACCTCGGGATCGCGCACCAGCAGGCGGAAATATTCAGACTTGGCGCGGGCGCGATCAACGAGACCGGCGAAATGCCGCTCGGTCAGCTCGGCCTCGGGCAGCGGTTCGATCCAGGAGACCCAACCGAGCTCATCCTGGGTGAAGACGATTGGGGGATTAACGGTGGCGCTCATGATGCAGCCTCCTCTTATGCGTTCGCTGCGGCGAGCGTGCGCAAGCCGCTGACGACCCGCACCTGAAACGACAGGAACGCGACGAGTTGGGACAAGGTGACAATGCCGGTGTTCGACCAGCCGGCAGCGAGCAACACCTTCATATCGGCGGCCGCCGCGTCGCGCGGCCGGAACACCAGAATATGCGCATGCTCGAGCGCCGCGACCAGCCGGGCGCCGAGCACGGATTTGCGATCAGCGCTCGCGCGATAGATCAAGCCGGCGGTGTTCTCGACCGACAGCGGGCCGGCCGGAAAGGAGCCGTACGGCCCCGAGGTCTTGCCTCGCCCGATCTCGGCCTCGATCACCTCGACCAGGCGCGCGCCATCCGCGGTCGTCGCGAGCTTCTCGCGATAGAAGGCGGCAACGGGGGAGGCGCCATGAAGCCCGGTCACGAAGGCCGCGACCGCCGCTCGTTCGAGAAGTGAGAAATCGCCGGCGTCAATCGGCTCGAACAAGGAGAGATAGCTCTTCTGAGCGTTTTCGCGCGCTTGCAGGCGCCGTGCGCGAATGCCGTCCAGAGCCGATCCCGGTTCGATTCCGGCAAGCGTGTCGATGATATCGGTCGGTGCCATCATTCAGCCTCGTGCAACTCAATCACATTCATGTCGACTAGCCTGCCAGGGCCACGTCGCGCGCCGTCCGGGTCCAGCCCAGCGCTGGCGCGACCTTGTCCGCCACCAGCTCGATCGAGCGCAGGATGTAGGGGTGCGGCGCATCGACCGAATGGACCTGGAAGACAAGATCGGTCACCCGCCCCAGCGTTTCATCAGTGCGCAGCGAGGCGATGACCTCGTCGGCGGCGCCGACATGGGTGTCGAACGCCGTGATCATCTCCTCCAGCGTCTCGCCCGGAGGAAGGTGACCGCCCTTCATGAATTGCGGGAGTGCGCGCCGCAGCCCGATATCGGCGAGCCGCATCGCCTCACGATGATCGTCGGCGACGAACACGCTGCGCGACGCCATGATCCGCGGTTCAGCGCCCGGCGGCAGCGCTTCGAGATAGGCGTCGATGATCGGGTTCTGGATCTCGGCGAGCGTGGCCTTTGGCGCGTCCTTGGCCCGCGGCTGGGTGCGCGAGAGAAGCAGGCCATCGCCGGCCTTGCCGGCGCGCGCGCCGCCCGCCACCGAGAACGTCGCCTGCCAGATGCGCCTGTCCAGTTGCGGCCGCTGCGGATAGAGCGTGTCGCCGCCGTCGAGCGGTTTGCCGGCCAGCGCGGTGCGGACGACCTCCAGATTGCGCGCGAAGATCTCGTTGCGCTGGGTGCCGTCGAGGCCAAAGGCGGCAAAGGCCGACGGATTGCCGCCGGTGCCAACCCCGAGCTCGAACCGGCCGTTGCAGAGGAGATCGAGCACTGCGGCGTCCTCTGCGACCCGCACCGCGCTCTCCAGCGGCAAGGTGACGATGCCGGTGCCGAGGCGAATGCGAGAGGTCTGCGCGGCGACGTAGCCGAGGAAGGTGAAGGGCGACGGCAGGCCGCCCTCGCGCTCGTGAAAATGGTGCTGCGCGATCCACGCAGAATCGAGGCCCGCCTTCTCGGCGCGCACGATCTGCTCGGCGGCGAAGCGATATCGCTCCGCCGGCGGCGCCTCGTCGAGCAACCGCGTGAAGAACCCCAGTCGTTTCAGGTTTGCAAAGCGTTTCATACGACCCCTGTCGGGCGAGAATGGCCACGGCACCGATGATGTCGGTTGCCGTGGCCCGAGACAAGCGGCCAATGCGCAAGGCTGCCAATTCGCCGGGATACCCTCTCTGCCGCCAGATTGGAGGCAGTCTGCCTACCAGCTCGGCAGCACCGCGCCCTTGAACTTGGTCAGGATGAACTCCTTCACCTCGGGCGTATGATAGCTGTCGACGAGGATCTTGACCCAAGGCTTGTCCTTGTCGGCGGAGCGAACCGCGATCAGATTGACGTAGGGACCCTTCGGATCCTCGCGCAGGATCGGATCCTTGACGGGATCGAGGCCCGCCTGGGTTGCATAATTGGTATTGATCGCGGCCGCATCGACGTCGTCGAGTGCACGCGGCGCCTGCGCCGCATCGACCTCGATGAACTTCAGCTTCTTGGGATTCCCGCTGACATCAAGCACCGTCGGCTTGAAACCAACCCCGTCCTTCAGCTTGATTGCGCCCTTGTCGCGCAGCAGCAGCAGCACGCGGCCGCCATTGGTGGGATCGTTGGGAATCGAGACCTTGCCGCCCTCGGGAATGTCAGCGAAAGCTTTGTGCTTCTTCGAATAGACGCCGATCGGGAAATTCACAGTCAAGCCGACCGACTCGATCTTGTAGCCGCGGTCCGCCTTCTGGTTGTCCAGATAAGGCTGGTTCTGGAACGAATTGGCCTGGATGTCGCCGGCATCGAGCGCCGCGTTCGGCACCACATAGTCGGAGAACTCGATGAGCTGGATATCGAGCCCCTGCTTGGCGGCGACCGGCTTCACGGCCTCGAAGATCTGGGCATGCGGCCCCGGCGTCACGCCGATCTTGATGGTCTCGGCGCCAGCTGCGGCCGACCATGCGGCGAGCACGGCTGAGAGGATCAGGGCGGAACGAAACGACATTTTTGGTCTCCGTGGAGGCTGCAACAATAGCTGGAACCGTCTTCCCCTGCCCGGCGGACGAAATCAATGAAATGGAAATTCATATTTGCCGCCCGCGGCGGTCAACGCTTCTCCATCAGTCCTCAAATGGGAAACGAACGACTGCCGGATCTCGCGCACTTAGCTACACCGCATCGAACGCGCGGATCGGCGGCAGATTGCCAGTGAACTTCTCGACCTCCACCGTCGTGAGCTGGCCTGAGCAGCCTTGCGCGAAGGACGAAGTGCCGATATCGCGGGTGAGCACGTTCGGATTGCCGTGAACGCAGAGCGGCGCGTCGTCTTCAGGATCCATCGGATCGTACCAGGCCCCTGTCGGCAGCTGCACCACGCCGGGCGCGATGCCGTCGGTGACATGCACGGCGGCCAGGCAGGCGCCGCGTTCGTTGAACAGGCGGATGATGTCGCCGTCCTTGATGCCGCGCCCGTCAGCATCGCGGGGATTCATGCGAGCGACCTCGCGGCCGCGACGTTTTGCGGCCAGCGAATGTCCGCCGAAGTCGAGCTGGCTGTGCAGGCGCGTCACCGGCTGGTTCGCGACGAGGAAGCACGGCGCCCCCGGCTTCGGCGTGTCGGATTTCTCGAGCCAGACCGGATGGCCCGGGCAATCCGCGTCGTTATGCGCGGCTATCTTCGCGGAGTAGATCTCGATGCGGCCGCTCGGCGTCGGCAGAGCATGAGCGACCGGATCCTCGCGGAAGCTGCGCAGACGGCCGCCGTCGTCGGGCTGCTGCGGCACGACCAGGCTGCCGCGCTGCCAGAATTCCTCGAAGCTCGGGGCCTCCAGGCCGCGCCTGGCAAGTGAGGCGCGGGTCGGCTCGTAGAGATGCTCCAGCCATTGCCGCGAGGTGCGACCTTCCGTGAAGGGCTCGCGGGCGCCGAGACGATCGGCGAGATCGGCAAAGATCTCGTAGTCGTCGCGCGCCTGCCCATACGGCTCGGCGATGCGGTGCATCGCGACCATCAGCGGATCGTTGGTGGAATAGCCGATATCCTCGCGCTCGAGCGTCATCGTCGAGGGCAGCACGATGTCGGCGTGCCGGGCCGTCGCGGTCCAGGCGAGCTCGTGCACGACCAGCGTGTCGACCTTCGCGAACGCCTTGCGCAAGCGGTTGATGTCCTGGTGGTGATGGAAGGGATTGCCGCCGGCCCAGTAGACCAGCCGGATGTCCGGATAGGTGCGCGTCTCGCCGTTGTAGCGATAGGTGCTGCCGGGATTGAGCAGCATGTCGGCGATGCGCGCGACCGGAATGAAATCCCTGACACCGTTGCGGCCCTGCCCGAGCGTCGGCCCCGGCACGTCGTTGACGCGGCGGCCGTAATAGCCGATCGCGCCGAGCGAATAGGCGTAGCCGCCACCCGCAAGGCCAATCTGGCCGAGGGCGGCCGCCAGCACCATGCCCATCCACACCGGTTGCTCGCCATGCTCGGCGCGCTGGAGCGAATGCGAGACGGTGATGAGCGCGCGCTTGCCGGCAAGGCGGCGCGCGAGCTTGCGGATCGCCTCCGCGCCGACGCCGCAGATCGCGGCAGCCCATGCCGCGTCCTTGGTCTGCCCATCACTCTCGCCGGTGAGATAGCGCAGGAAGACCGGCCAGCCTTCGGTGTAGCGATCGAGGAAGGCCTGGTCGTGCAGGCCCTCGGCGACGAGCGTGTGGACGATGCCGAGCATCAGCGCGGTGTCGGTGCCGGGCGTGCATGTCATCCATTCGGCGCCGGCTTCCACCGGCAGATCGTCACGCAGCGGGCTCATCAGGATGAACTCGCAGCCGCGCCGGCGTGCCGCCTCCATGGCGCCACGCTCGACATGCTTGCTGATCGAGCCACCAGCCACCATCGAGTTTTTCAGCGCCATGCCGCCGAACGCCAGCACGATGTCGGTCTCGGCCGCGATCTGCTCCCAGGTGACGTTGCGCTTGGTGATATCCTCGTAGCCCGCCATGATCTGCGGCAGCAGCACCGAGGACGCGCCCGACGAATAGGAATTCACCGAGCGGACGTAGCCGCCCATCGCGATGTTGAGGAAACGATGCACCTGGCTCTGCGCGTGGTGCAAACGGCCCGCGCTCGACCAGCCGTAGGAGCCGCCGAACACGGCGCCGGGGCCGCGCGTGTCGCGGATGCGCGCCAGCTCGTCGCCGAGCAGGTCCAGCGCCTTCTCCCAGCTGACGGAGACGAAATCGTCGCGGCCGCGCCGATCATCGGGGCCGGGCCCGCGCTCGAGCCAGCCGCGGCGGATGGCGGGCCGGGCAATGCGCGCCTGGTGGCGCAAGGCGCCGGGAAAATTGTCGATGATGCCATTCGGATCGGGATCGCCCCCATAGGCCCTCACCTCCAGCCCGGCTTCGCCGTTGCGTGCGGAAAACACGCCCCAATGCGAGGTGTGCGGCTTGAATCCGTCCGACAGATCGAGGCCAGGGTCGGGGAAGCCAATCGTATCGTCCATCGCGTGGCCCTCATCGCGGAGCGCCGCGCAGGCTGCTCCGGTCGCAATCATCGAGACAATATAATGAGGCGATCCGTTGAAGGGCAACGGGGCACGAGAGCGAATTAATATTCTCGCATTTGTCTTGATCGCAGGCGCTCCATCTCGTCCTCGCGGCCGATCTCGCCCGAGAGATTCTCTGGTCGCTTTGCCCTCGCGAACCCGCATGCGGCGTTTCATCGCAAGCACACGATTTAGAGCAACTGCCTCATCTTTGACTCCACGCCGCCCGACGTCCCGCGTTAGAGTGCATGTCAATGACGGCCGGTGACGACTTTTCTTTGCGAAGGTAGGGGCCATCTGATGAATGAAAACGACATTCGCGGCCTGATCGCGGGGGTGAAGCAGGGCACGCTCTCGCGACGCTCGTTCATCCAGACCATGGCTGCGATCGGGATCGCGGCGCCGATCGCGAGCCAGATCCTGCTCTGGAACGACGTGGCGATGGCGGACGCCACGCTTGCCTACAAGCCGACCAAGGCCGGCGGCGGTGGCCCGCTCAAGATCCTGCTCTGGCAGGCCCCGACGTTGCTCAATCCGCATTTCGCGCTCGGCACCAAGGACCAGGTCGCCTCGCGCATCTTCTTCGAGCCGCTCGCCGGCTGGGACAAGGAGGGTAACCTCATCCCCTGCCTCGCCGCCGAGGTGCCGACCAAGGCGAACGGCGGCCTTTCGGCAGACGGCATGAGCGTGACCTGGAAGCTAAAGCAGGGCGTGACATGGCACGATGGCAAGCCCTTCACCGCCGACGACGTCGTCTTCACCTGGTCCTATGCCGCGGATCTCGCGACCGCGGCGTACACCACGGGGTCCTACCAGAATATCAAGGTCGGGAAGATCGACGACCACACCGTCAAGGTGATCTTCAAGGACCCGACGCCGTTCTGGGCCGACCCCTTCGTCGGCTCGGTCGGCCAGATCCTGCCAAAACATCATTTTGGCGACTATGCCGGCGCGAGGTCGCGCGACGCGCCGGGCAATCTGAAGCCGGTCGGCACCGGCCCGTACAAGTTCGTCGAGTTCAGGCCGGGCGACCTGATCCGGGCCGAACGAAACCCCGATTATCACGTCAAGAACCAGCCGCATTTCGACACGCTCGAAATCAAGGGGGGCGGCGACGCGGTCTCCGCGGCGCGCGCCGTGCTTCAGACCGGCGAATACGACTATGCCTGGAACCTGCTGGTAGAGGACGAGATCCTCAAGCGCATGGAGGCCGGCGGGAAAGGCAAGGTGGAGTTCACGCTCGCCGGCGGTATCGAGTTCATCATCCTCAACACCACGGACCCATGGAGCGAGGTCGACGGCGAACGGTCCAGCGTCAAGACCAGGCACCCGACGCTGTCCGATCCGGCCGTTCGCCGGGCGTTCAACCTGCTGATCGACCGCGAGGCGATCCAGAAATTCATCTACGGCCGCGCCGCCGTCGCAACGGCGAGCTTCGTCAACCAGCCCCGCCAGTTCAAGTCGGGCAAGCTGACCTACGCGTTCGACGTCGAAAAGGCGAACAAGATCCTCGACGACGCCGGCTGGAAGATGGGCGCAGACGGCATCCGCGAGAAGGACGGCAAGAAGCTCAAATACGTCTTCCAGACCTCGATCAACGCGCCGCGCCAGAAGACGCAGGCCATCATCAAGCAGGCCTGCCAGAAGGCCGGCATCGAGATCGAGCTCAAATCGGTCACCGCATCGGTGTTCTTCTCGTCTGATGTCGGCAATCCCGACACCTACTCGAAATTCTATTGCGACATGGAGATGTACAACGCGACGCAGCCGCAGCCCGATCCGGAGCGGTTTCTGAACCAGTGCGTCTCCTGGGAGATATCGACCAAGGAGAACAAATGGCTCGGCCGCAACGTCTCGCGCTGGTCCGATCCCGAGGCCGACAAGGCCTACAAGCAAGCGCAGAAGGAGCTCGATCCGGTCAAGCGCGCCGCGCTGCTGATCAAGGTCGACGAGATTTTCTGCGAGGCCAACGTGTTCCTGCCGCTGCTCTCGCGCAACATCGTCGGCGGCGCCGTCAATGGCCTGATGGCCGACATCTCGGGGTGGGACGTCACGACATGGAATCTTGCGAGCTGGTATCGAAGCTGACGGAGCGCAATCTGCAGGACCGGCGCGCGGACGTGACGACACGTTAGTCATATTCGTTCCTGTCGCGTCAACCGGTTGAGCTGGCAGCGGCATAGCGGACATAGCTGCTGGCTCGACCCGCTCGCAAATGACCCAACGCACCCGTTTCGATCGGCGGCGATCACGTCTGCCTCAATCGTTGCGCGGCGTTGATATGGATCAATAACACCACTGACGGTTTCGGGTTGCCGTAGCAATGCTGCGCGAGCGCGCTTCACGCTTACAGTGGCAAAGAGGCAATCCAATAGAAAGCGGTTGATCCTGTGCTGCGGGATTATCGCCCTTGCAGAGGCGCAAAGACCTTTTCGGCTATGACCGCTTACGCGAACGCCTTCCTGCTCGTCTATGCCGGGCTATTTCCGATCCTGAACCCGATCGGGACCGCACCGGTCTTTCTCGGCCTTACGTCGTCTTGCACGGAGGATGAGCGTAGTGCGCTTGCCCGTCGTGTTGCAATCAACAGCGTTCTGCTTCTTGCAGGTTCGATGTTCATCGGTTCGTATCTGCTTGTGTTCTTCGGCATCACGCTCCCTGTTGTCCGAATTGCTGGCGGCCTGGTCCTGATCGCGTTCGGCTGGAAGCTCTTGCACAGCGGCGTCGAGCCTGAGGACAAGCGTTCTATTGGGGCGACACGCCATTCGACGGCAATCGATGCCTTCTATCCACTAACGATGCCGCTCACGGTCGGCCCGGGGTCGATCGCGGTCGCGATCGGCTTGGGGAGCCAGCGGCCGGAAGGCGCCCTTAAACTATGGCAGTTGGCGCTACTCGCGGGTTCGATTCTTGCGGGGATCGTCGCGCTCACGTTTACCGTCTATGTTTGCTACCGCTTCGCCGAGCGCCTACTCGCCCTATTGGGCGAGAACGGTGTCAATGTCATTATACGCTTGTCCGCCTTCATTCTGCTTTGTATCGGCATTCAGGTCCTCTGGACCGGATACAGCGCGCTAGTCATCGCGCAGGGAGCCGAGTAGCGTTCGCAACCACGTAGGGCATCGGCACAGAAATATGCCGTAATCCGGAGCGGCAACATGGCCATGAGATTAGACAACCGTGCCCGCAAACTTGTACACTTGTAGCGCGGCCGCACCAGCGTACCGCGCGAAGCGTATTCGTCTGGTCAGCGACCCAGGCTATGCTGCGCTCCACCCCTTATCGCTTCCCTCCGAACTGCATGGTCACTCACGTTGCAATTGTGCGTATCCTCGTTGCTCTGATTTGCCTGCTCACGCCGTCGGCCTTTGCCGAGCCGCTCACCCGGCTCGCTCCGCACGGGAAGGTTTACCTGATGCGCGGGTTTACGAACGTCTTGTCGCCCGGCATTGATCAACTTGCCGCGGGGCTCCGCGACAGGAATGTCAGCACAATCGTAGCCAATCACGCCTTCTACCCAGAAGTGGCGAAAGAGGCCCTTCAGGATTGCAAGAGCGGACGGGTGAGCTCGATCGTCCTGGTTGGACATTCCTTCGGCGCCAGCGCGGCGATCGCAATAGCAGAAACGTTGCGGAAGTCGGGTGTCCAGGTGGCCTTGATCGTCACCTTCGATCCGGTACTCAAAACCTCCGTTCCGGCCAATGTCCATCAACTCGAGAACTTTTACGTGTCTAGTGGTGTCGGACGCCCGGTCGAACTGGGCGAGCACTTCCGCGGGCATTTGAAGAACGTCGACCTCAAGAGCAACTCGGAACTCGGCCATATCTCGGTCACGACGTTTCCTTCTGTTCAAAGGCAGGTCTTGAGCGACATTCTTGCTGCGCGTGTTCCGTGTCATCGCGGATGATCGCCGTGAGCGCAGTTTGGGCGGGCGAACCTGGACCACCTTGCCTTCTAAGCTAAGTGCGGAGCACGCCACGCCGGATCAACTCACCCGGAACTTCGACACTGCCCATCGCGGGAAAATGCGTACTCGGGTCGGGCGGCGAAAACTCGCCGGAAGAGTTAAGTTGGTCGTGCGCGAGGGCTGACGCTTGCGGGGTGAGGATCTCGAAAGGCCTTTCGTGGTGTATCGGAGACGCCGAAACCAGGCTTTTTCCGCCAGCCAGGAGCGCCAGCAGGAATGCGGTGGCGGCCATAACGTAGAACAGGCCGTCAATGGTGAAACGCTCCATCACGCTCATGCCGATGATCGGCCCGAGCACCGATCCAAGCCCGCTCACCAGTATGAGGCGGCTGCTCACGGCGACGATCCTATCGGCGGGCATGCGGTCGAGCGCGTCGGCAACGCAAACAGGGTAGAGGGTCGACATGAAGCCGCCGAGCAGGGCCGCGGCCGGCAGCATCACCGGAAGCGTGCGCGGCAGGTGGATCAAGGCCACTGCGGCGCCGGCCAAGCCGACGCAGAGCGCAGCCAGCACAATGCGTCGGTCGTAGCGGTCCGAAAGCCGGCCGACCGGCACCTGGAGCGCCAGGCCGCCAAGCACGGCCGCGAGCATGAATAGTCCGATTGTCGGGCGTTCGATGCCCTTGTTTTGCATCCACACCGGAACAAGCGCGTAGAAAGCGCTGGCAATGAGTCCGCTCAGCGCCGAGCCGACGACTGCGACGGGGGCCGCACGGGAAAGCTGGCCGTAGGGCATGGTCGCCACGGCGGTCGCTTGGGGCGACTCGGCACGGGTTGTAGTCACCATCACCAGCGCCATGGCGAAAAGGGCGGCGATGGCATTGAACGGCGCCGCAATCTCGATCTGCGCCCGGCCGATCAGGAGCTGTCCGAGAGCAAGGGCAATGAACGTGCCGACCATGTAAACCGAGAAGATGCGCCCGCGCTCCAACGGCTGGGCCTTGGCAATTAGCCAACTCTCGGTTGTGACGAAGAGCCCGGCGCAGCCGAACCCGATGACCGCGCGCAGGACCAGCCAGGGCAGCGGTCCGACCAAGAGCGGCATCGCCACTGTCGCGGCGACGACCAGACCTGCGAAGGCGGCATAGGCGCGTATGTGGCCAATCCGCTCGATAATTCCTCCGCAACGCGCCGCACCGACCGTGAACCCGGCAAAATAGCCGCTGAGCACGAGGCTGGCCAAGGTCGGATCAAAGTCCTCAAGTGCCACACGTAAGGAGATAAATGTTCCGAAGAACCCATTAGCAAGCTGGACGCAACTCGTCGCGATGATGAGGGTTCCAATCTGCGCGGGCATCGATCCGCTCGACCGCATCGGACTTTCCTCCTTGTTCCGGAAAATCGGCTCTGGCCACCTGCCAATTGGCTCGGGCACCCTGGCGAAAACCCTCGTCCATTTCGTGGCGCTTCGAAGAACAGAACAATCCGAGGTGCAAGGCGGGTCACTGCTCTAGGTCCGCCTGGCGGTTTTGGCGACAAGGTCCGCGCGCCAAGGGGGACACCTGACGTCGATCGTGATAGCCAAGCGAGTGATCCAACGACAGCCATGAACGCACCGGCGAGTTTGGCGGCCGAACCAATGGACCACCATGTCCTCTAGTTCCAATACCCGTATCGCCAAGAAAGCTCGCACGAAGGCTGACGCGGATTTTGCCACCTGGCTCATGATGGCCAAGCTTGGTGGTTTCGATGACCTCCCGTCAAACGCGCAGAGCTTTCTGACCGATTATCGAGCCCGGCTCGAGACGATGAGTGAGGCCGAGTCCACAGCCCTCGCCGTTCGCGAGGTCTATAGCGCTTATTACCGCGAAATGGGAGGCGTAGGCGCGGCGCCGGAACCAAAGGCGCGCGCACCAACGACGGAGGGCGAAGCCGAGCGACTGCGGAGACGGCCCACACCTCAGCCCGGTCCATCGGCTGCACGCCATTTGACGACGCCAGTGATCCGAAAATCGTTCCAAGCATTGCTGATTTTCACGAGCATGGTGGCTCTGATTGTCGCGTACAAATTTCTGACGCAGTAGCCCCGCGGGCGGATTGTGTGCAGGAACCAAGTGCTGCTCTGCCGCAATACGGCTGATGTCTCAGTTGAACCTTGCCGACTTGATCTGTCCGTCCTTCTTCAGGCCAGACCCCGACTCCATCTGCAGCAAATGCGCGGTGACAGGTCAGTATAAATCCCGGCCAGCGTCCGCAGCAGTTGCCTCCAACAGTTGAAATTGGAGCAATTTAGGCCTTCCTTAGCGATATTGCTGGACGTGTGTCGGCTGCAAAACGTGCACTTTGAGGACGGCGTGCAAGAAGCAGCTACCGGTACCGAGGAAGTCTCAGGCAACATCTTTGGCGTCAATGAAGCATCGGCCATGACGGGTGTCATAATCTCTGGCGCACTGCGCCAAAACGCCACGAGTTCGGCGTCAGTGATGCTGTAGAGATCGCACATGCGCTTTGCGGACTACCGCTTCTTAAAGTCCGTTAGCTTGCGCATGTAATAGCCCTGTTTCTGAACAGCGAGCTTAATGTCCTCGCTGACGCTCGCCACTTTTTTCTTTTTACGCCATCTGCCTGACGCGTCAGGAAGAGGAATTGGCAGACCGTTGCGCACAACCAGCAGATCGCGCCTGCCGTTCAAATACACATCGAACATTCCAGGGCCCCCAGCCGATCATCAGAATATCGCGAGGAGCAGAAATGGGCCAGAGCCGCGATTTGCCGCAACGCAATAATTTAATCGCGCAGAGTGTCAATCAGGATACGCCCGGAATGAGGGGCTCTGCTGGAACATCTAACGCTTTCAGCGCAGCACCGTCCCTGTTGGTTTGAAAAAAGTAGGCGCGCCGGAACTGGAGCATTGGCAGATCATTCATCTAGGGTTCAGGCTCAATTGATATTAGGTTCAGGCTCTAATCAGGGAGGTTTGACATGATTGCAATCATCAAGTCGAAAACGATCTCTCGCCGAAAGGCCCTTTCACTGATGGGATTGGCGGCTGCGTTCGGCCTCGCGGCGGCCCCTACTGTACTAGCAGTATCCGATGCTGAGGCTCAGACCACTGCTGCTCCGACCACTGCTGCTCCGACCGCCACGGCTCCGACCGCTGGCATGGAGCGACGTCAGGAGCGGCGTGCAGCACGTCACGAGCGGCGTCAGGAGCGGCGCACAGCACGGCACGAGCGGCGTCAGGAGCGGCGCACAGGTACAACGACAACTACCGGCGCAACCACAACTACCGGCACGGGCACCGGAGAGAAAAAGTAGTTCCAATGGCTCGGCGAAGTGACCGATGTCGCTTTGTGGCACATCGCGTCATTTCGCTGCTCTGCGGAATTTGTTCGCTGTGAGGGCATGGCGGGCCATGCCCGGGCTTGCCGCTGGCTCAACCCGATTGCGAATGCCTCCCAACGGAACTTCCATCCGGTAGGCGCGTTGGCGATAAACCTTAGTGGACCGTTCCAGTACGTGGTCAGGTCGGTGTCGAGAGCCGGAAATCATAGCGGATAGCCGGGATGCTATTGACCGTCGCGTGCAGATCGTTGTCACGCGGCGACAGCCTTCTGCTGGTAAAACGGGCCGTCAGGCTGCTTTCCGTCTCCAGTTCAACAGCGGTCTTGTCGTGCAGTAGGTTGCCAAGCGCGCTTCGCAGGAAGCCGATCGCCTTGAGCCATTCTTCCGGTGGGAGGTTTACGTCGCGGGCGAAGTCGTGCATGCGGGCACTGCGGCGGCAGATCGCGCATTTTTAACTTCCCTTGTCGACTTAATCGGGCCGAAATTCGAGACTCTGAACCTCTTGCTCCGTCGCAAGAGCACCAGTTCCGATGCAACCGCGCCTCGCGGAAGCGCGCCCTCCCGTGAGCGCTATATCGACGCGACATGCGCTCTGCCCTCTGAGCGGCCTCCCGCCATTCGAAGCTGCTTGCCAGCGACACGTTCTATCTTGGACATCTCGGCAATCAGAAACGCCAGCTCGACGGCGAGCCACACATCGGCGGTTTCGACCCGCACGCAGAGGATGGCCTGGTCGGCAACCCGTTCCTGCGTCATAACCCCAGCGGATCGCGGACCACCACGCGGATCGGCGTTGGGTTGAAGCCATTGCAGGGATTATTGACCTGAGGGCAATTGGAGATCACGAACAGCACGTCCATGTCCGCGGTCACGTCGACATAATTTCCCGGTGCCGAAATGCCGTCGACGACTGTGAATTTTCCCGATGGATCGATCGGCACGTTCATGAAAAAATTCAGGTTGGCGACGATGTCGCGCTTGGTCAGCCCGTGCTTCGACAGCTCCAGGATGAAATTCTCGCGGCAGGCGTGCTGGTATTTGGTCGGCTCGCCGAATCGCACCGCATTGCTTTCGCAGGAGCAACAGCCCGCGGAAGTGTCGTGACGGCCGCAGGTGTCGGCCGTGATCCGTGCCATCACCCGACCCATGTTGGACATCAGCCGCGTGCCGAGCTCGATATAGGCGGATCCCTGAACGCGCAGCGTATCCTGCGAACTGTAACGCTCGCTCAGATTGTCGGCGCAATAAAGCAAAGCGTCGACGGCCTGCTGACCCTCGCTGTCGATGATCCGTAAAGTCTGCCCTTTCTTGAGCACGTGCGACCATGGACGTTCCGCAGGAATATCGCAAATGTACACCGCATTGGAATTATCCGGGTTGCTCATTGTAGCCCTCAAGCGAAAAGCCGGTCAGTGAAGGTGAAGGCGCGGATCGCTTCCGGGGACGCTGTCCGGCATGGGTCGTCCAAAGCCGGAGTTGCCACGCGGTACCTGACCAGCGTGACCGCTCCGGCCGCCGCGGGCCGCGCCGGATCAAGCGGATGCGGGCAGTTCGACGCAACGATGTTGAGATTCATCTCCGCGCGCAGGTCGACAAAGTCACCCGGCCGCTTGCGCCCCTCTTGCCAGCGGAAACGACCGACATCATCCAGCAACACCGGCGCGAAAAACGTGACGCAGGGCGGGATATCCCTGGCATCAAGTCCGATCTTGGAAGCAGCGGCGAGAAAGTTCTCCTGCGTGTTGCGCGTCGTCGCGCCAAACGCGGCGAGCGTCGAGGCGGGCGTCGAGCCGCCGACCAGAAGATCATGCGCCCCGCTGGTGTCCTCGACCAGGGACAGCAACACGCGCCCCATGTCCGACAAGATGATCCGGCCCTTGCCGAGCACGGCGCTCCACTGCACCTTGACGGTGTCGGCGCAATTGATGCGCTCGGACATGTCGTCCTCGCGCCAGCCGATCAGGGAAACGCTGGAGCGGCCGGATTCATCGACGATCCGCACTCCCTCGCCGCGGCGCAGGCGCATCGTCGCGTACCAGCCAGGCGGCACGTGCTCCCGATGGATCACCGCATCCTGCGCAATCGGCGCGCCGTCCAGCGCGGTCGGCTCGGGCAGGCCTGTCGGCGTCAGATCCTGTCCGGCCGAGCGTAGCTCCTCGTAACGCCGCCGGTTAGCCTCAATCTGCTGCTGTGTCTGACTGCATGTCTTGAACGCTCCGACTTGCTCGCCCGCCACCGTGAAATGCGCCTCGACCGGATTTCCCGCTTTGCCGTTGATCGGCAGGATATCCTGCGGACAGGCCGAGAACGCGATCACCAGATCGATCTCGGCGCGCAGGCGTACATAGCCGCCGGGGACAGGCCGCGGCGGCGCCTCAAAGCCGAGCGTACCGTCCGCATTCCAGGGAATATTCATGAACAGATTAAGCGGGCTCGGCACCTGCGGCGGCACCAGGCCGAGTTCGGCCATCCCGGCAAAAAGATTGTCAGTGCAATTGTCGTGATGCCCTTCGACACCAAGGAAGGCATAGCGATAGCGGTCGCAGGCCGCGATCAGCGTGTCGTGCACGCCGCCCGAAGTGTCTTCGGTCAAGGTGAGGATCGGCCGGCGCATGTTGGTCCGCAGGATATCGCCGGGTTTCGGAACGAGATGCAGACTGTGCGCCCGCGTATGCTCGTTCGACATGAACTCGGCGAGATCGAAACGATTGAAGGCCCAGGTATCGACGACCTGTTCGCCATGGGTATTGATGACGGTGACGGTCTGTCCGGCAGAGACGAAAGCGGCCTTGCCGCGCCGTGCCGGAATTTCGATGCGCGTTTCCATCGTGCTTGTCACGACCGGAAGGCAATCATGTCGATCTCGACGATGCCGCCGCGGGCGAGGTCCGTGACGCCGACCGTGGTGCGGCCGGGCCGTCGATTGGCGTCGAAATAGGTCGCGAAGATCGCATTCATGGCCGCGTAGTCGCGCTTGAAATCCGTGAGGTAAATCCGGACCATGACGACGTTGACGAATGTCATCCCGCACCCGGCGAGCACGCGTGACAGATTATCCATGACCTTACGGGTCTGCGCCTCGATGCCCGACGGAATCGGAAGCGCATCGTCGTCGGGATCGGTCGCAAGCTGCCCCGTCACAAACACAAAGGGACCAGCCTCGACGGCATGGCTATAGGGAGCGACCGGCTTCGGTGCATCGGGCAAAAGATGGAAAATCGGGTCCATGGGCTCACTCCTTGGTCATGATGTTCAGAGTCTCCCCGTTCGCGGCGGGTCCGGCATAGCGCTGGATGAACTGGCGAGCGCGCTCCGTCTCGGGACAGGAGAAGAATTTTTCCGGCGCGGCCTTCTCGACAACCCGTCCGCGATCGAGGAACAGGATCCGCGTCGCTGCATCGCGGGCAAATCCCATCTCGTGGGTCACGACCACCATGGTCATGCCCTCGTGTGCAAGCTCGCGCATCACGACCAGCACCTCGCCGACAAGCTCGGGATCGAGCGCGCTGGTGGGCTCGTCGAACAGCAGAAGGTCGGGCCGCATCGCCAGTGCGCGCGCAATCCCAACTCGCTGCTTCTGTCCGCCCGACAATTTTGCCGGAAAGGCACCGCTGCTTCTCGAGAAGCCCGACCTTTGCGAGCAGCGCCAGCGCCTCGTCGCGGACTTCGGCCTTGGGTCGGTGCTGCACCTGGACCGGCGCTTCCATCAGGTTTTGCAGGACGGTGAGATGCGGCCACAGAGCGAAATGCTGGAACACCATGCCGATGCGGGTTCTGATCTGCGACAGCTCGCGATCGCCCATTACAACGCCGGCGCCGCTGACACCGACCTGCTCACCGTTCAGATAGATCTGACCGGCATCGGGCCGTTCGAGCCAGTTGATACAGCGCAGCAACGTCGACTTGCCGGACCCGGACGGGCCGAGCACGCACACCGTTTCGCCCTTGTCGACCTGGAAACTGACATCGGACAGCACCTCGATGTTGCCGAAGGCTTCGACACGCCGGCGACGTCGAGAACCTTGCTTGCGTCCGCCATCGCGTCGCGCCCTATCGCCGCGCGTCTGCGACGCGGCCGATCGCGCTGACCCCGGCCTCGACCAACAGGCAAAGCGCCCAGTAGAGAAACACCGCGGTGATGAAGGCCGCGAACGGAACGTAGTGGCGCGACTGGATCGAGCTCGCGGCGTGGGTGAGTTCCGGGCAGCGCGATGATGGTGAAGAAGGCGCTGTCCTTGATGATCTGGATCACCTGGTTGCCGATCACAGGCCCCGCCGCAAGCAACAAGCGGCGGCAGGATGATGCGACGAAACAGCCGAAGCTCGGAGAAGCCGAAGGCGATGCCGGCTTCAATCGGCTCCCGCGGCTGCGCCATCCAGGCGCCGCGCAGGATCTCGGCCATGTAGGCGGTGTTGTAGATGGTCAGCGCGACCAGGCCGGAGGTCCAGTTGTCGAAGTCGGATGCCGAGCGACGGCAAGCCGTAATAGACGATATAGGCGAACAGCAGGAACGGCACGCAGCGCATGCCATCGACGAAGCACGCGCGCCGCCCACGCGACAGGCCGATTCCGACATCAGCGCCGGCGCCAACGCGAACCCGAGCAACAGCGCGGCAACGGCCGACAGCACCGACAGGATCGCGGTATTGGCGAGCCCGCTCAGCATCAGGCCGCGCTCGGCTCCATACGATGCCGAAATCGTGGATCATGCCAGCGCCTCGGCGGCGCCTGGCGCCGCTCGATCCAGCGCTGCAGCTAGACCAGCACGAAGACGATCGGCGCGTAGAGCGCGACAGCCACCAAGAACGGCGGGAGCGGCTCGTAGGTCTCCGCGCCGATCCGCACCGCGGCGCGGGTGATGTCGACCACGCCGACCACCGCAAGGACCGGCGTCACCTTGATCAGGAGTGACATCTCATTGACGAGACCCGGCAGGCTGACCCTGCACGATCTGCGGCAAGACGATGCGGCGAAAGCGCAAGGCCGGCGCCGCATGCCGACCGATTGCGCCGCCTCGTATTGATCCTTGGGAAAATCCATCAACGACGCCCGCCATACCTCGCAATTGAAGGCCGAGGTATTCATCACCAGCGCAAGTATCGCCGCGGAGATCGGAGTCAATGGGCACGCCGATATTGGGCAACGCAAAAAACAGCAGCAGCAGCAGCGTGACCAGCGGCGTCGCGCGCAGCAGGCTGACATAGACCGCCACCATCCCGCCGCGACCGGGACGTTGGCCCAGCGCACCAAGGCCAAGCCGAGCCCGATCGGCAGACCGATCAGGATGCCGATCAGTGACAGTGTCACCGTCACGACGGCACCCTGAAGAATGGCAGAGATGTCGCCGCGCATTCATGGCGGATCGGCTCTCGCGCGCTCCTAGCCCTTAGAATTCCGGCTCGAACTTCACCGGAAGGTCGGGAAACGCCTCGCCAAACCATTTCTTTTGCAGCTCGGCGAACCTGCCGTTTGCCTTTTCCTTGGCGATGAAGTCGTTCAGGAAAGCCAGCAGCTCGGCATTGTCCTTCGCGACGGCCCAAGCCGGGAAACGACTGTCCGGATACGGCCTGGCCGACCTCGAATACGTTCGGCTTCTCGGCCACCAGTGCCTTGAGATTGATGATGGTGTTGACGACGTAGTCGACCCGGCCGAGCGCCAGATCCTGATAGGCTTCCGGATAGGAGGTGTACTCGACGACCTTGCCGAGCTTGCCGCCCTCCTTCTCGAGCATCGCCGGCGAGTTCGGGAAGCCGTGCCAGCAACGCGCTACCCGCCTGGACGCCGACCGTCTTGCCGTTCAGGTCCTTGATCGAGGAGATGCTCTTGTCGTCCTTGCGCTTGACATAATAGTGCGTGGCATCGGCAATCGGGCTGGTGAAATCGAGCGACTGCTTGCGTTCCTTGGTGATGATCGCCGCAGTGATGGCGACGTCGTACTTGCCGGTGCTGACGCCGGCCAGAATTCCGGTCCAGGGCAGGATTTGCTGCTTGATCTCGAACGGCGCGTACTTCTTCAGATCCTCGATCAATTCGTTGTCGAAGCCGGTCGGCTTTCCATCCTTGACGAACTCGAAGGGACGAAAGTCGTCTTCGGTCGCAACGATCAGGCCGCGTTGCTTGATCTCATCCATGCTCGCGGCCTGGACTTTTCCAACCAGCATCGGGACGGCGAATTGAGCGGCGACGAGGCCGAGCAGAAACCTTCGCGAGAAGGACGTGCGGGACGCATTCAGCGATTTTGACATGATGGAGCAACCTTTGTTGGGATGACAGGCCGAGATAAACAGAGCGAGGTTATGGATTTTGCGTGAGGCAAGCCCTTTCAATCGAAGCTGAAACCGTGCGACTTCAGATAAGGCGGAAAAGCAGCGCCTTCGGCCTTGGCCGCCTGCCGCGCCTTGTCTTCCGACCAGCCGTAAAACGCGGCCTCGCCGAACTCGGCGTTGGCGCGATGCTGCTCCTTCGGGATGGCGTGAATTGCATCCCGCCGGCGGTCATAGTCGTCGACCGCGGCGGCAAGCGCGGTGTCGTCGTAGCTGTCGCGATGTACGGTGACGAGGCGCGGCAGGCGCAGGCTGGGAAAGCCCTCGCCTTGCGGATAACCGAGACAAAGCCCCACCACCGGAAATACCAGATCGGGCAAGCTCAGAACCTCGGCGACGCTATCGACCTCGTTGCGGATCACGCTGATGGGACAGACGCCGAGGCCTTCCGCCTCGGCGCACAGGATCATTGTCTGCATCGCAAGCGCGGCATCGACGCTGGCGTTGAAAAAGCCCTCAAGCGTTCGGTTGCTGACCGGCTTGCCCCGCATCTCGCCAATGCGCTGCAGCCGCCGGGCATCGCCGAGGAAGACAAAGAATACAGGTGCGTTGGCGATCCAGGGCATGGCCGGAAACAATTTCCCGATCGCCGCGCGTTTGCCGCGATCCGCGACCCGCAGAATCGACGCCTGCTGGAAGTCCGACTTCGCCGACGCGCTAAGCGCCGCCGCGACCAGTATATCGAGCAGGCCTTCGTCCGGCATTCTGTCGCTGTAACGGCGCACCGTCTTGCGTGACAGGACACGACGGATCAGCTCATTGTCGCCGGCGCCAGCGCCGCCGGAGGGTCCGGCATCGCCGAAACGGCGCGCGATGGCGCTCTCATAGACGGCCATCAGCCGAGCCCTCTCGAAGAATCATGCGAAGGCATCTCGGTGGATGCGGCGATCGGCTTGGCGCCGGGCGGTCGCGGCGCGGCGTGAAGCGCCGGGGGCGGATCGAGATCATGCATCGCCAACTCCATACAGGCTCACAAGTCTGGAATTGGCACGGACCCGAGCAACGCCAACTCCTGGCAACTGAGGTCTCCCGGGATTTTATCCCGCCGTGTCCGCGCGGATTTCTCCCGCATCGGCGGCAGCTCTTGGACCAGCCACCCATTTCGGGCACGGAACCCTAGCCACCAACTCATCGGAACCCATGCAGCAAATGATGTGCCAGTCGGGACGGTGGACGCGCGAGGTCTGATTTCACCGGGTGGTCGGGCGGGCAAGAGACTCCGGAATTGAAGCGCCGCGCGCGAAGATGGCCGCGCAAAACAGCGTCACGGCAAGTCTGAAAGACGCAACGAGATTACGAAGCACGCTTCGCATTTCTCCCGACGTCACCGGCGAAGCGAACGCAACTGCCTTCAGAAAGGCATCGCTGCACAGATTCTAGCCGATTTGAGCAAGGAGTGGCGGCTAAGCGCCTACGGTACTGGCTGCAACGAGCCGCTGCATCAGCTTGACGAGCTGTTTTTGCTCAGCCTTGCCGAGACCTGCCAGCGTGTCATGGTGCGCCGCACGCGCGGCCGCTTCCATTTTGGAGAGGAGTGCTGCACCTGACGCCGTCAGCCGGCAGGCGCGGGCTCGGCGGTCGTCCTGACGCACGGCCCGTTCGATAAAACGTCTTGCCTGCAAGCGCTTGAGCGCGCCGGTCGTGGTGGTCCGGTCGAGTGCGACATCGGCCGCCAGCGTCGTCTGGTCCGCCATGCCGCGCACCGCGAGCGCCGACAGTAAGCTGTATTGCAGCGGCGTGACGTCGAATGCCGCGCACCGCTCCTGGAACAGGGCGACGTGGATCTGGTGCAGGCGCCGGATCAGGAACCCAGGCCGTTGTTCGAGCGGCCAGCTATTCGAGCGCTTGTCAGCGCCTGGCGCGAGGCGCTTTACTGTCGATTTCCTGGCCATTTCTCGCAATCGTTCAACGCCTGCTCTGCACGAGTTTCTTGCAGCCGTTCTTTCGGCCCCTCTATGGCACGAAAGTTGCTTCGCTTGCCAAATGAAAATTACGAAGCATGCTTCGTAATCGGTGAGGCGCCGGCACCCGTCGATAGATCAGCAAGGAGCCGACTATGTCCGTAAGCACCACTTTTGACCTGCTGTTGCGTGGAGGACGTGTTATCGACCCGGCTTCGGGCGTCGACGGTCTGAAGGACATCGCGGTCCGCGGCGGCAAAGTCGCCGCGGTGCAAGCCGACATCCTGCCGACAAGTGCCAAAGAGGTCATCGACGTAACGGGCAAGATCGTGCTGCCCGGCCTGATCGACACCCACGCTCATGTCTATCAATACGTCACCGGACGGTTCGGCGTGAACGCCGACATGGTCGGCGTGCAGTCCGGAGTGACGACACTGGTCGATCAGGGCGGGCCGTCGTGCATGACCATGCCGGGCTTCCGCCATTTCATCGCTGAAAAAGCGCTGTCCCGAACCTATGCGTTCATGTCGGCTTATCTGGTGGGCGGCCTGGAGGGCCACTACTACCCCAATCTATACAGTCCCGATTGCGTCGATATCGACGCCACGGTCAAGGCTGCCACTGCCAATCGTGACCTGGTCCGCGGCATCAAGGCCCACGCCGAAATCGGCGGCTTTGCGCGGTGGGGCATCCGCGTCATCGAGATGGCAGCCGAGATCGGCCGCCGGGCGGATCTTCCGGTCTATGTCCATTTCGGGCAGCTATGGGGCCTGCCTGAAAGCGGCACCAATGGCGAGGACGTCGACACGATCCTCACCCGTGTGATCCCCCTGTTGCGGTCCGGCGACGTGCTGGCGCATCCGTTCACGCGCCATCCCGGCGGCTTCGTCAATCGCGAGGGCGAGGTGCACCCGGTGATTCAGGCTGCGCTCGATCGCGGGTTGCGTGTCGACGTCGGCCACGGCAGCCACTTCTCCTACCGGCTCGCACGTAAGGCCCTCGCCGCGGGCATCATCCCGACCACCCTCGGCGCCGATATTCACGGCTACAATACCCACGTCCCGGCGCCCGCGGGCACCCCCGACGAACACGCCGACGATGAAAATCACCCGTTTGCGGGTCAGGCGAAATTCAGCCTGGTGCAGGCCATGAGCTCGATGATGGCGCTGGGCTTGACGCTCGAGCAGGTGGTGCCGATGGTCACCTCGCACCCTGCCGAAATGCTCGGGCTCTCCGGTGAAATCGGTGCACTCAAGCCCGGCATGGACGCCGACGTAACCGTCCTCGCGCAAAAGCCCGGCCGCTACATTCTGCGTGACAACGAGAAGAACGAAGTGATCGCCGACAGCCTGCTACAGCCGGCGTTCTGTCTCCGTGCGGGCACGTGCTATGAGGCGATTGCCCCCATCCTTCCCCGCGCGGTCGCGGCCTGACCTGCGATGGGCCCGGTCGAGACGGATCACGTGTCTGGCCTTGAAGCAAACAAGGCCCCGGCCTCGGCGACCGACCCGAAGCAGGGCGTCGGAGCGCGGCTGTTGCGAAAGGAAGACGATCGCCTGATGCGTGGGCGCGGCCAGTTCGTGGCCGACATCCGCCTCGCCGGCTTGGAGGATGTCGCGTTCGTCCGCAGTCCGCTTGCCCATGCGCGGATCAAATCGATCTCCGTTCCGGAGAAATATCGCGACTTCGTATTCACCGCCGACGACCTCGTGGGCGTCAAACCGATCCGGGCGGTTTCCGGACTGCCGGGCTTCAAAATCTCGGAACAGCCAGTTCTGGCCACAGACAAGGTCCGCCACGTCGGCGAGCTCGTTGCGATGTGCGTGGCACCGACGCGAGCCGAGGCTGAAGACATCGCCGCCTCTGTGATGCTCGATCTGGAGGAGTTGCCGGCCGTTTACGATATGCTGCAGGCCCGCCAACCGGACACTGCCCTGGTCCACGAGCACTGGGGCGACAACATCTTCCTCGAAAGCGCCTTCGAGGTCGATATCGCCGGCGCTTTCGACGCACCGATCAAGGTCAGCCGTGAAATCTCGACTGCGCGGCAATGCATGTCGCCACTCGAAGGACGCGGGGTCGTCGCGAGTTTCGATCACCGCCTGGATCAGCTCACGCTCCATACCGGCGCCCAGATGCCGCACATCGTGCGCAATGGCCTCTCCGATTGTCTCGGCATGGAGCAGGGCCAGATCCGGATCGTGTCGCCGGATATCGGCGGCGGCTTCGGCCACAAGGGCATTCTGCTGCCCGAGGAGGTCTGCCTCGCCTGGCTGACCATGCGCCAAGGCTATCCCGTCCGCTGGATCGAAGATCGCCGCGAACATTTGACGGCCAGCGCCAATTGCCGCGAGCATCACTACAAGATCACGGTCTATGCCGATCGCGACGGAACGCTGCGCGGGATCGACTGTGAGGCTACGTGGATTCCGGCGCATACTCCTCCTATCCGTTCTCGGCATGCCTCGAAGCCGCGCAGGTCGCGAGCATCCTGCCCGGGCCCTACAAGATGCCGGCCTATCGTTGCCGGACCTTTTCGGCCGCGACCAACAAATGCCCGATACTGCCCTATCGTGGCGTAGCACGCACCGGCGTCTGCTTTGCGCTTGAAATCATGCTGGATGCGGTAGCGGTCGAGGCCGGACTTGAGCCCGGCGAGGTCCGATTGCGGAATCTGGTCGATCCAGGCCAGATGCCGTTCGACAACGTCACCAAAAAGCACTTCGATAGCGGTGATTATCCACAAGCCATGCGCCGAGCACTGGCGATGATCGACGTACCCGCCATCCGCGAGCGCCAGCGCCGCAAGGAGCCGGATGGCCGGTTGATCGGTACCGGCGTCTCGATCTATTGCGAGCAGGCCGCGCACGGCACGTCGGTTTATGCCGGCTGGGGCATCCCGATGGTACCGGGGCACGAACAGGCAAATGCCCGAATGACGCCCGACGGTGGCCTCGAGATCCGCGTCGGCGTGCATTCGCACGGACAGGGGCTTGAAACCACACTTTCGCAGGTCGCGCACGAAATCCTTGGCATCGATACCGCAAAGATTTGCGTCGTGCACGGCGACACCGCGCTGACGCCCTATTCGACCGGCACATGGGGGTCGCGCTCGATGGTGATGGCCGGCGGCGCCGTTGCGACCGCGTGCAACGAACTGGCCGAGCGCGCCAAACGCATCGGCGCCAAATTGCTGCAGCTGGATCCGGCTGCCGTACGGTTGCTGGATGGGCGCGTGCATGGGCCAAACAGCAGCATCGGCTTGGCTGAAATTGCCCACACCTGGTACCGCCGCCCGCAGGACCTGCCGGCCGACGTCGATCCGGGCGGCCTTGAAGCGACCCGCGGCTACAAGCCGGCGCGCGACAGCGGCACCTTCAGTTATGCGGCGCATGCCGTGACGGTTGCCGTAGACCCCGATCTCGGCGGGGTCGAAATCCTGGACTATGTGATCGTCGAGGATGGCGGCGTGCTCGTCAATCCGATGATCGTGGACGGCCAGATCTTTGGCGGGCTGGCGCAAGGGATCGGCACTGCTCTCTACGAAGAGATGCCGTTCGACACCGCGGGCCAGCCGCTGGCGACCACTCTGGCCGACTATCTGCTGCCAGGGCCGACAGAGGTGCCCGAGCCGCGCCTCGATCACATGGAGACCCCCTCTCCCTACACCATGTTCGGCGTCAAAGGCATCGGCGAGGGTGGCGCGATCGCACCGCCTGCAGCGATCGCCAATGCCGTGAACGATGCGTTGCGGTCACTTGGCGTCGAAGTGTTGCATTCGCCGATCTCTCCACGCCGTCTGGTCGAAGCCATCCTGGCGACGCGCGAAGCCGAAAGACCCGCAGCATGAAATCGGCATCTTTCGCCTATGAACGCCCCAGCGATCTGAACGCGGCTCTCGCGTTGATGGCGCAGACCGATCGCAATACCAAGATCATTGCGGGTGGCCAATCGTTGGGCCCGATGCTCAATCTACGACTGGTGCAGCCAGATCTCGTGATCGACATCTCGAACATCGCTCAGCTGAAGCAGACGGCGTCTGTAGGCGGCAGCCTCGAGGTCGGCGCCTGCGTCACGCATAGCGATTTCGAGGACGGACGGGTGCCGGACGTGACACGTGGCGCGATGCAGCGGATCGCCGCGGCCATTGCCTACCGGGCGGTCCGCAATCGTGGCACGATCGGTGGTTCGCTCAGCCATGCCGATCCAGCCGCCGATTGGGTGTCGGCGCTGTCGGCGCTGGGCGCCACGGTTTCGCTGCGCAGCCTGTCAGGTACCCGTGAGCTTCCAGTGGCGGACTTCATTACCGGCGCGCTGCAATCGGCCTTGCGGGCCGACGAAATCATTGAGGTCGTGCGTATCCCCGCATTGTCGCGCTCTGCGCGTTTTGGCTATTTCAAGAGCTGCCGCAAGACCGGCGAGTTTGCGCACGCCATCAGCGCCGTCGTGATCGATCCGGAACAGGGGACGGCGCGCGCCGTGATTGGCGCGCTCGACGCCGCACCAATCATGCTAGTCGATGCCACCGTATTGTTCGGAGGCCGTGTCACAGCCAGCTTCGAGCGGCAGTTCGATATCGGAGCCGCCGACAAGATCCTCGCAAAGGCGGGCGTGTCGCACCCTGCGGCGAGGCACATTCATGTGACGGCCTTGCGTCGCGCCATCAGCGAGGCAGCGGCTTGACCATGATCGCTCTCACCGTAAACGACCGCGATGTCCGTGCCGACGTGGAACCCCGGACCCATCTGGCGGACTTCCTGCGCGACAAGCTCAATCTCACCGGAACGCATCTGGGGTGCGAGCATGGCGTATGCGGCGCCTGCACCTTGCTGCTGGACGATGCACCGGCGCGATCCTGTATCACCTATGCGGTCGCGTGCGACGGAGCGCGGGTGACGACCATCGAAGGTCTCGACGACGACGAGATCACAACCGAACTCCGTGGCGCATTTGCCCGCGAACATGCTCTGCAATGCGGTTACTGCACTCCGGGCATGCTGGTTTCCGCGCGCGACCTCGTGCTGCGCATGCCGTCGGCCGACGAGCGCGACATTCGTGTTGGCATGAGTGGAAACCTGTGCCGCTGCACTGGCTATGTCGGAATCGTTCGCGCCGTTCGATCCGTCATTGAAGCGCGACGCCGACGCGGCGTCGCGCCCGTCGTCGGCGCCGGACGCACGTTGTTTGGCCCTGTCGGATCAGGCCATAGCGGCATGTTGGCATCGAGCGCACAGGTTACGGCCGAAATAACAGTCGGCGAGCCGCCGGCCACGAGTGCTGCCGGGATATCCATCGAGGATTTCTCCCCGGAGCACGTATTCGGGCAAGACTTCGTCGTGCCCCATTCCCCCGCCGAGGTATTTGCGTTTTTCGGCGATATCCCGGCGGTCGCAGCGTGTCTTCCCGGCGCATCGGTGTCCGGGGCCGCGACCCTTCAGCGAACCGAAGGAACGATGCAGGTCAAGTTCGGTCCGATCGCGGCACGTTTCAAAGGGGCGGTTCGTATCGAGCGCGATCCCACGACCTTGTCGGGACGGATCGTCGGAGCCGGGACGGACCAACGCAGCCGGTCGTCCTCCCGCGGCGAAATCCGGTATCGCCTAATGCCGGACGAGCAAAGTGGCGGAACGCGGGCGATGCTCTCGATTGGTTACAGCCTCCGCGGAATGCTGGCGCAATTCGCCCGGCCCGGTCTGGTCAGCAATCTCACCGCGGCAATCACCGCCGACTTCGTGCGCAATATCGACCGCGCGCTGTCCGGCGTGCCGACGGCCGATGGTGCCGGCGGCATCACCTCGTTGAATTTTGCCGCTCTGCTGAACGGTGTCCTGCAGCGCAAACTGCGACAATTTTTCCGCGGCAGAGGACAGGGACAAACTGAGTAAAAAACGGTCAGTGGTACGGTTCATGCATCGATCAGGCGGGATGTTGAAGGGGAGGAAGTCATGACGAGTTCTGAACTGCGCGCTGACGACCACAGTATCGAACCCATTCCAGATGCCGACCGCGACTCGACGGGGCCACAGCAGATGTGGATCTGGGCGGGAGCCAACATCGCGCCCGTGAACTGGGCGCTGGGAGCACTCGGTATCATCCTTAAGCTCGGCTTGTGGGAAACCATCGCGGTCATCGTGCTCGGCAATCTGGTCGGATGCGCGATCTTCGGCGCGTTCACCGTGATGGGACACAAGACAGGCGTGAATCAGATGGTTCTCAGCCGCTCTGCGTTCGGTGTCCGCGGCGCATATCTGCCGAGCATTCTGATGTTCCTGATGACGCTGTGCTGGATCGGCGTGAACACCTACTTTCCGGTCAAGATTGCCGTCGCCATTCTCGGCCAGTTCGGCATTCCCGACACCTGGCTGGTGGAGATCATCATCATCACGCTGGTGATGGCGCTGCAGGTCGGTATCGGCGTGTACGGCTTCTATGCGATCCGGACTTTCGAGAAATACACAGTGCCGGTGACGATTGCGATCATGGTGCTGATGAGCATTCTCGCCTGGACGCGTCCAGGTGTCGTCAATTGGGGCCTCACAAGTTCACTTCCCGCCGGGCGCGCATCTGGCGATGATCACGCTGTTGGTGACGGCAATCGGCGTGGGCTGGGGCATCTCCTGGGTGACCTGGGCGTCGGACTATTCGCGGTTCGTGCCGCGCAGCATCTCGTCGAAATCCGTGTTCTGGTACAGCTATATCGGCATGTTCGTGCCGACGGTCTGGCTGGCCATCCTCGGCGCGACCATCGCCAGCACGACGCTCGACACCGATCCGGCAAAAATGGTGAGCGCCGTGTTCGGCGGACCGACCAGCATCCTGGTGTTGCTGCTGGTCCTGCATGGTCCGATCGCTTCCAATATCCTCAACGTCTACTCAGCGGCGCTCGCTGCGCTGAGCGCGGGCCTCAAATTCTCGCGGCTGGGCCTCGCGACAATCGTCGGCGTCGCGGGCTATCTGACGACGCTCTACTTCATCTTCGCGCCGTCCTTTGCCAAGGCCTTCGACAACTGGATGATCAGCCTTCTGCTCTGGATGAGCCCTTGGGCCGGGGTCGTGATGGCCGACTTCTTCATCAGGCGCAAGGGTAAGATCGACGTCGCGGAATTGTATAAAAGCCCGAAAACCAGTGCTTATGGCGACATCAATTGGGGCGCCATGATCGCATTCTTCCTGGGGCTCGTGGCCGGATGGTCGGTGGAGGACGGCCTCGTCGGTCCGCTTCAGGGCCCGATATCACTCGGACTCCTTGGCGGTGCAGATCTCAGCTGGTTCTTCGGGATCGCGGTTTCCGGTGGCGTGTATCTCGCCCTCGCCAGACGCGCCACGGTACCGGTTGCCATGGCAACTGGCGCGAGCCGCTGACGGGATATCGGTTTGGAGCCGTCAGCATCTCCACTCTCCGGTCTCCCCGAGGACCCACGGCAACTTTGGTTCTCGCTCGACCAGGCGGCCCGCGACGCGGCCTACGACAACAACGCCGCCGTCGCGGACAGTCCCCGCTGGATCGAACAGCGCAATCGGAACTCCGCGCTCTACCGAGGCGCGCACAACAGAAAGCTTGATCTGGCTTATGCGGACGTGTCCGAACGAACCGCGTTCGATCTTTATCCTGCCGCGGAACCTTTGGCACCTTGTCTGATCTTCGTCCATGGCGGTTACTGGCAACGCAACTCTCGCGAGGTCTTTGCCTGCGTCGCGGAAGGCCTGGGGGCCGTGGGATGGTCGGTGGCGATTGCCGGCTATTCGCTCGCCCCGCAAGCCAGCCTCACTGAAATCGTCGCAGAAATCGGCCTCGCAATCGACTGGCTGACGACACAGGGCGTCGAGCACGGAATTGGCGGCCCTCTCATCGTCGCTGGCTGGTCGGCCGGTGCACAGCTGGCGGCCCTTCATCTGGGCCATCCCGGTATCGTCGCCGGGCTCGCCATATCAGGCGTCTATGAATTGGCCCCGATCCGCGACACTGCCCTTAACAAGGCGCTTCAACTCAGCCAAACGGAAATCGAGACCTTGTCCCCATTGCGTCTGGAACCAACACTTAAGCCACTCACAATTGCATACGGAACCAATGAATTGCCCGCTCTCGTTCATGACTCGGTCGCGCTATTTGCCAAGCGCGAGGCGGCCGGCGCACCAGGATCGCTTCTCCCCATCGCTGGCGCAGACCACTTCTCGATTCTGGACGAGCTTTCGAAACCGGATGGCGCGCTGGCCAAGGCCGCCGTTAAATTGCTGTCCAGCCCATAGGAATCGTTGGCGCCCCGGTCAGCATCGGTCGCACCCCACCCAAGGCACGCTGAGCGAGCCCATCGCGCTTCTCGTGCAAGAAAGTCTCGCCGCTTTGAACATAAAGACGACAATCGATAAAACTCCCGGATCGAAGTGACGCGGTGAGATGCTCAAGAAGACGAAGCTCCTGAGACGCAACTACTATGAATACCCGCCGCCAGCTCTCGATGCATCGCCCGCGCGCCTGATCGAGACATCCGGACCATGCGATAATCCGAACACTGGCCTTCCGTGCGAGCTCCTCGGAAACATCGACCGCCATCTTGCGTTCGGTCACGTTGCCCTGCGCATTGACGAACATCTTGGCCCGCATCCATTCGAGCCTGGCCCGGTGGGTGTCGCGCTCGAACTTCTTCTCCACATAGCACTGCCGCGCCCACCGAGCGGCGCCTTCCCGCATTCGATCCCGCTCGAATTCCGCCCTCTCCCCGCAAGCGGGAGAGGCGAAGAAGCATCGCGCCTAATTCACCAGCGGTACATGAGCTGCAGCCGGTAATAGTCGAAGTCACGGCCTCCTGCATCGCGGATGTACTGGCCTGCATAGATGTGGGCGTACAGCGCGTGAAGCTGGAGAAACCGGTTGATCTCCCAGGTCATGTCGACCTGGCCGATCTGAGCCACGTCGAGCGATTTCGATCCCTTCGCCGTGATCAGCGTCCCGATCGGACCATAGACGGAATCGGCGACCGTGACCTTCCGTACGAAATTCCAGTTGGCGCCAAACACGAGGCTGGGAGCCGTGAAGAGCTGCAGATAGGGTTGGATGTTTGTCGCGTTCGAGACGGAGATCAGCGACATCTCCGAGATCACGCTTGCGGCAGGATAGGCCCCCGTGAAGTTGTGAAACGAACTGCTCTTCAGATTGTCGTCGCCGGACGCATAGTTTGTCCGAATCCCGAGCTTGGGTGTCACGGTGCCGAGAAGGATCTCGCCTGGCGCGAAGCGGTAGCCGAAATCGCCGAAGGCGCCGTAGGCCGAGATCGCCGCCGTGCCGAACCATCCCCATTGATACGTGGCCTCGCCGGCCAGCTCAAAGCCGCGCCATTGCGAGGCGACCCTGGCGCCCCCGCTCCATCGATCCTCGGGGGCCGTACCGCGCGCGTAGGTCGCGCTGGCCTGCTGTCGACCATAGACGTAGGCATCGATCGTTACGAGAAGATCGAACGGTTGCCGAACGACGGCATAGCCGCCGCGGAAGAACTCGCTGCTCAGCGTGTTGTCGTCGACGAGGCCCGACATGATGTTGACGGGGTGCGCGGCGAAGGCGCGCAAGCTCAGCAGGCGATCGTCATATTCGGCGAGGAAGCCGTCGAATGATCGCCTGATGTTGGTGGGATCGCGGACGGACAGCCAGCGGGAGTTGCCGAGATAGAGCTCCTCCCGCCCAGCACGCAGCATGGCTTGTCCGGGCCCCACCGGCAGGACCACATCGACAAAACCCTGGCGCAGGTCCGGCGCGCTCTGATCATAGGCCCGCTGCACCGGGCGTCCGTTTTCATGCGACGTATCCAATTGCACGAACGCGCGAAACGCCTGCCCGACATGCAGGTCGAAATCCAGGAGCAGCCGCTCCTGGTTCGAGGTCCAGCTCGTTCCGCTCTTGCCGAGTCCAAACAGATATGGGGCATAGCCATCAAGCCGGTAGCGCGCTTCCCCGCCAAGCGAAAGCCAGACGTGCGGCATTCCCGGCAAAGGGATGTATTTGAGCTGCTCCCAGGCGTCGCGCCGCGGCTTGTCGGCCAGGTAGGCGTAGTCCTCCTGCCAGCGATAGAGACGGAACGGTCTCGCTTTGACCGGCTGGGCAGGGGCGGCCTCTTCGCTGGCCTCGTCCTCCTCCTGCGCGCGGGCCGGCGCTGCGAGAATTCCCGACACCATCGCGGACGCGATCAGGCCGGCCGCGACAGCACGGATCACGCCGCGAAGCTGCGGGCCGAACGACGCGCGGCGAAAGACACCCCCAAGAAGCAGCATTTTCCTCTCCCCAGCGCATTAAAGCACGGACTGCGCGCGCTGCCATCGCGATCTTGGTAGTATCTTTTGTTACGGCATGATCCGCCGTGCGCCATTATCTGACATATAGTTCGAGCGCCGGCGTGGGTGCGGCTCAGTCTTCTCCCATTCCTCGCAAGCGGCATGGGACTCGCATCGCGCGCGCCGCGGCCGATGACGGTATCGCCACTGTCGCGACCACCCCGCCGATGACGCGTTCTCCCTGCATGTCCGCGTCGCCGACGAGCGCTTGAAATCCTCGGGCGCGGCGCGCGGGCCTATCTCGATATCGCGAGCGTGGTGAAGGCTGCGAAAGCGGCGGGCTGCGATGCCGTGCATCCCTTAGCGATACCGGAGCATTTGGGGACGCGGAGCCGTCGAGACCGCTTTCGATCGACGATCAGCTTGCCGCATCAGAGGATTCTCAACAGGTAATTCAAATCGAGGGGCAGGCGGCACAATTGCATGTGCGCTGCCGCCGGTGTTGTTCAACGCCGTGGTGATGCTTGTAGCCGCGCCGGATATGGTTGAGACGCTCTGGGGTGACCGAACCCCGTTAAATTGGATGGTTTCGAAGCTGCCGGAGCCTGAAGCACCGAGAGAACTCCGCCGCATTAATTGCTTCAGAAAGGTTCACCGGGGCACGAAATTGCACCTCGCTCGAAGTTCACAGGATCGTCCATCTCTCGTCCTCATGCAATTTGCACGCGGTTGCAAGGTGCGGACCTAAAGCTGCCTCTCACCTCGGCCGGGCGGCAGAGGCAAACCCAATTCGCGAGCTCGTCGCCTAATGGAGGCGATGTGACGTCCAATCTCTCGCGCCATCGCTGGTACTCTCTCCTTCCGTTGCGCGAGGTCGATCAGCAACTGGGTCTCTTCTTCGGTCCATTTGCGGGGTTTTGCAGGCTCCATTGCAACTCTTGCTCCACGGATCGAAACCGGCATCAGTCTAAAGCGGTAGGTGCTCGACTCGAAGCCGCGACTGCGGAAAATCTACGCCCGTTAATGTTGAGATTGATCTGCAACGTTACATCCCCACATGACGTTATATCCCCACATAAACAGGGCAGCTTCGATTTCTCTCGGACTCGCGTGGCATTCTTTCGCGACTTGCCAGATTAGTTGCGACGCCGATCGCACCATCGTGGCATGGCGGAGGTCCCTGGTTTTGCCGAATAATGCCGGAAAACGAATGCGATTCGTGTCAGGGGTCCGTTTGGGTTCTCGGTCCACGGCGAAAAGCAACTGATCGCCAACGTCGTATTGGTGAATTTCTCGTTCTTCCGTAAATCTGGCAACGAAGTAGCCGAGTGCGCCACCGAGCCGACCGTCGTAGGCCACAAGCTGCTGCTCGGGGTCGGCGAGGCTCACGATCTTGGCCATCGTCGAGTTCATTATCAAATTTACACCGTCAAACGAATCTAGCGAGGCCCGTTCGTCTTTAATCAGATCGACGACATTCGAAAGCTTGGCGGAAATCTCATCCGCGTTTCGTTCGATCCAGTCAAAGGTCCCCTTCTGTCGATAGTTATTATCTAAACCGCCCCAATGCATTATCGTCCGCAAGACGGTGCAAACGTCGCTATTGGAATCACGTTGAATAGCGGACTGCAGATCGGCAGCTAATCGGTCAAACTCGGCCTTGTTCTCGGTAAAGTTTTTTCCGTGCCACGTATATTTGGATCCCGCATCCGCCAGGCCAACCACCGACCACTTACCATCAACCTTTCGGGACCAAGCTTGCGATTTTCCTCTGGAAGGAACGGCATAGGAATGCTGACGGTTTCCTCCCCATTCATGGGCAAGGAACTGGCAAAATTCGTGTATCTGCTCATGATTGCGAGGTGCGTGTTTCTCCCGCTGCCCATACCGGGTTAGTGCAGATGCGAGCGGCTGCGAGGGCACGGCGCACGCGCCCCCCAACACTGGCAACGGTTCTGCCATGATACTGAAACTGCGTTATCTTGCGTGAACGACGTTTTTGCAGATGAGGTTCGATAGCTGAACCAAAAGCCCGCGAAGCCGGGCATTCTCCTCACGGAGCGAGCGAACGTCTTCGGTGTGTTCCTCATCCCGAAGTGAGGGTTCATCCTCCCGAAGGGCATCCTCAAGGAGCGAGAGAGAGTTGTCGGTGGGTTCGGCAACCCAAAGCGACGGTTTAGCGAGGTGGGCTTGCGCGTCGCGCGGCAGATGATCTGTTCTCATAACTGATACTCCAAATCAAATAACCAATGCACCCCAGTTGCCCTATCCGAAATGATTTGAGTTGGGAGTCAAATTTGAGTCCAAAAATTGAAAGGCTTGGGGCACGTCGCAATCGCGCCGCGTTCGCGCCGAGAAGTCCCCGCGTGCGCTAACAGCCCGCTGTATCAATAGGACAATAGGACATCGATGTTGTCGTTTAAACACGGCGCACTCCGCACCGCTTTGGAAACATCGGTTGCGGACGGTCAGTTAGGAAACCTATCGATTTCGCTTGCGATAATGGAGAACTGGCGAGGACGGCGGTTAACCCTGTTGGCAAACACCCAGTACGTGGGTCGTCAGCCGCCGCCATGTTGCCTCATTGGATCGATGAATCTTCCCCGGCACTATTTTGAGGTGGAGAAGCATCATGCTGAGAATGGTGTTGTTGGGTCGGTGTTGGATTTCTGGTGTTGATGGAACTCAGAAATCAGGCGCGAAGTGCAGGAGCGGCCGTCCAGCCCCTTGCTGAAACGACCGTAGGCACCGATTCACATGGTGCATTGGCGAAGGCTGATTGACTAGCGGCATGTGGGCCCACAGCACACCAGACTGAACGCGCTGACCTTGAGCATATCGGAAAAGCGCGAATAGCGGGCGACCCAAGGGGCGAATGCAAATGCGCCCGAAGCGGAGCTAAAGGTAACTGCGCGGGAGGGAACCGGAAGCGCTCATATCGCTTCCTCCCCATTGTCTTCCGACTTCCAGCGATAAGCCATGAAGCCCATAGTAGCGAATCCGACAATCATCAATATCCAAGTCGAAGGCTCTGGGACTCCTGGTGCTGGTGGCGCCGTATAGACGATCGACCCTGGTCCGAAATCTGTCCCGCCAGAGCTGGTGTTGATGTCGGCCCCATTGAGCGTAAAGAACCAGCTATTGATGGTGACCGCAGGGTCTATGAGAAGATTCCACGCCACGTTCGTACCGGGCGGTGTGATTAGCGGCGAAACAAACGTGACGTGCCCCGGCACGGCACCAGCAGGTGGAGTATCTACGGGCGGAGTAGCACCCGCCAAGCTGGTGTTGGATAGCGGGTTACCGGTCGCAATTGGAACAAGACCCACGCCTGGCCCGATGGTGTAGAAAATCTCAATGTCATTTGCGCCTGGCCCGGTCCCAGGCACTATCCCGCCGCTGTTGGCGACCAAGGACGCGGACGCAGGAAAATTGGTCAACGCGACCAGCAGCAGCGGGAGCAGAAATCGAAGAGATTTTGAACAACGCTTCACAGCAACCTCACAGAAAGGTGCAGGAATCTACCGTCGCAACATCACTCCTGAAGCGCGTTAATCCTATACCTGCAAGTGGCCGAGTCAATTGTAAGTCTTGGCCGAGGGCCCCACGGCGCACCAGAGACAATGCGCTGACCTTGCGCGTCTCTGAGAAGCGCCAGTCCATGGGGGAGCTTCTGCAATGCCCGCACCCCGATAGGCCCTGCACGGCATCAAGGGACCCCGTGGACTCGTTTGGACGACCGCCGGGCGGGTAGCGGGCGATCCAGGGGGCGCGCAGCGAGTCCCCATCTCGGCGGAGGCAGGATGCGCGACCGACACTGGGATGAATATGCCATCCAGCATCGGGAGGACGTTTCGTTGACAAGCTAAGTTCGCTGCGCGCTTTTCTTGGAAGGAATTGTCAACAATGCTGACTATTCAATTGACTCGATAGGTCATTGTACGCCGAGTGGCGCAGGTGGAGCAAATGACGCAGAAATGCCGACCAGCCGGATTTGTCTTCCTTGGCACCCTCGCAGATCCCCAGGATCTCGCGAAACCCTTCTGAATTGACGGCCGAGGCCACCAGCAACGAAACGTTGCGAACCTCGCCGGCCCAGCTGCGCTTCATCACGATCCCGTCGAGATAAAGATACGGGTGCTCGCCCTCAATCCGCCGGTTCCGCCAGGCCTCGATCTTGGCGTAGATCTTCTTGTTCAGGTTCGACACTGTGCTCGGGCTGACGCGGGTGCCCCACAGCGCCTCCGTGATGTCCTCGACCCGCCGGACCGAAATCCCCGCCAGGTACATCTCGATCAGCGCTTCCTCGACTGAGCTCTCCCGCCGGCGGTAGCGCTCGATGATCGCGGTCTCGAAGGTCTGGCGCCGTAGCTTCGGAACCCTGAGGTTCACTTCCCCGGCCACGGTGTGCAGCGTGCGCTCGTAGCTGCCGGCCCGAGTGTCCTGCCGGCCTTGGCTTCGTTCGTAACGGCTGGCACCGCAAAGCCTGTCCGCCTCAGCATCCAGCAACGCGTTGAGGGTCTCTTCAACCGTTCCACGCACCATCTCGCCGAGATGATCCCGGATCCGGGCTTCATCAATCTGAATGACCTGGCCCATCGCCTTCAATCCATCGTCTTCACTCATGGCTTCGACCTTCCTCAGTTTAGAGGAAGCCGGCAATCCAGCGGCGAGACACGAGCCTCGTCAGGCGCCGACGTCGACGACAGGTGCGGGCGCATTGCAGACAATGCGCCTCGCCTTGACCTGGCCGTCGGCGGAATGATGCGTCCCCATGGCCTGACCGGCCGCGATCAGGACCGGAGATCGAGGCCGCGGTCAGGAACTCGCTCCGCAAGCGCGGGGCAACCGCAGCGATACCGATCGCGTGGATCGGCATCGCATCGGGGGGCGCCGAGGAGCCCGAGCATCATCCGCCGGCGTCGTCGGGGGCGCGCGCGTCGAACGCGTGCAGCGCCTTCAGCACCGCCTCCTCGGCGGGGGTGAAGCCCGCGCGCGCATGGTCGAGATGGAATTCGAACCAGGACGCGCAAAGGTTGGCGGCGTGGACGGGATCGAGGTCGGCGCGGTCGATGACGTGGCCGAGCACGAGCGCGCACCTGAGGTCGCCGTCGAGCACGCAGCGCAGCACCGCGGTCATGGCGACGTCGACCGGAGCTGAGCGGGTCCTGATCGGTATCAGCGACAGCACGAGCGCGATCGCCACGTCCGGATCGCCTTTGAGCGCCGGCACGATGCTGTTGGCGAACGCGGCGAGTTCATCGAGCGCGGCGCAGATACGGAGATAGTCGGCGGCGCGGAACGCGTGGGCCGGCAACATGCGCCACCAGCTCAAGGGCGACGTGCCGATGCGCAGCGTGCGCAGAACCGGCGAGGCAGCAGGATCCAGCACCGCGTCATCGGTGTTGGCTTGCTGCCGGGGCTTCTGCCCCGGCATCGTGGTGAAGTTCGACATCAGCGATCCTCCCTACTCGGCAAACATGATCTGTTCGGCGTAAGGCGGGCGCACCCACTTGGTGCCGCCCATCTTGGCGCCGGTCAGAAACTTCGCCGCGATGGCCGCCGAGCGGAAACAGACGGCCGCCTCGAGGCGCAGGCGGTCGTCGACGCCGGGGATCGGCACCAGGATCTCCGCGAGCTGCTCGCGCAACTTCTTGATCGACCGGCGGGTGGCGCTGGGGTTCACGGCGGTGCGCACCTCGGAGCCGGGCAGCACGATGAAGCCATCGGGGCCGTAGTAGCCGCGCGCCCAAAGACCGGCATAGGGAAGCGCGAGCTCGCCGCCGATGGTCGGCACGGCGTCCACGTCGATCTGCGCCGGCGCCTCCTCGGCCAGATCGATCCCGCGATCGGCTTCGGCGGTGGCGGGGAGCTGGCTCGCCGGCGTCGTGTTGAAGGCCCGGCAGCCGGCGTCAAACAGCAGGCGCCGGCTCTCGCCGACGAAGCGCTCGAAGAGCGCGCGGTCCTCGCTGGACCAGGTCCGCGGGCTCGCGCCGTTGCTGACCTCGACCAGGCCGGCCTCCCGGGCGAGCTCGGTCAGGCGGAATTCGAGAAACGGCAACGCCACACGAAACAGCCAGTCGTTGCGCTGGGCGTGAATGATGTAGACCTCGCCCGCGACGCTGGTCGCGGGATCGGCGGCGTGCTGGAGGGAGGCGTTGCCCAACCACCGGCTCTGGCCGATATCGATCCTGCCCTGGCCCACGACCACGTAGCAGGCGGCGAGGCTCTCGCGGACCACCGGGAAGCGGCTGGCCATGCCGGGCGGGACGACGGTGACCATGAGGCGGCCGGCCGAATCGCGGATCTCGCGCAAGCCATCGATACCGCCGTAGGGGCGCTGAACGGTGTGCATGGAAGGATCCTGCACGGTGCTGGTGGTCTCAGGGGTAGGCGTGTTCGTATCCATGATCGCTCCTTGCAATGAGCGATCGCGAAGGCCGACGTCGGCGGACCGGAATTGCACTTGCCGTCCTGCGCGAAACGAGCGCAGGCGGCAGGCGCCATGGCTGTGTGCGGCGGCAGGCCTGCCGGTGTCGCTTCCGGAGGCAGATCGCCCCGGACAGAAAACCGGAAAAACCGTGAACGCACGCGCAACGCTACCGGCCCGATCGCCCAGGGGACGCCTCGGCGTCCCCTGGTGTCGCGCCTTGCGATCGCCTTTAGCCGATGGACGGGGTGATGGTGCTGGGGACGGACGTGCGGGATGCCGCGGACGCGCATCCGGGCACGCGCGCGAGGCCGCCGGACCCGGCCCCATCGGACCGGACCTCGAACATCAAAGACGAGGGGAGAAGGTGCGGCGAATTGGCGTAATACTGGCTCTCAGCCATGACTGACTCCTGCTATAGTCGGTTGTGGTCAGGCCGCGGTCGGTGTTGATAGCACCGGCCAGCGGCCGCCTTTGCGCAAATCGCGCCGAGGCATCCGCTCTATAGCACCTTGTTCATGGAATGTTCCAGAGGGGCGGCCGTCATTCGGCGGTCATGGTTAACGCGGACCGACGATCGGTTTCCGACAGCGCAGCCGACCTTTGCGATCGAACCGGCGAGGGCTCGGTCGTTCAACGCCTGCGGCAACTCGACGAACCAGCGGCGCGACAGCTTTCCGATCGGCGAGAGAGCCTTCTCGCCGCGAGTTTCCTGGAGAACGTTGCTGCGCACATGGAATTTTGCCACGCGCCGTCCGGTTTCCTCGCTTCCGCCACATGAGCCGGTCCGCCACGAGTGGCCCCAATTCCGTTGGTCGAAAGTCATAGACGATGCGAGCTGCATCGACTTGAACTTGCTTTCGATATCCGCAAAGACAGCCTCAACGCTCCCTCTGGGCAGTACAAACCAACAAGAACTGAAGGGAAGAACCGTGCGAAATTCAGTGGCCGCCGCTTGCGCCGTAGCGGCGTTGTTTGTGGGGACGCCAGCCTTCGCTGGCTGGGAACCGACCAAGCCCGTCGAGATCGTGGTGGCCGCCGGCGCGGGTGGCGCCTCCGACCAGATGGCTCGGATGATGCAGGCCGCGATCCAGAAGAACAATCTGATGAAGCAGCCGATGGTGGTCTCGCTCAAGGGCGGCGCCTCAGGGGCTGAAGCGTTGATGTACATGAAGTCCAGCGAGGGTGATCCGAACAAGGTGCTGATCGCCTATTCGCTGATCTACATGCTGCCGCTGTCGGCGAAGATCCCATTCAACTGGCGTGAGCTGACCCCGGTCTCGGTGGTCGCGCTCGACCAGTTCGTGCTGTGGGACAACAGCGCAGGTCCCAAGACGGTGAAGGAGTTCGTCGAGGCCGCGAAGGCCGCGAGTTCGCCGTTCAAGATGGGCGGCACCGGCTCCAAGCGCGAGGATCACGTGTTGACCGTCTTCCTCGAGCAGAAGACCGGCGCGAAATTCTCCTATCTGCCCTACAAGTCCGGCGGCGAGGCCGCGACCCAGCTCGTCGGCAACCACACCGAATCCAACGTCAACAACCCGAGTGAAAATCTCGAGGTCTGGCGCGCGGGGCAGGTGCGGCCGCTCTGCGTGTTCGACAAGGAGCGCATCTCCTACACCAGCAAGGTGACGGACACGCAATCCTGGGCCGACATCCCCACCTGCAAGGAGGAGGGCGTCGACGTCCAGTATCTGATGCTGCGCGCGATGTTCCTGCCCGGCAAAGTCACGGCTGAGCAGCAAGCGTTTTATGTCGAGCTGTTCCACAAGGTGACGCAAACCTCGGAGTACAAGGACTACATGGAAAAGCAGGCGCTGAAGCCGATCTTCCTCACCGGCAAGGACATGGTGCAATTCCTCGAGGAGGACGATGCCCAGAACAAGTTGCTGATGACGGAAGCAGGGTTCGTCGCGAAGTGACGGTCTGACTTCTCTGCCTCTCCCCGTAAGAACGGGGAGAGGTGAACAACTCCCAGCCCTGCATCAGAGCTCATGTCCCAAACCGATCTTGAAATCGTCGTCGACGATCCGACCGCACCTGAAGACGATTCCCCCTCCGTCGTCAGCTCCGGCACGATCGAGATATGCGTCTGCCTCCTGCTGCTCGCGCTGGCCGCAATCCTCGGCTACGACAATTGGCGCACCGGCGCCTCCTGGGATTCGACCGGGCCGGAGCCTGGCTATTTCCCGTTCTATCTCTCCGTCGTTCTCGGCGGCGGCAGCCTCTACGGGCTGATTGTGGCGCTGCTTGCCCGCCGCGCGGTGTCTGAAACCTTCGTCACGCGCGCGCAGGCGCGCCGCGTGCTGGCGGTGTTCGGGCCGACGCTGCTGTTCTGTCTGGTGACGCAGTTTCTCGGCCTCTATGTCGCGAGCTTCCTCCTGATCGCCGGCTTCATGCGGCTCGTCGGCAAGATCGCGCTGTGGAAGTCGCTGCTCACCGCGTTCCTGTTCACGGCGATCATGTTCGTCACCTTCGACATCGCCTTCGACGTCATCATGCCGAAGGGACCGCTCGAAGCGGCCTTCGGCTACTAGGGCGGGTCAGCGATGGAAGCGTTCGGTCTCCTCCTTCACGGCTTCGCCGTCCTGCTGACGTGGAAGACGCTGGTGCTGATGATGGTCGGGCTGGTGCTCGGCATCTTCGTCGGCGTGCTGCCCGGGCTCGGCGGTCCGAACGGCGTGGCGATCCTGCTGCCGCTCACCTTCACGATGGATCCGACCTCGGCGATCGTGATGCTGTCCTGCATCTACTGGGGCGCGCTGTTCGGCGGTGCGATCACCTCGATCCTGTTCAACATCCCCGGTGAAGCCTGGTCGGTCGCGACCACGTTCGACGGCTATCCGATGGCACAGCAGGGCAGGGCGGCGGAGGCGCTGACCGCGGCGTTCACGTCCTCCTTCATCGGCTCGCTGGTCGCGGTGCTCCTGATCACCTTCCTCGCGCCGATGATCTCGTCCTTTGCGCTGAAGTTCGGTCCGCCCGAGTTCTTCGCGGTTTATCTCTTGACCTTCTGCTCCTTCGTCGGTCTCGGGCGCGAGGCCAGGCACAAGACGGTCATCTCGATGTCGCTGGGGCTGCTGCTCGCCGGCGTCGGCATGGACACGGTGTCGGGCCAGTTGCGCATGACCTTCGGCTCGTCCGAGCTGCTCCGTGGCATCAACTTCCTCGTCGCCGTGATCGGCCTGTTCGGCATCAGCGAGATCCTGCTGACGATGGAGGAGCGGCTGGCGCTGCGCGGCCACGCGGCCAGCATCTCGCTGCGCGTCGTGCTGAATGTGTGGAAGGACCTCCCGAAATACTGGGTGACGCTGCTGCGCTCCTCCTTCATCGGCTGCTGGCTCGGCATTACGCCGGGCGGTGCGATCGCGGCCTCCTTCATGGGCTACAATCTGGCCAAGCGTTTCTCCAAGGATCCCGAGAGCTTTGGCAAGGGCCGCATCGAGGGCGTGTTCGCGCCGGAGACCGCGGCGCACGCCTCCGGCACCGCGGCGTTGCTGCCGATGCTGGCGCTCGGCATTCCCGGCTCCGGCACCGCCGCGATCCTGCTCGGCGGCCTGATGGTGTGGGGGCTCAATCCCGGTCCGCTGCTGTTCGTCGAGCACAAGGATTTCGTCTGGGGCCTGATCGCCTCGATGTATCTCGGCAATGTCGTCGGCCTCGTGCTGGTGCTGACGACGGTGCCGATCTTCGCCTCGATCCTGCGCGTGCCGTTCGCCGCAGTGGCGCCGATGATCGTGGTATCCTGCGCGATCGGCGCCTATGCGATCCAGAACGCGATGTTCGACATCTGGCTGATGCTGGGTTTCGGCGTCGTCGGCTACGTCTTCAAGAAGATCGGCATTCCGCTCGCGCCGTTCACGCTGGCCCTCGTGCTCGGCAACCGCGCCGAAGATGCCTTCCGGTTGTCGATGATTGGTTCAGGTGGTGATCTCAAGGTGTTCTGGTCCAACGGGTTAGTCGGCTCGATCACGACGCTGGCGATTGTGCTGCTGTTCTGGCCGGTGATCGACGGCCTGCTCGCCCGCGTCGGATGGACGCAGCGCGCCAAGCCGGCGCCGCGGTAGAAGCGGCGCTCAGAAGCAAGCAAAACCCAGCGCCCGGCGTTGCCAATCGAACCGCGCTGAAATCGCAGCGATTTGAGATCGTCCGAAGCGCACGCCCATGCATCGCGCGCGCGATGATGCGTCCGTCTCCTCCGAACGAATAATACCAATCCGCTGGGGTGCTGACTCCACGACGGGCATTCCCAATCAGAGGATCGATGATTTCACATGGCAACTGGAGGGAGTTGCCATGGGCTAGCCGATTGCGGTTCGAACGGATTTTGCAGCAGTTGAGGTGCGCCGGCTCGCGCGACGGGCGAAGGACAGCGATCAGGTCCGGCGCCTTCTGGCGATCGCTGCGGTGCTCGATGGCGCATCGCGGGCGGAGGCGGCGAAGGTCGGCGGGATGGACCGGCAGACGCTTCGCGACTGGGTGATCAGATTCAACGAGCAAGGGCCTGATGGTCTGATCAATGTTCCCGCGCCCGGTGCGCCGGCGAAGCTCAACACGGAGCACCAGGCGTTTCTGGCGCGGATCGTGGACGAAGGGCCGAGCCCGCCCATCGATGGCGTGGTGCGCTGGCGGGCCTCTGACCTGATCATGCGGCTGCATGACGAGTTCGGCATCTCGGTGTCAGACGATACGGATGCCCGGAGCTCGGAACCGGCGCGGCACTGGTTCTGCCCTTCTGCAACAGCGAGGCCATGCAGCTTCATCTCAACGAGATCGCAAGCAAGGTCAGCCCTGGCGCCCACGCCATTGTTATCCTCGATCAGGCCGGGTGGCACGGAGCGAAGGAGCTGAAGATCCCGCACAACATCTCGCTGATGCCACTGCCGCCGCGTTCGCCCGAGCTGAACAGCCAGGAGAATATCTGGCAGTTCATGCGCCAAAATTGACTGTCAAACCGCGTCTTCAAATCCTATGACGACATCGTCGATCACTGCTGTTACGCCTGGAACACTCTCATCGATCAGCCGTGGAAGATCATGTCAATCGCGCTCCGCGATTGGGCCTACATCGGTCGATCAATTTGAGGTTTGGTATTAATTGACGCGCTGCGAGGTTCAACGACGAGCCAAGCGGTCCGGTGGGCCCGCGACAATATCTTCGAGCCCTCGCAATGATCGCGGCAGCGTCTGTATGGCGCACCAGCCCCTTTGGAAATTTGATTTTATTGGAAATTCGATCCTGAGTGCCACACAGACCAATGGTTTCCTTGAAGTGTTCGATGATGCACCCTCGCAGGGGCAGGGAGAGGGTGCACCGAACACATATAGGACATGCACCCGGCCTATCCGGCCAACGTCTGCTAGGGCGTGGACTCATAAGCGCGCAGCCAAATCCGAATGGCTGCGAGCTTTATGAAGGCAAGGTAGTTTGCAGCGAGTTTGTCATACCGGGTAGCGACGCGCCGGCATTGCTTGATCCTATTGAAGAAGCGCTCCACCAAATTGCGCGCCCGGTATAGAAATGAGCTAAAACAAATTAGGTCTTTACGATTTCGCTTCGGAGGAATGTTGGCCCACGCACCGTGTTCACCGGCGAATGCTCTGATCCAGTCCGCATCGTATCCTCGATCAGCAAGCAACATCGCGCCTGATTTTAGATCAGACAGCAGCTCGGTGACGAGCCGGTTATCATGGGCCTCACCGGTCGTCAGTTCAAGGCGAACGGGCATTCCGTTGGTATCGACGCAAGCGTGTATTTTAGTCGTTAGCCCACCTCTCGACCGCCCCATCAGCCTTGTTTCGCCCCCTCCCGCGCAACCGCCGTGCTGATGGACGCGGACAATGGAAGTGTCGATCATCTGGACGGAGCCGTCATGGGTTTCGGCGAGGGCCTCCATGATCAAGTCCCAGATGCCAGCCATCCGCCAACGAACGAACCGGTTGTAGCAGGTCGTGTAAGGCCCAAAGCTTTCCGGCAGATCGCGCCAAGGCGCGCCCGACCGCAATATCCAGAAGATGCCATTGAGAACACGTCGGTCGTTGACCCTCGGCACGCCGCGCGGCTTGTTCGGAAGGAACGGCCTGATGGCAGTCCACTCAAAGTCTGTGAGTTCGTATCTCATGATTCGAGGCCTCCTGTTCGGGAGCTTGAATTACGCCAATCTCGATGTTTGCAATGGCGCATTGCAGGTCCGAGGTGGGGCTGGATAGCGGACATGCTGCAAATATCTCAAAAACGACGCGAATGACCCATCCCGGAAATGCAAGTTGTGCCCATCGACTATGGATTGAACTCTTTGTTTCACGCGATAGGCTGCAATCTTGTCAGGCCGATCCGAAGTTGCTTCAACTTTAGGAAGTTATGGAGATAAATGTGGCAAATTTTTCCGCTGTTTTTCTAACTTCGTTTGCACTGATGCACATGACGTCCGTGTCGTTCGCAAAGTCCGTGTCGACAAGGAAGCGCAGCAGATCGCGAAGGACGCTTACATCTACGGCGTTCCGATGGTTACGGTGTACTCCACGCTGTACGCGTTCTCGGTTGACAAGGGCAATCCTCAATACAAGGGCCCGTTCAACTCCATACTGAATGTCGCACGCGTGTTCACGCCGGACGATACCGCCTTTGTCACGCCAAACTCCGATACGCCTTACACTTTTATCGGACCGGACCTGCGCGCGGAGCCCATGGTGCTAACGGTCCCTGCGATGGAGAAGAACCGCTACTTCGTGTTTCAAATGATGGATCTCTACACCTTCAATTTCGACTATGTCGGCTCTCGCACCACCGGGAACGATGGCGGAGACTTTCTGATCGCCGGACCGGACTGGAAGGGCTCGACGCCTGAAGGGCATCAAGAAGGTCATCCGATCCGAGACCCAGCTTGTGAACGTCGTCGGCCGTACGCAGCTTTTTAATCCGGACGATCTCGATAACGTCGAGAGGATCCAAGCGGGCTACAAGTTGAAGCCGCTCTCCGAATATCTTGGCAAGCCCCCGCCGCCGCCCGCGCCCGACGTCAACTGGGTTAAGCCGATGAAACCGGCAGAGCAGAGCAAATCGTTCGAGTTTTTCAATCAGCTCGCTTTCCTCCTGCAATTTACTTCGATCAATCCTGATGAAGCCGAGCTGCGGAAGCGGTTCGAAAACATCGGGATTGTTCCGGGGAAGCCGTTCGATTCCGCGTCGCTAACGGACGCCAGGAAGACCGCGCTGCTGAACGGATTGGCGGACGGGCAAAAGGAAATTGATGCCTATCGCGCGACGCTAGGCGGCAAGAGCGCCGATCTTTTCGGCAGTCGGACGTTCTTGGACAACAACTATCTTAAGCGCGCCACGGGCACGCAGGTCGGGCATCGGCGCGAACTCTAGAGATGAAGCGCTCTATCCGATCTACGACAAGGATAGCGAGGGCAAACCGCTCGACGGCACGCAGCGGACGTTACGTCCTGCGCTACGCAAACGGCCAATTCCCCCCGGTCAATGCGTTTTGGTCCCTGACGATGTACGCGCTTCCCAGCCAACTGCTGGTGAAGAACCCGATCAACCGCTACCTCATCAACGCTCCAATGCTGCCGGGCCTGAAGCGGGACGCTGACGGCGGATTGACGATTTATATCCAGAACGAATCCCCAGGCGCCGACAAGGAAGCCAACTGGTTGCCGGCGCCCAAAGGCCCCTTCATGATGGCGGCGCGTTACTATTGGCCAAAACCCGAATTGCTCGAAGGCAAATGGAAATCGCCTGCGCTTCAGGCGGCGAATTGAAGGCGAGATGCGCTCCGATGTCAGCCCTGAGAGCTGAACGGAACAGCAAAATGTCTCAAACGAACGTTCGGGGCGGTCGCCGTAGTCCTAGCGATTTTCGCCGGATCGCAGCGCGCGTGCGCAGACTGTTTCTCCCGCGGAAGCGCAGGCCATCGCCAAAGACGCCTACGTCTATTCCTACGCGATGCTGGAAAGCTATCAGACCTGGCGCGCGCAAGCCGTCGACAAGACCGTCGAATGGCTATGTCGGCGGCTTTAACGTGTTCCGGCATTACTCGGAGCCGTTCACGCCCGACAACAAAGATATCGTCACGCCGAACAACGACACGCCGTATTCCTGGGCGTGGCTCGACCTGCGCGCCGAGCCGATGGTGGTCAGCGTGCCCGCGGTTCCCAAGGACCGCTATTACGTGATGCAGTGGATCGATCTGTTTACGCAAAATTTTGCTTATATCGGCGTGCGCTCGACCGGCTTCGGCGCCGGCGACTATCATGATCGCCGGCCCGAAATGGAAGGGCGACAAGCCCGCCGGCATCAAGGAGGTGTTCAAGGCCGAAACCGACATCGTGGGAACGTTGACCCGCACCGCTTTGCAAGGTCCCGAGGATGTCGCCAACGTCAAGGCGATGCAAGCGCAATACAAGCTCCAGCCGCTCAGCGCGTTCCTGAAGCAGCCCGCGCCACCGGCCGCGCCCGCGATCGACTTCCCGCCCTACGACAAAGCCAAGGCGCGGTCGCACGACTTCATCGGCTATTTGAACTTCCTTCTGCAATTCGCCGAGCCGCCGGATCCGAGCGAAGTCGCGATCCGCAACCGCTTTGAAAAGATCGGCATCGGGCCCAGGCTAACCCTGGGACGCCTCCAAAATCGATCCTGCCACGCTTGCTGCGATCGACGCCGGCGTTAAGGAAGGCCAGGCGGAGATCGACGCGCTGGCGGCCAAAACCTTCAGCACCAATGGCCTGTTCGGCTCCCGCGCGCAGCTAAAAACGAATTACCTCCAGCGCGATGTCGGCGCGATGAAGGGCCTCTACGGCAACTCGCTCGAAGAAGCCTGGTATGGCGGTTACGTCTGCGACGGCAGCAAGCCGGCGACGGTTCATTTCACCAAAGCCAACCTGCCGCCGGCAAAATTCTTCTGGTCGATGACCATGTACACGATCCCGGATCGGTTTCTCTACGCCAATCCGATCAATCGTTACTCGATCGGCGATCGCACCAAGGGGCTTCAGTATGGCGAGGACGGTTCATTCACGATCTATGTCAGCAACGCCTCGCCTGGGAAGGACAAAGAAAGCAACTGGCTTCCCGCGCCGGCGGCGAAATGCAGCCTGGTCGCGCGCGTCTATGGGCCGAGTGAAGGCCGCGATGGCTGGGGCGTGGAAACTTCCGCCGCTCGAACCGCGAAATGAAGCCCTGAGATTGCCATGAGCGGCTTCGACATCTTCGCCTGGATCGTCCTGATCATCCTCGTCACCTGCGTCGTCTCGCGTGTTCTGTATCGCCGGCTGGCTGCCCGGGCACATCGCAAAAACCCGCGGTCATCCCTGGGCCGAGGCCGTGACGGCAGCCGGCTGGGTCACGCTGATCTGCGGCTTCGCGCTGTGGCCGCTTGCGTTGATCTGGGCCTATGTTGACGTCCCGGCCCGGCGTCAACAGGAGCAGCCCGCAATGATCATTGCAATGCTCTATGTTTATCTGGTGCTGCTGTTCCTGCTGGTTAGGCTTCGGCATTGTCAGATTCAACCTGTTCTGGAAAGTGTCGCCGTTCATCGTCTTGCTGCTGCTCAATATCGGACTATTCATCCCGATGGGGTGGGGCGCGCCGCAGGGGTCGGTCCTGGCTTGTGCGCAACTCGGTCTCGATCGTGCCGAGGTCGCCGGTGAGGTGATCGATGTTCCTGTGGAGGCGAACAAGCCGCTCAAGGCCGGCGACGTGCTGTTCCGGATCGATCCTGTGCCGTTTGAGGCCCAGGTCAAGGCAATCGAGGCGCAGTTCAAACTGTCATCGACGCGCCTTGCCCAGATGACACAACTGTATGAGCGCGATTCCGGCCGTGGTTTCGACGTCGAGCAGCGGCAATCCGAGGTGGATCAGCTCAAGGCGCAGCTCGAAGGCGCGAAGTGGAACCTGGACAAGACCGTGGTGCGCGCACCGACCGATGGCTACGTCACCAACCTCGCGCTGCGCAAGGGTGCGCGCGTCGCCAGCCTGCCATTAGCGCCGGTGATGGCCTTCATCGATACTTCGGGCACCCTGATCGGCGCCGAAATCGCGCAGATCGATGCCAGGTATGTCGAGCCGGGCCAGCCCGCGGAAGTGACGTTCAAGTTCATGCCAGGCCAAGTCTATAGCGGCAAGGTCGAGGGCGTGCTGCAGGCCGTGGCGTCCGGCCAGGTGCAGGCGTCCGGACTTGCGGTGACGCCCAAGGAGATCGTCGTCCGCGCCGTTTATCGTTCGCATCCGGCTCGACGACGCCGCGATTGCAAAGGCGCTTGCCGGCCGGCAGCACCGGCGACGCCGCAATCTTCACCGAACACGTCAAGGTGGCTCACATCATCCGCAAGGTGCTGCTGCGCCAGATTGCGATCCTAAACTATCTCAATCCGTTTTGACTGAGCGGCAATGGGACGATTTAGCCGTAAGAATGTCCCCATTTCCGCCGTTTCGGACCTGAGCGATGTCCGGTTTGAGTCCCGGATAGCGGACATGCATCAAGCTCGCTCACGGACCTCAATTTATGAGTACACGCTCTAGGGAGACCCACGATCATCGCCGTTGCGCAGATGGATCTTGGGATGACTAGCCGACAACTGCCGTTCCCGACGCCGCCAACGTGTTCAATTTTTGAAAGCGTTGAGCCAGTGAAGTCCAAATTTCACTCATACGCACATCACCTCCCGCGTTCTTGCTGCCCCAACTCCCAGTGTGCGGGACGCCGTAAACTTCAGCGCCTTCCGCTCTGGTATGTGCTGTGGGAAGACACGCATCGGACCACTTCATCCTGGGCTGGTTATTAGCTCGTCGTAGGGCGTTAAATGTTCTCTCTCCGAGACAAAGAACCATACTTGGCTGAACGGCTCGGATCAGGGGAAGCGTAAACTTTCTGGCGAAATCTTCGAGGTCTTTCCTTGGCACGTCTGCATCCATGTTTCCCAGTTTAATGAAGACCGACATGTTTGTCGCGTAAGTGTCCGAGAAGCGCAGGTCAAAATGTTCTTTTAAGAGTTTCTTTAAATGCTTGTTGGTCGGCAGCATGGGATCCTGCCCCATCTCCTTTAGCGTTAATCGCATCTCGGGTGCGCGATTTTCCAAATATTTCTCCGAAATCCAGTCTTGCCCGATGATCATTAGAGCCGCGTCAATGTTTTGTGCCCCAGCAGTCCAAGGAGAAACGAAATCGAGGTCATAAAATCCGTCTTCATACTGTGACAGGCTGATGTAAGTCGGATGTGTTTCCAAACGGCGCAACGCCAATAAGGCTGCAAGTTCTTCCTTTTTCCCCATCGAGACCCCCAATCCGTTGCAAAAGCGCAACCGGCGTTTTTGTTCTTCTTCGTCAACTCATCCGCCGCGTGATAAGGCGGGCTTACCACGGGCGAACTTGGGGGGCAGGAGCTACTGGAGAGTGAAGCTCGCCCATTCTACGGAGAAGATGCGGTAAGGAGGGAGGCCGTGGCTAAGCCCGAGCGAACTGGCGAGCCAGTCACGCCTGCTCTTCCCCGTCATCCGCGTGATGCCGTGGTCGATCACGAAGTTGGAGTTGTGAGTTTGGCGATCATGGCCTGAAGTCGATCCTGCATCAGAGCCGCTGCGCAAGTCTGCCGTCGCTTCAATGAAGGATGACCGGAGCCCCTGTGGATGCCGTGATCTCCTTGTCATCCTTCGACGCAGTCTCTCTCAACCCCGTTTCGCTATTGGTCAGCTTTGCCAGGAAGCGGAAAGGCGTCACCGTCGCGTGAGGCCTAACCCGGCACGTTGACAAGAAGAAAACGGAGAACAAGCGGAACGACCGACTGGCTATGAGATCGGAAGTTGCTCGTCAGCGAGCGCCGCAAGAGCTTGAACGTCCAGAACGACGATCTGTCTCGCTTTCGTACCTTCAAACTTGAGGATGTTTCTTCCGCGAAGAGCAGACATCATTCGTGATACCGTTTTGAGCCTTAGTCCAAGATAATCTGCGATGTCGCAACGGGACATAGGAAGATGCATGATGCTTGTCGCTGTCGAACGACAATGCATCTCAAGCAGAAATGCCGCCACTCGTTCGAGAGAGTTCTTGCGACCCAGAAGCAGCATGTGGGTCTCCACATGCGACAAGGTTGCGCGTGGTCATGCCAAGGATGGTGCGGAATATCACAGGATCGTCGTGGGCGACCTCGTCCAAGCTATTTGCGGTTCACGAGATGCGCCGCGGTCTCGACAATGGCTTCCGCCGTGAACCGATGAGTTTCGCCATTCTCCAGCCCGGAGAAATCTCCGGGAAGATGAAACGCCCCGATCTGGCGGCGACCATCCCGCAATAGCTTATGTGTGCGCACTGCCCCTTCGATCACTTGGTAGATGTATCCAGCCGGTTCTGCTTCTCCAAAGATCTCGGCTCCTTTGTCATATTTAAAGTCGGTCACACTGAACCGACCTAAGCAGCACCGAGTTCTCCCATCAGGCGAGGCTTTTCACATCTCATCCTCCCCACCATGAGGGAACGTAAAACCGTTCGCCTCGACTAAGTTAAGTTCCGTCAGGGCCGAAAGGACCGCGATCCTGGCATGGGCAATCCCGGCCTTCTGGGCGACCTTCGTGCCTTCTGCCTGCGCCTGAGAGCCATCGCAGCGGTAAAGCCAATGAACTCGTCTCTTACGGCCTTCTACATCGGATCTTTGGTGCTGGTATCGCGCGGGTCCTGCTGCTGCCGGGAACTGAGCAAAACCGCAGCAACCGGACGCAATTATACGGATCGCCAATGTCACGATTGGCTTGGCCCCGGCCACGCTCGCGTACCCCTTGGCCGGCGTCGCCTTCTGACCGCCGCAATGTGATTAACGTCACAGAGCCCGTGCTTGCCTTCCGCCAGGCTGTGGGTAGGCTGCGCACATACTATTGGGGCTGTAATGGGCGCTTTTCGCTGGTTTTTATTGTTTTTTTCCATCTTGCTGACGTGCGGCTCGGCCCAAGCCGAACGCCGCGTTGCACTGGTGATCGGCAACTCCGCCTACAAGAGCGTGCCGAAGCTTGCCAACCCCGCGAATGATGCCGCCCTCGTCGGCGGCATGTTCAAGAAGGCCGGGTTCGACTGGATCGACATCAGGACTGATCTCAATGCCGCCGAAATGCGCAAGGCTCTGCGTGACTTCGGCGGACGAGCGCGAGACGCGGAAGTTGCCGTCATCTATTACGCTGGTCACGGCATCGAACTAGACGGGACCAACTACCTCATTCCAACTGACGCGGCTCTTGAAACCGACAGCGACGTTCTCGATGAGACCGTGGCGCTCGACCGGGCGCTGTTCGCCGTCGAGCCTGCGAAGCAGCTTCGGCTCATCATTCTGGACGCATGCCGCGACAATCCCTTCGCCAAATCCATGAAGCGAACGGTTGCTGCCCGCGCCATCGGGCGTGGCCTTGCCAAGGTCGAGCCGACGAGCCCGAACACCATGATCGCGTTCGCCGCGAAGGCAGGGTCAACGGCTTCGGACGGCGATGCCCGAAACAGCCCCTTTGCCGCCGCACTCGTCGAGCGACTGCCGACACCCGGTCTGGACCTGCGCAAGGCGTTCGGGTTCGTCCGCGATGATGTCCTGAAGAACACCAGCTACAAGCAGGAGCCGTACGTCTACGGCTCGCTCGGCGGCGACGATGTGCCGCTCGTCGCTGCCAAGCCGGTCGTTGCCGGGCCGCAGGCAAACCCAGACAGCGAAATCCGGCGCGACTATGAACTGGCGCTCCAGCTTGGCACGCGCGACGTGTGGACCGCCTTTCTCAATCGCTATCCGAGCGGGTTCTACACCGACTTGGCCAAGGCCCAGCTAAATCGGATTGCTGCCGAGGATGCGCGTGCTGCGGCCGCAGAGAAGGCCCGGCAAGCCGAAGAAGAGAAGGCCCGGCTCGTCGCCGACCGAGCCAGGAAGGCCGAACAAGAGAAGGCGGCTGCCGCCGCCAAGGCCGCCGAGGACGCCCGGCTTGCCGCCGAGAAGGCCAAGCAGGTCGAGGAAGCCAAGGCGGCTGCCGCCGAGCAACGTCGGAAGGAGGCCGAAGCAGCAGCGGCGAAGGCGCTCGCCGACAAGCTAGCCGCCGAGAAAGCGCTGGCCGAGAAGCGCGCGAGTGACAAGGCTACCGCCGAACTGGCTGCGAAGCAGGCCGCCGAGAAACAAGCCTCTGCCAATGCAGAGCAGAAGGTCGCGGCTGTAACGCCCTCTTCGACCCCGCCAGCGATGTCGCCGCAGGAAACGACGAAGCTGGTGCAGTCAGAACTCCGCCGCGTCGGTTGTCTGACAACCTCGGCGGACGGCGACTGGAACGCTTCGTCACAACGCTCGCTGACGCTGTTCAACAAGTACGCCGGCACGAAGCTCGACGCCAAGCTCGCGAGCTTCGATGCGCTGGACGCCATCAAGGCGAAGCCGGGCCGCGTCTGCCCGCTTGTCTGCGACCATGGATTCAGGGCCGATGGAGATGCCTGCGTGAAGATCGCATGTCGCGCCGGCTATCGCGTCAACGACGACAATGAATGTGAGAAGGTTCAGGACAGGAAGCCGGTCGCGAACCGCGAGGACCAGACACGAAAGCGGGAGCAGCCGGACCGGACAAGGCTCGATACGGCTCCAGCGAAGCCAGCGGCGTCTGGGCAGATGGTATGCAATAGTGCGGGGTGCAGGCCCGTGGCAAAGGGCTGTCATCTTGGCGAGGTTAAAGAACCTCACAGTCCTAATCGGACAAGGGTGGACGAAGTCTGCAACTGACGTGCGTTCCAAAGTGTCAATCGGCGTTCAAAATTTTGCACGCCGAATAACACCAAAGCCCCGTAGAGCCTCACGACCGCGGATTATCGGTCCAGCTTCGGCGCTAACGCTGAACAGCATTGCGGCGACTTTCACACCTCACGATGCGCTCTTCCGAGCCTCCGCCATAAGGCGCGGTCGGCTTGCTGACCAAGCCCAAACTCTGGCGGCTCGACTTTGCCGACGCTTCGTCGTTCCCCGGTGAGCGGGCGCGAATGTAGGCGGAAGCTATGAATTAGCATCGTGCTGATTTCAGTCTTGCCGCGGGGGCGATAGCGAACCGATGCGCCGCCGTCGTTCGGCGTCAGGGCAACCAGCTTCGCGGCCGGATCATCGTGACCGCTGCGCTGGCTCGGAAATATCCCAACGCGCGCGTGGTCTTTACGGGTGGCAGCCCCAATCTGATCTCTGGCGATGCGAAGGAGGTCGACTTCGCTGCCGGGCTAGTCCAAAGCCTGGGAATCGAAAAGAGCCGGTTGATCCTGGAGCCCGCTCCCGCAACACCTACGAGAACGCACTGTTCACGAAAGCCATGGTCGATCCGAAGCCCGGCGAGCGCTGGCTGCTCGTGACGTCGGCCTTTCACATGCCGAGGTCGATTGGTCTGTTTCGGAAAGCGGGATTTGTGGTCGAACCTTGCCCGGTCGACTGGCGTGCCGGCACCGGACGGGACGTCGTCTCGTTCACGGACATTGCAGAGGACGGCCTGTCGCGGACCAACGTCGCGGTACGCGAGTGGCTCTGCTTGATCACCTATCGGGCCGCCGGCCGTATTGACGAATTGCTTCCGGGGCTGCCGGGCTGAGACCTCAGCCAAGGCGGCTCGGCTTCTAGAGGCGACCGAGGAGTTCGACAATCTGATCGGCGAGCTCGTCCGGGCGGTGACCGACCGTCTCCAGCCGGATTTCCGGGCGCTCGGGCGCTTCATAGGGCGCGTCGATGCCGGTGAAGTTCTTGATCTTGCCTTCTTTCGCCTTGGCATAAAGCCCCTTCGGATCGCGTCGCATGCACTCTTCGATGGGCGTGTTGACGAACACCTCGATGAAATCTCCCTTGTCCACGAGGCCGCGGACCGTATCGCGCTCGGCCCGGTAGGGAGATATGAACGAGCATATGACGATGAGGCCGCTGTCGACCATGAGCCTGGCGACCTCGCCGACGCGGCGGATGTTCTCGACCCGGTCGGCTTCGGTGAAGCCGAGGTCCCGATTGAGGCCGTGGCGGAGATTGTCGCCGTCCAGCAGCATGGTGTGGTTGCCGAGGGCGAACAGCTTCTGATCGAGAACGTTGGCGATCGTCGATTTGCCGGCGCCGGAAAGGCCGGTGAACCAGATGATCCGCGGCTTCTGGCCCTTGAGCGAGGCGCGCTCCGCCTTGCCGATCGAAAGCGGCTGCCAGGCGATGTTGCCGGCGCGCCGCAACGGAAATGCGATCATGCCGGCGCCGACAGTGCGGTTGGTGTAGCGGTCGATGACGATGAACGCGCCGGTCTTGTGGTTTGCGTCATAGGGATCGAACGCGACCGGGAGCGCCGTTGCGAGATTGCAGAACGCAATCTCGTTCAGTCCGAGATTCGACGCGGCGAGGTGTTCGCGCGTGTTGACGTCGATCCGGTACTTGATGACCGTCACGTTTCCCGACATGACCGTCTGCGTTCCGATCCTGATGATGTAGTTGCGTCCGGGAAAGAGCGGCTCCTGGTCCATCCAGATCAGGTGGGCGGCGAACTGATCGGCGACGTCGGGCCGTTCGGTCGGTTTGGCCAGAACGTCGCCACGGCTGATGTCGATCTCATCCTGAAGGGTGATCGTGACGGCGTCGCCGGCCTCGGCCCGCGACAGCTCGCCGTCATATGTCACGATCTGCTTGACGCGGCTCGCGCGCCCGGATGCCGCCACCACGACCTCGTCGCCGGGCGAGATGCTGCCCGATGCGACCGTTCCCGCATAGCCGCGGAAATCGAGATTGGGTCTATTCACCCACTGCACGGGAAACCGGAAGGGAAGCCCCGTCGTCTCGCCTGCGATGTCGATGCTTTCGAGGTAATCGAGCAGGCAGGGGCCGTGATACCACTCGGTATTTCCGGAGCGATCGGTGATGTTGTCGCCATAGCGTGCGGACATCGGAACCGGAACGATCGAGGCGAAGCCGAGGCCGGTGGCAAAGGCCACGTAGTCGCCGACGATGCGGTCGAAGACGTCCTTCTTGTAGTCGACGAGGTCGATCTTGTTGACCGCGACGACGACATGCTTGATGCCGAGCAACGAGCAGATGAAGGAGTGGCGCTTGGTCTGGACCAGCACGCCCTTGCGGGCGTCGATCAGAATGATGGCAAGCTGCGCGGTCGACGCGCCTGTCGCCATGTTGCGCGTGTACTGCTCGTGGCCCGGCGTATCCGCGACCATGAAGGAGCGGCGAGGGGTCGTGAAGAAGCGGTACGCCACATCGATGGTGATGCCCTGTTCCCGCTCGGCCTCGAGGCCGTCGACCAGCAGCGCAAAATCGATGTCGTCGCCGGTGGTGCCGTGCTTCACGCTGTCGCGCGCGAGCGCAGCCAGTTGATCCTCGAAGATCAACTTGCTGTCATGCAGTAGCCGCCCGATCAGCGTCGACTTTCCATCGTCGACCGAACCGCAGGTGATGAAGCGCAGCTGGTCCTTGGTCGCGGCCGAATGAGAGCTTCGAAGAACTGAGGTGTCCATCAGAAATAGCCCTCGCGTTTCTTCTTTTCCATCGAGGCAGCCTCATCCGAATCGATCAGGCGGCCTTGTCGCTCGGATATTTTTGCCGTCAGCATCTCCGCGACGATGTCCTTGATCGTCGTCGCGGTGGATTCGATTGCGCCGCTGAGGGGGTAACATCCCAGTGTACGGAAGCGGATCATCCGCATTTCAGCTGTCTCGTTCGGCTCCAGCGGGAGGCGGTCGTCATCGACCATGATGAGCGTGCCGCCGCGCCGCACGACAGGGCGCTTCTGGGCGAAATAGAGCGGCACGACCGGGATGTTCTCGAGCATGATGTATTCCCAGATGTCGAGCTCGGTCCAATTCGACATCGCAAAGACGCGCATCGTCTCGCCTTGCCGGATGCGCGTATTGAAGAGATTCCACAGTTCAGGTCGCTGGTTGCGCGGATCCCAGACATGGCCGGCGGAGCGGAACGAGAAGATGCGCTCCTTGGCCCGGCTCTTCTCCTCGTCGCGCCGGGCGCCGCCGAACGCAGCATCGAACTGGTGGAGATCCAGCGCCTGCTTCAGCGCGTCGGTCTTCATGACCTGGGTGTGGAGAGAGGAGCCGGAGGCGATCGGGCCGATGCCGCGCTCGATGCCTTCCTTGTTCACATGGACGATCAGATCGGCCCCGATGCGCCTCGCCGTCTCGTCGCGAAACGCAATCATCTCCCGGAACTTCCACGTGGTGTCGACATGGAGCAGCGGGAAGGGGAGCCTGGCCGGATGAAACGCCTTCATCGCCACGTGGAGCATCACGCTCGAATCCTTGCCGATCGAATAGAGCATGACCGGCTTTTTGAATTCGGCGACCACGTCACGCATGATCTCGATCGATTCGGCTTCTAGGCGGCGGAGATGTCGTGGCAGCATGTTTTGGTCTTTGATCCGGTCAGATTCTGTACAGTCGTTGCGCTATTCGCTGATGCTTGCGCCCCATGCAACAAAGCGACCGTTGCGATAGGCCGGCTTGCCGTCGTGGCCAGGGCGGTCGGCGACGAACGAGATCAGGCGGCGGTGCGGACCGTTTGCGCTCGGTGCGAGCTCGTTGAGCAGATCGCAGATCGTCTCCATGACATGCAGGTTACGTCGCTACGAAATCACCTCAGGATAAGGGCCAAGGGACTCGTAGAGGGACTGAACACCACCGGGTTCGAGTGAGATTGGTCCGATGCTCCTATCTTCGGACGTTCCAAGTTATCGCCATCGCGACCGGCCGCCCTGTCGGTTCAACATGCCACTGAATTAGGTAAGGTAAATCTGCAGACGGCGCAGTCCGAACCTGCTGCGTCGTCCGGTTCACACGATCTTGGCATCTTTGAGATTTGCTATTTCTTCCGCGTCGAAACCAAATTCGGCAAGGACCTCTTCGGTCTGCTCGCCGAATTCCGGCGGGCGCGCCACCATCCTGCTCGGCGTGCGCGACAGCGTGACGGGCTGGCCGACCAGGCGGATGTGGCGGTCCTCGTCGTTGGGGACGTCCTGTGCGATGCCGAGATGCTTGACCTGCGCGTCCTCGAACATCTGGTCGATGGCGTAGATCGGCCCGCAGGGGACGCCGGCCTCGTTGAGCTCGCTGACCCAGGTCTCGGTCGATTTGGTCAGGGTGCGCTTCTCGATCTCGGCGTTGAGCGCGTCGCGGTTCTTGGAGCGGGCCGGCGCGGTCGCATAGTCGGGATGGCTGTAGAGCTCAGGCGCGCCGATGGCCTGTGCGCAGCGCTCCCAGATCCGCCCGCCGGTGGTGGCGATGTTGATGTAGCCATCCGAGGTCTTGAACACGCCGGTCGGGATGCTGGTCGGGTGGTTGTTGCCGGCCTGCCTGGCGACCTCCTTCTCCATCAGCCAGCGCGCGGCCTGGAAGTCGAGCATGAAAATCTGCGCCTGCAGCAGCGAGGTCTGCACCCATTGTCCCTTGCCCGAGACCTCGCGCTCGAGCAGTGCGGTCAGGATCCCCATGGCGCAGAACAGGCCGGCGGTGAGATCGGCGACGGGAATGCCGACCCGCATCGGGCCTTCGCCCGGCGCGCCGGTGATCGACATCAGCCCGCCCATGCCCTGCGCGATCTGATCGAAGCCCGGCCGCTTGTGATAGGGGCCGTCCTGGCCGAAGCCGGAGATGCTGCCATAGACGATGCGCGGATTGATCTCGCGCAGGCTCTCATAGTCGATGCCGAGCTTCTTCTTCACGTCGGGCCGGAAGTTCTCGACCACGACGTCGGCCTTGGCGGCAAGGCGCTTGAACACGGCAAGCCCGCGCTCGTCCTTCAGGTTCAGCGTCATCGCCCGCTTGTTGCGGTGCAAATTCTGGAAGTCGGAGCCCCGCCGCGGCCCGCCCGGCTGCTCGCCGCCGGAATCCTCGGTCAGCGCATCGATCTTGATCACGGTGGCACCCCAGTCCGCGAGCTGCCGCACGCAGGTGGGCCCGGACCGGACACGGGTCAGATCGAGCACAGTGAAGCGCGACAGGGCTTCCGAGGCATGCGGAAAGGGCATCTTGAGTGGCTCCGGGACAGATTGAGGGCCCTACCATAGGGCCGAAAGATCGCGCGGCAAGCCGGGCGTGGCGCCGAGGCCGCCTGCCAAAATGCGATGCCTGACGTGGTTTCCTGCGAAGCGTGAAGAGCTCAGCGCGATAGGCGCCTCAGTTCAGCCTGAGCCTATGATTACCTCCCGCTCTCTCCGAAACGCAAGCCGCCTCCGGGACCGCGGCGCGGACACAAATGAGCAGGTCAAGCGCGAATTCGCGCTCGATCCGGGCATCAATCGTCTATTCGCGACGGTCCTGCGCGCGAGGTGCGCCTGACGCTCGCAGGTCTGCGTTCTCCTGCCGGCGGCAGCCGTGTCGTCGTCGGACGGGCGATCAGGTGACGTCAGGCGTATGGATTCCGTCGTACGGCGATAATAGTCTGTCGCGAGCGCAATCGACGAGAAGGCCGGACGATGAGCAAAATTGCCCCCAATCTGGGCTCGGGCTGCGGGCTTCGGCCGCTGCGGCGCTTGCTTGTGGTGCTTGGCGTCGCTGCCTTGGCGCTCGCCGGCGCCACTGGCGCGAAGGCCCAGTCGCTCGGCCAGGGCGCCTCCGCCTTCCGCCGTCAGGACTATGTCGACGGCGTCCCGCATTTTCATTCCACTCGCCGAGCGCGGCAACGCTGCGGCGCAGTCTTATCTCGGCTTCCTGTTCGAGACCGGCCGCGGCGTGCCGCAGAACTACACGGAAGCCGCGATGTGGTACCGCCGGGCGGCAGAGCAGGGCGACAGCCACGCCCAATATTCGCTCGGGCTGCTGTACGACCGCGGCCAGGGCGTGCCGCAGAACATCGTCGAAGCCTCCAAATGGCTGAATCTGTCGACGGCGGCCGCGCCGCCGCGGGTGCGCGAGGCGCGGGCCCGGATCCGCGATGCCGTCACCACCAAGATGACGCGCGGGGAGATCGCCCGGGCCCGCCTGCGGGCGCTGGAATGGGCACCGAGCCGCGAGCACTGACCTCCGGCGCCAGAGGTTTCGGCTGCCAAAAATATCGAAAACAAACATATTAGCCGGGCCAGCCGCCGAGCCTGTTCAGATACCAGGTCTCGCCCAGCCAGCCGATCCAGATCGCGGGCGCGAGGAACAGCCCGAATGGCAGGAAGGCGGTCGCGCGGAGCGCCTTCCTTTGCAACGCAGCATTGGCGACATAAGCGCCGATCGCAAGCAGCGCCGCGAGCTCGATCACCGCGGCCACCGTCGCAAGATCGAGCCAGGCGCCGCAGACCGTCGCAAGCTTGACGTCGCCGAGCCCCAGACCGTCGCGGCCGCGCCAGCGCCGGTAGAGAGCCATCAGAAGCAGCAGCGGGAGCGCGACGGTCGCAGCACGGGCGACTGGCCAGAACAGCGCTTCGGCGCCGATGTCCGGCACGAAGGCTGCGGCGCGAAGCAGGGCAAGCGCGAAAGCGGTGCCCGTGAGCTCGTTCGGGATCAGATAGTGGCGAGCGTCGTTCGCCGCGATCGCGAGCATCAGGGCGGCCAGGAACGCACCGAAGATGCCTTCCGCGCCTGGCGCCGTGACCAGGCTCGCGAACACGCCGACGAGCAGCGCCAGGCTGAGAACGAGCGGGGCGCGCGTCTCGTCATGCGCGGCTTCGTCGGTCACGCTCTAGCGCGCCGGCCCGGGCGGGCTCACCGTGACCACGGGATTGCTGGTCCCGACCAGACGGCTGTTCATCTTGCTGCGCATCTCCTCGGCGATGACATGCGCATCGACGCCGTCCTTGATGACGGTCGGGCGGATGAACAGGATCAACTCGGTGCGGGCCCGTGCGTTGGTCTGATGCGAGAAAGCGTCGCCCATGCCGGGAATGGAATCCAGTATCGGCAGGCCCTGGCGCTGCTTGTTCTCGGTCTCGCTGATCAGGCCGGCCAGCAGCACGGTCTGCCCGCTCGTCACCGCGATCGAGCTCTTGACCCGGCGCTGCGAGATCGTCGGCGTCAGCGAGTTGGCGCTGCCGGCGGCCACGCTCGAGATCTCCTGCTCGATGTCGAGCACGACGTTGCCGTTGGCGTTGGCGCGCGGCAGCACGCGCAGGATGATGCCGGTGTTCTTGTAGTCGATGGTGTTGACGACGGTGTTATTGGCGGTCAGCACGGTCGCGGTGCCGGTCGAGAACGGCACCTGGTCGCCGACCTGCAAGGTCGCGGCCTGGTTGTCCAGCACCACCAGCGACGGGTTCGACAGCACCTTGACGTCGGTGACGCCGTGCAGCGCATCGAGCACGACGCGCGGCGAATTCTCGGAGCCGATCAGGAAGTTGAAGCCCGGCAGCACGCGTCCGAGCAGCGCGCCGGCTGCGGCGTTGACGGCATTGGACGCCGGATTGTTCGCACCGCTGCCGACTGTCGCGGCATTGCTGACGCCCGCGATGGTGTTGGAGATCGAGCCCTTCTGGCTCGCCAGGAAGAACTGCACGCCGTAGTTCAACTGGTCGTTCAGCGTCACCTCGGCGATTGTCGCCTCGATCGCGATCTGGCGCTGCGGCCGGTCGATCTGGCGGATGGTCTGCTCGACGACGCGCTGCGCGTCCTGGTTGGCATAGACGAGAACGGCATTATTGGTGACGTCGGCGGTGATCCGCACGTTCTGGAGGATGCCGTTGACGCCGGACTTCGCGCCGTTGCCGCTGCCCAGTAGTCCGTTGCCGTTGTCCTGCGCAGGTGTTGCAGACGCGGCGGGCGCGGGGCGGGCGCTGAACGATGATCCCGGAGCTCCGAACGATGATCCCGGAGCTCCGGTGACCGGGGTCGCGGCGCCCGATGCGGCGGTCGGCATTGCACTCAGCGAGGCGACCGGATTGCTGGAGGTCGATGTCGAGATCCCGGAACCGGGCGAGATCTGGCTCGACGCACTGTCGAGCGTCGAGTTAGTCGCCGCGCTCTGGTTGAATAGCATCTCGTTCAGCATCGCCACGACCAGCTTGGAATTGCCGTAGCGCAGCGGATAGGATTTCAGGTTCACGCCGTCGGTGTCGGAACGGTCGAGCCGCGCAATCCACGTCTGCGCGCGCTTCAGATATTCCGGCTTCTGGGTCACCACGAGGATCGAATTGAGCCGCGCGATCGGCTGGAGCTTGATCACGTTCTGGCTCATCCCGCCTTCGCCGGAATCCATGATTTTCTCGATCTCGGCGATGACCGGCTCGGGCGAGGAATTGCGCACCGGGAAGATGCCGACCGACTGTCCGCGCATCCAGTCGGCGTCGAATGACAGAATTGTGTCGACCGCGGTCGCCCGGTCAGTTCCGCCGCCGCTGACGATCAAGGTGTTGCGGGAATTGTCAGGACGCATGGTCGAGGCCTTCACGCCGAAGGCATCGAGCAGCTTGAAGATGTTCTGGGCCGAGACGTAGCGCAGCGGCACCACGGTAATGCCCTGGCCGGCTGCGGCGCTCGCCGAGCGGTCGATGCCGCCGGGGCCGGCTTCCGGCGCCGGCAGCAGCCGATAGCCAGTGCGGTCGCGCACCAGCGCCACGCCGGACATGCGCAGCGCATTCTCCAGCACGTAGACCGCATCCGCCTTGGGAACGGGACGCACCGAGGCGAGCGTGACGGTTCCCTGGACGCGGGGATCGATGGTGTAGCCGACGTTGAGTACGTCACCAAGGATGACCTTTGCCACGGTCGCGACCGGCGCATTCTCGAAATTGAGGTCGTAGCCGCTGCCGCCGCCATCGTCGCGCTCGGCAAGCGCACCGCCCTGCGGCGCTGCACCATCGCTGAGATAGATCGCGGGCTTCGACGATTTCGCCTGGGCAATGCCACTTGCCCCCGCATCCGCAGGTTGCCGCGGCTGGAGATCGAGGGAGCGGATCTTGTCGGTGATATCCTGGGCGCGCGGATCGTTGGGGTCCGCTTCGACCGACTGGTCGGCCGTGACGATGCAGGCCGTGAGCAGGAAGGCGGACGACAACAGGACGAGCGTTCCAGTCAACGCTGAGCGGCGGCGCAAAAGCGGCTGGACCACTTCGAACAAGATACGCCTACCAACGCTGAGAGTGACTGAAACGGGCATCCGATCCCCCGTGGTTCGGATGCGCAATAATTTGCGCCACGATTATGTTTTTGCTAAGAAATAAGTCAAGGGTAAAGCACTTCCGTCGACAGCGGGAGCTGTTGCTTTCAGGTAACAAGGCAAGCTGTGAGTGCGATGCGAGACCTTTCCGCAGAGAGCTTCCGGCAACACCTCCTGGAAAAATATTCCTTGCCGTCGCGCGCGCACGCCCGTGCGGAAAACTCTGCGAATCCGGCGCTGACGCGCCCCTTGCTCGAATTGTGGGAAGCGACCGATCTGTCGGCGGCCGAATTCGCCGACGAGGTGTCCGACTATTTCGGCCTGGCGCGGCTCGGCCTGCCGCAACTGCTCACAACCACACCGTGCCTGGATGGATTTTCCCGCCGGTTCCTGCGCGAGTCCACCATCTTCCCGTTTCGTGCGCCGGACGGCGGCTATCGGCTGGCCATCGCCGATCCCTCCGACACCGCGGCGGTCCGCGCCGCCGAGATCGTGTTCGGCGAGACGGTCGAGGTCGTCGTGGCCTCGTTCGAAGACATCACCACGGTGCTCGATCAACGCACTGAAGCGGGCGATGCGAGGGCGGACGACGACGTGCGCAGCGTTGGGCAGCAGTCCGACGACGACATCGAGAGCCTGCGCGATCTCGCCAGCGGCGCGCCTGTCGTGCGCGCACTCAACGACCTGCTGGAGCGTGCGGTGGACTTGCGCGCCAGCGACATTCACGTCGAGCCGTTCCGCTCCGGGCTCGTGGTGCGCATGCGTGTCGACGGCCTTCTGCGCGCACTGCCGTCGCCGCACGGCATCCCGCCGCAGGCGCTGATCTCGCGCATCAAGATCCTCGCCAGCCTCAACATCGCCGAGCGGCGCCTGCCGCAGGACGGCGCGGCACGCGTGCGTGTCGGACGCAGCGAACTCGACGTCCGCGTCGCGACCATGCCGACGCAACATGGCGAGAGCGCCGTGATCCGCCTGTTGCCGCGCGACCGCGGACTGCTGGAGATGAGCAAGCTCGGGCTCGGCGCGCGCGACGAGAGCGCCATGACGCGGCTGCTTGCGATGCCGCACGGCATGATCGTGATCACGGGACCTACGGGTAGCGGCAAGACCACGACGCTTGCCACCATGCTGTCGATCCTCAACGAGCCAACGCGAAAGATCCTCACCATCGAGGATCCCGTCGAGTACGAGATTCCCGGCATCAACCAGTCCCAGGTCAAGCCGTCGATTGGGCTGACCTTTGCCTCCGCCATGCGCGCCTTCGTGCGCCAGGATCCAGACGTGATCATGGTCGGCGAAGTCCGCGACGCCGAGACCGCGCATATCGCGATCCATGCGGCGCTGACCGGTCACCTCGTGCTGACGACGCTGCACACCGAGACAGCGGCGGCCGCCGTGCCGCGCCTGATCGATCTCGGCATCGAAGGTTTTCTGCTCAAATCGACGCTGCGCGCAGTGGTGGCGCAGCGCCTGGTGCGCATGCTTTGCGACCGCTGCAAGGTGCCGCACGCCTTGACCGAGGCCGATCTCGCCAAGGACCCGCGCTTTGCCGTGATCGGCTTCAAGGCCGGCGAGGTCGTGCACGAGGCCGGCGGCTGCGAGCGCTGCGGCGGCACCGGCTATCGCGGCCGCAACGGCGTGTTCGAGATCCTCGAAATGTCCGACGAGGTGCGCACCCTGATCGGGCCGCAAACCGACTCCCATTCTGTCGACTCCGCCGCGATGCGGGGCGGCATGACGACGATGCTGGAGGATGCGGTCGCGAAATGCCGAGCCGGGATGACGACGGTGCCCGAAGTCTTCCGCGTCACGACGGTGCGCTAACCCGGGTACGCTAAAAACATGCCGAAATATCGCTACCGCGCGCTCAATGCCAACGGCGAACTGGTGTCCGGAGCCGTCGCCGCGCCCGCGCCGGGCGACGTCGCGCAGCGGATCGAGCGGCTCGGCCTGGTGCTGGTCGACAACGTCACGCCGGATGAGGGCGGCGCGGCGGGCGGTGCGTTCAGCATCTTCAACAGGCCGAAGGCCGAAGACGTCACCATTTTCACCCGCGACCTTGCGCTGCTCCTGCGTGCCGGCGCCCGTATCAATGACGGGCTGGAGCTGCTGGCGGGCGATCCCGATTTCGGGAGGCTGCGGCCGGTCGTCGCCGACATCCGCGCGCGCGTCGTCTCTGGCGAGAGCTTTGGCGAGGCGCTGGCGCGGCATGAGGGGCTGTTTCCGCCGATGTACATCGCGCTGGTACGGGTCGGCGAAGCCTCCGGCTCGCTGGACCAGGTGCTGGAGGTGCTGGCTGGCGAACGCGCGCGCAGCGAGGCGCTGAAGCGCCGGCTGACGGATGCGATCCGCTATCCCCTGTTCGTGCTGGGTGCGGCGGGCTGCGTGCTGCTGTTCTTCCTCACTTTCGTGCTGCCTCAGTTTGCCAGCGTGTTGCAGGATTTCGGCGCCAAGGTCGATCCGATCGTCGGCGTGTTCCTCAACATCTCGACCTTCCTGCGTGGCAATTCCGACGCGGTGCTGGCCAGCCTCGCCGGCACGATCGCCGCCGCCTGGTTATTGCTGCGGCAGGAGCGGGTTCGGCGCGGCATCACCAATACGATCACGCGGCTGCCGGCGATCCGCAACGTGATGGGCGCGTACCGCACGGCGCTGTTCTGCCGCAATCTCGGCCTGTTGCTCGGCAGCGGCGTCAATCTCACCACCACGCTGCGCATCCTGATCGATATGATGGCGACGACCGGGCCGTCTGCGGTCTGGAGCGATACTGCCGACCGCGTCCGCCATGGTTCGAAGCTGTCCGATGCGCTCGCCGACACGGCGGCGCTGCCTACGATGGCGGTACGCATGCTGAGGTTAGGCGACGAGACCGGGCAATTGCCGATGCTGTCCGGCCGGGTCGCCGAATTCTACGAGGCCAAGCTGCAACGCACGCTCGACCGCGCGGTCGGCATTGCGGGGCCTGCGGCGATCATCGCGATCTCCCTGGTCGTCGGCGGCCTGATCACGTCGGTGATGACGGCGCTGATGTCGGTGAGCCAGATTGTCGGTTAGGCTAAGGGTAACGGGAGGGCTTGAGGTGACCAAACATCCATCGCCAAGGCGCGGCCGGCGGCGCGCAGATCGGGGAGAGGCCGGCTTCACTCTGGTCGAGATGCTCGTCGTCATCACCATCATCGGGATGATCATGGCGCTCGTCGGCCCACGGGTGCTGAACTATCTCAGCGAGTCCAAGGCCAAGGCGGCAAAGATCCAGATCGAAAGCTTCTCCAGCGCGCTCGATCTCTACTATCTCGATCTCGGCCGCTATCCGACGTCGAATGAAGGCCTCACCGGGCTGACGCGCAGCAACAACCAGGCCGGCTGGAACGGGCCCTATTTGCGCGGCGGTGTGGTACCCAACGATCCCTGGGGCCACATCTATGTCTATCGCTCGCCAGGCGCGAGCGCACCCTACGAGATCATCTCGCTCGGATCGGACGGTCAGGAAGGCGGCAGTGGAACGGCGGCCGACATTGTCAGCGGCGCGCGCTAAGGCGATTCGCGAGGCGCAGGGCTTCGCCCTGATCGAGATCCTGTGCGTGCTCGCGATCATCGGCCTGCTCGCGGCGATCATCCTGCCGGCGATCCCGCGCTCGACGACGCGGTCGAAGCTGGAAAGCTACGCGGTTGAGATCGCGGCGCTGCTCAAGGCCGATCGTAACGCGGCGCTGCGCCGGGAGGTCAGGGTGACAACCCAGGTGGACGCGGAGGCGCGCGCGATCCGCTCCGGCGTCACCGGGCGGACCATTCGCCTGCCGCGCGACGTGGTCGTGCAGGCGACGCTGGCCGCGCGTTGCGCCGATCGCGCCACCGGGCGGTCGATCGATTTCTTTCCGTCGGGCATGTCGTGCGGCGGGTCGATCGCGCTGGCGCGGCCCGGCATGGGCTACGAGGTGCGCGTCAACTGGCTGACCGGAGGCGTCGATATTGTCCCGCAGAAGCTGCTCTGACGGCGCCGCCGGCTTCACGTTGATCGAGGCGCTGGTCGCGCTTGCGATCATCGCAATCGTTCTCGGAACCATCGGCTCGGTCATCGCCACGACCGTGAAGGGCACGCGTTCGATCGACCAGCGCCTGGCACTGACTGGTACGGCCGAGACGCTGCTTGCGGACCTGCCGGCGCGGGCGGTGCTGAAGCCAGGCCGGCAGAGCGGCGAACTGTCCGGCAGCCGCTGGCGCGTCGATGTCGCGCCGATGAGCGTCGCCGGCGGCAATCCCGCCACCGATCGCTTTGTGCCGCTGACGGTCAATCTGCGGCTCCAGCGCGCCGATGGCAGCGCGATCCAGGTCACGACGGTGAAGCTGGTTCCGAGGCCCGCGCAATGAAGCGCCTGCACCGCACGTTCGCTTCCGAGGCGGGCTTTACGCTGCTCGAAGTGCTGCTGGCGACGCTGCTGATGACCGTGATCCTGGGCGCGCTCGCCACCGTGACGGCGCAGTGGCTGCCGAACTGGAATCGCGGCATCGCGCGGGTGCAGCGTGCCGAACGTCTTGCCACCGGGCTCGACCGCATCGTTGCCGACCTGTCCGTCGCCGAGCAGATGACGGTGAACAGCGACGCGAAGGCGCCGCTGTTCGACGGTGCCGAACTGTCGGTGACCTTCGTGCGCACGGCGCTCGGCCCGAGCGCGCGTCCAGGCCTCGAATTCATCCGCTTCATCGAGAAGGCCGACGCGCAGGGGCTCGCACTGGTGCGCGAGCGCGCGCCGTTCCAGCCGATGCCGACGGACGGCCAGATCCGCTTCGTCGACCAGGTGGTGCTGATCCGCGCGCCGTTCCGCGTGAGCTTCGCCTATGCCGGGCCGGACAGGCAGTGGCGGCCGGCCTGGCACAGTCAGGCGCAACTGCCGGATCGCATCCGCATCACGGTGCGTGACGGCGGCACCGGCCAGGTGCTGGCGGTGTCGGCGGCGACGGTGCCGCATATCACGGCGCCCGCCGAATGCGCGCGGGCCAAGAATCCGACGACTTGCGTGACTGCGGGGAGCCGGCCGCAACAGGCGGAGAAAAAAGAGGAGCAGCAGCTGTGAGCGGCGCGGCCCATGATCGGGGCGCGCTTCGCCAGGGAACACTTGGCGATGACCGCGGCTTCATCGTCATCGTGGTGCTCTGGATGCTGGCTGCGCTGGCCGCGCTCGCACTGATCTACCTGACCTATGTCACCAACACCGCGGTCACGGTCGCCGTCAACACCGACCGGTTGCAGGCCGATGCACTGATGAATGCCGGTCTCGAACTCGCGGCCTATCGGCTGACCGCGCAAAGCGAGGCGACGCGCCCGACCAGCGGCACCTTCAACGCCCGCATTGGAGCGGGTCGGGTGGTCGTGACATTCCGCTCGGAGGCTGCGCGCATCGATCTCAACATGGCACCGAAGGCGGTGCTTGTGGGACTGATGACGTCGCTCGGGACCCCTGCGGCCGATGCGCCGGTCTACGCCGATCGGATCGTGGCGTGGCGATCTTCGACGGAGCCTGGCGTGGATAATCCGGAGGATTCCTACTATCGCACGCTCGGCACCCCCTATCTGCCGCGCCATGCGCCGTTTCCGCACAGTGACGAGCTGTGGCTGGTGCGCGGCATTCCGCCGGCCGTGATCGAGCACGTGCTGCCTTTCGTCACCGTGTTCAGCAACATGCGCACTGTGAACGTGCTGGACGCCGCCCCGCAGGTGGTGGCGGCGCTGCCCAACATGACGCCGGAGACCCTGCAACGGCTGCTGCGCGACCGCGCCGATCCCAGCGTCAACCCGCAATCCCTGGTCGGGCTCGCCGGCAGCGCCAGCGCGACGATCGAGGGTTCGAAGGCCTACCGGGTGACGGTCGCCGCCGAAGCGCCGTCACACCGGCAGAGCTCGGCCGAGATCGTCATCCTGCTTCTCGAAAGCGGCGATGAGCCCTATCGTGTATTGTCGTGGCACAACCCCTTCGACGGCTCCGCCGGAAAGCCTCTGTGAGATGAGCTCGCTCAATTCCATTCGCGCCATCCTCGATGCCTGGACCGGCACGGTGGCCGGTGCGGCCGTCGCCGGACTGGAGCGGATGGTGTCACCGCGCCCGGTGCGGCTGATCGAGGGCGAGACCGGAGCGTTTGCGCTGGAGGCTACGAAGCCGGAGAATCTCCCGAAGGAGATCGTGTTCGAGAACGGCAAGTTTGTCGGCGTCAATCTCGCACAGATCGTCCGCGGCAGCCGCGTCGAGATCGTGCTGCGGCCGGCGCGCTTCCTGTTCCGCCCGCTGGAGCTGCCGGCGCGTGCGGCCGATTTCCTCGACGGCATCGTGCGGGCACAGATCGACCGGTTGACGCCGTGGAGCGCCGCTGAGGCCGTGTTCGGTTGCAGCGCGCCGTTGGCGCAAGGCAGCGACGGCATCACCACGATGATCGCGGCCGCACCGCGCAGGCTCGCGATGGGTTATGTCGAGGCGGTATCCGGCTTTCACCCGTCCGCGATCGCGGTTCTGACGGAGGCGGCCGAGGGCGGGCGCATCAAAGTGTTCGAGCAAAAATCGCGCGGCGCGATCGACCCGGCACGGCTGAGCCGGAGACTGCAAGCGGTGCTGGCCGTTGCCGCGGTCGCCGCGGTTGCAGGTTCGATTGCCGCCAGTTACCTCTCCGGCAGCCTCAACGAGCAGGAGAGCGAGCTCCAGCGGCAGATCACCCAGCGCCGCGCCGCGATCCGCGGCATCGACGGCGGCGAGCGCTCGCCGCTGGCGCTGCTTGAGCGGCGCAAATACGAGACACCGGCGAGTGTGATCGTGCTGGAATCGCTGAGCCGGCTGTTGCCGGACCACACCTACGTCACCGAGATGCATCTGGCCGGCAACAAGGTCCAGATCTCCGGCATCACCCGCGATGCGCCCTCGCTGATCCCGCTGATCGAGCAGTCCCAGCATTTCACCCGCGCGACCTTCTACGCTCCGACGACGCGTAGCTCCACCGATCCCGGCGAGCGCTTCCACATCGAGGCGCAGATCGAACCGAGGAATGCGCCATGAGCAACATCGTGAGCAGCGCAGGAATCGGAAGCGGAAATGTCGTTACGCGGACGCTGACCGGCTCGCCGCTGATCGCGGTCACGCTCTATCTCGCGATCGCGGGCGGGCTGCTGCTGATAGCGGGCCTGTCGATCGCCGACGTCATCGCCCACCGCCAGGCCCTGGCGCAGACCTCCGACCTGCTCGACCAGCTGCGCGGCCGCAAGGGAGCGGCCAAGAGCGCCGCGGCAGCATTGGCCGAGCATCCCGGCACGCCGTTCCTGGAAGGGCCGACGGTGACGGTCGCGGGTGCCAATTTGTTGCAACGGGTTGCGGCCGCGGTCGGCAATGTCGGCGGTTCCGTGCAGTCCTCGCAGGTCGACGTCTCCGGCGCGCAAGTGAAGGACGGCTTCGTCGGCCTCGTCGTGAGCTGCGAGCTGGAGCAGCCTGCGCTCCAGAAGGTGCTCTACGATCTCGAGGCCGGCATGCCGTTCCTGTTCGTCGATCAGCTCGACGTCCAGGTGCCGCAGACCACCGCGGTGAGCGAGGTCGGCACCGGCCGCGTCAGGGTGATTTTGGGCGTCTCCGGCCAGTGGCAGGCGGGGAAGTAGACGGGATCAGGGCCCGCGCGGGCCGGTTCCCGGGAGGAGGGGCGCTTTGTTTTGGTTCGATGCGGGTTGATGGCAAAGCGCATCGGAACTAGCTTGCGGGCTTGGGCCTTCCGCCGCGCTGGCGCGGCAGTCGGTCAGCAGGGGGAGTGTCGATGACCAGGTGGCTGGGACGGATTGGATTGGCCGTGCTGTGGATCATCCCTGCTCTGGGTGCAGGCGGAACGATGGCGGCCACATCGTCGCAGATCGACGTCCTATCCGACGATGCCGCCCGTAGCTCAAGCGAGACCGTCGATGTCGGCTCGGTGCGGCCGATTGCGCAGCCCGCGCCGGCTGCGAGCAAGCCGGCGCCCCGCGGCAACCCGTTGTGGTCCGTACCGCTGTCGGCGCTGACCGTGACCGAGGAGCGCCCGATCTTCTCGTTCTCGCGCCGCCCGCCGCCGCGCGCGGTCGCCGTGCAGCCGGTCGAAGAGACCAGGGCGCCGCCGCCGAAGCCGGTCGAAGGGCCGCCGCCGCTTGTGCTGGTCGGCGCTGTGGTCGGCGAGGGCGATGCGATCGCGATCCTGCTGGACCAGACCGACCAGAAGGTCATCCGCATGCGCCAGGGTGAATCGCGTGCGGGCTGGTCGTTGAGCCTGGTCCAAGCGCGTGAGGTGACCTTCAAGAACGGGGATCGCAGCGAGGTGCTCGCGCTCCAGCGGCCGGACGGGACGACCGCACCGGCAGGCTCGCCGGCAACGGCGGCTGCGCCAGCGGACGCCGGCGGCAAGCTGACGGTGCCGACCACGGCCAACACGTCGTTCGCGCCCTTCGTGCCGCGCTCGACGCCGAAGAGCGGCGCGTCCGACGGTCTCTGAGCTCATCTTCCCGACCCACGGCGGCTCTCTTGCCAGGAAGGTCTTGCTTGCCAGCAAGGTCTTGGGCTTGACCGACACGCAAGCTGATGCGCCAGGCAAGACGGGGCGCGCGGCAGGGCCCGGGGGCGGCGGCCGCTTGCGCCGGCTCGTTCACGGCTGGTCGGCAAACCTCGTTCAGATGCTGCCGGCCTGCATTTCTGGACGTCGATGATCGGCTCCGGCGGCGACATGAAGGTGTTCTGGTCGAACACGCTGGCTCGGTTCGATCACCACGTTGGCGATCCTGTTGCTTTTCTGGCCGGTGATCGGCGGCCTGCTGGGCCGGCGTCGGATGGACGCCGCGGCCGAAGCTCGCGTAGCATAAAATTAGCGTGCACTGCACCACCTGCGCTACTTCACCAGCTCGTCAGCACCGAAACCGTTTGGATGTCGTGGTTTAAACCGAATTCATTCAGTTGAGGTGCGAGCTTCCCGCACCCCGCTAATGGATCGTACTGCCACCTCGAAGCCGAATGGGCTTCCGTCCTAGAAACAGGTCAGGTATTGAGAGATGGTAGGAGCAAGTCAGCATTGCCTTTCTGCCCGGTCAGGCCGATTGCCAAAGCCGCCACTTTGATGGACGGGTTGTCAAATGCCGATAAACACAAGGGCCTCAGGTGGATCGCAGTGTCGGTTGCAGCGAGCGTTTTGCTTGCGTCCTGCGTGGGGTCAAATCAACTTTCCTCAGGGTCTAGCGTTCAAACTGGTGCTCCCTGGGCTCGAGATCTCAATGAGCCACCGCCAACCCGAGAGCCGGCGGTTCGCCCTGCGTCAGCTGATCTCCGGGCTGCGGGCGAGAAAGCATTGCGATAACGCGCAGCGAGACCGGACTGCGGGGCTCGTTTTTTATCTCGCTTCTCTCGCATTTGTTTGTAGCTCACACGACCCTTGCAGCCTTTAGGGTTACGATTTCTTCTCTATCAAAACCGAATTCGGTGAGCACCTCATCCGTCTGCTCGCCGAATTCCGGCGGCCGCGCCGCTATCTTGCTCAGCGTGCGCGACAGCGTGACGGTTCGGAAGTGTGACGGTCCTCCGCATTCGGGACGTCCTGCGCGATGCGAGATGCTTGACCTGCGCATCCTCGAACATCTGGTCGATGGCGTAGATCGGCCCCCAGGGCACCACAGCCTCGTTGAACTCCCTGACCCAGGTCTCGGTCGACTTCGTCACGGTGCGCTTCTCGATCTCGGAGTTGGGCGCGTCACGGTTCTTGGAGCGCACAGGGCGGTCGCATAGTCGCGATGCCTCCATGCCCAGCCTCGATTTAGTCATCACGGCAGAATATATCGTGATTCCCGTAGGGTGGCGTCAGATGAGATGAAGCGCTTTAATCCGACTCCAGCCGCGAAATCTGCTTTGAGAGTGACCTTGAAATACCGTCCAGACATCGACGTTCTCAGATCCATAGCCGTTCTCGGAGTTGTATTCTTCCACGCTGGCTTTCATACAGCGCTCGGCGGATACGTGGGCGTCGATGTATTTTTCGTGATCAGCGGATATTTGATCACAAGAAAAATCGAAGAGGAGATTGCACTAGGCGTCTTCTCCTTTCGAAATTTCTACGTAAACCGGGCGAGACGGCTATTCCCCGCTCTGTTTGTCACAGTCCTGGTCACGTTCCTCCTTTCTTCCCTGTTGCTTGCCGCAGATCACTTCAAGCAGTTTGCTCAATCAGCTGTGTGGACGGCTCTGTCTGCTTCAAACATCTTCTTTTGGATTGATTTGGGGTATTGGGCAGCGGATAACCATCTTAAGCCGCTCTTGCACACATGGTCATTGTCGGTGGAAGAGCAATTTTACCTCTTTTGGCCGCTTGCGCTCTATTTTCTTTCGAAGTTTGCGAACAAATTTGTCCCAACAGCACTGACTTTGGCTGGCGCTCTGAGCTTTATCGCTGCAGCCGCATACTTCAAGATTGACCAAGATGCCGTGTTTTTCCTGACACCGTTTCGTGTATTCGAGTTCGTAGTAGGGGCCCTGCTGGTCTGGCTAGAGCGCGCACCAAAACGTCAAATATTAAGCTATGCGCTTTCATCCATCGGACTCTGTCTGGTGATCTCGTCCATAATCGCGTTCCGACCGCACGCGCCAACCGCGCTTGTAATTATTCCCTGTGTAGGCGCAGCTTTCATGATCTATGGGGGGGTGGCTCCTTCCCTTGAGAAAATTTGGAATAATCCAGTCGCCGTGTACACAGGCCGGATTTCTTACTCCATCTACTTAGTCCACTGGCCCATCATCGTTTTTTACCAATACTGGCGTTTCAATGAGATACAGCAATCTGAAAAGATAGGACTGGTCATTGCATCCGTCCTGGCAGCTATCCCCCTCCATCACTTCGTTGAGCAAAGATACCGGCGTGGGCTTGCTGAAACCCGTCTGCGCTTTGCGTTAGCCTGGGGTTCTTTATCTGCGCTTCTGGTCGTAGCAGGCGTGGCCGCATCGACAATGATCAGACCACAAATTCCACCGCTTTCGGATCCATGGATCATGGAGCGAGTATCGCGGCCCGCTTGCGAAGGAGGATTCGGACTTTGCCTCACTAGTCACCCGGACATCGTCCTAGTCGGCGACAGCCACGCCAGTCACTATGCCCCGGCAATTGCAGAGACCTTGAAACAGACGCACCTGCGTGGAAGCCAGTATCCAATGGTGCCCGGTTGTCCGTTTGTTGTAGGCATTAGTCCCGCCGATGCTTCGGCTAAAGCCGCTGATTGCATCGGGGGAAAATACGACTGGCTCTCACGTGTGGCGCAGGACAACCCTCGCGTCGTGATACTCGCCGGCCTCTGGGAAGTCGGAATGGCAAGAGGTTTTGGTAGACGGTATAAACTTGATGCAGAACCGCGCGAGCTGAACCAAGAGGAGGCGCAGCTCCTGTGGTCCACGAAAATGAAAGAGACGGTCGATCTACTTTTGACGAATGGTCGCAAAGTCATTTTGATGGGCAATGGGCCCTTGGTCGCCAATCCGCCCTCGGCCTGCTTTGATCGCCCCGCCTTCTTAGGCCGCTTTGATTGCTCCAAGATGAACGTCATCGTTGATCCTGACACGCATGCGTTCACCAGAGAAGTTCTTAGACAGATCGAAGCCAGTCATCCAACGCAAGTGTTTTTCTTTGATGCATGGCCATACCTTTGCAATGGCAATTCTTGTCCGCTAAGCGACGGCGCGCAAACCTTTTACAAAGATCAACATCATCTGACGCCTTACGGGGCTTTGTGGCTACAGCATCAGGCTTTTGCGGACCTCTCGCGCTTTCTTTTGGGGGCCGTACAAGCGCCAGTTCTGCCGCACGTCGAGTATCAAAAAGGTCAAGCTGGTGAGCAGATCCCCCTTAATGCTGATGCTGGACGAAACTAGCCGTCCAGTATCCCAAAAAAGCCTCCGCGCACATCTCGAGAGAAACCAGAGCTTGGCTCGCCGCTCGACCGATTGGACGCTTCGAACGCACATTCACCCCAAGCACGGCTCGTGGCTCAATCTCATCGTAGGAACCTTCTCCAAGTTCGCCCGTTCAGTCCCGCGCCACATCCGGGTGGCCTCACACGCAGGATGCTACGAACTGCGACCGGGCCGCGCTCGATGATGATTTCGAAACTGAGAAAACGCTGACCTCGGGTGTCGGTTCGAATGCGTGAAGCAACAGCAACGTCGCCTGCTAGAAATCGTGCGACATGCCCAATTGGCTCAGGACAACAAGATTTTGGCGCGTAATAACAAGACCACATTGAAGCACAGTCATAAGGTCCGTCGTTTGAAGCTCTTGCGATACGCGACGGCGTCGGTTCCGAACGCGAGCTGGTGCAAAGTAACCGGCTCCTGGACACCACCTAAGCCACAAGTCGGACGTGATCGCACGTTCAGATTTTAAAGGGAGTTCAACGATGGCCAATTTCAAGCTCACGACTGGGTCCGACGCCGTTACCGGAACTGCCGGCGACGATGATACCGTGAACGGGACGGCGCCGACGCTTAATCAGTTGGCGAGCTACACGCCGAGCTGTTAGATAGCCTCCACCGCTTCTAGGTATTTAGTTTCCAGCTGTTCTAACTAAAGGTTCTTCCCATGGCCAATGTCCAAGTGCTCACCGGTACTGGTTTTTCCAGCGATGATTTTTTTGGATCTTCTACTGTCTTTAGTGCCTTTTGTGCCCGTGGCGCACCACGTGTGGTGCAGTACGTCAGTAGCCCCTACGGGCTGGCGCCAGTCGGTAGCGTGGTCGTGACCTTCACTTCTGACGTTGACCTGTCATTCGTATTCAGGTTCGTATACGTCGATAGACGCTTTTACGCCGTTCGACTCTTCCGGGATCAAACAGAACTCGCGTCCGTGACATTCGACACGCCCGTGGCGATAACTTGGAGCGATGCTGCCAGCGCTTTTACTCCCCTCAGCCTCTTTCGATCTGTAAATCCTGCGCTACCCTCCGATTTATTTTCCGGGCCGGACAACATGCAGGGGAACTCCGGCAACGACATTCTCTCAGGATACGCCGGCAACGACACCCTCAACGGCCACGGCGGCAGTGACACGCTGGCGGGAGGTGCCGGCGCAGATACGTTCGTGTTCGATCTGACCGCGCTCACTCCTGCGCAGCCAGGGTCCGGGATCGTCGATCACATTCTCGATTACAATCAGGGCAACAGCGGGATATTCATCCGGCCGAAGGCGATACCTTCGATTTCTCGGCATTGCTCTCGGCGGGCAGCGGCCAACCGGTCGATCATCTTGTCCGGGTGCTGGAAAATCCGAGTGGGACGGGCGCAATCCTGCAAATTGACCCGGATGGCGCAGCCAACGGCACACACTGGACGACCATCGCCCAGCTCGACGGCGTTCATACGGGCGATGGCGTCAAGGTCATTTTCGATGCGTCCCAACCTGCGCGCGACGCTCACCGTACCCGCGCCAATCGTCCCGACCACACTATTCGAAATCTCAGCGCGGAGCGCTTTTTCGATACTGCCACTGGTGATCATTTCTACACACTGTCGACAGCTGAGGCCGATCAAATCAGGGCAACCTTGCCGACATCACCATGACGAAGGCGCGCCGTGGGCTCCGCCTGACGCAAAACCGGACAACGACGAACGTGTACCGTTTCTTTGACGGCATTACAACAAGCCCATTTCTTTAGCACAGAGCGCCGCCGAGCGAGACATATATCCTCAACACGCCATCCCTCCATGCTGAATACTCATTTGAGGGCGTTGCATTCCAGGCCTTTAACGGCCCCGGGAGGCGGGATCGCTTACGCTACAAACGCTTCTTCAACACGCAATCCCACGAGCATCACTACGCGGCGAGTCCGCTGAGATTGCATCAATCTTAAACGGTGGAGCGGGCCAATCCGGGTGGGTGGATGAAGGAGCGAGCTTCATCGTTTCAACGCGAGGGAAAGTGGTCGTTCTTCACAGAATGACAACGGCCAGCGGCGCAGCTGGAATTGCGATGGCGCAATATCAACCTAGTGGAGTCGTGACTGGGATTGAATGCAGGAGTGGTCTTCAAGAGGCGTGCCGCTTAACGGCGCTGGTTTACAAGAGCGAGCGCACAAACAAAACCGCGTGATTCTCGCGTTGGCAGAACGCAAACGGCGCAAGATACCAGCAAATCTGGATCTTGGACGCACATCATAGTCAAATCTCTGAGACAAGTGGGGGGCAAGACGCATTAGCCCGGTGACGTGTTCGCGGGGTGTCCAGCATCAGGCTGCGGAGTCTCGTCTATGGCGAGCCGTCAAGGCCGAGTTTTGCGCCTCGAGTCATAACGGGTTCCAACCGGCGAGTAGCCCCTATGCTGATGCTGGACGAAAGTCTCGCACGTCCAGCCCCTAGCATCCCCAAGGTAAACCCGGATCCTGGTAGGTGGCGGCGTCATGTGTTCGATTAGCTCTTAATACCGGTGAGCCACGCCATGGCACAAATCGTATAGCTCGGCCGATGGTCGGTTATATGGACCCTTCGCGGCTTACACTGGCCGGTAGATCAGCGCTCAGGCGGAATCTGGCCGTCGATGCGGGCGGCGATCGCGTAAGGCAGATAGACCGATATAGGACATCCTGATCGCGTGTTGTGAAGGCCGCCGACACGCGCCGCCGCAGTGAGTTGATCGAGATGCAGAGTTTCGTTGTAGGCGCCACCGGGATCGTGGGAGGCTATATCGTCGAGCATCTGGTCAGGTCCGGCGAAACGCCGCTGGCGCTGTCCCGGGCGCAGCACCGCAGTGACGGAGTAGTGTGGCTCCAGGGCGATCTCGCCACGCCCGAAACCTTGAAGCCGCCTTCGTTCGAGACATTGTATTGCACGGCGGAAATCGGCCTGCTGGCGGATGCGCTGCCGCACATCTATACGACGGCACTGAAGCGCGTCGTCGCCTTCACTTCCACCAGCATCGTCACCAAGATAGATTCGAGGTCGCGTCGGAGCGCGAACTGCTGCAGCGGCTTGCGGAGGGGGAGAGGCGGCTGATCGCCACATGCGAGCGCTATAACGTCGGTTGGACCATCCTGCGCCCGACCATCATCTATGCGGAGGGCCGCGACGGCAATGTCTCGCGGCTGGCGCGGCTGATCGAAAGTTCGGCATGCTGCCTTTGATGGGCAACGGCGCCGGGCTCCGGCAGCCCGTGCATGCAGAAGACCTGGCGATCGGAGCCATTGCCGCGGCCGCAAGCGACGCGGCAAAGGGCAAGACTTATGCGCTGCCGGGCGGGGAGACGATCAGCTATCGCGAGATGGTCGGCCGGATCTTCGACGCGCTGGGCAAGCCGCGACGGATTATTTCGTTGCCGCCTATGTTGTGGAGAGCCGCGTTCGCTGTGGCAAGGCCATTCTTGCCAAACGCCAACATCGCAATGGGCAATCGCATGGCAAAGGACATGGTGTTCGACGCGTCGCCCGCAATCCAAGATTTTGGCTGGAACCCAAGGGGATTTCGTCCGCAATTCAAAAGAGCCTGACTCGAAATAGGTGCAGTTGCAGGTTTATAAGCATTTTCAGTTCTGGTTATCCCGAATGCCGCGGCTGATGCCCCATAGTCCATTTGCCACTGGCAGAGGATCGATACCCCGCCGCTTCCACCAGGACACTTCGTCGCCCGTTCGATGGTTTTCCTGGTGATGGTTTCTACACAAGGGAACCACGAATTCATCGCTGGTCTTACGTCCCATCGCTCTCGGCTGGGCAAATCGAAGGTGGTGGGGGTCACATGGGGTGCGGCCGCATAGCAAACAGGGCTGCAAGGCTACAAACCGCAAGTGCGTTTTATCCCGATAGCGGCGAATCTCGCCGAACGTGAGCACGCTCTTGTCAATTTTAACGCCGGCCGTCGCATTGAGATCTCGCTTGCTGGATTCGCTGGCGGCCGTCTTGTCCAAGAAGACGGGATCATCAGCTTTCGGCATCGGCACAATGTCGGGCACTTTTTCGATCGGTGCCGTGGTTTTTCGAGGACGTCCCCTTGGCCGCTGCTTTGCGGGTGTCGTTGATACCGTGAGCTGCTCGGGCGTCATCGCTTCGAGCGGCGTGGGGTTAGGCTCGTCGATGGTTGACGCTTCCTTTGCGTCGCCTTGCATCTTCATCCTGTTCGAAAAGGCTTCCTCGACGAGCTTGGCATCATCCGATGACAGGCGGTTTTTGGTTTTCAGAATGGCGATTGCCCCAAGCTCCAGGTCAGTTGCGGGAAGCGTTTCGATTTCGTGAATCAGTTGCGCTTTGATGGCGGCCGACTCTTCGGCCGCTAGCTTTTGCTGAATTGGCGGGATCGTTGGTTCCTTGGCTCGTGATTGGTTTGAACGGTTCAGTGCTGGCCGCAAGTTGGAGTTGGTGGCGGCATGACTACCGACGTCCTTCCCTCTGGAAGGCGGACTAGTGACAACGTCCGGTGCATCGAGATCATCTTCGCCTGCGATCCCCACCATCGAAAACAGCGCATAGCGGCGCGCATAGGTCAGCGCTGCACCCATCCGGCGGGGTGCGGACGTTTCCGATAGTTGACAGACCGGCCAGTCCGAGGAAATCCACTCCCCTGACGTGTGCATGAGGACGGTGGTCAGATTGACTGTGCCGCTGGCGCGATCAATTTCAGTGGTCTGAGCTACGGCGATTTGCTGGCCGCCCAAGGTCTTTCTGATGATGTCCAAGCCGCTTGAGAATGAAGCGTAGCGAAAGCTTTGCGGACTGTCTGAGCGGGTATTGAATACCGTCCCAACCATCGCCTTTTCGGGATTGGAAAGCTCCATCTGGGCCTTCGCCAAGGCCGTAGCGATAGCTGCGACGCATTCACTGGATCGATGCATGGGAAGCCTCCATCTCGACCAGATCGAAACTTACGGCGCCGGACTTCGAGCGTTTGGCTCGGATGCCGTGGCCCATTGCCTCCTTGGCATCCTCGGGCATCAGCCCCTTGAGTTCGCTCTTGGCCCGCTCGTGATCGGTGTGAGCATCTTGGGTGTCACGAAACAGCCCTGCAAACTCGGCCCATGAGTTGGAGGCGTTCATGTCAACCACGCGGACCGCTTCGATCCGCGGCTTTGGCGGTTCGCAATCGAACAGCACGGGGGCTTCGCCGGTCTTGACCGCTCGCCAGAAGGCCTTTTCGGCTGCGATCAAAATCGTCTGGTAGATCGGGTCGGCGTCGATCTTGAGTTCGATCCATTTGCCCCCTCCCGTGATGATCGACAGCACGGACGTCGTGGTGTTGGCGACCAGCATGTTGTGCTGGAGCTGTGCCATATGTTTCTCGGCGGCGGCCTCCTCCGAGAACGACCACGGCAACATGAACTTGGCCTCGAAGACCGCGCGGGTTTCCTTGACCAAGCCATCCAGCGTGGCGGCCATCCAGGGGATGGTTCGGTGGACCGCATGGCGCTGGATGTCAGCAACCCGATGGCCGGAGTTCAGCTCATACCAGCGGCGGTTGAGGTCCTCGGTGACCAGGCCGAGCTGGACGATCAGGACGCCCGACAGGTCGAGCGGGGCCGCCTCGCCCCGTTTTTCCTTCCAGAGCCGAAAAAGAGCTTTCTCGTCCTTGCCCATGATGATCCGGGCGTCCGATCCGCCGATGAAATGGCGTCGGTCAAGTGTGTCGTTTTGGTCATTTGGCTGTTCCTTCTGAAATAAATCAGATTTCAGGTGCATTACGAGGCGGTTGCGACGTCTTTTCCGATCTTGGGCATAGCTCCGCCGGTCACCGAAATGGTGCAGTCGCTTGGGATTGTTCTGTTACGTTAATTTGTTGATACTAATAGTGTAATCATAGCACGATGTCAACATCTAAGGTAAGTTGATACAAGATGCTATTGCTTGCCCTGCTCAAATTCGTGGCGCTCGGGCTCATTTAGGTTGGTCGCAGACCGAAGTCGCAACGTAGCTGCTGAGCGTTTCCGATTCGACAACCATTAAGCGAATGGAGGCTGATGGCAGGCAGTCGATATCAGGCTCGATGCACTGGTGGAAATAGCCTGCGCTTCGAAAAGGCCGGCGTCGAATTCATCGCAGAAAACGGTGGGGGAGCGGGCGTACGTTTGCGCAAAGCGAAACGGTAGCCCGGCCGAATACTATCCTGACAGCAAATCTGGGGTTTCTCTAGCAGCGAAATCCACGCTTTGAATCACACCACCTTTGCGCTGCTTCATACTCTGCGATCTCGCTCGTGCTGAAGCCGAACTCGCCAAGCACCTCATCGGTCTGTTCGCCGAGCTCAGGCGGCCGCGACCTCTGTGAGGAGAATATTAACTCCCGGTTAACCATAACCAGCCATTACTGACCGCAGATGTTAACCGGGGCAGACGAGGATGCGACCACTTCCAAAGGCAATTATTTTGGTTGCCGCAGCAGCCTCGTTCGTTGCTTCTGCACACGCGGCAGATCTGCCTGCACGGCCGTATCCGGGATATGCCGCGTCGACCGCAATCAATTGGACTGGGTTTTATCTCGGATACAATTTGGGCGCGGGCTGGAACACACAACGCGTTTCCTCTGCCTTCGCTGGTGATTGGAATACAACGAACGTCGGCTTCATCGGCGGCCTCCAAGGTGGCTATAACTACCAGATCAAAGCACTCGTCATCGGTGTCGAGGCTGACGCTGATTATATGAGTGAAAGCAGATCGATTACAGCTGCGCCGGGTCCAGTAAACATCGTTCGACCGACCGCTCAGTGGAATTGGACCGCGAGTGTCGGAGTCCGGCTCGGCTATACCTTCGACAATGTGTTGGTATTCGGAAAATTCGGTTACGGCTGGGTCACGCAGACCCTTGCGCTCAGTTCTCCTGCACTGACTACGACGACGTCGTTCGTGTCCAGTACAAACGGGGGTGAATTGATCGGAGCAGGGGTTGAATACGCGTTTCCTGGCAGCGCCTGGACTGCAAAACTTGAGTATGACTACGTCGTGATGGCCAACCGAAAATTCGTCGTTTCGGTACCAAATGTGGTTACCGTTTCCCCAAACCTTCAAATGTTGAAGTTTGGCATGAATTTCAGGATGTAGCGGGCGGGAGCGCGAGCCGCAGGCCGGGGTCGGTGGTCACAAATCAGCAGCCTCGGAGGCATCAATGTCGCGAGGGTTTGCCAAGCGGCTAGCGGCTTCATTTTGCCCTTTGAGGATTCGCTCTCAAGAAAGCCAGTGGCATTTGAGACGAATTCAGATTGGTTCGTTTTTGAATTCGTGACCCGAATTTTGGTGACCTGAAAGCAACCATCCGTCGTAACGCAATAGATACTTGATCCAACTAGAATCGCCAGACTGTCACATTCGCGGTCGGCGCGGGAAAGTTGGAGAAAACTCAAGTGGCCAGCGTTGTATCTGTCGTCGCAACCAATAACGCCGAGATCGACGGCCTCCTGGGAGGAACCAAGTGGTCGGGTACGATCACCTATAGTTTTCCGACCTCCCCAAGCTATTACGCCGCCGGCTATGGTTACGGTGAAGCTGACGACCCCGGCTTTTCGCCTGTTTCTGCACCCCTTCAATCCGCCGTCCAGTACGCCATCGGGCTAATCGCGAGCTATACCAACGCAAATATCGTTTTTGCGGGGTCCGGCAGCTCCGATATCATGGTGGCGCAGTCGCCGGTCGCCAATCCAACGTCGTGGGCATACCTTCCCGATCCGACCTACACGGAGGGCGGCGACGCCTGGTTTGGAACTGATTACGACTTTTCCCAAGCCGCTCTTGGCAATTACTACTTCATGGATGCGCTTCACGAGCTCGGACACTCTTTCGGGCTCAAGCACAGCGATACGGTCGACGGCGTCGCCAACGTCGCGGTACCGACCGCCCATGATGACCTTGAATACACCGTCATGAGCTATCGCAGTTATGCCGGCGCTGCGAATACTGGATACCTCACCAACGAGGATTATGGTTATTCGCAAACCTACATGGCGAATGACATTCTTGCGTTTCAGACCCTTTATGGCGCGAACTACTCAACTCATAGCGAGAACACTGTCTACTCGTGGAGCCCGACGACTGGGCAGGAGTTCATCAATGGAGTTGCACAGCTGGCGCCTGGGGATGGTGCCGGAGGTTCTGAAAACCGCATCTTCGAGACTATCTGGGATGGCGGCGGCATCGATACCTATGATCTGTCGAATTACACGACGGGCGTAACGATCAATCTCAATCCCGGCGCGTCGTCGGTGACGTCCACTGCGCAACTGGCCTATCTCGGTGATGGTCATTACGCGGCAGGAAATATCTACAACGCGTATCTGTATAACAATGACCCGCGGTCATATATCGATAATGCCATCGGCGGCTCCGGCAACGACACCTTGGTCGGGAATGCGATTGCGAATATTCTCAACGGCGGCGACGGCAACGACACGCTGATCGGCGGTGGCGGCAACGATACGCTCATAGGTGGTTCCGGAACCGACGTTGCGGTCTATTCGGGTGCGCTCGCAAACTATCTGATCAGCTATAACAACGCGACGCAGACCTACACGGTTGCCGATCAGAGAAGTGGGTCGCCAGACGGCACGGACACGCTGACTGGCGTGGAGAATTTGCAGTTCTTGGACGGTACTTTTGCGATCGCATCCGTCGTCAAAGCGATCGGCCCTGTCGGAGGCGTCGCGCCGGACCCGCCACATCAGATTCACCCCAACGATCTAACTTATGCGAGCACAGCCTCGGGGGCTAATCATTTTATCGATCTTCAAAACTTTGAAGCCAGCTTTCCTGATTTGATCAAGGCATTCGGGACGAACACCCAGGCGATGCAAGCCTGGTACAACGCGAGGGAGCCGAGCGAGCAGCGCGTCGAGAAATTCGATGGCTTAGACTATATTGCAAGCTATAGCGATCTGATCAGCGCGTTCCATGGTGCCGGCACGTTACGGACCGTCGAGGACGCTGGGGCCGCTCATTACATCAGCAACGGGCTAAATGAGAATCGAACGACGACGTTTAATGGGTTGGACTACATTGCTAGTTATACCGATCTAATCAGGGCGTTTGGCGCGGACAGTGATGCTGGCGCTTTCCATTTTATTGAGGATGGCTATCAAGAAGGTCGCAAGACGACGTTCGACGGTCTGAATTATATTGCGAGCTATGGCGATCTTATCCACGCGTTCGGAGCCAACGAACAAGCCGGGGCCGCCCATTTCATCAGTCATGGCTCGGCGGAAGGCAGAACGACAACATTCGATGGATTGGCATATATCGCGCAGTACACCGACCTCATGAACGCCTTCGGCGCAAATAATGACGCGGGAGCGAGCCATTACATTACAGCTGGGGTCAACGAAGGCCGAAACAGTGCTGGCTTCGACGTCGGGGCCTACGAACAAGCGCACCCGGACCTGATCGGGCATTTCGCATCAAACGATGCGTTTCTGACCGCTTATATCAATACTTACCACAGCACAGGGACGTTCCTGGTGTAGTAGTAAAATCCTTAGATAGATCGAAACCAATCTCACCACGCCTGAGCCTTGGGGCCGCCTCCTTCGAGACCTTATATTGTACCGCGGAGATTGGCCTGTTGGCCGATGCGCTGCCGCACATCTATGCGACCGCCCCGAGCGGGTCGTTGCCTTCACCTAACAAGCATCGTCACCAAGATAGAATCCGAAGTAGAGCGTGAACTGTTGCATCGGCTTGCGGAGGGGGAGGCGCGGCTGATCGTAACCGGTATGAGCTCCCACGTTTGCGGTGATCAGCGGGCGCGCGCGTAGCGGATCGGCGTCCAGTATTGGCGGATGGCCTCGACGGTCGGTGGAATATCTGCGTAGGCGCGCCGGGTCTCGCCACCGCTTTGTGGGGGTCCGAGCAGCGGCTGCCCCTGATCGTCGCGACAGTGCAGCAGAATTGGCAGAAGCAGGCCGTGATTGACATTGCTGGTGTCCAGCAACGGCGCCCACGCCGGCAGCCTGAGCCGCATCGCGGCATAGAAACCTTGGCACCAGGGACGCAGATCGACGTCGCCATTGATTTTGCGCCGGTGCATCGGGGCGAACTGGCCAGGCGTGGTCGAAAGGATCTGGCTGATCTCGTTATGGCGCAGCGCGACGGCGGAGATCGCGGCGAACTCCGCCGTACCGCCGTGGTTGAAAGCATCGGCATCGATGGCGAGCAGCGGGCAGATCCAGTCGAGCGGGCTCATCGACACTGGTCCGGCCACGATCGCGGCGACGTAACCGTCGAGCATGGGGAGATTGGTGGCGGCAGGATGCTGATCGACGCGAGCTTGGATCCATCGCTCGAGGTCCGCAATCGGCATCGCGGCGGCGGCCATCGACGACGATGCTTTATGGCGACGTGGGCTCACGCGGCGGCCTGCGCAGTGCGCTGGCGGGCCGCCTTCCAGTTCCAGGCGAGCAGCTCGTGCAGCTGATGGTTCTTGGTTCGCCCGGAGGCGATGCGCTCCAGCACGTCGGTCAGGTAGGCTTGCGGATCGAGCTCATGGAGCTTTGCCGTGTTCACGATCGACGCCAGGATCGCCCAGCTCTCGGCGCCACCTTCGCTGCCGCTGAACAAGGAGTTGCGTCTTCCCATGGCAATCGGGCGCATGGAACGCTCGACCGTATTGCTGTCGACCTCGATGCGGCCGTCGCGGAGAAACAGCGTCAACCCGTCCCAGTGATTGAACGCGTAGTTGATGGCCTCCGTCAGCTTCGACTGGGAGAAGAGCTGGTCGACCATCTCGGTCAGTCGCGCCTTGAGCGCAGCCATCAATGGTGCAGCCCTGGTGCAGCGGGCGGCCAGCCGCTGCTCGGCGCTGCTGCCGCGGATCTCAGCTTCGATGGCATAGACCGCCTGCAAGCGTTCGATCACCTCGCGAGCGAACGGCGACTGCGTCGTCTTGTAGACTTCGACAAATTTGCGGCGGGCATGAGCAAGACAAAACGCGAGCTGGATCGCGCCGCCATGGCCGCGGGCGAGCGCCTTGTAGGCGGCATAACCATCCACCTGCAGAATGCCGGAAAAGCCCGTCAATTGTCTGGCGATCTCCTCCGTGCCGCGGCCGTCGGCGAACACGTAGGCCACCGCCGGCGGCGAGGGGCCGCCCCATGGCCGGTCATCCATCGCATGCGCCCAGAACTGGCAGATGCGCGGTCGACGTCGTCCGGGATCGAGCACCGGCATCGGCGTCTCGTCGCAGAACACGCGCGGCGCAGCCTGGATCGTGCGCAGCTGGAGCTCATAGAGGCTCTTGAGCCACCAGGCCGCACGCTTCACCCAGCCGGCAAGCGTCGACCGGTCGAGATGGACGCCCTGGCCGGCCAGAATTTGCACCTGCCGATACAGCGGCAGATACCAGGCGAACTTCGAGACCACCACGTGGCTCACGAGTGCGGTCGAGGCCATACCGCTCTCGATCAGGCGCGGCAGCACCTTCGCCTGGACCACACCATCGGTGCAGCTGCGGCAGCCATATTTGGGACGGATCGTGCGCAGCACCCGCAGGATCGCCGGGATGATGTCCAGCACCTCGCTGACGTCCTCGCCGATCTTGTGGAGCCGACCTTGGCAGCATGGGCACGCGGTTGCCCCCGGCTCCAGCACCTGCTCGCAGCGCGGCAGATGCTTGGGAAGTGCGCCGATGTTGCGGCGCGCCTTCTTGCGCGGTTTGCCGGGTGGCTTCGCCACAGCCACATCATCGTTGGCGGGCGCAGGCAGCGTCGCGTCGGCCTCAAGGTCGCCCAGCTCGAGCGCAAGCTGTTCGTCCACGAGCACCGCAAGCCGCTCCGAGCGCTTCCCGAAGATCATCTCCTTGAGCGTCTGCATTGCTACGCGCAACTTCTCGTTCTCAGCGTCAAGCGCGAGCACCATCTCGGTCAGAGCCGCCGGATCGGTCGGGAGAGCGTCGGGACGAATCGCCATGATCAGACGATACATCCGCGCGACCCGTGCTCCAGCGAAATCCTCACCCCTCAGCCGACAACGGTCGGCTGCTTCACAGGCTTGGGCGACACACGCGTCCACTCGAGCCCGTCGAGCAGCATCGCAAGCTGCGTCGCGCTCAGATGCACTACACCGTCGCGGATCGGCGGCCAGGTGAAACGCCCCTGGTGCAACCACTTCGTTACCAGCACCATGCCGCTGCCGTCCCACGCCAGAAGCTTCACTCTGTCCATGCGCTTGCTGCGGAACACGAAGACGTCGCCGCAATACGGGTTCGCGCGCAGTGCTTCGCTCACTAGCGCCGACAGCGTATGTACCGATTTGCGAAAGTCGACCGGCTCGGCCGCCAGTACCACCTTGAGGTCTGACCGTAGCGCAATCACCGGATCCCTCGAAGCGCCGACAGCACCACCGAAAGCGTCGCCGGATCCACTCCCGGCTCGACGCGGATGCGCGCCCCGTTCATCTCGATCTCGACTACTCCACAAACCTTGGCCGGCGGTGCGGCAATCTCTAATGGCTTCATCTCTACCGACGAAATATACTCGGACCCGCCAGCTCTCCCGACATCGCTCTCGGCACCAATTTGGATCGGCACGAAGTTCTGGGCTTTGCCGGCCACCGCCGCCGCAACCTGGCGTCGCCACACTGTGAGCACTCCGCGGGAAACGCCATTGCGCCGCGCCACCTCGGAGATGTTCGCCTCCTCCTCAAAGCTCTCCGCCGCGATCCGGGCCTTCTCATCGCTGGTCCACCGTCGCCGCCGGCGCTCCCCGGTGATCACCTCGACGCGACGATAGAGTCACCTTCTTGCCTGGCATCAAGCATGGCATTTACCATCGCTTCACCTCCACCCATCAGATCATGCCAGGCTATATCCCAGGCAAACCGCGCGATGACGAGGTGGAGGCCTCATGCCGGTTACGGCTGATCGCCACATGCGAGCGCTACAACGTCGGTTGGACCATCCTGCGCCCGACCCTGATCTATGCGGAGGGCCGCGACGGCAACGTCTCGCGGCTGGCGCGGCTGTTCGACGGTTCGGCATGCTGCCTTTGATGGCAATGGCGGCGGGCTGCGGCAGCCCGTGTATGCGTAAGACTGACGATCGGCGCCATTGCGGCGGCCGCAAGCGACGAAGCGATCGGCAAAACCTATGCACTGCCGGGCGGGGAGACGATCAGCTATCGTGAGATGGTCGGCCGGATCTTTTGACGCGCTGGGCAAGCCGCGCCGGATCATATCGGCGCCGCCGTTTGTCTGGCGGCTGGAATTTGCGCTGATGAAGCCGTTCTTTCCCAATGCAAATGCGGCCATGGGCGTCCGGATGGCAAAGGATATGGTGTTCGATCCCGCGCCGGCAGTCCGCGATTTTGGCTGGAATCCGCGGGGTTTTCATCCGCGATTTGAAGATTAAGATGGATGGTCTAAGAGAGCCTGCTTATTCTCAGCGCGGCCACGTTGATGGCCGCGAGAGGCTCAATCAGGAACCATCCCAGTTGCCGTTAGCAAGCCCTAAAGTCGTCATTCTGCTCGCGACCAGAAACGGCGCCGAATTTCTTCAGGAACAGCTCGAATCCTATCGGGCGCAAACCCATTCGAATTGGGAATTGCTGGTTTCTGACGACGGTTCGACGGACAGAACCGTCGAGATCTCAATGGTTCGCCGAACAGCGTCCCGCAACGGGTGGTTGTTCGGCAGGGCCGCAACGGGGTTCTGGCAGAACTTCGTCTCGCTGGTTCGCAGTGATGACATCGCTGGCGATCTGTTCGCCTATAGCGACCAGGATGACATCTGGTTTCCGGAAAAGCTCGCCAAGGCGGTCGAATGGTTTCGGGCGCTGTCAGATCGATCAGCCGGCATTGTACTTTACCCGGACAGAACTGATCGAAGGCGACGGCTCGCCGGCGGGATTTTCACCGTTGTTCAAGCGTGCGCCGGTCGTTTCAGAATGCGCTTGGTGCAGAACATCGGCGGTGGCAACACTATGGTGTTCAATCTCTGCGGCATTGGCGGCCTTGCGCGCGACGCCGGTCGATGCCGCATTGATCTCGCACGACTGGTGGACGTATCAGGTTGTGACGGGCGTTGGGGGTCTGGCGCACTATGATCCGTGGCCGAGCCTGAAATACCGGCAGCACGGCACGAATTTGGTGGGATCCAATATCGGCCTCAAGGCGCGCCTGATCAGGATGATGGCATTCGGTACGGGCCGCGTCGTGATGTGGAACGACGTGAATCTCAAGGTGTTGAGCAGGATGCGGGCGTCTTTCACGCCCGGCAACGCGGCCACGCTCGACGATTTTGCCAACGCGCGAAACGCATCCTTGGTTGCGACGGCTTTGTTTGATCCGGCGTTCCGGCGTTTACCGGCAAAGCACCCTCGAGAATATCGGGCTTTTTGTAGGGGCTCTGTTCGGCCGTCTTTAGAAGTTGATTCGCGCTACGGTTTGAGGTGCCGTCGGATCAGCGAGACATCGTATGGAGTATTCGACGCGATGAACTCCGCCCATTGGGAGATAGTCGGGATACCCGCAGGGTTGACCTTGAGAAGCTCCCGCTTGATGAACGGACATTTGTAGTCGGAGATCAGCACGTCCCAGAAGAAATGCATGGAATTGATCGGTCGGCCCCTCAGCAGCAGCATTTGCAGATGCGCCTGAAATGCCTGATTTAAAGGCGTTCGCGTCGTTGACAAAGATGTGGCCAACCGATCTTTCATCGTTTCGGCGACGGACCAATATGTTGCCAGCGCGCCAGAGCGCAGGTGTTGCTGCGCCAGAGCCTGCGTCAACCTGATCTCGCCATTGCGGATCACCCACCCCTTGTTGTTGACGTACGGGTAAGTGCGCCAGAACGTCTTGAACGCGGATGATCGCAGTGCCTTGGCAAAGAACACGATGAAGAACGTCTGCAGGTGGTAGCGCTGTTGCTCCCACGAATTGACGATGCCCCAGAAATCGTACTTGGATCTGTTCGATCGCTGAGAGAGTCTCACTCAATTTCCAGAACGGGCCGTAGATGCTGTCGTTCATCAGCACCAGCGTGTCGATCTGGTCGAGATTCCCAAGCGAAGCGATACCGTCCTTGTAGGCGCCGAAATCGTAGCCGGTGTTGAATTGCCAGATGATGTCTCTTGCAGAACGGCCGGACCAGCGCCCGGCTCGATTCCGGCAAAATCGGCGCATTTGAGACGAAGGTGATCCGAAAACCCGCGTCCATGAGTTCGCGAAGTTGATGGATAATGTAGTCGTGAATAGCGCCTTTTGAATTGAAATGAACGTAGACCGCGGCCTTGCCAGAATCGCAAAGAGGATCGTCTCCCCGTAAGTGTTCCCGCACCAGTGACCTTCGGCGCACCAAGCTCGCGACGGCTTCGATTGCCAGATCCTGGATGACAACGAACGGTGCCAGCACCAATGGGCGAACGACTTCAGCTTCTCCGTCGAGGAGTGTGTCGGCTGGAGGTTATGGTCCGATCCTGTCGTCAAGCGGTCCATTCCCGTGCGTGCGGATAGCCGTCTTCTAGGCCATAGTGGCAGATAGCACAGGCATTATCGTGCACGCGCTTAATACATGGTCTTCGGTGGATGCCTAGCGCTGATAGTCGACACGGCTCCGATCGGTCGAACCCGACGCGCAACCGACTCGCCACACCCATTTCAGCCCACCCAGTACCACTGCGAAAACAACGCGGAGCAGAGAAGCAAAAGCGCCGCGAATAAGCCGATCAGCAAGCTACCAAGCCACTGCCTTCCTTTGCATAGTATACCCAAGGAGATAAAGGCCGGGAAGCACATTAGTACGAACCTATTCATGGGCTCCGCCGATGCCGAGTGTAAGATAGGCAGCGCAAGAACGCCTAGCGCGTAGAGCGACACAGAGATTTGCAAATGTCGCAATGACCACAACGCCAGGATCAGGAAGCCTAGAAACGGACCTGTTCTGAGCCAGCTCGAGTGCCAGAACGGCCCCAATGTCACCGCGAATATGAATCGATCAATGAGCGTGCCGTCATGCCAAGCTGCCTGACCTGAGGCGAATGCCAACGGATGCCCAAACTTGATCCCGAGATAGCTCATGAAAAATAGCAAGCCCGACGCAGCCAGGAAGCAGGTCAACGCAATCCTGCCCAAAGGTGGAACCAAGGCAATCTGTTTGCCCGCACCATCTCCCACAAGATCACGGGGATCATCACAATTCCGGTTGACCGCGCGCCAGTGAAAATCCGGCTATGACCGCCGCGAGCACGAATTTCTTGCGGGCCAAAAGGATTAAGCTGAGTAGTACGAACACGAGGCACAATGACTGAGTATATCCTGCGGAAAGGAAGAGTGACGAAGGGAAAAAGCAAAAAAACGCTACGCTGGAAAGCGCGATCTCGTCGTCAAGATCGTCCTTAACGAGCTTCGTCATAAAGAAGCGCGGCAATGAGCGCTGCGACATTCGCCACTGCCAAAAGGGCTAACCTTTCGTCGATACCGAACAAGGATTTTACCGCGTAGGAAACCAGCGGATATAGTGGATAGAAGACCGTAGAGCTGGCAACAGTTGCGTCACTGCTGTAATGATAGCCGTCGCGAAGTATGCTGAGATACCAACCTGATCCAGCGCAGCAATCTATGATACCAAGCGTCTCCGGCATCCCATTTCCCTAGCGTCTGGGCCTCTACCAGCAAGGTTCCAAAGGCAAGGCCGATGATGACGACGACGCGAGATGTCACGAAGATCAGGATGGCACAGAGATAGACTTCTGAGGCACACCATACCTCGCGACGCTCTAATATCCGACGAGCTGATCGCAATATGCCCCGCGCGGGGATTTCTGAGCTTTGCAAGGGTGGTCTCAATAGTAATTGAACAACCTCCGTCCTTGTTTCTCTGTCGCGGCAACGTATTAGCTCGCTCAGAGTTGGCCCGCTCCATATTTTTAGACGGTATTCAATTATCAAATCAATGCAGATTTCGAGAGTAGTGCCCAGAATTGCGGAATAGCGCTCGGTGCCATGCGAGAGCGATGCGCGGACCGTCGGACTAACTAGGCCCAGCAATCGGGTCCACCGTCAAAGACATCCGGCCAGCGTCAGCAGCGGCAACACAACGAGCCGCGGAGCACCAACGAGAGAGACATAACGCTTCTCTGTCCGGCGAGCACAGCGGGGGGGTGAGGAAGCTTGTTGATGACCATCAAAACCAAGCCGCCTCGTCCTCAAAAGCGCGCGGTAGGCGGACGCGCGGCCGATTTTGCGATGGCGGCTGGACCCTTCCGTCCGCCTTCATGGCCTTCACTTTCGATGGGCCGATGGACGGCCTTCGGCCTCGATACACGCCACAGTTCGAACTTCGATGACTTAGCACACAACGCGAGAGGGAGGGGGTCGAACGACGCTTGCAACACGCCGTCGAGCGAGCGGATGGCATGTTGTTCGATCGGTCATCTCCCCGCCGCGGAACGGCGCGCCACAAAAGAGCCTGGGTGTCGAGAGGTATGTGAGAGAGCTTCAATTGACACCATTGTCACCTCCGACTATGAAGCTACCTTTTCGAAGGCGCGCTCGAAGTCGAACGTTCGTCTGAGGGCATCGATCGTTCTTTGAGACTTGATTTAGCTGTCGCTGAACCCGCCGTAAGGAGCAGAGGCCCAATTGAAAGGCTCAATTCTCGCTGGTGAAAGCTGCACTCGGCTGTATCCGAAAGATATTAAAGGGCTAGCTGATGGGGATCTTTGCGAGCGTGCTCGATGAAGGAGGAACGGATATATCTTGATCGTAATGAAGGCGGCACTTCAGATTTTTGCGAGCAATACCCCGTGAGAGATGTGCTTGTCATCCTGCCGCTCTATCGGAACGCTGCGCTCATTACCGATCTGTTTTGTTGCTAGTCTCAGCCGCGGACGATTTTGCTTCAATGCGGGCTCGGTTATTGATCGTGATCGATTCTCCCGATGACGAGCCGTTACTTGAGGTCTCGGACGCGAGTTGCCAACCTTAGAGGCCGCGGTTCCGGTTGAGTTACATCATAATGATAGAAACATTGGATTTATTGGCAGTGTGAATTTTGGCTTTGCCAAGGCGATTGCGGAAAACTTGAAGACGCTTCGAT